>NZ_JBYFCH010000001.1:0-1139933 GCF_057652295.1 Runella sp. R5_40 | reverse complement strand
GAACAGAGAAGTTAAGCCCCACTCCGCCGATGATACTGCAATAAAATGTGGGAAAGTAGGTAGCCGCCACAATATTAAAATCCGAGAGGAGCTCAGAAACGAGCTCCTCTTTTTTGTTATACAATTTACTCCCCACCAGTGCCTCGCGTGCCGTTTGTAATAGCCACGGGTGGTACACTCAATGAAGAACCATTGTTGTACTGATCAGCGCCAATATCTAGTTTAGCACCCCGCGCCTTGCCGTCATAATCTTTTTCTACCAAACTTTGTAGTACTTTCCCCACTCCAATGCATGGGCTACCGTCGGCTAAATGATACGAATTGTCAAGTTTAGGATTGGTAAGAAAACTGTTACTATCAAACTTACTTTTATTCTTCCAGTTGTCGAACCCTAAAAACTCTTCGTATTCGTCGTCATTTTTATCTATGCGATACGACACTTGGCTGGGTTTATAATAAATATTGTAGCCTAATTCATTTACCCCTTCGGGCAAACCTCGTAAACGCGCCATGTGTCCTTGAGCCGAAGCGGCTTGTACAAAAATATTATTAGCCACTTTGATGTCCTTAGATTTTGGGAATTTATCCCCTTTGGGAGTGCCGTATATCTCACCCCGTGCAATCAATAACGCCGCACTGGCATTTTGTGCTACATTGATAAACGTATTATTATATACCTGCGCATTTTGGGCAGCATAAAGCCCCACTCCTTCCCATTTTGTATTCACAACAATGTTATTTCGAATAATTATATTGATACTTTCATAATAATTGGGATTACTATCGGTATCAAACCACTCAACATCAGTGTCGAGATAACCTGCAATTAAGCCCCCTTCACCACAATTCATGAGTAAATTTTGCTCAAAAACACAATCCTTAGCGCCTCCTTTGGCATAAAGACCATTCGTCGCTATGTCGTGAATGTAGCAATTTCGGACGGTCATGTTGGAGCCATTAACGTTATCAATACCTTCCGCATTTTGGGCCGAAACATTGGCAGGCCCAATGCCCGAGCGATAGATTTCGCAATTAAGAACTTGAAGGTATTGGCAACCTGGCGCAATTTTAATGCAATCCCGACCCGTATCGTGGATTTTACAATTTAAGATTTTCACATTTCGCACGCCTCTTCTTTTCGAAAAAGGTACGCTACGGTCGTCGTCCCAATTGCTTTCAAACTTTATCCCATAAAGATAACCACCGACTATTTCGAGGTTTTCGATGGTGATATTTTCAGTGGTCGGTTCTCGAAACCACAAACAGCTTGTGATATCTTCAACGGTCGTGGATGCCTTAATGATAGCCCATTCACCAGGATAGGAGTGAAGATGAATGTTGGACGTACGAAACTTAATCTCTTTGCTTTCGTGCGTTCCGCCTCTCAGAACGATTTCCAAAGCTTTGGAAGGGTCAGCGCCGTCAGCGGCTTTTTGAATGGTTTTAAACGGCTTATTTTCGCTTCCATCGTTGGAGTCGTTGCCTGATGGGGAAACGTAAACAATGCCACTAAGTGTACCACTGCTACCATCACAGTTGGGCGGGGCTTGGGAACACCCGCAGGCTGTTGGGTCAGTGTCGCATTCATCGGTTTCGATGTTTTCTTTGCTGCATCCAAAAATACCCAGCAACAAAAAAATGGTGATGTAAAAAGAGGGGCGATTCATCAATGTATGAATTTAAAATGAGTGTCGATGTATGGAAAATAAAGGCAAAAGCGTACCTAACGAAGCCAAAAACAGCTTCGTAATGGTTAAAAAATGTCCTTAAAAAGAGATTATTTGGGAATTCGGCTCAGCGTAGCGGTTATTTTTTTAGAATGGCGAGGGTCCGAACTTTTCCATGTACTAGAGCCGTCGGCATTATGATATGTAAAAGAAAGCGTTAGGGTCATGCCATCGTCTTGCCAATTCCCACTGTTTGCTTCTAATAGAGTGAAATTAGGAAGAACGCGTTTTTTCTCATCTTCGGGGCGGAAATTAAAGTGAAGATGATGGAAGTCGTCTTTTTCAACAGCTCCATAAATCTCGTATGTTTCGGTACCTAATCGGCTTTGAGCAATGGCTTTGCCGTCAAAAGCACGTTTGTTGTCCCTTCTTCGGCTACTACGTTTACGAGCTGCGTTGCGTTCGCGTTCTTCTTCCGTCACTGGCTCATCGATTTCTATTTCGAGCGTTTTTTTTACATTATCGGGGTCGATAAAGCTTCCCTGCCATTTTCCTACCAATAATTTTGCGTTTTCATCAGAACTGTAAGCCCACGGGCGGTCGAAAGTATCAAACCAATAGCTTGTGTAGTACTTACATTCATAAACAAGCCAACTGAGGAGTACCAAAGAACCAAGGGCGAGCACTATTTTTCTTTTGTTCATAATCTCAAAATTGCAAAACCTGAAAAAGTACCATTCTGATTGTTTGCGAGTAAAATTACGCTTCTTTCCGAAATTATATCTTCTTAAAGTTTTGCATGAGCGTCATTTCTTTGTAGGTCGATATTTTAGTGACATCGACCGTCAATGCTATGAAGTTAGAGGCGGTGGAAATTTGAAAGGTAAGGTCTCCCGCCTGGCCAATAGATTCTGCCAGCTTTTTTTGCTCACTTCCAATCTGGATAAGCTGGCCTCCTAAAATTCCATTAGCGTCAGACTTGTTTACTTTCAGTGTCCAACGAATTTCGGTAGTGGTGTTTGTTTGTCCATCGGTAACTACTAATCGCCCATCGCTAAAAAATTCATACACGATATTGATGCCTCTAGGCTCGGTATCGAAAGTGTCGTTGACTTTTGTGCCGTCAGATTTTGTGATATAATAGCCTGTTTTGGTTAGTTTCCACTTTCCGACAATTCCAGGGAAATTATCGGGTTGTGGGTCATTGGTTTGAGAGCCACAGCCTGCGCCCATATTCACGAAGGATACAACCAACAAAATGCCGTAAATGAGGAGTTTTTTCATGATTTGGAGGGTTTATTTTAATTCCTTTTATAAATAACCTTCATTGATTTTGCCCCTTCGGGTACATACTTATCTTGTGGACTATACGCGTGCGTAGTGGTCATGGTATTGCCAGAGATGCTCACTTGGTCGGTATTTGTAAGGTCTTTCATGCTGGTTGTGAGGGTGGAGCCGTTGAGCTTCCAAGTAGAAAGTACCGCAGGGATGGGGCAGCCTTTCGGGACGCGCATACTCAAATTTCCGTTGGCTTCAAAAACATACACAATATCAGCCGTGCAAGGCATTGATTTGGTAAGTTCTGCCATCGCATCGGTGGTTTTTCCGTCCGAATAGGTAGTGATGATAGCAGTTCGTTTCCAAGCACCCACGATACTTTGGGCTGACAGAGAGTGATTTATGGCGAGTAAGGTCAGCAGGGTAACTACACCTTGAGCGAGAAGTTTTTTCATCTGAATCTGCTTTATGATTTAATAAGTTGGACGGAGATTCCTGTAGTGGGGCCTGTGGCAGTGGTATTGTACATTTCGTCGTTGTTTCGATAAATAAACACCCTGCCCGACTGGATAATTACGGTTTGAAACCGCTGTATAGTCTGCTTGCCCGTTACAGTTTCAAAATAACTGTCATTAAAATTGTCTTTTTTAATGATGATATAATTACCCGCATAAGGGTAATTCCACTTGACATTTTCCATTTTACTGGTTTTAGCTACGTCCGATAGCTCCATGTTTGAGGCCGTCCACTCGTCGGGGGCACCTGTTAGGCTTTTAAACGTAAGTGCTTGGCTGGTAGGGTTGTACTCAAACTTAAGTATGTTTTTATTGGTTTGGGTGATGGTAATGACGTTGTCTTCGCCCAAAACCCACGTGCCTCCCGACTCGCCCAACGCTTCGTAAAACTTAAAAACACCATTGGGCAAAAAGGAAACAGCAAAACACTGCGTGAGTACAAACTGCCTGTTGTCGTTTTCGCGAACGGGTTTGTATTTGAAAAAGCCCGTCCAAATACTGTTAGTGAGTTGTTCGGCGGGGGCTATTTCTGTTTTTTTACAACCCATCACCGATGAGATGATGAGCCCAAAAATGAGTAGCTTTTTCATGTTGTTTGGCGGAGATACTTTTTAACCAACGTTTTTTTTCGACGCGACACTTCTACTTGCTGTCCATTGTGTAAGACAAGCGATAGGTATTTTCGGGTATCGGACTTATGAACTGACACCTCGCTGATTCGGATTAAAAAAGAACGATTTACCCTTACAAAAACCTCTTTGGGGAGTTCGCCGGCAAAAAGCGCTAGGGTCTTAGAGGTGAGAATGCTCTTCCCGTTCCGAAAATGAATGGTGGTGTAATTGCCCATGCCTTCCAGCCACGCAATTTCTTCAATGTAAAAAGGCTGTTTCAATTGTAATTTTGGACAGAGTTCAATGGTTTCTTTCATGGTGTTTTGCGATAAAAACTCGTTATTTATTTCCACAGCCCTCTAAAAAGGCGGTAAAAACAGCCCCTTTTTGCACTTCAAAACCTGCTTTAAGTAACACATACGTACCAGCATCATACGTGGCCGTTCCTGTAGGAAGCACTTTGTTGGTTGCTGTAATAGCCCCGTTGGTTTCGAAGCGTTGGTTAGTGGCAATCGTAGAGGGTAAATCGGTAGGTGAAATGCTGGATACGCAGGGAATAGTACGTAACCCCGTTCCGATAACTCCTACAGGTGGAGGAACGGTAAGCGAATTTCCACCCCATTCATCCGCCCCTACATCAAGTGGAAACGTACGGTTGGTGCCATCATAATCTACGTTTACGTTTTGTAGCGCCTTCCCTGCATTGATACATACGCTATTGGAGTTGAGGTGATATTGGGGAGTAAGCGCAGGATTTCCTT
This sequence comes from Runella sp. R5_40, assembly GCF_057652295.1. Classification (NCBI taxonomy): domain Bacteria; kingdom Pseudomonadati; phylum Bacteroidota; class Cytophagia; order Cytophagales; family Spirosomataceae; genus Runella; species Runella sp. R5_40. The sequence continues at coordinate 1,135,101 of NZ_JBYFCH010000001.1, read as the reverse complement.
CGCTGCTGTGGGCATCAAACCCCGAGGTAGTACGCCATTGGGTAAAGGTAAGATTGGATGTTTGAAGATAGGTGTAAGTCGGGGAGGTGGTATTTCGAAAATACCGATTGTAATCTATTTCGTTATTTGTCCCCGAAATGCCACTCGCTTGGTAGTCTTGGTGGAAACGAATGCGCACCATCGGCAAAGTGCTGGCTTCGTTTTCAACAAAAATATTATTGATGACTTTTACATCAACACAAGGCGATGCAATGGTCGTGGTCTCACTGACCCATACTTCGTTGGGGCCAATGTACAAGGGGGCTAAAGCTTCGCTGCCTACGTTGGCAAAGGTATTGTTAAGTACCTGAGGGCGTACTGCTGCGATAAGCCCGACGCCACCATGTTTGGTATTGGCAACGATGTTGTTGCGAATAATTCCATCGAAGTTTTCGTAATAATAGGTTTGATTATTGGGGTCAAAAAGGTCGTTATCGGTGCCTCCTACGCCTAACATGACCCCAAATTCACCACAATTGACGATAAGATTATTCTCAATAACTGTATTTTTGGCTCCTCCTTTCGCGTAAAGCCCCGTCGTAGCAATGTCGTGAATGTAGCATCCTCGAACGAGCATCTGGTCGCCGTTGACGTTGTCAATTCCTTCGGCGTTTTGGGCAGAGACATTGGCAATACCTACACCCGAGTGGTGAATTTCACAATTGAGAATAGCTATGTTGTCGCAGTAAGGAACCAGTTTAATACAATCGCGGCCTGTGTGGTGAATTTTGCAGTTTCTGACGGTAATGTTGCTTGTACCGTGCACAATCGGCTCGTCCCAGCCTAAATTATTTTCAAATTTAAGGCCATAATAATAACCACCAATAATTTCTAGGTTCTCTATCATTCCGCCCACAACGCAGGGTTCGCTGTACCAAATCGTACTGCTGATGTCTTCGATATGCGTGGGGGCTTGGATAATGGCCCATTCGCTGGCATATGACCGTAGGGTGAGGTTTGAGGTTCTGATTCTGAGTTCATTGTTAAGGACATACGTACCGCCTCGCAATTCAATTGTATCGTTGGGGCGGGCGGTATCAATGGCTTTTTGGATAGTCCGAAAAGGTTGCAAAACTGTCCCTGCGTTGGCATCGTTACCATTGGTGGCCACGTACCAAGTCGTAGGAGTTGCGCTAGGCGTTTTATCACATTGCGCCTTGAGCAACGTAGGAAAAACCAATAACAAAAGCCATGTTCTCATACCCTGTGAACGTTTATTTTCCTGTACCTGTAGGCAAATTCAACGCTGCTTCAATGGCGCTAAGACGGGTTTCTAACTGCCCATTTTTGCCTTGTAACTCTTTGATGGCTTCCAACAAATGCGGAATCAGCCCTGTGTAATTGACGCTCAAAAAGCCTTCTTGGTCGGTTTCGACTAATTCAGGAAAAATTTTCTGAACTTCTTGGGCAATGAACCCCGTTTGGAGTGATGTCTCTGGATGTTTTTTCCAGTGATAGTTGACGCCGTTTAATGCTTGAATTCTGGTAAGAGAGCCTCGAATGGGCGTAATGTCGGTTTTGAGGCGTATATCCGAGCAGTTGGTGATGGTGGAATATGAGCAAATAGAGCCTATATTTACATTCAATCGCAAAAGCCATTGCGCCATGCTTTGGCTATAAATGCCAAACTCGTTGTCGTCACGCATTCCAATAAACGCCCGTAATTGGTTGTTGGCGTTGTTGTTGAACCAAACTCCCGCGCTGTTTTCGTTGGTTCCGCCACTGCGCAGACGAGCTCTCCCGCCGACGTCCAGCGTGAAGTCTGGAGCGTTTCCACTAATGCCTATTCCAAGCCGCTCAGTTATGGTAACATTTCCCAAAAATGAACCAGCAAACCCGCCTCCGTAACTAATCCCTTGTACTCCGATTCCGCCCGTATTCGATATGCCAAGTACCCCCGTATGCCCATCACCATAGACGCCATAGCCAAAAGATTCGCTTGATTTTCCCCAAAGTCCATGTTTACCAGAACCAAATACGCCTATGTTGTAGGCGCCATTTCCACCAAGGGAAGGAGCGTTTTTTCCTAGTCCGACCACTCCTATAAATTGGTTTTTGGGGTTGCTCGCGTCAGGCGTAATTTCTCCGTGCAGCCCTTCTTGGGAATAAATCCCCGTACCAGATGCCTGTGAAAAAATAGGAATGTAAGGAGACGTGGTATAAAGTGCGTGGAGTGAAGCTTTTGAAGTAATGGCGGTACTACCCGAAGTGCGTATCTCTACGACGGGGTTTTGGGCGTGTAGCACTCCATAGCCGATTGTGCAAAATAGTAATAATAGCTTTTTCATGAGAGAGGAATTAAAAGGGTTATCGTCCAGCGTTATAGATGCTCATTAACAGCGCTTTGCTGATGCGTTGGCCTGCTTTTTTGCCAATGTGTCCTTGGCCATCGGACGTGTCTATCCCGTTGACATCGCTGGGGTCAGCAGAGGTATTACGATTGTCGGGACAAATGCGCCAGACGTTGCTTTGTTGGCAGCTACCGTCGTTGGCTTCAAGGGCTTGTAAGTCAAAAATGACATCAGTGCCTTTGAAGGTGTCTTTCATCCATTGCCCTACTTTCATTTTGGCGGCGTTTCCTTCGTACGATGAAGTGGAATACACCAACGGCGGGGTTACGTGCACAAAACGAAGCGAAGGCGATTGGGCACGGAGGGCATCAATCATGGCTTTGTACTCGGTTTGTACTTTTTCGTAGTTATCGTCCATGATGTCGGCATAGCCAAACTTAAAAATCATGATTTGGAGTACGTCCTTGTTGCGAGTCGCATTTTCGCGAAATACCCTGATTTTTTCGGAAGGGTTTCCGTTTGGAATACCACCCACATCGACAAAAATACCGCCTTTTAGCCCTTTGCCCGACGCACCACCGTCGGTTTTGTCGCCTTTGCCGTAATAATCAAAAGGATAGCCGTTGGCTTTGCAGCCTTCTTCTAAATCTTGCCCGACAGATTGGTGCAAAAACAGGGCGTTCCAGCCCATGATGCGGCCTTTTTCGGAAGTCGAAAGTTTGTCCCAGTCGGCAACACCCGCCGTACCAACTACGCCAGGTTGACCTTTGCCCATGGCTCCGTTGGTGACAGGATTCGTAGTGCCGGGGTCGTTGGGCGTGGGAGAATCTTCCGTGGGTGAGCACCCAATCCACAGAAGGGTTCCTATGAGAAAAAATGTGAGTCGTTTCATGGTTTTGAGAGAGTTGTTTAACAACAAAAATGGAGGTTTTGTGTGCGTATTTAATGGTAAAAAACGGACATTCTGGACGCACATTATTTTTCTTTTGAGAGAATTGTTTCTAGTTTTTCGATACGTGCCGAAAGGCTTTTGTTGGCTTCTATCAAATGTGGAATGAGTCCCACGTAGTCCACCGAGAGCATACCATCTTCGTCAGTTTTGACCAGTTCGGGGAAGATTTTTTGCACCTCTTGGGCAATCAATCCTGTCTGTAAATCAGGACTTTTTTCGTTTTTCCAGTAATATTGATACCCTTGTAGTTGATTAAGTTTTTCGGAAGATTTACTCAATCTGCGAAAACCTTTTTTGAGGCGTATATCCGAGCAAATAGTAGGTGTAGTGGCGTAGCAAATGCTTCCCGAATAGATGTTCCAACGTTGGATATAATTATTGTAACCATACCCAAAAACAGCCAATTCAGTTGTGCCACGCATACCTATGAAAGCCAAGCTACCTAAAACGTCTCTTTCCTGAAACTCTATTCCGCTCTCCAAAGGGCTATTAATATCCTTGCTTATAATCATTCTGCCTTCTAACTTAGCACTATAACCATTACCTCCATTTGCAACAATGGCAAAGCCACTGCTATTAGCGTTAATTGCGGGGCCTACTGCCGAATAAGCCTCAATAGCAGATTGTGTTGAATTGATAGTAATCCCTTTAACTGCTGACAAAATAATAAGTCCAGAAGACAAAGGTGGCTCATTGGATAAGTTTATAGCCAATTTTGCATCGTAAGTAGTATTTAACGGCACGCCTATTTGTATATTGGATCCGTTATTTCTCATCAAATTAGACCCTACCCAATTGCTTCCATCGTAGCGGAGGGTTTGGTGGAGCGTACCCGCAGGGGGAAGCGCGGATACGTTTCGCCAAATAGTACCATCAGAATATTGGTGGGTGCCGTTGGTGGAGTTAAAGAGCATTGTGCCAATACCAACAGTATTGGGTGCAGGACGAGCTGCTGCCGAAAAGCGCGGAAACTCAACTCCGTAAGGACTTACTAGTCCCATTTGGGCGTAAAGGCTATGGGTAAACAGAAAAAACAATAGAAACTTCTTCATCTCTCATTCACTATTTTAACCCGTATTTCTTCACAATAGCCGCCCGTTCTTCACCTGAGTTGGCACCATAGAAAAGCCCAAATTTTTCATTGAGGACATCACGCTCCCGACTCAACGCCGCCGAACCACGCGGGAAACCGTTTTCGGGGGTAAGTTGATGGTAAATTTTTTCTAAAAACTCCTCAAACGGCTGATTGAAGTACATATCTACGAAGCGCAGTGGCTTGTCGGAGGCATTAAAAAAGGTGTGCTTAATCATGCGTGGGCGCAGGTGCCACCCGCCTGCTTCTACTTGCACAACTTCATCGCCCACCAAAACGCTGGCAGTGCCTTCGAGAACAAACATCAACTCGTCGAGCTCTTTGTGCCAATGTGGGGCGGGTCCCATGGTTTTGGGAGCTACGGCACATTCCACGCTCGAAAACAGCCCGTTGGTCATCGAAGTCCGAATCCAAACCCGGATGTCTGAGCTACCTTTGTGGTCGAGTGGAGGTAAAGATGGTAGTAAAACGGGTTTGATACCGTCTGGTAAAATCCCATGATTACTTTCTCCAAAAGCCGTTTGTGATAATCCAGTAAAGGCGGTCAAGAGTGCCGAATTGAGTAAAAAATCTCGTCGTTCCATGGTATCGTTCGTTTTGAATAATTTAAGCAAGTCAAAACTATACAGAAGAAGGTGGGGTATCAATCGGTACTCGACCAACAACAGTTTTAATAGACGGAAGACAGAATGGAAAGGGAAATCAAGCCTACCGAAAAGTAAATAAATCCTGATAGACGCACACTTCTATCCCAAAAGCATCTATCTTTAACTGGTCAAGTGCTACTATTACATGAACCTGGATACTACTTATACCTGTGTTATCATTGATGACAATGAGATTGATCGTCTGACGGCACTGATGTATGCCAAAAAATACCCGATGCTGCGCGTGGTTGGGGTTTTTGAATCGCCCCAAGCAGCGATTCCCGTGTTGCAACAAGGACAAATAGACGTATTGATCAGTGATATTGATATGCCCGAAACCTCGGGTTTGGAGCTTCGAGCGCAGTTTAGGGCCATTCCCGTGTGCATTTTTATCACGGCCTACCCCGATTATGCCGCCGAGAGTTTTGATGTCGATGCCTTTGATTTTCTGGTAAAACCACTGAAAGCCGACCGTTTTGACCACAGCATGATGCGTTTGCAGAGTTACCTGTCGCTCAAGCGAAAAGCCGAACTTTTTGAATACAGTTTGGGAGGAAATACGGTCTTTATCAAAGATGGTCACCAGCAAGTCAAGCTGAACTTACACGAGATTTTGTATTTGGAAGCCCTCAAAGACTATACACGGATTGTAACCCCAACCAAAAAATACAGTGTGTTGGCTTCAATTGGGCTATTATTGCAAGAGCAAGCTTTTCAGTCGTTTGTTAGAATTCACCGTAGCTATGCCGTGCAGAAGCACTACATTGAGCGGGTATCGGCGCAGCAGGTACAGGTTCGGGAATTTGCGCTGCCTGTGGGGAGAAGTTACAAAGAGGCTTTACTAAACTTAAAATGAAGACGTTAAAAAAGGGGGGCGGGATTATTTTGTTTCTGTTTGGGCTAATCAACGCTACGTATGCCCAAAAACAAGGACAGGCCCTGGCTGATTCGTTGGTAAAGGTTTTGCCTACGATTAAAAACGATACCCTAAAAGCCCGTACGTATAAGCGTATTGCGGAAGAATACTTTTTTATTAACTCAGACAAAGCCCTTTATTACAGTCAATTGGGGCTAAAACACGCGCAAAAAATGCCGTGGAAGAGGGGAATTGGCGTGTTTACGGGGGCAATAGGGCGTGCTTACAGTGATAAGGGGATGTACGATTCTTGCCAATTGTACTTTCAACGGGCACTGGCGGTGTACCGCGAAATTGACGATAAATGGAACATGACCTCGATTTTGAACAATCTGGGGGCGGCGGAACAAAACATTGCGTCCAATTATCCCAAAGCCATCGACTATTACTTAAAAGCATTAAAAATCTCCGAAGAACTGGGCGATACTTACCTGAAAACGTTGGCATTGGGCAACGTTTCCACCACATTTTTAGCCCAAAAGAACTACGAAAAAGCACTAGCTTATGCGCTTAAAGGGCTCCAGGAAGCAAAAAAACAAACCAAGGAGTCGGAAGGTGAAGCTCAACGGGAAGTAGGGCAGTCGATGATGAAGGTGATTTCGGTGTATATCGCCAAAGAAGACTATACAAATGCCAAAAAATACCTGTTTCAGGCCATACCTCTCTTAGAAAAAACGGGAAATTTGGAAGGGTTAGCAAATGCGTACGGTAGCTTAGGTACGATTTCGGATAAGGACATCGACAGTAAAATTCGCTATAACCTCAAGGCATTTGAGGCGTGGTCGAAAGTAAACCCCATGCAGTCGGATGCGATTCAGAACGTGGGAAACCTCGGCGAAGCGTACATTGAAAAAGCCAAAAGCCAGCCGAGCCAACAAAAGGAACTGCTACAACAAGCCGAAAAATACCTTCAAATCGCCATCAGCCGAAGCAAGCAAAAGGGAGAGGTAAGCAACCAATCGTACTGGACAGGCGTTTTGGCCGAATTACAGGCAGAACGAGGAGATTATAAAAACGCCTATCTCAATTTCAGGGAGTTTCAAGCGGGGCAAGATTCCATTTTTTCCCAAGAAAATAAAAACAAAATAGCTGAGGTAGAAGGCAAACGTGAAATAGAATTGCGCGACAAACAACTTGAAATCAATCGGTTGGAGTTGGAGAGTCAGAAAAAACAGCGAGTGGGTTTTGTGATTGGGCTTGTGCTGCTGGGAGTGATTGGGGCGTTGTTGTACTGGCAAAACCAGACCCGGAAGCGCACTAATACGACGCTGCTTCACCTCAACAATGAATTGGACGAAGCCAACAAAGTAAAAGCCAAATTCTTTGCTATTTTGAGCCATGACTTACGAAGCCCCGTATCGAACCTTATCAGCTTTTTGAACCTTCAAAAAGAAGCTCCCGATTTGCTTTCGCCCGAATTGGCCGCCGCGCACCAGCAACGCATCACGACCGCTGCCGAAGGATTGCTCGATACGATGGAGTCGATGCTGTTGTGGAGTAAAAGTCAAATGGAAAACTTTCGGCCACAGGTGAAGGAAGTGGCTGTAAATGAATTGTTTGAATATTTGCAAAAATTCTTCTCTGGAAATACGGGGGTGGTGTTTCAGTTTGAAAACCCCAGCCATTTACACGTCGTAACGGACGAAGATTACCTCAAAGTGATTATGCAAAATCTGACGGGCAACGCCTTAAAAGCACTCAAAAACGTTCCTAATGGCCACATTCGTTGGGAAGCACGCGAGGAAAAAGGGCAGGTTATTTTGGCCATTACGGACAATGCAGGTGGGGTTTCGGAACAGCAATTGAGCGCACTTTACTCCGAAACGGCCAACGTGGGTGGAAAATCGGGGTTGGGCTTGCACCTAATTCGCGACTTGGCCAAAGCGATTTCCTGCAAAATCACCGTAAACCCCACGCCCAACGTTGGGACGGAGTTTCGGTTGGCGTTTGGGTAAATGGGAGTGAGCAAATTTAACCATTAAAGTTGGCCAGTTCTAAATTGTTCGAAAAGCCTCTTGGCTGCGTTTCCTTGTTTTGTTGGTAACCTTTCACTGAAAAATTTATCAAATTTGACAAACATAAAATACCCAAAACGAGAGTACTCATTTTTAGGGTTTTGAAGTAGTGCTAATTTTTCAAAAAGCCGTTTTATAGCATGACGAGCTTTCTCTTCGGTAATTTTTTGCATTTCTAAATCTCTCAACTCTGTTTGTAGCTGATCAAAGAAATAATTGAGAATTTTTAATCTTTTTTCAACCAAGTCTTTTCGATTTAGGTCACAAATTTCAATTGTTTTGATGGCTCTTAAATTTTGATTCGCCGCATCAACTCGCCCATTAGGCAAAAAAATAAAAAGCCGATCTGCTTCATCTATTTCTGGGTGTAGCAGAAGAGCTTGTTCTTGCTGAAACACTTGTGAATTAGCAATGCTGGAATCAACATCCAATAAGCCCTCTTGGGTGAAGGTAGGCGACATAACACGCATCCCTGATACGGGGAAACTGTTGCGTTTTTTATTATTGCATTTAGAGCAGCTCAAAAATAAATTACTCCACTCATAGCCTATCCAATAATATCCCTCGTGCAAATTATCCTCAGTTACTTTGGCTTTGGGTCGATAATGTTCTACTTGCATAGGAGCACCCGCACGAGTATCTGTTTCACAATAAGCGCATTTGCCATGATAAAGAACAACGAGTTCATCATACACACTGTCTCGGTAAACTTTTTTCTTAAACTTGTGTTTGCCTTTTTCGCTCAAAGTCAATTGGATAAGTCTCGTACGCTCATCGGTAGTTAGCTTGACAGGGGGATTGGCAAAATCTTTCTCGACTCGAATCATCTCCTATTTTTAGTTGGCCTTGGGTTCAAAAAGCGCATCGGGAAATTGTCGATTACTGGCTTCAAATTCAGCCAAATACTGCTCTACTTCGTCGTTATGTTGCATTTCTTCAAACAAATCCTCCGTTCGCGTTTTGGTTATGTCATCATTATTGACCGAAAGCACATCTTCCATGTCAAAAATACCCGATGTCAATAGTAAATTAGGGGTGAGGTATTTAAGATTAATTTTGATATGTTCTATTTTAATGCCTTCTTCTTTAGTACGATTCACTTTCAAAACAACAGAATTGGTAGGTGCACCGAGCAACGGAATTGGGCTATGCGTAGAAACAATAAACTGCACTTTGGGAAAAACATTTGAAAACAACTGCGGAATCTGTTTTTGGAGTTTGGGATGCCAGTGTAGATCCAACTCATCAATGATAACAATACCTTTCAATTGGGAAGGGTCGCTCACTTCGGGTTTTAAGTGGGAAAGGCGGACAATCATATCGCCTGCCAAGCCAATAATAGCTCTAAATCCAGATGCTAATTTTTGATAAGGTAGAGGTTCGTAGGTTTCAGAGCCATCTACTATATCTTTTTCAATGTATTCGATTTCGCTTGTATTTTCGTTAAAACGTACATCAGATAAGTTTGGAATAAGTTTACAAAGCGCTTTTTTGACCAAATCGAAGCGTTTTTTATTTTTTTGAAGCAGCCAATCTTTCATTTTAGCCTCTATATTGAGCAGTGCTCCATCAGAATTGAAGAGATTGTAGGTCAATGAACTCATGCGCGCTTCGTCACTGATTTTAGCATCAGCTTTTAGATTCAGCCTTACTGGGCCATAGGCTGCAAGGTATGGTAGCGGGTGTGGATTTCTCCAACAGTCGTTAACGAAATTTTCTTTGTCATTTTTATACGCAACTTGTATATTGATACTTTCATCCTGAATCAATTCAAAGTTTCCGTCTTTGCTGCCGTTTAGCCCCAGCAAAATAGATTGGAGTACTGTAGATTTACCAAAACCATTTTCTCCTACCAAAAATACCCATTGGGTGTCAACGGGCAGATTGTCTATCTCTGCTGATTTAATACCCTGAAAATTGCTTACCAATAAACTTTTGAGACAACAAGGAAGAACTTTGTCCTCTTCTTCATAGATATCTTCTTCTGGTTCTAATTGTGGACTTTCAAAAAGAGAATTAAGGTTTATTGAATCATATTCCCTGATTTTTTCAGTCCATTGTATGAAATCTTCTTTTATACTTCCATCAAAAGACTTATATAAATCGGACCCATTATCATTATAAGGAAAAATCCTCTTAAAATAGCTATTTGAACCTTTAGCAATCTTAAAATAGAAATCTTCATACTTTTTTGTTCTTATCAAAAGAAGAAATTCTTTATCAGAACTAACCACCAAATCTAAACTGGGGTCTTTGATAAGCGGTTTTAATTCTTCTAAATCCCGTAAAACCTGTAAAGGTAATTTCTGCTTATCCATTCTTTGAATGTATTTTGCGTTTTATCAAAGTTAAAAAAAAATACGAAAAACCTCTACCGATGCACCCCCAACAGCTTTCCTTCTACGGCTTCCCAAGTGTAACGTTGACTTAGATTTTGGTCAAAAACAAAGGTTTTCTTTTGAGCAACCAATGCTTCGAGCAGCTTTTGAGTATCCGTAATGTAGTACGAGTCGGTGACGTAGCCCAAATTTTCCTTTTCGACAAAGGAAGCGACTTTGATTTCAGCATTGATAATAACGGGCGTCTGTGCCTGAACCGCATCGTAGATTTTGTTGGGACTGGCGTTGAGGTTGTTGTCGTTGATGGGTTCATAGACCGACAAAATATAGTCACATGCTGAGGCCAATCGCATGGTTTCTTGCTGCGTTTTTACCCCCAAAAACGTCACTTGAGGATGTTGACAAAGTTGGCGAGTAGGTTCGTCATATACCCATCCAATGGCCCAAACGCGCACTTTGGGAGAAAGTGTTACCAAGTCGTTCAGCAGTTGGGTTCCGCGCGTTACGCCCAACGAACCGCTGTATAAAATCAGTAATTCGTCGTCGCTGGCGGTTTTGGGCTGGACGTCCGTAAAGGCATAAGGATAATTTTCTACGACGACTGTTTTCTTCCGAAAGCCTTCGGGTACGAGCTGTAACCGATTGTCGTCGGTAACAATGATAGCCGAAGGAAGGCTGTACACCCACGATTGTAACGACCGCACCAACGCACTGCTAGAGCGCAAAAAGATGGAATCAAAAATATCGGCCACCAAGCGGCGGCGACTCCACCACAACAACGGATAAAAAATCACCAAAAGCTGCTCGTTTATGACGTGGATGCTGTCGTATGCGTGAGTAAAATACAGCTTTAAAAACATACCCACGTACCGAACCAACGTTCCGATGGATTTATGATGACCTCTGACCAAATGAAACTCGTGGCAAAGCGGTTTCACAAACGACTGAGATTCGTCCCGACCAATGCCCAAATAGACAACATCAAAGTGTTTCGATAACGTTTTGATTTCTTTGTTGATTCTAGTATCCGAGCCGTCGTTGATACAGAGATAAAGCAAGTAGGGCATGGGTCTGTTTTATAAAAGTGTTTTCACTGCAAACTAAATTTAGATTGCCCTAAATTGCTACTATGTAACAGTTCGTTAATGGTTAATTGTTGATTTTTATTTATAAAAAATTGATATTCTGCTATTTAAGTGTTCTGTTGAGCCCCAATTATTAAACCTAATGTTAACCAAGTTTGTAACACTCTTTGCACTTTGGAGGGCTTGGAATCTTGTTACTTATGCCGTTTGTTACTTCATCAACGGACAATGTCTGTACGATTTCGGACACTGATTTTTGAAAATAGCTCCAACAAAGGTGGTTTTTGTTGTGGCACGATTATTTCATCTAAAAAATTGTATCTAATCAAAGACCGACCATTTTATGAGAAAAACGATACTGGGAGAACTCGAAGAACTGGTGCTACTGGTGGTTGCCGCTTGCAATGAAGACGTATATGGAATCCCCGTTATGGAGGAACTTCAGCAGCAAACGGGCCGCGACTTTACCATCAGCGCAGTACATACTACGCTGTATCGTTTGGAAGAAAAAGGCTTTTTGTCGTCCTCGGTGGGAGGGGCAACGGCCGAACGAGGAGGGAGGCGCAAGCGATTATTTGCGCTGACTGCCGCAGGTGGTGAAGTATTGCTGGAAATCCAGCAAACCCGCACCCGCCTTTGGCAGTCGATACCGCAAGCTAAACTTGAACTCATGGGTTTATCAGCCAATCCGTTTTAAATGCCCGTATGAAAAAGTCAACCAACCCTTTGCCAGACCAACCTCCCCGCTGGGCCGATCAGCTTTTGGAATGGTTTGTTGCCCCACACTTACTGGAATACATTCAGGGTGACTTGCACGAAAACTTTCATAAGCGAGTCGTAAAAGTAGGCATCGCTCGCGCCCGCCGCGAGTACCTGTGGGCTGTATTTCATTGCCTTACTCCCTTTTTTACCAAACGACAAACCCTCAAATCCAGTTATTCCAATCAACCCTCTACAGTCATGTTATCCAATTATTTAACCATCGCTTTCCGCAACTTGTGGCGGCAAAAGGCATTTACGGCCATCAATATCGTCGGTTTATCGGTAGGACTCGCTTCTTGCCTGCTGATTGTACTGTACGTGTTGCACGAATTGAGTTACGACAGTTACCATGCACACGCAGACCGCATCTATCGAATGACGATGCACGCGCGTATGGATGAAAAAGACATCAATTTAGCCTATTCAACGGGGCCTTCGGGACAAGCCCTATTGCGCGAGTCTCCAGGTGTGGAGGCTGTTACTAGATTGCGGAAAGAGGGTGCTTTTTTGGTCAAACACGGCCAGGACATCATAAAAGAAGAAAAAGTAGCGTTCGTGGATTCAAACTTCTTCTCGGTTTTCACGCTTCCGATGATGAAAGGAAATCCAAAAAATGCCCTCGCTGAACCCAAAACGATGGTACTTACGAAAACAACCGCCCACAAGTATTTTGGTGAGGCTGATCCCATCGGGCAATCGCTTACCGTGGGAGATTTAGGACTTTTTCGGGTAACGGGGGTTTGCGAAGATGTTCCTTCCAATACGCATTTCCACTACGATATGTTTGGTTCGTTTGAATCGGTCAGAACGGGAGATAAGTGGCTGGCGAGTGGAGCTTATACGTATGTACGACTTCGGGAAGGACATTCCCTGGCGCAGGTAGAAACCATCAGTCGGGGGTTTGTAAGTAAGTACATTGCGCCCGAAATCAAAGAGTTTTTTGGCATGGACTTTACCGAATTTCAGAAAAAAGGCAATCGTTTTGGCTTTCAATTTCAACCGATTACGGATATTCATTTGCATTCTGATTTGGACGATGAATTAGAAGCCAACAGCGATGCTAAGTACGTTTATATCTTTTCGGTCATTGCGTTTTTTATTCTGTTATTGGCTTGTATCAATTTTACCAATTTATCAACGGCAGGTTCGGCCAGCCGCTCCAAAGAAGTCGGAATACGGAAAGTGTTGGGTTCGGTGCGGACGCAATTAGTTACTCAGTTTCTGACCGAGTCGGTCTTGCTTACTTTTTTTGCATTGGTACTGGCACTGGTTTTGGTCTTTTTGCTTTTACCTAGTTTCAATGTGTTATCGGGCAAACAGTTTACCATCAATGACCTCGTCAATGGACGGCTTCTCATGGGAGCGGTAGTGTGTTCCTTGGTGATTGGTTTGTTGGCAGGAAGTTATCCCGCGTTTGTACTGGCCTCTTTCAAACCCATTACGGTGTTAAAAGGCAAGTTGCAAATTGGCGGGCGGGGTGGTTGGTTGCGCAATGCCTTAGTAACCACGCAGTTTGTGGTTTCTATTGGGATGATTGTTGCGACCATCGTGGCCAACCGTCAAATCCAATTTATGCAAAACAAAAAAGTAGGGTTTGACCGAGAACAAGTGCTGGTGTTGCACGATACGCACGTGTTAGGAGCAAAAGCTGACGCATTTAAAGCTGAACTGGCGAAATTATCGTCGGTTGTGAAAGTGGCATCTGCTGGTTTTTTGCCAGTGGGACACACCAGTCAAAGCGTTGACGGAGTTCAGGTTCAGGACGGAGCACGTACCGCCACGCATCGTACCAAAGGCTACTACATCGACGAAGAGTACTTGCCTACTTTGGGGATTGGCTTGGCGCAAGGGCGTAATTTTTCCAAAGCTTTTTCCACCGAAAATTCTTCGGTTTTGCTCAACGAAGCCGCCGTTCGGACTTATGGCTTCAAAAATCCGATTGGTCAGCAAATTTCTACCGTAGGCGACGGCTCAGCGGGCAGTAAACGTACCTATACGGTGGTAGGCGTGGTCAAAGATTTTCATTTTGAATCCATGCACCAGCACATCGCTCCTTTGGTTATTTTCTACGGTAAAGACAACAATCAGCTTGCATTACGCATTCAGACCAACGATATTCCGACGCTTCTCCAAAAGATAGAACAACAATGGAAAGCTACTACCGATAATCCGTTTGCGTATTCGTTCTTAAACGAACGTTTTAGCAAGATGTACCAATCGGAGCAGCATATCAGCCAGTTATTTGCCGTTTTTGCAGGCTTAGCCGTGCTGATTGCCTGTTTGGGGTTATTTGGATTGGCTGCCTTTACTACCCATCAACGCACTAAAGAAATTGGGGTGCGCAAGGTACTGGGAGCTTCCGTGACGGGAATTGTAACTTTGTTATTGACCGATTACCTCAAATTAATTCTCATTGCCACCCTCATTGCCTCGCCGATTGCGGGTTATACCATGAGTCAATGGCTACGCGATTTTGCCTACCGAATCGACTTGCCGTGGTGGGCTTTTGCGCTGGCGGGCGTGTTGGCTACGGTCGTAGCGGTTTTGACGGTCAGTTATTTGGCGATAAAGGCGGCCTTGGTAAATCCTGTGAAGAGTTTGAAGGCGGAGTAATTTTTAAAATAGGCAAATTTTCAATGAGTTAAACTTGCCTATTTGCGCCTTGCTTACTTGCTGATTTGTCTCTTCGACGGATAGACATTCCAAGTTTTTAAAACTTGGAATGTCTCTGGTCACCAGCGGACAAACCCTGTACGATTTCGGACACTGATTTTTGAAAACAGCTCTTTTTGGGGCTGTTTTTTTCATGGCATGGTTATTTGTTTAGCAAATAATAATGAAATACTAAAACACGCTAACATACCCATGGGGCGCTCTTACTTAGGTGAATTTGAAGAATTGGTTTTACTCACGGTTGCTGTGCTGGAAGGAACGGCTTACGGCGTCACGATTGCGGCGGAATTAAAACAGCGCATGAACAACCGCCTCATTAGTCTGAGCGGGGTACACATTGCGTTGTATCGCTTGGAAGAAAAAGGCTTTGTCGTATCTGAGCTCGGGGGCGCTACGTCCGAGCGTGGTGGGCGTCGAAAGCGCTTTTTCCGAATCACGGCATTGGGTAAACGTACCTTGGCCGAGATGCGACAAGTGCGTAATGAGCTGTGGGACGCTATTCCAACTCCTTCTTTTTCTTGAGTGATGGAACAACAACCAAGTCCACCCCGCTGGCCCGACCGATTTTTGGGTTGGCTTCTCCCTTCGGAGCTTTACGAAGAGCTGTTGGGGGATTTACACGAGCAGTTTGCGTTTCAGGCCGAGGAGTTTGGAGCGCAGCGAGCCCGTTGGATGTATTTCTTTGAAGTCATCCGTTTTTGTCGCCCTTATTTTTTGCGACGTCGTTTTAGTGCCCATTCTAAGTATTCAACCTCTTATACATACAGCCCCACTATGATACGCAACTATTTCAAAATCGCTTTTCGTAACCTGTTGAAATACAAAGGTTACTCGTTTATCAACATCTTCGGTTTGGCGACAGGCATGGCGGTGGCCATGCTCATTGGACTTTGGGTGTGGGATGAGTTATCTTACAACAAATACCATAAAAATTACGACCGCATTGCAAAAGTAATGCAGCGTGGCGTATTTAACGGAGAGTTTGGGGCGGGCGCTCATATGCCAATTCCGTTGGGGAATGAACTACAAACGATGTATGCTGCTGATTTTAAACATGTTGTGATGTCTTCATGGACGTATGAGCATATTTTGGCATACGGGGATAAAAAGTTTACAAAACAAGGTAATTATCTAAGCCCCAACGCACCCGATATGCTGTCGCTCAACATGCTTACAGGTACCCGAACGGGCTTAAAAGATCCTTCATCTATTTTATTGTCTGAATCGGTGGCGACGGCTCTTTTCGGTGATAACGACCCCATGGGGAAAATCGTAAAAATCGACAACAGATTAAACGTCAAAGTAACAGGCGTTTATGAAGACCTGCCTTATAATACCGAGTTTAGAGACATGACCTTCATTGCTCCGTGGGATCTTTACGTTTCGACAGAAGGTTGGGTAAAACGTGCAAAAGACAATGCCGAATGGAATAACAATTCGTGGCAAATACTGGCTCAAATTGCACCCAATAGTGATTTTGAGACAATCAATGAAAAAATCAAGGGTGTAAAAATAAAACACGTTCCAGAAATAGCTGTTTTTAAAAATGAAGTGTTCCTTCAGCCGATGAGTCAATGGCACTTATACACGGGTTGGGACAAAACAGGGAAGTCAGAAGGCCGTATTCAGTACGTTTGGTTGTTTGGCATCATTGGTGTTTTTGTGTTGTTGCTGGCTTGCATCAATTTCATGAACTTGAGCACCGCTCGTTCCGAAAAGCGCGCCAAAGAAGTAGGCATTCGGAAAGCAGTGGGGTCGGTTCGTTCGCAGCTAATCAGTCAATTTTTCAGTGAGTCGTTGTTGGTGGTGGCCTGTGCTTTTGTGGTCTCTTTGGTGTTAGTGCTTTTGCTATTCCCGATTTTTAACGAAGTGGCCGACAAAAAGTTAACGCTTTTATGGGCTAACCCCATTTTCTGGTTGTTGGGAATTGGCTTTAGCATCCTAACGGGCTTGATTGCAGGCAGTTATCCGTCGTTATATTTGTCTTCTTTCCAGCCAGTAAAGGTTTTAAAAGGCACATTTAGGGCTGGGCGTTTTGCCTCAATTCCTCGTAAAGTGTTGGTAGTGATACAGTTTACGGTATCGGTGACACTCATTGTGGGGACGACGATTGTGCTTCGCCAAATTCAACACGCCAAAAATCGCCCAATTGGATACGATCGCAATGGGCTGATAACGGTAACGATGAACACGCCTGAGTTACATCAAAACTACAATACTCTCCGAGACGCGCTTATAAAAAGCGGCGGAGCCGTCGAAATGTCAACTTCGTCTGCCCCCGCTACAAACCTAAATTCACAAAACAACGGTTTCGACTGGGAAGGCAAAGACCCTAATTTTAAAGAACAATTTGGAACCATTGCGGTCACACACGACTTCGGAAAAACAGTCGGGTGGCAATTTGTACAAGGCAGGGATTTTTCCCGAAACTTCTCGACTGATTCATCGGGCATGGTGCTCAACGAAACGGCAGCACGCTATATGGGATTAAAAAATCCAGTAGGCAAAATTGTGAAGTGGAATGGAAAACCTTTTCAAGTGGTCGGTGTGGTGAAAGACATGATGATGGGGTCGCCCTTTGAGCCTGTCTATCAGACCGTTTTTATGATGGACTATGGGTGGGCCAATGTGATAAATATCAAATTAAACCCTGCGTTGAGTGCGGGCGAATCGCTCAAAAAAATAGAAACCGTGTTCCAAAAATTCAACCCAGGAAGCCCGTTTGATTATAAATTTTCTGACCAAGAATACGAACGGAAATTTGCAGCCGAAACGCGCATAGGTCAATTGGCAGGGATTTTTGCGGCATTGGCCATCTTCATTTCCTGTTTGGGCTTGTTTGGATTGGCGTCGTTTGTGGCCGAGCAGCGCACCAAAGAAATCGGTATCCGAAAAGTACTTGGGGCTACTGTTCCCAACCTTTGGGGCTTATTATCCAAGGATTTTGTCGTGTTGGTGATTATCTCCTGCCTTATTTCTACGCCGATTGCGTGGTATTTCCTCAACGGTTGGCTGCACAAATACGAATACCGCACCGAAATATCATGGTGGATTTTTGCGTTGGCTGCAGTTGGTGCTTTGGTAATCACGTTGCTAACCGTGAGTTTTCAAGCCATCAAAGCGGCGTTGATGAATCCCGTAAAGAGCTTAAAATCAGAGTGATTTTAAAAGGAAAAATGCAAGTAGGCAAATTTGCAATGAGTTAAACTTGCCTATTTGCCCCTTGCTAACTTGCCTACTTAATTAAGCACCATGAAACCACCCGCTTGGCTTGATGCCTTGGTCAAACGATTTCTCCCTTCAGAGCTTTACGAAGAGCTGTTGGGGGATTTACACGAGCAGTTTGCGTTTCAGGCCGAGGAGCTTGGAGTGCAAAAAGCCCGTTGGATGTATTTCTTTGAAGTTATCCGTTTTTGTCGCCCTTATTTTCTGCGACGTCGTTTTAGTGCCCATTCTAAGTATTCAACCTCTTACACATACAGCCCTGCTATGATACGCAATTATTTCAAAATCGCTTGGAGAAATCTCCTTAAAAACAAGGCTTTTAGCTTTATAAATATTACAGGTTTGTCGATAGGACTAACTTGTAGTTTGCTGATTTATTTGTGGGTAAAAGATGAACTGCAAATTGACGCATTTCATGAAAAAGGAGATAGAATTTATAGTGTAACAAGTAAAGAATTTATTGATGGCAAAGCAACCGGCTATTACGATACGCCAGGGCTACTGGGCGAAGAGCTAAAAAGAGCCATGCCCGAGGTAGAGTTGTCTTGTAATTGGAGTGGAGATGAGGCACGGACTTTTGCAGTAAAAGACAAAAAACTAAAATTTACTGGCGGCTATGGCGGCGAAGATTTTTTTAAAATATTTTCCTACAAAATTCTACAAGGTGTTGTAAACGAATCGCTTAAAACGCGCGAATCTATTTCAATTTCTGAAAAAATGGCGATTGCCTTATTTGGGAGTGCCGAAAAAGCCATCAATCAATCTATCAAATTTGATAATTACAAAGACCTTACTGTCAAAGCCGTGTATGCAAACATGCCCGAAAGCTCATCTTTGAAGCTGGATTATTTGATAAGCTGGGAATTATTCAAAGAACGTGAGCCTTGGGTTTACGATTGGGGTAATTCAGGCCCCGGAGCTTTTGTGTTATTAAAGAAAAATGCGGATGAAGCCAAGGTCAATGCCAAACTCCAACATTTCATAGGCAAGTTTTTAAAGGATTATAAAGCAGAAAATAATCGTTTAGAGCTTGGCATTCAGCCATTCAAAGAAACATACCTCAATTCAAGATTTGAAAATGGAGAGACTGCGGGCGGAAGAATTGACTATGTAAAGCTATTTGCTGCTGTTGCTATCATTATTTTGTTCATTGCCTGTATCAATTTCATGAATTTGAGCATTGCTCAATCCCTCAAAAGAGCCAAAGAAATTGGCGTAAGAAAGGCAATCGGAGCCGAAAAGTCATCTTTGGTTGGTCAGTTTATGGGTGAGGCTTTTATGTTCTCTGTTATTGCCCTATTTTTTGCTTTGACTGCCACGGGCCTTATTCTCCCCAGTTTTAATAGTTTTACCAATAAGCAGATTGCGTTGCCTTACCACGAGCCATCATTTTGGCTGTTTATTTTTGGATTATTACTCTTAGTTGGCTTACTATCAGGCTTATACCCATCACTTTTTTTGACCGCTTTTCGTCCTATAGCTGTTTTGAAAAATAATCTAAAAGTGAACCAAAATTCCATTTCCCTTAGAAAAGGACTTGTCATTTTTCAATTTACTTTATCTACGGTGTTTATTATAGGCACTTTGATTATTTCAAAACAAATCAATTTTATCCATTCAAAAAACATTGGGTATGAAAAACAAAACCTGATTTATTTACCTGTTACGGGCACGCTCAGCAAACAGTTTGAAGTCTTTGAGAATGAATTGAAGAATATTGATGGAGTAGAGAGTTTGAGCAAGATTTCAAACCAATTTATAAGTAACGACAACACCACCGGAAGTGTAGAATGGCAGGGAAAAAATCCGAATTCAAGTCCCAACTTTAATCCAATAGCGGTAGAATACAATTTTGTAAATACGATGAAAGCCACCCTGCTTCAAGGTCGTGATTTTTCGAGAGAATTTGCAGATTCTACAAGTTACATAATCAATGAGGCGGCTCTGAAAATTATTGGCTACAAGTCGCCCATTGGTATGCCTTTGACGTTTTGGGGTAAGACAGGGCAAATAATAGGTGTAGTTAAAGATTTTCATTTCAATTCGATGCTTATGCCTATTGAGCCTATGATAATTCGACATTCAAATAAATTATCTCACGGATATTGCTTGATACGAATAGAGGGAGAACGTACCCAGGAGGCACTGAATGGAATCGAAACTATTCACAAAAAACTAAACCCCGACTTTCCGTTCACCTATAAATTTGTAGAGGCTGAGTTTGAAAATTTGTACAAAACGGAGTCTCTGGTAAAGAGTCTATCTATAATTTTTGCCATCCTTGCTATCGCCATTTCCTGTTTGGGGCTACTCGGTTTGGTAATGTTTGTTACCGAGCAACGCACCAAAGAAATTGGAATCCGTAAAGTATTAGGCGCTACAGTAACCAATATCTGGACTTTAATCTTAAAAGATTTTGCGGTATTGGTCATTGTTTCTTGCCTAATCGCTGCCCCCATTGCTTATTATTTTATGAATAACTGGTTGCAAAAATATAGTTATCGTACAGAAATAAACTGGTGGATTTTTGTGGCGGCGGGTGCGGGAGCATTAATAATTACCCTCTTGACGGTCAGTTTTCAAGCCATCAAAGCGGCGCTGGTGAATCCCGTAAAGAGCTTAAAATCAGAGTGATTTTAAAAGGCAAGTAGGCAAATTTGCAATGAGTTAAACTTGCCTATTTGCCCCTTGCCAACTTGCCTACTTAATTAAGCACCATGAAACCACCCGCTTGGCTTGATGCCTTGGTCAAACGATTTCTCCCTTCGGAGCTTTACGAAGAGCTGTTGGGGGATTTACACGAGCAGTTTGCGTTTCAGGCCGAAGAGTTTGGAGTGCAGAAAGCCCGTTGGATGTATTTCTTTGAAGTCATCCGTTTTTGTCGCCCTTATTTTTTGCGACGTCGTTTTAGTGCCCATTCTAAGTATTCAACCTCTTACACATACAGCCCTGCTATGATACGCAATTATTTCAAAATCGCTTTTCGTAACCTGTTGAAACACAAAGGTTACTCGTTTATCAACATCTTTGGTTTGGCGACGGGCATGGCCGTGGCCATGCTCATTGGACTTTGGGTGTGGGATGAACTGAGTTTTAACAAAAACTTCAAAAACTACGACCGCATTGGGCGAATAATGGTGCATAATGGCGAAGGAACGTACATGACAAACCCCATTCCGTTGGCTGCCGAGCTGCGCGCGTCGTATGGTTCTGATTTTAAATACATCGCTATGACTACCTCCACGCAGAAGTATGCGATATTGTCGGGGGATAAAAAGTTCTTTCAATCAGGCAGTTTTATGCAGCCCGATGCCCCCGAATTGTTTGGGTTGGACATGGTGTATGGAACCCGCGCGGCGCTTAAAGACCCTCATTCGGTTTTACTTTCTGAATCGCTCGCTAAAAAGCTTTTTGGGGAAGAAAATCCGTTGGATAAAATCGTAAAGATAAAAAATCGGATGGAGGCAAAAGTGGCGGGCGTGTATAGGGATTTGCCCAAAAACTCGGAATTTCAAGACCTGACCTTTATTGGGCCGTGGGATTTACTAGCTTCTTTTATGAGTTTTATGAAAGAGCAAGAAAACGATTGGAACGA
The DNA here is from genome assembly GCF_057652295.1 of Runella sp. R5_40. Lineage (NCBI taxonomy): Bacteria > Pseudomonadati > Bacteroidota > Cytophagia > Cytophagales > Spirosomataceae > Runella > Runella sp. R5_40. The sequence goes on along the minus strand of NZ_JBYFCH010000001.1, from coordinate 1,113,469 downwards.
TAATTCGTACAAGATTTATGTACAGCTTGCTCCTCAAGTTGACTTTGCGGGTGTTTCGGCCAAAATTAAAGACATAAAACGGAAGCATTTGGATGCAAAACGCGTCGCGTATAATCCCGAATTGTTTGTCCACCCGATGAGCCAATGGCACTTGTATGCCAAGTTTGCCAACCGAAAAAGCGTGATGAGCGACCAACTCGAATTTATTTGGCTGTATGGCGTTATTGGGGTGTTTGTGTTGTTGTTGGCTTGCATCAATTTTACAAACCTGAGTACGGCACGTTCCGAAAAGCGGGCCAAAGAAGTCGGGATTCGGAAGTCGATGGGGTCGCTTCGCCAACAATTGATTGCGCAGTTTTTCGGAGAATCGTTCTTGGTTGTTTTTATTGCCTTGGGTTTTGCGTTGCTTTTGGTGCAGCTGGCGTTGCCTTTTTTCAATGAGTTGGCCGATAAAAAAATAACAATGTTATGGTTAAACCCTGTTTTTTGGCTGTCGGTACTGGGCTTTAGTGTATTTACGGGCTTATTGGCAGGGAGCTATCCTGCGTTTTACTTGTCTTCTTTTCAGCCGATAAAAGTGCTCAAAGGAATCGGTTTCCCGTCGTCGCGTTTGCGGAGAGGAGCCTTTGCCCCGACGCCACGGAAAATTTTGGTAGTGATACAGTTTACGGTTTCCATTGTGCTAATCATTGGCACGAGTGTTATTTATCTCCAAATCCAGCACGCAAAAAACCGAAACGTGGGTTACGATAAAGAAGGACTCATGGCCGTCTATATGATTACGCCCGACCTTTACCAAAACTACGAAGTGATTAAAAACGAGTTACTTCAGTCGGGAGCGGTGTCCAACTTGGCCGTTTCTTCTTCTCCGATTACGGATGTGTGGGAAAACCAAAGTGGGTTTGAATGGAAGGGCAAAGCCCCAGGCTTTGAAGATAATTTTGCGACTTTCCGAGTGACGCACGATTACAGCAAAATCGTAGGGTGGCGCTTTCGGGAAGGACGCGATTTTTCCAAAAAGTTTTCAACAGACTCTTCGGCCATTGTCATCAATGAGACGGCCGTAAAGTACATGGGCTTGAAAAATCCCATCAACGAAACGGTAAAGTGGAACGGGAAAAGCTATGAGGTGATTGGTGTCATCAAAGACATTGTGATGGGGTCGCCCTTTGAGCCGATATTGCCTACGGTGTTTTTGTTGGATTACAACAACCAATACACGATTAACATCAAACTAAATCAGACAATGGCCACTTCTACCGCCGTTGGCAAAATAGCCGAGGTGTTTCAAAAGTATAATCCTGCGGTGCCGTTTGATTACAAATTTGTGGATGAGGAATATGCCAAAAAATTTGCCAATGAAGAACGTTTGGGTAAAATAGCCTCCATTTTTGCCATTTTAGCGATATTCATCAGTTGCTTGGGCTTGTTTGGGTTGGCGTCGTTTGTGGCCGAACAACGCACCAAAGAAATGGGGGTACGCAAGGTACTTGGGGCAACGACTGCCAATTTGTGGGGCTTATTGTCGAAAGACTTTGTAGTGTTAGTGGTTCTTTCGTTGCTTATTGCGTCGCCCATTGCGTATTATTTTATGAGCCAATGGCTACAGAAATACACCTACCACACCGCGATTTCGTGGTGGATTTTTGCCTTGACGGGCGCAGGGGCTTTGATAATTACCCTCTTGACCGTCAGTTTTCAGACCATCAAAGCGGCGCTGATGAATCCTGTGAAGAGTTTAAAATCGGAATAGTTTTAAAAAACAGACGTTCCAAGTTTCAAAAACTTGGAACGTCTTATTATTTTGCCCTTTGCTACTTGCAAATTTGCCTCTTTTACTGCGAAGCTTTCACTCGCGTATAAATTTCGCGGAAGTTTTTCGCGCTTTCGGCGATTTCGGGGCCGTTGTTTTCCCAGTGATACTCGTATTCGGCCGAAATCGGGCCTTTGAATTTCTGGCGTTTTAATTCACCAAGTACCGCTTCCACTTTACAATCTCCCGTTCCCCAAATCACGTCGTGGTACTTTCCGTCGGGGGTATCTTTTTTCACATCCTTGAAGTGCATACCAATCACGTGCCCGTTCAATTTTTTCAAACACTCGACGGGGTCAAGTCCCGACCGCACCCAGTGACCAATATCGGCGCAAGCCCCTACGTATTTGCTGCCCGCAATGGCGGCAATGACCGTATCGGGATGCCAGTAGCGTGAAGGTTTGGGGTGGTTGTGCAACGCTACGTTGATTTTGTATTCTTCCGCCAACTTCCGAACCATGGGCATTTGGGCCGCCGACGGCTCTGAGTTGATGTTCATCACGCCCATGTCTTTGGCAAACTCAAACAAAGTTCTCCATTCTTCTTCGGTTTTGGCACCCACTACCCCGTAGGCCACAATGGTAATGCCTTTGTCTTTGATGAGTTTTTTTACTTGCTGACGCTTGGCCGCGTCCATCGTAAAATCCATTTTTCCCTCAATACCGCCCCCGATGGTCTGTCCTGGAAACGCCTCCACGTATTTCAGGCCGCAGCTGTCGATTTTGCGCAGTGCGTCGGCAAAGGAAAACAAACGAAACGAGTACGATTGAGCGCCTAAACGCCAGCCTGCTTTGTCCTCAGGGTTTTTTTGTGCTTGAACAGAAAATGCGCCTAGCGAAAGCAACAGTCCGCACAAGAAGTATTTGGCAGTATGTTTCATAAAATCAATGATTTGTTTTTTGGACAAAAGTAAGGAGGCGACCCTTTTTACCCTTTCAATCACTGTCCTAAAGCGTACAAAGTTGTCCGATTATGGACAATCAAAATAAACTTGTGTATTGTTTATATGTCTGAAAGTCAGGTGGTTGTTTGGTTGTTTTGTTGCTGGCAAAGTATTTTATCAGCAAAAGTAGAAATAATAAAATCCGATGAAACGTACGTACCTAGGAGAATTTGAAGAAATCGTTTTACTCGCGGTAGCCGTTCTAAACGGCCAAGCCTACGGGGTATTGCTGATGCACGAAATCATTGAACAAACCGACCGCAGCGTTCGCTTGAATCAGGTGCATTCGGCCTTGCAACGGCTCGAAGAAAAAGGGATGGTTCGTTCGGAAATGGGGGAGCCTACCAACGAGCGCGGCGGCCGCCGCAAACGCTTGTTTTCGGTGACGGCCTTTGGCCAGCGCACGCTTCAAGAAATTCAAGAAGTAAGAGCGAGTTTTTGGGAACGTATGGCCAATCCCCTGAAGCTAACGATGCCAATATGAAAAGTGTTCTTTAATAATTAATCAAGTAAAAAGAGGCAAAAGGCAAAATGGCAAATTAACAAAAAAGCAGACCCTTTTGCCCCTTGCAAACTTGCCCTTTTCAAACTTCACCAACGCCCCATGCCACTTAAACCACCACTACTCGCCGACCGTTTCCTCAAATTTTTCTGCGCGCCTCACTTGCTGGAAGAAGTGCAGGGCGATTTGCACGAAGAATTTGAGTACCAAGTCAAACACGTGGGTATGCGGCGCGCTCGTTGGCGATACTGGCTCGATGTGCTGGGCTTTTTTCAGCCACGGTATATCAAACGAAAACCCTCTCAATACCCGCAAACCTATTTATTCAGCCTCAATATGCTACGTAACTATTTCAAAATCGCCCTCAGAAGCCTCCAACGAAACAAAGTCTATACTTCCATCAACTTGTTGGGATTATCGCTTGGCATGACTTGCGGACTTCTTATTTTTCTTTTGGTCAAATACCACTTGAGTTTCGACAATTTTCATGCGCACTCCGACCGCATTTATCGCATTGTCACCGAACAGCACCGCGACAATATTTCATACGTATCGGCCGTGCCAAGCCCGCTGGGGAAAGTGTTTAGAAATGACTACACTTTTGCCGAAAAAGTAGGGCGAATCTGTACTTTCGAGGACATGCTTATCTCGATAAAGGCCGAAAAAGGACTCAACAAGTTTAAAGAAACCCAAGGGGTGGCGTTTACGGAGCCCGAATACTTTGCTATTTTTAATTTCCCATTGTCAGTTGGTAGCTTCCAAAATGCGCTTAATGAACCCAATACGGGCATTATTACCGAGCGAATTGCGCGCAAATACTTTGGTAATACCAATCCCATCAATCAAATTTTTAGACTGGACAATAAGCTTGACATTCGGGTAACGGGCGTGTTGAAAGACTTACCGACCAACTCTGACCAAAAAGCCGAGATTTTTGTCTCGTATCCCACCCTCAAATCTTACAACGACTGGCTTGGCAGCGACGACGCTTGGGGAGGGATTCAAAGCTCGATGAAATGTTTTGTTCGTCTCAGACCAGGGGTGTCACCGTCGGAAGTGGAAAAAGTGTTTCCTGCTTATGTGAAGAGGTATCGGCCTACCAGCAAAAACGTACACCACTACAAACTGCAACCCCTTAACGATGTGCATTTTAACGCTCAATACGGAGGGGCAATGAACAAGCAGACCTTATGGATATTGTCGCTGATTGGGCTTTTCTTGATCATAACCGCCTGTGTTAATTTTATCAATTTGGCCACGGCCCAAGCCCTCAATCGTTCCAAAGAAGTAGGCGTAAGGAAAGTACTTGGAAGCCTTCGCGGGCAGTTATTTTGGCAATTTATTGCCCAAACGGGTCTCATTGCAGCCATTGCAGGGGGGATTGCGTTGGGGCTAGCCGCGCTGGCTTTACCGTATGTGAATCAGTGGTTTGCCACCGAAATTTCGCTTAATTTGCTGACTGACTGGCGATTGGTAGCTTTTATCCCCGCGTTGATATTGATTGTTACTTTTTTTGCTGGCTCGTATCCAGGATTAATTCTTGCGGGTTTTCAACCTATTTTGGCGCTCAAAGGCAAACTTTCTCAGCAAAATATCGGAGGCTTCAATACGCGCCGCGCCTTGATTGTTGTTCAATTCTCAATTTCCCAGGTACTAATCATCGGGATGATTGTGATTGCGCGCCAGATTTATTATGCCCAAAAAGCAGATTTAGGGTTTAATAAAGACGCTATCATGCTGCTACCCATTGCTTCAACGCCCCAACAAGCCAAAACCGTTAAGGCGCAACTGCAAAGTTTGGCAGGTGTAGAACAGGTGTCGCTGTGTTATTCTGCACCCGCCTCCAATGGCCATTGGCAAACGGCGCCTCACTATGATAACCACTCAGAAGAGGAGTCGTTTAGGGTATCGGTAAGGGCTGCCGACAATGATTATCTTGCTACGTTTGACCTACAATTGGCAGCAGGCAGAAATATATACCCTTCGGATACCGTAAAAGAGTTTTTGGTCAACGAAACGTTTGCAAAAAAACTGAACGTAGCCTCTCCTTCAGATTTACTAGGGAAAAACCTCCGCGTCAATGGCAACATGACGGGGCCGATTGTGGGCGTGGTCAAAGACTTCCACGACCATTCGTTTCACGAAGACATCAACGCCGTTTGTATTCCTTCGGCCAGCGATTTTTACAACAATTATGCCGTCAAAATCAGCACCGCCAACGTCCCTGCCACCATGGCTGCGGTGGAAAAAACTTGGAGTAAAATGCACCCTGACCAACTCTACGAATACACTTTTTTGGACGAGCACATTGCGTCGTTTTATGAAACGGAGGCACTGATGCTAAAACTCATTCAGCTGTTTTCGCTCATTGCGGTGTTTATTGGGTGTTTGGGATTGTACGGTCTTATTTCTTTCATGGCAGCGCAGAAAACCAAGGAAATTGGGATTCGGAAAGTATTGGGCAGTAGCCTCGCACAGATTTTATGGATTTTTGGAAAAGAGTTTGCCCGTTTAATTGTCGTTGCCTTTCTGGTTGCGGCGCCCATTGCGTGGTGGTTTATGAACCAATGGCTGCAAGATTTTAAGTTTCACATCACGATTCAGCCTTGGATATTCGTAGTAACCATTGCCATCACGCTGCTTGTCGCTACCCTGACGGTAATTTACGAAGCGACCAAAGCCGCCTTGGTCAATCCCGTGAAATCGTTGAAATCAGAGTAGAGACGTTGCATGCAACGTCTCTACGCGTGCAACGTCTCTACATCACGACAAAATAATCGACCCCATGCACTCCAACCCACCCCGCCTAGCCGACCGCTTTTTGCAGTTTTTCTGTGCGCCTCACTTGCTGGAAGAAGTGCAGGGAGATTTGCACGAAGAATTTGAGTACCAAGTCAAACACGTGGGTGTGCGGCGCGCTCGCTGGCGTTACTGGCGCGACGTGCTTGGCTTTTTTCAGCCGCGCTATATCAAACGAAAACCCTCTCAATACCCTCAAACCTATTTATTCAGCCTCAATATGCTACGTAATTATTTCAAAATCGCGGTTCGGAACCTGTTGAAAAACAAGGGTTATTCTTTTATCAATATCGGTGGCTTGGCTGTAGGCATGGCCGTGGCTATCCTCAGTGGGCTCTGGGTTTGGGATGAATTGAGTTTCAACCAATACCACCAGAATTATGCGCGGATTGCCCAAGTGATGATAAAGGAAACGGATGAAGGAAATGTAGGTTACTCTAATTCGGTGCCGTATCCGCTGGCAACAGAATTAAAAACGAATTACCAAAGTAACTTTAAACACATTGTAACATCTTCAAATGCAGGAGATTATATTCTGACGGCAGGTGAGAATAAATTTTTAAGGAAAGGCCAATTTATGGAAGCAAAAGCCCCCGAAATGCTTTCCTTAAAAATGATTTATGGTAGTTGGGCGGGCCTTAACGACCCTCATTCTATATTGATTTCGGCTTCTACGGCACAAGCACTATTTGGGAATACCGACCCACTTAATCAGGTGATGAAAATCAATAACAAATTAGATGTCACCGTTACGGGCGTGTACGAAGATTTGCCACTTAATTCAGTATTTAATGACATCAACTTTTTTGCACCGTTTGACTTGTGGGTATCGGACAATGAGTGGGTGAGGGAATCTGCTAACAATTGGCACAACCATTTTTTGAAAGTTTACGTAGAAATTCAACCAACGACGGATTTTGAGCGCGTTTCTAAAACAATCAAAGATGCTGAACTGAAAAATATTGGTGACTTAAAAGACAAGGTCGCTGAAAATCCACAGGTATTTTTACATCCGATGCACAATTGGCATTTGTATCCGTTTAAGAACGGAGCCGTAAATCCCGAACCTACTCAAATGGTTTGGTTAATTGGTATTATTGGGGCATTTGTACTGCTATTGGCTTGCATTAATTTTGTCAATTTAAGTACAGCTCGCTCCGAAAAACGTGCCAAAGAAGTAGGTATTCGCAAAGCGATTGGGTCGGTTCAAGGTCAATTAATCAGCCAGTTTTTTAGCGAGTCTTTTTTAGTGGTACTGCTGTCTTTTTTTCTCGCTTTTTTTCTGCTGTTATTTACGCTCACTTGGTTCAATGATTTGTCTGCCAAAGCGATAAGCATACCTTGGACTAATGCTTATTTTTGGCTATTTTGTCTGCTTTTTATTTTTGTAACGGGGCTGTTAGCAGGTAGTTATCCTTCTTTTTATTTGTCTTCTTTCCAACCTATCAAAGTTTTGAAAGGCATAAACGTTGTCAATCGCTTTGCGTTTACACCCCGAAAAGTCTTGGTCGTTTTTCAGTTTACCATTTCAGTTACTCTCATTATCAGTACGATTGTTGTGTATCGCCAAGTTCAATTTGCTAAAAACCGCCCTGTGGGCTATACCCGCGAAGGGTTATTGATGTTGGCCATGAAATCTGATGCTTTTTCGGGGAAACATGAGATACTTAGAACTGAACTGAAAAATACAGGTGCCGTGTCCGAAATATCGGCATCAATGGGACGAATGACGCAGGTGTCTTCAAACAATGATGGTTTGGAGTGGAAAGGAAAAAAGCCCGAGCAAGACAAAAGTTTCAGCACCTTAACCGTTTCCCATGAGCATGGCAAAACCGTAGGCTGGCAGTTTGTAAAAGGTCGAGATTTTTCGAGGAAGTATGCCACTGATTCTTCGGGTATCGTTATTAACGAGGCTGCCATGAAATACATGGGATTACAAAATCCTGTTGGCGAAACAATCAGCTGGAAGTTTCGCGAAAACACGGCCTACTTTCAAGTGATAGGTATTATAAAAGATATGGTAATGGAGTCTCCTTATGAGCCCGTCAAACCTGCTATTTTTTACATAAAACCCATCAATGGGAAGCCTAACTGGTTGAATGTCAAAATTAATCCATCTGTAAGTATCAGTCAGGCATTGCCAAAAATTGAGGCTGTTTTTAAGAAAATTGTTCCCATCGTTCCTTTCGACTACCAATTCGTGGATGACGAATACAATGCCAAATTTAAAGCCGAAGAACGCATCGGAAAACTGGCTACTTTCTTCGCTGTTCTCGCTATTTTTATTTCCTGCCTAGGCTTATTCGGACTGGCATCGTTTGTGGCCGAGCAGCGTACGAAGGAAATAGGCATTCGTAAAGTGCTGGGTGCTTCGGTCGCTGGTATTTGGCAATTGTTGTCCAAAGATTTTGTGGTATTAGTAATTATATCATGCCTGATCTCAGTGCCTATTTCTCACTATTTCATGGATGGATGGTTACAAAAATATACTTACCGAACCGAGATTTCGTGGTGGATTTTTGGCGTGACCAGTCTAGGTGCTTTGGGTATTACATTGCTCACCGTCAGCTTTCAAGCCATCAAAGTCGCCTTGGTGAATCCCGTGAAATCGTTGAAATCTGAATAAATACCCCGTCCACGCGTGGAGACGTTGCAGTGCAACGTCTCTACCGCATGCAACGTCTCTACGGTGTCCGATAATACACGGAACACTGTCCAATAGCGGACAATCGTTTTGGTTGAAAAACCTGCAAAAAGCCCTCAAAAGGGGCTTTTTTGTTTTTGGCATGGTATTTTATCGACATTATCGGAGGAAATAAATTAATCCAATGAAACGAACCTTTTTGGGAGAATTTGAAGAAATCGTTTTGCTAACGGTGGCTATTTTGGGCGAGGAAGCCTACGGCGTGACCGTCACGCAAGAGCTGGAGCAAAAAACGGGACGCTCGGTGGGGTTTAGCACCGTGCATACGACCCTGCAACGCCTAGAAGAGAAGGGATTTCTGGCTTCTCAAATGGGCGGCGCAACGGCCGAGCGCGGTGGACGTCGCAAACGGTTTTTTACGGTGACGGCCGCAGGAAGAAAAGCACTGGTAGAAGTCAAACAAGTGCGAGAAGAGCTTTGGGGAGCTTTGCCCCCTCAAACCTTGCAATTAATGGGAGGCTAATGGGCTTACGTAACACCACTCCCACGCCACCGCGCTGGGTCAGGACACTGCTGAGATGGTGGGCCGACCCCAACACTTCGGAAGAAGTTGAAGGTGATTTATTGGAATTATACAACCATTGGGTAGCAGCCGTTGGCGAGCGAAGCGCCAATTGGAAATATACCTTGAATGCCATCAAACTTTTACGTCCGTTAGCGAAAGACAAACGGGCTCACTATCCAAGAACCTATTTATACAGTCCAACGATGATACGCAATTATTTCAAAATCGCTTTTCGTAACCTATTGAAACACAAGGGGTATTCGTTTATAAATGTTGCAGGTTTGGCCATGGGTATGGCCGTGGCAATGCTTATTGGGCTTTGGGTCTGGGATGAGGTATCATATAACAAACAGTTTGGAAATTATGACCGCATTGTTCAAGTAATGCAACACCAAACGTTTGATGGTCAGGTGAATACCCAAATGGCGAACCCCTATTTGATGGGGGAAGAAATCCGAAATAAGTACGGCAATGATTTTAAATACATTGTGATGTCGTCGTGGACAAACGGCCATATTTTGGCTTACGGTGATAAAAAACTGACCAAAACGGGCAATTATTTTGAGCCAAGCATTACCGAAATGTTGAGCCTCCAAATGCTGAAAGGTTCTCGGGCGGGCTTGAATGACGTCAATTCGATTCTTTTGTCTGAATCGGCGGCAAAAGCGTATTTCGGCGGTGAAGACCCGATGGGTAAAGTGATGAAGATAGATAACAAAAACGACGTTAAAGTAACGGGCGTTTACAAAGATTTGCCTTATAACTCCGATTTCAAAGATTTGACATTCCTCTTGCCATGGTCGTTGTACCTTAGCAGTCAGTCTTGGATCAAAGAAATGACCAACCCGTGGCGCAGCAATTTTACCCAAACCTACGCCATGCTGGCCGAGCACGCTGATATTGACCAAGTTTCGGCCAAAATTAAAGACGTCAAACTACACAAAGTGCGTCCCGAAGAACGGGCCTTTAAGCCCGTGGTGTTTTTGCATCCGATGCGTAAATGGCATTTGTTTTCAGAATTCAAAGAAGGAGTTAACATCGGCGGTCGCATTGAATTTGTGTGGTTATTTGGCATTATTGGCGGGTTTGTACTGCTGTTGGCCTGCATCAATTTTATGAATCTCAGCACGGCGCGTTCCGAAAAACGCGCCAAAGAAGTAGGCGTTCGCAAAGCGGTAGGTTCGGTACGCGGACAGTTAATCAACCAGTTTTTGAGTGAATCGTTGTTAGTAACGCTCATTGCCTTGGGCGTAGCTATTTTGTTGGTACAGCTTGCTTTGCCCATGTTTAATGAAGTGGCAGACAAAAAGATGATCATATTGTGGCAGGAGCCGCTGTTTTGGCTGTCGGCAATTGGTTTTACGGTGCTCACGGGCATCATTGCAGGGAGTTATCCCGCGTTTTATCTATCGTCGTTTCGGCCTGTGCAGGTTTTGAAGGGTACATTTCGAGTGGGGCGTTTTGCGTCGGTGCCGCGTAAAGTACTGGTAACGGTTCAGTTTACGGTGTCGGTGGCCTTGATGATTGGAACGATAGTTGTTTTCCAACAGATAGATTTTGCCAAAAAACGTCCCGCTGGCTATGCCGTTGATAAGCTTCTTTTTGTGCCTATTTCAACCCCCGATTTGGCCAACAAATACGAAGTTGTGCGCAATGATTTACTAAAAACGGGTGCTATTGCTGAGGTATCCGAATCTTCGAGCCCAATTACGAGCGTTTGGGCAATTAATAACGGCTACAGTTGGAAAGGCAAAGATCCAGGCATTCAAGGCAATTTTGCGGCGGTGTCGGCAACGCACGAATTCGGGAAAACCATTGGGTGGGAGTTAAAAGAAGGCCGTGATTTTTCACGGGATTTTCCCACCGATTCTACCGCGATGATTCTCAACGAAACGGCCGTAAAGTTTATGGGATTGAAAAAGCCTGTTGGAGAAATTGTAAAAATCGACGACAAAGTGTTTCACGTCATTGGGGTGGTCAAAGACATGGTGATGCAGTCGCCATACCAGCCCGTTTTTCGTACCAGTTTTGTGTTGGACTACAAAGACGTTAGTATCATCAACATTAAAATCAACGCTACGACCAGTACAAGCGATGCCTTGGCCAAAATCGAGACCATTTTCCGCAAGCACAATCCTGCCGCACCGTTTGAGTATCAATTTATTGATGAAGAATACGCCAAAAAATTCACCGATGAAGTTCGCATCGGCAAGTTAGCCACGTTCTTCGCCATTTTGGCCATATTCATTTCTTGCTTGGGATTGTTTGGGCTGGCGAGCTTTGTGGCCGAGCAGCGCACGAAGGAGATTGGTATTCGGAAAGTATTGGGCGCTTCGGTGTCCAACCTATGGGCACTTTTGTCGAAAGAATTTGTGATTTTGGTCGTAGTTGCTTGTGGTATTGCTGGGCCAATAACGTGGTATGGGATGAACAACTGGATACAAAAATTTGACTACCATACCGAGATTTCATGGTGGGTATTTGTGTTTACGGCGATTTTGGCCGTTGGCATTGCTCTCCTAACGGTCAGTTTTCAAGCTATCAAAGCGGCGATGATTAATCCCGTGAAATCCTTAAAATCCGAATAAGCGCCGCCCATTTATGCAGCACAGGCCACCGCACTGGGTCAGGACACTGCTGAGATGGTGGGCCGACCCCAACACCTCTGAGGAGGTAGAAGGCGATTTATTAGAATTGTACAACTATTGGGTAGGGACTTTTGGCCAGCGAAGCGCCAATTGGAAATATACCTTGAATGCGTTGAAACTATTACGCCCGTTTGCCAAGGACAAACGGGCTCACTATCCAAGAACCTATTTATACAGTCCAACGATGTTACGTAATTATTTTAAAATCGCTTTTCGTAACCTCCTCAAACAGAAGGTTTATAGCTCATTTAACCTTATTGGCTTAGCCCTTGGGCTCTCTTGCGGTTTGCTACTGACGCTACACATCAAAGAAGAATTGAGCTACGAAAAAGACTTTCCGAAGCACGGGCGTATCTTCCGCATGGTTACCACCGAATGGTCTAAATCGCAACCTCCATTGGCGAGAGAAATGATGAACTTCTTTCCTGAGATTCAAGATGCCGTTCGTTTTTCTAGCAGAGGTCCACAAATCACCAACAACGGCCCCGACAAACAGGCCGAGACGTCGGGTTATTATGCAGATTCTTCCGTAGTGACTGTTTTTGACTTAAAACCCATCAGTGGTAATCCATTCAAAGCATTGCAAGAGCCTGAAGCGGTGGTGATTACGAAACAAATGGCGGAGAAATTCTTTGGAACCCAAAATCCAGTTGGCCAAAAATTAACATTTGATAGCAAAGAGGATTTGTGGGTACGGGCTGTCGTTGATAATCTGCCCAATAATAGCCATCTCAAGTTTGATTATCTGGTTTCGATGCCTACGTTTTACCAACAAGCTTCCCCAGACTGGACGAGCAGTAGGGGTTGGATGTTTGGTTGGACTTATATTTTGCTCAAAGACGCAAAAGACGCCCAGAAAATAGAAAAACGACTGAACGACTTTTACGTTAAATTTTATCAACCCAACGGCGACGAAGAGAAGAAAAAAGTAGCCGAGTTTGCCAACACAGCCCGCCTTCAGCCACTGACCGATATTCACCTTACTTCCAATTTGATTCAAGAAATGGGACCAAACAGCAGTATTTTGTATGTCTATATTTTCATTGCTGTTGAAATTCTGATTCTAATTATTGCTTGTGTTAATTTCATTAATCTTTTTACCACCCAGGCACTCAAACGCGCCAAAGAGGTTGGAATGCGGAAGGCATTGGGTGCTAAAAAGGCACAGGTTGTGACGCAGTTTTTGGGTGAAGCGTTTATTTTGATTATCCTGTCGGGACTGATTGCGATTTGTCTCTATCGCCTTGTCATTCCGTTTTATAATTCAATGGCGGGTAAACAACTTTCGGGCTGGGAAATTCTTCAACCTGCTAACTTGTTGATAATGATTGCGATGATTTTATTCGTGGGGTTGTTGTCGGGCTTGTTTCCAGCTCTGTTTATCTCAAAATTTGACCCAATTGCATCGCTAAAATCGGATAAGCTCCCCAAATCATCCGCAACGGTATTGCGAAAAAGCCTCATTGTATTGCAATTTGTAGTTTCTGGCTTTTTGATTAGTTCTACGATTTTGATTTATCAGCAAATGAACTTGTTCAAAAACAAAGAGTTAGGCTTTGACAAAGAACAAGTAATAGCAATAAAACTCTATGGCAATTTAAAAGAAAAGGTATTGGCTAATTCAGCGGTTTTCAAAAATGAACTGACGCGCAATCCCAACGTTGTAGCCGTAGGCCAATCTTCCAATTTGATTGGGGATGATTTAAGTGTCGAGGGAATTACGCCGCTGAACCCTCCTGCTGGCAAGGAGTTTCCCTCTTTTAAAGTGAGTCGCATTGATGAAGATTTTTTAACGGTATTGAATATCCCCTTGAAAGAAGGGCGTAATTTTTCACGCCAATTCAACGACTCCGCTACGTTCATTATCAATGAAAAAGCCGCCAAAATATTGGAATTAAAAAATCCAGTAGGAGCAATCATCGTAAATCACTCAATGGGCGTGCAGGGGAAAGTTGTAGGGGTAGTGAAAGACTATAATTTTGCGTCCCTTCACAGCCGAGTAGAGCCACTGGTATTGGAATACAAACCCGCCTGGACGGGAAATATATTGGTTAAAATTGCCGCAGGTAACATTCCACAAACCATCCATTATCTGAAAACTACGGTAGAAAAAGTAGCGCCTAATACGATGTTTAGTTATACCTTTTTGGATGAACGAATGGCTACGCTCTACAAAAAAGAAGACACCATGAGTCAGATTCTGAATGCTTTCTCGGGCTTGGCCATTATTATTTCCTGCTTGGGGTTATTTGGGGTGGTAGCGCACGAGTCGAAATTGCGAACCAAAGAAATCGGTATTCGGAAAGTATTGGGGGCTTCTGTGCCCAACTTAGTGGTTTTATTGTCTGGCAGTTTTCTCAAACTCGTACTTATCGGTATTGTCATTGCCACACCGCTCGCTTGGTATGCGATGAATCAGTGGCTTCAAGATTTTGAATATCGGATTGAATTGCAGTGGTGGGTATTTGCTGTAGCGGGCCTATTGGTAGTTGGAATTGCCCTGTTGACGGTTGCATTTCAATCCATCAAAGCGGCGATGATTAACCCCGTAAAATCCTTAAAATCGGAATAAACGCCACCCATTTATGCAGCACAGGCCACCGCGCTGGGTCAGGACACTGCTGAGATGGTGGGCCGACCCCAACACCTCTGAGGAGGTAGAAGGTGATTTATTGGAATTATACAACCATTGGGTAGCTACTGTTGGCGAGCACAAAGCCAATTGGAAATATACCTTGAATGCCTTGAAACTTTTACGCCTATTTGCCAAAGACAAACGGTCTCAGTATCCCACAACCTATTTATACAGTCCAACGATGATACGTAATTATTTCAAAATCGCTTTTCGTAATGCGGTGAAATACAAATTGTTTTCTTTTATCAACCTGCTTGGATTAAGTCTTGCTTTGCCGTCGGCACTAATGGCGTTGATTCAAATCGTTTCCTATTACGAATACGACAATTTTCACCAAGACAGCGACCGCATCGTCCGAATCATCACCGATGAAAAGCAAGAAGATGGAGAAATGACGCACTGGGCGTCAAGTCCCGTAGCGTTGGGGAAATACATCAAGGAAAAATGGGTGGGTGTCGAACAATCCACGACGCTTGTGCGTGATTCTAAATGGGTGTTGAGCAGTGGAATCAAAACAAAAAACGTACGGGCGATTTACGCCGACGCGGCCTTTTTTCAAGTCTTTCATTTTCCTTTGGAAAAAGGTAGCTATCCCGTAGAAGCCCATACCGTGGTGCTTACCCACGAAACTGCCGAGTGGTTTTTTAGAGAAGTAAATCCAATCGGGCGTATTTTGGAACACCCTACCTACGGTGGTTTTAAAGTAGTAGGCGTTCTCAAGCCTTTTAACCAGCAAAAAACGCAGTTCAGAACCGATGTGCTGGTGCCTTTAGCGGGGTACTCGAACGGTAGTGATAAAGCAAAAGAATGGTCGGAATTAAATGCCCATACCTTTGTCAAACTATCGAAAGGGCGGAGCATGGCGTCATTTAACAAACAATTGGGCGCAACTTCGAGCGAAGTCAACAAATTACTGGATGCAGCAACGGGAAAGGGTTTGGCTTTTCAGGCACAGACCTTGGGTGACATTTCTCCGTCGGAAAATGAGTTAAAAAACGACCCGTACGTTCAAGACGTCCGAAGCATTTACATCAATTTTGGGTTTCAGTTAATTATTCTTGTTCTCGCAGCCTTAAACTACATCAACCTTACGCTGGCTCGTTCGATGAACCGAAGCCGTGAAGTAGGCGTGAGAAAAGTAGCGGGAGCGACCAAGTCGCAAATCATTTTTCAGTTTTTGACCGAATCGGTGCTGATTTCGTATCTCGCACTGGGCATGGGTTTGTTTTTACTGTGGATTATAAAAACGTTTATTCACGTTTCGTGGCTTACGTGGGAGATTGACCACTGGGAATACCTTATCTTGCTGTTTTTGGCCTTTAACTTCGTTTTGGGAATTGTTGCGGGGGCTTCTCCGAGCCTCGTATTGTCGTCCTACCAGCCTGTCAAAGTACTAAAAGGCACTATTTCGCCCGCGAGTTTTGGTAAAATCGGTTTTCGTAAATCGCTGATAATTGTTCAGTTTACGATTGCACTGGTGTATATTTTCTTCATTGGGCACGCCTACCACCAAATAGAGTACATGGCGAATGACAACGTAAATTACCAGCGCGAAAATAGGCTGAATATTCACCTGACAGGAACGTCGAACGAGCGCTTTGCGGCGGAGGTAAGCACTGTCAAAGAAGTGGAAAAAATCGGCTACACGTCGCTGAGTTTTGGCAATACTCCGCCTTACATCGAAATAAAAAACACCAAAAAAGATGCCCCAAAGCCCGCGTTTTTTTACGCGGCTGACCGCCAGTTTATCGACAACATGGGGTTAAAAATAGTAGCGGGTAAAAACCTGCCCGAAACCAAGTCTGAAACGGCTTTGCCCATGGTGGTAGTGAATCAAAAAGCGGTAGAGCATTTGCGCTTAGGGGCTGACCAAGAGGCGATTGGCAAACTCATCGTTTTGAACGATACCGTTTCGGTAACGATTGTTGGCGTGGTGGCCAATTTTTGTCACTACGATTATGAACACAAAATCGAACCCGTCGTGTTTCAGTACCAGCCTGCGGCATTTAGGGTGATGTGTGTGAAGACGTCGCCCGCCACCGACCGAGCATCATTGGAAGCTACCTTGGCCTCGCTTTGGAAAAAACACCATCCGTACGTCGAAATGAATGCGTCGTGGCTTGATACCGACATGTATGAGCGTTATTATCCCTACGAAGACATGCAGTTTGCGGGTATGCAGAGCATTGTCATTTTTGTGGTAGCGATTCTAGGACTGATTGGCATTCTGACGTACAGTTTAGAAAAACGAACCAAAGAAATTGGTATCCGCAAAGTAATCGGGGCTACTGCGGAAGAAGTGATGAGGCTGTTGGCTGCCGATTTTATCAAACTCCTCAGCATTGCGGCTGTTGTGGCAGTTCCGCTGGGAGTGGCGATAGGGCTGTACATGAATAGTTACCTTGTGTTTCATAACGGCGTTAGCTATTTCACGATGGCGGCTCTTCTTTTAGTTGTTTTGGGCGTTTCGTTGGCCATCGTGGGTTATTTTTCATGGCGAGCGGTACAAACCAATCCCGCTAAATCATTGAAGTCGGAATAAACACCACAATGTCCTATGCCGTACAAATGTGTACGAAAACGGACATTTATGGTTGAATTTTGCTTTTTTATAGTATTGATAATCAGTGTTTTATTTCGCTTCTTGGTAGTTGGCAAACTATTTGACGGTTTTTTAGGAAAAGTATTCTGTAAGAACTGAGACTAGAACCTATGCTAAAGAACTACTTCAAAATCGCGTGGAGAAACCTCTCAAAAAATCGCGTCTATTCGGTCATTAATGTGGCGGGATTGGCGATTGGTGTGGCGGCAGTTGTGCTGCTCTTTTCCTTAATTCATTTTGAACTGAGCTACGATACATTTCACGAAAAAAGTGATCGTATTTACCGCATTGTTCGGGCCAATACCTACGCCGATGGCAATGTAGAGCATACGTCGGGAGCTCCGTTAGCGATGGTGGATGCCTTGCCGCAAGACATTCCGCAGTTTGAAAAGGTAGTGCCTTTGTGCGGAACGATTGACCCGCAGATTACGGTGCTCGGCAACGACGCCAAAAGCACCAATACTTCCGTGAAATATAATGAAGAAAAACAGGGGATTTGTGCAGGCCCTGAATTTTTTGACGTGTTTGATTATCAATGGCTTATCGGGACACCTCAGGTGCTGAAAGAGCCCAATGTGGTAGTGTTGACCAAAAAATATGCCAATAAGTACTTTGGAAATTATACGGATGCCGTAGGAAAATACGTAAAAGTCAACAACGTAGTAACGATGCGCGTGGCAGGTATCCTGGAGGACGTCCCCCTCAACACCGACTTCCCCGTAAATATCCTTTTCTCGTACGAGTCAAAGCGAAAAAATCCTGCCACCTTTGGTTTCGGTACGTTTGACAATTGGGGCTCGACCAGCAGCATGGACAATATTTATGTGTTGTTGCCCAAAGGGTTTTCGGCCGAAAACGCCAATAAATTGCTCAAAACCTTTGGATTAAAGCACTACACCGACGATACCAACGATAAAAAAGAACATGCAGTCGTAGCGTTATCAACGGTGCATTACGACGACCGTTATGGCAATTTCAGCGACCGTGTTGTTTCCAAAAACAAGCTTATCGGGGTGGCACTTGTGGGCGTATTGATTATTTTGATGGCTTGCATCAATTTTATCAACATCTCTACGGCCATTGCCAGCAAGCGCGCCAAAGAAGTGGGTGTTCGCAAAACCCTCGGCAGTGCCAATCGTCAGTTGGTCAGTCAATTTATGATTGAAACCGTGGTGGTAGTCGGCATTGCGATAGGGTTGGGGCTGGCCTTGGCGTCGATGGCATTGCCCTTGCTTACGCAGTTATTTGACTTTCCGAGCGAGGCCAAACCTTTTTCAGAGCCCATTCTTTGGGTATTTGTGGGGGCGTTGTTCTTTGTAATTAATAGTCTGTCAGGCATTTATCCTGCGTCCATTCTTTCGTCATTTTCACCGTTGGATGCGTTTCGGCAGAAAGCCAAAACCAATTGGACAGGGCGAGTTTCGTTGCGTCAGGGGCTGATTGTGTTCCAATTTACGATTGCCTTGGTGATGATTTTTGGCACTATTGTCAACTTTCAGCAGATGGAGTTTATCAGTAAAATGGATTTGGGCTTCAAAAAAACGGGCGTATATACTTTGGCGATGGATGTGGAATACCGAAACCGTTATGACCTATTCCGCAACCGCCTCAAGCAGCTTTCGGAAGTAGAAGCCGTGTCGTTTTCGAGCGATGAGCCTTCTTCACAAAACAACTGGCAGGTAAACTTTTCGTACGATAATTCGCCGAAAGATGCTCCGTTTAACTCTGATTTGAAGCTTGCCGATGGTGACTACGCCGCTACCTACGGCTTAAAAATCATTGCAGGTAGTCCGTATTTGGTGAGCGACACTTTGCGTAAAATCATTGTGAATGAGACCATTTTGAAAAAATTAAACGTCAAAAATCCTGAACTCGCCATTGGTAAAATGGTCAGAGTAGGAGGGTGGGAGCCCGCGCCGATTGTGGCAGTCGTCAAAGACTTTCAGGTGGGTAGCGCCCGCGATGCCATACGCCCCGTGATGATTGCCAAATTAGAAAAATACCACTGGAGAAGTGGAATCAAGATAACGTCGGCCAACCTCACCGAAACCGTTGCCAAAATCGAAAAGATTTACAGCGAGGTCTTTCCAGAAGTAGTATTTAACGGAAATTTCTACGAGGATAAACTGGAGAAATACTATAAAACTGAGCAACAACTGGGCTTGTTATACCGCATTGCGTCGCTGCTTTCTGTTTTCATTGCCTGTTTGGGCGTATTTGGATTGGTGACATTTGTGGCCGAACAACGCGTTAAGGAAATCGGTATTCGGAAGGTGCTGGGAGCCACCGTGAGCCACATCACCCTGATGATTTCCAAAGATTTTATCAAACTGGTGGTGGTGTCGATGTTCATTGCATTTCCCGTCGCTTACTACTTGATGAAGCAGTGGCTCGATGATTTTGTGTATCGAACGACCATCGAATGGTGGTATTTTATCGCCACGGGTATCATTGCCCTCGTCATTACGTTTGCATCGGTAAGTTACCAGTCGATTCGGGCGGCGTTGACCAATCCTGTTAAGAGTTTAAAGTCGGAATAAAGAAACGCATCAATTGCGGCTATATCCACCGGTTACCGAGGAAAGAAACATTCTTCGGTAACTTTTTTTTGACTCATGCAACGAATGCCCTCCGAAATACATCTTTACCCCAACAGCCATTTTTTAAGATTCTTTAACAGCCCCCCCAATAAAGTTTGAAGTAGCTTTGTGTACTTAATTTTTACAGCCTATCTCGTTACCTAAACAGTCGATGAAAAAGACATTTATTCTTTTTTGGGGGTTTGCGTTGGTGCAAACCTCTCTCCTCATGGGGCAAGTAATTCCCAAAAAACTTCCCGCCCAACGCACTACCCTGCCCGTATTGATTGATGGAAAACTAAACGACCCTGCGTGGAAGGAAGCCGCCAAAGCCGACGATTACACCGAATTTCGCCCCGTGATTGGACGCAAAGAAGAGCAAGGCAACCATACCGAAACCTTCTTGATGTACAACGATGAAGGGATTTATTTTGGTGGAACGTGTTACGAACGTAGCCTCGACAGCATTTCAAAAGAACTCAAAGGTCGGGACGGATTTGGGATGAACGATTACATCGGTATTATCTTCGATACTTACAACGACAAACTCAATGGCTTTGAGTATTTTGTCACGCCGCTGGGCGAGCAATGGGACGCCAAAATGACGTCTAACACCAACAGCGATAACGGCGGTGAAGATTTTAGCTGGAATGCCGTATGGCAAAGCGCCGTGGTGATGCACGACAAAGGCTGGTCGTTTGAGGTGTTTTTACCCTACTCGGCCATTCGTTTTAGCAAATCCAACGTGCAAGATTGGGGGCTAAACATCACCCGCCGCCGTCGAAAAACCGAACAACAATATACTTGGAATGCCATTGACCCCAACGTCAATGGCTTTTTGACCCAAGAAGGACAATGGACGGGCATTAAGGACATAAAACCGCCGTTGCGTTTGCAATTTTCACCTTATTTCTCGGTGTATGCCAATCATTTTCCAACCACCCAACCTGCCCAAAAAGATTGGACGCACCAAGTATCGGGCGGGATGGACGTAAAAGTAGGACTGAGTCAAGCATTTACGTTAGACGCTACGCTAATTCCCGATTTTGGACAAGTCCAAAGCGATAATCAAGTGCTAAACTTGAGCCCGTTTGAGGTAAAATTCAACGAAAACCGCACCTTTTTTACCGAAGGAACGGAGTTGTTTAACAAAGGAAATTTGTTCTATTCGCGCCGAATTGGCGGAACACCGATTCATTTGGGAAAAGTGTATGACGATTTGGAAGCGGGAGAACGGGTGATGAAAAACCCCACGGAATCGAAGCTGCTCAACGCCACCAAAATCTCGGGACGTACCAAAAATGGACTGGGAATCGGGATTTTAAACGCGATTACCCGCCCCCAATACGCCGTGATTGAAAATACTGAAACGGGCCAAACCCGCCGCTTTGAAACCGACCCGACTACCAACTACAACATTGCGGTGCTGGACCAGACCTTCAAACATAACTCCAGCGTGAGTTTTGTCAACACGAGTGTAATTAGAGGAAACAACAACTACAACGCCAATGTAAGCGCGGGTTTGTTTAGCTTTTTTGACAAAACCAATACCTACAACTTGGCGGGAAGCGCGGCCGTTAGTCGTTTAAATTTTAAAAACACGACCGACAACAGCACAGGCTATAGCCATACCATTTCATTTGCCAAAACCAGTGGCCGTTTTACGTTCAATGCCGC
The DNA here is from genome assembly GCF_057652295.1 of Runella sp. R5_40. Classification (NCBI taxonomy): domain Bacteria; kingdom Pseudomonadati; phylum Bacteroidota; class Cytophagia; order Cytophagales; family Spirosomataceae; genus Runella; species Runella sp. R5_40. Next base: position 1,092,062 of record NZ_JBYFCH010000001.1, on the reverse strand, counting down.
CCAAGAATTGACAGATACCAAGTTCACGAGCAATGATTTGGGGTACTTTACCAACAACAACTTCATCAATCACCGCATGTACGTAGGTTACCGCTACACCGAACCCAAAGGGTGGTACAACCGTATTTTTTTAAATCTTAATGCCAATATCAGTTCGTTGTATTCGCCCATCGGCGACATCAAATCGAAGTACCAGCAATCGCGGGTGCAGTTTAATTTTAATGCCCAAACCAAAAAACTGATTTGGTTTGGATTGATGCTTAATTTCCGCCCGAAAGAGAACGATTTCTACGAACCACGCAAAACGGGCTACATGTACGCCCGTGGCAATAGCGTGACAATAGGCGGCTGGATAGAAAGCAACCCTGCAAAAAAATACTCCTATTCGGTGGAGGCATTTGAGCGCACTTTTGTTAACTTCTATCAGCTAAACGGCTTGGATTTGTACATCAACCAAACTTACCGATTCAACAGTAAATTATCGGTAAGTCACCTGCTTGGGTTAGAACCTCGGCCGCGCAGTATTGGTTTTACCACGATTTTGGACGATAACAGCATCGTGATGGCGCTGCGTAAAGTCAACACCATCAACAACGTCGTGAACCTCAAATACAGCTTTACCAACAAAATGTGGTTGACGTTCAGAGCGCGGCATTATTCGAGTGTGGTCAACAACAAGGAGTTTTTTACCTTGCAAAAGGATGGTTCGCTAGAATCTCGCGCCAAATTGAGCGACCAACTCAACCGAAACGTAAATTTCTTCAACGTGGACATGGTCTATACGTGGCAGTTTGCACCAGGTAGTTTCTTCAATGCTGTTTGGAAAAATGCTACTTTCCACAGCTCTAACCTCGTGGACGAACGCTATTTTGATAATCTCCAAAATACCCTCCAAGCCGACCAAAACAACAATATTTCGGTAAAAGTGATTTACTTCTTGGATTATTTGCAGCTGAAAAAGAAACGGTAGCCTTAATTAAGCTTGAAGCTCAACCATCAGTAATTAACTTCGACCAGTGATACCATTAGAGGTTGGTTATTTAAAAAAAACGCTGACATTTGATTAAACAAAATCCATAACTAAAATGACAGCTGCCTTTATTATTTCAGGAATAGTATTGCTTTGGTACGTTGCGAGAGAAAGTCGTGAAAATAAGCCTAACTGGGCTCGGGCGTTCAACGTAGCATTATTTTGGCCACTGTCTTTGGTTTTTAAGGTATCGGCCAGCAAAAGCGAGAAGCAGCAGGGCGTTGATAGATAAGTTTTTTGAAACTATCGACTAAAACAAACAGTCAGCCGATTGATGGAGTTGAAGCGTTAAACTGTGGTGGTGGTAATTGTTCTAAGAATCGTAAAGCAATTACTTAAACACAATTTAAAACAGCAACAACCATGAAAAAGACCATCGTAACCATCGCCGCTTTCGCCATTTTGGGCATTGCCAATGTAAACGCTCAACGCGATTATCGTCCATCGCCAGCGGCTCCTCAAGCGGCGAATCCTCGCGTAGATAATGCGTTGGAAGAGCTAAACATCAACCGACTCGACAACGTGGTGAAGTTGACGCGGAAGCAAGAAAATGAAATCAAACGTATCGAAGACCGCTACGACCGTTTGTTCAGAAATCGTCGGTTGAGCCAGTTTGAATACCAACGTTTGCAACGCGAAAAACAACAAGACATTTGGTCGGTGTTGACGCCAGCCCAACGCGACCGCTGGACCGCGTATCATCACTCACAGCGTTTTGACAACCGCCCTTACCGCAGAGGCTAGTCGGTTTGGAAAAACGATAAAGTTATAAACACAAAAGCCACCCCGTTCGAGGTGGCTTTTGTGTTATATAAAGCGGTTAACTGATAACAATTAACGGCTAACTGTAGTGCGTGCTAGTTATTTCACAGGCTTCTTAAAAATAGACTCGTCAACGGGAGGATTGATGGTTACTTTGGTCGTAGCAAACGAAAGGGCACCCATTTGGCTTGTCATTTCCATGGTATTAGCAAACGGAATACCTTCTACTGCTTTGTAATCAGAGAAAGAAATTTCGCTGTCTTGACCACCTGCTGATACTTTTACTTTGACAATCATGAACGAGTTTGCATCGATGTATTCATCTACTATTTGTCCGTCTTTAGTGGTAAGTTTAAGGTGATAGGCGTCTTTTTTGTCCACCTTCTCTGTGCCAATCAACTCTACTTTATTCCCTTTTTCTTTGTAGTTGACCAATCCACCAAACGGATCTAGCTGACCGCCTTGTTGTTTTACCATTTCGGCAGGCATATCTTCAGGCTCACCCGTTCCGCCCATCATCGTTGGACGAACCATCCAGCCCGAGGTAGCATCAAACACTTGCACCATGGTATTTCCCATGACCGACGATTCAGAACGGGCAGCTTTCCCTACCACCAAAATCGTTTTGTTAGGAATTTCCATGCCTTGTACGGCAAGCGAACGCTCAATAATGAGGCTTTTTACGCTGTTCAATTTGTCTTTGCCACCCAAGGCAGCTACGTGTTTATCGACAATTTCATCTACGTTTTGGGCATAAGCACCTACTGATACAAAGGCAACGAAGGCTGCGGCAAGGAATTTGTTAGTTTTCATTTTAGTTATGGTTGTTTGTGTATAGACGAAAGTTTTGTTAAAAAGTGACTATCGGTTACGTTGTTGGGTTCCTCCAGGAGCACCGCCTGTTTGGCCTGCGCCGTCTGATTTTACGTCGTCGTTGTTGACCGAGCGGGCTTTCTTCTTCGGTGCGTCAGTGGTCATTTTTCCGAGTTTGTAAGTGAAGGTCAAACGCACCCCACGGTTGTAAAGATACACGTTGCTCACTTGGTTAAACACAGGTGATTTTAGCTCCGAGTGAATGTTGAAGCGGTTGCTGAAGAAGTTTTCCCCCGCTAAGCCAAGGCTTCCCTTTTTGTTCTTGAAATCTTTCTTGACCCCGAAGGTATAGAAAGCAAATCCGCCCTGAAACCCTTGAAGCTGCACTTGGCGGCCTTGCATAAATCCGAAGGCTTGTACTCCCCAACCGTTTTTGAACTGTGCTTGCGAAAACAAACCACCGCTTACGTTGACGCCATCGTTGGTAAAGTCTTGGGTTACACCGTTCAGACCAAGGGCTTGTCCTGTCATTTTGGTGTAGAAGATGTTAGAGAACAATCCTACGTTGAACTTCGAGGTGAAAGCAATGTTGGCAAATAGGTTAGTACCATACGCTTGCTGACGACCAATGTTTTCGAAAGTGGTGATGATAGCACCCGATAAGGTATCGGAAGGGCGACGTACTTGCGTGATGGCGTTGTCGGTATAACGTCCAAAAAACGAGGCATTGATGAACACTTTCTTGATGGTTTTGCTCAAGCCCAATTCGATGTTGTCGGTCAACTCAGGGCGCAATGCTGGGTTACCAACGCTGATGTTTTGAGGGTTAGCCGAGTTGAAGTTAGGGTTCAATTGCTGCAAACCTGGGCGTTGGATACGGCGGTTATAACCTAATTTTAGGGTAGTTCCTTTGATGGTTTTTGAGGCGTTCAAGCTAGGGACTAATATGCCATAATCTGCGACTCCAATTGGCCCGCCTTCGCGAGTGGAGGCGTCGATAAACGTATGCTCATAACGCAAACCTCCTTTGAACGTATAGCGTTTTTTGGTGGTATAAGTATAAGAGGTATATCCTGCGGCAATGTTTTGGTGGTAAAGCAACTCACCCGCAGGCTGACCTGTTTGGGTAGTAAAATCTCCCGTGGAACCCGCGGCCAAAAAGCGGTAGTCGCTGTTGACTTGACGGAAGATGCCTTTTCCCCCAAACTCAATCATTTGATTTTTCTTGATGGGCGTTTGGTAGTCCGTTTGGAGGGTAAACTCTTGGTTCAAGTTTGAGTTCAAGTTGCGCTGACGGCTTAGTAAGTTGCCTTCGCCACTCAAAATGTTGGCGTCGAAGTTGTTGGTCAAATCATTGCGGCTATACAGCGTCGATATGCTCCATTCTTGCTGTGGTTTTTTGTACGTATGAAGGTAGTCCAAGTTGACATCGACCGTACCCGACAAGTTTTTAACGTCCACGTCGCGGCGAGAACCAGTGCCTGCTACCCCGTTGTTGTAAAGTTCGGTAATCAAGTCTTGTTGGCTTTTCATGTTACGAGCACCGTAGCGAACACCCGCCGTTAGGCTTTGGTTTTTGGCTAAATCGTAGTCAAACCCTAAGTTGTATTGACCAAACAAAAACTCGCTGTAGCCATCCCCTTTTTGGCGAATGAGCGTCGAAACTCCGTTTGAAATGCTTGTTTGGTCCATGTTGGTTTTGGTGATGGTGTTGTAGTTGGCACGACCAAAACCTCCCAACGTAAGTCCAGCTTTCCCTTTGCGGTAATTGCCATTGAGAGACAGCGAAGAACCACGGTTACCTACCCCAGCATCCACGTTGAGGTTCAATCCTTGTAAACTGTTTTTCTTCGTGATGATGTTAATAATCCCACCCGAACCTTCCGCATCGTATTTGGCCGATGGGCTTGTGATGACCTCCACGGTTTTGATTTGGTCGGCAGGAATTTGTTTCAACGCGTCCGAAATGCTGCTGGCGATGATGGTACTTGGTTTGTTGTTAATCAAGACGCGGATATTTGAACTACCACGAAGTGATACGTTTCCGTCCAAATCGACCGTCAACAAAGGTACTTTACGCAACACGTCGGTGGCGTCACCGCCTTTGGCTGCGATGTCTTTATCGGCGTTATAGACCAAGCGGTCCACTTTTTCTTCAATGATTGCAGCCTGTCCCGTTACGACTACCTCGTTGAGTGTCTGCACACTAGGCGAAAGTTTGATAACACCCAAGTCAAGGTCTTGTCCTTTGGCTAAGGTGATGTTGTCAATGGTTTTGTTTTTAAAACCAAGGAAAGAAATCAAGATTTGGTAATTTCCATCGGCCAATTTGTTGAGGATAAACTTCCCTTTTTCGTCGGCGATGGTACCGTCAACGGCCTTACCAGTCGTTTTGTTGTAGAGCGCAATGCTCGCAAATTCAACGGCTTTGGTCACCGAGGAATCAACGACGAAGCCTGTGATTTTGGCGCTGCCTTTGGGAGTTTGGTCACCTGCTGTGCCAGGGAGTGCTTTGACAGGAGCCGCTCCACCCATTGGAAATTGGGCGTGTACTGAACCCGAAAAAGTAGAAATACAAAGTGTAATGGCGAGAAGTAAAGATAATTGTTTCATGGCCGTTTGGTTTTAACGTTACAAAGTTGAAACACAAAAAGGCATTCGTGAAACAAAAAAGGATAAAGCCCAAAATCGAAAGGATAAAATGCCGTTATGGGCTGATGAAAAGTTTTTTTAGGCAAATGAACAGGCAAGAAAGTGGATAAACGGTGCGAATCCTCTAATTAGTAAACTATTGTTTAGTATATATTAACTATATTTGGGTTTTAGGCGCATTTTTCGGAACCATATAAGAATTATAAGCTCATATAGGGCAACCATTTCCATGAAAAGAAGAAATTTTGTCAAGAACTTTCCCTTAGCCATGACCGCCGCTGCGGGGGTCAATTCGTCGAAGAATCCTCTTACGGCGTCTGCTCCTAAACCTGCCTTAACGATTGCTCACATTACCGACGTTCATATTCGCCCCGAAAATGAGATTCCAGCGCGGTTTAGAAAATGTTTGGAGGAGGTGAAAAAGAAAAAAGTGGACTTCTTTCTCAATACGGGCGATTCAATACATGCCGCTGACTACAAGGAGATTACCCGTGAGCGCGTGTTGGAACAATGGGCTGCTTGGGACGAATGTAAGTCGAGTTTTGATGGCTATGACCTTTACACCTGCATCGGGAATCATGACCCTTGGTGGGCCGCTCCTTCCAAAGATGATGAAATGTATGGCATTGGTTATGTGGTAAAAAGGGCGAATATGCCACACCGCTATTATAGTTTCAGCAAAAAGAATTGGCACTTTATGGTGTTGGATGGCAATAACCCGGGCATTTCGCTGGACGACGAACAGATGGAGTGGCTCCGCAAAGAACTCCAAGCCGTTCCTAAAGGGCATTTTGTTTTGCTCATGTCGCATTATCCCATCTTGACCGTCACCGCATCGTGGGAAGGCGGACAGCACAAGGACCATAAACAACTCAAAGCGTTATTTTATGAACACAGAGACAAAGTTCGGGTGTGTTTGAGCGGGCATCAGCATTTACTGGATGCAGCGGTTTACAACAACGTTCATTATTATTGCAACGGCGCTATGAGCGGTTTTTGGTGGGATAAAGGCGATGCAAAATCAGCGCAACTAGGCTATTATCAAGAAACACCACCAGGCTACGCCATTCTGAAATTATACGAAGATGGCAGGGTAGAAAATACGTACTACGAGCATCATCATTAGTAAAAGCCCCAAAGTACGATTAACTTGATTAGCCGTATTTTGGGGCTTTTATTCGGCTCATTTACCGATTCGATTTAAGTATTTATCAGGTTAAACGCATTAGAAAACAGCCTCGGAGAGGCAAAACCTTTGTAGAAAAAGTGAAAGAGGTGACCGAGCGTCGGCCGCCCCGATGGGGCTTTAGCAGAGACTCATTCATTCTTTCTACGAAGATTTGGCTCCTCTGGAGCAATAAATAGTCACTTTTATTTTAATGCGTTTAACCTGAGGATTTTGCCTTTTGTCTTACTTGCAAATTTGCCCATTTATTTAATTCGCTTCTCTCAGCAATCCACGGCGGCGAAGGAGCGGTTTGATGTCAGGTTCTGCGCCACGGAAATTGCGGTAGAGTTTCATCGGTTCGTCAGTTCCACCGCGTTCTAGGACGTTTTTGCGGAACGATTGAGCTGATTTTTGGTCAAATAGTCCTTTTTGTTTAAACACTTCAAAGGCATCGGCATCCAACACCGCCGACCAAATGTAGCTGTAATAACCCGCAGAATACCCGCCCGCAAAAATGTGCTGGAAGTAAGTAGTACGGTAACGAGGAGGAATTTGCGAAATCAATCCAATTTTATCCATAGCCGCTTTTTCAAACGCCAATACGTCGGTAGGTGCTTGGTCAGCTTTGAGGGTGTGATAGCTCATGTCCAACAACGATGCCGCTAGGTATTCGCTTGTTAGAAACCCTTGATTAAACAAGCTACTTTTTTCCATTTTGTCGATAAGCACATCAGGAATGACCGCACCTGTTTTGTAATGCTTGGCGTATAGCTTCAACATTTCAGGCTCGGTTGCCCAGTTTTCCATGATTTGAGAAGGTAATTCTACAAAATCGCGGGGAACCGACGTGCCCGACAAACTACCGTACGTCACGTTGGAAAGTAGCCCGTGAAGTGCGTGTCCAAATTCGTGGAAAAATGTACGCGTTTCGTCCAAGCTCAAGAGGGCAGGGGCGTCGCCCGCAGGACGAGAAAAATTACAAACAATAGAAACGACGGGGGCAGAGCGTTTGCCGTTTTCGGTTTCTTGCTTGCGGTAGCTTGTCATCCAAGCGCCGCCGCGTTTGCTCGCCCGTGGGTGAAAATCCATGTAAATCACCCCAACGTGTTGTCCATTGGCTTCTTTTACTTCAAATGCCTGCGCTTCTTCGTGGTAAACGGGGATGTCAGTGCGGCGTTCAAACGTGAGACCGTATAGTTTTTTGCACAACGTAAAAATTCCTTGACGTACCCCTTCCAACGGAAAATACGGGCGAAGTTCTTCTTCGTCAAGGTCATATTTCTGCTTGCGAAGCTTTTCGGCGTAGTAGCGCCAATCCCAGCTTTCCAATTTTTCGTTTTTACCTTCTTTGTCCATCAATGTCTGCAATTCCGACGCTTCTTGCTGAGTGACAGGGACGGTAGCGGTCCAAAGTTGGTTTAGAAAATCACTCACTTTGGCAGGGGTTTTCGACATGCTTTCCTCTAGCACGTAAGCTGCATGGTTTTCATAACCCAACAGCGCTGCTTTTTCGGCCCGTAGTGCCACGATTTTAGACATAATCGCCTTGTTGTCGGAGGCATCGTTGTGGTTACAGCGTTCCAAATACGCCTTGAAGATTTGTTCGCGAAGGGCGCGGTTATCGGCGTACTGCAAAAACGGCATAATGCTCGGATTTTGCAGCGTAAATACCCATTTTCCTTCGAGTTTGCGTTTTTTTGCGTCTTCGGCAGCAGCAGCCACGAGCGAAGAAGGCAAGCCACTCAAGTCTTCTTTTTTATCAATAACCAGTTTATAACCGTTGGTTTCCGTCAAAATGTTTTGGCCAAACTTGAGTGTCAACAACGATGATTCCTCGTTGATTTTACGTAAACGTGCTTGCTTGTCGGCAGGCAAGGCTGCTCCGCTTCTTACAAATCCTTTGTAGGTTTTTTCGAGCAAAGTGAGTTGTTCGGTCGTTAGTTTGAGCTGATTACGTTGGTCATAAACGGCTTTAACGCGTTTGAACAACTCGGCATTGAGCTGAATATCGTCGCGGTGCTTCGATAGTTGGGGCGAAAGCGTTTGAGCGATTTTCTGGAGAGCGTCGCTGGTATTGGCGCTGTTGTAGTTGAAAAATACCCCTCCAACGCGGTCGAGCAAATCCCCGCTATTTTCTAGTGCCAAAATCGTATTGGCAAACGTAGGAGCTGCTTTTTGATTGGTAATAGCGGCGATTTCGGCCGTTTGTTGTTTGATTCCTTCCACAAACGCAGGTTCAAAATGTTCGTTTTTGATGAGGTGGAAAGGAGGCACGCCAAAAGGCGTTTTGTAGGTGTCAAAAAACGGGTTTTGGGCCATGATGTTGGTGGCAAAACAAGTGCTAAACAGGCCAATGAGAATGGATTTGCCTAGGGATTTTTGCATAGAAAAAGTGTTAATGAAGTTGGGGAATAAAGGCAAAGGTAAGCCTTTAGAAGCAAAAATGGCACTAAAACACCGCCAATGTATCACAAAAGCGGTGTATGCACTACCATTCTATTTATTTATAAACATCCAAAGGTACGTCTCAAGGTGGATGCTGGCAACAAATACCAGTTAGAAGGGCAGTATTTATGGACAGAAACGCAAATTTTTCTCGTAAACCCCGTCTTTTTACAAACCCATCAGTTCTTGAAAGGTATCTTTGTATAAATCTCCAACTGGAAGGGATATATTTCCAATCTGGACGGTATTGCGACTTAATGAGTCGATTTTGGGAATGGCCACAACGAAGGAACGGTGAATGCGCAAAAATTTAAAAGGCGGCAGTTTATCCTCAATCAGCTTGAGGGTACTAAGCGTCACCACGGGGGGCTGTCCTCCCACAAGGTGTATTTTCACGTAGTCTTTAAACGATTCGATGTAAAGAATAGAGTCAAAATCAATTCGCACCATTTTGTAGTCTGATTTTACAAACATGCAGCCGTGGCTGTTGTTTTCCGACCATTGTTGAACGTAGTTTTTGGCTTTGGTGGCCGCCCTTAAAAATTCTTCGTATCCAAACGGTTTCATCAAATAATCGAGCGCATCGACTTTGTAACCTTCCACGGCAAATTGGTTGTAAGCCGTCGTAAAGATGATTTTGGTTTGTCCCAAAGAAGAAGTTTGACTAATGATCCGTGCCAGTTCCATCCCGTTCAAGTTGGGCATTTGGATGTCCAAAAAAATAAGATGAACAGGTTGGTTATGAATGGCTTGCAGGGCTTCCACGCCGTTGGCGTATTGACCAACAAGGTTTAAAAACGGCGTTTGCTGAACAAACGCGCTGATAAGCCCAAGGGCAAGCGGCTCGTCGTCGGCGGTGATGCAATTTAATTTCATGGCAGGAACGCGTAAGTATTATAGCTGTATTTTCAAATCAACGGTGAACGTCCGAAGGTTGGTGTCTTCGTGAATGATCAGTTCGTGCCGCTCGGGATACACTAAATTAAGGCGGCGCTGGGTATTTACCAATCCAATACCTCCTCCTGCGTTGGGAATCGCATCGGTATTGGCATGAATTTGATTCCAAACGTGTAAATCCAAAACGCCATTTTGAGCCTTAATCACAATCAAAATTTCGGTTTTGTGAAGCGAGCTCGTGCCGTGCTTAAACGCATTTTCAATAAAAGGCAACAAAAGCATGGGCGCTACCGAATAATCTTGGTCGGGCTTGGGCGCTTCGATGGTCACTTTCGTGAACGAATGCAGCCGTAACTTCATCAGTTCGATGTAATCATTCATAAAAGATATTTCTTGGCTCAACAACACTCGGTCAAAGACGGTATCGTAGAGGACATACCGCATCATCCGAGACAGTTTCAGAATGGCCTCGCGCGACAACGGCACGTCAGAGTAAGTAAGGGCATAAATGTTGTTGAGGGTATTGAAGAAAAAGTGGGGATTGATTTGGGCTTTTAACAGCGCCAATTCGGAGGTTATGTGTTGTTTTTCAACGAGTTCGTGTAATTGAACGGCAGCCTGCCACCGCTGAATCATGGAAAACCCGATGCTAATGGCCGTTACCATCGTCACGACCATGAACAAATGGACATCAAGGCTGTAAATGCTCTTGGAGCTTTTCCATCCTCTGACAGCAGCCAATTGTTCGGGTACATGCAAAATGGGTACCTCAATGATGCGGGCAATGACCAAATAAAGGACAATCAAGGAAACGGCTGAAAAAGAGAAAAGAATTTTCTTTCCTTTGACCAAATAGTTGGGAACCAGGTAGTAGGCAGAAAAATAAAAAACCGCTACCATCATAATGAAATTGGCCAATTGTTTGATCCAAAATCCTAGCGGTACCTTAAAGTCCCAATTAAGGGGAGGATAGAATAAAACGATGAAGCCAAGCAGCGACCAAACGGTTATGTGTAAAACCACCGTGAGTGTGCTAGTTGGTTTGGTTAGTTCCATGCGCGTACAAGTAAAGCAACTAAGTTGGGGAGATGCGCGTGGAATCCCAAACATATTCGACGGAAAGGGGGTTTTTCTCGCTGTATCGTAGAACTTTCCTTATGGTTTTCTCCTCACTTCTAGCCCCTCTCCTTGCTGGAGAGGGGGATAGCTGCGTGCCGCTGCATGAGGGTTGGTGTGGAGGTTGGGGCGGGATTAGTCTTTTTTCCGAACATATACGTTATTACTAATCGACTCCAAGCGGATGTCGGGGCCGCCGCCATTGACGGAGCCTTCCAACAAGTAACCTACTATCGGATTTTTTTGGCGTTTGGACTTGAAGTCAATGTCTAAGTCGGTATAAACTTCGCCCGTAATGGTCTTCATGGCCAAGTTTGCCCCTTTTGATTTAGGCAAACTATAATCAATGTAGCCGCTGATGCTCTTGGCAAAAACGGGCGCTGCTGCTCCTTGAATGTCCACGTTGCCGTTGATGGTTTCGAGTTTTAATTTGGCATTGCGGGGCAAAAACACCTGATAATGAATCGTGCTACAAACGTACATGTCTTGGCCGTCGCGTTGGGTACGCCAGCTGTGTTTTGAATCGGGGCAGTCTTCGGCTTTTCCTTTTTTTAGAATTTCGTTGTCAAAATTCGTTTTTAGGCTAATCTCTTGGGCATTTGTGGTGTTTTCTACGGTCAACCCGTCGTTAAGTCGGCCGCCGTTGATAAGAACCGAAATCCGAACCGATACTTCGGCTTTATCCCAATACCGCACCCGAATACTGTCAGCAAACTTGAGGTTAAGGTTGACGGTTTGGTCGGCGGCGTACGGAAATTGTTTGGTAATAATTTTTTGTGACCAAGCCGTTAAGGCCAACGTGCTCATAAAGAGCACCAGTGAAAAAGTTTTCATGGCTATATGGGTAGTAGAAAAGGGTTATTGTTTACGTAAATAAATATTGCTGCTGATGCTGCTAAGTTTAATCGCTACGCCACCGCCGTTGGTGGTTGCGTTGATGCTATGGCCACCGCCCACGCGTGACATTCCTTCCTTGGCATTTTTCAAGTCAAGGTCTAAATCGGTGTAGATTTCACCACTGATTGACTTCATGCTAAGGCTTGATTTGGCATTGGCGGGCAGGCTCACGTCAATGGCGCTGCTGATGGACGAAATGGCGCTGGGTTTTTCCTGATTGAGGCTGGAATACACCACTTTGATGTCGCCGTTGGTGCTATTGGCTACGACAGGCCCCGTGACATTGAGGAGGTCGATTTTGCCATTGTTGGTTTTTATTTCCAAATCACCATCTACGTTGCTGATAGAAATGTTGCCTCCGTTCCAGTTGACCTGTTCGTACAAAATCGCTACTTTCTTAGGAACCTTGAGGATATACGACGTCGATTTGCGCGATGCTTTTTCGATTTTCAGGCCATTGCCTTGGGTAGTGACGGCCAGTCCGATGCCTGTATTATCGACGGCCGAGTTATACAACGACCGCAGCCCTTTGGCTTGTTCTGGTGGATCCTGAAAGCCGTTTCCCTTGATAATGAGCTCGTCGCCGTCGTAGCCTTCGATTTTGAGGGTACTGGCATCCATTTCGATGCTGATTTTACGGTCTTTGCTGTTGGCCAACTTCGCTTTAAATTCTTGGGCAAAAAGCCCCATACTACACCCCATCCACAGGGCGCATATTAACACGGTTGATTTCATGGTTTTTGAGTGCTTGCGCACCGTTAATTGTTAGGTATTATTCGTTTGTTTTTCTTGTTTTAGGTGGAACACCCCTTCTTCGGCTTTGAGGCGTACAATTTCCAGTACTTTTTGATTTTGAGCCAAACGGAGCATTTCGGAGGCGGCTCGCTTTTCTTTCATCAATACCAATGCTTCGATAAGTGCCAACTGAACACTGGGGTCGGTTTGGATTTTTAATGATTGAATCAATCCGTCGCGCACTATTTGTTCATTTTCAAAGCGTTGTAGGGCTTGGCAAGCGGCGAGACGGACGTTGACGTTTTCGTCGAAATTCATGGTATTGAGCAAAATTTGCGTGATTTCTTCGTCGCCTTGTGCCAATTCGTAACTCTGGTTGACGGCCAAAATGCGTTCACTCGCCGAGGTTTGTTCGGGAGCTTGTAACGTTTTTTTCATTTCAGCCACGTGGCTATTTTCTTCCGAAAGCCCCCCTTCGTGCTGCGTGTACCAAATCCCCGCCCCAAAACCTACCACCAACAATGTGAGACTGGCGGCGATTCGTAAGCCCCACGAGTTCAACGAGCGCACCTTGCTTCGTTTGCTAAGCTGCGTAACCGTGCGGTAGCTTACCCCCGCCGAAGGCTGTTCTTTGCGCGTTTGGGCAAAATACCGAAACTGCTTGGCTTCGTTTTCCAGGTGAGCAGGAACATTGTCGCTCAAAAAGAAAGCACGTAATTGCTGCTCTTCTTCCAGGGTTGTTTCGCCTTCGTAATACTTTTCTATCAATTGTTCAATGTCCAGATTCATACGCCTGAATTTTTAAAAACTTATCTCGTACCTCTTTCCGCGCCCGCGACAACACCACCCGGATATGGTTGACGTTCATCCCCGTTACTTGCTCAATTTCCTCAAAAGAGTACTCTTCTACGTCCCGCAAATGCAGAATCAACTTGGCCGTTTCGGGCAGTTCGTCTATCAGTTTGCGCATCAGTGCCGCACTGTCTGATAGCTCCACTTGCTGGTAGGGCGATACTTTCTGCTCTTCTACGTCTTCCCAGTTGGCTTCCCCTGCGCGACTTTGCCATTCTTTCGATTTGAGCTTGTCGAGACAGAGGTTACGGGTCATTTGCACGGCAAACGCTTCTACGTTTTGGTACGATTCTAACTGTTGCCGATGGGACCAAAGCTTCATCAATACTTCTTGCAACGTATCCTCGGCTTCTTCGCGGTTGCGAAGAAACAACTTGGCCAATCTAAAAAGACGGCCTTGGGTTGGGAGGATGAGTTGGGTAAACGCTTTGAGTTCCATTTCAAGGGCATAGACGAGCGAGTTGAAAAAACATTACAAGTTAGCGGTAACTTTTTTTGAATTTGGCGGCTGAGAGCTGAACGCATTAAAATAAAAAGTGACTATTTATTGCTCCAGAGGAGCCAAATCTTCGTAGAAAGAAATAATTAGCCTCGCCTAAAGCCCCATCGGGGCGGCCGACGCTCGGTGACCTCTTTCACTTTTTCTACAAAGGTTTTGCCTCTCCGAGGCTGTTTTCTAATGCGTTTAACCTGTGTGTGCTATGTGTTTTAAAATAAATGTTTAAAATTTTTTACTTTTCCTGTAACCATTCCCCACTTCGGGAGTTTCCACGTACAAATCACCTACAAACAGCCATCATCGCTTGAATACACTATCGGATAACGCACTCATGCTTAAAGTAAAAGCGGGAGACTTGGACAAGATGGGACTGCTCTTTGAGCGCTACCATCGGCCGTTATTCGCTTTTTTGTACCACATGACGGGGCAGGCGCATGCTTGCGAAGATTTGGCACAAAATGTATTTTACCGAATGCTCAAGTACCGGCATACTTTTAACGGTGAAGGTGAATTTAGAACGTGGATGTATCATTTGGCGCGGAATGTTTTGAACGATTCGTTTCGACAACAAGAGCGCTGGGGAGGACATGCTTATGATATTGCCGACTTGTCGGATCGCCTCGGAGGCGGAGTGGCCGCCGATGAGCAATTGGAAAAAGAACAAGAACTCGATGCTTTGCAAAATGCCATGGCGCGGCTCAGTCCCGACCACCGCGAAGTGTTGGTCTTGAGCCGATACCAAGAACTAAAATACGAAGAAATTGCGCGTATTTTAAACATTACCGAAGGCGCAGTGAAAGTACGGGTACACCGAGCGCTGGGAGAATTGAAAAAGAATTTTTTGACCTCAGAAAAAGGAAGCAAAGCTCATGAACTGTGAAGAAGCAAAAGAACGGCTAACGGGCTGGCTGACCAACGAACTAACAGAGTCCGAACAAACAGCCATACATATTCATTTGAAAGAGTGCGCCGAGTGCAAAGCAGCCTTTGACGCCGACCGCCAACTGTGGAAGCTCATGGGGCAGGTGCCCGCGCCTAAAGCCAACACCGAGCACATGCGCGAAGGGTTTTATGCCATGCTCGAAACCTATAAACAAACCGAAGCCCCGTCGAGTCGGAGCCAGTGGAAGGCGATTTTTGAGAAAATACTGCAATTCTGGACGCCCCGTTTGGCACTGCGGGTGGCTTACAGTGTGTGTTTGATGAGTGTGGGGGTGCTAGGTGGGTATTTTTTGATGCGCCCCAAAGAAGTAGCGTACCAAGAAAAAATGGATACGCTCACCAAAGAAGTCCAAGAAATGCGCCAAATGATGATGCTTTCGCTGATTGAAAACCCGTCGGCCAGCGAGCGCCTCAAAGCCGTAAGTTATACCCGAGAAATCACCGATGTGGACGATAAAGTGGTACAAGCGCTCTTTACCACGCTCAACAATGACCCCAACGTAAACGTGCGCCTCGTGACGTTGGAGGCATTGGCCGAACTAGCCCACGACCCCGACGTTCGGCAAGGGTTGGTGCTGTCGTTGACAAAACAAGAATCCCCGCTGGTGCAAGTGGCATTGGCCGATATAATGGTAAAACTCCAAGAAAAACGCTCCATTAAAGCCTTCAAACAGATGCTTCGCCGCGAAGATCTCAATGATTTGGTGAAAAGTAAATTCCAACAAACCATCAAAGACTTATCTTAATTTAACCATCCAACTGTATAGCCATGAAACAAATCATTCTCCCCTTGTTAGCGGGGGTGGTGCTCTCTTGTGCCCATTCCACCGCGCAAACGCAGGAATTTAAAGAACACACGACCAAAGAATTTACCTTGACCCAAAACGCTGCCAGCAGCACCTTGGCCATTTACAACATCAACGGCTCGATTCAAGTCGAGGGGTATTCGGGCGATAAAGTCATCATCGACGTGGATAAAACCATTTCGGGAAAAACCAAAGAAATCTTGGAACAAGGTAAAGCTGAATTTAAGTTTGTGATGGAACAAAATGCGGATACCGTGGTGGCGTACCTCATCGAGCCCTACGATTCGCGGCCTAACCGCAATTGGAACGACCGCAACAACAATCGGCGTATCGAATACCACTACAAATTGGATTTTAAAGTGAAAGTGCCTTATTCAATGAACCTACACGTATCGACCGTCAACGGTGGGGAAGTGCTGGTGAGCGACGTGACAGGGATGCTGGAGGTCGGAAACGTAAACGGTGCCATTACGTTGAAAAATGTAAAAGGCGCGACTAAATTACGAACCGTCAACGGCAACGTGGACGCCAACTACACGGCTATTCCGCCAGGCCAGTCGTCGTACAAAACCCTCAACGGCGACATCCGTATCAGCTACCCTGCTGCGTTGTCGGCCGACTGCGAGTTTAAAAGCTTCCGAGGGGAGTTTTACACCGACTTTGACAATGTAGAAACCTTACCCGTGAAAGTGGTAAAAAATCAAGAACAGCGCGGCGACAAAACCACCGTCTATAAACTCAATACCGAAACGTCGGTGCGGATTGGGAATGGCGGGAAACTGTTCCGATTTGAAACATTTAACGGAAATATTTATATCAAGAAACAATCGTAATTGTATGAAAACCAGCATCAAAACCATTTTTTCGGTTGCTGCGCTTGCAGCCATGAACCTCGCAACACCGACCTACGCCCAAGGAGAAATCAAGGAACAATTGGTCGTGCCTCTTTCTGACCCTAGCAAACCAGGGAGTTTGCAGCTAAAAATCATCAGCGGTTCCATCAAAATCACGGGATATTCGGGCAAAGATGTCATCATCGACGCTACAGTTGACGCCTACACTGGCAAGAAAACTGAAAGTAAAAACGACGAATTGGCGACGGGTATGAAAAAATTAACAAGCCGTGGGGGGATTGAACTCACCGCCGAGGAGCGCAATAACCACGTAAAAGTGACCTCCAATTTGATGAAGCGCCCCGTAGAGTTGTCTATCAAAGTTCCTCAGCAGTTTTCGTTGCAAGTTGGCACCATCAATCAAGGCGATATTGTCGTTGAAAATGTAACGGGGACGTTGGAGGTAAACAACGTGAACGGCGCCATTACCCTCACCAACGTGTCAGGTTCGGCAGTAGCGACGACGGTCAACGGCGAAGTGAAAGCCAATTTCAAAAGCGTGACCTCCGATACTCCGATGGCTTTTACGTCGCTCAATGGTCGCATCGATGTGACGTTCCCGCCTTCGGCGAAGTTTAACGTAAAACTCAAATCTGATCGTGGCGAGATTTACAGCGATTTTGACGTTGATGCCGACAAAAGTGAGCCAAAATCGAACAAAGTCACCAAAGACGGCATGTACAAAGTGAGCATCGACGATTGGATTCAAGGCAAAGTCAACGGCGGTGGCAGTGAAGTGATGATGAAAAACATGCACGGCAATATTTATATCCGCAAAGCGAAGTAGGTTTTTTTTAACCATATAAGACATATAAGGGCATATAAGTTTTTCTGATAATCTCTTATATGTCTTATATGGTTGCATAAATACAATTAACAAGGAATCTCCTGTCCGTAAGTGAACGAAAAATCGTCCATTTACGGACATTTTTGTGTTTGTGGGTTTATGTAATTTTCTGATTATTAAATAGATATGTATGTGGCATAAGTATTGCCTCGTGCTGTAGATTAAGACATGAAAACCCAATGCAGCTATGTTACGTAACTACCTCAAAATCGCTTATCGAAACCTGCTTAAAAGCAAAGGTTATGCCGCTATCAATGTAATAGGTATTGCGGTGGCGGTATGTATCTGCTTGTTTCTGTTTTTAATAGCCTATTTACAGCTAACTTTTGATGCCTTTCATACTGATAGCAACCGAATTTTTCAAACGTATTTTGCCAACAATGACCCAGAAAGCGCTCGCAAATCGGGTACAATGCCGATACCGTTGACGCCCGCTTTAAAAGTAGAATATCCTGAGATTGAAGCCGCCGCGAGAATCGTATCGGGGAGGAAGAGTTTGATTGAATACCAAGAGAAATACTTTGATAAATTAGTGACTCTGACCGACCCAGATTTTATGAAGGTATTCTCATTTCCTTTGCGCAAGGGGAATCGCGAAGCAGTCCTTCAAGAATTGAGCAGCATTGTACTTAGCGAAAACACCGCCAAGGCCATATTCGGAAACGACGACCCCATTGGAAAATCATTAAAAATTGGGAATGAAGGTAATCAGAAACAATACATTGTTACGGGTATTTTGAGTGATGCCCCCTATAATTCGACGATTCAGTACGATGCTTTGATTAGGGTTGAAAACCTAGCCAATTACCAATCTGAAAAGGATAACTGGTCGAATAACTCTCACTTGGTTTTTGTCAAAACAAACCCACAAGTAACGCAAGCTTCATTCGAAAATCGGTTAAAGTCATTTGCAAAAAAATACTATGCGGGAGTGATTGAAACACTTGTCAAAAAAGGTGTCAAGCCCGATGAGCGTGGTGATTTGTTTACGCTTCGGTTACAGCCTTTGGCCAATGTTCATTTTGCTCGGGATATTGATGGGGGCAAGGGAACTCCTATTGCTTTGATTTATGTGCTGTTGGGTATAGGTTTCTTTATTTTGTTGATTGCCTGCATCAATTTTATCAATTTGAGCATCGCCCGTTCGTTTACACGTGCCAAAGAAATGGGTGTCCGAAAATCGTTGGGTGCTTTAAAAAAACAGCTATTTATTCAAATTTGGAGCGAGTCAACCATCATCTGCTTTATAGGGTTTGGGGTGGGTATTCTTCTGGCTTTTTCGTTTTTGTCTGAGTTTAATGCCCAATTTAATGCTAAAATTCAACTTGAGTACGCATTCCAGCCTGGGTTTATGGTTGTGATGCTGTTCCTGTTCGTTTTGGTTACATTTATTGCGGGAGGTTATCCTGCTTGGCAAATGATTAAGTTCAATCCTGTAGAAGTACTAAAAGGGAAAGTTTCCCTAAAACGTCCAGGGCTTTTACGAAATTCACTCCTTGTCGTGCAATTTTCCATGTCTTGTTTACTGGCTTGTGCCACCATTATTGCGCTTCAACAGGTCGGTTATTTACGTCAACAGCCGCTCGGTTTTCAGAAAGAACAAGTCATCAGTATTCCTGTTGGCAATTACACAAATGGTCGGCAGGTACTTCAACGAATGAGGAATAAATTGGCCAATGACCCTGCCATCGTTTCTGTAACGGGTACAGGCGTCAATTTGGGGAAAGGTAAAGATCGTGTCAGTTCGAGATCGGTGGTTGGGTTCACTTACAAAGGCAGAAAAGTAGCCACCG
Organism: Runella sp. R5_40; assembly: GCF_057652295.1. Taxonomy (NCBI): domain Bacteria; kingdom Pseudomonadati; phylum Bacteroidota; class Cytophagia; order Cytophagales; family Spirosomataceae; genus Runella; species Runella sp. R5_40. The sequence goes on along the minus strand of NZ_JBYFCH010000001.1, from coordinate 1,072,915 downwards.
ACTGGTTGTTGGTGGATTATGATTACCTCAAAACGCTGAATATCAAAGTAGCAGCAGGACGGGATTTTGACCCAGCTTATCCAAGCGATTCGGTCAATCGGTTGGTGATTACGGAGAGTATGGCCAAAGCGATGGGCGAAATGAATCCTGTGGGTTTGCTGTTGGGAGATGATGGCGATACGACAAGTACTAAATCCCAAATCATCGGGGTTGTCCCTGACTTTCATTTGTATTCGTTGACTTCAGAAAGTAAGCCGATTACGATGCACATTTCTAACACCGAAACCATTCATTATATCTTTGTTCGAGTCACGCCCCAAAGCTTGGTTAGCTCAATGGACAAATTGAAAAATGTATGGAAAGAAGTAGCGCCGCAGGCCGAATTTATGGGCACATTTTTGGATAAAAACATTGACGATTGGTACCAAGATGAAGAAATGATGTCGCAGGTTTTTAGCCTAGCGGCGGGGATTGCCATTTTCTTATCTTGTTTGGGGCTGTTTGCGGTTGCCTTGCTGGTGATTGAGCAGCGAACCAAAGAAATCGGTATCCGTAAAGTGTTGGGAGCTGGTCTTCCCAACCTCGTCATTGTACTTTCAAAGGACTTTATCAAACTGATACTTATTGCTTTGGCCATTACCATTCCATTGGCTTGGTTTCTGATGCAAAAATGGCTGGATAGCTACACTTATCGCATCGAAATCAGTGCGTGGATTTTTGCTGGTGTCGGTGCTTCTGCCATTATCATAGCGTTAATTACCGTCAGCTTCCAAATACTGAAAGCTGCCCTGACAAACCCAATAAATAGTTTAAAATCAGAATAAAAAACCGTTACCCTATGGCACACATCGCTATACCGATTCCGTCGAACCTTGAACGACAAGACATTGATGTACAGGTCAGCATCAATGGGCAACGGCAGGCTTTGCACTATCGGGTGGAGTCGTTTTATTGGGATGAATACGGGGTACCTCCCGCCAACCGTGCCGATTGCTTGAACCACATCATTTCAACGTATGACCAAAATTGGTCGCTGTATTACATCGGATTACCCACCGACAAGTCGATACAAGTGACTTTTGTCAGGAAAAAAGAACTGATTCTGCTTTCACCGTTTTTGTATTCACTTCTAAATCCTTAACGACATGGCACACATCGCAATTCCGATTCCAACCCAGCTAGGGAAGCAAGACATTGAAATTGAGGTAACTATCAATGGTCAAAAGCAAGCCCTTCATTACCGCGTAGAATTGTTTTATTGGGACGAATGTGGCCTGCCTAGCGTTGACCGCGCCGACTGCCTGCGGCACATTCTTTCGTCGTATGACCACGATTGGTCACTGTACTACATAGGGGCTCCTACGGATGAGTTTGTGCCTATTACCTTTGTCAAAAAAGAAGATTTAGAAAGACAACACGCGTTGTTTCTCCAAAAATAATAACCTAAAAAAACACTTATCTCAGTAAGCCATGCTTAAAAATTATCTAAAAATTGCCCTTAGAAACTTGTGGAAGAACAAAACCTATTTGTTCATCAACCTCATTGGAATGTCCGTAGCGTTTGGCGTTAGTAGTTTGTTGTTTCTGACTACCTACGACATGCTCACCTTCGATATGTTTCATGAAAAAAAGGGAGATATTTATCGGGTTTATGACAAAATCAACAACGCGGAAGAGACCAAATACGGCAATACCATGCCGCTACCGATGCGGACTGCCCTCAAAACCGATTACCCACAGGTAAAAGCCGCCACACGCATTGTGACAAGTCCAGGTCAAGTGTTAAAAGATGACAAACTTATTAACAGAGGGATGGCGTTCACGGATGAAGATTACCTCAAAATGTTTGGGTATCAATTGCTCCAAGGAGACCCCAAGAAGGCATTGAGTGAGTTGAGTAACGTGGTATTGCGGGAGGATGTGGCCAAAAGTATTTTTGGGGAACAGCCCGCATTGGGAAAAACCATCACCTTAATTTATGACAATCTGCCCCATGCGTTTGTGGTAAGTGGTATCCTTGAAAAAGGCCCTGAGAACACCAGTATCGCCAACGAAATGCTGGTGCGGATGGAGAACCTAGGCGAGTATAACAACAACAAAGACCGCTGGGATGCAAGCCAAAATTCGTTGTACATCCAATTGGCAGAAGGAACCAATCCCGATACATTTGAGAAAGGATTAAAGGCTTTTACGGCCAAATATTACAAAGGTAGCATTGAGCAGCTTAAAAAAGAAGGCGCAAAAATAGATGAACGCGGGGAGGTAATGAGTACCCGAATTATGAAGCTGTCGGATACGCATTTTGATACCAAAGTAGGGGGACGAGGCCGCGCCATCAACAAGTTTTTTCCGTATGTGCTGTTGATTGTTGGCATCGTGATTTTGCTGATTGCCGCCATCAATTTTGTCAACTTGTCCATCGCAAAATCGTTTGGACGGGCCAAAGAAGTGGGAATGCGCAAAGCCCTTGGAGCGCTTAAAACCCAAATTGTAGGGCAATTTTGGGGTGAAGCATTTATCATTTGTGTGTTTGCCTTTGGGTTGGGTATCGCGATTGCGTATTTGCTGAATACCCAATACAACGCGATTTTTAAAACCAGCATCACACTTAAAACCATGACCGAACCCATCTTGCTGGTAGCCATGTTGAGTTGCTTTGCCTTCATTACCCTCATTGCGGGTGGCTATCCTGCGTGGGCCGTTACCCGTTTCAATACGATTGAAGTACTAAAGGGGAAAATCAAACTCAGTAGTCGTTCTGGCGGGATTCGTAATTCGTTGATTGTGTTTCAGTTTGCCATGGCCGTGTTGCTCATTGCGTGTACGATGATTGTGTGGACTCAAATAAAATTTTTACGCGATAAACCGCTCGGTTTCAGCACGTCCGAAGTATATAGCATTCCGATTGGTAACGAGGTGTCGGGCAAGCGCTTGTTGCAGCATTTTCGGAACCGTTTGGCAGGTCAGCCGCGCATTTACAGCATGACGGGCTGTGATGTCAATTTGGGACGCGGGCTAGATGGGTCTTTTTCTAAATCAATGTTAGGGTTTGAACAAAATGGCCGTACTATTCAGACCAATATGCGTACTGCCGACTACGACTACGTGAAAACGTTGGGCCTGAAACTGATAGACGGCCGAGACTTCTCGCAAGCGTACCCTACCGATACCGTCAATTCGGTGGTTATCAACGAAACGATGGCCAAACAATTGGGCGTCAAAAATCCACTGGGCGTTATCCTCAATACGGAGAGTAAGGAAAAAGTCATAGGAGTGGTTAAAGACTTTCATTTTGAGTCACTTCACCGCGAAATTGAACCCGTTACTTTTTTTATGGATGGTTTTGGGTTGAATTATTTGTTTGTAAAAATTGCCCCTGATCATACGGAAGAAACCATCGCTTTGTTGAAGAAAACCTACCACGAACTCGCGCCTAAATCGGAATTCCAAGGGTCGTTTTTGGATGAAAATGCTGAAAACCAATACAAAAGCGAATCTCGCATGGCACAAATGTTTTTTAGTGCCGCTACGTTGGCGATTTTGCTTTCGTGCATGGGCTTATTTGCCATTGCCATCATGGTGATTTCACAACGTACCAAAGAAGTGGGGATTCGTAAAGTGTTGGGAGCATCGGTGGGTAGCATTACGCTCCTATTGTCGATTGATTTCCTCAAAATGGTAGCCATTGCCATCGTCATTGCGTCGCCGTTGGCGTGGTGGGCCATGGATGCTTGGCTTGCTGATTTTGCGTATAGAACCCCAATTTATTGGTGGATTTTCGTCGTCACGGGGCTCATTGCGGTAGGTATCGCCTTTGCGACGGTGAGTATTCAAGCCATCGGGGCCGCGCTTTCTAATCCTGTCAAGAGTTTAAAGACAGAATAAGTGTGCTAGCTAAGTAGCTAAGCACTGAAGGTTGTGTAAAGTTTTACCCGCAGATTGGCGCAGATTTAGAGCCGCAGATAAGCGCAGATGAATTTCTTCATTAAGTCCTTTTTCGGCGAAAATCTGCGTTTGTATTCGTCTGCGGCATCTGCGGGTGAGATAATTGAAGTGATTTACTTGATAATGTACTAAATCGTTCTCCCAAAATGATTCTCAACTATTTAAAGCTGGCTTTTAGAAACGCCATTCGTCAGCCGTTTTACACGCTGGTCAATGTCGTTGGATTGACCATTGGCATGGTAGCGTGTTGGCTTTTGGCGACCTATTATTTTCACGAAAAACAATACGATACTTTTTTGCCCCCTGTCAACCGTATTGCGGCGGCGGCGTTGGACTTGAAAATGGGCGATACCGAAGGCGTCACTACCAACACGCCACCGCCGTTGGGAATGCGTTTGGCCGAATACCCAGAAGTCGAAATGACGGCACGGACGTTTGCGCTGGGCGATGTCCTGATTCGCCAAAGCGAGGGAACCGAAAGTACCGTTTTTAGTGAATCAAATGCGTTGGCAGTTGATTCTACCTTTTTGTCGTTGTTTGAATTTCAGATGGTGCAAGGCGATAAAAATGCACTCAATGCGCCGTTAAGCCTTGTTTTGACCGAAAAAATGGCTCAAAAATACTTCGGAACAACGCAGGCCGTCGGAAAATCACTTTCGCTCAATGACCGTTTGTTTAAAGTAACGGGAGTCGTCAAAGACCTACCCACAAACTCTTCGCTAAATTTTGGCTTTTTGGCTCCTGTCAAAGATTTTCGGGTGGTTGAAAACTTTATGTGGAGCTGGATATGGCTACAGATGGATACGTGGGTAAAATTTCGTCAACCGTTGACCGAAACCAACATCGCCGCTCTTGAAACCAAGCTCCCTGCGATGGTGCGCAAACATGCGCCCTCGGCTTTTGAGCGGGTAGGACAAAATTTTGAGGAACAAATCAAACGCGGCGACCGATACAATGTTCGGTTGTTGCCGTTGACAAAACTCCACTTGGGGTATCCACAGCTATCAAGTCGCCTCACTACAATCGGTGACGGAAACCAAGTTCGGACGCTTGCCCTTGGTGGACTTATTATATTGTTGTTGGCCTGTGTCAACTTTATCAATCTATCGACGGCTCGGTCTATGAAACGTGTCAAAGAAGTCGGGGTGCGTAAAGCCTTGGGGTCTTCAAAAGGTAGTTTGGTAGGACAGTTTTTGGTTGAATCGTCGCTACTGAGTGGTGTGGCCTTTTTACTGGCATCGGCAGTCACGTGGAGCGTGTTGCCCTTGTTTAACCAATTGACCCAAATTGCTTTTACACCTGATGCTCTCTTTTCTATGGAGGTGATGCGCATCATCGTGGCGTTGCCCGTCATAACGGGTTTGGTCGCAGGTTTGTACCCTGCGCTGTACCTCTCGCGTTTCAAGACCACCGATAGCATGAAAAAATCGACGGGTAGTACCCACGGCGGTTTTAGCTTGGTGCGGAGCGGCTTGGTGGTACTTCAGTTTTCGGTGGCGATTGTGCTCATGTTGGGAGTGACGGCCATGTACCGTCAGTTGTATTTTGCTCAACATTCCAAACTCGGAATGGAAAAAGAAAATGTGCTGATTATCAAAAACGGGCGGCATTTTGCCAATCCGTCGGAGCGGGAGGTATTTCGTCAACAACTCAAACAGCTTCCCGAAGTCAGCGAAGCTACCCATTCTACCTTTTTGCCTTCGTTGGGAAGTTTTGGTGATTTTTACGAACCCGAACAGGGCGAACAAGCCAATGCGGTCGTCCAAAACTTACCCATAAGTTCGTTTATGACCGACGAGCATTTTGTGCCTACCCTAAAACTAGAAATCATTGCGGGACGGAACTTTCGCCCCAACAGCCCTGCCGACTCGGCGGCGGTGATTTTAAATGAAACAGCAGTGAAAGCCATTGGTTGGAAAAATCCCATTGGAAAATGGATGCGCTACCCAGGCAATGCAAACCAGCGTTTTCAGGTGATAGGCGTCATGCGAGATTTTCATTTGGGGTCGGTGCGGACGGTAATAGACCCGACGGCGCTTTTCCACGAATCATCAAAAACGTACCGAACATGGGGTTCGTACCTCGCCGTTCGCCTACAGCCAGGAACCGAAAAGGCTACGATTCAGAAAGCAACCGACATGTGGAAACGGGCGATTCCTAACGTGCCTTTTGAGTATGATTTCTTGGATGCGTCGTTTGCCAATTTATACCGTTCCGAACAACATACGGCTTCTATTATCATGGTTTTTACGGGTTTGGCGTTGTTTATTGGTTGTTTGGGACTGTTTGCTTTGGCCTTATTTATGTCAGAGCAGCGCACCAAAGAAATCGGTATTCGGAAAGTGTTGGGTGCTTCGGTTTTTTCGGTAACGGCCCTTTTATCCAAAGATTTTTTGAAACTTGTGTTGATTGCGCTTTTGATTGCCTCGCCCATTGGGTATTATTTGATAGACAAATGGCTAGCCGATTTTGCGTATCGGATTGAGATTGGCTGGGGAATGTTTGTGGCAACGGGTGCAGCGGCCTTATTGATTGCGCTTTTGACCGTAGGATATCAGTCGTTTAAAACGGCTTTAACGAATCCCGTAAAATCACTAAAAGCAGAATAGCCCCTAACCCCCAATGGGGGCTATTCGTTGATATTTGGTTATGGACAGCGAATTTATCGCGGTTGTGAGCAACCGCTCCCACCGTGCAAGCGGTTGCTCACAACCGCGACTTGAATATGGTTTTTATAATAGTTTAAGGACATACCTATGCTACAGAATTACCTCAAAATAGCTTTTCGGAATCTCTGGAAAAACAAACTTTTTTCGTTTATCAACATCATGGGCTTGGGGCTTGCCATTCCGTTTGCCTTGTTAGCCTTGATGCACCTCCAAAGCACGTTTGAGTTTGATAATTTTCACCCTCATTCCGACCGCATTTACCGAATCTTAACCAACGAAGTCACCCGAGACGGAACCGTTACGAAGTATGCGTCATCGCCTTACTTGTTGTCGGACGAATTAAAAAACAACTACACCCACATCGAAAAAGCGACCAAAGTGGTGCGCGATTTTGGTTGGGAACTCAACACGCCTTTTAAATCGCTGCGGGTCAATACGTTGTACGTTGAGCCTACTTTCTTTGAGGTATTTGGTTTTACGCTGGCCAAAGGAAGTGTGCCCGTTGCTCCCAATACCTTGATATTGAGCGCAGAGGCTGCTAAAAAGTTTTTTGACAAGGCCAATCCCATCGGGCAAACATTGATGCACGCTACCTACGGTGCCATGACGGTGACGGGGGTATTAAAACCCTTCAAAAAACAAACTCAGTTTCGGAGTGATGTCATGGTGTCGATGGCGACTTTTGATAAAAAACGCCCCGACGCCAAACAAACCGCTTCGTGGGGCACCTACGAAACCCATACGTTTGTGCGGCTCCAGCCCAATACCGCGCCCAACGCTTTGGAGTCGGCACTGGGGGCGGTGGCCAAAAAGACCAACGTTAACCTTGTGGCGGCCAAAAAAAGCAATGTATTTCGTAAACAAGCATTGGCCGATATATCGCCAAGCGTCGAAGAGTTGCGCTACAACCCCTACGTGGATTCGATGCAGGACATTTACTTCAATTTTGGGATTCCGTTGATGATTTTGTTGCTGGCAGGGTTCAATTACACCAACCTGACGTTGGCGCGGTCGTTGAGCCGTTCCAAAGAAGTGGGAGTCCGTAAAGTAATGGGCGCGATTCGGTTGCAGTTGGTGTTTCAGTTTATTTGCGAGGCCGTCATCATTGCCTTTTTTGCCTTTGGCGTCGGGCTGGTGTTACTGTATTTGATGAAACAATACATATACGTACAATGGCTGACCTGGGAGGTCGAAAACAGTACGCTGATTGGCGGAGTTTTTGTGGCTTTTACGTTGCTGGTGGGAGTAGTTGCAGGGGTATTACCTGCCCTAATTTTGTCAAAATTCCAGCCCGCTTTGGTGTTGAAAGGTGTTTTAGGTCCTGTTTCGTTTGGAAAAATAAACTTCCGAAAAAGCCTGATTGTCGTTCAGTTTGTGGCAACGTTGGGCTTTATGTTTATGATTGGTCATTTGTACAATCAGTTTAGCTACATGGCGACTGAAAACGACAACTTCAACCGCAAAGGAATTTTTAACCTATCGTTGGCCGATCAGAACTACCGATTGTTGAAGGACGAAATCAGCAAACACAAAGACGTGGAAAAAGTAGGTCTTGTGTCGATGCCTTTTGGAAGTGTACCGTCGCAGCAAGTCATCAAGGTACACGAAAAAGAGGCAAATGTGCCGACCTATTATTACTCGGTGGACAGAAATTTCATTGAAAACATGAAGCTAACGCTGGTAGCGGGACAAAATTTGCCCGTGGCCTTAAACGATTCAGCGGGGAATTTTGTGCTGCTCAACGAAACGGGTGTGCGGCGTTTGCGGCTCGGTACGCCGCGCGAAGCCATTGGACAACAGGTGTTTCTCAATGGCGCAACTCCCTTGCAAGTGGTGGGGGTGGTCAAAGATTTTTGCCATTTTCATTACCAATACCAGAAAGAGTCGTTGGTGTTTCATTACAATCCTGCGCAGTTTTCGATGGTGTCGATAAAAATAAACCCACAAGCCAATCAAGAGGCGTTTTTGGCCGACATGAAAGCCCTTTGGAAAAAATACAGCCCTTACAAAGAATTGGGGTATTCGTGGTACGAAAAAGAACTGTATGACCGCTATTATCCCGCCGAAGACATGAAAATGATGGGCTTGGCATCGGTCATTATCTTTGTGATTGCGTTGCTAGGCTTGTTGGGTATGGTGACTTACAGCACCGAAAAACGCTACAAAGAGATTGGCGTTCGTAAAGTGATGGGCGCCAGTGTGTGGGAAATCGTTCGGATTTTGTCGTGGAGCTTTTTGAAACTGTTGTTCATCGCGGCGGTGGTCGCCTTGCCGATTGGGTTAGTCGAAAATATGTTTATGAATAAGATGTTCACCTTCTATGCGGGGCTAAATATTGGTTTGATGGGCCTATTCTTTGGCATTGTATTGGTGGTGGCCATTGGGGCAATCGCGTACTACGCTACCAGAGCGGCATTGGTCAATCCCGTCGAATCCCTCCGAACAGAATAGTGAAGAGTTGTTCCAACCTTTTTGTGCTGAAAGGCGTCATCACTTCAAATAAACAGTCATAGCGATGAAAAAATCAATATTTGTGGCGCTGGTACTTGCAGGATTGGTAGGCTGCCAAAAAGAAGAAATAGCAAGTGAGTGTGTAGAAAAGCCCAATAATGGCATGGTTTGCACAATGCAGTACGACCCCGTTTGTGGGTGCAACGGTAAAACCTACGGCAATGCCTGTATAGCGGGTACTGTTGGTATTACCAATTTCACCAAAGGCGAATGCGGTAAAAAAGACTAAGTAGTTGTCCACTCGCGTACGAAAAGTGTCCACATTCGGACACTTTTTTGTTTTTATGGAGTTGTAATTGATTGTTATTTAGTGAGTTAGTGGGCTGGCATAGCTTTGGAAGAACAAATAACAACATTCATACAGCCTTTCATTCATTTATAAGTACAGTAAAGAAAATAGAGCAGAAAAGTGTCGTCGTTGCGGCACTTTTCTGCATTTTTTATTGGCCACCTTTTCTACTTTCTCAAACGTATGATTTTCAATTTCTTCAAAATTGCCCTTCGTAACCTCAGACGTCATGCACTGTACGGAAGCATTAACATCGTTGGGCTGTCGATAGGACTAGCTGCCTGTGCTTTGATGGCAATGTATGTTCGGCATGAGTTGAGCTACGACGTTTTTCACCAAAAAGCCCAGCGGATTTTGCGGGTTACGTCTCATTTAAAGACCCCCGAAGCCCCGATGGAGTTGGCCAATACGCCCAATATCTTGGCTCCTTTTTTGAATCGAAATTATCCTGAAGTAGAAAAAGCCGTTCGGTTTCAGTCGATGGCGGCTACGTTTAGCCAAGGCACTAAATTATACAACGAGTCAGACGTATATTATGCCGATGCCTCGGTTTTTGACGTGTTTACCTTTCCGCTGGTAGCAGGAGATGCCCGTCAAGCCCTGACCCAACCTCAGACCGTTGTACTTACGGAGACATTGGCCAAAAAATACTTTGGTACTACTGATGTGTTGGGAAAAACCGTACAAATCAACAAGCAGCCTTATCAGATTACGGGCGTGATGGCGGAGTTACCGACCAATACCGATTTAAAAATCCGCGCGCTTCTTTCTCATGATTTTGACAAGGGAAACTCTTGGATTGAGGACCTTTCTGCTTACACGTTTGTCTTATTCCGTGGAAAGCCCGATAACGCCGCTTTTGAGAAAAAAATGGCCGCCATCAGTCGGCGTTATATCCAGCCCGAATTGACAAAAATGGATTCGGAAGACTATTCGCTGGAGCTTCGAGCGGAGGCGCTGACCGATGTCCATTACAGCCAAGGCAAGTTGGAAGACACGCCCAAAGGCAACAAACAATACGGGTACTTATTCTCTTTTTTGGCCGTGTTTGTCTTGGTGATTGCCTTACTCAATTACATCAGTCTTCTGACGGCCCGAGCGACCGAACGCGCCAAAGAAGTGGGCGTCAGGAAAGCCAACGGAGCGCTGCGTTCTCAGTTGATTTGGCAGTTTTTGTTTGAATCACTGCTGATTAGTAGCTTCTCGGTCGTGATTGGCCTTGTGATTTTGCAGCTTGTTATTCCTTTGATGAATGATTTACTCCAAACTCAATTTCAAATGACGGGTATTGAACTGGGCGTATGGGCGGCCGTTGGGCTGCTTATCACTACCTTACTCGGAGGGTTGTATCCTGCTTTTGTGCTTTCGGCTTTTCGCCCTGCCGAGGCATTGCGCGGAGGAGTGCATCAAGCGAGCGGCGGTTTTCAACTGCGACAAACAATCACCGTTTTTCAGTTTATGCTGGCCGTTGGGATGATTGCGGGCGTGTTGGTGATGTACAAACAAATGGATTTTCTGCAAAACCATTCGTTGGGTTTTAACAAAAATAAGGTACTGACGATACAACTTCCCGCCGATTCGTTGGCTCAGATGAAAGGATACGCGCTGGCGGCTAGTTTGAAAAAATATCCCGCTATTTCTGACATTACGGCGGGGTCGGGGTTTGAACCTGCGTCGTTGGCTTCGACCGATTTTACTGTCAATGGCAAAGCAAGAGAGGTGATGACCCTGTTCTTTTTTGTTGATGACCATTATCTCCCTACGCTTGAACTTAAATTAGCCCAAGGCCGCAATTTTTCGTCTGCCCATCCGTCGGACAAACGAAGCGGTTTTATTGTCAACGAGGCTTTTGTAAAAATGAGCGGTTGGAAACAGCCGATTGGGCAACCAATAGAAGGCGTGAATAAAAAAGGAACGGTGATTGGGGTAGTCAAAAACTTCCATTTTAAATCGTTGCACAATTTGGTAGAGCCCATGGCGATGGTTTGGAACGTTAATCCACCCAATACACTGATGCTCAAAACCAGCCCCGAACAACTGCCTTTACTCCGCGCCGTTTGGCAAAAACACTATCCTTTTGAGCCATTTGAGTATTCATTTTTGGACAGCACCCTCGAAAAAGAATACCAAAAAGACCGCCTTACGATGACGTTGTTCAATGCCTTTGCGTTCCTTACGATTTTTGTGTCGTGCTTGGGGTTGTTTAGTTTGGTCACTTTTTCGACCGAACTACGCACCAAAGAAATTGGCATCCGAAAAGTGTTGGGTGCGTCGGTAGCGGGTATTTTAACGCTTTTGTCCAAAGACTTTTTAAAATTGGTGGCCCTGGCCATTGTGATTGCCTCGCCGTTGGCCTACTATGCCTTGAATCGGTGGTTGGAGTCATTTGCCTATCACATCACCATCAGTGGGTGGACGTTTGTGTGGGTAAGCCTGATTGCCATTGTCATTGCGTTGGTCACCATTAGTTTTCAATCGGTCAAAGCCGCTTTAGTAAACCCTGTGAAATCGTTAAAATCCGAATAGCTATGTTTCAGAATTACCTAAAAACAACCCTGAGAAACCTCTGGAAACACAAGTCGTTTACACTTATCAATGTTTTTGGTTTGGCGGCGGGCTTGACGGCTTGCATGTTGATTGTGTTGTACATTCAGCACGAGTTGAGTTTTGACCAATTCCACCAAAAAAAGCAGCAAATTGTTCGTACGATAATGCACTATAGCATTGAAGGAACGGCCAATAAAACGGTCATGACGGGAACGAAAGTAGGGCCTGCGTTGAAACGTGATTTTGCCGAAATAGAACAGTTTGTACGCGTAGCTGACCCCGCCTTTTCTCAGCAGAAAGTGGTCATAAAAAAAGGAGAACAACAGTTTAATGAATCCCGCTTTTTGTGGGCCGATTCTACGTTTTTTGAGGTATTCTCGTTTTCGTTGTTGAAAGGTGACGCGGCAACGGCTCTGAACGGTACCAACAAAGTGGTGGTGACGGAAGCGATGGCGCGCAAGTATTTTGGGAATGAAAACCCCATCGGCCAAATCTTGCGGTTAGAAGATCGCGTGGATTATACCGTAACGGGCGTTGCGGCCAATGCGCCCTCCAATTCGCAGCTTCAGTTTGATTTTATTGCGTCGTTTATGTCGCTCTCAGCCGCCAAAACCGAGACGTGGTGGAATGCCAACTATGTTACCTATTTCTTGTTGAAACCTGCTACTTCGGCGGCACAGCTTCAGGCCAAATTGCCGGTCTATATGCGTAAGCAGTCGGCAGAAACTGAAATGACGGGAAAAAACTTTGTCACGTATTTGTTGGAACCCTTGACGGACGTCCACCTTCGGTCGGAGGCGGAAGGCGGCATTATTGCTTCGGGCGATATTCGCTACATTTATATTTTCTCGGCGATTGCGTTGCTCATTTTGATTATTGCGACCACCAACTACATGAATCTTACAACGGCCCGCGCGACGGAGCGTGCCAAAGAAGTGGGGGTTCGGAAAGTGATGGGAGCAGTACGTGGGCAATTGTTTTGGCAATTTTTGGGCGAATCAATGGTGGTGACGCTGGTGGCTTTGCTGCTCAGTATCGTGCTGACAGTGGTGTTATTGCCTGTATTTAATACCCTGTCCGAACGCGAACTGACTTTGCAACTACTACTTCAACCCGCAGGAATAGGGGCGTTGGTAGGGGCGTGGTTGGTTGTCAGTTGCATTGCGGGGAGTTACCCATCGGTGGCGTTGTCGTATTTTCAACCTATTAAAGTGCTAAAAGGCGCATTTAAGAATACGGCGTCGGGTTTGGCTCTGCGTAAGTCGTTGATTGTGTTGCAGTTTATGATTTCGGTGTTTTTGGTGATTGGAACGTTGGTGGTTAAGAATCAACTGCATTTTATTCAAAACACAAAGCTGGGGTACGACAAACAACACGTAATTGCGCTCACAACCGACGAGCGAACTAACAAAAATTTGCCTGCCTTGAAGAACGAACTGCGGCAAAATCCGAATGTAAAAAGTATTTCGCTGGCCTACGAAACTCCCACGTTTATTAAGTGGGGCGATGGGCTTGAAACGGTGGGAACGGCGACGCCTGTGCAAAAAATGATTACCGCATTTCCCTGTGATGAAGACATGGCCGAAACGCTCAATTTGGAGTTGGTTGCAGGAAATGATTTGTCATCAGAAGACCTAGAACGGCTCAAAGGCAAAGACGAAAGCCAAGCCGATTACCGCTTTTTGCTGAACGAGACGATGATAAAGCAATTGGGCTGGAAGCCTGCCGAAGCAATTGGTAAAAAAGTACGTGTGGGAGGCCGAACTGGCGAAGTCAAAGGCATTGTTCGGGATTTCCATTTTGCCTCAATGAAACAACCGATTGGCCCGTTGGTGATTTTTCCAGTCACTTGGGGGAATGTCTTATTGGTAAAGTTGACGGGAAATAATCTGCCACAAACATTGACGTTTTTGGAAAACAAATGGAAAACGTTTGCGCCACATCGTCCGTTTACCTACACGTTTTTAAATGACGAATACAACCAAATGTACGCCAACGAAAATCGTATCAATCAGGTGTTTACGTATTTTTCTGCCTTGGCCGTTTTGCTGGCTTGTTTAGGTTTATTGGGCTTGTCGGCCTACGTCACTGCACAGCGTACCAAAGAAATTGGAATCCGCAAAGTGCTTGGCGCATCCACCGTTAGTATTACAACACTTTTATCTGCCGATTTTCTGAAATTAGTCTTGGTCGCCATCCTTATTGCTTCGCCCTTGGCATGGTATGCGATGACTTACTGGCTCAATGATTTTGCGTACCGAATTGAGATAGAATGGTGGGTGTTTGTGGTAGCTGGGCTTACGGCTGTTGGTATTGCGTTGGTAACAGTAAGTACACAGTCGATCAAAGCGGCCTTAATGAATCCTGTAAAATCATTGAAATCGGAATAAATCGACGTCCTTGTAGAGACGGTGCATGCAACGTCTCTACAACCCTGTCCATAAACGAACTGAATTTGTCCGTTTATGGACATTTTTATTTGTTTTAATTTGGTGTAAAAAATTGATTTACAGTGAATTGTGTTTCTGGTATGGCATTTGGGACTAAGAGGATAAACCTGAACATCCCATGCTACAGAACTACCTAAAAATCGCTTTTCGGAACTTGCTCCGAAACAAAGTGTATAGTTTTATCAACATCACTGGCTTGGCGATGGGTATCGCGGCTTTTTTACTGATTCTACAATACGTAAGCCACGAAAAGAGTTTTAACCAGTTTCATGCCAATGCGCCTTCCATGTATCGACTTCTCAACGAAGATGTCAAAGGTGGCATGTGGAGTGAGGTAGAACCAGGCTGGGCTACGCGCGCCAAACAACGCTTTCCCGAAATCAAAGACTATTGTCGTTTTGCGGACGGAATGGCGCAAGGCATTGTGCGGCGTGAAGGTGCTAAAACCGAAGCATTCCGCGAAACCAACATCAGCTACGCCGAAGGTAATTTTTTCTCGTTTTTCAATTTTCCACTTACTGCAGGTTCTCTCAAGGCATTGGAAAAGTCAAACGTAGTGTTTTTGTCAGCCTCTTATGCCAAAAAATATTTTGGTACCGAAAACCCTTTGGGAAAAGTGTTGATGCTTTCTAATCAATTTGACACCAACCCTTTTACGGTAGAAGGGGTCTATGCCGATATGCCTACTAACTCAGACATTCGATACGATATGGTGTTTTCGTTGGAAACCTTGCGTAACCCCGCCAACTTGCACGGAAACGATTGGGCTAATTTAGAAAATCTTGATAACCAATATATTAATACATTCTTTCAACTCAACGAAAAGGCGAATCCTGTACCGTTTGAGAAAAAACTAACAGCCCTAAGAAACGAACTCAGCAAAGAAAATGACGGCGTAAAGTTTAGACTGGTACCTCTCAAAAATGTGCATTTGGCGGCTTCATTGAACGATACCTACCTCACGCAGGGTAATTTAAAATACGTCTATATGTTGGGCGGAATTGCGTTTTTGATTCTGGTGATTGGTTGGTTCAACTACGTCAATCTTTCGACGGCTCAGTCGCTCAAACGCGCCAACGAAGTGGGAGTTCGGAAAGTGGTAGGCGCAACGCAAAGCCATTTGGTGCGGCAGTTTTTGGGCGAATCGCTGTTGGTCAATCTCCTAAGTTTTGGATTGGCTCTGCTAATCGTAGTCTTACTTCAGCCATTTTTTAATGAACTTATCGGGACGCCGTTGTCTTTTGCCTCCTTGGGCGCTACGTCGGTGTGGGCGTGGGGACTGGGTATTTTGCTCTTTGGCTCCCTACTTTCGGGTGGCTACACGGCCTTTTTGCTCTCCAGTTACAACCCTATCAAAACCCTGAAAGGGCAGTTGGCCAAAACGTCGGGGGGAGGACTACTTCGGAAATCGCTGGTGGTGTTTCAGTTTGCTATTTCGGTGTGTTTGGTTGTTACAACGCTCGTTATTTATCGTCAGCTACACCACATGCAAACGCAAAGTTTGGGACTAAATCCGCAGCAATTGTTGGTGGTTCGTGGGCCAGAAGTAGGCAAAGATGCGACCTATAAAGTGCGCCAAACGACGTTTCAGAACGAGCTAACGCAACAAACGTTTGTGAAAGACTACGCGACCTCAGGGGCGGTGCCGAGTGGTTGGTACAATTTTGCCACCGCAGGTTTTACGCAACCCAAATCCAAACCAGGCGACGAACTGATTTCGTACTCGTTTGCCATTATTGGCGACCGTTTTCTAAAAACCTACCAAATCGACCTTAAAGCGGGTCGGAACTTTACCCCCGCCGAATGCGACGTAGATTGGAACCAAAATAGTAAAGTATTGCTCAACGAGCGAGCGGTTGAGTTACTAGGATTTGCCAATGCAGAAGAAGCCCTTCGCACCAAAATCAAGTGGGATGAGCGTTATTTAGACGTAATCGGGGTGGTGAAAAACTACCATCATACAGGATTGAAAAGAACGATTGACCCTATCATTTTTTACCCCCAAAACAACAGCACCTATTTCACCATCCGATTGACCGCCGACCGAATGCCTGAAAAAATAGCAGCCTTGGATAAGTTGTACAAGACCTATTTCCCTGGCAATCCGTTTGATTACTCTTTTGTGGATGACAATTACAACAAACTTTATGTTTCTGAACAACAATACAGCCGTATGTTCACGACGGCGTCGTTGTGGGCGATTTTTATTGCTTGCTTAGGATTGTTCGGCTTGGCCACTTTCACCGTCGAATCGCGCACCAAAGAAATCGGAATTCGTAAAGTGCTAGGAGCTTCGGTGCTTGGAATCATGGCATTGTTGTCCAAAGACTTCCTCAAGTTGGTGCTTATTGCGATTCTGATTGCATCGCCGATTGCGTGGTATTTGACCGAACAATGGCTGAAAGATTTTGCCTCTCGCATCGCACTTAGCTGGTGGTTGTTTGCAGTAGCGGGGCTATTATCCATCGTGATTGCATTGCTAACGGTAGGTTTTCAGGCAGTCAAAGCAGCGTTGATGAATCCTGTGAAATCATTGAAAACAGAATAATCCATACGTCCCTACGGGGCGTCCACCTGAAATAAAAAAAACAATGCTTATAAGTTATTTTAAAACAGCCATTCGTGCTTTAAAACGTAATTGGAGTTACTCTGTCATCAATGTCTTAGGTCTGACCTTGGGCCTGGCTTGTTGCGTGGTCTTGTTTGTGGCAGTTCGGTATGAACTAAGTTTTGATCGTCATCATCGTCATGCTGACCGTATTTATCGAATGCTTGGTGTCTCTAAAAGTTCTCCCGAAACGCCAAACACTGGAATTACCTTCCCCGCATTGGCAGCGCTACGAAACGATTTCCCCGAATTGAAACACCAACTGACGATGGTAAGCCGTGTGAGAAGAGCGGTAGTATCGGTAGGAGGAACTGCTGCAACGGAGAAAAAACGGTTTCAGGAGCCTGATGGAGTTATTACATTTGCCGAACCTGAATACTTCAATCTCTTTGATTATGAATGGAAAAAAGGTAGCCCGCAGTCGCTCACTAACCCGAATACGGTGGTACTCTCGGAGCGAATGGCGCGTAAGTATTTTGGGAATACCGACCCAATGGGCAAAACAATTCGGATAGATAACCAGATGGATTTTGTGGTGACGGGTATTGTGCAAGCGCCGCCTGCTACCAGTAGTTTTCCCTTCGATGTCTTTCTGACCCATGCTTCTGTGGTGGCGTTTGGAAATACTTCTCCCATCGACGACTGGAAATCGAGCTATGGTGGGGCGCAGATTTACTTGTTGTTGCCTCCATCGCTCACTTTGGCTCGAATGGAAAGTCAATTGGTCAGTTTCGTAAAAAAATACCATTCTCCAGAGGATGCCAAGAAGTTTAAGTATGCGTTACAACCACTGACCGACATTCACTTCGCAACGAATACTACTAACTTTGCTCGACGTAGTGTCAGCATCGAAATGATTTGGGCGATGGCCCTGATTGGCATTTTTATTTTGGTAACGGCCTGTATCAATTTCGTCAATTTGGCGACTGCTCAGGCAATTCGTCGGGCGCGGGAAGTAGGCGTACGAAAAGTGCTGGGGAGCACTCGTAGTCAGCTGTTACGACAGTTTTTGGGCGAAACGAGCGTATTGACAAGCATTGCCGTGGTGCTGGCTCTTTTAGTGGCAGAGCTTGCATGGCCTTACGTCGGTGATTTATTAAATATTCCAACAGGGGCTGTAAGCTTATTTAGCCCTGTCATATTGGTCTTTTTGGCAGGACTTGGCGTGCTCACTACCGTGCTGGCGGGGTTCTATCCTGCGCTGATTCTGTCGGGTTATCAGCCTATTTTAGCCCTTAAAGGAAAAATGAAAACAACCCGCTCGGCGCATTATTTTACGTTGCGTCGGGGGTTAATTATTGGGCAGTTTGCAGTGTCTCAATTTTTGCTCATCGGTACCATCATTGCGTATTACCAAATGGATTATTTCCGTTCGGCCGATTTGGGTTTTAGCCGCGATGCTATTTTGACAGTAAAGCTTCCTGGAAATGACCTAGGTCAGTTGGAAAATCTACGGGCTAAACTCGCAGGCTTACCCAGTGTCCAATCGCTTAGTTTTTCGATGACAACGCCATCTTCTGCATTCAACTGGAGTACTGGTTTTCGGTTCGAAAACCAAGAGAAAGACCCCGACTATGGCGTCGTGATGCGTCCCGCAGATACTTCTTACATTCGGACGTATGGGTTAAAATTATTGGCAGGACGTAATTACCTGCCCGCTGATACAATTCGAGAGTTGATTGTCAACGAAACATTTGTAAAACGCTTAGGCTTTCAGAATCCCGAACAAATCATTGGGAAAAAAATGAAAGTAGCTGGGGAGGATATTGAAAAACAAATTGTGGGGGTTGTAAAAGACTTTAACGTGTTTTCGCTCCGTGATCAGGTAGAACCAAGCGTATTGACGACCCAACGAGGCAATTATACTACCTTAGGAATGAAACTGGCAGGCCAAGAAGGAGGAGTCAAAGGTATTAGTCAATTACTGAAAGAGGTAGAAACCGCGTGGCAAAGCACCTTTCCTGAGTTTGTCTTTTCGTACGAATTTCTGGACGAAACCCTTGCCAATTTTTACCAAGGGGAAGAACGTAGCTATGCACTTTTTCGCCTTTTGGCAATGATTGCCCTCTTTATCGGCTGTTTGGGGTTATACGGTGTCGTCTCGTTTATGGCCGAATCACGCACCAAGGAAATTGGGATTCGTAAATCATTAGGTGCGACTACGGCGCATATTTTTGGGCTTTTCTCTATTGATTTTGTCAAGCTCGTTGGGATGGCGATGGTTATTAGCTCACCTTTGGGATGGTACGTAATGAAGCAATGGCTGTCCAAATTTGCCTATCGCATTGAAATTGAATGGTGGATGTTTGTGCTATCAGGTGCCATCGCTATCGGAATTGCGATACTGACAGTCAGTTACCAAAGCATTCGTGCCGCCCTGGTCAATCCTGTGAAATCATTGAAAACAGAATAAACCTATTACAACCATGATACGGAATTACCTCAAAGTTGCGTGGCGCAACCTCACTAAAAACAAAATGTACAGTTTCATCAATATCGGTGGACTGGCGGTGGGAATGGCAGTAGCCATGATGATTGGACTTTGGGTCAACGATGAATTGTCGTTTGATACCTATCACCAAAATTATGAGCGTATCGCGCAGGTTATGCAACACGCTACTTTCAACGGAAAAGTGGGAACCCAAACCTCTAATCCTGCCCAAATGAGCCCCGAAATTCGGGCAAAATACGGAAGTAGCTTCAAACACGTAGTGCAAGCCTCGTGGGAAGGCTCGTACGTGTTATCGCTAGGGGATAACCACGTAACAAAATCGGGGATTTACTTTGAAGAAGGTGCCCCTGAGATGCTTAGCCTCAAGATGCGCTACGGAACGTACGCTGGTTTGAAAGACCCCTATTCGATTATGTTGTCAGAATCGGTGGCTAAATCGCTCTTTGGTGACCAAAACCCGCTGGATAAAACGCTAAAAATCAATCGAACCTACGACGTGAAAGTGACGGGCGTTTACGAAGATTTGCCTTACAATACCTCGTTTCGCAACGTGAAGGTCATCATGCCGTGGTCGCTTTGGTTGATAGATAATCCCTGGGTAAAAACAATGGAAGATCCTTGGGACAGCAACTTTAGCCAAACCTTTGTTCAAGTTGCTGATAATGTGACCATGGATGTCGCATCGAAACGCATTAAAAATGTCAAAGCCAACAACCTTAATAAGGAAGAATTGAAGTACAAATGGGAGGCATTTTTGCATCCGATGAGCAAGTGGGCGTTGGAAAGTGAGTTTAAAGAAGGCATCAACACGGGCGGAAGCATTCGCTACGTATGGATGTTTGGTATCATTGGGGTATTTGTGTTGATGTTGGCTTGTATCAATTTTATGAACCTAGCCACCGCCCGCAGCGAAAAACGCGCCAAAGAAGTGGGTATCCGCAAAGCAGTGGGGTCGGTTCGCACGCAGTTAATCAATCAGTTTTTTTCGGAGTCGTACATGGTGGTGGTGTTTGCTTTTGTAGTATCACTTTTACTTGTCATGCTGTGTCTCCCGTTTTTCAACGAAGTAGCCGATAAAAAAATAGAACTTCCTTGGGCGAACCCCGTTTTTTGGCTGATTAGTTTGTCCTTTATTGTACTCACAGGGCTATTGGCGGGAAGCTATCCTGCTTTGTACTTGTCGTCTTTCCAGCCCTTAAAAGTCCTCAAAGGGACGTTTAGAGTGGGTAAATGGGCCGCTATTCCGCGTAAGGTATTGGTAACGACTCAGTTTACGGTTTCGGTGGTATTGATTATTGGAACCATCGTTGTGTATCAGCAAATTCAACACGCCAAAAATCGCCCCATTGGCTACGAACGCAACGGCCTGATAAGCATGGGGATGGATAAAGAGATTCAGGATCACTTTGAAGCATTCAGAGGGGAGCTAAAATCGGCGGGAGCAATTGAAGAATTGACGGCGTCCAACAGCCCACTTACGGGCGTATGGAATACCAACGGCGGTTTCGATTGGGAAGGGAAAGACCCGAATTTGGGCGTTGATTTTCCAAACAGCCGCGTTACCAAAGAATGGGGCAAAACCGTGGGCTGGAAAATCAAACAAGGCCGTGATTTCTCGCGTGAGTTTGCCACCGATTCGGCGGCGTTTATCATCAACGAGGCAGCGGCGAAGTTTTTGGGATTCAAAGACCCCGTTGGCAAAATTTTAAAATGGAATGGTAAGCCTTACACCATTATTGGGGTAGTGAGCGATATTATGGCCGAGTCGCCGTTTTATCCCGTGCGCCCGTCGTTGTACCATACCCGCGACAAGGATTTGTATAATCTTACCATCAAACTCAATCCTGCTCAAAGTTCAAGTAAATCCATCGCCACCCTCGAACGTATCTGGAAAAAGTACGTACAGAATGTGCCTTTTTCGTACGAATTTATTGACCAACAATACGGTAATAAGTTCAAGGCCGAAGAGCGTATCGGTACGCTTTCGCTCTACTTTGCGGTCTTGGCCATCCTGATTTCGTGTTTGGGACTTTTCGGAATGGCGAGCTTCGTGGCCGAACAACGCACCAAAGAAATCGGCATTCGGAAGGTATTGGGCGCAAGCGTGCCTAATTTGTGGCGAATGCTCTCTCGCGATTTTGTCGGCTTGGTGTTGCTTTCGAGCCTCATTGCCAGTCCGATTGCGTACTATTACCTCAATGATTGGTTGAATGGCTACGATTATCGAGTTGAAATCTCGTGGTGGGTGTTTGCCGTGGCTGCTGCTGGTGCACTGGTCATTACGTTGCTAACGGTTAGTTACCAGGCGCTACGTGCCGCCTTGGTCAACCCTGTAAAATCATTGAAATCGGAGTAAAGACGTTGCATGCAACGTCTCTACGTCATTGTCATAACCATCATATCATCATGCTACGGAACTACCTCAAAATCGCTTGGAGAAACCTCCTCAAAAACAAACTATACAGCATCATCAACATTTTCGGGTTGGCCATTGGGCTTACCTGTTTTTTGCTGATTTCGCTGTACGTAGTCGATGAATTGAGCTATGACCGCTACCTCAAAGACGCGGCTCGTATTTATCGCATACATTCGGACATCAAATTTGGGGGAACCGAAATGAAAATGGCTCTGAGCTCCGACCCTTTTGGCCCAACGCTCAAAAAAGATTATCCTGAGGTGGAGCAATACGTGCGTTTGTTCGCCCAAAACAGTCGCCGATTTATCCGAAAAGGCAATGAGTTTTTGGTAGAAAACAACTGCGTAAATGCGGATTCGACGTTTTTTGAGGTTTTTCCACTTCATGTGCTCGAAGGAGACGGCAAAACAGCCCTCAATGCCCCCAATACAGTGGCTATTAGTAAGTCGGTAGCGAAGAAATACTTTGGCGATGGCCCTGCGGTGGGGAAAATCCTTTCGACGGGAGTTAACAATCCCCAAGAGTATAAAGTAACGGCGGTCTATGAAGACATACCGCAGAATTCTCACCTTCGGACGAATATTATTTTTTCGTTCAAAAATGTGGACTACACCTTTGGAAACTTCTTGAGTCACAATTTTTATACGTATGTTAAATTGAAAGAAGGTGTTGATTATAAGCAGTTTGAGAAAAAATTTGACGGCTTTATCAACAAATATATTCTTCCTCAAGCCAAAGCTTTCATAGATATTAAAAGCATGGACGAGTTCAAAAAAGCGGGGAATTACATTCAGTATTCGCTGATGCCGCTGCTGGACATTCACCTAAAATCCAACAAATTATACGAGTTTGGGGTCAATGGCAATATCGAGTATGTGTATATCTTTTCGATTGTAGCTTTGTTTTTACTGCTCATTGCCTGCATCAATTTTATGAATTTGAGTACGGCTCGCTCGGCCAACCGCGCCAAAGAAGTCGGGATTCGGAAGGTATTAGGCACCGAACGAAATAGTTTGATTCGACAGTTTATGGCGGAGTCGATACTGACGAGTTATTTGGCATTTGGTATTGCGTTGGTATTTACGACGGCATTGCTTCCTTATTTTAATCAAATTGCGGGCAAAGAATTTACGCCGACTACGATTTACCAGCCTGCGTACTTGCCTTTTTTATTGGCGTTGCCGCTTGGCGTTGGGGCGTTGGCAGGCTATTATCCTTCCTTTTTCTTGTCGTCGTTTAAGCCAATTGAAGTGCTCAAAAGCAAGCTCAATGCCAATTTTAAACGCTCTAATTTTCGAAATGCGTTGGTGACGTTCCAATTCGTGACGTCGTTGGTATTGGTCATTTCTACCTTTATCATTTACCGCCAACTCAATTACATCCAACACAAAAACCTCGGGTTTTCAAAAGACCAAGTGTTGGTGGTGACGGGTACGTCGTCGTTGGGCGAAAATAACCGCGTTTTTAAGGAAGAAGTCAAAAAAATGGCGGGGGTAAAAGCGGGGGCTTTTGCAGGGTATTTACCCGTGGCCAACTCGTCGCGCAGCGATAATACTTACTCTAAAACGGCGGTTATCGACGTAAAAAATGGGTTTAATATGCAAAACTGGGTGATTGATGAAGAATACATCCCGACTTTGGGCATGGAAATCATCAAGGGGCGTAATTTTTCCAAAGCATTCGGGGCAGATTCTAGCTCGATTATTATCAATGAAGAAACGGCGAAGATGTTAGGCTATGATGACCCCGTGGGCAAAAATCTCTATGCGGGTACTGGCAATGCTTCCGAAACAAGTACGCTGACGATTATTGGAGTGGTGAAAAATTTTCATTATTCGTCGATGCGAGAAAACGTCGGCCCTTTGTGCTTTCGGTACGGACGTAGTGGCTGGGATATGGCTTTTAAAATCAATACGTTGGAGTCGCAACAATTGGTAAAACAAATCGAAGGAAAGTGGAAACAACTCTCGACGGGGATGCCGTTCAATTACCATTTTCTTGATGATTCTTTCAACGAAATGTATCAGGCCGAACAGCGCGTCGGTACTATTGCGCTCATTTTTGCCATTCTGACGATTTTTATTGCTTGTTTGGGCTTGTTCGGGCTCATTACCTACATCGCCGAGCAGCGTACCAAAGAAATCGGCGTTCGGAAGGTGCTGGGAGCCAGCTTGTGGAGCATCGTGGGCCTTCTTTCCAAAGACTTTTTGAAATTGGTAGGAATCGCCTTTTTGATTGCCGCGCCGTTGGCCTACTTCGCGATGAACACTTGGCTCGAAGACTTCGCGTTTCGGGTCGAAATTCCGTGGTGGATTTTTGTGGCAGCGGGCGTGGCTACGATGTTGTTGGCGTTTTTGACGGTTAGTTTCCAGTCGATTAAGGCCGCCCTGATGAATCCTGTCAAATCATTGAAATCGGAATAGACCCATGCTACGCAACTACCTCAAAATCGCATTTCGGAATTTGCTGAAAGATAGGACTTTTAGCAGCATCAATATCTTAGGACTGGCCATTGGATTTTCGGCATCGGCATTGATTTTACTTTGGGTCAATGACGAAATGAGTTTTGAAAACACCCACGAAAACCGAGACCGAATTTTTCAGGCGTGGAATCAAGTCACTGAAAAAGGCAAGACCAGTAGCTGGAACGTTACCCCTCAATCCATGGGGCCTGCCCTGCAAAAAGACTATCCCGAAGTTGAAAAAATGGTGCGGGTCGATTGGGCAGACAAATATTTGGTTCAAGCGAAAGACACAAAAATAAAAGGGACGGTTCAGATAGTAGATTCTACTTTTTTGGACGTATTCACGTTTCCATTGCTCAAAGGAGATATCAAAACCTGCCTAAACGGGGTCAATAATTTGGTAATTACGCAAGATTTTGCCAAAAAATTATTTGGAAATAGTGAGCCACTTGGCCAAATCGTCAAGCTCAATAACGAAAGCGATTTTGTGGTGACAGGCGTAGTGAAATCACTTCCAACCAACACCGATTTTAATTTTGATTGTTTGGTGCCGTGGCGTTTCAAGGTAGTCAATAACATGGAGAGTTTGCACTGGGGCAACAACTCTACCACTACTTATGTGTTGTTAAAAAAGAACACTGACGCTCAGGCATTCAACTTAAAAGTCAAACATCTAAGAAAGCAGTATGACAAAGAAACCGCCTCTTGGGAGACCTTCGTGTATCCTTTTGAGCGATTGCGGCTTTACGGAAGCTTTAAAAATGGAGTGGAAGAAGGTGGTAAAATTGAGCAAGTTCGCAACTTTACGGTCATTGCCCTTTTGATATTGCTGATTGCGTGCATCAACTTCATGAATTTGAGCACGTCCCGAAGCGACAAACGGGCCAAAGAAGTAGGAGTCCGAAAGGCGTCGGGAGCTAGCCGTTTATCCCTCATTAAGCTGTTTTATTCCGAGTCTATTCTCACCTCATTGTTGGCAGGGGTGTTGGCAATTGGCATTATTATGGTCAGCCTCCCCGCGTTCAATCAACTCATTGAGTCCAAAATTGTGATTGATTGGTGGGATGCTCAATGGATTGCCTATTCGTTGGGTTTTGTTGTTGTCACGGGATTGGTGGCAGGGTCTTATCCTGCGCTATTCCTTTCGAGTTTTGACCCTTTGCAAGTATTGAAAGGAAGTTATTTCAATATCTCTTCTCCAATTACTCCCAGAAAAATACTCGTCGTCTGTCAATTTGTGTTCTCTGTTTTGCTCATTTCTTGTACCATGATTATCAAGCAACAGTTGGATTATGCCCAAAACAGAAAATCAGGATACGACAAAGCAAACCTGGTCTATCACCCCGTAGAGGGCGATATTTCTAAAAACTTTGACCTCATAAAAGCTGAATTGTTGAAAAATAACGTGGCGGTTTCGGTCGTAAAAACATTTTCACCTATTACCGAAACGTGGAGTAACACAGGCGGAATGAAATGGCGGGGCAAAGCGACAGACGACCACAGGAACATTGACCGTTTTGGAGCAGACGACCAAATTGTAAAAACGCTTGGTTTAGAGATTATCGAAGGGCGCGATTTCGATTTAAAAACCTATCCAACCGATTCTTCGGGGGTAATTATTAACGAAACAGCCAAAAAGATGATGGGCTTCAAAAGTCCTATTGGCGAAAAAATCACCGACGGGGGTTGGGAGTTTCAGGTGATTGGCGTAGTGAAAGATTTCGTGATGCAATCACCTTTTCGAGAAGTGAATGCGGTGACAATTGCTGGGGCGAAAATGAATTTTTTCAACGCGATTCATGTCAAATACAACCCCGAAAAACCTATCAAAGAAAACCTAGAAAATGCAAAAGCCATTTTTAGGAAATACAATCCTAATTACCCTTTTGAGTATCATTTTGTGGACGATGCTTACAATGAAAAATTTGCAAGTGTAGAGCGGTTATCGTTTATGGCACAAGGTTTTGCGTTCTTGACCATTTTTATCACTTGTTTAGGCTTACTTGGTTTGGCCACGTCGTTAGCCCAGCAAAAAACCAAGGAAATTGGCATTCGTAAAGTCTTAGGAGCGGGAATAGGGCAAATTGTGTTATTGATGTCAAAAGGATTTGTTACGCCAGTGCTATTAGCCTTTCTGATTGCGAGTCCGCTGTCTTACTGGATTATGAATAAATGGTTGGAAGAATACACCTACAAAATCACCATCAATCCTTTGGTTTTTGTGCTAGCGGGGCTTGTAACCGTCGTTATTGCTTTGTTTACGGTGAGTTACCAATCTATCAAAGCCGCCCTGATGAATCCTGTCAAATCATTGAAATCGGAATAAAAATATCACAGATTTTAAAATAATCAACACATGTTTAACATTTTCTTAAAGCGAATCTTTCGTGGATTCGTGGCAAATAAGGTTTATACCATCATAAACCTTGCGGGTATTGTGATTGGGCTTGCTGTGAGTTATTTTATGGTGAGTTACCTTTTTTTTGAGTTGAATTATGATGCTTTTCATCAAAAATCAGATAATATTTTTCGGTTAGCTCGGACCTACCGAAACCAAGATTATAGCGTAGTTGGTTTCCCAAATTGGTCGAGTTCGGATAAAAATGAACAAAAAAATTGGATTAATTCTCTAAAAAATACGGAAGGTGTTGCTGATGCAACTCAATTCATGATTTTGCCGAGCAAAGAATTCATCGAATTGAACCAAAAGCGTATCGAAACCGATGGGATTCTTACGACAAATACACCTGAATCTTTTGTCAAAATATTTGATTGGAAAATCAAAGAAGGTAGTTTACAGAATTTTTATGTTGGTACAAATAAAGTACTTTTGACCGAATCGGTCGCCAATCAATTACTGAGTAGAGAACAGTCTTTTTACGCTTTGTTAAACAAAACCGTAAAAATTTTAGGACAAAATTATCTAATTGCAGGTATTGTAAAAGATATTCCTAAAAACAGCCATTTTGATTTTACGATTGCTCTCAATTCGCCTCAAATTGATTATTGGGGAAGTCGAGTTTATATTGAGTCAAAACTTGATGCTTCGGTACAAAACTTGACAAAACAATTAAATCAAAGTATTGCCACTTACAGTCCAAGATTGGCAAAAGACCCACTTTACAAAGGGCATTATTTACAGCCTATCAAAGATATACATTTCAATTCTAATATTCTTTATGAATCCAAACAGCCTGGTAGCTATACCTATATAGTTTTGATTGGCCTTTTTGCTTTATTCACGATTTCAATTTCCATTTTTAACTATGCCAATCTTACGCTCGCTATCAAATCTAAGCAAAACAAGGCGATTGGAGTATTGAAAACTTTAGGAGCAAAAAGCGAGAATATCGCCCTTCAATTTATCCTCGAAGCCATACTTTTATCATTACTTGCACTTCCTTTGGCTGGGGTTTTGATTTCATTAATTACGCCTATTTTTAATCAGTTGATGGGCGTTGAAATCAGTATGGATTTTATTGAAAACTATCAATGGTTTCTATTGCTGATAGGTTTAGCGATTGTTATTGGAGTGATTGCGAGTATAGCACCTACACTACTTTTGGCTCGTAAAAACACCCTTCATTTATTTAAAAATGGGCTACAAAAAAGCAATTTTCAAGGTTTAGTAATCAGAAAATATCTGATTACGGCTCAATTCGTTTTCTTGATTTCGATTGCTTCCATAGCTTATTTTACTTCAAAGCAATTGAATTTTATCAATCAAAAAGATTTAGGATTTCAAAAAAATCAGATTCTTTTTGCTTATACATCTCCCGAAAAACAAGATTTATTTCAACAAAAATTAAGGCAGATACCCGAAATCAATCAGGTAGGAAATGGCTCTGATTTTGGTATTATTCCATTCAACCAAATGACCTACAAACTTGAAAATCAAGAAACCGTTTTTAACGATGCTCGCCAACTCTATCTTGATTATGCCGCTTTGAAAGCTTATGGAATCAAAACCAATGTAAATTTCGATAAAAATTCGACTCGAAAAACAATTATTAATCGAACAGCAGCTCAAAAACTGGCCAATTCTATCAAAATACCCATTGAACAACTGGTTGGAAAAACCATTATTACCGAACCCGAATACACCAATCCCGAAAACGGCCAAGTGGGCATACCGTTTGTGATTGACGGCATTTTTGAGGACATTCATTTATTTTCGTTAAAAGAAAAAATCGAACCCTACTTCATAACGCTATCCAATTCGGTTAGAATGGATGGACGAAGTATCGTTTCGTACAATTCAAATGCGGCTATCAATAAAATTCAAGGCGTTTACAAAGAACTCAACGAGCCTTTTCCATTAGAAATAACTTATTTGGAGCAAAATATCAGTAAATTGTATGAGCAAGAAAACAAACTCAATACACTTTTTAGGTATTTTAATTTCATCTCAATTCTGTTGGCATCGCTTGGGATTATCGGTGTAACAGTCTTTCTTACCAGCATCCGAACAAAAGAAATCGGGATACGAAAAATCTTAGGAGCTTCTGCTCTATCCATCACAACGCTTTCGGTCAAAGAGTACATTCCGTTGATAGTTTTCGCACTGGGCATTAGTTTCCCAATAATCTATTTGATTATTAACCAATGGCTTGAAAATTTTGCTTATAGGTCTGATATTCAGTATTTAACTGTTCTTCCCATCAGTGTTTTAGTGTTTGGTACGATAGCCATTTTAGTGGTACTCATTGCCTA
The DNA here is from genome assembly GCF_057652295.1 of Runella sp. R5_40. Classification (NCBI taxonomy): domain Bacteria; kingdom Pseudomonadati; phylum Bacteroidota; class Cytophagia; order Cytophagales; family Spirosomataceae; genus Runella; species Runella sp. R5_40. The sequence goes on along the minus strand of NZ_JBYFCH010000001.1, from coordinate 1,043,850 downwards.
TAAAGCGGCTATTTCGAATCCTGTCAAATCATTGAAATCTGAATAATTCGACGTATTGGTAGAGACGTTGCATGCAACGTCTCTACGTCGCAAAACCCTAAACCTTATGCTACGCAACTACCTCAAAATCGCTTTTCGGAACCTTTGGCAAAACAAAGTGTATTCGTTTGTCAACCTTGCAGGACTTACCCTCGGACTGACGGTGGTGATGCTGATTATGCTGTACGTCAAAGATGATTTGTCCTTTGACCGTATGCACGCGAAAGGCCCGCAGATTTTTCGGTTGATACAAGACCGCAAAGACCTGCAGGGAAATCTGAGTAAAATGGGAAACACAGGGATGCCGCAAGGTCCCGCGTTTGTGCGCGAACTAGGTGATTTTGAGGCGTATTGCCGCTTTAAAAACGGCTGGAATACCCTCGTAAAGAAAGGCAATGAAGGGATTAAAGAGAATTTGATGTACGCCGACAACTCGGCGTTGACCATGTTTTCGTTTGAGGTAGTGGCAGGAGACGCCCGCACAGCCCTCAAGGATTTAAAAAACGTGGTGATTACCGACCGAATGGCCGAAAAGTATTTTGGAAGCCAAGACCCCGTGGGTAAACTAATGCAAATCGGGGATGAAGGGGCGGCTTTTAGGCCGTTTGTGGTGGCGGCCGTCGTCAAACACCCACCCGCCAACTCGTCGATTCAGTTTGATATGTTGATGTCTATCGACCACCTCATTTCACCTGACCCTCAGCAGCGCGCCAACGACGAAAATTGGTTCAATGCAAGTTTGAACACGTTTTTGTTGGTCAATCCCAAAGCAAACGTGGCACGGTTGGACAAAAAAATGGAGTCCGTGACGGCCAAATATACCTCTGATTTTCTGACCGAAGTGCGCAAAAAGAACAATGAGGGCAAAACCTACGAAATGAAGTTTAAGCTGCAACCTTTGTACGAAATGCACTTAAACCCTGAGTATTATGCTTCCAATGGCTTGGAATACTGGTCAAATGAGCGTTATCCGAAGATTTTATCGGGGCTGGCGTTGTTGGTTTTGGTCATTGCCTGTATCAATTTTGTGAACCTTACGCTGGCTCGCTCGCTCAAACGCGCCAAAGAAATTGGCATCCGAAAGGCAACGGGAGGCACGCGTCAGCACATTTTAGCGCAGTTCTTGGGAGAATCGTTTTTGCTGACGGCTTTGGCGTTTGTTCCGTCGTGGTTGTTGGCCTACATGTTGCTGCCTACGTTCAGCGAATTGACTGACAAACACCTCGAAAGCACGTACCTTTTTCAGCCGACTACCTTGTTGCTTTTTGGCGCATTGTTGTTTTTAGTGGCGCTTTTAGCTGGGTTTTACCCTGCGTTGGTGCTGTCAGGTTTTCGTCCTATCGAAACGTTGCGTGGTCCGTTTAAACTAACAGGCCGACAAACGTTCGGGAAAGCATTGGTCGTGTTTCAGTTTGTGTTGGCAGGTGTGTTGATTATCGGGACGGTCATTGCGACTCGTCAGTTTAATTACATCGCTCAGGCCGAGCTTGGTTATAAAACCGACAACATTCTTCGCTTTTGGCTGCCTTGGGACCAAATAGAAAAAGTAGCCGCACCGCTCAAAAATGAGTTGGCGCAATTGCCGTACGTCGAAAAAGTTTCCAGCAAATCAGGGGATTGGAACAGCACCATTTACCAGATTAATGGCAAAAGTACTGACTATACTTACTACGAGTACATCGACGAAAATCATTTGCAATTGATGGGAATTCCGTTGGAGCAAGGGCGGTATTTTTCGCCAAAATATGCGTTGGATACGGTTTCAAATATCATCGTCAACGAAGCTTTTGTACGGGAATTTGTCCCCAAAGGCCAAAATCCATTTACCCTTTCTATTCGCCAACAGGATAAAGCATTGAACATCGTCGGGATTGTGAAAGACTTTCACTACGCGTCGTTCAAGGAGAAAATAAAACCCATTGTGTGGGCGCGTGATACCCGTCGGCAAGCGGGTTGTGTTCACGTTCAAATTACTGCCAACCACCAAAAAGAAGCATTGGCGCAGATTAAGAAAGTGTATAAAAAGTACGTTCCCTACCTTCCTTTGGAATATTATTTCTTGGAAGATTTTCGGATGGAACGCTACGCTGACGATTTGCGCTGGAAACAGATTTTGACCTACACGTCGTTGGTGGCTATTTTGATTGCCTGCTTGGGATTGTTTGGCTTGGCCACTTTCGTGACTGAACAACGTACCAAAGAAATCGGCATTCGGAAAGTGCTGGGTGCGGGCGTAACGAGCATTGTGGCGCTTTTATCAAAAGACTTCCTGAAACTGGTGCTTATCGGCATTCTCATTGCTTGTCCCGTAGCCTACTACTTTGGGAATCAATGGCTCCAAGACTTTGCGTACCGCGTCGAGATAAATGCTTGGGTGTTTGTGTTTGCGGGCGTCATAGCGATGGTGGTTGCCCTCGGAACCGTTGCGTACCAAGCCCTTAAAACGGCGTTGACCAATCCTGCCAATACCTTGAAAACGGAATAATCATGCTACTACACTACATCAAAATTTTGCTTCGGAAGCAACCGATTTTTACCGCCATCAATTTCGTGGGACTTGTGTTGGGTATGGCGGCGAGTTTGTTGTTGTTTCGGTACGTGCGTTACGAACAAACGTACGATTTACAAAGCCCCCACGCGGGGTCGATTTGGCGGGTGTATAACCAAACCCTCAACGGAAAAACGGTCGTTAATCAAGATGCCAACACGCACAGCGCCGTAGGGCCTACCCTCAAAGCAACCGTGCCAAGTGTGGTTGATTACGCCCGTTTGTACTGTGGCAATACGCCCGAAGCTACGGTCGTAGTCGGCAATCAGCCTTTTGATATTCGTCGATACTACGCCACCGACCAAGGGTTTCTGCGCATGTTTCCCCAAAAAATCGTGGAAGGAAACGCCCAAAACTGCTTGACGGCACCTCATACGGTCATTTTGACCAGCACAACGGCAAAGCGCTTGTTTGGGAACGAACACGCAGTGGGCAAGGGGCTGCGTCTCAAAGATGGTCGCCTAGCAGGAACCTACACCGTGACGGCAGTAGTGGCAGACCCTCCCAAAAATACCCACCTAAAGTTTGACATGTTGGTGTCGTACGCTTCACGGTATGCGCGGGGGCACGAAGACAACTTTGAGTCGTACTGGGACTATAATTATTTCCAATTAGCGCCCGATGCTTCGACCGACGGGGTGACCAAAAAATTAACCGAAATCAACCAAACCTTTCTCAAAAAAGAAGGAATCCAACTTGTGATTCAGCCTTTTAAAGACATTCACCTCCATTCCAATCTTACCTACGAACTCGAACCCAACGGCAGCGCGCGCACGGTGCAGTTTTTGGGTATCATTGCTTTGGTGATATTGGTGATTGCTTTTGTGAATTACATCAACTTAACAACGGCACTTGCCAACGAACGCGGCAAAGAAGTAGGCGTACGAAAAGTGCTGGGCGCAAGCCGTGGCACGCTCACTCAACAATTTTTGTGGGAAAGCTTTGTTATAAGCAGCATTGCCTTCGGGACAGCAGTAGTAGGTGTGCAGCTGTCAACCGATTGGTTTGGAGGCATCGCTGGCCGTGATTTATCGGTGAGCAACACCATAGATGGGGTGTATTGGGGCGTAAGTATTGGGTTTATTGTTCTGATATGGTTTGTGGCGGGGCTATATCCTGCCTTGCAACTTTCGGGTTTTCGACCCGTGGAAGTACTGCGGGGACGATTTGTGGCGGGTAACACCGAAACGCTTCGCAAAAGCTTGGTGGTGGTTCAGTTTGCTTGCTCGGCGGGGCTGATTTTTGGGGTATTGGTGATTGAAAAACAATTAGATTTCCTAAATAACCACGAACTTGGCGTACAACTCGACCAGTTGGTGTCGGTCAAAGTACCTGCGTCTGAAGACACCAGAGACAGTACGATTTTTAGAAAACTAGCTCTTTTTAAGTCGGAATGTGCAAAGATTGCGGGGATTGAAGGTGCGTCTTCGTCCAACATCGTTCCAGGGTTGGGCATCAACACGATTGCGGGAAGCAACCGTCCGCTTCATTGGGTAAAGCAACCCGATTTTGCCAAAATCACTTCCTATTTTGTGGAAACTGACCAAGACTTTTTTCCTTTGTTTGGGGTTCAATTGTTGGCAGGAAAACACCAATTCTTCCCTGACCGCGTAGCGCGATTTAACACCATTACCATCAACGAAACCATGCGAAAGGCGCTCGGTTTCCCGTCGCCCGAAGCGGCCATTGGTCAACAAATTGCTTACGAAAATAGCGAAAATAACGCCTCCATGACGGTAGGAGCGGTGGTCGAAGATTTTCACATCGAATCGCTCAAAAGTGCGCCTAAGCCTACTTTTTACTACTGTTTTGCGCCGCAAGAATTGGGGTATTTGACCTTAAAAATGAATGCCCGCCAATTAGAAGCGTCGCTTGGAAGTATGCAGCTTGCTTGGAAAAAAATCTACCCCGAAGAGCCGTTTCGCTATTGGTTTTTGGACGAAAACTTTGCCCAGCAATACCAAAATGAGCGCCAATTTAATCGCGTGTTTGGCATTTTTGCCGTGTTTGCCATTGCGATTTCGTGCTTGGGTATTTTGGGGCTGACGGCTTACAATGTACAGCGCCGCCGCAAAGAAATTGGCATTCGTAAAGTGTTGGGCGCGTCGGTGCTTAGCATTACGGTGATGCTCTCGACCAATTTCCTCAAGCTGATTGCTTTCGCTGTCGTGTTGGCCACGCCCGTTGCGTATTATCTGATGCGCCAGTGGTTGCAAGAGTTTGCCTACCAAACCGAAATCAGTTGGTGGGTCATAGCCGCTACGGCGGTTGGGGTGCTGGCGGTGGCGTTGCTGACGGTCAGCGTTCAGTCGGTCAAAGCGGCCTTGATGAATCCCGTAAAATCGTTGAAATCAGAATGATTTTCCGTAGATACGTTGCATGCAACGTATCTACGATGTTCAAACAATTAAGGTTTTTTAACAGACCGTCAATGCGTTTTGTACGTACCTTGCTGTGCCATTTTAAACGTACAAAACCATGCTTCAGAATTACTTCAAAATCGGCTGGCGCAGCCTGAAAAAGAACAAGTTATACGCTATCATCAACGTCTTTGGACTTTCAGTAGGCATTACCTTTACGATGCTCATGGGAAGCTACGTTTGGGGAGAATGGCGGGTAAACGCCGAACTCAAAGACCTCGACCGCCAATACATCCTCAAGTCGAAATGGAAGCAGCCCAACATGGGCATCGAAATCACGACCATTGCGCCGCTGGCCAAAGCGTTGAAAGAAAATTTTCCTTCGTTGGTAGAAGATTACTATCATTTTGACGCCGTGACGTCAGTGGTATCGAAAGGAGATAAAAACTTCCGAGAAGACCTGCAATTAGGCGATTCTACCCTTCTGTCGATGTACGGATTCCCGTTGTTGGAAGGCGACCCTAAAACAGCCCTGAGTCAGCCTAATTCGCTGGTGATTTCGCAAAAAACGGCCTTGAAATATTTCGGAAAAACCAACGTCGTGGGTCAAACGCTTCAAATTGAGTCATTTTCGGGCGAGCGCCGCGATTTCATGGTGTCGGGGGTTTTGGCCACTATCCCCTACAATTCCGTGACGCAATTTGTGTCGAGCGAAATCCCCATCTTACTTCCCCTGAAGAGTTTGGCATTCTTTGGCCGCGACGGAGCCATGACCTCTTGGGACAACGTGTATGTGGTCAATTACCTAAAACTCCGAACAGGGGCAAGCCTTCCCGCGTTAAAACGAGCGATTGCACAGCTGATAGCCACCCATTCGTCCAAAGTTATTCAAGAAAACATCGAAGTGATTCCTACGCCCCTTTCCACACTTTACCGCGAAGAAAACAACGGCTTGGTTAATAAAACAATCGCCACACTGAGCTTGGTTGCGTTTTTTATTTTGCTCATGGCCGTGGTCAATTTCGTCAATCTCTCGATGGGTGGTTCGGCGGCACGTCTCAAAGAAATTGGCGTTCGGAAGTCGCTTGGAAGTACCAAAACCCAATTAATGCGGCAGTTTTTGGCCGAATCAATCATTTTGGCCTTGTTCAGCACGGTTGTTTCGTGGGGGTTGTACGAGCTTTTACGACCATCGTTTAGTGAATTTTTGGGGAAAGACCTCCTTCCTTTTACGAGCGCCCCGTTGGCCTTTTTGTCGGTGGGCATCGGTTTGGGAATGCTTGTGGGTGGCTTGGCGGGCGCATACCCTGCGTTTGTGCTTTCTTCGTTGCCCTCGGTGGAGTCCATCAAAGGCAAGCTCAAAAACGTGAAAGAAAACCGCCTCTTTAAATATTCGCTCATGGTGGGGCAGTTTTCGGTGGCGTTGTTTGTGTTTGGCGCGGCAGTTATTATCACGAATCAGGTCAATTATTTTTTTGAAAAAGAACTGGGATACTCCAAAGAGGCGATTGTGTGGGCGTCTGTCCCGCGCGACTGGTCGGCGAAAGGGGTAGCCAAAATGGAAACCATTCGCAATGAAATGGCGCGTTTGCCGCAGGTGAGCGATGTATCGTTGTCGTACGAAATTCCCGACGGGCGTACAGGTTTTCAGTCGGGGGTTTTTAAGCTGGGGCAGGATTCTACTCAAGCGACGTTTATGCCTGTGTTGCAGACCGACGAACATTATGCCAAAACCTACCAGATTCCGATGGCGAGCGGGATTTATTTTGGGCAAAATCCAGCGGTGGGTACTCAAGTACCGCTCGTCATCAACCAATCGGCGGCTAAAAAACTCGGCTTCACGCCCGAAAGTGCCCTTGGTCAGCAAGTGCGTTTGGTGGGTTTTGGACAACTTTTCCACATCGTGGGCGTCACCAAAGATTTTCATTTTCAATCCATGCGCGACCAAGTAGGGGCTTTGGCTTTTGTTCACCTCAAAACCCTGAATAACTATCGCTACTTTTCGTTCAAATTGCGCCCTGCTACCGTGGCAGCGGGTGTGGCGGCGGTAGAACACAAATGGCGAGAATTACTCCCTGGCGCTCCGTTTGAATATAAGTTTTTGGACGACATGCTTCAAAAGCTCTACCAAACCGAAATTCGCCTCAAAAAAGCCGCGCACACGGCTACGTTGTTGGCCATCATCATTGTATTGTTAGGAGTCATCGGCATGGTGTCGCTCAGTGTGACGCGCCGCACCAAAGAACTCGGAATTCGTAAAGTCTTGGGCGCTTCGCCTGCGAGTTTGGTAGGCTTATTTTTGCGGGAGTTTTTGGTGGTAGCGGCCTTGGCGACGGTAGTTGCGTTTCCGTTGGTGTTTGTGAGTATGAAAAATTGGCTTCAAAGCTACGCCTATCGGGTCGAAATGAGCTGGACATCGTTTGCGTTTGTGGCAGGAAGTTTCGGAATTGTTATTATTCTTCTGGTAAGTGTGCAAACCATAAAGGCTTCATTATCAAACCCTACGCATTCGATAAAAGTCGAATAACAAACTTTTACATTTCGTTTACATTCTTTTACGGGAAAAATTTAGAAGATTTTGTGGGTGAAAATACCTTTGTCAACATCAAGGGAGTAAACACCTATAAACAACCTAAAGAGAATGAAAACACTGAAACGAATGTGGTGCGTGGCGGGCTTCGTAGGCGCATCATTGATAGGGCAAGCGCAGACCAAATTTTCAAATTGTTCGGCGGTTTTTATAGACAACAGGGTGGTGGTCGATGACTATTCTCCTACGGGAAAGTGTGCCTTGACGCAAGACGCGCAGGGGACGCTTTCGGTGGCTGAAGCGACCTACGAAAACAACCAATGGCACCAAACAGCAGCGATTGACTTCATGGTGGCGATTCGGGACAAAAACAGCAAAACGTTGACGATGTTCTCGAAGGAGGTGTACCAAAAAGTGGACATCAAAAACGTGCTTTCAAAGTGCAACAAAGGAGACGCAATCGTGTTATTGACGTTAAAAGACTCCTACGCACTCCCTCACAACGAAATCGTAATTCACTAACTATTAAATCTCTTCACAATCATGAAAACACTATCATTTATTGGACTTGCTGCCCTCGGTATGCTTGTTTTCGTAGCGGCAACCACCGTTGTTCCAACCGCTAATTCGACCAACGACGCTAAAATGGCCGTGGCTTTGCTCTTAGACGGCCAACCACTGAACCAAACGGAGCTATCGACCGTGAGCAGTGGCGTTTTGACCGTAAATTCGTTAGAGTCAGATTCAAAAATGCCTTTCCGTATTTACCTAAAACGCGGTGACCAAAAAGTGAGTTTTGGAGGGCAAACCAACGGGAAAGAGCAATACGAAGCTGAAATTGGTTTTTTGGTGTCACGGGCACGTTTTGGTGACGCGTTGGTGGTAGAAACCGTAGGAAATGTGGCCGAAAATCAAAAGCCTAAAGTGGTACTTACCAAATACCTTTTCCCGCTTAATTTCAAGAAAGTAACGGCTCAAAATGGCGACGGCTGTTAGGCATTGAAGGGGTCAGACGGTAGTCAGACCCCAGAGTAGGATGCGTGGTCTGACTACCGTCTGACCACGTAGCTTCAATCCGAAGTATTAAGAACACATTACATGATAAAACAGCACACCATTACGCTACTTGTTGCCTTGTTTTTTACTCAGGTAGGCATTGCCCAATCCACGGGCAGTTTTACCGACTCACGCGATGGGCAAACGTATAAAACGTTCAGCTTTAAAAATGCTTCGACCGACACCATGGTTACTTGGATGGCCCAAAACCTGAACTACAAAGTGCAGGAAAGCTACGCTTATGATGACAAAGAGAGCAATCGAAAAGAGCTCGGCTTGCTTTACACTTGGGAAGCCGCGAAAAAAGCCTGCCCCAGCGGTTGGCATTTGGCAACGGATAGGGAATGGTCTATGCTGGTGACTAAATTTGGTGGAATGGATAAGGCTGGCGAAGTCTTGAAAAGCGTCAGTGGATGGGCAGAAGACGGCAACGGTACTAACAGCAGCGGGTTTAACGGTCATCCAGCAGGTATTCGCAGAAATAATCTTTATGAAGTGATGAGTGTTATGGGTTTTTGGTGGACGTCCACCCCCTCGGGTCAGGAGGGTAAAGCCTGGGGATGGAACTTCAGTTATGGTGGCCCCGGAGAAAAACCACTTAAAACAAAAGCGTTCCGTTTCCCTGCCTCTGTTTCTTACGCAGAATCTGTTCGTTGCGTCCGGGATTGATTTATCCAGTGAATGTAGCGGGTCAGAAATAATATGAATCGTTGAGTTTAAAATCATTTGTCAATTATCATTAATCAGCATCATTTCTATTGTGCGTCCTACTAAAAGACACCTTTACAATGAAAGTAAAATCAGATAGACAAAACCTGTTGTTCATTCTCAAATTGACACTACACGGTTGAAATACACCAAAGGAGTTCGTTCAATTTTGGAGGATAGTAAAGGAAATACTTGGTTTGGCAGTCACAACGAAGGTGTGTGTATGCTTCAGAATGGTCGGTTGCACTATTTTACAACCCAAAACGGATTGAGTGACAACCAGGTGAGAAGCATTTATGAAGATAAAAATGGTATTATCTGGTTTGAATGTGGAATTGGGTTAAGTAGATATGATGGTGAAAAAATGACTGTTTACAATGAAAGAAAGTATGATTCAAAAAACGGGTGGAAATTAACGGATAGTGACCTTTGGTTTAAAGGGGATGAAACTGCGGGTTACAAAAAACTTGAAGGTGGGCCAGGCGTGTATCAATATGATGGAAAAAACCTCTATAGGTGTGTGGCGGTATGACGGGCATACCATGAAAAATTTCACCCAAAAAGATGGTCTGGATGGTGACTTTACTTGGGTTATTTACAAAAGCAAAGCGGGTGAATTGTGGTTTGGCGGAGGCCCCAATGGTGTGTATCGTTTCAATGGCAAGTCTTTTGAACGAAGATATTAACTAAGCCAACAATCTATATTGCTAGGCAGCTTTCTTTAACTATTACCCGCTGATTTACGCCGATTGAAAGTCGCAGAAGGCGCTGATTAATGACCATATCCATATAAAGCCCTTTTTCAGCGAGAATCAGCGTTTGTAATTCTGCGGCTTTCTGCGGGGAAAAAATAAAATTAGAAAAAATAGCGCCCCTTTTAACATCTCAAAAAATGATGAAATACCTTCCTATTTATGCCTTGGTCTCTGTGGTTATTTTTTGTACATCTTGCAGCGGACAGGAAAAAACAAATACACAAAAAGGCTTAAATACGCCCAAACCAAGTCCCAAAGTCATAAAAAACTTTAAGTCCGTGGGGTTGGTGCCCGATTTTGACACGACTTTGGTCAGCCAATACATCCGAAGTATTTTTCAGGATTCAAAAGGGAATCTATGGTTTGGTACTATAGGGGATGGCGTCGTGAGGTACGATCAAAAAACCTTGACCTACTTTTCCAATCCTGACGGATTTTATAACCAAACCGTTTATGCCATCAATGAAGATAAAGACGGAAATATGTGGTTTGGCACCGATCAAGGTGTGTATAAGTACGATCCCAGACGGGCAGTCGGAAAAACGTTTAAGAATTACAACCAAAAAGATGGCCTGAACCACGTTGACATTACTCGAAAAGGCATTCTTGTTGATAAATCGGGCACGGTTTGGGTTGGTACGCACGGCGGCGTTTATCAATACGACCCTGTGGCCGATAGCGAGGGCCGAAAAAGTTTTTCATTGTTTAAAGAACTTGCTACTGTAAACGTTGCTGGCGTCATGGAGGACAAAAGCGGTAACATCTGGTTTGCGTCTTCTAATCAGGGGGTCTTTCGTTATGACCCTGAACAGAAAGGGGATAATGCCATTACTCATGTGGCCGAAAAAGAGCAATTGGGTGAGAACTACGCGGGAGGCATTGCTCAAGACCAAGCGGGTAATATGTGGTTTACCATGAAAAACGGCATTTGCAAATACGACCCAAAACAGGCAGTGGGGAAAAGATTTACCGAATACACGTCCAAAGACGGATTAGGCGGAACGGAGTTTTGGGGAATCATCATTGAGCAATCAGGTATCATTTGGGTTACCGCCCGAGGTAGCACGACGCGCTTTGACCCTTCCATTCCCTTACCAAATTCAAAAGCGTTCACTGTTTTTACCCCTAATGACGGCTTAAATTGCTGCGTTCAAAGTATGTATCAGGATAAATCAGGAAACATGTGGTGGGGTACGGGACAAGGGCTCTATCGCTTTGATGGCAAGCGCTTTTATCAAGTGAAAAAGAACGGCCCTTGGTAGGGCGTTACTGATTGTAAGCTATTTCTACTAAATTTGATACAGAACTTATGGAAATCATGACGGGGAAATTGGCAATTGGGGCTTCATTGTTGGTCATCAGCTTGCTGTTTGGGCGGTTTGCTTGGTTTACTTCTGCCCCCGAATCGAGCACTTCGCAACGGTTTGAGGAGAAAGTCAATCTGGCACTTCGCCGTACGGGCCACCGCCTGCTGTTGGCAAGCGGTGATTCTACGTCTCGCATTACTGCGGTCAAAAAAACGGCGGAGGGTACGTATGTATTACAACTCAGTAGAACCTTCAACTACAATCAGTTACCGTCCTTGTTACAAGAATCTTTTGACCTTCATGGTATCAAAAATAACTACGATGTAGCGGTCATCGACTGTAAAACCAACGAACTGCAACTAGGGTATAACTTTTTAGATTATTCCAAAAGTAAAGAAGTGGCCTGTATCGGACGTGAACAGCTCTTGGGGTGTAATAACGTAAAAGTAACCTTTGCATCTTCTACCAATCCTTCTAGCTCAACGAATCCCGTCTGGTGGACGTTGGGGCTGGGCTTAGTTTTGGTCGGCGTTTCGTACAGCGTATGGTCGCGAAAAAAAACAAGCACTGTGCCAGCCATTGAAACACCTCACGAACAGCCCATCGAAAAACCCACGCGGCTGACGTTCGGAGCGTCGAGCATGGATGTAGAAAATCAACTGCTTTATATTGCCAACACGCACCATAACCTGACCTATCGCGAGGCAAAATTGCTCCACTTGTTTGTGAAAAATAAGAACCAACTCCTTGAACGAGACTTTATTCTAAAATCGGTGTGGGAAGATGAAGGTATCATTGTGGGGCGCAGTATTGATGTTTTTGTCTCACGCCTACGAAAATTACTCCAGGAGGATACTTCCCTAAAAATTGTGGCCGTTCACGGTGTTGGTTATCGCCTGGAGGTGACTGTTTCCTAAAATACACGGATAACCGTCAACAAGTAACTGTTTTCTTTTTCCCATGCTACGTAATTATTTCAAAATCGCGCTGCGCCTCCTTTGGCACAATCGGCTGTATTCGGTCATCAATACCATTGGTTTGGCGTTTGGACTTGGCTGTGTGTTGTTGGCGATTTTATACATCCGAGACGAACATAGCTTTGATAATTTTCATCAAAAAAGCCCTCATTTATACCGAATTACGACAACAGCTATTCAGAACAAAGGCGAAGATCCTCAAACCTCGGGAGGAACGGGGCAAGTACAAGGCCCAGCTTTCAAAGCGGCCGTGCCCGAAGTCGAGGATTATGTCAGAATCATGGGAGGGGCTATTTTTGGTGATATTCGCACCAACCGCAAAGCCCTGAAACTACAGTTGCTGTTTGCGGACAGTCATTTTTTTGATGTTTTTAGCTTTAAACTCCTTCACGGAAACCCAAAAACGGTGTTAAACGATGTGGGTTCGGTGGTGATTACTGAAAAAACAGCGCTGAAATTTTTTAACTCTACCAACGTCGTTGGCCAACTATTACACATGGAAGCCGACCCTTCGGCCGACCGTTTGGGAAAACCGTTGGTGATTTCGGGTGTGGTGGAAAATCCTCCCAAAAATTCGTCGATTCAATTTGATGTGCTGCATCCGTTCAGCTTCATGGAACTGAGTTTTACGGATACCGCTTGGCTGAATGCCTACCTCGGCACGTTTGTGGTGTTGAATCCAAAAGCCGACAAATCGTTGGTTTGTAAGAAATTCAACCAAGTTCACGCCCGACTCGCCAAAGAACAAATAAAAGAAAACGGCCACGACCCCCAAGTTACCTATGGTCTTCAACCCATTACCGACCTTCATTTATACCCACTCCAAACGGGCGGGGAAGGCGGCGCCATCAATTATAGCAACCCGCTGTATTCCTACATTTTTTTGGGGATAGCTCTGTTTATGCTGTTGATGGCAAGTATCAATTTTGTCAATATCAGCATTGCAAGTTCGCTCAAACGGGCCAAAGAAGTGGGGATTCGCAAGGTAACGGGCAGTCGCCAAGGGCAAATTATTGTTCAATTTTTAGCCGAATCGGCCTTGCTGTGTGTGGCGGCGTTTTTTCTGGCTTTTGTGCTTGTATTGTTGTTGCTGCCTGTGTTTAATCAGTTGGCCAATAAAGAAATTCTTCTCTCCGAAGTTTTTGAATGGAAGCTCTTCTTTGCTTTTGGCGGGCTGTTGCTGGTCAATATTTTGTTGTCGGGTTTGTACCCTGCTTTTGTTCTTTCCAAGTTCAACCCTACCGAAGTTCTATACCATAAGCAAAAAGTATCGGGAAATGGGTTTTTCGGAAAAAGTCTTGTGGTTCTTCAGTTTGCGTTAGCGGCTATTTTGCTCATTGCTTCCATTGTTTTTTACCAACAAATGAACTACGTGCGTACCAAAGATTTAGGTTATAATCCGTACCAAGTCATTCGGACGTACATCAGTGGCAACCGCGAAACCAAACCCTTGGCGGAGTTTATCAGAAACGAAGTAGCCAAAGAGTCATCCATTGTGCAAATTTCGTTTGGTGACGAACGGGGTTCCAATTTCAAAACCAAAGCGAACCAACGCACGGTAAAAAGTACGTATCAAAACATTGATTCCAATTACTTGGCGGTGTTGGGAGTTCGTTTAAAAGAGGGGAGATCTATTTTAAATGCAAGCAAAGTAGAAGTGATTGTGAATGAGACGTTTGTGAGGGAGGCTGCTTTGGGAAGTCCAATTGGCGCATTGGTGACAACGGAAGACTTTTTTCTAAAATCGCCTGCCCGAATCGTGGGAGTAGTGAAAGATTTTCATTTTGGTTCATTGCGCGAACGAATCCCACCTTTAGTAATGGCTACCAACGACATGTATAATGGCGGTATTTGGCTTAAAATTGACAAAAATCACCAGCAAGAAGCCCTCACCGCCTTTGAACGGATTTACCGAAAAGCCCTGCCTAACGCCGTGTATGCCTATAATTTTATGGATGAACTCAACAACCGCGATTATCTTCAGGAACAACGTTGGCAAAAAATCATTGGCTTCGCTACCTTGCTTTCAATCGTCCTTTGCGGCATGGGCTTGTTTGGATTGACGCACTTAGCCATTCAGCAACGTACCAAAGAGATAGGAATTCGTAAAGTAGTGGGCGCTTCGGTACCGAGCATAGTGTTCTTATTTTCCAACTCTTTTTTAAAGCTGGTCTTGGTCGCTGTGGTGATAGCTTCGCCGATTGCGTACTATTTTATGGAACAATGGTTGCAGGATTTTGCCTACCGAATACAGGTTTCGTGGCGTATTTTTGGTTACACGGCCTTGGTTATGCTCTTCATTTCTTTGCTCACCATCAGCTACCAATCCATCAAAGCGGCGCTGAGAAATCCCGTAGATTCGCTGCGGTCAGAGTAATACAGCGCCTTTGGCCACAACAACCCACTTTATAAAGTCATAAATTTCCCTAAAAACCCCTAATTTTGCGTTACAAATAAAGCCCCTCACCCCAAAGGGGGATTTGTACGTACCATAAAAAAGCTCCCCATTGGGGCAGGGGGCTGGGTTATCTATGAAAATTTCCTACAATTGGCTTAAACAACTCATTGATATTCAGGAGTCTCCCGAAGAAGTTGGTAAATTATTGACCGCTACGGGCTTGGAAGTAGAAGGAATCGACCCCGTCGAACGTGTCAAAGGCGGATTGGAAGGAATCGTGGTGGGAGAAGTCCTCACCTGCGAGCCGTTTACTGTCAAAGAAAAAACATTACACCTCACCACCGTTGATACAGGCGCAGGCGAACCAAGCACGATTGTGTGCGGAGCAGCCAACGTGGCGGCGGGACAAAAAGTGATTGTCGCTACCGTCGGGGCAACCATTTATCCTACCGAAGGCGAGCCGTTTACGATTGGAAAACGTAAAGTTTACGGCCAGCCGTCGGAAGGGATGATTTGCGCCGAAGACGAAATCGGTATCGGTCATTCTCACGCGGGTATCATGGTGCTAGACACCGATTTGCCCAACGGAACTCCCGCCGCGCAGTATTTTGGCGTATTGCCCGACTACGTGATTGAAATTGGTCTTACTCCCAACCGCGCCGACGCAGCGTCGCACCTTGGTGTGGCTCGCGACTTGAAAGCTGTTTGGGGACGTGAACTGACCAAGCCGTCGGTAGCGGCATTTGACCAGTTGCCCGTAACCAATCTCCCGTCATCTATTGAAGTAACTGTCGAAAATACCGAAGCTGCGCCACGTTATGCGGGTGTTTGCTTGGCAGGCTTGACCGTGGGTGAGTCGCCCGAGTGGCTCAAAGAAAAGTTGCAAGCAGTGGGAGTGCGTTCGATTAACAACATCGTGGACATCACCAACTTCATTTGTCACGAATTGGGGCAGCCACTGCACGCTTTCGACGCCGCAAAAATCACAGGCAATAAAGTCATCGTGAAAAACCTACCCGAAGGAACTCCTTTTGTAACCCTCGACGGCGTAGAACGCAAACTTTCTGAGCGTGACTTGATGATTTGTAATGCCGAAGAACCCATGTGTATCGGGGGTGTTTTTGGGGGAACAAAATCGGGCGTGACTGAAAGCACTACGGCGATTTTCTTGGAATCTGCTTATTTTTCTCCAGCGTCGATTCGTAAAACGGGTACTTTCCACACGCTCAAAACCGATGCTTCGTTCCGTTTTGAGCGTGGAACTGATCCTAACATGCCTATTTATGCCCTCAAACGGGCGGCATTGCTGATATTGGAAGTGGCAGGTGGACACATTGCGTCGGATGTAGTGGACATTTACCCTAATCCCATTCCAAACCAGGAGGTAGCGGTAAAATACCGAAATATTGACCGCTTGATTGGAAAATCGCTTGACCGCGACTTGATTAAGCAGATTTTGACAAGCCTCGACATCGAAATCCAAAACGAAACACCCGAAGGTTTCTTGGCATCGGTCGCCCCTTACCGCGTTGACGTGACGCGTGAGGCGGATATTGTGGAGGAAATTCTGCGGATTTATGGATTCGATAACATCGAGTTGTCGGAACACTTGTCGGCCAATTTCCTCTCGGGCTTCCCGTTGGTGGACCCCGACAAGCAAAAATTGCGCATTGCCAATATCTTGGCAGGAAATGGCTTCAACGAAACCATGACCAATTCGCTCACCAAACCAGCCTACAACGAAGCCGTGCGGGCGAGTTTAGTTGGGGAAGATGTAGTGATGCTCAACCCGTTGAGCGAAGACCTGTCGGTGATGCGTCAGACGATGTTGTTTTCAGGGTTAGAAACCTTGGCCTACAACCTCAACCGCCGTCAGCGCGACCTCAAAATTTGTGAGTTTGGAAAAACTTACCACAAAGTAGAAGGCAAATACAAAGACGTTGCACACCTAGTGTTGTTGATGGCAGGACACCAACAAGCCGAAAGTTGGGTAGCCAAAGACCAAAAGCTGGCGTTCCACGATTTAGCCTCTATGGTACATTTGGTGCTCAGTGCTTTTCGAGTACAAGGCGTTGAAAAACAAGAGATTCAGGATAAAACAGTTTTTGAATACGGGCTTACGTACACCGTAAAGAAAAAACCAGTGGTGAGTTTTGGACAAGTAAAAGGCAAACACACCAAAATGCTCGACATCAAGCAGCCTGTGTTTTATGCCGACTTCGACTGGGCGTATTTGTTGAAACAATACCAAGACAAAGTCCGCTTTACGGAAGTATCAAAATACCCCGAAGTACGCCGCGATTTGTCGTTGGTGTTGGACAAAACCGTGAGTTTTGAACAGATTCGTCAGTTGGCTCAAAAATACGAACGCAATTTGTTGACGAATGTGAACGTTTTTGACGTGTATGAAGGTGAAAACATCGGAGCGGATAAGAAATCGTACTCAGTGAGCTTCACCCTTCAAGACACCGAACAGACACTCACCGACAAGGTGATTGACAAAACGATGCAAAAGCTAATGATGGCTTTTGAGAAAGAGTTGGGAGCAGTGATTCGTAAATAGTACTAAGCGATGCCAGACTTGGAACGGAAACTTGTAACGTATGGCAATAGCGATGTGCTGGAACGGCTCAATATGCAGTTTCGCCAGATAGAACAGCGTATCAATACGTTGCAAGTTACTTTACAGTTTGAAAAAGTGACGCACGAGGAGCTGAAAATGCGTTTTGAACAGCTCGAAAAGGCGCACGAAAAACAAAGTGAAGAACTAAAAGAAACCCGACAACAGTTACGAACCTTAAAAACAGAAAACAAACAATTGCGCGAAAAAGAAGTTTCTTTGAAGGAAAAGTTAAATAATTTCAAACAATTGTCTATAATTGTAAAAAACCCGAAAAACGCCAACGCGATAACGGAACTGAATAGCAAATTGGACGATTACATTCGATACATAGAGGAAACGATAACGCTGTTACGAACTATTTGATTTGACACCAATGGAATCCAAAAAGAAACGGCCTCCTATCAATATCACAATTGGTAACAAATCGTTTGAACTTCGTACAAGCTCTGAGTTTGAGGAAGAATTGATACGAAAAGCCGCCAAACTGGTGACAGAGCAAATAGAATATCGGATGAAAAATAAAAAAGGAGAAGTACATTTAGAAGAAATACTGTCGATGGTTTGCCTTGATGCTACAGTAGCACGCTTAAAAGGCGACTATGATTTGAGGACATTGAAAGAAGATGTCTTCAAGAACTTAGACACGATACAAAATAACTTCCAATCGACAACACAGCCCTAAGCCAGCTTTTTTGTCGAAATCGTTCTTGAACCAATCAGTCTTGCTCCGTTCGTTGATGGGCGTTGGGAATATGTTAAACCAACAAACACACAGCACAAAAAAATGGATCCAATATTATTGCTTGATGCCGCCATCTCGGCAGCCGTTGGAGCAGCTATCATGTATTTTGCCATCAAAAAAGCCAATAAAAAGATGGAAGATGATGCTCAACAGCGCGCCGCTGAGATTGTCAAGAATGCAGAAATTTCGGCCGAAAATATAAAGAAAGACCGTATCCTTGAGGCCAAAGAAAAATACCTCAAATTGAAAAGTGAGTTTGAGGAAGATTCAAACAAGAAGAAACAGATTATTCTTCAGAACGAGCAGAAAATCAAACAGCGCGAGCAGCAACTCAACCAGATGACGGAACAAAATAAACGTCGCGAAAATGAGTTGGAAGGTCTTCGTAAAAATCTCGAACAACAAACGGAAGTAGCGACCAAACGCCGCGAAGAAGCCGAAAAAATGCACCGCTCTCAGGTAGAGCAATTGGAGCGCATTGCTAACCTTACGGCCGAACAAGCAAAACAGCAGTTGGTCGAAGCGATTCAGGCAGATGCCCAAACGCAGGCGTCGGCGTTTATCAAAAACACCATCGACGAGGCAAAACTTACCGCTACCAAAGAGGCCAAGAAAATCGTTATCGAGACGATTCAGCGCACGGCTTCTGAACATGCCATCGAAAATACGGTTTCGGTATTCAACATCGAAAGTGACGACGTAAAAGGTAAAATCATCGGTCGCGAAGGGCGCAACATCCGCGCACTCGAAGCCGCTACGGGTTGCGAAATCATCGTGGACGATACGCCAGAAGCCATCGTTATTTCGGGTTTTGACCCCGTTCGTCGTGAAATCGCCCGCTTGTCGTTGCACCGTTTGGTACAAGATGGTCGTATTCACCCTGCACGTATCGAAGAGGTAGTATCAAAAACCAAGAAAAATATCGAAGACGAAATCGTCGAAATTGGCGAGCGTACCGTTATCGAATTGGGCGTACACGGCTTGCACCCTGAGTTGGTGAAAATGGTAGGTCGGATGCGCTTCCGCTCGTCGTACGGCCAAAATTTGCTCCAGCACTCACGCGAGGTGGCACGTCTTTGCGCAGCGATGGCGGCAGAGTTGGGCTTGAATGCGAAATTGGCGAAACGGGCGGGGCTTTTGCACGACATTGGAAAGGTTTGGCCCGAAGAATCAGAATTGCCACACGCAATTTTGGGGATGGAATTGGCCAAGAAATACAAAGAAAACCCAGAGGTTTGCAACGCGATTGGGGCTCACCACGACGAAATTGAGATGACAAGCATGATGTCGCCGATTATTCAGGTGTGTGATGCGATTTCAGGTTCTCGCCCAGGCGCTCGCCGCGAAATGATGGAATCGTACATCCAACGTTTGAAAGACCTCGAAAACTTGGCAACCAGCTTCCCAGGTGTGGACAAATGTTACGCCATTCAAGCGGGTCGTGAGTTGCGCGTGATTGTCAATTCAGATACTGTAAACGACGAAACGGCCAGCAAGCTTTCGTTTGATATTTCGCAAAAAATTGAGAAAGAAATGCAGTACCCTGGCCAGATTAAAGTGACTGTTATCCGCGAGATGCGCTCGGTCGCTTACGCTAAATAAGCAAGCAAAAGACAAATGGGCAAAGAGCAAATGCACTTTGCCTAGGTCTAAATAAACGATATTTTCTTCGTCCGAAGGCGTACAAATGTTGTCCGTTTTCGGACGTTTTTTATTTTTGCGGTATGGCTTTAGGTTTGATAATCAACAGAATAGCATACTGGCACAACTCGTGTAATGACTACAAACTATACATTATACAACAGCACAATTCATGATTCAGCTCAAAGGTATTTCTAAGTATTATCCCGCAGGATTTGGGAAAACGTACGTACTACGAAACATCAATTTAGACATAAATGAAGGAGAGTTTGTGTCCATCATGGGGCCGTCAGGCTCAGGGAAGTCCACTCTTTTGCACATTTTAGGGTTGTTGGAAGAACCATCCGAAGGCGAATATTTTTTCTTTGACGAACGCGTTGACAAACTCAGCGAGAAAAAACGCACCGAATTACACCGCCACCGCATTGGGTTTGTTTTTCAAGCGTACCATTTGATTGACGAACTGACGGTCTATGAAAACATCGAAACACCGTTGTTGTACAAAGGAACATCATCGTCGGAGCGGAAAAGCAGGGTAGCCGAACTGCTCGACCGCTTTAATATGGTCGCTAAAAAAGACCTTTTCCCTAGCCAGCTTTCGGGAGGGCAGCAGCAGTTGGTCGGTATTGCACGGGCCATTGTCCACGAACCAAGCATCATTTTTGCCGACGAACCAACGGGAAACCTGCACTCGGAACAAGCCCAGCAAATTATGGAACTGTTCAAAGAACTCAACGAAAAAGACAAAGTATCCATCGTACAAGTAACGCACTCGGAAGTAAATGCCACCTACGGAAATCGAGTCATTCGATTGAAAGACGGCTGGGTTTCATAAAGAAGTGAGTCATATTTATTGGTAGAAATTCAATGAAAACAATTCAATTGGTGATAGCCATAGGAGCGTTGGCGTTTTCAACTTCCGTGATGGCACAAAAAACGGTATCGCTCAAAGAGTGCGTAAGCATTCTTGAAAAAAATAACCTTACCTACCGCGAGAGCCAACTACAAGCGCGGGGAGCGTCGGCCCAATTGCAGCAAAACAAATCGCAGCAGCTGCCACAAATTGGTTTTAATGCGGGTCAAAACCTAAACTTCGGGCGCAGTATCGACCGTTTTACCAACGGGTACATCGACCAAGTTTATAATACCAACTACGTAGGGGTTGGCTTTCAGATGCCTCTTTTTCAAGGTTTTCAGATTCAGCACCAAATTCAGCAGGGGATAGCCCTGCGTGATGCCGCCATCAAAAACCAAGAAGCGACCCTCAACCAGCAAATCATTCGATTGCTGCAAGCCTACGTCCAAGTTTTGGCGACCGAAGCCTTGCACAAAGCCGCCCAAGAACAAGTAACGTCTTCGCAGCAGCAAGTGGAGCGAGTAGAGCGCCAAGTATCGGCAGGAACGGTGGGCCAAAATACCCTGTACGAAATTAAGGCGCAGTTGGCCAATGATAAATTTGACGAAGTAACGGCCCGTAACAATGAACAATTGGCCCGTTTATCCGTCTTTCAATTGCTTAATTTGCCACCCGATGGAACCGTCACCTTTGCGCCTGTCGAATCGAGAGATGTAGCGGCAACGACATTGAGTGCCGAGAGTATCTATGAAGATGCCGTAAAAATGTTGCCAGAAATCAAAAGCAGTGAATTGCGTTTGGGAAGTTTTGCGAGTCAAATCAAGGCCGTCAAGGCCAATAACCTGCCATCGTTGAGTTTATCAGGGAATTTTGGCGCTTTTTATGCGTCATCAAACGCCGAACGTAGCTATTTCAAACAATTAGACGCTACCCGAAACGGCTCGTTGAGTTTGGGTTTGAACGTACCCATCATGGGCCGTTGGCAGATACGCCCCCGCGTCGAAACGGTGAAAGTGCAGCAACAGTTGGCGGAAAACCAAGTAAGTACGGTCAAACAACAACTTCGCCAAGCGATTGAGCAAGGAACCCAATTGCTGGCCGCGACCATCGACCGCTACGCAGCAGCGCAAAGCCAAGTGGAGTCGTTAAGGGCTAATTTTGGAGCCGCCGAAAGTCGATTAACCGCTGGAACGGCCAGTGTGTTTGAATATACCCTTGCCAAAGCAAACTTGGCCCGCGCCGAAGCCAATGCTATTCGTTCCAACTACGAATTGACGCTCCAACGTCAAATCATGGACTTTTACCAAAAAGGGAAGTGGGAATTTTAATGCGTCGGAGGTTGTAAGCAACCTCCGATCTGAACTTGTTTTCAAACGGTATATATTTAACTCGCTTATAGTCAGTAATTTGTTGTTAGGGTAGGTGCTAATTTCAACATTTCGAGCCAAAGCATTATGTACTTCTAATAATCTTTGTTGATTTTTGTAGAGGTTTTAGTATCATTGATACCTTTATTCAAAATCAGTCATTTATGTTTGGCTACATCATCTGGGACGTTAATCCCGAAATTTTTAGCATTGGTAGTTTTTCGATTCGCTGGTATGGATTGTTATTTGCATCAGGATTTTTGGTCGGCCAGCGCATCATGTCTCACATTTTTCGCAAGGAAGGCTTAAAAGAAACGTTACTGGACTCACTCTTATTAACAATGGTGATTACGACCGTTATAGGAGCACGATTTGGCCATTTCTTGTTTTACGAACCAGAGGTTCTGCTTAAAAACCCTCTTCAAGTTATTACCCCTCCGTTTGCGGGTTTGGCAAGTCACGGAGCAGCCATAGGTATTTTGTTGGGCTTGTTTATTTATTCTCGTTCCAAAAAAATCAACTTTTTGTGGGTGGTTGACCGTATTGTGATTACTGTTGCCCTGGCAGGCTGTTTTATTCGCATGGGTAACCTGATGAACTCGGAGATTGTAGGAAAAGTAACGACCATGCCTTGGGGCTTTGTCTTTACGCACAACTTTGAGTTTACGCAGTACCCGCGTCACCCAGCCCAATTATACGAAGCCATTGCGTGCTTGGTATTGTGTCTTCTTTTGTTCTGGATTTGGAACAAACGCAAAGCACAAACTCCACAGGGCTTATTGTTAGGTATCTTCCTAATTTGGGTTTTTGGGCTTCGTTTTGTCATTGAGTTTTTCAAAGAAAACCAAGTGGCTTTTGAAAACGAACTCACCTTTAATATGGGACAAATTTTGAGCGTTCCTGCGGTATTACTAGGGGTGTTTTTCTTGGTATATGCCCTCAAGAACAAAGACAAAGAGCAAAAAATATTTACTGATGCCTCGGTAGAAGAAGCCAACCGCATTGGATGAAATACGAGATAGCTGTAACCGAATACTAATTTTAAAAAGTAAGACGGGGTCTAGTGTTGAAAAAACTGTAATTTAGAGGGGACATCTAGTCCCCTTTTTTTATTAACAAAAATCATCCTGAACTCATGAAAAAGATTTCGTTTTTAACCCTACTGTTATCAGTATCGGTTGTACTGTCGAACTGTGCTGGGAAATCGGAAGAAGAAAAAGCCAAAGAAGAACCTAAAAATGGTTTGGAAGCCCTGCAAAAAATAGCGGACGAAGCCGAGAAAATGTCGAAAGAAGGCCCTAAAGAAACGGTTGACCCTAAATTGCTGAAAGCATTGCTACCCGCGGATGCCGATGGCCTCAAACGCAAAGAAGCATCGAGTGAAAAAACGGCGGCGATGGGATTCGGCGTATCTACGGCCAAGGCTGATTACAGCGATGATAACGGGCAAAGCATTGATGTCGAAATTGTGGACGTAGCGGGTACGGGCGTAGCGCTGATGGGAATGGCCGCGTGGTCGATGGCGTCGGTAGATAAAGAAACTGAACACGGCTACGAAAAAACAACCGAATACGACGGTCACAAAGCGTTTGAAAAATACAATTCCGACTCAAAAGACGGTGAAATTTCGGTCTTAGTCGCCAATCGCTACATCGTGAATGTGCGCGGAAACGGTGTGGGTATCGACAAAATAAAGTCGGTGCTTGGCGATATTGATTTGGATAAATTAGCGGATTTGAAATAAATGGTTGAGACATTCCAAGTTTCAAAAACTTGGAATGTCTGTGTCATACCTTCCCGAAAGTTCCAACAACTTTCGGGAAGGTCTTGCTTCTAAAAACTTTCGGGAAGCTGTTGCTTAAATCACCGCTCGTAACATTTCTCCTGTTCGCCACACTTCTTCAAAGGTATTATAAAGCGGGGCGGGCGTAAGGCGGATACAATTGGGTTCGCGCCAATCGCCAATCACGCCGTTTTCGACCAAATAATCAAAAACAGCTTTCCCTTTTCCCTCAATCAACAGTGAAAGCTGACTTCCCCGTTGCGAGGGGTCGGTGGGCGTCATCACTTCAATTTTAGTCCCTGATTCATTCAATCGACGGATAATTTCTGCCAATAATCCTGTTAGCGCTTCACTTTTTTGACGAATAAGAGGCATGGTCGCTTCTTCAAAAATAGCCAACGAAGCGCGGTGAACCGCCAAAGCCATGATGTTGGGAGTACTCAATTGCCACCCTGCGGCACCTTCCATGGGGACAAAGCCTTTGGTCATCTCAAAACGACGATTTTCTTCGTAGCCCCACCAGCCTGCCAAGCGTACAAGGTTGGAAGAATGGTGCTTCTGGTGAACGAACACGCCCGATACCCCGCCTGGGCCAGAATTTAGGTATTTGTACGAACACCAAACGGCGAAGTCCACGCCCCAATCGTGCAGTTGCATTGGAATGTTTCCAGCGGCATGGGCTAAGTCAAACCCGACGTTGATGCCTAATGAGTGGGCTTTTACGGTGATGGTTTGCATGTCGAAGACCTGCCCCGTGTAATAATTGAGGCCACTCATGCAAACCAAGGCGAGGTCGTTGGCGTGGGTTTCGATGGCTTCGAGGAGGTCTTCTAGTCGAATGGTATATTCACCGCTGCGCGGAGCTACTTCGATGAGGGCATCGGCGGGGTCATAGCCACGGAATTTTAGATGGGTTTCAAGGGCATACTGGTCCGACGGAAAATCACCTGCGATGGTCAAAATTTTGTATCGCTGAGGAGTTGGTTGGTAGAATGATACCAGCATCAAGTGAAGATTCACGGTAAGGTGGTTCATCGGGCAAACTTCCTCATCCAAAGCCCCCACGACTTGCCCAAGCGCTTGTTGGCAATACCGATGATAGCTTAGCCAAGGTTTTTCTCCCTCAAACCATCCTTCTACGCCGTGTTGCTGCCAGGTAGTGAGTTCTTGCTCAACCGCCGTTCGGGCCGTTTTAGGCTGTAAACCAAGCGAATTGCCGCAAAAATAAGTCAAAGGAGTACCGTTTTGTTCAGGAATAAAAAACTGAGAACGAAACTTGCGAAGTGGGTCGATGGCATCTTGTTGCAAAGCCCAAGCATGGAGTTCATCTGACGAAAGCGAGCGTAGGTCGAGCGTCTTCAATGGAATGTCGTTTGTTGATGTACAAACCTACATAAACCCTAAATTTGAAACAATTACCTCCAAGAAACTCTTCAAACAGAGATAGGAATAAGTGCCAACTTTCACCCGAAAAATTCGTAATTTTGCACCATCTTTCACAGAAAATATCAATTCATTAAATGGTAACGGTTTCAAATGTGTCGTTGCGCTACGGTAAACGAGTGCTTTTCGACGAAGTAAATATTAAATTTAACCCAGGAAACTGCTACGGGGTGATTGGAGCCAACGGAGCAGGCAAGTCAACGTTCTTAAAAATTCTTTCAGGTGAAATCGACCCACAAACAGGAAGCGTAGCGATTACGCCAGGCCAGCGGATGGCGGTTTTGAAACAAAACCAGTTTGAGTTTGACGAATACCAAGTCTTACAAACGGTCATGATGGGCTACAAGCGTTTGTACGAAATCATGCTCGAAAAAGACGCGATTTATGCCAAAGAAGACTTTACCGAAGCCGATGGTGAGAAAGCCGCTGACCTTGAAGCGGAGTTTGCCGAAATGAACGGTTGGGAAGCTGAACCCGAAGCGGCGTCATTGTTGAGTGGTTTGGGAATTAAGGAAGACCTTCACTATGCCCAAATGACTGACCTCGACCCCAGCCAAAAAGTACGGGTATTGTTGGCCCAGACACTCTTCGGAAACCCCGATATTCTACTCCTTGATGAGCCTACCAACAACTTGGACGTAGAAACGGTAATGTGGTTGGAAAACTTCTTGAACAACTTCAAAAACATCGTCATCGTAGTATCCCACGACCGTCACTTCCTTGACCAAGTGTGTACGCACGTGGTTGATATTGACTTTAGCAAAGTACAGTTGTACGGTGGTAACTATACCTTCTGGTACGAGTCAAGCCAGTTGGCGTTGAAACAACGTGCTGATCAGAACAAGAAATCCGACGAAAAGCGCAAAGAATTGGAGGAGTTTATCCGCCGCTTTAGTGCCAACGTAGCGAAGTCAAAACAAGCAACGGCGCGTCAGAAAATGTTGGACAAACTCAACGTGGACGAAATCCAGCCTTCGTCGCGTAAGTATCCGTACATCAACTTCAAGCCTGAGCGCGAGATTGGTGATCAAATATTGGCGGTAGAAGGCTTGTCGAAAACGGCCGAAGACGGTACGAAGTTGTTTGAAAATATCTCATTCCGTGTGAATCGCGAAGATAAAATTGCTTTTATCGGGCGTAATACATTGGCAATAACGGCCTTGTTTGAAATTTTGCACGAGGAAATCAAGCCAGATGCGGGAGATTTCAAATGGGGAGTAACGATTACGAATGCTTATTTCCCGAAAGACAGCGATCACTTCTTCAAAACCGAAGATAACTTGGTGGATTGGCTACGTCAGTTCTCGAAAGAAAAAGATGAAAGCTTTATCCGTGGGTTTTTGGGACGGATGCTTTTCTCGGGCGAAGAGTCGCTCAAAAAAGCAAGTGTGTTATCGGGAGGAGAAAAGGTACGTTGTATGTTGTCGAAAATGATGCTTTCGGCGGCGAACTTCCTTACCTTAGACGACCCAACCAACCACTTGGATTTGGAATCAATTACGGCCTTGAACAACGGCTTGATTGATTTCAAAGGCGCGATGTTGTTCTACTCGCACGACCACCAATTCATCCAAACGGTTGCCAACCGCATCATCGAAATCACGCCAAATGGTA
The DNA here is from genome assembly GCF_057652295.1 of Runella sp. R5_40. Lineage (NCBI taxonomy): Bacteria > Pseudomonadati > Bacteroidota > Cytophagia > Cytophagales > Spirosomataceae > Runella > Runella sp. R5_40. The sequence goes on along the minus strand of NZ_JBYFCH010000001.1, from coordinate 1,017,103 downwards.
TTTTGGACAAGATGATGACCTACGATGAATACATCACCGACGAACGCGTAAAAGCCCAACGCGAAGCGTTGTATGGGGCGTTGGTGTAGGGTTTAGAAGTAATGCTTTACGTTTAAATGAAACCTGCTATGGATTATGCAAAATTTGTAGAGTCAAGCCCCGACGTAATGATGGGAAAGCTCGTCATCAAAGGTACTCGCATTCCTGTTGAGCTAATCTTAGAAAAGTTAGCAGCAGGTCAAACCGAGGAAGAGTTGCTTTTAGACTATCCACGGCTGTCTCGTGAAGCCATTCATGCAGCGCTTGCCATTGCAGCGGAAGCGGTTAGAGATATGAAATTCTACAAATTAGCGTCATGAAAATTGTCGCGGATGAAGGGATTGAAGCCCGCCTTGTCTTAGGTTTAAGAGAGGCGGGTTTCGATGTTTTATATATCGCTGAAGAAGTGCCGTCATTACCCGACGAGGGAGTATTGGATTTATCTGTACGATAAGGCCGACTTTTATTGACCAGAGATAAAGATTTTGGCGATTTGGTTTATAGAGATAGTAAAAAACACAACGGCATTGTCTTAGTGCGTCTCAAGGATACAATGCCCACGCCTGAAAAAGTCAAGATTGTATGCGATGCCTTTCGTCAACATGGGACAGATTTTCAAGGAGCTTTTTCTGTTATTGACGAAAATTATATCCGAATTAGACACTAAGCCGTTCAAATGAGCGGCTTTTGTTTTTTACCAAGTCCTTTTAATAGGATAAGGGTCTATTTGATTATCTACACTTAGAAAAACATAATTATTAGAAAGAGCTTCAGCAATGAGTAGCCTATCGAAAGGGTCGCGGTGGTAGAGAGGCAGTTCTTTTACTGTTTTTATTGCATTTTCGGAAATTGGTAAAATGGTAATGGCTTCTTTTTGTACTTGTGAAATCAATTGATCAAGATCATATGAAAGAGATAGTTTCCCAATAGAAATTTTGATTGCGATTTCCCAAAAAGAAATTATGTGAACGAAACAGGTCTCATTCTCAATCAGTTTTTTTACTTTAGATGATAATTGGGGGTTATCTTCTAAATACCATAACATGGTATGCGTATCTAGTAAATACATCATTGGAACTACATATAATCTTTAAAATCTTCTAAAGGAGCATTGAAGTCATTAGACATATACGTGACCAATCCTTTCATACTTCCCGCTTTGCGTTTTGGCGCAGAACGCTTTGAATGGTATTTTGAAGATAAATAACCAATAAAGTCCAAAACCTCCTGCTGTAACGGGGTAGGTAATTTGTTGAATTCTTCTAACAGTAACTGTTCGGTCGCCATTTTATGCTTTTTCTACAAATTTAAACTTTTTTGTTTTTTATCCCAACAACACTCTTTCCACGCTTTCACGGTACGATTCACCAATGGGAATGGTGGTTTTGGGCAATACCAATTGATGTCGTTCAATTTTGAGGATTGCCTCAATGGCGACGATATACGACTTATGAACGCGTAAAAAACGCTCAGGAGGTAAAATGCGAAGCAGTTCGGTGACAGTCATGCGTGTAATGACGCGACGGCTGCGTTCGTAGATAAACAACAGGTTGGTGTCTGATTGAATGTACTGAATTTCACCCAGCGACACGCGCACCCAATCGTAGCCCTCTTTCACAAAAATGTAACCCTGCCCTTCCACCCGTTGGCTTTGCTGGGCATAGACGCGATTGGCGGCTTGCAAAAAGCGGGAGAACTCAATCGGTTTCAGCAAATAATCTAATGCCTGTACGTCAAACCCTTGCACGGCAAATTCGGGGTAGGCGGTGGTAAAAATAACCTGCGTTTGTCCCTGAAGAATCCGTGCGAAATCGGTGCCAAGTAAATCGGGCATTTTGATGTCCAAAAACACGCAATCGACGCGTTCTTTTTTCAAAAAAGCTAGGGCTTCTTTGGGACTCACAAAGGTTTGTTTTAGGTCCAAAAATGGCACAAGGTGGGTATATTCTTCGATAACGGCCAAAGCCGCAGGTTCGTCGTCGATGGCGATGCAGGAAACGTTCATGGTTTACAATTGAAGCGTCAAATCTACGAGAAAAGTACTTTTTTCGGGGCCAAACGCCAAGGTATATTGGTGGGGATACAGCAACTCCAGCCTCTTTTGGGCGTTTGCTAGGCCCGTTCCTGCCCCTTTTTGGGGATCTTGTACCGTTAGAAGGCTATTTTCAACGCGCAGGTGGAGTTTTTTGTCTTCAATCGTTAAGCTAATAGTGACAAAGCTAGGCGCGTCCAAACTGATGCCGTATTGGAACGCATTTTCAATGAAGGGAATCAACAACAACGGTGCAATATCGGCGGGTTCTTGGTCCCAATGGATTGACGTATTGATGGATACGTGGGGGTGTTGCGGCAAGCGGGCACGTTGGAGGGCGAGGTACTTTTCAATAAATGCCAGTTCCTTTTCCAACGATGTTTTTTCGTGACGAATTTCTTCTACGCTGTGCCGTAAAATCCCCGATAATTGTTGTACCAACTGCGCCGTGGGCGTGTCTTTTTCGGTGAGGGCCGAACTGTAAATGGTATTGAGCGAGTTGAACAGAAAGTGAGGGTTTAACTGCGCTTTCAACGATTGAATTTCTACTTCGCGTTGCTGCTTTTCCAGTGCTTCTTCCCGCTTACGATTTTGCCAAACGTACATGACGAGGGTGAAAGCTCCTGTATATAGAAAGATTGTTATGATAAATCTTCCCCCAATCATAATTAAAAACGCATTTCTGAGACCATTGCTACCAAGAATTATGAAAGACTCCTTTAGCAATTCTCCATAAGGGCGAAATAATCGTCCTTGCTCCAATTGCTCTTTTCTCCAAGCTTCATCATTGGTATAAACATAGGTATAATTAGACGCTAACCAATCATTAAACGCCCAGAGGAAAATTTTGAAAACAAAAACGAATCCTATATATACAAATAGCTTTATAATGAATGGTTTATATCTTTTTTTGGTTAAATCTTGAAAAACAAATAAATAAAAAGAAGTTGCAATCGCGACTGGCCACAGGGTATTGAACACTGGAGCATCTTGAGCTAAAAATAAATCTAATTTAAGTGCATATCCAGTTACAGGAATCCCCTCCCTTATGAGAGAAAATGTATATGAACTAGCAAATGCTATTAACGACAAAACAGTAAAAACAATCCCATAATGAATCCAGAACAATCGCCATTTATTGATGTGCATAGCTGTATGGTTTAGAATGATGCCCCAAAGCAAATACAACCATCGGAGCGGTAAAAATAAATGTGGCGAGTACTTCAAAACACGTGCTGTACCCCCTAAAAAATTGCGAAAAAGGCCCTCGCGAAGCCGTCAAATAATTGGCCGTACTTTTTGTTGCGTACTGTTCACAATTTACCGAACTTTCATCGTTTATTGGCCAAATTCTAAACCGTCTTTCCAATGCGCTCCTTTATGAAGCACTTCAGAGTCCCTCGCCTAGCAGGAGAGGGATTTAGGGTGAGGTTACTCGCTCTACTCACGCTTTTTTCCACCACCTTCCTCTCACAATGTGGAAAACTCAACGAAATTCGAGTAGTAGGTCGAAATTTTGAAGACGAAATCAACCTCGCTCAAAACTTGGTTTTTACGTTCAACAAAGACATCGTTCCTACGTCCGAACTCAACAGCTGGGAATCGACCAAATTTATTGAGTTTATTCCTGCCGTGGCGGGGAAATTTAAGTGGACAGCTCCCAACGAATTGGTGTTTTCGCCTGCGAGTGGGTTTGAACCTGCAACCGAATACCGCGCCGAATTGAGTAAGGAGTTGGCCAAGAAAACCATCGACAAACGCTACGACGTATCGGGCGACGATGTGACGTTTCATACGCCTTACCTCCAACTTACCGAAGCCGAAACCTACTGGACTAAGTCGCGCGAAACGGGTAAACCCTTGGCAAAAACCAAGTTATATTTTAATTATGACCTCAGCAGTGGTGAAATTGGCGGAAAACTCAGTGCCAAGAGCGATGAGAAAAAGTTAAACCCTTCCGTCATTCCTACGCAAAATGCGCCCGTGGTGACGGTCGCTTTGGGGGAAGCCCTCGCCGATAAAAATGAACAACCGCTCGAAGTAGCCGTTGAAAAAGGGGTAAAAGTTCCTAACACAACCTACACAAGCACAGCGCCTTTGGCCTTGTCGAGTAGCATCCCATCGGCAACAACGCTCGAAGTGAAAGACGTCAAAACGGGCTTTGAAAACAACCGAGGCATGGTGCGGGTCATTACGACGCAAGAACTGAAAAACGAGGATTTGAGCACCTATTACAGCATTCAGCCCGCCGTACAGACCAAAGCCGAGCTGACCGAAAATGGCTTCGTCATTCGGGGTGATTTTAACGAAACTGATACCTACGTGCTCACCCTCACCGACCAAGTGCAAGGAGTTTTGGGCGCGCGTTTGGAAGAGCCCGTCAGTAAAGATTTGTTTTTTGGGCTGATGCCTGCCAGCATTTCGTTTGTCAACAAAAAAGCCATTTACCTCTCGTCAAAAGGCGCGCGAAATGTGGGCATCCAGATTGTGAACGTTCCGAAAGTACAGGTAAAAATTGCGAAAATTTACGAAAACAACATTTTGCAGTACCTCCGCAGCAACCGTTACGAAGAATACGGGTATTTGGGTGGAGGTGAGGATAATTGGGGGCCTACGGGAAATTACAACTACGACGAAGATTACAACCAAGTATTCAGCGATGTAGTAGTGGACAAAACGGTGGAAACCGATAATTTGCCCAAAGTAAAGGGCGTTTCAGCGTTGAATTTGGGGATTCCCGACGCGACCAATGAGTTTCGAGGAATTTATGTGGTGACGGTGCAGTCAAAAGACGAACAGTATAACCGCGCCATCAAAATGGTGTCGTTGTCGGACATTGGGCTCATTGCCAAACAAGGTAAAGATGAATTGTGGGTGTTTGCCAACTCGATTAAAACCGCCGAGCCACTGGGTAAATTGGAAATCAGCTTGGTTTCGACCAACAACCAAACCGTTGTAAAAGGAAAAACCGACAATGACGGGGTGGTGAAATTTGAAAAGTTGTCGGAAAAAGCGCCGAATTTTAAAATTGCGATGATTGTGGCCCAAACGCCGCGTTCGGAGGATAACACGGTTCAGGACTTTAACTACTTGTTGTTGGAAGATGCCCAAGTCGAAACCTCCCGTTTTGAGGTAGAAGGCAAACGCGATAATGCGTCGGGTTTTGAGGCGTTTGTGTATGGCGACCGCGACATCTATCGTCCAGGGGAAACGGTGCACTTTAATACCGTTGTTCGTCAACAAAATTGGAAAAGCGTGGGTGAAATTCCGTTGAAAATCAAAGTAATTTTACCCAATGGGAAAGAATTGAAGACGTTTCGGGTCACTACCAACGGCCAAGGTGCCGTTGAAACGTCGGTAGCACTCGACAAAGCGGCCGTCACGGGCGGCTACAGTGTCGAAGTGTATAATGCCAACGATGTGTTGCTGACCTCCAAAAAACTGAGCATTGAGGAGTTTATGCCCGACCGTATCAAGGTGGACGTCAAAGCAAATCAAGACCATTACCGTACGGGGCAAACCATTCAGCTCAACGCAACGGCCCTCAATTTGTTTGGCCCACCTGCCTCGGGGCGAAACTACGAAATGGAGTTTTCGTTGAAGAAAAAAGCCTTTTTTGCCGAAAAATACAAGGAGTATATTTTTGATATACCCAACAATAGCAAATACGAAAACACCGTACGCCAAGGAGTAACCGACGACAACGGGCAGGCCAAAGAGGGCTTTGTGCTTCCTGCTACGTACCAAGATGTGGGTGTGTTGGAAGGAAAAATTTACGTAACGGTTTTTGATGAAACAGGCCGCCCCGTTAATCGCCTCAAGCGTTTTGATGTCTTTACCCAAGACGTGTTTTATGGGGTACGAATGCCCGATAGCTACGTCGGGCTCAACGCCCCCGTTCCAATTGGTTTGGTGGCGGTGGACAAAGATGGTCGCCCCAAAGCAACCGCGACGGCCCACGTGGACATTGTGCGAATGGAGTATCAAACCGTCGTAGAAAAACAAAACGACCAGCTACGGTATGCGTCCAAAAAACGTGAAAAAGTAGTGTATTCCAACGTAGTTTCGTTTAAAAATGGCCTATCCGAAGTACGATACGTGCCCATAGTGTCGGGCGAATACGAAGTTCGCATTCGTCGGGCAAGCGGCGTGGCGGGGTATTCGGTGACGCACTTTTACGCGTACGGTTGGGGAGGTACGTCGGCTTCGTCGTTTGAAGTAAGCAACGAAGGGGAGGTGTTGATGGAGTTCGATAAGCCATTGTACCAAGTTGGGGATAAGGCAAAGGTGTTGTTCAAAACGCCTTTTGCGGGAAAACTATTGGTGACGGTGGAGCGCAATCAGGTATTGGAGCATCATTACCTAGAAACCGACAACAAATCGGCCGAATTTACTTTCTCGTTGGGCGATGAGCATTTGCCCAATGCCTACGTTACTGCTACTTTGATTCGTCCGTTAGATAATTCAAATCTACCGCTGACAGTAGCGCACGGTTTTGCCTCGGTGAAAGTGGAAGAAGAAGATACCAAAATTCCCGTAGAAATTGTGGCGGTTGAAAAATCGCGCTCAAAGACTAAACAGAGAATAAAAATCAAAACTGCGCGGAATGCCCAAGTAACGGTCGCGGTAGTGGACGAAGGAATTTTGCAAATCAAAAATTTTCAAACCCCTGACATTCACGGGTTTTTCTACCAAAAACGCGCCTTGGAAGTCAATAGCCACGACTTATATCCGTTCCTTTTTCCCGAACTATCTTTGGCCTCTACAAGCAGCGTCGGGGGAGACGGCTACGATTTGGAAAAACGCATCAACCCCCTTTCTAATGGGAGGGTGAATTTGGTGGCGTACTGGTCGGGACAACTTGAAACGGGGCTCAGCGGAGAAGCCGAGTTTGAGGTGGATATCCCGCAGTTTTCGGGCGATTTACGCATTATGGCCGTCGCCTACAAAGACAATGCGTTTGGATCGAATAACAAAAATATGAAAGTGGCCGACCCTATTGTCATTAGTACGGCCCTGCCGCGCTTCTTGAGCCCAACCGATGAGGTAATTGTCCCCGTAAATATTAGCAACACCGAAAAAACAGCGGCCAATGTCACGGCAAGTATCGCTATCAGCGGGAAGTTGTCGGCGGTTAGTCAGGTAACTCAGCGCCTAAGCATTGCCCCCGAAAAAGAAGCCAGAACCTATTTTACCATCAAAGCGGCCGAGGCGATGGGCAATGGCTCTGTGGTGGTGACGGTGAATAATGGCAAAGAGAAATTTGTCGAAAAAACGGAGTTAACTGTGCGCCCTGCCGCTTCGTTGCTCAAAGCGAGTCAGTCGGGAGTAATTGCGGGCGGTAGCACTGCTACCATTGATTTGCGAGGAAATGATTTTATCCCGTCAACTGTAACGAGCCGAATCGTAGTGAGTCGTTCACCGATGGTCCAATACGCCAAAGCCCTCGACTACCTGCTCGGCTATCCACATGGTTGCATTGAGCAAACGATTTCGAAGGCATTTCCCCAGCTTTATTTTGGGGAGTTGGCCAAAACGATTGCTCCCAAAACCTACCTCGTCAAAGCAGGCGAAAGCGATTTTAACCCGACTTTCAACGTCCAAGCGGCCATTCAAAAGGTAGAAAGTATGCAGTTGCCCAACGGTGCGGTAAGTTATTGGCCTGCTAGTACCGAGGAGTCGGCCTGGGGCACGGCCTACGCAACACACTTTTTGTTGGAAGCTCAGCGGGCTGGTTTTGAGGTGAATGCATCGGCGCTGGGGCGGATGTTAGACTACCTGACGACCAAAGCAGGAACAGCCGCTACGGAATATGACTACGTTTATAACGAAACAGGCGGCTATACGCAGTTGACGATTGCGAGTCGCACGACGATGTATTCGTTGTACACCTTGGCCTTGGGTGGAAAAGCCAATCGGGCGTCGATGAATTATTACAAACAAAATCAACAGTTATTGACGCTCGACACGCGCTATTTATTGGCAGCGGCGTACAAGCAAATCGGTGACGAACGCAGTTATAAGGCGTTATTGCCCGCCGATTATGTGCCTCCTGTAGGAACGAGAGGGCTAGGTGGAAGTTTTGCTAGTCCGATTCGTAACTTGGCTTTGACGGTCAATACCCTCATTGAAACCGACCCGAATAACCTCCAAATTCCTCGACTTGCCCGACGCTTATCAGAAGCGATGGCGTCGAGTTCGTACCTCAACACCCAAGAAGCGGCGTTCTCGTTTTTGGCGTTGGGGAAATTGGCCAAGAAAAACGCGAATTCGACGGCAACTGCCAAAATGACTATCAATGGAAAAGGGTATCAATTTGATGGAAAAGAGTTGATAGTTTCAACAAATAGCCCCCTTCGTGGGGTGGGGGCTGCCTCGGGTAAAGGCTCGGTCTATTGGTTTGCCCAAACGGAGGGCATCAGTGCCACAGGAACTTACACGGAAGAAGATGCAGGTTTGCGCGTTCGTAAACAATTCTTCAATCGCTTTGGACAACCAATCAGCACGTTCCGACAAAACGACTTGGTGGTGGTAAAGATTAGCCTCAGCAGCACCGACGGCTCACCAGTTGAAAACGTTGTCGTGACGGATTTGCTCCCAGCGTCGTTTGAAATCGAAAACCCACGTTTGACCGAACCCCGCGATATGCCGTGGATTCAGGCACCTACCGTTCCCGATCACTTTGACATTCGCGACGACCGTATCAGTTATTATACTACCGCCACGTCCGAACCCAAAACGTTTTATTACATGGTTCGAGTCATTACCAAAGGCACATTCACGCTTGGCCCCGTAAGTGCCGATGCCATGTACTCGGGCGATTTTAGAAGTTATTCGGGTGGTGGAAAGGTAAAAGTGGACTAAAAACCTAGCCGAAAAGTGCTTAGATAGGGAGTGGACGTTAGTTTTCTGATGTCTTCTCCCTATCTTTGCATCAAACGAAAAAAACGTTTTGTTAGTAGAAAGCGTTTTGAATGAATAAATTCGATGGTTGATATTCGCAAAATGATTCGTAGTTTTAGCTATGCCTTTGAAGGAGTTGTAGCACTATTTCGTTACGAAAACAATGCGCGTTTTCACCTTATTGCGGCTTTTGGAGTAGTTTTGTTAGGAATGGTGCTTGGGTTAGAGCGCTTCGAGTGGGCGCTGGTAGCGATAGTGGTAGGAGCAGTTTGGGCAGCAGAAGCGTTTAATACGGCCATTGAAAAGTTGTGCGATTTGGTTTCACCCGACTACCATCCACAAATCAAAGCGGCCAAAGATTTGGCGGCGGCAGGCGTAATGATAACATCGGTAGTGGCTGTAGTGGTGGGAGCGATTGTGTTTGGCGATAAGCTGTGGTGTTGGTTCTTGAATATGTAAATTCCATAAAATAAACAGATGGATTCTCACAATCAATCATTAGAAACCTTGACCGAGATTCGGGATTTGATGCAGCGTTCGTCAAAATTCCTGTCTTTAAGTGGTTTGTCAGGGATATTCGCTGGTATTGTTGCACTCGGGGGGGCGTTAGTGGCGTATTTGCGTCTCAAAACCGATGCGCTGAGTTATGACGGAATGAGCGACGTTTCGGAGCTCACCCGCGGTGAAATGATGCGTTTTGTACTCCTCGATGGAACCATCGTCTTGGTTTTAGCATTAATTTTTGGGGTATTCTTTACCATCCGTAAAGCAAAGAAGTCGGGGCAAAGTGTTTGGAATAGTACATCAAAACGCTTGGTCATTAGCTTAATGATTCCGCTCGTAACGGGAGGGATTTTTTGCTTAGCGATGTTTTATAGAGGTATTTTGTGGGTGAGTTTTCCCGCAACCCTCATTTTTTACGGATTAGCCCTGCTCAATGCTAGTAAATACACCGTTCGTGACGTCGAATACCTGGGTATTTGTGAAGTAATTTTAGGGTTGATTTCACTGTTTATGACGGGGTATAACTTACTGGTCTGGGCGCTAGGATTTGGAGTTCTTCACATTGTTTATGGAACTTACATGTATTTTAAGTACGACATAAAACGCTAGCAGATTACCCTACTGCAACTAAAGAAAAGACACACTAAATGCTCGAACATTTCAATAAAGCTTTTGAGAGTAAGGCAAGGTTAGGAATCATGTCGGTGTTGATTGTCAATGAGTCGTTGAGTTTCAACGCCCTCAAAGACCTCCTTCAACTGACCGACGGAAACCTCGCTACGCACCTGCGCGCGCTCGAAGAGCAAGGGTATGTGAGTGTTCAAAAACAATTTATTGGACGAAAACCCAACACTACCTACGCCGCTACCGACGATGGCCGCACGGCGTTTACGCAGCACCTCAATACCCTAGAAGCATTTATTCGCTCAGGAACTTTTCAAGAAACGAAATGAGCGCGTGAATTTATACGCACGCGCTCATTTCGTTTAATTAATTCCCCCCAAGCGGAATCAATAGCCCTACCGACCCTTGGATGTTTCGCGTAAACATTTTACTCGCAGCAGGCACATCCCCGTCGCTACCAAGACCATAATAGTAGCGTCCTTCAATGAGCAGTTGTGCCCTTCCAAGTCCCAACGCTACCCCTGCACCTCCCACAGCTCCGTATTCGAGACGTTGATCACCCGAGTCAAATTTCAAGTCAGTGGTGGTCGTAATGCCACTAAAGGTAGTTTTTGCTTTTCCACTGAGGGCATAGCTTCCAAAGCCTCCTGCATTGATAAAAAACTTCGTGGGGCCATTACCAAGCGATACTTTGAACAAAAGCGGGACGGTCACACTGTTGAGGCGGCTTTCGCCCACGAGCAAACTTCCTGCTTGCGAGGCGCTGATTTTATAGGCTGTTTGAGAATACAGGATTTCTGGCTGAACTGAAAACGTTTTTCCACCAAGTTCTACCACCAACCCACCGTGGTAGCCCAACAGAGGATTAACGGTGATTCCGCTGGCTGTGATGGCATCTGAAGTGATAGAACTGTAATTGACACCGCCTCTAAGACCTATTTTTACCCCAAATCCACCTTCGCTTGCCATCGCGGGTGCTGGCGCAGGGATAGGCTTAGTAGGTTTGGGCTTGGCTGGCTCAACCGTTTTGGCCTGCTTGGGAGGTTTAGAGGGAGCGGTGGTTTTCTCAGGTTTTTGGGTAGTAGTTTTCGTTTTTTCTTTTGATTTATCAGTGGTCGGCGTTTTAGGCTTGATTCCGTGGAGTTTATCATATTGCTCTTGCATACTTGGAGTAGGCTGCGTTTGAGCAAGGGTAGTTTGTGAAAATCCAGTAACAAAAAGAGCGGCACACAGCAGCAGTGTCGAGAGCTTATTCATGATTTGTTGGAGTTAGGAAAACACTGATTTAAAAAGTTTACAAAAGTGCAGATTTTTACCCGTACCCTTCTGAGGGATTGTACGGTTTTTATCTACGTGTTTTTACTTGTTTTGGATGTGTAAAACAAAAACGGCGAGTGACTTATAGAAGTTGCTCGCCGTTGTAAAAAAAGATGTGTTTGGTTAGCGGAGTTTCAACGTAACCAAGGTGGCAATGGCCAAAATAATGCCCACAATCCAGAAACGTGCCACGATTTTAGCTTCGTGGTATCCTTTTTTCTGAAAATGGTGGTGAAGCGGCGACATCAAGAAAATGCGCCGCCCTTCGCCGAATTTTTTCTTGGTATATTTAAAATAACTCACTTGCATAATGACGGAGAGACTTTCGGCAAAGAAAATTCCGCACATAATAGGAATCAGTAACTCTTTCCGAATCGCCAACGAAATAACGGCGATGACGCCCCCGAGCATCAAGCTGCCCGTATCGCCCATAAACACTTGGGCGGGGTAGGAATTGTACCATAAAAATCCAATACAAGCCCCCACAAAAGCCGCCACGAAAATTACCATCTCCCCAGAGTTAGGAATGTACATGACGTTGAGATACTGCGAAAATTTGGCATTTCCCGATACATAAGCCAAAACGCCCAGCGTAAGTCCAATAATAATAGAAGTACCCGCCGCAAGACCGTCGATACCGTCGGTAATGTTGGAGCCATTGGACACAGCCGTAATGATGAAAATAGCAACGATGGTATAAATAATCCAAGAATAGCTGTCAGGAAGAAGTCCAAAAAGAAGGTTTGAATAGTCAAACTCATTGTTTTTGATGAAAGGAAGCGTCGTCACGGTAGGGTTAATGAGGTCGTTATAACGTTGAACCTCGCCAATGGCCGAGCTAATGAGGGGTTTGTCATAAATCCGAATTTTAACGTGTTGGTTAAACGACAACGTAATCCCAACAATCAATCCGAGCCCTACTTGGCCTACTACCTTAAACTTTCCGTGAAGTCCTTCTTTGTTGTTTTTGAATTTTTTGAGGTAATCGTCAACGAATCCAATCAAGCCTGTCCAAACTGCCGTGATGAGCAGTAAAACGATATAGACGTTGGAGAGTTTGGCAAAAAGAAGCACTGGAACTAACAAAGAAGCCAAGATGATAAACCCGCCCATGGTTGGGGTTCCTTTTTTCTCCATCTGTCCATGAAGGCCCAAGTCACGAATGGTTTCGCCAATTTGTTTGGTACGTAAAAAATCAATGATACGTCGTCCAAAAATGGCCGCGATGAGGAGCGAGGTGACGGTAGCTCCCAACGCCCGAAACGAAATATATTGAAATACCCCTGCCCCAGGGAAATTGAAGGTCTTGTCTAAATACGAAAATAGGTAATAAAGCATAGTAAATTGGAGGTTAGGCAAACGCAAAAATGCCTATACTTGGCACGATGTCGGCAAGTATAGGCATTTTTAAGAAAATCAGAAAAAGAAATTAGTCTTCTAAATGAAAAGCCGTTTTGACCATCTCATAATCGCCCATGTTAATCGGGGATTTTTTGACCAACGAATTTGGAATTAACACATAGCGGTACTGCTGCTCGCCCATGGGTTTTAGGTTGCCTTTCAAGCCAATCATCACAATTTTTAGGGTAGAGGGCGTAGGCATGGTATAGTCAAAACGCAATTCGGCGCTGTTTTGGCGAATGTTAAAAGGCATGGGATGTATTTGCTCGTCAATTTTAGAATAGACGTACAACTGATTCCCTTCTAACAACGACGGGCTTAATTGTTTGGACGTTAGCTCGCAAGTACGAGCGGGTAAGCCAAATACCGTTGTCGTCACCCATTGGTTGGCATCAATCCAGTCCGACGTAATTACTTCGGAAGTATTGAGGTTAATAAACGAGGGAGTATGCGATGCGGTTTTTGTGCCAGTACAATTAATCATCCAGCCTAAAAATACAATCATTAAAATCCCTAAAATTCCAAAGCGGTAAAAACGATTCATAAAAAACAATTGAAAAGCAGAGGGTTATATACCTTTTAGATACGTTAATCATCACTTATCAAAAGTTATGCCAAAGTTAAATTTGTTGAAAATCACTAAAAACGATAGCGTACTTGGCATTTAATATCTGTTAGGTTTGTACCTTGGATTTCGTCCACGTATGAGCTGAGGGCTTCGCGTTCGGGCATGGTTGTGCGCGAAATCCGCAACCAAATATCTGTGTGTGCATTTGCCGAATACCGCAGCAACAAAAAATGCCGAAAGCCACGTTCGTAATAAGCAGGCATCGAAATCGCGTATAGTACATCCTGCTCTACGGCATATTGGCGAGCGTCGTAGCTATCGGTATTATACGCAGAAACGCGGGCGGTAGCCGCCAATTTGTTCCACTTGGCCGTTACTTCTTGCAGCACCAACCATCCTTTGTCGGCTTTGAAGCCGTGGTAACCAAACGTCCCTCCCTGGATTCGACTGCGAAACGACCAACTGCGGTGGGGAGCGTATTCGGCATTTAGTACAAGGGTGCGGCGCAGGGTTTGGGTTACAAATTTTTGTTTTGACAAATCAGACGCGATGTTTTTTTCTTTTTGCTCTTGGCGGTAAACGGCGTACAACGTCCATTTTTTGGAAGGTATCCACGTGCCTTGTACCAGATAATCCCAACCTTTGGTAGGTTGTTTATCGACTAAATATTTATACCAAGGGAAGCGATAGAGGTCAACGTAAGTCGCTAATTTTAGTCGCTTATGAACGCTGTATTTTGCCCCCAAGTACAGCCCCGCTTCGTTGATAGTACGGCTGTTTTCACCAAAAGCATTGGCATAAAAACTATGGAAGTTTCTGTCAAAATTTCGAAAAAGTAGAGAAGCATCCCAGCGTTTGGTGAGGCTGGCGAGTACGCCCGCAACGGTACCCGTTCCACCGCTTTTGGAGCGTGCTGTTTCACCAAAAAAATGAAAGTTTCGCCAAACATAATTGCCATGCAGCCCCAAAAGATGATTATGTTTTCCCCGAAATTCAAATTCATTGCGTGGTGCTTCTGCCTTCTGCAACGGATAGTCAAAAGAAGTACGAAGATAGGTAGCACCTAGTTGCCCACGGTCAAGATGATACACCAAATGCGCTCCCGCGTTTTGTTCTACGAGGTTGGCGCGGTATTGGAGTTCGTTGGGAATGCGAAAAAGCCCGTCGGTTTGGAACGAGCTGACGGTTTGTTGAGCGGTGAGTGTTCCACTCTGCCGAACCCGAGAAAGTAGCGTGGTGAGTTCGAGACGCTTGCCCAAAGAATACGTAGCCGCAATGCCGCGAAAAAAGCCCGTTTCGGTGACAGAAGTATAGGGGCGGATGCCTGTCGTGGGGCGACGAATGGTATAAACGGTTTCCATGCCTTTCCCCAGCGAAAAACCCGCCGAATAAATTAACCCTTGTCCTACTTGGAGTTGGTAATCGCCCAAAATGAGGTTTTTGAGGCGACCACGGTGCTGTACTTGGGCGTGAAATGATAAAAAATCAGGGCCGTACTTGTGCGCCGAAGGCTTCCACGAAAAAGCTTCTCCCTCGTCTTTTTCGGCCGTAATGCCAAAACTAAAGTCGCGGCTTCGGCTGTAGCGATAGCGAGCATACCATTGCAGCGGACTACCCGCAAATTTCTGCAATGTCCCATCGCGTGACTGGGGTGCGTCGGCCGTAGCTCCGCGTTTTTCTTCCAAAAGTTGCTCTGTTCTTACCAAAAAATAATGGTCACTAGGATTGGTCAATCCATTCCATAATTTTCGGTTTTGAGGGGCAACAGTGACGAAGGGGAGCAATCGGTAAATGAGTGCTAGCTCAAACTCGGGAATGGCCTGTAACTCATAGATAGAGAGGAAATTGCCAAACTGAGCGCGGTACTCAAAGAAGCGATTGAGCTGACGTTCATTGAGGAGATACGTAGCGGCTAGTTCTTCGCGCGTGCAGGTGTTGAGGTCGAGCGGAGCAGTGTAGAGCTGAATCAGATTCTCATAGACCGTGCCATAATTGAGGTCTTCTGCCGTGATGGGCAGCAGGTTCTGAACAAATGAAGTGGGGTCAATTTCGCGGCGGCGAAATTCTTGCGCATAGGAAACGGTTCCAACTAAGCCAACCCCAAACGAGAGAAAAAGTAGTGATTTCAAACGAGTAAAAATGGATACGTTTAAACATACAATGGTTTCTTCTTTGTGTTTGAGAATTGAACATAACGTATGATTGTTAGGGTTAAATTAAGAAATTTTCAATAAAACCCCTACTTTAATTATTAAAATTGATAAGAATTGGCCTTTTTTCTTGAAAATGTACAATTTTATGCTTTTATTCGCTGTCTAATACCCACCTAACATTAACAACCCACATGCCTAACGTTTATCAAGACGCTGTTGTAACGAAATATAACATTTTCAACAGCCTGTTTCTGAGCTTACCGTTTCAGGACATCTACCGTACGGGTACGCTTCTTCCGTTGCTTGTTCAGGCGAGTGAGGAAGGGTTTAATGCGGGCAAAAGCCCTTTGCAAATCATCGAGTCGTTTTTTGAGGAATACACCGAAAATGCGACCGAAGATGAACGTCGCGACTTGCTATTTAACTTAATCAAGTTCATCGAACGGCAGGTTGTATTGTTTGATTCCGTAGAAGATGCGGGTTTTGACCACACACATGACAGCAATGGGCAAGGGTCGATTACGCAGCTGCTCAATCGGGTCGATAGCGACGATTTGCGCCAAAAACTCCTTCGTAAGTTGGAAGATTTTTGCGTACGCATCGTGTTGACAGCGCACCCTACGCAGTTTTACCCAGGCAAAGTACTCGGTATCATTACTGATTTGGAAGAATCCATCAAAGACAATGACTTTGTGGAAGTAAACCATCTTCTGTTGCAGTTGGGAAAAACGGGCTTTATCAACAAAAACAAGCCGACGCCGCTGGATGAAGCCATGACGTTGTGTTGGTTTTTGGAGAACGTATTTTACAAAGCCATTCCGATGCTTGTTCAGCGCCTTCTTAATGGCCTTGAAGTACCGATGCACGAATGGACGCACACGGGTTTGTTCCGCTTGGGCTTTTGGCCTGGAGGCGACCGCGACGGAAACCCGTTTGTTACTTCAGACGTGACATTGGAGGTGGCTGACCGCTTGCGCCAAATATTGCTCAAGTGCTATTGGCGTGATATTAAATACCTCAAGCGCCGATTGACGTTTAATGGCGTAGAGGAGTTTATCTCAACGGCAGAGCGTAAGACCAACAACGCGATTTATTACCCTGATCAAGAGCACTACACCAAAGCCGAAGAATTATTGGCGGACTTGAGCCAAGCGCGGGAGGTATTGGTTCGCGACCATGACTCGCTCTTTGTGGAGTTATTGGATGAAACAGTGCTGAAAGTCAAGCTATTTGGTTTCTTCTTTGCTAGTTTGGATATTCGTCAAGTAAGTCCAAAACACTCGTTGGCGTGGCAGGAGATTCTTACGAAAATTGAAAAACAAGTTCCTGTTTTCTCATTCTCTGATTATGAAAGTTGGGATGAAAAACGAAAAATAGATTTCTTGTTGTCGTTGCAGGTAGAATTGGCAGAAAGCGATTTCAAAGACCCGATTACGCAAGATATTTACGGGTCGATGTTGGCCATTCGTGAAATTCAGAAACGAAATGGAATAGAAGGGGCTCACCGCTACGTCATCAGCAACTGTGCGAGTGCGCTGAACGTGGTGGAAGTATTGGCATTGTTTAAAAATGTGTGGAAAACAGACGATTTGCACGTTGATATTGTCCCGCTTTTTGAAACCGTAGATGACCTTGCGAATGCGTCGGAGGTAATGAAAATGTTGTACGAAAATCCGTATTACCGTGCGCATTTAGCCAAGAGAGGCAATCAACAAACCATCATGGTGGGTTTCTCCGATGGAACCAAAGATGGAGGATATTTGCGGGCAAACTGGTCAATTTTCTCGGCCAAAGAGCAACTCACCAAGATTTCGCGTGAGTACGACGTTAAAGTGACCTTCTTCGATGGTCGTGGAGGGCCTCCAGGTCGTGGGGGTGGCAACAACCACGCGTTTTATGCGTCGTTGGGGAAAGATATTGAAGACAAAGAAATTCAGTTGACGGTTCAGGGACAGACCATTAGCTCCAACTATGGTACTGTACCAACGGCCATTTATAACCTAGAAAGATTGTTTACGGCAGGATTGGAAAACAATCTTTTTATGTCCAAAAACACCAAAGACCAACTTTCTGAAGCCGATAAGGCATTGATGGAGGAGTTGGCCGATGCGGCCTATCATGCGTATTTGGGACTCAAAAATCACCCGACGTTTGTGCCGTATTTGGAGAAAATTACGCCTTTGCGTTTTTACGGACAAACCAAAATTGGTAGCCGCCCCGACAAGCGTGGAAGTGGCGGTGGACTCAAGTTTGAAGACCTTCGTGCCATCCCGTTTGTAGGTTCTTGGGCCCAAATGAAACAAAATGTACCTGGTTTTTACGGGTTTGGGTCGGGCTTGGAAACGTTGAAAAACGAAGGGAAAATGGATGCTTTGAAGAAGCTCTACAAGCGTTCGTTGTTTGTTCGTACGTTGGTCGAAAACTCAATGCAGTCGCTGATGAAGGCGTACTATCCAGCTACCAAATACCTCCAAGACAATCCAGAGTTCGCAACGATTTGGAACATGATGTTTGAGGAATACGAGCGTAGTATTGCGTTGATGTTGGAGTTTTCGGGGGAAAAAGACCTGCTTAACCAAAACCCCGTTACCAAAGAATCCATCAAGATTCGGGAGCGAATTGTCTTGCCGTTGATGACGATTCAGCAGTATGCCCTTCAAAAACTACAAAGCGGAGAACTCTCTGCCGCCGACGTGGATGTGTATAACAAACTTGTCATTCGGGCGATGTTTGGTATCATCAACGCCGCGCGTAACTCTGCATAATCCTTTTTTCACCTTCCCGAAAGTTTTAAACTTTCGGGAAGGTTGAGATAACTTCTTCGTATTGATTGGCTATGGGGCGTATTTTTCAATAGTGCTTTCTTCTAATGGGTAATCAAATAAATAGCACTGTCAATAAAAAAGAAAAGCCCCTGATTAGTTAATACATTTTCGTCGTGAAGGTCTTCAAGAATAATGCCTAACTCTGGATGAAAAAGTCATTACCTTCTCCAATATAGGCATTTTGAGGTATTGCAGTGTACCAAAGATGATAGCGAGAGGCAAAGGTAGTGAGGTGTTTTACCTCGTCTTCTTTATTGACGAATTTTGATTTTTCAATCTTTCCACTTGCTGTTTGGCCTTTTCTAAGGTAAAAGAGGGTTGTTTGGATAAGATCTGTTTCTGTAATTCTGCCAGTTCCTTCAAGGATATGTCTAAGTTCATCGGTCATTTTTTTTATCAAAGATAACTACGAAACTGATTTTTAGCAAAAGGTCAATTTACCCCTCGTCACTCCACCTTCATCACCGCTGTGCGTTTCCCTATTTTTATCGAGGGCTTTGAGGTAGTACTCGTTTTTGTTATATATCATAATCATTCACCTTCCCGAAAGTTTAAAACATTCGGGAAGGTTTTACTCCACTTTCATGACAGCTGTCCGTTTCCCAATGCCATTTTCGTTGAAAGGCTCAATGGAGAGATAATAGGTCGTATTTTTATCGAGGGCTTTGAGGTAGTATTCATTTTTGTTGTACACCATCACGCTGCTATACAACTTGTCGGGGGCGATACCATAATGGATATTGTAGCCCTGCGCGCCGCTTTCGGGGTACCATTTGAGCCACGCATTTCGTTTGTCGTCTTCTTGTCGGAGTACCACAAAGCCTTTAACGGCGTTAGGCACTTTCCCCTTTCCTTTTCCAAATACCCGCAGCCCACTGATGGCAAACTTACCCGTAGCCATGTGAAGATTTTCTAGTTTAATAAAACGCGTTTCAACGGGTTTGTTCAACTCAATGTAATCGTGGGGGACGTCGGTCTTGTTTTTGCTTTTGTCCACCAACAACTGCCATTTTTTACCGTCTAGCGAATGCCAGAGACGGTATTGGTGATAGATATTGGTAAATTTTCCCAAATACATCGAGTCCACGTCTTGGTCGGCGTAGTTGATTTGAATGGCATTGACGGTCGATACTTCGCCCAAGTCGCTCTGTAGCCATTCGCCTGCGTTGGCCGAAGCGGCACTCCAGTACGTTTTGATGTCTTCGTCCACGGCAAAGTTGGGCGTAAAACCACTCAATGATGAGGAAACCTGTACAGGCTTGTTGTAATTTAACAACATCCAGCCCGTAAAACGACTTGTAAGGTGGTCGGCTTTGCCCGTGGGTAACGTATGGGGGTAGTCGCCAAACGTGGTGTTGGAATACATAATGCCGTCGTTGTCAAAACCCGTAGGAAAAAGTACCAAACGACGTTCAAAATTGTTTTTGACGGCCACAACACCTGTCGTGATGTGCCACCAATTGTTAAAATTATCTTTGAAACTTCCGCCGTGGCCTGCTCCTCGTATGAAGCCTCCTGGTTTATAACAAAACGGGTTGTGTTTTTGGTAGGTAAATGGCCCCAATGGGCTATCTGATACATAAACCCCATCGGCGTATCCATTAAACTCTGTTCCAGGGGCGCCATATTGGAAATAGTATTTTCCGTTGTGTTTGTCCACCCACGCACCTTCGATAAACGGTTTTAAGAAAATATTGTCGTTATAATCGCCAAAACGTTCCCAGCCATGTTGGTCGTCGTGGAGGCGAACGAGTTCTTTGCGCTCGCCGATGGGTTGGAGCGTTTTGGGGTTGATTTCCCAACCGTACAAGGGGTAAAAATTGCTAGAACCGTAGTAAAGGTAAAGACGTTTGTCGTCGTCGTACAAAAAGGCTGGGTCCCAAGCGGCCCCTTCAAAAGCGGGAACGGCTATTTTCCAGTCATCGACGGTCGGATTGGTACTTTTCCAAATCGCAAACTCTTTGGTATGCGTAGAACCAATAACGTAGAGCGTATCGTCCATGGCCCAAACGGCGGGGGCGCATAGTTCGTCATAGACTTTGTTGTGCGGAAGGAGAAACTTACGACTTACAAAATTCCACGTTGACAAATCTTTGCTCCACCAATAGCCCCATTGGTTGGTAGAAAAAAGAAAATAGGTGCCTTTGAAATTGACAATGACGGGGTCGGCGGTGGCACGATGCCGTCCTGCTTCCGAAAAATTGGGAATAGGAGTAAAGCCATAATCCAGATTAATCGGGTTGCAGTACGTTCGTGTTTGGGCAAAAGTTGAACCAAATGCAAAAAAGAGCAAGAAGCAAAAGGCCATAGCCTTAGCCGTATGCGTAGTAAACGCACGACTTTTTGGTAGTATTTTCATGATAGGTTATCTATTAGCTCCCAACTACTGTTGAGCCAATAGATAAAGCACCGCCATGCGCACAGCTACTCCGTTTTCTACTTGGTTTAAGATGATACTTTGACGCGAGTCGGCGGCATCCGACGTAAGCTCAACCCCACGGTTGATAGGCCCAGGGTGCATCAAGACAATGTCGCGGTCGAGTTCGTCGAGCATTTGACGGTTGATGCCAAAATACAACGAATACTCACGAAGGCTTGGGAAGTATTTTACTTGAAGGCGTTCCAGCTGAATACGAAGGACGTTGGCGACATCGCACCATTGGAGCGTTTCTTTTACGTTGTGGCTTACTTGCACACCCAACGAAGAAATGTATTTTGGGATAAGCGTAGTGGGCCCACACACGCGGACCTCAGCGCCTAGTTTTTTGAGGCAAAAGATATTAGAAAGCGCGACCCGAGAGTGAAGAATATCGCCAATAATGGCAATCTTTTTCCCCGCCAAATCGCCAATTTGTTCCCGAATGGAAAACGCGTCTAACAGCGCTTGGGTAGGGTGCTCGTGGGTGCCGTCGCCTGCGTTTACGACATTGGCAGGAATCCGTTCAGACAAGAAATGCGGAGCGCCTGGGCTACTGTGCCGCATCACAATCATATCGACTTTCATGGCCAAAATGTTGTTGACGGTATCGAGCAAGGTTTCTCCTTTTTTGACCGAACTTCCCGAAGCAGAAAAATTAACTACGTCGGCAGAAAGTCGTTTTTCGGCCAATTCAAACGATAAACGAGTACGGGTAGAGTTTTCAAAAAAAACGTTAGCAATCGTCACATCGCGCAAAGAAGGGACTTTTTTGATGGGCCGATTGATGACGTCTTTGAACTGAGTAGCCGTATCTAAAATCGTGTAAATATCTGATTCGGTGAGGTTTTTGATGCCGAGTAGGTGCCTTACGGAAAGTTGTGACATGGTCAGGAGCACAAAAAAAGTTTTGCAAAGGTACAAATCCCTGCACGTTTGCGAAATATTCTGCCTCAAAAACCTTGAAAAGTATGCTTATAGAATCTCGTCGAGGTTGGCTTTGATGGTCTCGTAAATGGTATCCGTAGGGAGGTCGTTGGCGTCGGTTCCGAAAGGATCTTCAATTTCTTCGGCCAATACTTCGATGCTGGCGAAGATGTAGAAAACGATGGCCACGATGGGGGCTGCCCAATACTTAAACTCTACCACAAACCCAATGGGCATCGTAAATACGTACAAGAAAATGACTTTTTTCAAAAACAAACTGTAGGCAAACGGAATGGGCGTGCGCTTGATACGCTCACAGCCACCGATGTTGTCGGTAAAAGAGCGGAGTTCTTCATTGATGAGGAAAAGCTGGTCGCCCGTAAGCTGTTTGTGTTGGTAAAGGGTATTGACTTCGTCATAAATCGCCCCCATAATTTGGTTGGGAACGTGCTTTTTTTTGCTGTAAAACTGGCTGTCGTATTCCCCTACATTTTCTAGGTGCTTGACATGCACTCCCGAACGCAAGTGTTCTTTGGCGGCAAGAATGTAGTTGGTAATGAGTACTTTGAACGTCTTTCGGATTTCAGGATGATGGGGTAAAAACGCGTTGAGTTTAAGCGCTAAATTGCGCGAATTATTCACAAAACTTCCCCAAAGGCGTCGCCCTTCCCACCAGCGATCGTAGGCGGTATTGGTACGAAAAACCAACAACATCGAAAGCACAAAACCTACCAACGAGTGAACGACCGTCGTGTTTTTGAAAGAGGCGTGAAAAATATCGTTTTCGATGTAGGCGACTACCACTGTGTAAGCTGCAACGCCCAGAATTCCAGGCAATAAAGAACGAAAAGTGTCGCTTTTGTGGAACGCAAAAATAAGCTTCCACCAATCTTTGGGATTATAACTAATCATGGAGAATGTCGAGGGGAGAATGCAGAGTAAAGAATTCAGAATGTCGAGGGTAGAGTGCAGAATGTCGAATAAAACTCACTCGACATTCTGCACTCTACCCTCGACACTCCATTTAGGCTTCGCCCATAGGGCCGCCAAAATTCATAAAGGGAAATTCTTCTTCGCTAGATTGGCGAATGTCGCCGTGGGCATCTTCAAATTTACGGATGTTGTCTTTTAAAGCGGCCAACAAACGTTTGGCGTGCTCGGGGGTAAGAATAACTCTTGCTTTCACTTTCGCTTTGGGAACGTTAGGCATGAGACGGATGAAATCTAAGATAAATTCGCTGTTGGAATGGGCAATCATAGCCAAATTAGAATAAACGCCTTCGGCCATTTCTTCTGAGATTTCGACGTTGATTTGTTGTTCGATTTCGATGTGTTTATCTTCTTGCATGGTAAGTAAAGCTTTTATAACAAAAATAATAGAAAAAGCACCCTCTTGACGAAAGTGCTATAGATAATTAGGTATTGGCTAGAGAAGGCTTAAAATTCAGCCGATTTTGGTGCGCGTGGGAATGGAATTACGTCACGGATGTTACCCATGCCCGTTACGAACAAAATTAAGCGCTCAAAGCCGAGCCCAAAACCTGCGTGTGGAGCGGTTCCAAACTTGCGGGTTTCGAGATACCACCAAATAGCTTCGGGCTCGATACCCACTTCGTGCATCCGCGCTACCAATTTGTCGTGGTCTTCTTCCCGCTGCGAGCCACCGATGATTTCGCCAATGCCTGGGAACAGTACGTCCATCGCGCGTACGGTTGGCCCTGGTTCGGCAGGATTTGGCTCGTTTTGCTTCATGTAAAACGCCTTGATAGCCCGTGGATAGTTGATCAAAATCACGGGTTTTTTGAAGTGTTTTTCTACCAAAAAACGCTCATGTTCTGATTGAAGGTCGATGCCCCATTCCACATTGTACTGAAACTTCTTCTCTTTGTGAGGTTTTGATTTCAACAAAATGTCGATGGCTTCGGTATAAGTGACGCGTTCAAAATTGTTGTCAACCACAAAACGTAGTTTCTCCAACAACGGCATCGAACGCTCGTTTTGAGGCTTTTGTTTTTCTTCTTCTTCGAGGCGTTTTTGAAGGAAATTGAGGTCGTCGGCGCAGTTTTCCAACGCATAACGAATCACGTATTTCACAAAATCCTCAGCCAAGTTCATGTTGTCTTCCAACTCAAAAAAGGCCATTTCTGGCTCAATCATCCAAAACTCTGCTAAGTGGCGAGTGGTGTTTGAGTTTTCGGCACGGAATGTTGGTCCGAATGTATAAATCTTCGACAAGGCCATGGCGCCAAGTTCACCTTCCAACTGCCCCGATACGGTGAGGTTGGTTTCGCGCCCAAAGAAATCTTCTTTGAAGTCGATTTTTCCTTCTTCTGTCCGAGGAAGCTTGTCTAAATCTAAGGTTGTTACGCGAAACATTTCACCTGCCCCTTCGGCGTCGGATGCCGTAATAATAGGCGTATGGAGGTAAAAGAAACCGTTGTCGTTGTAGTATTTATGAACGGCAAATGCCAACGCGTGGCGAAGACGCAAAATAGCGCTAAAGGTATTGGTACGCGGGCGCAAGTGAGCGATTTCGCGCAAAAACTCCAACGAGTGCTTCTTAGGCTGAAGCGGGTATTCGTCAGGGTCTGCGGTGCCGTACACGTGTACATCCGTGAGTTTTACCTCAACGGCTTGTCCCGAACCTTGCGACGCCACGAGCTCGCCCGTCACTTTGAGGCAAGAGCCTGTGGTGATAAGTTTGAGGGTATCTTCGGCGATTTGACCAGGTTCTGCTACTGCCTGTATATTATGGATGGTCGAACCATCGTTGATAGCGATAAAAATGGCGTTTTTACTTTCCCGCTTGGTGCGTACCCAACCTTTGACTACCACTTCGCTGCCTACACTGGCCTCGGAAAGAATCTGTTTAATCTGTATCGGACCCACTTTTTGTAATTGGTAAATTGTGAATGTTATAAACTATAACCACGAAAGGGCTACAAAATTAGGGTTTTAAAGCGTCAGGACAAAGAATGAAGGGATTTGAAATCAGGTTTTGATTTTTCAAAAATCTTCTTTTACTTTTGAATAGCCCTAATCTCCCCTAAAAATGCCAATTCGTGTTGTTATTACCGACGATCATCAAATCGTGCTCGATAGCCTTTCGTTGCTTATTTCTGTCATTCCAAACATGGAAGTGGTAGGTACACTTAACGATAGCCGAAAAGTACTCGCTTTTTTGGAAACCCACGAAGCCGATGTGTTGGTGACGGATTTAAGTATGCCGTATCTGACGGGGGTGGACTTAACGCTGCAACTTCGGAGTAAATTTCCCCAACTTAAAATTTTGATGCTAACGGTTTCGGAAGATGCCGATACGATTCGGAAGGCATTTCAGGCGGGAATTGCGGGTTATGTCATGAAAAAAGCCAATCGCGCCGAGTTAGAACGTGCCCTTACAACAGTGGCAAGCGGTGAAAAGTACTTTAGCGAAGCGGTGATGAAAGAGCTTCTAAGCCCGTCGGCGCTGACAGCGGCCCCTGCTGACGAACCGCCAGGACAGCCCATTGCCGTTACATCGCGTGAATTAGAGATTATTCGACTGATAGCTCAAGAACTTTCGACGTCCGAAATCGCCGAACGCCTTTTTATCAGTGTCGGAACGGTCGAAACGCACCGTCATAATATTCTACGTAAATTAGGCGTAAAAAATGCCATCGGGATTATCAAGTACGCCGTGAAGCATAAATTGGTTTAGAATGAGTTATTCAAATACTAATTTTAGCTTTTTCCCAAGCCCTTTTTCAACTATT
The DNA here is from genome assembly GCF_057652295.1 of Runella sp. R5_40. Lineage (NCBI taxonomy): Bacteria > Pseudomonadati > Bacteroidota > Cytophagia > Cytophagales > Spirosomataceae > Runella > Runella sp. R5_40. Next base: position 991,639 of record NZ_JBYFCH010000001.1, on the reverse strand, counting down.
CGCTTGAGCGTTCGTAATTGAATATCTGTCTTGCCGTTTTCGATGCGAGATATATAGCCTTTTTTTGCGCCAATTCGTTCGGCTAACTGGGCTTGTGTTAGGTGCGCTTCTCTACGGGCTTCTTTAATCATTTCTGTAATTACGAACAACTCAGCGCGTTCTTCCAACGAATCCCTTTCTGGTGTGCCTTTGGACCCAAATGAGTCATTGATAAGCGATTCTACATTAGTTAACATGAGCGTTTACTGGTTTTTCTTTTGGTCAAAATATTCGTTCATTAGTTTCTCCGCAAGTTCAATCTCTTTTGGAGGTGTTTTTTGTGATTTCTTGTGAAAAGCGTTGAAAAGAATCACTAGATTGCCTTTGTCAAAACAGCAGAAGGCACGGTAAATATTACTTCCTACCATGACACGTATTTCGTAAAGTCCTTTTGTCCCCTCAAGATGCTTCAAAAACTTTTCAGGTATTCTCTGTACTGTTTGTATTAACCTAAAAAGATAAACAAATTTTTCCTGAACCTCTTTGGGTAACGACTGAAAGAACTCAGGGAAATAGTGCTTATAAGCGATGATTTCTCTAAGTTTAGAATCCATGGTTTAAAGTTATATAATTCTATAACATATTCAAATTTTAGACAGGAATTTCAATCGTTACTTTTGTGCCTACATGGGGTTTTGTTTCGACTTCCCAATGCCCTTCCAATGCCTCAACGCGGGCGCTGATGTTGCGCAATCCCACCCCATCGGTTTGGTGTTCTGTTTGAAATCCCACACCGTCGTCGCTGACGGTCAGGATGATATGCCGCTCGTTTTTTGAAACACTCATCCAGACATTTTGGGCGTGGGCGTGTTTGAGCACGTTATTCACTAATTCCAGCGCAATGCTGTACAACTGGTAGGCTATTTTGGGGTCAAAGCGTTCGTTAATGTCGGCCGAAACCAGCCGAAAATGCGTTTTGGTGTTGAGATTGAGCTTTTCGGTGAGGGTGTGCAGCGCCACTACAAGTCCTTGGGTTTCTAGCTCAGGAGGGAGCAAATTGTGCGAAATTAAGCGAATATCCGCATAGACATCTTCCAGCATTTGCACCAAACTCTCGTGAATTTTTTGATCTGCTTGAGGATAGCGAGAGGTGTCAAGGGCTTCGAGCCGCCAACGAAGTGCAGCGATTTTGGTGTTTAAATTGTCGTGTAATTCTGACGCTACGCGTTTTCTCTCAATGGTTTGTCCTCTAAACAAGGCTTCTTCGATTTCTTTGTTTTTGCGTTGTAATTCGTCATTTTTAGAACGTAACTTTTGGTTGCTCCAAATGATGTAGAGCACCAGCCCGACGCCCAACAACAAAGAGGTAATGAGGATGTTGCGCGTGCGGGTGAGGTGTTCGTTTTCAAGTTCGGTAATGCGAAGTTGTTGTTGTTCCGTTTTGTATTTGGCCTGTAGCTCGTCGTAGGCTTTTTGAACCGAAAATCGCCCCAAACTATCTTCATGCGCCTTGTGGGCTTCAAAATATTTCAACGCGTTTTGATAGTCACCCGCAAGCTTATAAGTAGTGTAAATGTAATTTTCGGCCCGCGATTCCATCTCTTTCCACCCCGATTGCCGCGCGTAATCAAGACTAGCAAGGCGGTATTCAATGGCTTTAGGATAGTCTTTTCGTTGTTGGTAAATATCGGCTAGGTCGGCATAAGTAGCAAAAATCACAACTCGGTTGTTGTAATGCTTCGCGATGGTCAATGCTTTATCGCGGTACTGATTGGCGAGAGATTCATTCCCGAGTTTCATATGTACATTGGCCAAACAATGCGGGTTATCAGCTTTGAGCGTTGGGCTGGTTGTAAACGGAATATTTTTTTCGACTTCTTGGTAGTAAAATAGTGCTTTTTTGTAATTGCGGACGCCAAACGAGTCATAGTAATTGTAGTCTCCCAAAAAATCATAAATCCAGCATAAATTGTTCTTGTTTTTGGTGGCTTTGGCGTAAGGGAGAGCTTCGTTAAGATACTCTAAACATTTGTTGGTCAGTTTATTATTGTTCAATACAAAGCCTGCCAATACGTAAGCATATCCCAACTCGTAAGGATCACCGCCTGCTTTTTTTAACAGCTGAATCGCTTGTTCGTAGTGGTTAAAGGCATCGGTATAATTGCCTTGTACGTCGTTTTTTTTACCCAAAGCCCGTTGGTACAACCCCAATCCTTTGAGCCAGTTGGCTTTTTGGGTAAAGCGAGACAGTGAATCCAGAAAAAATACTTTGCGGGCATCCCCGAGATTGATAGAGCGCTCGGTAAGCAAGCTAAGGCTCAAAATAAGGTTGGTATCCCGCTCGACCGAAGGTGGTTTTTTGCCCCAGCCTTCAATGTTTTGAATGAGGCTATCCAGCAGCGGATTTTGCGCCAGCAAAGGCGTTGAGAGTGCATACAACAAAAAGAAATTCAGTACAATTTTCTTCATGGTTGGTCGATTTCTGTCTATATCGGTATTCCAACGGTGACTTTAGTGCCTTGTGTATAGGCGCTTTCGATGGTTAGTTCCCCCAAAAGCGCTTCCATCCGATTGCGTAAGTTGTTCATTCCCATCCCTTCCGACTTGCTTTCGTCGGAGATACCAACGCCATTGTCGCTCACGGTAAGTGAAAGTTGGTGGTCAGACTGACTCAGGCTTACCCAGACTTCAGAAGCCTGAGCGTGTTTGAGGACATTGTTGATAAGTTCGAGGGCGATGTTGTAGAGTTGATGCTCTATTGGAGAGGGTTGACGCTCATTTGTGCCACTGGTCACAAAATGAAACACCGTTTTAGAATTAACATTCAGTTGCAACATCAACTTCTGCAAAGCTGCGTGTAACCCATGGGTTTCGAGCTCGGCGGGCAGCATATTGTGGGAAATAAGCCTGACATCGGCATAGACGTCATTGGCCATTTCGAGGAGCTTGTTATGGATTTTTTGGTTAAAACCGTTTAGTTCGTCGGTTTGCATGGCTTCCAAATGCCAACGGAGGGCGGCGAGTTTGGTGTTTAGGTTGTCGTGCAATTCGGAAGCGACGCGTTTGCGTTCTATTTTTTGACCTTTGAACAAAGCTTCTTCAATTTCACGATTTTTACGGCTGAGTTCTTGGTTTTTAAGCTTCAAACGGCGGTTATACCACAGTACAAAAGCCAATCCCAGCAGCCCAATGGCCGAAAGTCCAAGGAGGATGTTTCTGGTTTGGGTCAGTTTTTCGTTTTCAAGGGTTTGGATGCGGAGTTTGTTGCCTTGTTGTTTTTTCTCAAAATCGTAGGTCATCGACGAAGCGGTAATTTTTTGAATTGCTTCGTTGTTGAGAATACTATCCGATTCAGTCTTGTACGCTCTAAAATGTTCGAGGGCTTTGAGAGGTTGTCCCAATTTTTCGTAGGCAACGGCCAATTGGCGGTGGTACTCGGCGGCTTCTTCCAAGAGTGGTGGGTCGTTCTCAAGTGCCCATGTGAGGCCCACCGTTGCTTTTTCAATCACTAAAGAGTACTTCTTCTGAATCAGGTAAATTTTCCCCAAATTAATCTGAGAAAGATGTTGCATGGTTTCTCCTCCCATTGTTTTATGGTACAACTGGGCGGCCATTTGGTTGTATTTGAGGGCTTTGTCGTAGTCCTTTAGAGCAATGTACACGCCTCCCAAGCGGGCGTAGGCGCGAGGGAGCTTGCCGCTGCTTTTGGTCATTTCTAAAATGGCTACAGCCTTTTGGTTCGCCACCAACGCTTCGGCGTAGCGGTGTTTTTTCTCCAAAATTTCCGCTTGATAACTAGCTATATGCGCTTCGGCGCGTGGGTCATGTAGCTGTTTGGCAATCACAGCGGCTTCTTCAAATGCCCGCAAGGCTTCGTCGTATTTGTTTACCGAAAGAAAAAAAACGCCCAAATTCGCGACCGACGATCTACGGATGCGTAAATCTGGGTATTTTTCTTGCAAGCGTTTGGCCTGAAACATCCGCTCAATCGCCTCGGCGTTTTTGGCTTGATTCATTAGCTGAAGTGCTTCTCGCTCATAGATATAGCTTTGAAGTTCGTCGTTATGGATTTCTGATACAATGCGCTGGGCTTTGGCAAGAAGGTTAGGAATCTCTTTTTGTTTTTCAAAATTGGGCTCATACAGGTGTGCCCGTCGAATGTAGGAAAACGCCTCCAAGTACTTGTCGTTAAGGTTTTTGGCGAGCAAATCGACCGCATCTAGGTGTGCATAGGCGGTGGCGACGTCGGCGAGGTTGTCTCGTTCGATACGCACCAATTGTAACCTTGCTTCTGCTTCGTGTTTTCCAAAATTATGTTTTTGTCCTAGCTTAATGGCTTCATTCAGGTACTGCCGCGCCAATGAGTCGTTGCCTTCAATCCACAGGTTTTTTCCCAAATTTATTAACACCTCTGCTCGATGAACACCTGTAGGCAACGAACGAACAAGCCGCAGAAGCGAGTCGGTAGTTTGAGCAAAGAGCTGGAAGGGCAGTAAAAATAGAAGGGCAAGTCGTAGTTTCATGGGATCGATACGGGCTTAAAGCTGTATGGTAACGGATACTTTTGTGCCTTTGCGGGGTTCGCTCTCGATACGTAATACGCCCTGCAAGGTTTCTACGCGGTTTTTTAGGTTTTGCATTCCCATACCATCGGAATGGATTTCTTGGGGCATCCCAATGCCGTCGTCACTTACGGTCAGCGAAAGTTGGTTTTCGTTGTGGCTGAGGCTGAGCCAAACTTCGGTTGCTTGCGCGTGTTTAATAACGTTGTTGACCAGTTCCAATACGATAGTGTACAACTGGTGTTCAACCGACGACGGGAGGCGAGGAAAAGGATTGGTGACGACCAAATGAAACTGTGTTTTGGTATTAATCGTCAACTTTTCCACCAGTTTTTGAAGAGCAGAAGCCAACCCATGGGTTTCGAGCTCGGCGGGCAGCATATTGTGGGAAATAAGCCTGACATCGGCATAGACGTCATTGGCCATTTCGAGGAGCTTGTCGTGGATTTTTTGGTTAAAGCCGTTTAGTTCGTCGGTTTGCATGGCTTCCAAATGCCAACGGAGAGCGGCGAGTTTGGTGTTTAGGTTGTCGTGCAATTCGGAGGCGACGCGTTTGCGTTCTATTTTTTGACCTTTGAACAAAGCTTCTTCAATTTCGCGATTTTTACGGCTGAGTTCTTGGTTTTTAAGCTTCAAACGGCGGTTATACCAGAGCACAAAAGCCAATCCCAGCAGCCCAATGGCCGAAAGTCCAAGGAGGATGTTTCTGGTTTGGGTCAGTTTTTCGTTTTCGAGGGTTTGGATGCGGAGTTTGTTGCCTTGTTGTTTTTTCTCAAAATCGTAGGTCATCGACGAAACCATGGTTTTTTGCAATACCTCGTTGTTGATGAGACTGTCCGACTCCGACTTAAATTGCTTAAAATGATCTAATGCCAACGCAGGTTTTCCCAAATGGGTGTACGCCTCAGCCAACTGACGGTGGTATTCGGCCAATTCTCTCCGAAGTGGAGGCTGAGACGACGAAGCCCATTCGATGCCCGCAGTAGCGTACTTGACGACCTTATCATACTGTTTTTGGGCTAAAAAAATGTTGCCAAAATTGATTTGACACACGTGTTCCAACGATTCTTTGGAGTCAATTTCGCTTTTGTAAACACTGTCGGCAATGGTTGTATAATAAAGCGCCTTTTTGTAGTCTTTAAGTTGAAAATAAACCCCGCCTATGCGTCCGTATGTACGCGGGAGCCATTGGGTAGAGCGGGTCATTTCGTGGATTTTGGCGGCTTCTTGGAAAGCCTTGAGCGCTTCGGGGTATTGTTTTTGTTTTTCGTGAATGTCAGCGCGCTGCCCGATGACGTACGCTCGAAGGCGTAAATCGTTGAGCTTGTCGGCGATTTTTTCGGCGTCTTTATAGCATTGGAGCGCGTCTTTGTACCGACCCAATGAAGCGTAAAATGTCCCCAAATTAGGTATCGTGGAGCGCAGTGCGTTGATGTCATTGGCTTTTTCTTGGAGGCGTCGGGCTTTTAGCATCAAATCAACGGCTTCGGCGTATTTCCCTTCGTTGGTAAGTAGCGTGGCCATTTCGGCATACACAGTGCCTTGCCAAACCAAGTCGTTGGCTTCGATAAACAAACGTAATGCTTTGTTTAATAAAGGATTGACTTGCGATTGTTTCTCAAAAAACGACTCGTACAGCTGCGCCCGACGAAGATAAACCTGGCCTTCTAGTGATTTGTCGGGGATGGATTGGGCATTTTTCAGCGCGATGTCCAAATGCGCATAAGCGGTTTTGAGGTCGGTGAGGTATTCAAATTCGATTCGGACCAACTGTAAACGCGCTTTGGCCTCCCCTCGGGGATAATGGAGCTGCTGAGCCAAGGCAATGGATTGGTCACAGTAAAGCCGCGCCAAAGAGTCATTTCCTTCTCGCCAATAGGCCCTACCTACTTCAAAAAGAGTGTTCACTTTGTTGGTGTCACGGGGGGCTTTTTTCAAAACTCCTACCAACGAATCTGCTTTCTGGGCATGAGCTGCCAGTGAAAACCACCAAATACAAAACAACCATTTCTTCATGAGCGTGTAACGAGTTGGAGAACTTGGTGAAAATTAACGATAAAAGAGCATCTAGCACAAGCGTAAATACCAAAAATACAGGTTTTCCTATACCCGAAATGTAGGTGTTTCTGGATTTACGAGGGGGAGATTTTGAAAGACCTTTGTTGTGTTCAATCGTCAACCTTTTTACACATGAATCCTACTACAACGCATTTGTCCGAACCAACCCCCAAACACACAGACGTGGAAGTGCAAGACGAAGGCTTTTTTAGCGTATTGTTCGACATCACCAAAAAGCACCCCGTGTTGTTTACGGTGTTTTTTCTGATTCCGTTCGTGATTTTGCTCATTTCCTTGGGGTTCAAATGGTACTATGTATTTACTGACACTTCGCATTATTTGACGGAGCACCAACTGCAAGGCGGGAAGTGGTCGGACGGCCATCCCTATTTTAGTCCAGGCATTGATAAATACATTCGTGAGCTGGACATAGCGGGCTTGGTGGGAGGAATTATCGGGATTTTTATTGGCTTGTACCTGACAGTCACGACCGAAAAACTAAACCGCCAAAAGGAGCGTACCAACCAGCAAGAAATGGATCATCTCAAGACCCAGACGAGCTTGCTCGTGCAGGCCACTAAGTCGCTCAATTCGATTATGGTCGAAGTAAGCGGAAAAGTGAATGAAAAGGTGCAATTGATGGAGGGAACCAAAGATGTGTTGGAAGGTATCGACAAGGTCGTCGAATTGTCCAAAGCCCAAGGAAACAACCTGCTTGTGTTATCAAATACGGCACGTATCGAGGCAATTTCGCCATTTCGGATGGATTTGGTGGCAAAACACGCCGACCTGAAACCCCACGAACTTCGTCACGCTACGCAGTTTGACTATGCCCGCAAAGCCGAAAGCTTACTGCGGGATTGTTCGGACGTAGAAAATAAACTCAAAGAAACGGCCATTTATCTCCAAAAAATTGGCAGCGACGCTCGCGTGGAATTTGTGACCCTCAACGACCAAAACGAAGGGGCAAGTCACGCGTTTTTGAAGTATTTGGGCAAAATCTTCAACGAACACGTATCGGTAGAAACCTACCGAAGCGGGAGCAACTCACCTTTGGCGGTAAACGAAGCCGTGCCGCACCACAACCGGTTTATGATTGCTACCAATGGACAGGAGAATGGCGATGCTCAATCGGCCTTGATTCGGCAATTGTACAACGACCACGCTCAGGCCATGCGCGAAATGCAAGACTTGGGCGTTCGGGTGACAAAAGTGAACAAAACCTTACCCATACAGCTCTTTATTAGCACGCCCAACGACAACAAACCTGGTATTCAGAAAAACTTGTGCGTGTGTATCTTAGGCAGCGGTTCCAATTCCAGTGGGCGCCCCTCAAAACTCACGGCTTTCCTGACCGACGACCCGCACATTGTGTCTTCGATGGTCGAACTATTCTACGATTATGAATCTGACGCAGCCCTCAATACCCGCGAGTTTATGCGTAAAATCTAAGCACTATGTCCACAGGTACGTTGATAAAAAAACTTTGGCCGTTTGTCCAAAAATACCGCCAAAGCCTCGTAGGGGCGTTGGTGTTGACCTCCATTGGGGCGCTGTTGGCGCAAGTGACACCCCTCGTGATGGAATATACAGTGAATCGGGTGCAGTTGATGCTCCGCGACAAAACCCAAGGGCTCGATGCCTGGACGGTGGTGGGTTGGTTGGTGTTGATTTTGTTGAGCAAAGAAATCTTGAGCTTGCTGATTCAACTGGGGCAAAAGTTTTTGAGCGACCGTTTACGGTTTCGATTAGCGGCAGATTTGCATAATTATACCATTCGACGGATGGTTTCGTACCATTTGTCGTTTTTTGCGTTGCCCCAAAATGCCATTGGTAAACTCGAAAAACGCATCGACAAAGGCATTGAAAGCCTGACCAAAACCGTCAAAAACATTTTTGTGGACATCGTGCCCATGTTTGCCAATGCCGCACTGGCGTTGGCATTGATGTACAAAAAAAACATTTGGGTGGGCGTGTGCGCTACCCTTGTCATGCCTTTGTATGCCCTCATTAGCCGTGAGCAATCGCGGCGTCAAAAGTCGATTCGACACAGCATTCAGCACTTTCGGGAAGAGAAAGCCAATACCCTTTTTAGCTTGATTGAATCCATCTTTGTGGTAAAGTCATTTGTGCGCGAAAGCTACGAAGCCAGTCGCCAGCAGACCCTTACGCAGTTTTTATCGGACAGTGAAGTAAAGCACCACCGTACCAATTACCTTTTTGATGGTCTCAAAAGTATTGCTGAGCAGTTGGGAATTATTATGGTGTTTGTGGTGACAATTTATTTTGTGTTGAACCAACAAATGACCGTCGGGGCGATTTTGTTACACATCATGTTGTTCAACAACGTATCTGCTCCCGTGCGGCATCTACACCGTATCTATGACGAATACAGCGAAGCACTTACCTACGCCGAAGGCTTTTTTGACATGATTGAAAACGATACCTACCTCGTAGCAGAGGGGGGCGTACAAGAACAAAAAATGCAAGGTGCGTTTGAGATGAAAGCGGTTGATTTTGTGTATCCTAATGGTAAACAAGCGCTCAAAAACGTACAGCTGACCATTGAAGCAGGCAAAACCACGGCCTTGGTAGGGCTGTCGGGGGCGGGGAAGAGTTCGGCCATGAACGTGCTGACAGGTTTTTACAGTGCTTCGCGTGGTCAAGTCTTACTTGATGGGCGTTTGTTGGGTGATTATGACCAACATTGGGTACGGGAAAACGTGGGCTTGGTTATGCAGAAAAACCATATTTTTTCGGGAACTGTGGAGGAAAATATCCGCTACGGAAAACTGGAAGCGACAGGGGAGGAAATTATAGAAGCTGCCAAAAAAGCATCGCTACACAATCAGATTTTACAACTTCCTAAAGGGTATCAATCGGAAGCCAAAGCGTTGTCGGGAGGGCAGCAGCAGCGGATTGCCATTGCGCGCTTATTTCTCAAAAACCCGCCTGTTATTTTTCTCGATGAACCTACGGCTAGTTTGGATGCGATTACAGCCGAGCAAATCAAGGATAGCATTGATGCCATAAAAAAAGACCGAACGGTGCTGATTATTTCGCACAATATCAGCCAAATCATGGATGCCGACCAGATTTATGTCATGCAAGAAGGCGAAATCATCGGCTGTGGCAACCACGAAAGCCTGTATGCCGAAGGCGGGCTCTACCGCGACATTATAGACTCCAACGCCCGTACGCTCAACATTGGCCGCTTGGCGGCTACGGTTTTGCCCCAATAGGTCAGACGACAGTCAGACCGAGCTTTATTGTGAGCAACGAATACAACAGCTTTGGCAGGAGGTGAGTCTGACTATCGTCTGACTCAGGCTTCGGTCAGACGATAGTCAGACCGAGCTTTATTGTGAGCAACGAATACAACAGCTTTGGCAGAAGGTGAATCTGCCTATCGTCTGACTCAGGCTTTCGGTCAGACGATAGGCAGACCGAGCTTTATTGTGAGCAACGAATACAACAGCTTTGGCAGAAGGTGAATCTGACTATCGTCTGACTCAGGCTTTCGGTCAGACGATAGTCAGACCGAGCTTGTTGTGAGCAACGAATACAACGGCTTTGGCAGGAGGTGAGTCTGACTATCGTCTGACTCGGGGGGCTAGCAGACCGAAGGCATATAGGTTTTCCTATACGTCAAAATACAGGTTTTCCTAAAAAAGAATGTAGGTGTTTCTGGATTTACTGGCGTCGGCTTTTGGGGGAACTTTGTATCACTCAAAAGCAAGAAAGAAACAAACAAAAAGCTTTCGCGCCCAAAAACAGAAACTAACATTCAAACAGTTAAAAATAGTACAGCAATGAACCCTTCTATTAAAAACTTTGTCATTCGTCACCTTGTAGGTGCCAAAGCTAACCAAATTGAAGAATTTGATTTTAGCCGACACAACGAACTCACATTAGGCCGCTCGGGCGATAGCGACGTGCAGTTTGACCCCGAAATTGACACCGTGGTGAGCCGTGAACACGGAAAAATTGTCAAAGACGGCCCGTTGGCATTTACCTTGATTGACAACAACAGCCGAAACGGGATTTTTGTCAACAAGGCACGCGTGAAAGGCAGCACGCCGATTCAGCCAGGAGATGAGGTGCAACTGGGAAGCAATGGCCCCGTGTTTTTATTTGATGTGGATCCTCGCCCCGCTGAATTGATGCCCGCTACGCGTTTTGTCGAAGTGGTGAAGCCCACCAGCGAGTTTGTTCCCGCCGAAGTAGCAGCGGCTTCTCCCGAAAAATCAGGAATCGGGAAGCAAACGTTTGAGCGCGTCATCACGCACGAACGCCAAAAATCGCAGCGCACGTTGGTGGCTTCGGTCGCTGGGCTTATCATCGTCGCAGGGGCAGCATTTTTTGCTTTTAAGGACAAGATAGCCCCGCAAGTTACTAACGTCGTCAAAAATGATACGACCTTGGTTACCAACGTTACGAATGTTGTCAAAGAATCATTTGACCCCGAAGCCATTGCCAAAGCCAATATTGATAAAGTGGTACTTATTGAGTTTAGTTCAAAACTTGTTCACGCACCATCGGGCGACGATATTTACCACCGCTACGAAACCTACAAGGGCATCGACCGACCCATTCCAGTCTATGTAGAAGTCGATGGCCAAATCGAACCTTTGCTTGATTTAAAGAAAAATACGCCTAATGGTCAGCCGATTGCGCTGCAAGGAAGCGGGTCGGGATTTGTGGTGTCAAAAGAAGGTTATATTCTCACCAACCGCCACGTCGCAGCAAGCTGGCATTCGTATTACAGTTTTCCTCAAGACGCTTTCCCTGGGGTGTTGTACCGTTTCCAAGGAGGAGAGATGCAAATAGCGGGAATTATCACGCAAGAAATGGGACAAAACATCCGCTGGATACCTGCCGAGACAAAACTGTTTGGTCGAAAGCCCGTTTCAGGAAAAATCATTGATGGAACGAATACGTATATAGATGTAACGTTTGCCAAAAACGACCAGCGTACACCTGCTAAAGTGGTTCGGGTATCCAATAAACACGATGTGGCAATGATTAAAATTGATTTGCCTAGCGAAATGCAATCCGTGACGATGAAAGATGCAGATGCGACGATTGCTCCAGGCCAAAAAGTGGTCACCATGGGCTATCCAGGCATTTCTCCCAGCGTAGTGGTCGCAACCGCAGGCAATGATTTTGCGAATCGTACTACACAAGTGGTGATAGTTCCCGACCCAACGGTCACAGACGGAAGCGTTGGTAAAGTCATTCGAGGAACAAGCAATACTTCCAAAGAAAGTGGCGTGGTAGGTTATTACAGCACCTTTGGGGATTATTATCAGCTGACCGTGAATGCGACGGGGGCAGGAAATAGCGGTGGGCCTGTGTTTGATAAAGACGGAAATGTGATTGGCATTTTTACGGCCAGTACCAGCCGCGCCGATGCGACAAGAATCACCTTTGCCGTACCGATTCGTTACGGACTAGAATTGATGGGAAATACCAAAGTAATCAACTAATTGGTGATGCAAGAGCCATTAATACATCGAACAATTCGAGGCTACCAACTTACGCAGTGGTTGGGAGCAGGAGGGATGGGGGAGGTTTACATGGCCCAGCATCAGACTACTCGCCGAACGGCCGCCGTCAAGGTGCTGTACCGTGCCGACCAAGCGGCTCGTTTTCGGAACGAAGCCTACATCCAAGCCTCGGTACAGCACCCCCACATTGCCGCTCTGTACGAATACGTCATCGAAGACGGCACTCCCTGCATCATTATGGAATACGTGGAGGGAATCACGCTCGAAAAACTCATCAAGCGTCAAGGACGACTTCCTGAGTCGTTTGTGTGGAAAGTGTTGGCGCAGGTGGCTACCGCAGTGGCTCATTTACACCAAAAAGGAATTATTCACCGCGATTTGAAACCAGGCAATGTGAAGGTCAACAAAGACAGTTTTGCCAAACTTCTTGATTTTGGAATCGCTAAATCGGCCTATACACCTAAGTTGACGCAAGAAGGCTACATCGTCGGAACGGCACATTACATGGCTCCTGAGCAGTTTCAAGGAAAGGTAAGTATGCAGTCAGATTGCTGGGCGCTGGGGGTTTTGTTATACGAAATGCTGACAGGTTATTTGCCCTTCAACGGACGTACTGAAACCGAGATTCGGGTAAAGATTGAAAAAGGAGATTATACCGAGCCCGATTTGTTGGCGCCACAAATTTCGAAACGGAGCAAACGCTTGATTGGTAAACTGTTGCGAGTCAACCCAACCAGTCGCATCAGCGCGGCGGCCTTGATTCAGGAGTTAGAAAGCCCACAGTCAGACAATGGATTTGGGTTGGCCGACTGGGTGGATAATTTGACCGAATTTGTGGAAAAGCTACCCGTAAAACGTTGGTTTAAAAACAGATAACTCCCTATAAAGCTATGTTTTGGAAAAAATGGTTATCGGGCAAAACAGCGGAAGCCTCTTCCTCAAATTCGGTGGATTTGCGCGCAGTGGTGGTGTCGGATGTCGGGTGTGTGCGGGTCAACAACGAAGATGCGGCGCGGTTTGTTCGCCCTGCCACGGCCTTGATTCGAACTACTAAGGGCTTTTTGGCCATTGTTGCCGATGGAATGGGTGGCCACGCTGCGGGCGAAATAGCCTCCCAATTAGCGGTAGAAACGGTCGCGAAAACCTATTACCAACGCGAAGAATCGCCCGAAGAAAGCCTGTTTTTTGCGTTGACCAAAGCCAATCGGGCTATTTGGCAAACAGCAAGCAAAAATACGCGCTACCGAGGCATGGGCACGACTTGCACGACGATTGCGGTATGTGAAGACCAACTGTTTTTGGCCCACGTGGGCGACAGTCGGGCGTATATCTTAAAAAATGGACAACTGTTACCGCTTTCCAGCGACCATACCTACGTTCAGTCGCTGGTTCAACAGGGTATTATTACGACGGCTGAAGCCGAAAAACATCCCGAACGTAATGTACTCACGAGAGCGATGGGTACGCACAACAAGGTAGAGATTGACGTGCAAGCGTTGCCCCAAGTATTTGAAAATGATGACCGCTTGCTGCTTTGCACCGACGGACTGTATGACTACCTCAACAACGATGAAATTGCGCAATTACTCATGATTCCCCTGCTCAACGAGGCCGCACATCAATTGGTCGAATTAGCAAAACAGCGAGGCGGTCACGATAATATCACGGTATTGCTGGTTGAGCGCATGAGTAACGAATCGTTTCAGTCGGTTCGACCCACCGAAGAAATCAATGGATAAACGTTTACGTAAAGAAGGACAACTATGATTGGGCGCACGATTCAGAACTACCACGTCGAAGAACTTCTCGGAGAAGGAGGGATGGGGACGGTGTATCGAGGAACGGATACGCTCCTTCGTCGCCCCGTAGCCATTAAAATGCTGCATCCGCATCTGTTGAAAGATTCGACGTTTATGGAGCGTTTTCGGAACGAGGCCGTATTGTCGGCGCAGCTCAACCACCCCAACGTTGCCACGCTTTATAATTTGTTGCACGACCGCACCGATAACCTCATGGTGATGGAGTTAGTGGATGGTTTTACAATTGAGCGGTTGTTGACCAAACACGGGAAGTTGTCGTTAGAAACGACGTTTCGGATTATCGCGCAAGCGTTGGATGGCTTGCAACACGCGCACAACAAAGGCATTTTACACCGTGATATCAAACCTGCCAACCTGATGTTGACCCACGAAGGCGTGGTAAAATTGATGGATTTTGGCATTGCTCGATTGATGGGCAGCCAACGATTGACGCGGGCTGATAGGGTAGTTGGCACCCTCGAATACATGGCGCCCGAGTTGCTCAACGGAGCCGAGCCTTCGGTGCAGTCAGATTTGTACGCCATGGGGGTGTTGATGTACGAAATGTTATCGGGAAAAATGCCCTTTGAGCCAACGACGGAGTCCACGCTCATTACCCAAATTTTGACCAAAAAGCCGATTCCCATCCGAAATCGCATCGCGGATTTGCCAAGGTCGGTTGAGGAAATTTTGGATAAATTACTTCAAAAAAAGCCCGAAAAACGCTTTGAAAAGGCATCGGAACTGAAATATGCGCTGTTGTCGGTGGTAGCGGCGGGGCCGATTGTGTGGCAAACGGCGGAGGGGAAATCAGGGAAAACCCTGCCTGCGACGAAATTGGCCAATGCCCAACCGAATAAACCACAGGTAGGGCCGACGCGGTTGGCGTCCTCTACCTCCGATACCCTTCCCAAAAAAACCTCAAAACTACAATCTCAGCTGCTGAGTTTGGAAGGGTTGATTTTATTAGGGGCGATTGTGATAGCGCTTGGAATCATTGGTTTTTGGTTTGTCAATACCGACCCTACGCCAACGTCACAAGTAGCCCAAGACACGACCACACATTCTAAATTACATCCAACCATTTCGCCTACGGTCAAAGAAATAAAGCCTGATTCGCCAAACGTAGCTGTTGAAAACCGCCAACTGATAACAACACCGTCCACGACGTCGCCCGTAGTTTCCTTGCCGCCTGCGCCAAAGCAAATTGAACCTGAACCTACCGAGCCCAAAATGCAGAAGCCTGTTCGTAAAAAAGAGTCCCCCAAAACGCCTGTCCAAGAAAAACCTCGGGAAGAGGCGCCCGTTGCCGTTTCGCCCAAAGAAGAGCCTAAGCCCGTTCAAAAAGAAGAACCCATTGTGAAAAAAGAACCTGCCAAACGAAACGTAATGGTGGAGGTGAGAAACGAGCCATTTTCGGTAGCGTTTGTGCAAACGGTGACTTCCGAAGCTTCGGAAGGACAAACGGTTTGGTTGCAAACGGTTTCGGAGATTTCGATTGATGGCGTCACGGTGGTGCAAACGGGGGCACGGGTGCGGGCAATCGTGCAGGATGCGCGCTCGTCGAGCAATTCCCAAAAGGCCCTCTTATCGCTTCGTTTTGAAGCAGTCGAAGCCGTCAATGGGCAGTGGTTGCCCGTCAAATTTCCTGAATACAGCGATAAATCAAGCGATCAAGTCGTATTTCAACGAGGGCGCCGCGTCAACAATCTTCGCGTGTCTCGTAGCACACTTACACTCCAACTTTAAACAACATTTACTCATGATACGGAAAAAATTACTTGTAATGGTGATGGGCTTTTTAGGCTATGTCACAAGCGTCAAAGCACAAGATATTCAATCTAACACCGAAGGATTCAACATTGGCGTTCATGCGGGAGTGGGAAATTGGTCGTCGAGTTATTTTTTAAATCTTGATGAATTAGAACCCATAGGAGTGGGAGGTGGGCTGCGTTTGGGCTATGGGCTGAATCAGCGTTTTGAGGTATTTGCGCAGTACAATGCCAAAACATTTGCCATTAAAAACGACTGGGATACCTACCGCATTTCGTCATTAGGGGCTGGCATTAGGGTGCATTTTGGCGGTACGCTCCAGCGGTTGCGACCCTACGTAGAAGGAGGAGTGGCAGGAGTAAATTTGCTCATCAATCCTGTTTTGTTCAATGGAGATTTGGTCGAATACCGTCTTAAAGGCCCTTCCTTGGCATTGGGGGCAGGGGTAAACTATTTTTTATCTCCCAATTTGGCCTTACACGCCAACGCCACGGGCACTTTTGGGAAATTTAACTCTTTCCAAGTGAACAGTCGCGGTATCCAAGACCGACCCGATGTGCGCACGCTCCAATTTTCGCTAGGTATCAACTTTTTTTTCAATTAGAAATCGGTGACTTTGTTTTTTGCTTCTCGTCTTAAAATACGTGAGAAGTTCAAATTGCCCTACTTTATTGCATAATGTAAGGGGTTCTGTATGAAATGAAGGGTAATTTCCGACAAATCGTACAGAACCTTTTTTTATGCTTTACATTCCCATTTTTAATAAATTGCGTCTCTAACATTATCTAAACTACTTATGAAACATATCTTATTTGGGGCCTGTGTCGTATTTTTAAGTATAAGCTCTTTTGCTCAAAAAGTGGATTTAGACCGCTTTTCTTTTGATTATAGTTACCTTAAACTTCCCAAAGAATACATCGACCCTGCGAAGCGTACTTTTGGAGTGCGAGTGGAAACATCCAAAAGTCTCGGAATTGTAACGGATGTCAACCAAATCTACGACCGAATTCGCGTCGGTGGGTTTGATAAAGTAAGCCAGAACCCCACGGTAGGCGTGGAAGTACAGTTTAATAGCTTCAAAATCTTGGGTTATGAAATCAAAGAGCGGGTAGAAGAGAAAAAAGACAAAGACGGGCGAGTGACGGAACGAAAAGTATTTTATTGGGCGGAAGTAAAATACAGCTCAGATGGAAATTATGCCATTATGGGGCCACGTACGCCTACCCAAAAACAAGCAGAGGCACAGGCCAAAGAGATGGAAAAAAACCGTTTTTTACAGCAAGCCAATGTTTCTAATGAATCTTTCAAAGTGATGTCTGGTTCAACGGGTTCGTATAGCCAAATGTACAAAACGAGTGAATTTAAGAACTCAATGGATGTTCGTGATTATTACCGCGATAACCAAGTCTTGATTCGGGAGGAAATTACGAGAGAATGGGTGAACCGAACCATTTCAACCATCAATCAACAATTGACGGATTTATACGGGTTTGACGAATCGAAAGGCCGCGATCATTTGTGGATTTTGGATTCAAAAAGCCACCCAGAGTACCCTATTCAGCAAGAAGCCATCAAAGCCGTAAAACAACTGATGACCGAAATGTCGGCGTTTCGCAACATTAAGGTGTTGGAAAAAAACTTGGGGCCAGTGATGTCTTATTTTGAAGAATTAAAGAGAAAATACAAGGGTAGCGACAAGCGCGAACAAAAAATGCGCTATTCGGCTTATTACAACTTGGCAAAATTGTACTACCTACTCGACCGCCCAGACGATAGCGAAAAAGAAGCCCTTGGCTTGATTCAAAACGGGTTTGATACCAGCGATGGCGACATGTTTGTAAAAATGGCGAAAACACTCCGCGATGACTTGGCTCGGCAAAAAATGGAGACCCGCCATTTTGAATAAATAAACTTATTTGAGCAATCTACGTACCGTTGGTAGTGCTTTCTCAGCCCACTGACGGTACATTTTTTCCGAAAAATGCAATTGATCGTAGGTAATCATGGACGCATCGTTTTGGGCAGTTCTTGAAAGGGTTGTAATGTCAATAAAGGCAATTCCTAGTTTTTCACATTCTTGTTGGGCCACTTCATTAAACGCGTCAATCTCTGACGCGATTTTTTTTGTGTCTGAGCCACGGGCAAAGGGCGTCACGCCCCAGTCGGGTGTCGAAAGCATAAAAACACGCTGGATATTTCCCCCCGCAAACCCAATCGCTTGTTGAAGCAAATCTTGCAACTCCGTTCGGTAGCGTTCCAAACTTTGGCCACGGTATTGGTTGTTGACCCCAATCAGCAACGACACCAAATTGTACGGTCCTTTGGGGTTCTTATTTTTAATGCCTTCTGCCAATTCGGCCGTTGTCCATCCCGTACGGGCAATGATTTCGGGTGTACCAATTTTTACCCCCTCTTGGCGGAGCATTTCGCTCAGTTGAACACTCCATCGTTCATTTTCGGCAACGCGCTCTCCAATTGTATATGAATCTCCAAGGGAAAGGTAGCGGTATTCGCCCTGATTAATAGGGGTTTCGGGTGTCATAGAGGACGAGTTTTGAGCAGAACAAGCTGAAATCAGCAACAATATACTATAAATCCACTTCATGGTTTTTTTGTTTTTCAACGTGTTGGATACTATTTTTGTTTGTAACCACCTTCAATAATTCTATGTCTTTACTTTCTGCCGACGATCTTATTTACGGATATATGAATGGTATATTTCCGATGGCAGATTCCGACGGTACATTGTATTGGTATTCTCCCGACCCTCGGGCTGTTATTCCGTTGGATACGTACAAACCTGCCAAGTCATTGCGTCCTGTTCTCAACAAAGGCACGTTTGAAATACGCATCAATGCCGATTTTGAGGGCGTCATGCGGGGATGCGCCGCGCCGCGTCCCGATGAAGAAAACACCTGGATTTCGGAAGAAATCATTGATGCCTACACCGAACTGCACCGACTTGGTTTTGCCCACAGCGTTGAAACCTACGTTGACAACCAACTCGTTGGCGGCTTGTATGGGGTGGCTATTGGGGCAGTTTTCTTTGGCGAATCCATGTTTCATACGGTTAGTAATGCTTCTAAAGTCGCGTTTCATTACCTGATTGAAACCCTTCGTCGGCAAAAGTATGAATTGCTCGACACCCAATTCATCAATGACAATGTACGTAGATTTGGGGCGATTGAGATTCCGAAGTCAGACTATGTTCGACTTTTAAAGCGCGGTATTGCCCAAAAAGCCCGTTTTACCGATGATTCAGTAGCTCATTTGTTTACTTCATTGTAAGAAAATTGGCTTCTCAAATTTTGTCGATTCATCCATCGTTTGTGTAGGATGAGGCTGCAAAAATGTATCTTCGGTCATGGCGCTTGGTTTTGACCGTTTTTATCCTAAACTTTACTTAAAAAACAAAGCTATTTTATCTTCTATGGCAGCTATCACTTTAGATATCAATGGAAAAAAACATGACCTTGATATCGACCCTAAAATGCCACTTTTGTGGGCCATTCGCGATGTTGTTGGATTGAAAGGAACAAAATTTGGGTGCGGAATGGCACAGTGTGGCGCCTGCACTGTTCACATGAACGGTCACCCCACTCGCTCGTGTGTATTGCCAGTTCAGTCAGTGGTAGGAAGTAAAATTACGACCATCGAGGGAATTGGTACCGAAGAAAACCTTCATCCTGTTCAAAAAGCTTGGATTGACGAACAAGTACCGCAGTGTGGCTATTGCCAATCGGGACAAATTATGGCGGCCGCGGCGTTGTTGAAAGACAAACCTACCCCAACTGATGCCGACATTACCAGTGCCATGCAAGGCCACATTTGTCGGTGTGGTACCTACGACCGCATTCGTAAAGCGATTCATACGGCGGCAAAGTCTAAATCACCCAAAGGCGAAATGTCGGGAGGTAAGTAATCCATTCTCAAAACGCAAAAAAAGACATGAGTAATAGAAGAACATTCCTAAAAACCCTCGGACTTTCGTCGGCGAGTTTTGTGCTGGGGGTATCGAGTTTTGCGAAAGGCAATGCCGTCGTGAACATGACTACCGACCCACTGTCGTTGGCCCTCGAAATCAACCCCTTTATTGTGATTCAGCCTTCGGGACAAATCACCCTCATTAACCCGCGCCCTGACATGGGGCAAGGCTCTACCCAAGCGGTTCCGTCGTTGTTGGCTGAAGAGCTGGAAGTAAGCCTCGACCAAGTAACCATTGCGCAGTCGGACGGAAAAGGAAAATACGGGAATCAAACCTCGGGTGGAAGCAGTAGCGTGCGCGCTTTATGGACGCCGATTCGGCAAGCAGGAGCGGCAGCCAAAGAAATGCTTATCAAAGCCGCTGCCCAGCGCTGGAGCGTTCCTGAAAGTGAATGTTATGCCGAAAAAGCAAAGGTGATTCACCGTCCAAGCGGAAAATCGTTGACCTACGGGGAAGTAGCAGACGATGCCTCAAAGCTCGAAATTCCGAAAAATCCTAAATTGAAAGACGCCAAAGATTTTAAAATCATTGGAAAATACGCACCTCGTTTGGACGTGCCTGCCCGCGTAACGGGAAAAGCCGTGTATGGTATCGACGTAGAAGTGCCAGGCATGGTGTATGCCGTGATGCTACACAGCCCGATGATTCACGGAAAAGTAGTATCCATCGACGACTCGGAAGCGTTGAAAATCAAAGGAGTACAAAAAGTGTTAAAATGCGAGCGTCCGATGCCGCACCGTACGTCGGAAGCCGTTGCGATTATTGCCGATAATTATTGGGCGGCGCTTTCGGCCAAAAAAGCGGTAAAAGTGCAGTGGGATAACGGTACGTTGGGGCAAACGTTGACAACGGCCGCTTACTTTAAAAAATGCGCCGAAGCCGCGACCAAAGAAGGGCTAAAAGCGGAAGAAGAAGGCGATTTTGCCGCGACGTTTGGAGCGGCTGCCAAAAAATTAGAGGCTGTGTATGAAACACCGTTTTTAGCGCACGCACCTATGGAGCCCGAAAATGCCATTGCGCACATCAAAGACGACGGTACGGCCGAAGTTTGGGCACCGATTCAAGGGCCTGACTGGGCATTGCGCGATTTGGCAGGGTACTTGAAAATAAAACCCGAACAAATCAAAATCAACGTAGCGTTGTTGGGTGGAGCATTTGGACGTAAAGCCTACCACGATTTCTTATTGGAGGCTTGTTTTCTTTCAAAAGACGTGAAAAAGCCCGTAAAATTGGTTTGGACGCGGGAAGATGACATCACACAAGGGCCTTACCGCCCAGGCATGATGGCGCGGATGCAAGGAGGGGTAGATGCCAAAGGAAATATCGTGGCTTACCACCACCACCCGATTGGTGAGTCGATTCAGTTTCAGGTATTTAAAGCGCCTAGCAACAAACCCGACGACTGGGTATGTGGCGAGTTGAGTCAAAAAGAACAGAAATATAATATTCCTGCGTTTAAAATTTCTTATACCCACGTTCCTACCGAAATCCCTATCGTTTGGTGGCGTTCGGTGTATGCGTCCAACTTTGGTTTTAGTCAAGAAGGGTTTTTCGATGAGTTGGCACACGCGGCCAACAAAGACCCGTTGAAAGCTCGTTTGGAACTGATGAGCGATGCCCGTTTCAAAAAAGTACTCGAAACGTTGGCCGAAAAAGCCAATTGGGGTGAAAAACTGCCTGCGGGACAGGGAAAAGGTATTGCGATTTTTAAATCGTTTGGAAGTATCAGTGCCTGTTGCGTGACAGTAGCAAAACAAGGTACGGGCGTAAAAATCGAAAAAGTAGTGTCGGTGATTGACTGCGGTCATTACGTAAATCCCGATAACGTAAAAGCCCAAACTGAAGGAAATATTGTGATGGGGATTACGGCTGCGGTGAAAAAAGGTATCACCTTTACCAATGGCCAATCAGACCATACCAACTTCCACCAGTACCAAGTGATGCGGATGAACGAAATGCCTAAAGTGGAAATTCATATTGTGGAAAGTGGTGCAGAGCCAGGAGGCGTAGGCGAACCAGGTCTCCCACCGATTGCCCCTGCATTGGCCAATGCCGTTTTTGCCGCCACAGGAAAACGCATTCGTCGATTGCCTTTTGATTTGAATACGTTGGCGTAACTATTATTTCTTACCATCAAAAAAGCCCAATGAGTTCATTGGGCTTTTTTGATGGGGGTTAGTTTCTGACTCGCTTTGTTGGAATAATTACGGGTACAATGACCTCCTTTCCTTTTACGCTAAACGTGTAAACATTGGCTTTTTCATCCCATTGTTTTTCGACTGGTACAATGCGTGTCCTGCGCGGGCCAACTTTTTCTGAAGAGTTGTGAATGTGGTAAACATAATACAGTTGTTTGTCAAGTCCTTCAAACAGGTCTCCATGTCCTGAGCCGTTTTCGCCAACAATGGAACGATGAATAATAGGGTTGTTTTTGTATTTTACCCAAGGGCCGTAGGGCGAATCGGCCACGGCATAGCCAATGGCATAATCGATATTCTGGAAATGGTTGGCCGAATAAAACAGGTAATATTTATTTTTCAATTTTATAACCGTAGGGCCTTCCATAATGGGGCCTGATTTAAAATTAGGCGTTGCCTCCCAAGGCTCGGTTTGGTCAAAACATCTTTTCATGGTTTCGGGTTTTATCTTTCTGGTTTTCAGGTTAAACTCGGCGGCATACAAGTAGTTTCCTTTGTCAAAACGGACACAATAGAGATAATATTTGCCATCAGAATCCTTGAAAATATAGGAATCAATATTTTTCTCAGTGCCATCAATAGGCCCGATTTCATTTTGTCTGTAGGGACCCAATAACGATTTTGATTCTGCCAAAACGGTTTGTTCATCGGCCGTATAGGTCATATAATAAGTGCCCTTATCTTTGAATAGTTGGGGTGCCCAGAAGCCCTTGGTGCCGAAGGTGTGGTCGCCTTTGGTCAGAATCATTCCCAGCGAATCTTTTGACTTCGCAGGGAGTGTCCATGTTTTCAGGTCTTTTGATTCTAAAAACGCAAATCCTTGCGGCCCATCGTTTCCACTTTTTGACCCAGTAAGGTAATACTTGCCTCCTTCTACATAGACGGTCACATCTGCAAAAAAAACTTCTCGCTTTGCCTGTGCTGATGCCTGTAGAGCGGAAAATAAAAGGAGAGGATAAATAAGAATTGATTTCATTTTTTCGGGTTACGATTAGTTATTTTATCTGGTAAACTAAACCCTACCTACTTATCTACTCAACGGCACCTCCTATTTATCCTACCAGCCCGATAAAAAACGAGATGCTGCTGGTGGCTGTACTTCTACGATACGTATTGAAGACGTAAATAGAGTGTGTCTCAGTGCGTTCATAATCTCCCTTTTTTGTTTCAATGAAATTCCTCCTATATTTGCAAACCGTATGCTTGCATAATACCCAAAACACTTAACCTCCAATGGCACAATACTATAGCCGTCGTAATCTCAACTTTTTACTTCACGAAGTATTCGACGCCGCCTCGCTTAACAAATACCCGTATTTCAATGCTCACGACCGCGAAACGATTGATATGACGATTGATGCGGTAACCCAAATCGGGGATAATTTGATGTATCCTTACTTACGCGACCTTGACCGTAATCCCCCCGAACTGCATAATGGCAAAGTGACCGTTCATCCGAAAGTGGGCGATTACCTCAAAGCGATGGGCGAAGCGGGTTTGATTGGAACAAGTTTTTCGTTTGAAGATGGTGGTCAACAACTGCCTGAAACGGTGAGTTCGTGCTTGGGCTTTATTGTCATGGCGGCCAACAATGGCATGATGTACACGGGTTTGACCTCAGGAGCAGCGGGGTTGATTAACTCGTTTGGTACGGATGAATTAAAACAAACCTACGTAGCCAACATGCTTTCGGGCAAATGGCAAGGAACGATGGCGTTGACCGAGCCTCAGGCGGGTAGCTCGCTTTCGGACATTACTTCTACTGCTGCTCCGCAAACCGATGGAAGCTATTTGGTTAAAGGGCAAAAAGTTTTTATCTCGGCGGGCGACCACGACCAGTGTGAAAACATCATTCACTTGATGTTGGCGCGTATTGAAGGCGCTCCCAAAGGTACCAAAGGCATTTCGCTTTTTGTGGTGCCAAAATACCGCCTAGATGGCGCTGACAACGACGTGACTTCTACGGGAGTATATCATAAATTAGGACAACGAGGCGTGCCTGCCATGCACCTCACCATGGGCGACCGCGACGACTGCCGTGGTTGGTTGGTGGGAGAGCCACACAAAGGGCTTTCGTACATGTTTCAGATGATGAACGAAGCGCGCATTGGTGTCGGGATGACGGGCGCGGCGATTGCGTCGGCGGCTTATTGTGCATCGGTGCAATACGCCAAAGAACGTCCACAAAGTCGCCGTTTGAACGAAAAAGGCGCATTGGATAGTCCGCAAATTCCGATTATTCAGCACCCCGATGTAAAACGGATGTTGCTTTTACAAAAAGCCGTGGTAGAAGGTTCACTGTCGTTGTTGCTTGAAACGGCGCGTTGTGTTGACATTGCCCGCGCCAGCGAAGACCCCGAAGAGAAAGAAAAATACCACCTCATCCTCGAATTGTTGACGCCAATTGCGAAAACGTACCCTACCGAAATGGGTTTGGTAGCTGTGAGCAATGGCTTGCAAGTGCTTGGAGGTTACGGATTTACGGAAGATTTTCCGTTGGAGCAATACTACCGTGATATTCGTATTACGCCTATTTACGAAGGTACTACGGGCATTCAGTCGCAGGATTTGTTGGGACGTAAAATGACCATGAAGGGCGGGAAACCTGCGCAATTGCTGTTTGCCGAAGTGGCAAAAACCATTGCTGAAGCCGAAACCCACGAGGAATTGAAGCCTTATGCCCAAAAATTAAAAGCGGAATTGGGACGTTTGCAAGAAGTAACGATGGCCTTGATGCCGTATGCCATGCAGGGCGACATTGAGCGCTACTTGATGGATGCAACGTTGTTTATGGAAATGTTTGGGATTATTGCCGTGGCGTGGCAGTGGCTGAAACAAGGAGTTGTGGCCAAAAATGCGCTCCTCACCCAACAACCTGAAGGCGATGAATTGGCATTTTACGAAAGCAAAATTCATACAATGAAGTTTTATTTCCACTACGAAGTGCCAAAAACGCTTGGATTGGCGGTTCGCTTAAAAGATACCGAAGTGTTGACCATTGAAACCGAAAAAGAGTTAGCACTTTAAAAGATAAAAATCAACAATTGAAAACCGAAGCAACAGTCCCGACAATTGTCGGGATTTGTTGTTTTTGAGGGACTTTGCTTTTAAGTTTGTGCTTTAACCTACCACAGACAAAATGATTATTGGTATCGGCGGCCGAAGCCGTTCTGGAAAAACTACCCTCGCCGAAACACTGGTTTGGCACGAACGTTCGCAAAACAAAAAGGCCATTACGCTGCACCAAGACGATTTTGTGAACCGAATAGAAGACATCCCACTCGTTCGCGATCACATTGATTGGGAAATCCCTGCCTCGATTGACTTTGAATTGTTGCGTAAAACAGTCGCTTTTTTGCAGACTCAATTTGACGTTGTGGTGGTTGAAGGGTTTTTAGCGTTTGCCGATGTTGAATTAAATTCGATGTACGACCGCTGTTTTTTTACAGTTATTTCGGAAGAAACCTTTCGGATTCGGAAAGCGGCCGATACGCGCTGGGGGCAAGAGCCCGAATGGTACGTGACGTACATTTGGGAAAGTTTCTTAGCCTACGGCCAACCTCCTGCTTCGCTGGCCAATCTGATGGAGATTGATGGGGCAAAACCGTACCCAATGGAAGAAATTGTGGAGTTTTTGCGCCATTCTGGCAGTTAGCATATTTGTTAAGAAGCCATTTTGTCGTGAAAATGGGGTTGGTATGTGGTTTGTACTTGTATCATCACACAGCAACCACTTACGACAATGAAAGCAAAGATTGAAATTCCGCAAGATATAATTACCGCCATCGACTACGCCAATACCACCAACGGAGGTATGAGCGAGCCTACTTTGGCAGTGCAGCAAAACGAAGAAGGGTATGAAGTCAAAGTCAAAAAAGCAGGAGTAAGTGCCGACAACTTTGGCCTAGATGTCGTCAATGACCGTCTTTGGGTATATCACTTCGTTGATCTTTTTGCCGAACGTCCCGAGGGACTAGACAACCTAAAAACAGCCCATACAATTGGTAGTTTGTTTTTGCCAAATGACGTGAATGTAGAGGAAATTGTGGCACGCTTTGATGCTCAAGCCAACGTGCTAAAAATTTCGATTCCCTTTAATCACGCCAAGCGAAACTTCCGTCGTCATATCGACATTGAGAAATGGTAAGTGCGAAGCGGCGCTCACACCCCGATTGACGTGCGAAGGGGTGCTCACACCCCGACGTATGCGGAAAACTGTGAGCACCCCTTTATTTGAGTAAAATAGCGTCTTTATTTCTTCAAAATCTTGAACTCTACCCGACGGTTGATTTGGCGTCCTTCTTCGGTGTCGTTGGTGGCTTTTGGTTTGGCTTCTCCGTAGCCTTTACTTTGCACGCGGTCGGGTTCAATGCCCTTGCCAATAAAATATTCCCGTACTGAATCAGCACGTTCTTGCGAAAGTTTTAAGTTGGCAGCATCCGTACCAACGTTATCGGTATGCCCTCCAATTTCCATCACCAAGCCTGGATTTTCGTTGAAAGTGAGAACCATACGGTCTAGCTCGGCATTAGATTCGGGACGTAAAGCTGCTTTACCAGTATCGAAAAAGAGGTTGTTTAGTACCCCAACCGCATTGATTTCAATCGGTACAAGCGTAAGGTTGGTTCCGTTTACTTCCTGAAACCCACCTTTCATGTTGGTAAGGTCGATGCTTTGAGCTTCGGCAATAAAGTCTTTCGCCACTGCCCGCACGCCATACTTCACACCCTTGGGCAACACAATTTTGTATTCTCCCGTGCGGGGGTCAGTTTGAGCAGTTCCCACTTCCGTACCATCAGCAAGGTTTTCGTAAATGATGCGAGCGTCAATCGGTTTACCCGTTTTGGTATCAACAACCTTTCCACTCACCAATGCTACTGGGTCAGGCGCAGGTACGATAGGTGCGGCAGAAGGCTCGTCCGATTTGATTTTAATGCGAACGATGTCTCCTTTGCCGAGGGTATTTTTCTTTGAAACCATGTAGGCATAATCACCTGCTGCTGCAATGGCATAATAGGCATCGTAGCCATCGGTGTTGATAGCTGGGCCTAGATTGACAGGTTTTGACCAGCGCTTCCACGTTTTATCAATGCGTTTGGTATAATAAATATCGTTGCTACCTTGTCCCCCTGGGCGGTCGCTTGAAAAATAAATGGTGGCACCGTCAGAGGCCAAAAAGGGTGTTGTTTCCGTAAAATCGTCGGTATTTACTTCTACGCCGAGGGTTTGTGGTTTGGTCCAAGTGCCATTTTTTTGGAGAAAACTTACGTACAAATCGTCTTTGGTACTGCGTTTTTTCTCGCTAAAAGCCATGAGCAATGTTTTGCCATCGTTCGATAAAAAACCGCACATGTACTCGCCTTTGCTCATTCCTTCCAAGCCTGGAATATTCAATTTACTGGGCGCTGACCAGCCATTGACGGTACGCTTACTAAACGAAAATCCGCGCGTTTCGTAAGCGCCACGGTCGTAAGCGCCCATAATGAGCAAGGTGTTACCATCGGGTGTGACACTGTACGCACAGTTGTATTCTTCTTTGTTGAGCGGAGGAGTCATTCGTTTGGCCAAACTCCATTGGCTATTTTGCCACTCCGAAAACCAAATGTCTTGGCTTCCTTCTTGACCGTGGGCGTTTTGGGGATGACTTACCCGCCCAAAATAGAGGGTTTTGCCGTCGGGAGAAATGACGGGGTTGATTTCGTTGTATTCGGAGTTGATGGCATTGCCCAAGTTTTCGACTTTAGGCTGGGCAAAAACAATCGCAGTTGGAAAAATAAAACAGCTAAAAGCAATAAGAGTTGACTTCATTTCAAAATGGAAGTTAGAGGCTTTTCTACGCTAAAAAGCGAATTTCGTACCATTTTAACGAAATAGTTGCTAAAATTGATATTCAAAACATTTTTGTGGGCAAACTTACGACATTTGTCCGCAAAAGCGCGTGCCAGCGGTTACAATAACTGCTGGTCGGTTTCTCAAAACCGAATGTTGTGAGCGAGGTTTTGAGAAACCTCAGTGTTGGATTTGAGAATCCAACGACACGTTTTTGTGTCAGCGGTTACAATAACCGCTGGTCGGTTTCTCAAAACCGAATGTTGTGAACGAGGTTTTGAGAAACCTCGGTGTTGGATTAGAGAATCCAACGGCACGCATTTGCACGTTTTTGTGTCAGCGGTTACAATAACGGCTGGTCGGTTTCTCAAAACCGAATGTTGTGAACGAGGTTTTGAGAAGCCTCAGTGTTGGATTTGAGAATCCAACGGCACGCATTTGAGAATCCAACGGCACGTTTTTGTGTCAGCGGTTACAATAACCGCTGGTCGGTTTCTCAAAACCGAGAGTTGTGAATGAGGTTTTGAGAAACCTCAGTGTTGGATTTGAGAATCCAACGGCACACCTTTGCGATTC
The DNA here is from genome assembly GCF_057652295.1 of Runella sp. R5_40. Classification (NCBI taxonomy): domain Bacteria; kingdom Pseudomonadati; phylum Bacteroidota; class Cytophagia; order Cytophagales; family Spirosomataceae; genus Runella; species Runella sp. R5_40. The sequence continues at coordinate 963,370 of NZ_JBYFCH010000001.1, read as the reverse complement.
CAAAGCTACAATCAAACAATAACCCATTCAAACCCTCACAAATGGAGTCGCTAGTCCCCAACGAAGCCACACCTCCCGTCGAACTTCCGCCCAAGTATTACCTTGATTACTTTTTGTTTCTGGTTGAGTTTGTGGAAAAACTTTACGGAGAAATCCTCAATGAAGCCGAACAACAGTTTATCGCCGATTTTCGAGCGCTGTCGGAAGATGCTCAGTGCCTTTTTGTGCGATTCAGTAATCGGAGAGGGCTTTTTTTTAGAACCAATAAGTTGAAATACAATGAACTCGAAGATATTCCTGCGGCGCTTTACGAACTGGAAGAACGCGGTTTTATTGAACCTTTGGAGGTAAAACACGAAGCTTATGCCAGCGAAATCCTGAATTTATTTACCAAAGACGAATGGATAAAATTGGCACCTCCGACCGAATTATCGCTCAAACCCCTCAAAAAGCCCGATTTAATTCGGTTTTTGAGTCATACGTTTACGTTTGAGCTGGTGGTGTCGCGCATCAATTCGCCCGAATTGCTGGGGGAGCCCGTGATTAAAGTAAGCTACGAAGTGGAAGTGATGATGCTGAAATTCTTGTTTTTTGGCAATCGTCATGCCGACATGACGGAGTTTGTGGTGCGTGATTTGGGTAAAGTGAATTTTGAACGTTACCGAGACGATGCCTATACGGCACGTTTTGCCACGCGCCAAGACGCCGAGGATAAATTTATGGTGTCGCTGACGGCGCAGCAATTCTATGAATTTCAGGAAGCAGCTACTCCGCCCGAAGAAATTTTCGATTGGTTTATGAACTGGCAAGCGGCTCTGCACACGCTCAGCGACGTAGCCCAACCTGGGTATGTCAAGCTGATAAATCGAGTGGGGGCGTTTTTGGAGCGACAAAAACTACCCGAACAAGCGCTAACGGTGTATCAGTTGACCGACCAGATTCCGTCGCGGGAGCGTCGGGTTCGACTGTTGCATCGGATGGGGTTTGTGGAAGAGGCGATGGCGTTGTGCGAGGCGATTGCGCATACCCCCCAAAATGCCGATGAACGTTTTTTCGCGCTCGATTTTCAAGAAAAAATTACGAGTACCAAAAAACGGGTGAAAAAGAGTGTCACGCGGTTTTTGCAAGAATCGAGCAGTGTACAGATTCCGATTAGTTATCGGTATCGGGTGGAGCAAGGAGTAGCCGATTATTTTGTGGAAAAAGGCTACGGGGCTGTTCATGCCGAAAATTATCCGTGGCGGGGGCTATTTGGGCTTATTTTTTGGGAAATTATCTACGACACCAACGTTCAGGCCATTCACCATCCCTTGCAACGGATGCCATCGGATTTTTACCAACCTGATTTTTACCGAAAACGTGCTCCCCAAATCCGTGAGCGACTGTCGGAGTTGGATACCAACGAAAAAGTTGCCCAAGTGCTTGAAAGTACGTTTATCGAAAAGTTTGGGATTGCCAACGTATTGGTCGATTGGAATGACATCTTGTTGGAATTGGTGAAATTGATTGCGCAAAGTCTCAGCCCGATGCAGCTGCGGGCTATTTTGCTCGAAATGGCGACGAATTTACGCGAAAACACCCGAGGTTTTCCCGATTTGATGGTGTGGAGCGAACAAGGACTGGAGCTCGTGGAAGTAAAGTCTCCGACCGACCATCTTTCGGCTCAGCAGCTGCATTGGATGCACTTCATGGCCGATTTGGGGGTCAATGCGCGGGTATTGCGTGTGGAATGGAAGGCCGATTTAGGCTAAAAAAAAACCTCCCGAAAGTTCTAAAACTTTCGGGAGGTTGGAGTAGGTTGAAGATTGACAACCAATTATTTAATGCGGAAGGTCGCATTCATACGGTAGCTGTACTTGATTTTTTCGTATTCAAGTCCACCGCCCGACTCAGGCATGGCATCAGCGGCCATCATCCGTACGTTGTACTGAGCTTGTTTGTACATCGGATAGACGTTGCCCTCTTCTACTTCGTGGATTTCGAGTACTTCGCCTAGTTTTTCGCCAATCGACTCCAACAAATAGCCTGCTTTTTCCTTAGCCGCTTTGAGGGCGTTGATTTTTACTTGGCGGCGAAACTCCTCTTTTTTCGAGTGTTCCACCCGACTCATGTTTACGTATTCGACGCCACGGTCATCGACTTTGGCCATGAGGTCGTTGATATTATTCGCGTTTGAAAGTTTCAGTTGAAATTGCTTGGCGGCCAAAAAGTGTTGGGGTTTTTTCTTGCCCGTCCATTCGCGGTAGCCTGTTACGCCACTGACCGAGAGATTTTCTTTGGGCAAACCTGCACTTTTAACGGCTTCAATCAATTGCTTTTCAAGCGTTTCGAGCGACACTTTGTCTTTCTGATTTTTTTCGTCTTTAAAATATTCTTTCAACGAAATAGTGAAATAAAGCTCGTCGGGTACAATTTCGAGTTCGGCAGTGCCTGTCACCTCGATTTTTTTGATGGGGTCTTTGTCCACGGTGGTAGATGTTTGAGCAAACATGGATAGGCTTGATACAAGCAAAACGGCTGTTAATACGAAACGTTTCATGGTTAGTAAAGAAAAATTAGATGGTTTTGGGCTAAAAACGTCAAAGTAGTCCCCAAATTGTGAATAGTTTTGTTAATGATTCCTAACGCTTCAAGGTGATTTTGGCGGTTTTCTGCACTTCTCCCGCCATGAGTCGGGCGTAGTAGGTGCCTTCGCTCATGAACTGTACATTGAAGTGAACGGTGTAATTCCCAGCTTCTTGCTGCTTGTTGACAACCAAAGCACCCACCCGCGTTCCGCGCGAATCATACACATAAAGCGATACTTCGGCGGCTTCGGGTAAGCGGTAGCGAATGTTGATTTGTTGATTAAATGGATTCGGAAAAATTTGAAGAAACTCATCCGATTCGGTCGAAGCGACAGAAGTGCTTTGTGGTTTTGAAGGTGTTTTTGGTTCTTCCACTTCTTCTTCTTCGTCCTCTTCTTCTTCATTGGCGGCCGCAACGGCTTCCATTGGTTCTTCCGAATTAGCTACTATAGGCGCGTTCTTAAGTTGGGTTGCCAAGGGTAGAATAATCTTTTCAGGCTCGGGCGCTGCCTCAATCGGTTTGGAATTGGTGGTTAAGCTACTGGCTTCCGTGGGTTGACTTTCGTTGTGCAGGCGATTAAAAGCACTCACCGTGTAGTTGTACTTGGTGTTGGGTTTTACTTGGGTATCGGTAAAAGTGAAGGTAGATGCACCTTCGGTTTTTACCACAATGCTTCGAATGGCTTGGGCCGAGCGCAGGTCAATCGACGATTGTTGGCTGCTGCGATACACTACAAAATAGCGAGCTTTATCGCGCTCGGACGTCAACTGGTACGGAAAAGACCACGAGACAGTAACCGTGTTGTTATCGTTCAATTTTGCGGTCAGTTCTTTAGGGCTCGGTGGAGCTGCTTGGGTTTTCCAAGGCATGGCAGGTACCAAGGCGGGACTTTGATACACTTCCTGACAAAGTGCATCGCAAAATCGGTTGGGGTTGTTCCTCAGGGTTTTGGCGCTAAATAAAATACTTCCATGAACATTCTCAAACGAACGATTATAGCGCACTTGATTGGGTACTTCCAGCCGACGTTTCCAGTAGGAATCACTGTTGACTTTATAAACGCCGTGGCCGATGTAGAGATGAGGTTCGGAGACGTTATCACTCCACCACGACACCAATTGGGCATAATTGGCGGTCGTACTTCCCATGCTCCAATAGACTTGCGGGGCGATGTAGTCCACCCAGCCTTCTTGTACCCATTTACGAGAATCGGAAAAATTGCCCGAAAAAGCCTCAAAACCGCGAGAATTGGAGCCTTCGGGCGAGCTGCTGCGGTTGCGCCAGATACCAAAAGGCGATACCCCAAATTTAATCCAAGGTTTGACGCGACGAATACTATCAGACACGGTTTTGACGAGCAAATTGACGTTATCGCGCCGCCAATCGGCTTTGTTGGTAAAACCTCGGCTGTAATTTTGGAACGTTGCTTCGTCGTTGAGGCTTACTTTAGGAACGGGATACGGGTAAAAATAATCGTCGAAATGAACGCCGTCTAGGTCGTAGCGGCGAACGACGTCCATAACCACGCGGGTGACGAAGGTGCGCACTTCGGGCCGCCCTGGGTCGAGAATCCGTAGCGTTCCGTACGAAAGTAGCACATCGGGGTGCGTTTTGGCGATGTGGTTGGGTGCTAACGACGCCCGACGAATATCAGTAACGGCGCGGTAGGGGTTTATCCAAGCGTGAATTTCAAGGTTACGCTTGCGGCATTCTTGAATGGCAAAAGCGAGCGGGTCATAGCCAGGAGATTGCCCTTGCTGCCCCGTTAGCCATTCCGACCAAGGTTCGAGCTTGCTCTCATAAACGGCATCGCAGGCGTTGCGAATTTGGAAAAAAACGGCATTTAACCCCCTTAGTTGAATCAAATCCAGTAAATCGCGAAGTTCTTGCTGCTGTTGCTGCGCCGATAGCCCTTTTTGAGAGGGCCAGTCAACATTGCCCACATTGGCAATCCAGACTCCTCGAAACTCACGTTTGGGTTGGGCAAAAAGCGAACAACTAATCAGCAGTAAAAGAAGTGTATATTTCAAAAATGACATGGTATGAAAGCTCAACGTAGAAAACCCTGCAAAATTAACGCCAATCTCTCACATAATGGTACGTTTGGGGAAGAACAAACCTCAAATGCTGGATGTGTTAGTGGATTTGAGGAGTGTGTATGAGGACTTTAAGGGGGAAAATTAGTATTCGTTGATCCAGAAGTCCCAAATTTGAAACATTTCAAGGGTTTCGTCATCGGCTTCAATGTTGCTGAGTTTGGAGTATTCAATCGGAACAAGATAATTTCCATGCTCCATTTTGAGTTGGAAATCTTCTTCAGTGAAACCTTCTGCATCGCTGTGCAAACCGACGACTTTTACCCGTTTTACTTCTATATCGCCGTCCTTCTTTTTGAGTTGGGCGGTAGCATAAAATGGAAAAACGAGTGTTTCGTCAAAAGTACAGTGCCAGCCCGAGCTCATTTCATACTCGTCGTAGGTATCTACGATGATTTCGTAGTCAATCTTATAGCGGATTTCTTCGGGAGTAAGCATGTTTTATACTTTTCTATTCAAATAATTGCTTGACGATTTTAACTTCATTGGGCATTGTGTATCTCCTTTTTTAAGTCTGCAAAAGTGCGAGTAGGAATTTTTCCTTCCTTCATAAGCTTCACTTCTTTCAATCCCTCCTCAATCTCTTGCATAAGCGTGAGCGGCGGGTCTTGGTTGTCTTCGCTGATAATCAGTGCTTTGAGTTCTTCTCGGACACGTTTGGGGAGAACTTTGTATTGTTCGTAAATAATTTGTGCAGTGCTCATGGTTTGTCTGTTTTATCTAAACAAAGATAAGGGGAAATCTTTTAAATTTCTTCTGAATAGGTTACTCCTCCCATCCGACGGATATTCATAAAACTCAAACCCGCTCGGCATTTCTTCCAACAAATCCGCCGCTTTGGGGGTAATAGCGCGTACCGCCTTTGGCAGTAGGTGTTGCTCTGATATAGGCCGTAGCACCTTGGTGGTTGGTGTGGGAGAGTTTAGGGTGCATGAGTTTACAATTTTACGAAGTACATTCTTGTCCAGTACAGAGGAAATAGACGATTTTGAAAAGTTTTTCGATATGAGTTTGCCAAACTGTGTCACTTTTCCTTTGGGATTGATAGAGATCTGTAAAGTCTGGACTTGCTGAATCCTCGCCGTGTGTAAGGTAGAGTTTGTTGCGAATATTCTTATTAAGGTCGTCTAAATCCGTTAATAATTGCACACTTGCATTTTTTTTCAACAAAAGAAATCCTATTTGTACGTGTAAAATTTGTTGATAATCTTTTGGTGGACGTTCAGGAATTGGTAGAATTAAATATTTTCCAGTTTTTGGATCATATTTCAAAGGGCTTTTTTGCTTTCCATCAAGTTGATAGGTATTGTAATTGGTTACGACCTGCCCATTTTTTTCTATCAAACTGTAATCATATTCCAAGAATATCTCAGAACCATAAACCCATTTATAATGCTTTGTAAATAGTAAATTCAAATAAGTAATCGGTCGATTATTATTGCCAAGATGATGGGTATATATAGTGCCTTGTGAATCCGTTAATGTCAAATTCGGTTGGGTCTTCTCATAATACACCTCCTGTATCTCATTCAATGTACTCCAAAGCGTCAAAAAAGCGAGTTCCCAATCAGAATAGAAAAATGTTTTTTCATCAAATTTGGTTTGCTCATAGGCTTTTTTGAGTAATCCGACAAACATAGTCAATCGCTCCTCTATACGCTCTTTGTTTTTTTGATTTCCCTTATTCGTGAAATTCCAATGCTGTTTTATCAGATTAATTTTACTCCAATACTTCCTTAGTAGCTCTCCCTTTTTCAAGCATTTTTTTACTGTTTCGTGGAAGTTTTTAAAGTTTTCCACCGAAAAGTCTGCATCGTGGGCATTTTCGGGGTGTTCTTTTACATAGTAGCCATCGGCTCCTGCTTCGTAGAGTTCATCCATGTTCCATGCCTTGTTGGAGGCGGTGAACATGATAACGGGGACGACGGGGTTAGCCTCTTTTATTTTGGGAAGTATTTCAATGCCTTTTTTTTCTGAAATATAGTAATCAAGCAAAATTAAATCGTATTTATCGTCTTTAATATCAGGCAAATACGATTCATTCCATAAACCTTTTGACTCAATAGTTATACTTTTCCCATCTTTCAAAATTCTTTCCCTAAAAACTCCTTCTAAGCACTGTTGCCATCCGTTTTCGTACTTGTCATCAATAAATAAAACCTTTAAATCTCGTTCCCAAAACGGTACATATTTGGAGTAGTCAAATGTCTCTGATACATCAATATTTGATATTAAATATTTGAAAAACAGAGTCTTAGGGTATATGTAATCTATTTCCTTTTCTATACCCGCTACCTGAGCCATACGGTAAGCCCCCCACTCGTTGGCAATATCGTGGTTAGATGTATCGTGACTTCTAATGTACAGTGTTTTTTGAAAGATATGCTCCGATTTTTTAACTTGCTCTTTGTTACAAATACCTACTAATTCTTCTATCGTTAATAGAGAGGGGATGATGTATCTTGTTGATTTTGATAGCCTACTTGGTTTGTTTTCAGGAGGTTTTACCCAAGTTTGAATAGGTTGTTGCGAAATAAAATTAGGATTAACCAAAAATATACCTTCTGTTTTAAGGATTTGTGGATAAACATTAGTTTCTGAAAATATTTCCGACAGTTCTTTGAATGAGAGGATAACGATTGGAAAATTTCTTACTTCTTGGTTTTGGTGCAAGCGTATATGTAATGCAAAGTCAAAAGCAGATAATCTACAATCTTTTTCATCTTTTAAATAGTTTTCATTATCAAAGAACAACAGATTACTAATGACCAATATATCGTTGTTTTGGGCGAAATCCTGAATTTTACTCAGGGCCCATTCAAAGGCTGGAATTTCTTGTTCGTGCGATTTTTTATATGTTTCTGGTAAACTAAAATCAGATAAATCAACAACTTGATTAAGTAAACTAACATGCTTAAAATCAAAGTAAGAGCTATTTTGAAGGAGAAGTATTTTCATCGGGGTAAAATTTTTATTTCTGTTTCTATGATTTCGTCAATGAGTTGTAAAAAATCGTTAAACTGAGTATCATTTTTATGGAGTTCACTTACAAACTCACGAGTTATATCTTCATCGAAACCAGCCAAATTGCAGACAGTAATAAAATCAGCTTCGACAATATCTTTCCAATTAGCTTTTAACCGTACTTTTTTTTGTGGTTTTGAGGTTTGTGTAAGCTTTTCAGAAAGGGTCTTAGGGGGCTTAGGGACAACGATATATTCTTCCCAACAGCTATTTTTAATTCTTACTTCTATTTCTTGTGCTTTTCCCTTGTTTGCTTTTTGTCCATATTTTAAAATAAAGAAATTGGGGTTATTATACAACTTCAACCAATACCTAACAAACATATCAAAATTGTCGTATAAATCATCTCGTTCGATTCTTACATCGGTTTCAATAAGCGGGCGTCCTCTTTTAAGGTTTTCTACCCCTAATTTATGTACCTCCTCATCACTCAAACCTCGTCGATACATATTGCCACTGAAACGTATTACGCTTATTTTTCCTTGTAGTGCTGTTTCTAATTGCTCTACAACATTGTCGGGGAAAAGCGTCCCATTACTATCTTTTTTATGCGGATGACTATTATGGATAAATATAAAAATTCGGTCAGCTGTAATCTGTTTAAACTCATTTGAACTTGTATCAAACGGAAACTCATCATATTTTTCAAAAAAGAACTCTACTTCATTTATACCTCCAAAATCTGACAATCGTTTTCTTAATGAGCGTAAGGACTCCTTTGCAATATTATCATTTCCCCAAAAAGGCTTCTCATCAATAAATAATATTGGCTTGTTCATTGCTCTACGAATGGTAAAAAGTGAGTTTATGGGTGATGCCCTCATACCAAGGGGCGGAGTGCGGTTGGTTGTCGGCAGAGTTTAAGAAAAAGTATTCTTGGTTTTCGCCGTCAGTATCTTGGTACAACACCGACCAATCGGCCAAAGACCAGAGACGTTGTTTGGTTTTTTCTAAACGAATGTTTTCAAAGGCACTCGCATCATTGATGCGTCCTTTTTCCAAATGTACATAGATTACCGTTGCAAAAAATGGGGCTTGTTCTGTACCTCTTTGGATAACGGTTGAGCGTAGCCAAATTACTCTATCTTCAGAATTGGCTTGATAATCAGTGTTTATGGCCAAATCTTTCAGTAGAGAACGAATGGATTTAACTGTTTCCCACGTGTCTGTAAAGAATGAACAATTGATATTGAACTCTTCAAGGCTTGGTTTAAAAACTCCTCGATGCGGTTTGTCAAATAATGATTTGATAATTGAAATAACTTCTTCTTTTTTAGATGGACTTATAGTATCCATTGTTTTTGGAAGCTTAATTCCTTCTGAAAAATGGTTAGGTACAACAATATTTTTATCTTCAATTAGAGATAATATCGTTGGTTTGAGTGCATTGGCTAGAATCAAATCTTGAAAATAGTCGCTGCCTACTCGTATTTGAGCACGAAATACTTTAGCCGCTTTGCTTACGGCTTTATTGGGTGCTACGGCTTCGTGAGTTTCTTCTGCGGGTTCGGCCATTTGTATTTTTGCCTTTCGTAACAAGAGCTTTGCTAATGGGCTTACCATCTGTTTGGGTCGTCCTTTCAAAGGCAGTAGTCCATGTTCCTGAAAGTAGGCTACACCATCGGTATTGTAGGCTTTTACAAAGGCTGATAGCTTCTGATGAAGGCGTGGCGTAAGCACCATTTTCAACCCATCCATTTGGGCGTTGACCTTGGCTAAGTTAGCCATAAAATCAAAGTCGCTGACATCAGGGTCGTGCAATAGCTCCCGAAAACCCGTATCGTTCACCACCCTGAAATTTCGTAAAAACTCAACTACCCTGCGTGGGTTATGGTCAATAGGGGATTTCCATTTACTGATAGCTTTGCTTTGGGTTTTAACTGCGTCGTCACCCTGTTCTACCCGTCGCAGTTGTGCTTTTAGTGTCTGATACACAGTGTCCTCCCCCCCCCGTACCATTTTGAGGTAGTTGATTTTACCTGCTACTACGTTACGAAGTTGGGCTTCTTCCTTCTTTTTATTCGCTTTTTTAGGGATATAGTGCTGTAAAAACTTTTGCTGGGCAGTTTCATAGCCCAATGTTTCCCAATTGTGCAGCATAGCCCGTACTTCACGAATGAATTTTTGAGGAACGTTCACTCGTTCATTTACGGTTATGCCCGTTACTTCTTGTCGGCTATTTTTGAGTTGTAGCCTAACTTTCTTCATATTAATGGTAAAGCCTTCTTCTTTGATAATGCTATCCAGATGGCTCAAAAATCCATTTTGAAATGGCTCATCACTTGAAAAAGTCAAATCGTCGGCATACCGAGTATAGATGATTTGGTGTGTTTTTACCAAGCCTTCAATACGTCTATCTAATCGCTGACAAATCAAATTGGACAAAAGTGGGGAGGTGGGTGCTCCTTGTGGCAATGCTTCTTCAAAACAACATAGTTTTGCAATCATACCTGCTACTTTGGGGTGAGCAGAGACAGGGGGCAGTTGGAGTACTTTTGATACTCTTTTGATAGAGATAGAGGGAAAGAAATTTTCGAGGTCAAGGTTTAAGACAAAGTTTTTATTTGCATGGCCAATGGCATTAGTTACGACATTTCGCTCAATCACATAGCCATTAACCGATTTTGTGGGGGAATAGGTCTCTTGCAAAATAAAAGCCAAGCAATGCTGAATAAATTTCAGTGATTTTTTGGGAGCATTAATCGTCCTGACACCACCAGTCTTTTTAGGAATCTGAAAAGATTGGTAGAGTTTACCTACGTTTTTGAGGTGATAAATGAGTTTTTTGTTGGAGATGGGAAATTCAAGAGCAGCATTTATAACACACAAAAAGTCATCAAAACTTTCTGCGTTTTGTAACAACTGCACTAATGCTTCTTTATCTGATTGAGGGAAGGTCATTTAAAAATAAGGGTGTCTGTCGGGTTTCTAAATCCCAATATAATATTTCTAAAATATCAAGTATCACAAAAATACCCAATAAGAAGATATATAAGAGAACTCAACAAAATAGTCAAATTCTTGAAAAGTCAATGAAGCAACCCTTCATTGGAAGCACCGCGAAGCGCGATACAGAGGTCAAATCCCATTGACAGACACCCATAATGGTTTACAAAGTTAGTGTTTTTACCCAAATATACATTTTTTCACTACGCAACGTAGCTGCGAGCGCATTGGAGGTCTCAATCAAGGTTCGGCCATAGCCCCGCTTTGAAACCCAGCAAAAGGAAAAACATCAAATAGATTGTTACCTGTACCCATGCGGCCAGCAAAATGGCACAAACGAAGAAACCAATTTTCAAGAACTTCAAGATTTTCATTTTCTTCGGGGGATTAGCATGATGATAGTGGTGATGGCCATGGGATATAAAATACAAAAAACGATGGAGGCTTTGGTGTAGTTGTAGCCGTATTTGGCCATGTACTGCAAAAATTTTACCAGCAGGTCGTAATAAAACAAATAGCTACGCAGACTGAGCATAACGGTCAGGCCGACAAAGTAAATGAGTGTTATGTAGGGCAGCGTTTTAAACTTGTAGTCTAAACTGATGCACCATGCGCCTGCAATCAAAACAAAATAGACAAAAATGTTTTGCGCTTCGTAGCCCAAGAAATTGAAGGTGGATTCAAACATAAAAGTGGTCGTGAGGTTGTGCTAAAAACGTCATTAACTAAATAATATTTTCACTACGCCGCGTAGCGATGCGCTCCGTTGGTGAAAAGCTCGCGCCGCGCCCGTGTGATACCCGTGTAGAGAAAACGCAAATCAAGTGTCTTCATCGAGGTGTTCATAATCACCGTATCCCACTCGCTGCCTTGTGCTTTGTGTACGGTGAGGGCGTGGCCGTAGTTGAGCTGGAGAGCGCTTAGATAACGGCTCTCGCGGATGTCTTTACTTTCCCGAAATGCCTTGTTCTCGCGCATTTCAGAAGCGTAAAGCCCTTTGAGCTGTTCCTTGGTCAGTTTACTAATCAAGGAATTTGCCAAGACCAACGACAGAATGCTAAAGTCTTTGTTATGTTCGTCTTTGAAGGCGATTTCAGCCTCGACAAATTCCAAATCAGCCACGCGATGACGTTTGGAGTCAACGGCTTTTACTACACCTACCTCGCCATTGGCTACGTAATGTTGGCCCATGTGCGTTTGGGTAAGAACGACGGTATCATTCGTTGCCAAACTCCCCATTAACCCTAATTCCTGGCGAATGAGGGCGTTACATTTGTCGCGGTAGCTGTTGCTAAGTGATAAAATCGCTACGCGCTCGTGCTGCCCTTGCTCAAAACGCTCCAGATAAAGGCGTACGGCGTCTTGATCGCCTCGGTAAAGTTGACCGATGTAGTTAGGCATCGCCAACCGTCGTGTTTCCATGCTTTGGCGGAGTTGATGAGCGACCTGCAAAATAGGAGAGCCATTGGCTTGACGTTTTACCTCTGACAATTCCACGGTACTTCCTCGTAATCCGTAGCGTTGCTGTAGGTGTGAGGCAAGGAGCGCGGGCGCCTCTTCGTGAACGCCGTAACCTACAGGCGGTAATTGGTAGGCATCGCCCACAAAAATGATTTTGTTTTGGGCGTGACCTTGTCGTACAAAATCTACAAAGTCGGCCAACAATGGATTGGCAGCCACAAAATCGCCCGAAGCATCAAGGCGGTCGCTGACCATCGAACTTTCGTCCGCGATGAATACCTGTAATGTGGTACAATCGTTGGCGCGTCGAATCAGGCGGACTACGGCCTGTTCCACGTCCGTTTGAGGGGTATAAAAACAGCTGTGCATGGTGCGAGCAGGAAGCCCCATTTTACGACCAAGATTTTTGGCCGCCCGCCCCGTTGGGCCGAGAGGAACTGGAACAATACTTTTGCTGGCCAAGTACTGCGTGACAGCACTCATAATACTCGTCTTGCCTGTTCCCGCTGCTCCCCGAACAATCAAAAAATGGTCGTCGCTGTCAAGAAATGACTCAATGCTACGGAGCGCGTTGGCTTGTTCGGTAGTAGGAGTAAAGGGGAGGAAAGAGAGTAAATTCGTCATAATGGTCAGGGCTTTTGGTTAGAAGCCGCTGCAAAGATTAGGCAGTCAATTGCCATTTTGTTAGATTTGACAAGAAATTTACCAAAAATGAAAAAAGGCAGGGAAAGTGATGGCAAGCGTTTGAAAAGGGTTCTAAGGCTACATCAGTTGCTGAGAAGTGGCGATTCTTTTTCGACTGAGCAGTTGCAAGAGGCGTATTTTGACCTAACCCAAGAACGGGTAGAGTTAAAAACGCTGCAAAATGATTTGCGGTTTATGAGGAAAGAACTGCACGCACCTCTGCCCGAAAAAGCCAATAAGCATGATGGGTATTATTATAATCCTAAAGAAAGCTATTCCATTTTAGAAGCCTTGGATGACAGTTATTTTGGTACGCTCAACGAAGCTATTGCGCTGCTACGTCAAGCCTCAAAATCAAAGGAATTTGTGGGGTTGGAAGACATTTTATTGCGGTTAGAGCAACGGATTTCAGTGACGGAAGCTGAAAAAAGCACGACCATCGAATTCGAGGCAGTGGAATTGAAGGGTAAAGAATTGCTTCCTAAAATCCACCAAATGATTCTGAAAGGATATTTTTTAAGAATCCAATACGCGCCATTTGATCGACCTGCTTATGAAAGACATATCTTTCCATTATTGCTCAAAGAATACAACAAGCGTTGGTTTTTGATTGGGTGGGAAAACGACAAAGCATCGCCTCAAACCCTAGCGATAGACCGCATAGATTCATTACGTGAAAGTCAGTTTGATAGTTTTGTCTTTGATAGAAAGGCCAACTGGAAACGCCCGTTTGAGGAGATGATAGGAGTGACGTTTGAAGGTGCTTTGGAGACGGTTATTTTACGTTTTTCCACCAATCGGTTTCCTTATGTTGAAACCAAAAAATTGCACAAAAGTCAGAAAGTGCTTGAAAATCAACTCTGTACTGTTGCATTGCACATTTATACCAACCGTGAGCTAAAAGCCAAAATCCTTGAATATGGTGCTGATGTGGAAGTGCTTTCTCCCGAAACCCTAAGACAAGAAATAGCCGAAACACTGCGTAACGCCTTGGCTTTGTATGAGTGACTCCAAAAGCCTCATGCTGCTGTAATCAAAATCTTTGTGTTTTCTTCGCGATTAGCAGCAAAAGCTAATGAAGCTAAAATGTCATCTTGGGTAAGTTGTGGGAAATCTTCAATGATTTCTTCGTGAGTCATTCCACTAGCTAACCAGCCCAAAATGTCCCAAACAGCAATGCGAGTACCTTTGATGCAGGGCTTGCCAAACCGAATTTCGGGATTGATACTAAGCCGTTCTTGAATATTTTTCATCTTAATTTTGAGGTTACAGAATTAAATTTTGTTTTTAACTCAATCGACGGATTGATAGGTAGTAGGATAAGACTATTAGTTTTCATAAGTCATCAAGACTGTAAACAATGTGAGTCCCTACTACCATTTTGTTGAGTACCTTGGACAGTTCATTAGGCATCGAGCCTGTTTTTAAGATTGATAAGTTCTTCAACGACTTCCGTCATCACTATAAAATGATTACCACAATGAGTACTCATTACATTGGCATAGACATTGCCAAAGACACGTTCGAGGTTTACTTTCCCTCACAGGCTTGCCAAAGTTTAAGCAATGATTCATCGGGCTGGCAGGCTTTATTGCCACTACTAGGAGCTAATTCACATTGCATCTTAGAGTATACTGGCGTTTACTCATTAGGATTAGCCACGTTTTTGTATGATAACCAAGTTGCATTGTCGGTACTAAATCCACTGACGACCAAGCACTTTGCAGCCATGCAACTAACGCGTGCTAAGACCGACAAAGCCGATGCTAAACTTTTGAGCGAGTATGGTCAACTTAACAATCCTCCTCTTTGGAGGCCACAAGCGGAACATATCCAGCAGATTAGGCAACTTTATGCTTTGTTGAGTCAATACCAAAAACAGTATCATGCTCTCAATAATTTTGCGCATCAACAGACCAAACAGGTCGTTAAAGCCAAGTTAGTCAATCAGAGCCTAGAACTGATGATGCTGCAGCTTGAAGACCAAATCACTCAAATTGAAGCTGAACTCAAAACGTTAATTGAGAAACATCATGGCGATTTGTTTGACCGTCTACAATCTATTCCTGGTATCGGGCCAGCCACAGCTATGTTACTTATTAGCATGACACAAGCTTTTGAGTATTTTGATTCTGCTAAACAACTTATTGCTTATGTAGGACTTGCTCCAAAAATCGTCCGTTCTGGTAAATCGGTTCATCGAAAAGCTTCCATTTGTAAAATGGGAACAGCTCGACTTAGACGCGGACTTTACATTGCTACTTGGTCAGCGATTCGATTTAACCAGCCCGCAAAAGACCTTTATAATAGGCTTAAATCAAAGGGAAAAGCTTCTAAAGTTGCTCTCATTGCCGTGGCCAACAAGTTGATCAAACAGGCTTTTGCTATCGCCAAGTCAGGTCAAAAATTTGACCCCTTGCTCGCTAAAACAAAATAATATTTTACGTTTTATTTGAATTTTAATACAGTGCATTGTTTTTCTCTTTTTCTTTCCAAATATACACTTTTCTCGTTTTACGAATTACAAAATAGCCGAGACACTGCGCAGTGCCTCGGCTTGGTATGATGTGAGTGAAAGTAAGACCTAAAAAGAAATGGTATTGACCGTCGCTGAACTCGAAGTGGTAGTGGTTGACTTGAGCGTAGCTCCTGTGTTCGAGTACGCTCCACCTGTGTATAAGCCCCATCCCGACGAGTTGCCTACGTAGCTTCCGCCCGTGTACGTTCCGCCGAAGTAGATTTTATACTGACCTCCTTTGGTTAAACTTGGATTTGAAAAATGGAAATAAGCCGAGGCCGTTTTGGGCTTAAACGTCAACAAGTCTTTCCCAGAGGCATCTTCAATATGAATCAGAGAGGTAGTGGCTACAGACGCACTTGATTTGATAAACATTCCAACTTGGGTAGAGGCCGTTCCCATGGCTTTGGTCATGTTACTAGCTGGTTCGGCTCCAATCAAAAAGCCTCCATTGACCAAAAAGTTTCCATTGACGTCGATGTCCTCATTTCCGTTTGCAATAACCGTTCCGCCTGAAATAGTGAAGTTGCCATTACTGTCAATGGCGTCGGAACCTGTCACAATCACAATCCCGCCGCTTACCGTCAATTGGCTGTTGTCGTTCGACTCGGTTCCGCCCGAAACGGTGCCGTACGAGGTATTTAAGCCATCATTGGTTGCGGTTAAGTTAACAACTCCGCCTGCAATTTTAATAATAATGGATTCCATGGCTTCGTACGATTTAGTAACGTTTACCGTGCCATCATTGATGGTAATCGACGTTTCTGACTTTAAGCCATCGTCGGTAGCGGCAATGTTGAGTTCACCATTGTTCATCACAAAAGCACCGTCGCTCTTAAAACCTTTGGCTTCGCTGGTATTGGCCGTGTTATAGGTATATTTTGTACCAGTAGCAGAAATAGTGGTGGTACCTCCGCTGATGGTTGCTGTTCCGTCAACGCTGATGCCTTTGGCACCCGTTCCTGTGCTGGTGACGGTTAACGTTCCGCCTTTGATGGCGAGGTTTTTGTCGCAGTTAATTCCCGCTGGGGCGGCAATGTCGGCGTCGGCTGTGTCGTAATAAGCTGCTCCAGAGGTGGTTATTTTAACCGTGCCCGAAGTAATGGTGCAATCGCCGCCCGTTTTGATTCCTTTAGAACCTTTGCCCGAAACCGTAAGTGTAACCGCATCGGTTGTGCCAATTGTTGTGTAACTTTCGCTTTTGATGGCGTTGCCTTTATCGCCCGTTGTTGTGACCGTGATTTTACCTCCTTTTATCAATACATAAGGCGTAACAGTGGCATCAGTACCTTCGTAAGAGGCGGCAATTCCGTCGTTGACACTATTGATGGTGACCACCCCGCCGTTGATAGCAATGTAGCCTTCTTCGGCTTCGATACCGTTACTCGTTGCGGCAGTTACAGTAACACTTCCGTTGTCCATCGCAAAATAATCGTTCGCGTGAATACCGTCACTAGCCGCCGATTTGATGACGATATTGGCTTCGCTGACGTAAATGTAGTCGTCGGATACAATGGCGTGTTTGTTATTACCCGTCACGTTCAGCGTACCTGTTCCCATAAAACTCAATTGCCCTTCTCCGAAAAGTGTTCCTTTTTGGTCTTCTGAGCTGGTGGCATAGGTGGTGCCATCGACAAGGGTGTTGGTTCCGATGACAATGATGGTTGCTTTTTTGCTCGACTGGCTATTGATGGCAGGGCCTGCGCTGTTGGTAATGCTAACGCCTTTGAGGGTGATGTTGAATTTGTATTCGCTGTAAATCTTAAAGCTGCCTTTGGTGGCAGTACCCGATAAGAGATACACGATTTCTTTGGACGTATTGGTTGACTTTACGGTGACATCGGCCCCGCTGGTAGTCACAGTTACGCCGTCGTTTTGGAAGGCATTGCTAACGGAAGCGCTGGTTCCTGAATAAACGATGACGACGGTATCTTTGGCGGTAGAGGCGGTGCTTGAAGCACTGATAGTTACCGAAACCGTGCAGGTTTGTCCGCCCAAACTCAAGTTAAAAACGGCTGTGCCTGTTGAAGTAGGCGTTCCCGCAATGTTATAGACCAGCGTTCCCGAGCCATTCGCCAATGTACCTGCCGCCAAAGTAGCCGTAAGCCCTTCTACGCCCGTCGATGAAGCGGTGGAAACATCATAAGCACCGCCATTTCCGCCCGTGTAGGTGATGGTCACCGTACCCGTGTATGCTACGCCGTTGGTTCCTGTGGTAGGATTTACGGTCCCCGTAAGTGTGGTTACACTTGCCTTAGAGGCAGTGACAGGCAATGCCAAGGCACAGGTTTGTCCGCCTAAATCAATTGAAAAGTTGGCAGTTCCAGCCGAGGCAGGGGTGCCCGTAATCACAAAACTGGCGGTGCCGTTTCCATCAGCTAAAGTACCTGCCGACAAGGTAGCAGTTAATCCCGTCACGCCTGTAGAAGCAATGGCCGTTCCTTCAGCGTAGGAGGCGCCGTTTCCTCCAGTATAGGGAACGCTTGCCGTGGCAGTAAATGAAGCTCCGCTCGTAGCAGAAGCCGAGAAAGTAACATTAGAGCAGTTTAAGGCGCTGATTTTAGCAGATTCTGCGGCCGTAATTTCTTTGTCTTTACATGCTTGGACAATCAAAATAAATGCTAGAGCAAGCCCTGCTAATAAAAAACGTTTTTGATTCATGGTATCAGATTATAAAAAGAGTATTGGTGTATCAATGTGTGTACTTTTGAGATTTACGTACCTTTTTGCGTTTGCGTTGCAGTTGGAGGCTGTTCCTTGGGGAATAAAACACAAAAAAGCCGAGACCATTGCGGGCCTCGGCTGGAAATGAAAGTCACTTGATTAGTTCTCGTCGGGAGAAATGTAGCGAGCAGGCCGCCACGTATTGTTACGAGGGTTGACGTCAGGAGTTTTGGAGTCTGGGTCAATCGTGACCGATTTAAGCGGCCCTTTGGTCGGGGCTTTAAATGTCCAGGAACCACTGCGTTGAAATACCTCAACGGGGAGTTGAATTCGCGTTTTTTTACCGTTCGTTTCTTCCAATTCTACGACGGCAGGTAAGGCCCACTGTTCTAAGTTTTCAATCGTAATGATGGAACCTTTGGCGGGAGTTTGTTCTACGTATTGTACTTCTTTGACGGCTTGGTCGAGTTTGTAGTTTTCGTAAAACCATCCTTTCCAAAACCAACCCAAATCTTCGCCTGTGCCATCTTCCATGCTGCGGAAAAAGTCGTAAGGGGTAGGGTGTTTAAAAGCCCAACGTTTTACGTACTGTTTAAAAGCATAATCGAAACGGTCGCGGCCTACTACCACTTCCCGCAGAATCTTGAGGCCAATCGCAGGTTTATAGTAGGCATCCCAACCAAGATTGGTCGTTTTGATAACGTCTGGAATGGTAATGATAGGATCTGCACCGTCGCGGAAAAGCGTAGGGGCAATGTTCTGGATATCGTCCAAACGGTCTTGGTTGTACTCGCCGTCGTTGAACGCTTCGGTCGAAAGCATGTTGATAAAGGTGTTGAAACCTTCGTCCATCCACGCAAATTTACGCTCGTTGTTTCCCACAATCATCGGAAACCAAGTATGTCCAAATTCGTGGTCGGTAACGCCCCAAAGCGATTCTTTTTTGTCGTTGTGGACGCAAAAAACAATGCCAGGGTATTCCATCCCACCCACAATTCCTGCCACGTTACTGGCAACGGGGTAGGGGTATTCGAGCAAATATTTTGAATAAAATTCTAAACAGCCTTTTACGTATTCTGTGGAGCGTCCCCAACTGTCATTGCCCGCACTTTCGACAGGGTACACCGACTGCGCCAAAGCAGGTTTACCGCTGGGAAGGTTCATTTTGGCGGCATCCCATACAAACGACTGCGAAGTAGCCCAGGCTACGTCGCGGGCGTTAGTACAACGGAAGCGCCACGTGAGCATGCCTTCTTGTTTGGGGCGAGAGTTTTTGTCTTTTACTTCTTTTTCGGTGCGAATCATCACCGTTTTGTCGCTTTTACGGGCTTCTTCAAGGCGTTTGAGTTGTTCGGTCGTGAGTACTTCGGTAGGGTTAAGCAGCTCACCCGAACCTACCACAATGTGGTTCCAAGGTACAGTGACGCTGTATTCGTAATCGCCGTAATCCAAGTAAAACTCCCCTGCACCGAGGTAAGGCAATACATTCCAGCCCTCAATGTCATCAAAAACGCACATACGCGGATACCACTGCGCCATTTCGTAAACTATGCCGTTGCGCGTGTCGAGTTTTCCCATGCGGTCGGAGGCATACGACGGAATTTTAAACGAATACGTGACTTTGACTTTGATAACGTCGCCACCCGACTTGAGCGGCTCGGCTAGGCGAATCTGCATACGGGTATCATCGACAATGTACTCGGCAGGTGCCGCTTTGCCTTTTCCTTGCTGGACGGTCACGGTGCTAACCACGTAGCCGCCTTCAAACCCCGAATTGCCATAACGCCCACCACTGAGCGGCGTTGTTTTGCCGCTGCGAGAGTTATCGTTGAAGGCGTTTTGGTCGAGTTGGAGCCAGAGGAAAGGGAGTGTTTCGGGGCTGTTGTTGGTGTACGTAATTTCTACTTCTCCGCTGACTTGATTAGTGCCCTCATCGAGGGTAGCTGCAATTTTATAGTCGGCACGATTTTGCCAATAACGAGGCCCTGGAGCACCGCTTCCTGTTCGAAACTCATTGGCAGGTTGGTAGTTAAACAATGGGTTAAATAATACGTGTGGATCGTATTTGGAGGTCGTGGGTTGGGCGTGGCTCAACGTGGCAAGACCAATTAAAAATAAAAGACAGAGTTGTCGAAACATTTTAGTGAAATTTGCAGAAAAACGAAGGTAAAACAGAATTGTTGTAAAACGTAACAAAGACAATTAGAATCGCCAATTTTGGGCGTATTTTCCCCCAATTTGGGGTAAAAGAAAAAAATAAGAACGAATGGCATTACAAAAAATACCCGTCAATTTGATTACAGGTTTTTTGGGCGTAGGCAAAACGACAACGCTCCAAAATATCCTCAAACGCAAACCCGCCGATGAACGCTGGGCGGTGATTATCAATGAATTTGGGGCGGTTTCCATTGACCACACGCCTTTTGCGGGTGCGGACGAAAATGGACTAGTAGTGAAAGAGGTTGCGGGGGGCTGCATTTGTTGCTCCGCCAATCTGCCTATGCAAATGACCCTGACGCTGGTGCTACGCCAAATCAAGCCGCATCGGATTTTGATTGAGCCCACGGGAATGGGGCATCCAGAGGCCATTTTGGACATGCTTCGCGGAAAGTTTTTGAAAGACGTCCTTGATATTCGAGCGACGGTGTGCTTGGTGGATCCTCGGCAGTGGGACAAAGAAGAATACCGCGAACATGAGACGTTCATTGACCAAATTACGCTTTCCGATGTGTTGATTGCCAACAAAATAGACCTCGCAGGGGAAGAATTGACGCGTGAGTTTTTGGGCTGGGCCAAAGAACTGTTTCCGCCGAAGATTCTAATTGGAGCGGTCGCACAGGGCGATGTTGACCCTAATTGGTTGAATATCGAGCCTTTTCCCAATCGCAAAGCGTTGCACCCCAATGCCCATGAGCACGAACATCACCACCATCATCATCACGATGAAGCACACGACTTGCCGATTCCTGAAGTGGGCAAGCCGTTGATGAAAGAAAGCCACGGTTTAGGAAGATACAGCTGCGGTTGGGTATTCTCGCCCGATGAGGTCTTTGATTTGCAAAAGTTAAAAGCTTGGGTGACTTCCCTTAAACATGTCGAACGAGTAAAAGGAGCGTTTCGGACGGGCGTCGATTGGGTCTTGATTAATTCAGTTCGAGGCGAGTTTTCGATTGAGTACCTTGCTTACCGCCGCGACAGCCGCGTGGAGTGCATCGGAGGTAACCCGCTTCCGTGGAAGACCTTGGAAGAAGGTTTGAAAGGTTGTTTGTTGGAACAAAAATAACCCAACATGAAAAAAAACGTTGGGATAGCGATGGGTTTGAGCGCCATGGTGTACTTGACGTACGCGATGGTGCAGCCCACGTATTCCTACGAACTGTTGGATAGGCGTTTTGACGCCCATAAATACGCGGAAAGCTATCGGTATTTTCGAGGTCTTACGCCTGATTATCTCTCTTTTTTTCCGTTCAATACCCGAATTTTGAGCCCGTGGTTGGCAGCGCATTTTCCCTTCCATGACCTAAAAATGGATTTTGTCGGCCTCAATGGTCTGTTTGTGGTGCTGACTGTGGGGCTACTGACGTTGATTTGGCAACGACTACATCTTCGCCTTTCAGTGATTGGACTGGGATTGTTTTGGCTACTTTTTCATTGGAAAGGACTGGTGCGCATGTACCTGCCCGACCCCGTAACGGCAGATGTGGGAAGCTATTTTTGGTTAACGCTCTTGCTGTTTTTTGGGGTTGTAGAAAATAAAAAATGGCTTTTTATAGTGCTTGTGGCCGCTTTAGGAACGCTACAAAAGGAGTCTTTTATTGCCGTCATTGGCTGTATGGCTTTGTGGAATGGGGTGAATAGCTTTGTTTTCAACCAGTCAAAACGCCCTTTTTTTATTGCATTATTAGCCCTATTGGTGGCCTTGTTGGCACATTCCATAGCTTCACATTTTTTCCCACCTCCCACGTCCGATTGGCGAAATAACTCCCTAGTAACATTGCTTCGGGTGGCAAAAAGATACTTGGTAGAGCCAGAATTATTAGCACGGATTCCCATAAGCTGGTTATTGGCCTTTGGAACGTTGTGGCTATCTGCCTCACCCAATAAGCGTTTTATTTCTCTCCCCTGGAAGGAGAAAAGCGTTCAAAATCCCCCTCTCCTGCAAGGAGAGGGGGACTCAGGGGGTGAGGGGAGTGCCTATTTACAATTCCAGGTGGTTTTGTGGCTGTTTCTCAGCGTGTTTGGAGGCGGAGATACGAGTCGAATTTTATTTAACGGAATGCCGTTTGTGTTGACATTTTTGCTGGTACGATTAAATCAGCAGCCTACTTGGGTTATTGGCTATGTGCTATTTACGTCGCTGCCGTTGATGCATTTGTACGAATTAGAGCCCGATTTAGGTCGATTTCCTGCCCAAACACATCGCTGGTGCGTAGAGTGCTGGACTGTCAGCGAAAGTTGGGGCTACGCGGTGTATGCTTTGGCGGTCTTAGCGGGTTATTATTACCTTTTGCGACATTTTAACGTCATTGGCGGTCGTAAAACGCAGGACATACAAGCCCGCAGGTAATTTGCTGGTATCCATTGGGAGCTCGGTAGTGGCTTGTGGAACAACGAGGCTGCGGATGAATTGTCCACTGATGGAAAACAACTCAAGCGTTCCTTTTTCGAGAACTTGAGCGTAAAGAAAGTTGGAAGTAGGATTTGGATACACGATAAACTCCAGCTCGTTGCCAGTGGGAGTGCCCTTGGGAGAGTTGTTTTTCAAAAAGCGAATCCCACCCGTATTGCTGCCAATAAGGAGTTCAGGCAGTTGGTCGCCGTTGATATCACCTACCGCAGGGAACAGCCCCACGCCAATGCGGATAAATTCAGATTTATTGCTAAATGCGTTGAAAATGAGGTTGCTGTCGCTTTTAAACGTAGTCAGTGTGGTAAAGTTTTGGTAAACACGCAAGCGTCCCAGCAAATCCCCCATGATAAGTTCGGGTTTTTGGTCAGCATTGAGGTCGGCTACGACCATTCCTTGGGCTCGGCGTTCAAAATCAACGTCAATTCCGCCAAAAGCTTCACTTTTAAGTTCGTAGATGGGGGATGCTGTACTTCCCACATTTTGATGAAACTCCACATTTCCCGAATTTTTACTCACCAGTACGTCTAGTTTTCCGTCCTTATCAATGTCATAGTAGAGCAAGTTTTCGCCGTTGGTAAAGTTTTTAGGAAGCGGCATTTTGGTGATTCGACTCGTATCTAGCCGCATTGCTTGTCCGCGCGGGGCGAGATTAGGCAGGTAGCGAATGTCCATTCCTCTAAAAGTATTGGCCCAAAAGCCCAAATCAGTAGTGCCATCGCCGTTCAAATCCGCAAAAAAAGGTTTGACATTCACCAAACTCACGTTTTCTTTTTTAAAAAGCTGGGCGCTCAACCCGAGAAAGTCTTCATTGATAAATTCAAAGGCTGCTTGGGTGGCGTTACCTGTATTTCGGAAAAACGCAATGCCTGCCCGATAGCCATCGGTGGCGCGTAAACCACCGTAACCCGCAACTAAATCTAAGTCACCATCGCCATCAATATCCGCCAAGGCAGGGGTGGCGTTTTCCCCCAAATCAATCATCCCATCTTGGAGAAAATCCATTTGACGATAGGTAAACTTAGGGTTGGTAGTGGTTCCTTCGTTTTTATACAACCAATTGGATTGCCGCAAATTGAGCAACGGATTGGTAGCAATGTCAGTACTGCTGGGGCTGGCAATCAAGTCCTTTTGGCCATCGCCGTCGATGTCTTCTAAATAAGGAGAAGGAAAAACGGGGAAATTGATGGGGGTGATGGAAGGGAAGGAAGCTTGAGCACTGCCAATCAGTGCCGCCATTCCGTTTCCACCTACGTTGGTCAGCATCACTACGTTGTCACAAGCAACGTGGCCGTGCAGGACGTCTTTTTTGCCGTCGCCGTTGAGGTCGCCGACCCAAAGGGTGTTTCCTGCGTGGGCAATGCGCGCGTTGGAGGGGGTTTGAAGCGCAACGTCGATAGGTGGAAGATTAAAAAGATATTGGTCACAAAAGGAAGTGGCGCTGAAGCGTCCCCAATTGTTGGTGGTTTTCTTAAAAATGAACGGAGTTGTACTTTTTTGCTCTTTGCTAAAATTTTGATGAAGTTCGACCGAAGTCCCCGTAAAATCGAAAGTCAGAATGTCAATGTCTCCGTCGTCGTCGATGTCGGCAATCGCGGGTAAGTCGGTGGAAGGAACGTATAAGTTGATATTTCCTGAAAAGCCTTGCGTAAGAATGGGGTCAGCAATTAGTGACCACGAAAAGCCGTTGGAGGTAGCTACATTTCTAAAAACCCGAATACCGCCGTTGGTGCTGGTAAACAGGTCTTTGCGGCCATCTTGGTCAAAATCAACCAGCAACATCCAATGAAGCATGTCCGCTGGGAAGCGCGTTTCGTACTCAGGGGCGTGTTTCCATTGCAATCCAGTGGCTTGCGGTACGGCCAAAAAAGTATTGACGGAATGGCTCGAACGTTCAAAAACAACCAAATCCTCGACTCCATCGTCGTTGAGGTACATCTTAGAAAACTGAGCATTGTTGAGCCCACCCGCCCAAGGGTTAAGAAGCTTTTTCCCCTGCATTGTCACGGGAATGGCATTGTCCCACTGAAAAGAAAACGACTGAGCCAATGCCGAGAAAGTCGTGCATACACCTAAAATAATTCCCACCAAACCGCGACAAGCGCAGAAATGGACGAGTGGTGTGGTGAAATTTGGTAGCAGAAGCTTCATTCGTTGTTCAATTTTTCTTTAGCAAAATCGTTACACAACAAAAAACGTTTTTATGGCCCAAAAAGTGTTACCTAGACTCCTACTCAACGGACTTTTCATTCATTTTGTTTGGGGTTTGTCAACGGCATTGGCGCAGCCAAAGTACCATAATCTAGTGCTTGAAGGGGGCGGGATTCGCGGCGTGGCGTATTGTGGAGCGTTGCAAGAATTGGAACAAAGAGGGATGTTGCACCATATTCGTCGCATTGGCGGAACGTCAGCGGGTGCCATTCAAGCGTCGTTGCTGTCAGTAGGGTATTCGGCAGCAGAATTGACGGACTTGGTTTCCGAGATGAAAGTGGAGTCGTTCAACGACGGTCAATACATTTTTGTGGGAGGGGCTCAGCGATTGGTGGAGCGTTTTGGCTGGTACCGAGGCGATGCGTTTCGACGCTGGATGGGTGAAAAGATTGAGATTAGAACGGGTAATTCAGGGTTGACTTTTGGGGAACTGCATGAACTCGCCAAACGCGATAGTTGCCTCAAAGATTTGTACGTAACGGTGACCAACCTCACGCAGCAAAAACCAATGGTGTTGTCGTACGAAAACTTTCCCAACCTCGCGATTGCGGATGCGGTACGGGCATCCATGTCGATTCCTTTGTATTACTGTGCGGTGTTTATGGATAGTACGGGGCGTTTTTATTCGCGCCCTCCGCGCACGGTTCCCGCCGACGTGCTGGTGGACGGCGGGTTGTTGCTCAATTATCCGATTGGTTTGTTTGACCAAAACCGCTTTTTGAGTCAACCGCAGCCCCAATTGTCGCCCGATGCCTACGTTTTTAACCACGAAACCCTCGGTTTGCGCCTCGAAAGTGCCGAGCAAATCAAGGCCGACGCCCAGAACTTCGGGTTAGCACCTTACCCCATTCGCAGTTTCAAAACCTACATGGGGGCGTTTTATAACCTCGTTTCGGAAGCTGCCAATCGAGCCAGTTTTCGCCCTGAAGATTTAAAACGAACGATTTCGATTGATTTTCAGAGCATTGGCGTTAAAGTCCGAAAGCTATCTTTGTTGGAAAAAAATACGTTGATTGAAAGTGGGAAAAAAGGTGTTTGCGATTTTTGTAAACCCACCACCACGACCTCAGAGAATTGACATCAACTCGTTCAAATGCTGCACATCGTAGGTGGGTGTTTGCTCAAATTTTAGGCTTTTGGGGTTGTAAAAAGCAGCATCGATGCCAAAACGAAGCGCTCCCATAATGTCAGCTTCCCAGTTGTCGCCAATCATCAAACTTTCTTCCGAGCGGGCGTTGGCGGAGCGCAGTGCAAACTCAAAAATCTGAGCATCAGGCTTTTTAGCCCCTGCTTTTTCATTGGTAATGACGTGCTCAAAATACTGCTGAATGCCCGAACTGGCCATTTTGGAGGCTTGAATCGAATCAAAACCGTTGGTGACGATGTGGAGTTGGTAGTTTTTGTTGGCACAATAATCCAGTAATTCCACGGCGCCATCGAGCAAATGAGCTTTTTGGGGTAAAAGCCGCAAGTATTCTTCTCCCATGTCTTTTCCAACAGCGAGGTTATCGACGTTGAGCGCTTCAAAAACCAATCGAAAACGATTTTCACGAATAAAACCGTGGGCAATGTGGCCACGGTCGAAATCGGCCCAAAGTTGCGTATTGATTTCAATAAAGGTTTTGACAAAATCGCCAAGCGATAAAATACCGTGGTTATGCAGTTCAAACGTATGGTAAATTTCAGAAAGAGATTCGGCCGAATTACGCTCAAAATCCCATAAAGTGTGGTCGAGGTCGAAAAAAAGGTGTTTGTAAGCAGGCATTGTGGACAGCTAGGTTGCTATTTTTTCCAAAAATACGAAAATCGACGTTACTTTGTTTTATGAACACTTCACTCATTCTTTCCGACATTTACATTTATCCCGTCAAATCATTGGGTGCAATTCGGGTTTCGCAGGCCGAAGTCGAAGAGCGGGGGATACGCTTTGATCGCCGTTGGGTGGTGATTGATGACACCAATCGCTTTGTGACCCAGCGCCAACATCCGACCATGGCGCTAATTGAGGTAACCTTGACCGACCATGGCTTGGAACTTCGGCACCGTACGCGCGATTTGGGCGCGTTGACCGTACCTGCACTTCCTGAAACCTTCGATTTGGTACCTGTGACCGTTTGGGACGATACCATCGAAGCCGTAGTAGTCAACGATGCCTGTAACCGTTGGCTGACGGAGGCGTTGGGCTTTTCGGTGCGTTTAATGTATTTGCCTGATACTTCGCCGCGTTTGGCTGATCCAGATTACGCCCCTTTCGACGTCAACGTAAGCTTTGCCGATGGCTTTCCTTTTTTGTTGATTGGCCAATCTTCGTTAGATGATTTAAACACTCGACTGCCCGACGCAGTTTCTATGGTACGCTTTCGCCCCAACTTTGTTTTTGAAGGAGGCGAACCTTACGACGAAGACCAATGGTACGAGTTTACGATAGGAGGAATCCGCTTCTACGGCGTAAAACCTTGTGCCCGCTGTATTCTGACCACGGTTGACCCAGAAAAAGGGGAGATTTCGGGCAAAGAACCTTTGCGTACGTTGTCCACTTATCGAAAAAGAAACAATAAGATTTTCTTTGGCCAAAACGTCGTCACGCAAGAATCGGGTCGTATTAAAGTAGGAGATGAGGTCGTGGTCGTTAGTCGGAAGGTGCGTTATACAATGAGTGAAGGAATTTAACCAACGGATGGGACGTCCGTACCACAAATGAAAACAGCAGCGGTCATTGGCGCAGGAATTGCAGGGATTGCCACCAGCATTCGGCTGGCCAATAAAGGATATGAGGTACACGTTTTTGAGGCCAATACCTATCCAGGAGGTAAACTTTCGAGTTTTGAGTTAAACGGTTATCGTTTCGACGCGGGGCCGTCGTTGTTTACCATGCCGCAGTTGGTCGATGAGCTTTTTCGTTTGTCGGGAAAAGACCCTAAAGCCTATTTTGATTATATTCGACTAGAAGAAGTGTGTCGGTATTTTTGGGACGATGGGGTTCGACTAACGGCCCATGCCGACCAGCAAAAGTTTGCGCAAGCGCTCGAACAAACGCTAGGAGTACCCGCCCAAGACGTGTTGGAACACTTGGACGACAGCGCCCTAAAATACGATGTTACCGAGAAGCTGTTTTTACACCGCTCGTTGCATAAATTGGGGACGTATTTTAACCGAGATGCGCTCAAAGGTTACGCAAATTTGCACCGTTTAGACGCTTTTACCACCATGAACCGCGCCAACGAGCGGCGGTTTTCTAATCCACGGGTGGTACAATTGTTCAACCGCTACGCTACCTACAACGGTTCTAATCCCTACGAAACTCCCGCGACGATGAACATCATCCCGCATTTGGAGTACAACATTGGGGCATTTTTTCCAAAAAAAGGAATGGTGGACATCACCGATAGTTTGGTGAAATTAGCGCAGGACTTGGGCGTGACGTTTCATTTTGGAACGAAAGTAACCAACATTTTAACGGAAGACAATCAGGTAAAAGGGTTACAGCTAACTAATAACGGAAAAGTAGAAGAGCGAACCTTCGATGTCGTCGTCTCTAACATGGATGTAGTGAATACTTTTCGAAAATTACTACCCAATGCCCGCCAACCTGAACGTATCTTGCGTCAACCCAAATCAAGTTCGGCCTTGATTTTTTATTGGGGGGTAAAAAAGCAATTTAACGAACTAGAGCTTCACAACATCTTCTTTTCCAACGATTACCGTACGGAATTTGAGCATTTATTTCAAAAGAAAACCATTTATTCTGACCCGACCGTTTACATCAATATTACTTCCAAATATAAACCTGACGACGCGCCAGCGGGAGGTGAAAACTGGTTTGTAATGGTCAATGCCCCCAATAACGAAGGACAGGATTGGGACGCTCTTATTGCCCAAACGCGGGAGGCAATTGTGCAGAAATTAAGCCATAATTTAGGTGTTAACTTAGCTGAATTGATTGTGTGTGAGGCGGTTTTAGATCCGCGCACCATCGAATCTAAGACGTCAAGTTCGCAGGGAGCACTGTATGGCAATAGCTCCAACAATCGCTTTGCGGCGTTTCTTCGTCACGCCAATTTTTCCCGTCAGTTCAAAAACCTTTACTTTGTAGGAGGAAGCGTACACCCTGGAGGCGGAATTCCGCTGGCAATTTTGTCGGCTAAAATTGCAACCGCCGAGCTTTGATAAAGTTCGGGTAAAGGGTATTTTAGGCGCGATTTTTGCAATAAATCCTTGAATCTGATACCCTTTTGAAAAAATAAGTTGAACAGGAAGAAACGTGTGTTTGGGCAGACTACCTTGTGGGCCGTGATGGGGGTTTTGGTAGTGGGAGCAAGTTTTGCGCAACAGGTGCCACATTATTCGCAGTATTTACAAAATCATTTTCTCATCAACCCTGCCGTAGCTGGAATCGAAAGCTATGCCGATGCCCGAGTGGGCTATCGACAGCAGTGGGGCGGCCTCGAAGATGCGCCTCGAACGTTTTATTTGACGGCTCACCTGCCTTTGGGCAATCCTGATTTTAGCGTAGAACCCGCTTCGTCTCCCCGTTTTCGTTTTGGGCGAGAAAGGTATTCGTCGCAGCCCGATGCGCACGCAGGGGCAGGGCTGACGGTGGTGCGCGACCAAACTGGGCCGTGGACACGGTTTTCGATGGGCGCAACGGGCGCCTATCATTATCCAATAAATGAAGAGTGGCAGGTAAGCGCAGGGCTAACGGCAGGGCTAAGTCAGCATACGCTTGATTTTGACCAAATCCGTTTGGCAAATCCACAAGACCCTTTGGTGTCATCGGGAAAACTATCCGTCATTCGTCCCGACCTAAACGCGGGTGTTTGGGTGTATTCGACCGATTTCTTTGGTGGGTTTTCGGTAAACCAACTTTGGCCTTCAACGCTCTCCTTTAAAAACAGTAGCAGCAATTGGCAAGGCAAGGTCGTGCCACACTTTTTTCTGACGGCTGGGTATCGTTTACCGTTGGTGGAAGATTGGGATTTTACCCCTTCTATTTTGCTAAAAAAAGCACCTAGTGCGCCGCTATCTTGGGATTTGAATTTAAAAATAAGCTATTCTTCCGATTGGTGGTTTGGGACGTCCTACCGCCAATTAGAGTCTTTTGCGGCCTTTTTTGGGGCAAAAGTAGCGCAGCAACTAAGGGTTAATTATACCTACGAATACCCCATTTCTACGCTACAAGTGGCTACGAGAGGGTCGCACGAAATTACGCTGGGAGTCACGCTTGGCCCACGAAGTCACTATACTTCTTCGCGCACTTTTTGGTAATAGAATCACTCTTTTCGGTAAAAATCTTGGAGGCGTTTGCGCAGCCGCGATGCCAGTGACTTGCTCATGTCTCGGAAAAAATCAGTATCCGAAGGCGGAAAAAGGTTTTTGGAAGTAGTCAGCACTTTGCCGTTCAAGGCCCGGGTGTCTCCGCTAAACTCATGCCATTCGTCGGCCCAATCTGCCCAATCGTTGATATGATCAGAATGAAGCGGGCGCTCGGTGTCCAAATCAATGATTTTGAACTCTAACCGACAACTCGCTGACAACTCCCGACGGTGCGTAGTGAGGCTTCCTTTTACCTTTTCCATCACGTCCACCTCGGTGGTATCATTGATTTTTTTGGTACCCACTTTGTACGTTTGGTTACTTTCAACGGTCGTACAACTCGACGACAAAGTTTCGCTTTGGGAGCTGTATTTGGTAAAACTAAGTTGAATCAAATGGTGAGGCAGAATGCTGTCGTAACGAGCAATGGCAGGAGGGTAAAAGCGGACTAATTCGTGCGGTTGGCGAGTATCAAATAGCGCATCTGCTAGTTTTTCCTCCAAATACCTGTAGTCATTCTTGGAAAGTGAATGCACGTCTTTAAAAGGCTCAATCACCACCCGCAGCGTAGCATATTCTTTGGCCAACGGCAGCAATTTATCCACGTCTTTGTACGACGACCGCAGTTGTTTCACTTTTGTAAAATGCTCAAAAGCTTCTTTGCACGCTTGGCGGTTGCCTCGGTATTTCAACGCAAGAACACCTGCTTCGTAGCGTTCGGCGGCGGCGAGGTCGCGTACCTGTTCTATACTTTCGGTGTAAGGGCGAGGCAGGGGCTGAATCAGCGAACGACAAGCCGTACACTTCGAAAACTGTTGAAAGTTTTGTTGTAAACGCTGGTATTGGTACAAGACGTCTTCCCATTTAAAGGGTTGATTGTTCCTGATTTGTAACTGTATGTTGTCTTGATGAATCCGTTCCTGTGCTTGGTAGGCAGCGATGAAGACCTTCGCTGCTTTGGTATGCGAAGGCCGTTTGGTCAGGCGGTACGACGATTGCTTAATGGCAAGGTCGAGCCTTCCTTTTTTAAGAGCTGTTTCGCCCGTCGCGCATCGGACAAAAAGCGAAGCAATTACTAGCAAAAGTAAAGAGGGGGCTTTCATAACTATTCATGGCTTATTAGTTCAAAAATAACGAAATTTTTGGAGGTCTGTCAACCATTCATCCCAAAAGGTTGTTTGTAATGGAAGTTGACACTCAAAAAACTTTTTTGTTTTGTATGAAAGCCGCTATTCTTCCAGAAATCAAACAAACCGTTACGGTACAAGAAGTCGAAAAACCAAGCGCGGGCACGGGTGAAGTGCTGGTGCAAATCAAAGCCGCCGCCCTCAATCACCGCGACGTTTTTATTCAACAAGGTCTTTATCCTGGGATTAAACTCCCCGCCGTTTTAGGCTCCGACGGTGCAGGTACGGTGGTAGAAGTAGGAGAAGGAGTTTCGGAAGAATGGCTAGGGAAAGATGTGATTATTAACCCGTCGCACAATTGGGGGGAAAATCCTGCTTTTTACAGCAAAAGCTTTAAAATTTTGGGAATGCCCGACCACGGAACGTTTGCCGAATACCTGAAAGTTGAAGCAAAATACCTTGCCACAAAGCCTACCCATTTGTCGTACGAAGCCGCAGCGGCCGTGCCATTGGCAGGTTTGACGGGCTGGCGGGCGCTCATGTCGCGCGCAGGTATGAAAGCAGGCGATCGTGTGCTGGTGACTGGTATCGGTGGCGGAGTAGCGCTGTTTGTGCTTCAGTTTGCAGTAGCGGCGGGAGCTGAGGTATGGGTAACGTCTGGTTCGGACGAAAAAATTGCCAAGGCAGTTGCGTTGGGAGCCAAAGGCGGCGTGAATTACAAAGATGCCAACTGGGCCAAAAACCTAATCGCCGCCACGGGGGGCGACCGTAGTGGGTATTTCAACGTCATCATCGACAGTGCAGGCGGGGCAAGTTTTGCCAAATTGATAGATGTGGCCACGGCAGGAGCAAGTATTTGTTTTTTTGGCGGAACTACGGGGAACATTACCGACATCGTGCCTGGGAAGGTATTTTTCAAACAACTCAATATATATGGGTCAACAATGGGGACGGAGGCGGAATTTGCCGATATGATTCACTTCTTAGCCGCGCACAAAATTGAGCCTATTGTGGATCAAGTGTTTGCCTTAGAAGAGATTGAAACCGCCTTACAACACATGGATAGTGGTGCCCAATTTGGGAAGATTGTCCTGAAAGTTGGATGATTGCCCTGAAAGCCAGTAACTTTGCAGAAAATAAGACAGTTTGGCTCATCGCAATGGCCAAACTGTCGTCTTTATAACATGATAGAAACAACAACCATAAAAAAGCAAGATATTCGTAAACTGTCGGTAGCACAGTTGAAAGACTGGTTAGCGGCCCACGGGGAACAAGGTTTTCGTGCTAAACAAATTGCCGAATGGCTGTGGAAAAAATCTGCCACGTCGTTTGACCAAATGAGTAACCTCTCGCTCAAAACGAGGGAGTTATTGGATACCCATTTTGAAATAAAGTCCATCGCAACGGCCAAATCCCAAAAAAGCTCGGACGGAACCATCAAGTCGGCCTTCCGACTGCATGATAGCCATCTAATTGAAGGGGTCTTGATTCCTGCCGACGACCGTATGACGGCCTGTGTGTCGAGCCAAGTAGGGTGTTCGCTGACGTGTAAGTTTTGTGCGACGGGCTACATGGATCGTAAACGTAACCTCGACGCGGCTGAAATGTACGACCAAGTGGTGGCTATCGACCGCCAAGCCAAGGAAAACTACGGAATTCCTTTGTCGAACATTGTGTATATGGGAATGGGTGAACCCCTGCTCAATTATGCCAATGTAATCGAATCAGTGGAAAAAATCACTTCGCCCGATGGATTGGGAATGTCGCCCAAACGAATTACGGTTTCTACGGCGGGTATCGCCAAAATGATTACCAAACTAGGTGACGATGGTGTAAAGTTTAACTTGGCATTGTCGCTTCACGCGGCCAACGATGAAAAGCGCAACAAAATCATGCCTATCAATGAGTCGAATTCGTTGAAAAATTTGGCGGAGGCGTTGCAGCATTTTTACCGTAAAACCCAAAATCGCATTACGTTTGAATACATTGTGTTTCACAATTTCAACGATACGATTCAGGATGCCAGAGAATTGTGGGAGTTCACCAAAAAAGTGCCTTCAAAAGTAAACATCATCGAATACAACCCCATTGCCGAAGCCGATTTTAAAAACACGGGGGTCGATAAGCTGACGCAGTTTGCTAAGTTTTTGGAAGACAAAGGGGTAGTAGTCAACGTACGCCGCAGCCGAGGTAAAGACATTGATGCCGCCTGTGGGCAATTGGCTAATCGCGAAAAATCGGAACAAGAATAAAATTTGATGTTTATATTGCTTCGGAGAAGCGTAACCTTTGTAGCCGTTCATAAAGTTCGAGTCCTCTTGCTTCGGAGAAGCATAACTCGTTGGCGTTTGTTATGCTTCTCCGAAGCAAAAATTTAAAAAAACTCCTGCTGCTACTACAAATGTTGCGCCTCTACCGAGGCTACATTGTATTACTCAAAAACTTTTGATTAGCTACTTAACTATGCTTTAGCACTTACACTTTCAAAAAGACTTTCTTCTTATAAAGGAAGTACAAAACGAGCCACTCGACTACGACAAATCCGATGTGATAAAATACTTTCTGGAAGGGTTCCGAGAAATACTTGACGATTCCTACAAACAAGTGCTCCGAAGTATAATGAAAATCGAAGAAACTATCGCTCATATATATAAGGATGGAGTTCATACCAATAACGGCTAGTACCCACGCCCAGCGGTTCCAGTTTTGAACGTCAATAATCCAGTAAAAAATGGACAATAAAACGAGGCTCCAGCCACCTACAAACAACACAAAGGAGCTCGTCCAAAGGTTTTTATTGATGGGAAAAACGTAATCCCAAAGTTTTCCTAGCACTAAAAATACGATGCCTACCACAAACAAATAAAGCGTTTTTTGTTGGCGGCTCGTAGAGCGTTCATCGGCGTGGAGTAAATTTCCCGCAAAAATCCCCAATAATCCCGTAGCAATGGCAGGGAAGGTAGAAAACAAACCTTCGGGGTCGTGGATGCCCTTGTGCAAATGCCCTGGAATAATTAAATGATCAAGATAACTCACAGGGTTACACTCCATCGTCATGTGGCCTGCTCCGCAACCTGGCACTGGCACAAGCATCACAAAGGCCCAATAGCCCAGCAACAGCGAAACAAACCAGATGTATTGCGCTTTTGTGCTGAAATAAAGGTAAATGATTTGGGCAAACATCCCTGCCAAACCAATCCGAGCCAAAACACTTGGGAAGCGCATTTCGGACAAGGGTTTAATCTCTAATCCATTGTTATAAATAATGCCCAGCAAAACGAGCGTGAGTCCGCGTTGGATGATTTTGCGAAGCAACTGTGAGCGGTCGGCACCTTGCTCCATACGGCGGCCAAGTGAAAAAGGGGTTGAAACACCCGCCAAAAACAAGAACAAAGGGAAAATAAGGTCATACGCTCGAAAGCCGTTCCATTCGGGGTGTGAGAGCTGTTCGGCCATTAAGATGGCTCCCGTCCAGCCAGTGGCTTCGGCCAGCGAATGAAAAATGTTTTCGCCTCCCGCAATCCAGAACATATCAAAGCCTCGCAAGGCATCGAGCGACAGTAACCGTTTGGGGCGAGAATCGGTAGAAGGTGAGTTCATAGGGTGTAGTTAGATAGTTCGGGTTTTAGAAAGGTACGCTCACAAAGGTCGAATGTACTATTTACTTATCCTTCAAATTTGGCCGTGACGTGTGAGCCATCGCAATAAGGCTTGTTGCCCGATTGGCCACAACGGCAAAAAGCCGTTACTTGTGATTTTTTGGTTTCGTTGCCTGCTGCGTCTTTGACCTTTAAGTTGCCATAGACCAACAAAGGCCCTTTAGGAAGAATTTCGATGATGGTTTCGGTTTCTACTTCTACGGGTTCTTGCTCTTCTACTTGGGTATTCATAAAATAAGATAAAGCCCCCGAAGGGCATTTCTGGATTTGCTCCACAATAGCGACGGTGCTTCCACCTTCAGTTGTTATCCAAGGGCGTTTGCGTGGGTCGAAAACGGTAGGAAGCCCTCGAAAACAAATGGCAGAGTGAACACAGAGGTGCGGTTGCCACACAACGGTTACTTCACCATTGGTGTAATGTTTGGTAATTTGCTTTTCCATGTGATAAGGTAAGATGATAAAGGGGAACAAAAACTACGAAATCTAACGAAAATCTGTCATGCCCGCTACGATGTGGCACAAAAAAACCTGACAGCATTTTCTGCTGTCAGGCGGTATAAATGTGAGCGTGTTACGCCGTGATTCCTTCTTTCATGCGTTCGGCATTGTCGGCAATCCGAAGTTGCTCAATAAAATCGCCAATTTCACCTTCCATAAAAGCAGGTAAGTTGTAAATGGTGTAACCAATGCGGTGGTCTGTCACGCGGCTTTGGGGGTAGTTATAGGTACGAATTTTATCCGAACGGTCACCACTTCCGACCAACGACTTACGCTGCGACGAAACGGCTTCGTTTTGCTTCTTCAATTCCATTTCGTATAGTTTTGAACGAAGCATATTCATGGCGCGCTCGCGGTTACCGTGTTGGCTACGTTCTACCTGACATACTACCACGATACCCGTTGGTTTGTGGGTAAGTTGTACTTTGGTTTCTACCTTGTTGACGTTCTGTCCACCCGCACCTCCCGAACGCGAAGTGATGATTTCGATGTCGGCAGGGTTGATTTCTACTTCTTCAACGTCTTCTACTTCTGGCAATACCGCTACCGTTGCTGCCGAAGTGTGTACCCGTCCTTGCGATTCGGTCACAGGAACGCGCTGTACGCGGTGAGCACCTGATTCAAATTTGAGCTTACCGTACACGTCTTCGCCGATGATACTGGCAATGATTTCTTTATAGCCGCCCGTACTTCCTTCGGTAAAGTCCATGATTTCGACTTTCCAGCCCATACGGTCGCAAAAACGCTGATACATGCGGAACAAGTCTCCCGCAAAAATCGCTGCTTCATCGCCGCCCGTTCCACCACGAACTTCAAGAATGACATTGTGGCTATCGTTAGGGTCTTTGGGAATCAACATATCTTTGAGCGTTGCTTCAAGTTCTTCGGCTTGCGGTTGAAGCTCCGTCAATTCCGCTTTAGCCATATCGCGCATATCTTCGTCGCTTTCGTTGGCAACGAGGTCTTTCGCGCCTTCGATGTCGCTCAGTACTTTTTTGTACGCTTGGTACTTCTGTACGATTTTGTCTAAGTCTTTGTATTCTTTGCTCAATTTTGAAAAGCGTTTTTGGTCAGAAACGACCTCAGGCTGCACAATTTGTTGCGAGACCTCTTCGAAACGCTCTTTTATAGCTTCTAACTGTTCTAACATTGGTATTTTGTGTTTCTTTGATGACTACATAGCCCCGCAGATAATCAGAAGTTTGGCCTTGCGAGGGGGTATGTAGAGCAGATACTCTGATGAAATCCGTTTTGAATATGCAAAGGTACGACAAAAATACATTTCACCCACTTTGGGGGAAGCGTAAACCCTCAGTTACCAATACTTTTGTTTGAAAGTATGAAAACGAAACTACTCATCGGGCTTATGTGGATGTGGGCGGCTTGGGCAAACGCTGCACCACCGATTGGCTTTGACTTTTGGAATCACCTAGGAACCAACGAGGGATTAAGCCAAAATGAAGTCCACTGTATTTTACAAGACCACCGTGGTTTGATGTGGTTTGGGACGCAAGATGGCCTCAATTGCTACGATGGGCAGCGAGTGCAGGTCTTTCGTCAAGCGCCTTTTGATTCTACCTCCTTGTCTGATGATTTTATCACGACGCTTCACGAAGACTCCAAACAGCGTTTTTGGGTAGGTACTGCCAAGGGGCTCAACTGCTATGATTTTGCCAAAGGGACGTTTCGACGTAGTTCGCAGCTCAAAACGGTCATTTTACAAATCATTGAAGATAAAAATAAGGCCATTTGGGTTCAGACAAAAACGACTTGGTGGGTTATGGCCACCAATGAAACGGAGTTTAAAGTAACAAAACGTAGTCCCGACGATGCTAAAAAAGCATTATTGGCTCAAATTACCCCCTTACTTCCTGCGAAGGTATCCGTTTCTTCGCTTATGACCGACCACCTGGGCATTGTGTGGGTCGGAACGCGCGGCCAAGGCATCTATCGGTTTCGCTATGAAGCGGATAAGCAGCAATACGTGCCTTTAGATATTTTTGACGAAGATTTTTTTGATACCAACGGCTTGAAAAGTAGCCATATTACTTGTTTGTACGAGGGAAATGAGGCCGATGAAGATATTGTTTGGATAGGAACGCGCGAAGCGGGCGTGCAATTATACAGTCGTTCCAAAAACACTTTTAAGCATTGGGAACGCCTTTTTACCCAAGAATCGGCGGCTACTCGTACGTTTTTTGGGTTAACGACCGATAAAAAAGGGCATCTGTGGGTGGGCTCTTATTCTGGCTTGTACCGTATTCATCGGGCAACGCATGACATCCGAACGTACAAAACGCCCCCCAACACCATCGTCGAAACCTCTTTGGAAGATACACAGGGTAGTTTTTGGGTAGGAGGAAACACGGGGTTGTTTCATTTGGACAATACCCAGCAGCAATTTGAAACGTTTAATCTGCCACTGTACGAAGGTCATCAGCCGTGGGTGCTGCGAATTTATGAAGACCCAAGCCAACAAGTTTGGGTAGGGACGCGGGGATACTTGGCACAAATTGACCCGCAAAAAAAAGTTCGTACGTGGAAAGAGCTGCCTGTTTCTAAGACCACCAAAGCAAAGTTGGAATCAGTAGGAACGATTCAGCGTGACGCCAAAGGAGGAATGTGGATTGGAATGCGGCAAGGACTTATCTATTGGCCTTCCCCAACTCAGTACGCACGTTTGTTTCAAAACAACCCCAACGATGCCAAGTCGCTCATCAGTAATATGATTTTGGACGTGCACGTGGACGCCAAACAGCGCGTTTGGATATGTTCAGCCAAGGGGTTGAGTTTGGCAAAACACCAAGATGGAAAGGTAGAGTTTGAACATTTTACCGAAAAAAATGGCCTTACCAATTCGTTTGTCTATGGTGCCATGAGCGATAAAGCAGGGGATTTGTGGTTGACGACCAACGGCGGGCTTATTCGCTTCAATCCTGAAAAGAAAACATTTCGCACCTACACCAGCCAAGATGGCTTGGGAGGCTTGGAGTTCAACTCGGGAGGGTTTCATCGCAGCCCCGATGGGGAGTTTTTTGTGGGTGGAAACGGAATGTTGCTCAGTTTTCGCCCCGATGAATTGGTGATAAACAAGCACCTCCCACGGATTTTGCTACGTTCTTTTAAAAAGTTTGAAAAGCCAGTTCTTCATTTAGATAGCATCATTGCGAGCGGTCAGCCCATTCGTTTAGATTACGACGAAAATTTTTTCTCCTTTGAGTGGGCAGCATTGGACTATACCAATCCTTCAAGCAATCAGTTTGCATACCGTCTCGAAGGATTTGATAAGGACTGGGTCTATACGGGCACGCGCCGCTTTGTCGATTTTACTAATCTTAATCCTGGCAACTATAAATTATGGGTAAAGGCGGCCAATAACGAAGGAAAGTGGAACGACCGAGATTACCTACAACTATCGCTGGTGATTACCCCGCCTTTTTGGAAAACGTGGTGGTTTTATGGACTCCTTTTTCTATTGGTGGCGGCAGTGGCAAAACTGCTGTATGATAATCATGTTCGACAACTGCTTGCCCTTGAGCGAGCGAAATTGGAGGAAAACGAGCGTGTTCGGAAACTAGCTGCCCAAGATTTACACGATGAATTTGGAAATACCCTCACGCGGATTTCCCTATTGACTGAATTAGTAAAAAACCGAATGAATGGCCAAGCGGGAGGTGAAGTAGGGGAGTTGTTGACCAAAATCAGCGACAATGCCAATCGAATGTACCAAGGAACCAAAGATTTTATTTGGGCGATTAACCCCGAACATGATAGCCTGTATGAAATCGCGGTTCGTTTGAAAGACTTTGGGGACGACGTTTTTGACAAAACAGGAATACGGTTCAACGTGGAAGGGTTAAACGATGCGCTTCGTGGCGTCAATTTGCCTACGGGTGCAAGTCGGCATTTGGTGCTTTTGTTCAAAGAAGCCATGAGCAACACCCTCAAACACGCTCAAGCGACCGAAACAACCCTTTCGTTTGTCCCCACTCCTGACTTATTGCGCATCGAATGGCAAGACAATGGCCGAGGCGTGGACTTAGAACGAAGCCGACCAGGAAATGGCTTGATGAATATTCAAACGCGGGCCGAAAAAATTGGCGGTGTAGCGACACTCACTTCGCCTAAACACGGAGGTTTTGTCGTTTTATTTGAGCGGCCTTGTGTATAATTAAACTAAAAATCAGTTACTTAACATGATAAAAACACGCCTTTGTTTGGTCGAAGACGACTACATTATCCGAGAAGGCTTTGCGGCACTTTTAAGTCAGACGCCTGATTTTGAGGTGGTAGGAGCCTATTCTAACTGCGAAGATTACCTCAAAAATCTAGCCAATGACCGCCCCGATGTTGTTTTGATGGATTTGGAACTACCTCGCATGGGAGGAGTGGAAGGGATCGAACGTACCAAAAAACTCCGCCCCCAAACCCAGCTCATCGTCGTGACGGTATATGAAAACGATGGGTTAGTGTTCAAGGCGTTGTGTGCAGGAGCGGGAGGCTATTTGACCAAAAATATGCCCCCAAGTCGTTTGATTGACGCCATTCGAGAAATCCGCCAAGGCGGAGCGCCCATGAGTACCAATATCGCTCGAATGGTGGTTGCGTCCTTCCAAAAAAATTACCAATCGCCCCTAACTGCCCGCGAAACGGAGGTGTTAGAGCGAATTGCCCAAGGAAAAAGCTACACGACCATTGCCGATGAGCTGTTTGTCGATAAAGAAACGATTCGGACTCACATCAAAAATATTTACTGGAAGTTAGAGGTTCATTCCAAAGCGGAAGCGATAGAAAAAGCGCGCAAAGAAAAATTGATTTAGAAGAAATCCGCAAGAATAAATAGTATTTTGCATCAAAACAGAAAAAGTCAGCGTAATCCAAACTAACTAGCTGAACTTAAGCCCTATTTCTGACACCCTTCTCTTTGATGCTTGTATGAAACCTATTCACGCACTTGTTGTCGTTAGCCTTTTGGTAGGAATAATCGTAAGCTGTAAAAATCCAGAAGAAACTACGCCCGACCATGCTGGATTGTCCGATTGGACGGACGAAACTCACGGAAAGAAAGCCGATGCTAACTATTCGGTTGTTTTCCCACAAGATAACGTCAATTCGTTAGAAATTAGGATGACGAAAGACGACTGGACGGCCATCCGTGCCGATATGAAAACACTGAAAGGTTCTGATTTTGGCGCGGGCGGGGGTGGCGGAGGTGGTGGAGTCAATACAACCACCGAACCGCGTTATGTGGCGGTTTCGATGAAATTTAACGGAAAAGAGTGGTACAAAGTAGGTTTTCGACTAAAAGGAAACTCAAGCTTATCATCTATTTGGCGAGCGGGTATCTACAAATTACCGTTTCGGTTAAAAATGGATGAATTTGAAGACCAGTATCCCGCAATTTTAGACCAACGGTTTTATGGATTTAAGGAGTTGTCGATGTCGCCTGCATTTAAGGACAACTCACTTATTCGAGAAAAAGTAACGGCTGATATTTTTCGAATGGCGGGAATTCCTGCGGCGCAAACGGCCTTCTACAAAGTCTATATTGATTTTGGCGAAGGACTAAAATACTGCGGGGTTTATACCATGCTCGAAACCATCGAAGACGAAATGCTCAAGGCTCAGTTTGGAGAAGATAAGGGGAACGTATATAAACCAGAATCAAACTTCACGGCCTTTAACCAAACTCAGTTTGAGAAAAAAAACAACGAAGATTTGGCTGATTGGAGTGATATTCAAGCGACGATAACGGCACTTAATGCGCCTATCCGAACGTCAAACCCAGTCCAGTGGCGTACTAATCTTGAAAAAGTATTCAACGTTGACCACTTTATAAAATGGTTGGCTGTTAACACAACCATGGTCAATTGGGATACGTACGGAGCCATGGCGCATAACCATTATCTATACAACCATTCCTCGAAAAAACTAACGTGGATTCCGTGGGATAACAACGAAGCCTTGACCAGTAATGCAAGAGTCCAGCTTTCCTTGGCGGGTGTTGCGGCTTCTTGGCCCTTGATTCGGTACATTGCCGACGATGCAGTGTATTATCAAAAATACAAAACGTACGTGAAAGACTTCAACGATAACGTCTTTACGACCGCGAAAATGAACGCGCTTTTTGATAAAAATACAAACCTGATTACCCCATTCGTAAACGGCACCGAGAAAGAACAAGCACCGTATTCAAATCTTACCAATACGACAAGCTTTACGGCAGCGCTTCCATCATTGAAACAGCATGTTGTCGCTCGAAATCAAGCGGTTGCTAGCTTTGTTCCTTGAGAGGTGTCAATAATAGCACTTGAGTTTGCGGCGCTCCGCACGGCGGGCTTGGGTTCCCAAGAGATATTCTGCCCGAAAAGATAGAAAACCGTACGAATCTTTTACTTTGGGGTTTCCGCGTTGCGCACCTGCCTCATTTCTAACAGGATACCCTGTTGGAAGTGTCGCAGGGTCAAGCTCTGGGCGGCGATCAGAAAGTTGGAGTGCAAGTTCAGACATTCCTGTCGGATTAGGATAAACTGTACTGACGTCGTCCAAATAGTCGGAGTTCGCGTAGTTATTACTCAACTCGACGGCAAAACTCCAACGCTCGTTGAACTTCCAAGAGGTACCAATCCCGATGACCCCAATGCGCACATTGCGTTTATAGGCAACACCTTCCGTTTGTAGCGGTGCAAGGCTATGCCAAGTTCCTTGGTACTGCGCTTTAGGGGTAATGCGAGTGATTCCGATTCCACCAAATAAATAAGGATTCACTGCCCGTTCATCGTGATAACGGAACAAATCTGCTTGTAGGCCCACATACCCAGCAGGGTTGTCCGAACGAAACGAAAGATTATTGTACCAAATAGGCCCGCCTTCTTGTTTTCCAGAAATACGATAAAAGTCAATTTCTCCGCGTACCGAAAAGCGTTCGGCCAACCGATAAGTAATGGCCGCCGCAATGTGAGGTTGAATAAAGCGCAAATCAGTTTTTGCGCGCATGTCGCCCATGTAATAGGAAATACCAGTTCCCACACTAAGTTTTACAACGCCAAAAGCAGGAGTATTACGATACAGGTGAGAATTACGGGACGATTGGGCTAGAACAGATACAGAACCAATCACACATACCAACAAACTAGCCAATCGAAGAGGGAGTTGTGTCATATTTTACGGGTTAAGCCTCGTATGTTTACAGCGACAATAACGAAAATGATGCCAAAGTTAATATGGATTTAGGTAGAATTTGCGAAAAGAAGGCGTAACTGCCTCAAAAACAAAAAAATATTTTTTCTTTTTTGTTGCAATGTATTGTAATATTGAATAATAATTAAGACCTTTGCAAGCCTTTTCAAAAGACGTATATTTTCTAGTCAAGACATACATTGGGTGAAGGTCCTGAATTAAGGAAACCGCATCTGAGTTCAAAGCAAAAATTTAGCTAGTTTATTAGCTTTAATTTGGTTGCAACTGAAGTCAGGTGTTCTATCATCTGACTTTTTTTGTGTCTTTAGAAAATAAATACGAAGGCTAATTTGGAATGCAAAAATATAATGTTGACCTTTGCAGTCCATTTTGTAAAATAAATTGTATAACCTGCTGTAAATCAAAAAGATGTCTGGTTTAATAGGAAAAAAAATCGGAATGACAAGCGTGTACAATGCGGACGGGCAGGCTCTGGCGTGTACGGTTATTGAAGCTGGTCCTTGTGTAGTAACGCAAGTAAAAACCGAAGAAACCGATGGATACCAAGCTATTCAGCTCGGTTTCGGTGAGAAGAAAGAAAAACACACGACTCAGCCGCTCATGGGTCACTTCAAAAAAGCAGGAACTACTCCTAAGCGCAAGCTCGTCGAGTTCAAAGAGTTCACACAAGAACTTGCTTTGGGTCAGACGTTGGAAGTTGCTGACGTTTTTATTGAAGGAGACTTTGTGGACGTGGTTGGAACTGCCAAAGGTCGTGGTTTTCAAGGTGTTGTAAAGCGTCATGGCTTTGGTGGGGTTGGAGGCCAAACTCACGGTCAGCACAACCGTCAACGTCACCCAGGTTCGATTGGGGCTTGTTCGTTTCCGTCGCGTGTATTCAAAGGAATTCGCATGGCAGGTCGTATGGGTAACAACCGTGTGAAGGTTCAAAACCTCAAAGTGTTGAAGGTAATCCCTGGGCAGAATATCGTCGTTATCAGTGGCTCAGTGCCAGGTGCGAAGAATTCGTTTGTAATCATTGAAAAGTAATCAATCGCAACGGCGAATCAAGACAATGGAACTTTCAGTATTAAATATAAAAGGACAAGCGACTGGTAAAACAGTCTCTCTTTCCGATGAAGTGTTCGGCATCGAGCCAAATGAGCACGTAGTATATTTGGATGTGAAACAGTACTTGGCCAATCAACGTCAAGGTACTCACAAGTCAAAAGAGCGTGCCGAGGTTTCTTATTCAACTAGAAAAATCAAGCGCCAAAAGGGAACTGGTGGAGCTCGTGCGGGTTCAATCAAGTCGCCAGTATTCGTAGGTGGTGGCCGTGTATTCGGTCCTAGACCACGCGATTATAGCTTCAAATTGAATAAAAAAGTAAAA
Organism: Runella sp. R5_40; assembly: GCF_057652295.1. Lineage (NCBI taxonomy): Bacteria > Pseudomonadati > Bacteroidota > Cytophagia > Cytophagales > Spirosomataceae > Runella > Runella sp. R5_40. Next base: position 919,402 of record NZ_JBYFCH010000001.1, on the reverse strand, counting down.
GCGTTGGCGCGTAAGTCAGTGCTTTCACAGAAAGCTAAAGCAAACGGTATTTCGGTAGTAGAAGACTTTACGTTTGATGCTCCAAAAACAAAACAATACCTTTCGTTTTTGAGCGCGCTTTCACTTACTGGTAAGAAAACACTTCTTATTTTGCCAGAATACAATAACAACGTGTATTTGTCAGGACGTAACATTCCTAAAACAAATATCACTACAGCAGGTGATGTTAATACATACGACCTTATGAATGCTGAGGTGTTGTTAATCAGTGAAACAGCGGTGTCGAAGTTAGAAAATCTCTTGAACAAGTAAGACAATGAGTGTACTTAAGCGACCAATATTGACCGAAAAAGCTACTGCTCTTAGCAACTTGGGCAAGTATGTATTTGAGGTAACAAAAACTGCCAATAAAATTGAAATCGCCAACGCCATCGAAAAGATGTACGGCGTGAAAGTAGCGAGTGTGGATACAATGCGCTCGATTGGTAGAAAGAAAACAAGAATGTCACGCGGTAAGGCCATTAGTGGTATTACTTCAACGTACAAAAAGGCCATTGTGACATTGAAAGCAGGCGAGATTATTGATATCTACGCTGATATTGTTTAATAAACCGTTGAAGTAGCAAATAATTGAACAACAACAATGGGAGTCATTAAGCTCAAACCAACAACTCCAGGTCAGCGCTACCGTACGGCTCCGTCGTTTGACGAAATTACGACCGACAAGCCAGAAAAAAGCTTGTTAGCCCCTATCAAAAAGACAGGTGGACGTAACAGCCAAGGTCGTCGTACTGCTCGTTACATTGGCGGTGGTCACAAGCGCATGTACCGTATCATCGATTTCAAGCGTAATAAATTGGACGTACCAGGTACTGTAATGACAGTAGAATACGATCCAAACCGTTCAGCTCGTATCGCATTGGTAGAGTACCAAGATGGTGAAAAACGCTACATCCTTGCTCCACAAGGAATTGCTGTAGGACAAACAATTATCTCTGGAAGCGAAGTAGCTCCAGAAGTAGGAAACGCTCTTCCGCTTGCTGTGATGCCAATCGGTACAATTGTCCACAACGTGGAATTGCACCCAGGCAAAGGAGGTCAGCTCGTTCGTAGTGCGGGAACTTACGCTCAGTTAGTAGCACGTGATGGTAAATATGCAGTATTGCGTATGCCATCAAGCGAAATGCGGATGGTTCTTGCAGTATGTAAGGCAACGGTAGGTTCAGTATCTAACCCCGATCACATGAACGTGAGCCTTGGTAAGGCAGGTCGTAAGCGTTGGTTAGGTATTCGTCCACGTGTACGTGGGGTTGCGATGAACCCAGTCGATCACCCAATGGGTGGTGGTGAAGGTCGTGCGTCAGGTGGTCACCCACGTTCTCGTACGGGCTTATATGCGAAGGGTAAAAAGACCCGTACTCCGAAAAAGTATTCTAACCGTTTGATTATTAGCAAACGTAAAAAATAATCGAAGATAAATGGGACGTTCGATAAAAAAAGGACCATATATTGATTTCCGTCTGCAAATTAAAGTAGATGCCATGAATGATTCAGGCAAGAAATCAGTAATCAAGACTTGGTCAAGACGCAGTACAATCTCCCCAGATTTTATTGGTCACACTTTTGCAGTACACAACGGAAACAAGTTTATCCCAGTGTACGTAACCGAAAACATGGTTGGGCATAAGTTGGGCGAATTCTCTCCTACGCGCAATTTCCGTGGGCACATTGCCAAAAAGGACAAAGGTAAGCGATAGTAATAGTCACAAAGAAAATGGAAGCAAGAGCTATATTAAGAAACGTACCCACTTCACCTCGTAAAATGCGGTTAGTAGCCGACATGATTCGGGGCCAGAAAGTGAGCCGCGCATTGGCGATTTTGCAGTATCAGCCACAGGCTGCCGCTCCGGTTTTGAAAAAAGTTTTGATGTCAGCCGTAGCTAACTGGCAACAGCTCAACGAGGATACTAAACTTGAAGACGCTGAACTGTATGTAAAGACAGTATTCGTTGACGGCGGTACTATGTTGAAGCGTCTGCGTCCGGCTCCTCAAGGCCGTGCCTATCGCGTTCGTAAGCGTTCAAACCACATTACACTTGTGGTAGATGATGCATCAGCAGAATTAATCCAACAAGAAGCCTAAAAATTTTCAATAACGAATGGGACAGAAAGTTAATCCTGTAGGTCTGCGACTCGGTATCGTCCGTGGTTGGGAATCAAGCTGGTACGGCGGACGTGAGTTTGCTGACAAGTTGATTGAAGATGAGCAGATCCGCAAATATATTTCCGCTCGTATTCCAAAAGGCGCCATCTCTAAAGTAGTAATTGAACGTACTTTGAAGCGCATTACGCTTACGATTCACACGGCTCGCCCAGGTATCGTAATCGGTAAAGGTGGAAACGAGGTAGATAAAATCAAAGAAGAGCTTAAAAAGATTACGGGTAAAGATATCCAAATCAACATCTACGAAATCAAGCGTCCTGAAATTGATGCTAAATTGGTAGGTGAATCAATCGCTCAACAACTTGAAAACCGTATCTCTTATCGTCGTGCCATGAAGCAAGCAATTTCTTCGGCAATGCGTGTAGGAGCACAAGGTATCAAAGTTCGTGTCTCAGGTCGTCTAGGCGGTGCTGAAATGGCACGTACCGAAGAGTACAAAGAAGGTCGCGTGCCTTTGCATACACTTCGTGCTGATATCGATTACGCTATCTCAGAAGCTTTGACCGTCTATGGAAAGATTGGAATCAAAGTATGGGTTTTCAAAGGTGAAATCTTTGGAAAGCGTGACTTATCACCAATCAGCGGTGGTGCAGCAGCAGCAGAACGTAGCGGTGGAAATGACCGTGGCGGAGAGCGTGGCGACCGTCGTAGAGGTGGTGGTGACCGCGAAGGTGGTGACCGTCGTGGTGGAAACGGTGGCGGCAATAAAAACCGCAACAACAACAACAACCGTAACAAGAAAAAGTAATTATCGAAAGCAAACGGGTCTTAGTTGACACCGAATAATACTGCTGAACCATGTTACAACCGAAAAGAACCAAGTTCCGCAAACAACAAAAAAGCAAAGGGTCTGAAAAAGGCATGGCTACTCGTGGCCACCAAATTGCTTTCGGTACGTTTGCCATTAAAGCGCTCGAACCTGGCTGGATTACAGCCCGTCAGATTGAGGCAGCTCGTATCTCAGTTACCCGTGCAATGAAACGTGAAGGTCAAGTGTGGATTCGTATCTTCCCAGATAAGCCAATCACAAAGAAGCCTCTCGAAGTACGTATGGGTAAAGGAAAAGGTGCTCCTGAGTATTGGGTAGCCCCAGTAAAAGCGGGTACAATCTTATTTGAAGCCACAGGTGTGTCACTCGAATTAGCTAATGAAGCTCTTCGTTTAGCCGCTCAGAAGCTTCCCGTTAAGACTAAGTTCGTAGTTCGTCGCGATCATCAAGAAGAAGCAGAATAAGTATTAGTCAAATGAAAAATAGTGAAATAAAAGCGCTAACGGTAGAACAATTGACGCAAACTATTGCTGAAGAGCAAGATCGTCTTTTAAAGTTAAAGTTTGCTCATGCCGTATCTCCGATCGAAAACCCGATGCGTATTCGCAATACGCGCCGCCTAATAGCTAGGTTGATCACGGAATTGTCGGCTAAAAATAAAGTCGCAAGCGCGTAATAATGGTCAGGAGACCCCAATTGTAAAATAACCGACACAATGGAGGCAGCAGCACAAACAACCGTAGAAAGAAATTTACGCAAAGTCAGAGTTGGCCGCGTAGTAAGCAACAAAATGGAGAAATCTTGCGTTGTCGCGGTAGAGCGTAAAGTAAAGCACCCGAAATACGGTAAGTTTATGAAAAAAACTACCAAATTAATGGTGCATGACGAAAATAATGAGTGTGGCATTGGCGATACAATTCGCGTAATGGAAACACGCCCACTCAGTAAGAATAAGCGTTGGAGATTAGTCGAAATCATTGAAAAAGCGAAATAACAATGGTACAGCAAGAATCAAGACTGTCTGTTGCTGATAATAGTGGAGCGAAAGAAGTACTTGTCATCCGTGTATTGGGTGGTACTGGCAAGCGCTACGCATCTATCGGTGACAAAGTTGTGGTGACAGTTAAACAGGCAATTCCTTCGGGCAACATAAAGAAAGGTACAGTTTCTAAGGCCGTTGTTGTTCGTACCAAGAAAGAAATCCGTCGTAAAGATGGTTCTTACATTCGATTCGAGGATAACGCCGTCGTGTTACTCAACAACCAAGACGAACCACGTGGTACCCGTATTTTTGGGCCCGTTGCTCGTGAGTTGCGTGAGAAAAACTTTATGAAAATTGTTTCATTGGCACCTGAAGTATTGTAAGCAATGGAAAGAAAATTCAACAAACAGCCCAAGTTGCACATTCGTACTGGAGACTCAGTAGAAGTGATAGCTGGTAACTCAAAAGGCCAGTCGGGCAAAATCACCAAAGTGTTGGTTGAAAAACAGCGTGCGATTGTGGAAGGTGTTAACCTTGTCACAAAACACGTTAAGCCAACTGCCGCGAATCCTCAAGGTGAGCTTAAAAAGATAGAAGGATCAATTCATATCAGTAACTTGATGTTGATTGACCCAGCTACTGGTAAGCCAACCCGTACAGGACGCAAGCTCAACGAGCAAGGGAAACTACAGCGCTATTCAAAAGAATCAGGGAAATTTATCCCAGATCCTTCAAAGTAGTTTTCGTTTGTCACTTATAAATTAACTGTGGGTCGGAAATCCACAAACTAATAATCAAAATGGCAACTACGAGATTAAAAGAGAAATACACGAAGGAAGTCGTTTCTCACTTGCATGAGAAGTTCCAATACAAATCAATTATGCAAGTACCACACCTTGATAAAATTGTTATCAACAAAGGTATTGGTGCTGCTGTATCTGACAAGAAATTGATTGATGCTGGATTGGAAGAAATCACACTTATTGCAGGTCAGAAGGCAGTTCCAACAATGTCTAAGAAGGCGGTCTCTAACTTTAAGCTACGCGAAAAAATGCCAATTGGCGTGAAAGTAACGCTTCGTGGAGACAAAATGTACGAATTCTTAGATCGTCTAACAAGCATCGCTTTACCACGTGTTCGTGACTTCCAAGGAATTAGCGACAAAGGCTTTGATGGCCGCGGTAACTACACATTCGGTGTAAAAGAGCAAATTATCTTCCCTGAAATTCAAATTGACAAGGTGAATAAGATTTCAGGTATGGATATTACATTCGTAACCTCTGCAAAGACAGATGAAGAAAGCTACGAATTGTTGAAATCTCTTGGTATGCCCTTTACAAAAGGTAAAAAATAAGAATCCCTTTTTCAACGAAATAAGGAAATGGCGAAAGAATCAGTAAAAGCAAGAGAATTGAAAAAGCAAAAGCTAGTTGCTAAGTACGCTGAAAAGCGTGCTGCTTTGAAAGAAGCTGGTGACTGGGAAGGTTTAGACAAATTGCCACGTAGTTCATCGGCAGTTCGTTTGCATAACCGTTGCCGCCTTACAGGCCGTCCAAGAGGATACATGCGCAAGTTTGGTATTTGCCGTGTTGTTTTCCGCGAAATGGCTTCTCAAGGAAAAATTCCTGGCGTAACCAAAGCAAGTTGGTAAAAATCGCTTTTGTTTTCAAAATCAATTCCGTAACTTTGCAGCCCTTTTACAGAAGGGAAGCAACAAATCAGTAGAGAAATGATAACCGATCCCATAGCAGACTATCTGACGAGAATCAGAAACGCCATAAGGGCGAAGCACCGGGTTGTGGAAATACCTGCTTCTAACATTAAGAAGGAGATTACTAAGGTACTCTACGATAAAGGCTTTATCCAGAACTACAAGTTCGAGGAGACAGGCCCGCAGGGTACTATTAAGATTGCCTTGAAATACAACCCAGTAACAAAGCAGTCTGCCATTGTTGATTTACAACGTGTAAGTAAGCCAGGACTTCGTAAGTACTCTGGTTCAGCAGAAATGCCACGCGTTTTGAATGGTCTTGGCGTTGCAATTGTATCTACCTCAAAAGGGGTAATGACTGACAAAGAAGCTCGCGTACTTAACGTGGGTGGAGAAGTGCTGTGTTACGTTTACTGATAAAACCTGAAAGAAAATGTCACGTATAGGAAAGAAGCCGATAACGCTACCTGCAAACGTTACAATATCAGTGTCAGACGATAACGTCGTGACCGTTAAAGGGCCTAAAGGCTCATTAACTCGTGATATTGACCGTGATATCAAGGTGGAAGTAGAGGGCAGCGAGTTGACAGTTGTTCGTCCAACTGAGCAAAAACGTCACAAAGCATTGCACGGACTTTACCGTGCACTCATTAATAACATGGTTGTGGGCGTAAGCGAAGGGTATAAAGCACAATTAGAAATTGTAGGGGTAGGTTACAAAGCCTCTGTTAACAATAATATTTTGGAGCTTAGCCTTGGATACTCACACGGTATCTATTTCGCAGTACCTTCAGAAGTGAAGGTAAGCGCAACGATGGAAAAAGGACAAAACCCGAAAGTATTCTTAGAGTGTATTGATAAGGAACTACTCGGGCAAATCGCGGCGAAAATTCGTTCGTTCCGCAAGGTTGAACCTTACAAAGGTAAAGGTATTCGTTTTGTGGGTGAGCAAATCAGACGTAAGGCTGGTAAAGCTGCTGCTAAGAAGTAATCAGTAATCTGAAAAAATTGTAAGCAATCATGGCTTCAGTAAAAAGCGAAAGAAGACAGCGCATCAAATACCGGATTCGGAAAAAAGTAGAAGGAACTTCAGAAAAGCCTCGCCTTTCTGTTTTCCGCTCAAACGCTCGTATTTATGCGCAGGTAATTGATGATACAAAAGGTCTAACATTAGTCTCTGCTTCATCTCTTGAACTTGATGCTACAAAAGCGAGTGTCAATGTTGAAGATGCAAAGAATGTAGGTCTTAAATTGGCCGAAAAAGCACTCGCAGCAGGCGTAAGTGCGGTTGTATTTGACCGCAATGGTTATTTGTATCATGGGAAAGTAAAAGCATTGGCAGACGGCGCTCGTGAGGGTGGTCTCAAATTCTAAAAAGATATGTCAAACAGTATCAAACCTTTGAAATACAACGAAGCTGACCTTAAAGAAAAGGTAGTAGCTATCAACCGTGTTGCCAAAGTAGTAAAAGGTGGACGCCGCTTTAGCTTCTCTGCAATCGTAGTCGTTGGAGATGGCAAAGGCGTTGTAGGTTACGGATTAGGAAAAGCTAACGAAGTAACTGACGCCATTGCAAAAGGAATTGAAGACGCGAAGAAAAATCTCGTGCAAGTTCCACTTCTTAAAGGAACAGTTCCTCACGAAATGCACGGAAAATTCAGCGGTGGCTTAGTATTTGTTAAGCCAGCAGCTCCAGGTACTGGAGTTATCGCAGGTGGTGCGATGCGTGCCGTATTAGAAGCCGCAGGTGTACACGACGTATTAGCCAAGTCAAAAGGTTCTTCTAACCCTCACAACGTAGTGAAGGCAACAATTGACGCGCTTCTTAAAATGAGAGCTCCGCACCAAGTTGCATTCCAACGTGGAGTAAAGTTGGCCACAGTGTTTAATGGATAATCTTTTGAGACAATGTCAAAGATAAGAATTACACAAGTTAGAAGTATGATTGGCCGTCCAGGAGACCAGAAACGCACTCTTGCTGCTTTAGGTCTTGGCAAAATCAATCGTAGTGTCGAGATTAACGTGAATCCAGCCCTTGAAGGTATGATTCGCAAGGTAGATCATTTAGTGAAAATTGAAGAGATTTAATCCGCGATATAGCAATGAATCTTAGCGCATTGAAACCAGCTTCAGGCTCGGTAAAAACAAAAAAACGTTTGGGTAGAGGTCAAGGTTCAGGAATGGGCGGAACTTCTACACGCGGACACAAGGGGGCGCAGTCTCGTTCGGGATATAGCCAAAAAAGTCACTTTGAAGGTGGACAAATGCCGCTTCAAAGACGAGTACCTAAATTCGGTTTTAAGAATATCAACCGCGTTGAATACAAAGCTCTTAATTTGGATGCAATCCAAGCAGTTGTTGAAAAAACAAATGCTACTGTAATCGATATTGAGACACTTTACAGCAATGGATTGGTATCTAAAACAGACTTAGTAAAAGTGCTTAATCGTGGCGAATTAAAAGCTGCTGTTGAAGTAAAAGTTCACGCTTTTTCTAAGACTGCTGCCGAAGCTATCGAAAAAGCAGGTGGTAAAGCGGTTACATTATAATCTTGATTCAAAAGATTTTCGTAACTTTGCCTGATTTTTTACACAGGTAAATCTAAAAACGCATGAAACGGTTTATACAGACCTTAAAAAATATCTTTTCAATCGAAGAGCTTAGAAGTAGAATTCTTTATACTCTTCTATTGATCGCGGTCTATCGCCTTGGTTCGTACATCGTACTTCCAGGTATTGATAGTGACAAGCTTGAGGTGAATAATTCAGGTCTTTTAGGCTTATTAGATACCTTCCTCGGTGGTGCATTTACGAAAGCATCTATCTTTGCGCTAGGTATTATGCCTTACATTTCTGCGTCAATTGCCATTCAGTTATTAACAATGGCGTTGCCTTACTTTCAAAAAATGCAGAAAGAAGGAGAGTCTGGACGGAAGAAACTTAATCAGATTACGCGTGTACTAACAATCTTTGTTACCATCGCACAATCGGTGAGTTATTTACAAACAACCATCTCTTCGGAAGCTTTATTGATTGATCGTGCAGCTTTCACCATTTCAGCCGTGTTTATCCTTACTGCAGGAACAATATTCTGTATGTGGTTAGGTGAACGTATCACTGACAAGGGAATTGGAAACGGAACATCAATGTTGATTATGATTGGGATTGTGTCTCGTTTTCCAAAAGCAATTGTTCAGGAAGGTGCTTCACGCGGTAGTGGTGGTCTGTTGATTTTTGTTGCAGAAATTGTTGCTCTCTTTGTGGTGGTAATGTTTGCAGTAGCATTGACTCAAGCAGTACGTCGAGTACCTATTCAGTATGCAAAACAGGTGGTTGGTAACAAGGTAATGGGCGGTCAACGTCAGTACTTGCCTTTGAAACTTAACACGTCAGGAGTAATGCCAATCATTTTTGCGCAAGCATTGATGTTTATCCCATCACTAGTGGCTGGTTTGTTTGCAGAGAAAAGTGATGTAGCTAGTTCTATTGCTACAACATTCAACGACTACACGACTTGGCAGTACAATGTATTGTTTGCAACTTTGATTATTGTCTTTACTTTCTTTTATACAGCGATTGCTATTAGCCCACAACAAATATCGGACGATATGAAGCGTGGGGGTGGTTTTATCCCAGGTGTAAAACCGGGTATTGCTACATCTGATTTCATTGCTACTGTATTAGACCGAATCACATTGCCAGGAGGGATTTTGTTAGCAGTTGTTGCTATCTTACCATCACTTGCAAGTATGTCAGGTATGACAAGAGAGTTTTCTCAATTCTTTGGTGGAACTTCGCTTCTTATCTTAGTAGGTGTTGTACTTGATACATTACAACAAGTAGAAAGCTACTTATTGATGAAGCATTATGAAGGCTTGATGAAGTCAGGGCGCGTGAAAGGACGTACTGAGACTGTAGCTGCCTAATAAAGAAGATGATTTTTCTCAAGTCAGAAGAAGAAGTACTACTCATTAAGGAAAGTGCCCAGCTGTTAGGCAAAGCACATGCAGAAGTAGCTAAATGGATTAAACCAGGTGTGGCTACAAAGCAGCTCGATAAAGTTGCTGATGAGTTTATCAGAGACCATAAAGGACATCCGTCATTTAAAGGTTACAATGGTTTTCCCTCGGCACTTTGTATTTCTTTGAATGATATTGTGGTTCACGGTTTTCCAAGCCAGTACCAACTAAAGGAAGGCGATATTATTTCGATTGATTGTGGCGTAAAGTTAAATGGGTTTCATAGCGATAGTGCTTATACATATCCGATTGGAAATGTGAGTCCTGAAGTTTCAAACCTCCTTAAAAGAACAAAACAGTCGCTTTATTTAGGTATTGAACAAGCCGTTGAAGGCAAACGAGTAGGAGATATAGGATATGCTGTCCAAACCTATGTTGAAAAGTTTGGATACGGTGTTGTAAGAGAATTAGTTGGGCATGGTGTAGGTCGAAACCTGCACGAAGGACCAGAAGTTCCAAATTACGGAAAAAAAGGACAAGGCCCTCGGCTAAGAGAAGGAATCGTTATTGCTATCGAACCAATGATTACACTTGGAAAACGTAATGTAGTTCAAGAAAAAGATGGTTGGACGATTAGAACAACGGATAGAAAACCAGCGGCTCACTTTGAACACACAGTATTGGTTCGAAAAGGTAAAGCTGAAATTCTTACAACGTTTAAGTATATCGAAGAAGTAACCCAAAATACGACGTTAATGGTAAGCGTCTAATTTTCCTTACCAAAAGAGTATATGGCAAAACAAGGACTCATCGAAGTTGACGGAATAATCGTAGAAGCACTCTCAAATGCAATGTTTAGAGTACAACTCGAAAACAAGCATGAAGTAATTGCTCACATTTCCGGAAAGATGCGAATGAATTATATCAAGATTTTGCAGGGTGATCGAGTGAAATTAGAGATGTCGCCTTATGACTTATCTAAAGCTCGAATTATCTATCGGTATAAATAAAGGTAACAACTTGATAATAGATAGTAGGGCTTTAAGTAGTTCGTTTTGATTTTGAAAGTCCTATCGTCTAAAATCCAAAATCAAATACAAAAATGAAAGTAAAAGCGTCTATTAAAAAGCGCAGTGCTGAATGTAAAGTGATTCGCCGTAAAGGTAAACTTTACGTGATCAACAAGAAAAATCCCAAGTACAAACAAAGACAAGGATAATTTAAGATATGGCACGTATTGCAGGTGTTGACATTCCAGACAAAAAACGTGGCGAAATCTCGCTTACTTACATCTTCGGAATTGGACGTAGCTCCGCTCGTAGAATTTTGGAAAAAGCTGGAATTAGTTACGACAAAAAAGTAGCTGAATGGTCGGACGAAGAAGCTAATGCTATTCGTGGAATCATTAATGGTGAATTTACTACTGAAGGCGCCCTTCGCTCAGAAGTTCAGTTGAGCATCAAGCGCTTGATGGACATCGGTTGTTACCGTGGCTTGCGTCACCGTAAAGGTCTTCCTTTGCGTGGACAAAGAACGAAGAACAATAGCCGTACTCGTAAAGGTAAGCGTAAGACTGTAGCGAATAAGAAGAAGGCTACGAAGTAATTCATAATTGTTAACTGTTGTCCGTTATTTGTTTGAAATAATGAGTAGGATAACAGATAACTGCTAACAGATACCGATTAAAACAATGGCTCAAAATAAGCGTAAGGATAAAGCAAAAAAGCGCGTTGTACAAGTGGAGCAAGTGGGTCAAATTCACATTAGAGCTTCCTTCAACAACATTATCATCTCAGTTACCAATTTGTCTGGTCAAGTTATCTCTTGGGGATCAGCTGGTAAAATGGGCTTCAAAGGCTCAAAGAAAAATACGCCCTATGCTGCCCAAACAGCCGCTCAAAGCTGTGCCCAAGTAGCATATGACCTTGGAATGCGTAAAGCAGAAGTGTTTGTAAAAGGACCAGGTTCTGGACGTGAGTCTGCTATCCGTACCGTACAAAACGTAGGTATTGAAGTGACTACCATCAAGGACATTACTCCACTACCTCACAATGGCTGCCGCCCTCCAAAGCGCAGAAGAGTATAATCTTTAAGATTTTATAACACCGTACGAACAATCAGCAATTTGGACACTGGGGTTGCTAGATTGTTCCTACGGTAATTTTTGTGTTTATTCTAAATCAATTCACATGGCACGTTATACAGGTCCGAAATCGAAGATTTCACGTCGTTTTGGTGAGGCTATCCTAGGGCCAAGCAAAGCACTTAGTAAAAAGAACTACCCTCCAGGCCAACACGGCAGAGGGCGTCGTAGCAAGAAGTCAGAATATGCACTTCAATTGCAAGAAAAACAAAAGGTAAAATATACTTACGGTATTTTGGAGCGTCAGTTCCGTAACCTTTTCCACCGTGCAGCAGTACGTGAAGGTATCACAGGTGAAAACTTGCTTAAACTTTGCGAAGCACGTCTTGACAACACAGTTTATCGTTTAGGAATTGCTCCTACTCGTCGTGCTGCTCGTCAGTTGGTTACTCACAAACACATCACTATTGATGGCGAAGTCGTAAACGTACCTTCGTACTCGTTGCGCCCAGGCCAAGTAGTTGGCGTTCGTGAGAAATCAAAATCACTTGAAACTATCAACGATAGCATCGTAGCTCGTACAGCTGCTGCAAAACGTTTTAACTGGCTTGAGTGGGATAACGGTTTGATGGTTGGTAAGTTTGTTCAGTACCCAGAACGTGATCAGATTCCTGAAAACGTGAACGAGCAAGCTATCGTCGAATTGTATTCGAAATAGTCTTAAATTATTCTACAAAACCCTTGTGGGGTGGATTACCACGTCAAGGGTTTTGTTTTTGTATGTTTAGAAAAACATACTTTTTTGCGGTTAATAACCGCTCTTCGGACTCTAAAAAAACTGCTAATCCTATGTCTATTTTAGCATTCCAAATGCCTGACAAGGTCGTAATGGAAAAAGCCGACGACTTTCACGGGTTGTTTGAGTTCAAGCCGCTGGAAAAAGGTTTCGGTGTAACAATAGGAAATGCGTTACGTCGTATCCTGCTTTCATCGCTGGAAGGCTACGCTATCATTAGCGTTCGTTTTCCAAGTGTTCTTCATGAATTCTCTTCGATTGAGGGAGTTGTTGAAGATGTTACCGAAATCATCTTGAACCTCAAAATGGTTCGTTTCAAGAAGGTTTCGGAATTGGTTGATAACAAAATCTCGGTAAGTGTGAAAAACCAATCGGTGGTGACAGCTGGCGACATCGCTAAGTTTACATCATCGTTTCAGGTTTTGAATCCTGACCTCGTTATCTGTCACATCGACGACCAAATGACTTTCGAAATGGAGATTATCCTTGAGAAAGGTCGTGGTTATGTCCCTGCTGACGAACCTCGTACATTGGAATTACCGATTGGTCATATTCCAATTGACGCCATTTACACACCAATCAAAAACGTTAAGTACAGCGTAGAAAATACGCGCGTAGAGCAGAAAACTGACTACGAAAAACTACTTATTGAGGTTACCACGGATGGGTCTATCCACCCAGAAGAAGCCCTCAAAGGCGCTGCTTACATCTTGATTCAACACTTTATGTTGTTCTCTGACCAAACGATGACGTTTGAAACTCAGAAAAATGACGAAGTGAGCGAAGTAGATGAAGAAATGTTGCGTATGCGTAAGTTGTTGAAAACGCCTTTGGCTGACCTCGACTTATCAGTACGTGCTTATAACTGTCTTAAATCGGCAGACATCAAAACTCTTGGTGATTTGGCTAGACTCGAAGTGGCTGATATGATGAAGTTCCGTAACTTCGGTAAAAAGTCATTGACTGAGTTGGAGCAATTAATTGCTGAGAAGAATTTGACGTTTGGTATGGACGTAGCGAAATACCGCCTCGACGAAGACTAAAATCTTTCGACCTTTCTCTGGAAAGAGAAAGGTCTTTTTATGTATTGTTCAACCGGTTAGTATTCTGAAGCGCGGTTGCCGCAGCTCGAAGCTAATCAAAAACTCAAACTAATGAGACACGGTAAAAAAGACAACCATTTGGGGCGTACCTCCTCACACCGTAGTGCCTTACTACGTAACATGGCTTCGTCATTGATTATCCACAAGCGTATCGAAACTACTTTAGCGAAAGCAAAAGAACTCAAAAAATATGTTGAGCCCCTTTTGACTCGCTCTAAAGAAGATACTACGCACAACCGCCGTATCGTTTTCTCTTACATCCCTGAGAAAGAGGTTGTAAAAGAATTGTTCAGTACAGTTGCTGACAAAATCGCCAACCGTCCTGGAGGTTACACTCGTATCATCAAATTGGGTACTCGTCAAGGTGACGCTGCCGAAGTTTGTATGATTGAGCTTGTTGACTTCAACGAAACGCTCCTCGCTGCGGTTGAAGAAAAAGCAGCAAAAACACGTCGTAGCCGTCGTGGTGGCAAAAAAGCTGAAACTGAAGTAAAAGCTTCTGCACCAGTTGTGGAAGAAGTTGCTGCTGAAACAGCGGAAGTAACTGCTGCTGATGACCTTGAAATCATCGAAGGAATTGGTCCAAAAATTGCAAGCGCGCTTGTAGCGGCGGGTGTAACAACCTTTGCTCAATTGGCAGACTCAACTCCTGAAGCAATTCAAGAAATCGTATCGGCTGCAGGTATCGGTTCTAAGAGCCCTGCCACATGGCCTCAGCAAGCTGCCCTCGCTCGCGATGGTAAATTTGATGAATTGAAAGCTTGGCAAGACGAATTAAACGGAGGCCAAGAATAACTTTTCTCAGAATTACTTTTATAAAATGAAGAAAAGTTAAAATACAGAAGGGGTTAAACGAAAGTTTAGCCCCTTTTTTTGGAAATTTGCAAAACAAATTATTCAACACCAACTAAAAAATGGGTTCTCAACAACCAGCACTCTTACTTCTCGAAGACGGAACAGCCCTCAGAGGGTTGGCGCTTGGCAAAATTGGTACAATGGGTGGCGAAATTTGCTTCAACACAGGTATGACTGGCTATCAGGAAATTTATACTGATCCTTCGTACTTTGGGCAAATTGTGGTCAACACCAATTCTCACATTGGTAACTACGGTGTACAGTTGGACAGCGAGGAAGAATCAAATTCTGTAAAAATTAGCGGGATGGTTTGCAACTCTTTCTCGCGTATTTATTCTCGCAAAACAGCTGACTTTTCGCTCCAAACGTATTTTGAAAAAGCAAATATCGTTGGAATTAGCGAAGTGGATACCCGTCAATTGGTACGTCACGTTCGCCAACAAGGGGTAATGAACGCAATCATTTCGTCTGAAATCTTGGACGAGAAAACACTCATGGAGCACTTAAAAGAAGTGCCTAACATGGCAGGTTTGGAGTTGTCGTCGGTAGTTTCTACGAAAGTGCCTTACTTCATGGGCGATGAAACAACGGCGCAGTACCGAATCGCAGTGATGGATTATGGTATCAAAAAAAGTATCCTTTTGAACATGACGCAACGCGGCTGCTACTGCAAGGTGTTCCCAGCTAAAACTCCTTTTGAAGAAGTGATGGCTTGGAATCCTGACGGTTTCTTTATCTCAAATGGCCCGGGTGACCCGTCGTCAATGCCGTATGCTGTCGAAACAGTTCAGAAGTTTTTGGGTACCAACAAACCCATTTTTGGAATTTGTTTGGGGCACCAAATCCTTGCGTTGGCAAGTGGAATTTCTACTTACAAAATGCACCACGGTCACCGAGGATTGAACCACCCCGTGAAAAACTTCCAAACGGGACTTTGTGAGATTACTTCACAGAACCACGGTTTTGCAGTAAGCCCAGAGGAAATCGAAGCGCATCCTGATGTGGAAGTGACGCACATCAACCTCAATGATAAAACCATTGAAGGCATTAAGCGGAAAGATAAGCCTGCATTTTCAGTACAGTATCACCCTGAAGCATCGCCAGGCCCGCACGATTCACGCTATTTGTTCGACAACTTTATTGAGTTGTTTAAAGCATAAAAAATCAAAGTAATATCCAAAAAACTCCCCAAATCCTTGGGGAGTTTTTTGCTTTAAAAGGCTTTTGTAAAGTGTTGACTTTTACCAGTTCACTCTTAAACACGTTTCACTTTATGAAAGCTAATCGCCGAAGTTTTATTCAGACGCTGGGGCTTAGTGCCGCAACGGCGGGAGTAAGTGCCCCGCTTGCTTCTAGTGCGCAACCTATCAATGTTCAACCAAAAGAGGATGAGCAAATATTATTTGTTGGCGATAACATCGCCGTCGCAAATACGGCCTATGGCCGAGTCAGAGGGTTTATTTTGAGAGGTGTTCATACTTTTCTAGGAATCCCGTATGGAGCAGATACCTCGGGTGCAAATCGGTTTATGCCACCTCAAAAACCAAGGTCGTGGACGGAGGTGCGTCCTGCTGTATGGTGGGGAAATACGGCACCTCAAATCATGGAAAAGCGGTATGCTGACCAATATGCTTCATTTGTTGACCATTGGAACTACGACGATGTAAGCGAAGATTGCCTTCGGATAAATGTCTGGACGCCTGCATTAGATACCAAAAAACGCCCAGTCGTTGTATGGCTGCACGGCGGTGGATTTGTTAATGGAAATGGTATCGAGCAAGATGGGTATCATGGAGAGAGCTTGAGTCGAATGGGGGATGTCGTATTTTGTTCCCTCAACCACCGCCTTGGGGCGTTAGGTTTTACCAGCATCGCGGGAGTAGGAGGTGAAAAGTTTGCTGCTTCAGGTAATGTTGGTATGTTAGATATTGTTGCAGCCCTTGAATGGGTACGGGACAATATCGCCAACTTTGGAGGAGATGCCTCTAACGTTACAATCATTGGACAATCGGGCGGTGGGGCAAAAGTTTGCACCTTGATGGCAATGGCATCGGCCAAAGGGCTGTTTCATAAAGCGGTGGCATTGAGTGGGTCATCGTTAGGAGGTGTAAACAAAGAATACGCCGAGAAATTGGGGGCAATGGTGCTCAAAGAAGCGGGGCTAGGCGCGAATGAAATTGATAAATTACAGCAAATACCGTGGCGTGAGTACATAGATATTGCCAATCGTGCCGTAGCCAAAATGGCCGAAGAGGCAAAGCGGTTGAACCTAACGCGAGGAGGGTTTAGTCCAGTAGCAGATGGAACGTTTTTGTCGGCGACGCCTTTTTATGGCGATTCGGCGCATTTTTCAGCCGATATTCCGATGATTATCTCCACAACTTTCAACGAACAGTCGCCGAGTAGGGTTGATTCCGCACTCGAAAAAGTATCGATGAATGATGTCAAAGAAAAATTGAAAGTGCGTTTTGGCGAAAAGTCGGGAGAAGTAGCGGATGCTTATTCAAAAACATTCCCTGATAAAAAGCCAGTCGAAATTTGGTCGATGATATTAAGTAATCGTAAAAATGCAATTGCGACTGCCGATGCCAAGGTAAAACAAAAAGCGCCTGTGTATGTGGCTTGGTTTGGGTGGCAACCCCCTTTGTTTGATGGACGAATGCGGGCTTTCCATTGCGACGATATTTGTTTTTGGTTTTATAATACCGATTTGATGCTCACGCACACGGGTGGGGGAGCGCGCCCAAGACGGCTTTCAGAGAAAATGGCCAAATCGTTTGTCAATTTTGCACGGACAGGAAACCCCAACGGAGGTGGCTTGCCCAATTGGCCACAATACACCACTGCAAAAGGAGAAACGATGATTCTTGATGATGTACCAGTAGTAAAAAATGACCCCGACCGCGACGCAAGAAGGTCGTTAGCATAACCTGTTATTTGCAGGGTATTTTTGGCCGTACCTACGCTTTTGTGGGTGCGGCTTTTGCCTAATTTTATATTCCTTAACCTCACATGAAAAATTACCTTTATACCTTATCCATCATTGTAGCGGCAACACTTGCCCTATTTTTCCCTCAAACTTTTACCCAAATTGGGGACTTTCAATTAAAAACCCTTATCGTTCCGCTCTTGCAGATTATCATGTTTGGCATGGGAACGACCATGAGCCCAAAAGACTTTGAAGCGGTTGTGAAATCTCCCAAAAGTGTCATCATTGGCCTTGTTTGTCAATTCACTATTATGCCCTTGGTGGGTTATACTTTGGCCGTAAGTTTTGATTTTCCTGCTGAAATTGCGGCGGGAATAATTCTAATTGGTTGTTCACCGAGCGGTTTAGCCTCAAACGTGATGGCGTACATTGCCAAGGCAAATGTGGCTTTATCGCTGACTATTACTTCTTGTGCAACCCTGATGGCTCCCATTCTTACTCCTCTTTTGATGAAATTATTGGGCGGGTCATTTATCGAAATTGATTTTATGAAGATGATGATTGAAATCCTAAAAATCATCATTTTGCCCATCGGTGTGGGGTTGGCCGTGAATAAAATCTTTAGAAACCAAACCGCATTTCTAAACAAATACATGCCTTTGGTTTCAATGGCAGGAATTGCCGTTATTATTTGTATCATTACGGCTGCAGGACGAGAGAGCTTGTTGAAGGTTGGAGGGATTCTCATTGTGTGTACATTGATTCATAATTTGACAGGTTATGTGTTGGGGTATTGGAGCGCGAGATTATTGAAACTTCCCGAACAAGATTGCCGAACAGTCGCTATTGAAGTAGGTTTGCAAAATGGAGGTTTAGCCTCAGGAATTGCGCTCCAAATGGGAAAAGTAGCAACGGTAGGTTTAGCTCCAGCATTGTTTGGCCCAATTATGAACATTACAGGGTCATTGTTGGCGAGTTGGTGGAGTAAAAAACCAACCGAATAAGTAGGTAGAACTAAGAAGCGAATACATGAAAGAAAAAGAGTTTAGTGGCCAAGTAGCGATTGTAACGGGGGCTGGCCAAGGAATTGGCCTAGAAATAGCCCGTCAGTTGGCAGAACGGGGAGCGGCGGTTGTGCTAAACGACCTCGATCAAACATTGTCGGACGAAGGAGCGCTTGCCATTCAGCAGCAAGGAGGAAATTGTATCAGTTATCCAGGAAATGCGGCCGACGTTGATTTTGTGCAAGCAATGGTAGCCGAGGCTGTGAAGGTCTTTGGAAAACTGACGACAGTCGTGGCAAATGCAGGTATGACGACGTTTGGTGACTTTTTTGAGTATCGCCCAGAATCGCTTCAGCAGCTGTTAGATTTGAACATCAGGGGTAGTTTCTTCCTGACCCAAGCGGCGGCGCGTCAGATGCGCCTACAGGGGCAGGGAGGGCGCGTGTTGTTGATGTCGTCGGTAACAGGCCACCAAGCACACCAGTTTTTGGCAGCTTATGGCATGACCAAAGCGGCCCTCGAAATGCTGGCGAAGAGCTTGGTGGTGGAGCTGTCTCCCTATGGGATTACCATTAATGCCGTAGCACCAGGCGCGACAATGACGGAACGCACGGCTGAAGATCCAGCCTATAACCAAACGTGGAGTAAAATTACACCCATGGGGCGCCCTGCAACGGTGCAAGATATTGCCAATGCGGCATTGTTTCTGGTCTCGCCAGGGGCAGGCCACGTGACTGGGCAGTCGTTGGTTGTAGATGGAGGCTGGACGTCGGTGAGCCCGTCGCCTTATCATTCGTAGCTTTCACAATGGACACAAAAAAAGGAGCTGTTTTGGCAGCTCCTTTTTTTGTGGTAAAAAAACGAAGAAGAATTATCTCTTTCCGTATTTTCTAAGGAATTTGTCAACACGACCAGCCGTGTCAAGCAATGTATTTTTACCAGTGTAGAACGGGTGTGACTGAGAAGTTACCTCGGCCTTGAACACAGGGTAAGTTTTTCCTTCAAACTCGATAGTGTCTTTTGTTGGGGCGCAAGAACGTGTTACGAACTTGTCATCAGTTGCTAAATCCCAAAATACGATTTCTCTGTAATCTGGATGAATTCCTTTTTTCATTTCTGTATCAGCGCTTTATGATGTTACGATGCTTTGTTTCAAAACGGGACGCAAAGATAGTAACTTTTTGAAAATCAAAAAAGTATCATCCCAAAGAAGTTTGGTAAAAATATTTATATTGCATCAAACGAATGTAAAATATGACAAATTCGAGTGTACATTATCGTGCGTGTAATCTTTGCGAGGCCATTTGCGGCCTTGAAATCCACTACACGGGTCATCAAGTGGTTTCGATAGCAGGAGATAAAAGCGATCCGTTTAGCCGTGGGCATGTTTGTCCCAAGGCCGTGGCATTGAAAGATATTTATGAAGATCCCAATCGTTTAAAGAAACCCGTGCGCCGAACCGCTACTGGATGGGAGGAAATAACCTGGGAAGAAGCGTTGGAGGAAGTCGCGGCCCGTTTGGGGGAAATTCAGGCAAGTGATGGCCCTGATGCAGTCGCAATGTATGCGGGAAATCCATCGGTGCATAACTCTGGAACGTATTTGGCAGGAACGAATCTGATGAGGGCTTTGAAAACAAAAAACATTTTCTCTGCCACTTCGGCCGACCAATTACCCCACCATTTTGCTGCTTGGCAGCAGTTTGGACATCCCTTTTTACTACCCATTCCCGACATTGATCGTACCGATTTTTGGTTGATTTTGGGAGCCAACCCCCTTGCTTCCAATGGAAGTTTGATGACCGCACCTGACGTGGCAAATCGTTTGAAAGCGATTCAGCAACGGGGTGGGAAAGTGGTGGTTGTTGACCCGCGTTATACCGAAACTGCCGCCAAGGCCGACGCCCATTTCTTTATTCGTCCTGCTACCGATGTGTTTTTGTTGTTGGCTATGTTACAGGTGATTTTTGAAGAAAAACTAGAGAAAGTGCCAGCCTATGCCGATGGATTGGATGAGTTGAAAGCGCTAGTGGCCGCATTTGCTCCTGAACAAATATCTGAATGTACTGGCATCGAAACAGCACACATTCGACAGTTGGCTAGGGAGTTTGCCAATGCTCCATCGGCGGTTGCGTATGGGAGAATTGGGTTGTCAACCCAAGCTTTTGGAGGCGCTTGTCAATGGTTGGTGAATGCCCTAAACTGTGTCACTGGAAACCTTGATAAAGCGGGTGGAGCCATGTTTACCCAACCTGCCATGGATATTTTAGCTACCTCCAAAGGGGAGTACAACAAATACAATCGTTACCAAAGTCGGGTACGTGGATTGCCTGAGTTCATGGGTGAACTTCCCGTTTCAACCTTGGCTGAAGAAATTTTGACGGAAGGTGAGGGACAAATAAAAGCGTTGATTACAAGTTGCGGAAACCCGATTCTTTCGACGCCAAACGGGCAGCAGTTGGATCGGGCGTTTGAAACGTTGGAATTTATGGTTTCCATCGACATCTATATCAATGAAACAACCCGCCACGCCCACCTCATTTTGCCCCCTGCGACAGGCTTAGAAGTAGCTCATTATGACTTGACTTTTAATGCCTTGGCCATCCGAAATGTAGCACGATGGTCGGAGCCGTTATTTTCCAAAGAAACAGGTACGAAATATGATTGGGAGATTTTTCAAGAGCTAACAGCTCGTTTGACGGGCCATTATTCTCCCTCATTTGTCCCCGAAGACCCGCACGCAAAAGTCGATTTAGCCCTGCGTTTTGGGAAATATAAATTAAGTTTAGATACGCTTCGACAACATCCGCACGGCTTGGATTTGGGAGCTTTAGAACCCTGTTTACCCGCACGTTTGCAGACTTCAAATAAAAAAGTTGGGTTGGTGCCACCGTTATTGGTCAAAGATGTAGAACGAATCAAAAAAGCGTTGGCACAACCTGTGTCTTCCGATTTTGATTTATTGCTTATCAATCGACGCCACGTTCGGGACAACAATTCGTGGATGCACAATTCGGAACGCTTGGTGAAGGGACGTAACCGTTGTACGCTATTGATGCACCCACTGGACGCCCAACAACGAGGGGTTGAAACGGGAGCGAAAGTCGAGGTACTATCACGGGTAGGAGAACTGAAGGTAGAGGTGGAACTGACCGAAAAAATAATGCGAGGGGTGGTGAGTTTGCCGCACGGTTATGGGCATGGGCGAGGCGGAGTTAGGCTAAATGTGGCGCAGGCTCACGCAGGGGTTAGCGTTAATGACTTAACGGATGAACAAGTGCTGGATGACTTGACGGGGAATGCAGTATTTGGAGGCGTGCCAGTACGTGTACAAAACTGCTATGATTTGCGGAGTTTTGTATAACTTCAAGCCCCATTTTCACGTTTTAAAAAGAAAAATCGCTTCATCATGCACTTTCGTTTTTACTTGATTTTCTGTGTGTCGGCACTGATTGGGTCAACTATGTATGCCCAGCGCTCGCCACTTTATTCGACTGAACAACAGCAAAAGATTAGAAATGTACGACAATCAATTGATAATCAATACCGACTAGCGGCGGCTGAGTTGCAGCAATTAGCAAAGAAGAATAATTGGGTAGAACGACAGTCCTTTCCCGATGGGTCGGTGATGATTCTGGCAGGGGTAAGCGAAACGGGTCAACCTTTGTATGATATTACTATGACCAATGTTGGGGCTGCCTTCACAACACGCACAAATACACTTTATAACGATGGCGGCCTTGGACTAAATTTGACAGGGGGTAGTGCGCCGATGAAAGACCGCTTGGCAATATGGGACGGTGGACAGGTACTTGGAACGCACACCGAACTGGCAGGGCGTGTGACTCAGGTAGATAATGTTACAACGACAGATGCCCACGCTACGCACGTCAGTGGAACCATGATCGCAACGGGGGTGAATCCTCGGGCTAAAGGAATGTCGAATGCCGCGACGCTTTTAGCCCATGATTTTAGCAACGATACCCCAGAAATGGTCAACTTGGCCCCTGATGTGTTGATTTCTAACCATTCTTACGGAACAGTTTCTGGCTGGCGTTATAATTCTGCCCGCCCTGGTACAGATGTGAACCGTAAATGGGAATGGTACGGCGATTCAACGGTTAATGAGCAATACGACTATAAAATGGGGTTCTACGACACCCGCGCGCGCGAATGGGATCGTGTTGCTTATAACGCGCCCTATTATTTAATTGTCAATGCTGCAGGAAATGCAAGAGGCTCCAATGGCCCTCCTGCGGGAACGCCGTATTTTTTGGGAGGCTCAACTCGGACTAGCACCATCCAACGCGCCAATCAGGATGGATATGATTTGATTGCGACCTACGGGAATGCCAAAAATATTTTGACGGTGGGTGCGGTGAGTGTGTTAAGCAATGGCTACAACCAAATTTCAGACCCCCGAATTTCAAGTTTTAGTAGTTGGGGACCGACGGACGATGGTCGCATTAAACCCGATATTGTAGGCGTTGGAGTAAGTGTTTTTTCGACAACGTCCACGTCCAATAACGCTTATACAGTGCTCAGTGGCACCTCAATGGCATCGCCAAACGTATCAGGGTCGTTGTTTTTGTTACAGGAACTTTATCAGCAGCAAAACAAGAAATTTATGCGTTCGTCAACGCTGAAAGGCTTGGCAATTCATACCGCCGACGATGCGGGTAATCCTGGCCCTGACTATCAATATGGCTGGGGGCTTTTGAATATGAAGCAGGCTGCCGAAGTGATATTGAACCGTGATTTGAACCATGTATTGACAGAGCGTACGCTGGCGATCAATGAAGTCTATAGTACGCAAGTGGTTGCGTCGGGACGTGGCCCATTGGTGGCTACCATTTGCTGGACGGACCCCGAAGCCCAAGCGAGTAGCGTATCGGCGGCGAATTTCAACAACCGAACGCCTAAATTGATCAATGACTTAGACATACGGGTGAGTGATGGAACGACGGAATCGCTGCCTTGGATACTAGATCCGAATCAACCGTCGGAGAATGCAACGCAGGGTGATAATATTCGGGATAACGTCGAACAAATACGTATTGCCAATCCGGTTCCTGGGCGTACTTATACAATTACCGTAAAGCACAAAGGAACCACGTTAACCAATACATCACAGGCTTATGCCTTGATTGTGAGTGGAATAGGCGGGAAGGTATTTTGCGAATCGAAGGCAAGTTCAAACGCAGATACCAAAATTGCCCAAGTGACATTCGGCAATGTGGTGCAAGCAGGAAAAGAGGGCTGCCAAGACTACAGCGATTTTACAACGCAAGTAGTCGCTGTGGCGGCAGGACAAACGTTGCCATTGGAAGTGAAACTAACAAGCTGTGGCGGCGATTTTGACAAAGTAGTAAAAGCATTTGTGGATTGGAATGGTGACGGTGATTTTGACGACCCCAATGAAAATGTGGCAACATCGGATGTACTAAAAGGCAATGCGACATTCAAAGCGGATGTAAAAGTGCCTTCTGGGTTAGTGGTAGGAAATTTGGCACGTGTACGGATTGTATGCGTCGAAACCAACACACCTTCGTCGGTGGTGGCGTGCGGAGTCTATGCCAAGGGCGAAACGCAAGAATACCTAGTCCGTTATGTCCGTCCAACGCGGGATGTAGCCTTGGCGTCGTTGGTAACTCCAGAAAATAATTTTTGTGGTAACCAACTGAAGAATATCACCGTACAGGTGAGAAATGTAGGAACCGAAACGCAACAAAATATCCCCGTTTCGGTGCAAGTGCGGGATGCCTCTGGTGCATTGGTTGGAACAATAAACGGGAATGTTAATCAAGCGATTGCTCCTTTTTCAACGGCTACGATGACACTCTCTGATGCACTGTTAAGTAAATTGGTGTCTGGGCAAAATTACCAGTTTATTTGCCGTACTAACCTTGCAAATGACCAAGATACGGCCAATAACGTTCTTCGTGAGGTTCGGACTGTTGCCACCGTTCCAACGGTTACTTCGGCCACCGCGACTTACTGTGATGCGGATCCGTTATCCTTGATTTCGCGGGATTTGGGCACGGCTTTTTGGTACGATAGTCCCACGGAAGCAAAGCCATTTGCGATTGGAAATTTTGCGAGTAGCTCGTTGAAAGTCCCCAACGGAACATTTTATGTGGCACTAAATGACTTCAGTGGGAATGTAGGCCCAGCATCTAAGTCGCTTCACGGAGGAGGGTCGTATGCGGGAAATTTTGGCCCTGCGCCGTTGATTAAAACCGAAGTGCCTTTGATTCTTGAAAGTGCCCGATTATACACGGCTACGTCGGGTCGATTGACTTTTACCGTCATGGGGCTGGACGACCGATTCGTGTCGAGTACGACAATAGACGTGACGGCCAGCCGAAATCCCAATGTACCGAATACGGGTGCACCTGCGGGACAATATGCGGATGACCCTTCGGACGAAGGGAAAGTCTATCCGCTCAATCTGTCGATTCCGCAAGCGGGGAATTATAAAATTACCATTGAATACGAAAACGGTGCCACGATTTACCGTAGCAATGTGGGGGTCACGGGTTTCCCGTATAGCATTCCTGGGGTGATTGCGTTGCGCGGAGCGCTGTTTGCCCAAAACAATACCGTGGACACCCTTACCAATGCGTATTATTATTTGTACGATTTGAAAGTTAAATCATTTGGCTGTCCGAGTGAAAGAGTGGCAATTACCGCCAAAACCGCTACTAAGTCCACCCCAAGCATTAGTTTTGATGGGGCCGCAAGTATTTGTGAAGGTAGTTCTCTTACCCTGAAAGCACCAGTAAATGCGGGGATTTATCAGTGGTATTTCAACAGTCAGCCAGTTAGCGGAGCCGTCGGCAACAGTTTTGATGCAATCCAGGCGGGTAATTATGCGGTAAGCACTTCGGTAAATAATTGTTTGCCAACGTTATCGACGCCCGTCGCCTTGACGACCCGTAAGCCCGAGAAGCCTACCATCACTGTTGTGGATGGAATTACGCTTCGTTCTAATGCGACGACAAGTAATCAATGGTTGATCAATGGTTTGCCAATTCCTGGCGCAACGTCGGCTACGTTTACGGCGTTTCAAACGGGCAGTTATTCCGTAAGGGCCAATGTGAGTGGCTGCGGAGAAGTGGTATCGGATGAAGTCAGAATTACCATTACAGCTTTGGAGGACAATGCTACCTCGACCGTTGCAACCTCTAGGGTGTATCCCAATCCTGCGCACGCATTTTTGGTATGTGAATACGTACCGCCGACCAATACCAAACCGACAGCCATCAGAGCAACGCTCTACGACTTAGGCGGCCGAATGGTAGGACAACAGCAAATGGAAAAAATTGAAAAAACATTTCGGACGCAGTTTAACGTAACTTTTTTGCAAAGCGGTACGTTTTTTGCTATATTCGAAGAGGAGGGTACACCAATGCGCGTTGTGCATACGATACAGAAGCTTTAGAGCGCGCGCTGTACTTGATAGGAATGGCAATTATTTTACCCCTTACACTATTATTTTTTTTTACTCGGCTGATAAACAGGTGTTTTATGGTGCTCTGTTTATCAGCCGCTACATTCTTCGTTGGCGTTCAAGCGCAAGTTGTACCACTTTTGAAGAACGATTCTGTCTCTCATTTCTTCGTCAACAGCCTTCAACAACGCTATACCCAAAATCGTCAATGGGCGCTCAAAAATGCAAAAAAGAAAGGTTGGTTTACTAGCAAAAAATATGCCAACGGACGAATTTTGACTTTACAAGGAGTGGACGCAGTCGGCGAGCCTGTCTATTATACCAGCCATAATGTCGTCGCTTCGATGGGAACACATACTACGGGGCTTTACGTTGGTGGGGGGCTTGGTGTGGACTTAAAAGGGGATTTGCCTGAGCTCGACGGGCGCCTTTGTATTTGGGATGGTGGCTTGCCGCGCTTGTCTCACGTTGAATTTGGAGGTAGGGTACGACTAAAAGACCAAAGTACGGTCTTGAGTGATCATGCCACCCACTTGTCGGGAACGATGGCTGCCGCAGGGGTTAATCCGCAAGTAAAAGGAATGGCCTACGGGGCAAAATTGGACGTTTGGGACTATACCGACGATTTGGTAGAAATGGCCCGAGAAGCGACTCGAATGCTCATTTCAAATCATGCCTATGGCCCTGTGGTAGGTTGGGTTTTTAACGAAAATCGCCCAGGAACCAACCCCAATCTTAAATGGGAATGGTGGGGAAATACGTCAATTAGCGCAACAGAAGATTATCGTTTTGGGTTTTATGACGACAAAGCCCGCGATTTAGACCAACTGGCTGCAAACAGCCCTTATTACTTAATCGTAAAATCGGCCGATAACAAACATGCCGAAACGGGTCCCCCTATTGGTTCTCCTTATTTTTTGAGAAATACTAGCCAAACCAGTTTGCTGGAACGCAGCCGCAATGATGCCTATGACGCTATTCCGTCGGAGGCGAATGCTAAAAATATTTTAACGGTGGGCGGTGCCGCTATTCAACTGCAAGGAACGACCATTACTGATTTTAAAGTGGCAGATTTTAGTGGCTGGGGGCCTACGGACGACGGGCGTATTAAACCCGATTTGCTGGGGGTTGGGAGCAACATTATTTCCTCGATTGCCTCCTCCAACAATGCCTACGCGACCATGTCGGGGACTTCTACCGCCAGCGCCAATGTATCAGGGTCGTTGATTTTGCTGCAAGAGCTTTTTTATCGTCGTCAAAATTATTTTATGCGTTCGGCTACGTTGAAGGGCTTGGTGCTTCACACTGCAAGTACCCCAAAAGGGAAAGTGGGTCCAAGTTATGAGTACGGATGGGGCTTACTGAACGCCGAAAAAGCTGCTCAAGTAGTGCTTAATACGGTGAACCGACACGTATTGTTGGAAAATACGTTGAAACAAAACGAAACCTACCAGCAAAAAGTCATCGCCGCAGGTACCGAACCGCTGATTGTAACACTCTCTTGGACCGACCCAGAGGGGATTGCGACGGGTATTTCCACCCAAAATGTAGATAGTCCGTCGTTGAAATTAATCAATGATTTGGACGTTCGCTTGACCGACGAAACAGGAACAACCTACTTCCCTTGGGTACTCGACCCTACCAAGCCCACTCAGGCAGCTACGGGCGGTGACAACATTCGAGACAATGTAGAGCAGGTACTTATTCTGACTCCTCCAACGGGGAAGGTTTATACCGTGACCGTACGGCATAAACGTACCTTGAGAAATAACGGACAGCCCTACACACTGATTATGAGCGGTGTAAAGCCGCAAGATTGTGTGGCAGCAGTGCAAATGCTGAAAGGACAAGACACGACCATTTGTAGCAGCAATAAAGTGCAGTTGCAAGTGCAGGGAGACAACGCCATCACTTATCAATGGCTGAAAGATGGAAACGTGGTTGGCACCACCACCACGCCTACCTACGAAATTACGCAAGCAGGAGTGTATAGTGTAAAAGCCATTGGGTACCAGTGTTCGGCACAATCGAAAACAATATCGGTCGCCGTGACCAATGTCAATGCCAAAATAACCCCAGAAGGTACCGCGACCATTTGCGCGGGTACGCCTATTTTACTGACAGCCAGTGCGGGTTCGGGATATAGATATCAATGGCGTCGGGATGGAGAAAATATTGCTGGCGCAACCACCTCAACCCTCAATCCTACCGAAGCAGGCAATTACAGTGTGGTGATTACGGCAGGGCGTTGTGTGGTCACAACCCCGTCCACCCAACTTGTTTCGTCGCTACAACGTCCCGTCATTTCAACCAATAGCGGGACAATTATTCCGCCAAGCGGAAGTATTCGTCTTACAACGAGTACAGGAGAAGGAATGACCTATCGCTGGTTTTTGAATGGGACGGTGATTCCTACCGCAACAGGGCCACGATTGGTAGCAGCCCTCGCAGGAAAATATAGCGTAGAAATTACCCAGCGAGGATGTTCGATTGCGTCAAAAGTACTTGAACTGACCAATACCCAATACGCACCCAATAGCCCGATTACGAACAGCCCACCCGAAATTTTAATCTTAAAAGAAAAGCTCTCGCTGTATCCCAATCCCGTGGTAGATGCCTTGACGGTAGCGTACGAATCGGACAATACGTATGATTTAACGGCCGAAATTATCACCAACGATGGACGAACGCTCGCGCAAAAGCTTCTTTATGACAACGGAAGCGTTTTCTTGAACCAGTTTGATGTATCAGAATTGCCCACTGGGCAGTATTTTATTCGGGTAAGCGACGGGCGACGGGTGATTGCAAAGCCTTTTATTAAGCACTAACAACAACGCTGAACTTTGACAAAGAAAAGTTATGTTTGTCTTTGTAAAGTCGTTTTGTTTATGCCTCTTTTGCGTACGCACACCCACCAGCCTCCACGGTGGCTTCCCAATGGCCACTATCAGAGCATATTTCCTGCCTTGTTTCGGAAAATTAAACCACCGTATCAGCGTGAACGTCTCACGACGCTCGACGATGATTTTCTGGATATTGACTGGAGTTTCGCACCCTCAACTTCTACTGACATTGCTTCAAAGCCACCCTTGGTGATTCTTTCGCATGGATTGGAAGGAAGTAGCACGCGTCAGTACATCACAGGAATGGTTCGTTTGCTGAATCATCATGGATACGATTGCTTGGCGTGGAACTACCGCAGTTGTAGCGGAGAAATCAATCGTCAGCTTCGGTTTTATCACAGTGGCGAAACCTCTGATTTGGACTTTGTGGTAAAGTATGCCATTGCCAAAGGCTATACGGAGATTTCGCTCATGGGCTTTAGTTTGGGGGGGAACGTAACGCTAAAGTACGCTGGCGAACGAGGAAAAACGTTGCCCAAGCAGATTCATAAAGTGGTGGTTTTTAGCGTGCCAATGGATTTGTTGGGCTGTAGCCGAAACATCGAAAAACCAGAAAATAAGGTTTATCTATGGCGTTTTTTACAAACACTAAAGCCAAAAATTGAAGCAAAAGCTACCCAATATCCCGACCGTTTCGATGTTTCGCAATGGGAGAAGGTGAAAACATTTTGGGATTTTGACCATATTTATACGGGGCCATTGCATGGGTTTTTAGGAGCGGATGACTACTATCAGCGCTGTAGTTCTACCTATTTTGTCGAAGGAATTGCGGTGCCAACCCTCATTGTGAATGCCGAAAACGATCCGTTGGTTCCTTACCAAAGTTTGCCCATCAAGACCATTACAGCTATGCCCAATGTGTGGCTAGAACTTACTGCGCAAGGCGGGCATTGCGGGTTTCGACCACGACGTTTTGACCAAAAAGGGGCTTATTGGTCGGAAGTAAGGGCACTAGAGTTCTTACAAAAACCATGAACGGTCTTATTCTGGTAGGGGGGCGTAGTACGCGCATGGGGGCTGACAAAAGCCAGCTTTCTTATCACGCGAAACCTCAGTGGGAATACTTATTTGAATTGGTTTCAGGTGTTGCCCCGACGTACCTATCATGTCGGAAAGAGCAACAAGACTTGTTCGGAAATGCGCCACTTTTGTTAGATTCGCTGGAGGTCGGGCCAATGGGAGGAATTGCGAGCGCTATTTTCTCCCAACCATCTACCCCGTGGCTGGTGGTGGCCTGCGATATGCCTTTTGTCAACCAAAAAACAGTGGACTATTTGGTGGCTCATCGGGAGGCGCACTTGCCTGCCACTGTTTTTAGACACCCTTCCACGGGATTTTTAGAGCCTTTGGTGGGGATTTGGGAGCCAACGTCCGAAAAATGGTTGAGAGAAGCAATGGTAAAGGGAGAGTTTTCGCCCACCAAACTGTTGCGAAAAATGGGCATCCAAGGGCTTGCTTGTCCTGACGAACGTTGGTTACAAAATATCAATACGCCTGATGAGTGTGATAAAGTCAAAACGGCTTTTCATACTTGTCAAAAATCAAATCAAAACGGTCGTTGAGAATGTCATCCAAATGACGGTGATAATCTGGGAAATTCGGAAGATTGTTGTGTCCGCCGCCGTAAATCGGAATAAGGCGAGCCGATTGAGGAATGAGGTTCATCAACCGCACACTCGAACGAAAGGGAATGAGCAGGTCTTTGGTCCCGTGAATAATGTAAATGGGGCATTTGACGTAACGAATCCAGACATCGGTACGAATCGAAAATTTGAGAATGTAGGAAACGGGTAAAAAAGGTAAAAATCGGGTAGTGAGGCGGGTAAAACTGTAGTAAGGAGCGTCTAAAATAAGCATTTTTGGGTGATTGGCCGAGGCCAGTTTTGTGGCAAAGCCCGACCCCAACGAGCGGCCATAAATGATGATTTTCTCCTCGGAATAACCGTATTTGGAGCGCATTTTATTATAGACGTGTTGCGCATCGTTTTTGAGCCCTTCCTCGGTTTGTTTTCCCGTACTTTTGCCAAAACCTCGGTAATCAATCATCAGTACGTCGTAGCCGTGTTGGGTAAAATCTTTGGCATATTTTGACCAACCTTTGATGCTTCGCGTGTTGCCGTGAAAATA
Source organism: Runella sp. R5_40 (assembly GCF_057652295.1). Taxonomy (NCBI): domain Bacteria; kingdom Pseudomonadati; phylum Bacteroidota; class Cytophagia; order Cytophagales; family Spirosomataceae; genus Runella; species Runella sp. R5_40. Next base: position 888,506 of record NZ_JBYFCH010000001.1, on the reverse strand, counting down.
AACCACGAGCCCTCGGGAAATGTCGTCTTGATAAAAGCGAAGTGCGTTGATACGGACGTTAGGTTCGGGTTCAAAAAACAGTTCTTCAAAGGAGTCTTCGTAATTATAAATAAAATCTTGCGGGAGTTTTTCGGGTTTAAAGATAAATTTGTGTTGAATAAAGTACGCCAACAAGCACAAAACGAGGTAAATGGCTCCAATCCAAACCAATCGTTCGGTAGTAAAAAAATTAAGCATTTGTTTTGGATAATTTTTTCTACGAAAATAACAATTTTTCTTTTATTGTAACCACCAAAATCAAACGTATCAGTGAAATATCTTTTAGGCTATGACGTAGGCAGCTCGTCGGTAAAAGTTGCATTACTTGACATTGAAACGGGAAAAGCAGTAGCCACTGCCACTTCGCCTGAGCAAGAAATGGGCATGATTGCGCACCGTGCAGGCTGGGCAGAGCAGCATCCCGATAGCTGGTGGCAAGAAGCCGTAAACGCCACGCACAAACTCAAAAATAAATACAATTTTTCGGCCGATTTGGTCGCAGGGATTGGGATTTCGTACCAAATGCACGGTTTGGTGGTAGTCGATAAAGACTTGCGCCCGTTGCGCCCTTCGATTATTTGGTGTGATAGTCGTGCGGTAGAAATTGGAAATAAAGCGTTTGCCGACATGGGAGACGATGCTTGTTTGGGGCATTTGCTAAACTCTCCAGGCAACTTCACCGCGTCGAAACTCAAATGGGTAAAAGACAACGAACCTGATATTTATTCGCAAATTCGGCATTTTATGCTCCCAGGCGACTACCTAGCACTTCGGATGTCGGGCACGCCTCAAACGACCGTTTCGGGCTTGTCAGAAGGGATTTTCTGGGATTTTGCGGAGCAGAAAGTGTCGCAAGCATTGTTGGATTATTACGGATTCGACAATTCATTTATTCCCGAAATCGTTGGTACGTTTGCCCCTCAAAGCCAGCTTTCGGCGTCGGCGGCGGCAGAATTAGGACTAAAAGCGGGCATCCCGATTGCCTACCGCGCAGGTGATCAGCCCAACAATGCTTTTTCACTTAATGTCCTCAACCCAGGCGAAGTGGCTACGACGGCAGGAACGTCGGGGGTAGTGTATGGAATCAATGCCCAACCTACGGCCGACCCACTTTCGAGGGTAAATAGTTTTGCCCACGTCAATAGCACGCCCGAAGCACAACGCAACGGCGTATTGCTGTGCGTCAACGGAACGGGAATTTTGAACAGTTGGGTGCGCCGTTTTGCAGGTGGACTAGGTTATGATGAAATGAATCAGTTGGCAGCCCAAACCCCCATCGGAGCGGAAGGACTCACGTTTTTGCCATTCGGAAACGGAGCCGAACGTGTTTTAGAAAACCGATTGGTAGGAGGTCATTTGCAAGGGTTGAACTTCAATACCCATTCGTCGGCGCACGTTTTCAGAGCCGCTCAAGAAGGAATCGTCTTTGCTCTTAATTACGGATTACAAGTCATGAGCCAAATGGGCGTAGAAACGCAGACGGTGCGGGCGGGTCACGCCAACTTGTTTTTGAGCCCACTTTTCCGCGAAGCCTTTGCCAATACAACAGGCGCTACCATCGAATTGTACGACACCGACGGAGCGCAAGGAGCAGCGCGTGCGGCAGGAATTGGCGTAGGGGTTTACGATGTGAAGTCGGCGTTTGAAGGTTTAAATCAAATCGCAACTTTTGAGCCAAACGAGGCACTTCGCGCAGTCTATGCCGAAAACTATGCCCGTTGGGAGCAAGTACTGAATAAAGCATTGGGAGAATAAATCACAAAAGGAGAAGAGCGTCAAACGTTTTTTTGCCTAAATTGCGACGATATTTTTCTTCAACCACTCAAACATTGATTTCAATGGAAGCACATAAGGAACAACAAGTTGGTCCAGGCGTATTGATTACATTCTATGTTTTGATTGTAGTATTGTTGTTTACTTTTGGTGATGTATTGACGGGTATTGTTGGTACACTCATCCAAAGTGCAGTTTTTGCAGGATACTATAATAGCCTTCACAAAAGCATTGAATAGCTAACATCAACCAAACAAAAAACGGAAGGCATTTGCCTTCCGTTTTTTGTTTGGTGACGAATGATGTCCCTTATTTTTTCAAAGAAGGCTTAATCAATGGCGCCTTTTTCTCTTTTTTAGGTTTTTCTTGTTGCTCGTCGTCTTGCGGAGCTTCCAATTCACCTACACCATCTGGAAAATCAGAGATAAGGCGAGCTGGCGCAGCTTTTGTTGCATCAGCAGGAAGGCTATCTTCTTTTGCTTGCGCACGTGTAAGCGAGTCAACCACGATAGGTGTCGCCACAAACAATGAAGAATAGGTACCTACGATAACACCCACCAACATAGCAAATGAGAATCCACGAATTACTTCACCTCCAAAAAGGAAGAGAATGAGGAGTACTAAAATCGTGGCAATACCCGTTACGGCAGTACGGCTAAGGGTGCTGTTCAAGGCATTGTTGATAACCGTAGAGATCGTTTCTTTTTTACCACGGTTGTCGTTGAGGTACTCACGAACGCGGTCAAAGATAACGACAGTATCGTTCATTGAATAACCCATGATGGTCAACATGGCACCCACAAATGCTTGGTCAACATCCAATGAGAAAGGAAGAATTCCGTTGAAAATAGAGAACACGGCCAATGTAACGAGTACGTCGTGTAACAATGCGACCACAGATCCCCACACAAAGCCCATTCGACGGAAACGAAGGAAAATATAAATCCCAACGATTAATATAGCCAGTAAAATAGACTTCATCGAGGTCATGATAAGGTCATGGGCAATCGTTGGTCCTACTTTTTGTGAGCTTTGGATGGTTGCTTTATTTCCAAGTTTACTTAGACCTTCATTGAGTTTAAGTTCAGCACGCTTATCGGCATCAGGTGCAGTGTCTTCCACCAAATAACTAGTAGTGATTTTGACCTGCTCGTTGGCACCAATACCCGTTCCACCGTATGTTTTTACTTCTGGTGCAGCACCAAAAGGCTCTGTCAATGCTTCTCTGACGTCAGTCGTAGTAACAGATTTTTCAAAACGTACGACGTAGCTACGTCCACCTTTAAAGTCAACGCCTAGACCAAATCCTTTGAAGATCATTGAGATAATACCCGCAGCGACAATCACCGATGAAATAGTGTAATAAACACGGCGGCGAGAGATAAAGTCAAAGTGAGTATCTTGGAACCAATTTTTTGAGAAATTAGAGAAGAACTCAATTTTGTTTCCTTTGCCAACCCACCATTCTAAAATGATGCGTGATACAAATAGCGCAGCAAAAAGTGAGGTAACGATACCAATCACGAGGGTAGTAGCAAAACCAAGGATAAGACCAGTACCTAAGAAGAACAAAATTCCACCCGTAAGTAAGGTTGTAATGTTGGAGTCTAAGATAGAAGGAAGTGCGTGTTTGAAACCGTCTGCGATGGCAAGTTTTATGTCTTTGCCTGTTAATAGCTCTTCCTTGATACGTTCATAGACAAGTACGTTGGCATCGACGGCCATACCAATTGTAAGAACAATACCTGCAATACCAGGAAGTGTAAGAACTGCACCCAACGATGCCATGATACCCATCAAGAAGAATAGGTTGATAACCAAGGCAATGTCGGCAACAAATCCAGACTTGTTGTAATAAAACAACATGAAAACAAGTACGATCAATAATCCAACCAATGAAGAAATAACGCCTGAATTGATAGACTCAGAACCAAGGGTTGCACCCACAACTGCTTCTTCAACAATTGTAGTTGGAGCTGGCAATTTACCTGCTTTCAACACGTTGGACATATCCTTGGTTTCTTCTACCGTAAAGCTTCCTGTGATGCTTGAGTTTCCGTTCGGGATTTCGTTTTGTACGTTAGGCGCTGTATAAACAAAACCATCGAGGATAATCGCTACTTGGCGACCTACGTTGGCGGCCGTAAGGTTTCTCCATTTACGAGCACCTTCGGCGTTCATACGCATTGTTACTTCTGGACGGCCACGGTCGTCGTAGTCGTTTCCAGCGTCCACAATCACATCTCCTTCAAGTGGTGCTTTACCGCCTGATTTTTTGATGAAATAAACGCCAATAATTTCGTTACGCTTGTCAAGAGTTTCTACTCCTTTACGGTTCCACATAACAATTAAGTCAGATGGGAACATGGCCTTTACTTCTGGACGAGCCAAAATTTCGTTAGCACGAGCGGTATCTTTGGCATATACGCCTAGTTCGCCTTGTGAAATAGGTACAAACAAGCTTGCCAAACCAGTTTGGTTGGCCGTTGTGTCTGTTTTGGTTGTATCTGCTTTTGCTCCTTTAGCCAATTGTGATGCAAGGTCAGATGCTTTGCTAGTGTCAGCAGCAGCAGAACCTTTGGTAGCAATCTTTTTCTCCAAATCCAACTGCGTCAAATACGCTCCAAGTGAATTGAGGGCAGGAGAAATTTCGTTGAGTGTATATACTTCACAGAATTCCAATTTGGCAGAACCAGTCAAAAGGCGACGCACACGCTCAGGGTTGTCCACACCCGGCAACTCAATCAAGATGCGGCCTGTTCCTGGCAAACGCTGAATGTTCGGGTTAGCAACCCCAAATTTGTCCACCCGTTGTTGGATGATTTGGAACGCACGGCTAGTAGCACCATCCACTTCTGTTTTTAAGAAAGCGGTTACTTCGCTATCAGAAGAAGTACTGTTGATTTTGCCACGGTTGGTGCTGTTTGCAAAAATTTGTGCCAATGAAGTTGAAGGCGCCAAACGCTTAAATTCAGTTACAAACAAATCAACGAAGTTAGATTGGCTTGATTTCTGAGCTTCAACGGCTTTTTTCAAGGCTTCATTTACTTGGCTGTTGCGGGCATTGCCACCTGCCAAGCCTCTCATAATATCAGTAGGGGCTACTTCCAACACGACGTGCATCCCGCCTTGAAGGTCAAGACCCAAGCCAAGCTCGCGTTGGGTCACTTCTTGGTAGGTAGAACCCAAATAAACAGGCTCGCGGCGAAGTGAATCTAAATAGCGTTCTTTTTTCTTGGTGTCAACAACACCATCCTTGCCTGTAGCAAATGCGTCGGCATCGCTACGGATGCTGCGCGCTACAAACGTAAATGACAAGTAGTAAATGCTCAAAAGCGCTACTACCACTGTCAAAATCCAAATACCAAGTCTGTTTTGCATTAGTTTATGATTGATAAAATTGGTTTACACTAATTGAATTGAAGTTGTACGAAAGCGTTTAACTTTCGAAAGTTGATATAAATTGGGAATAAAAAACATGGAAATACATCTTCGTCCCAGCTTTTACCTCAATGGATAACAAGCAATGGGTACAAAGCTACCGTGACGTACCTATTAGGGGGCGTTTGTGGCAATAAAGTGGCCGAAAACGTTTCGGAAAAAGGAGAAAAAGTAGTAGAAAACATCAAAACGCTTCGGAAGAAGACTGACCGAAGGGAGTTCGATGCACCAAATGCTGGGAAGAAGGTAGAATGTTTGCTCAAAATCAAACGAAATAGCAGGAGCTACTACGGCCTCCAACGACATTGCCTGAATGACAGGACGCTCGTCGTTGTTTTGTTGTTTTTTAGCAGTTTGTTCGGCAACGGGCTTTTTCGGGCTAACTTTACGATGCGACAATGCTTTTCCCGCTGTTGCTGTAAAAAGCAACAAAAAGGCCAGCGCCGCAGAAAAAACCCGTGTGTAAAGTTTCCGTTGTTTCATAAAAATAATTTGCTCAGAAAAGCGGTGACAAATTTCGTACCATTTTTTTTGTTAAACAAGTACCTCTATTTTTTATCTTGCCTGTTTTGTCTATATCTTTCTTGAAAATGTTACAAAACGGGCATTTGCCTCCCTTTTTTATTGAAAAAGATGCTTTCTACCGAACACTTACCGACGCCTTCTCTAATAGCTCCTGCGCCGTGGTCGCTGACAGGAAATGGCTATATTTTCCTGTACCGTTTGCCCGAAAAATTTGTTAGAGAAAAGTGTTTTTTGTTTGATTATCAAAGAGATAACTACAAAGGTTTACTAGCAAGTATGATGCTGGTCGATTACCATACTACACCCGTTAGTCCTTACCGCGAATTGCTGTTTATTCCAGGGGTATTTAAATTGTTGGAAAAAAACACGTTTTCGATTTCAAAAATTTACGTTTCTGACGCAAATAGTGTCTGGAACGGCATCGAAAATTGGGGCATTCCCAAAGAATTGTGTGATTTTGACTTTCAAGCCCTTGATGAACGTACCGACAAGTTGGTGGCAAAACGGGGAGATGAGCCCTTCTTTGAAGCGACAATACGCCGAGGGAGTTTTTCGTTTCCTTTAACAACGGCCTTTCTGCCTTTGCGTATCACGCAGCAACTCCGCGACGAGTGGGTAGTGACGCAGCCCAGCGCGAAAGGAAAGGCTTATTTTGGAAAACTGACCGATATCAAGGTAAATGCGGCCTTGTTTCCTGACATTGCTCTTTTCAAACCGTGGGGAGTGTTGGTTGTAAAAAACTTTACGATGACGTTTCCCGTTGCAAACTTTAGAAAAATTGAACCATGAGATTTCTTCGACAACATCTTCCTTTTACGTATTTGGTAGTCATTGTGCTGGGTGCATTTTCGTGTGCGCGACCTGTAACAACCCCCGACGGAGGTTTGGGAATTCCTATCAAATTGGCGGATGCAACGTATCCGATTGATGTATTTTACGAAAATCAGCCTACAACGCGGGTTTACACACCCATTGGCCCCGTGAAAGTAGAAAAGGAAGTGCCGTTGAGCAACCAGCAAACCAAAGGCGGACGAATGCTGTACCGTGGCAATGACGAAGAACAAAAAAAGGCTTTGCTTGACCAATTAATCATTCAGGCGACAAGCATGGGCGCCCATGCCATCGTAAACGTCAAATACCAATATTACACAGGAAAAGATTACCAAGGTTTTGTCATGGCAGGAACTGCCGTGAAGTACGGGAACCAATAGTAGAAGAAGGGGGCAAGGAGAAAATAATATCCTGAAAAGAGCTACCAGAAGATGCGATTTTACGCTTGATAAATTCTTTGAAAAAGAAATAAACCCAGACTGCCTATTTTAGAGCAATAACTGTAAATTTACTGTTTATTCATTTGGGATATATTTAGTTTACAGTGTTTAAACTCAATCAGAATGGGTATACGCGTCGTAATAGTATTATTTATGGTGACCCAATTGAGTGGTTGTATCATGGCACCGCCAGAAAGCGGCCCTTTTTATTACATTACTTCTCAGAACGTCATCTCGCCAAGTAAACAACAAAGCACCTGCCTTTTTAGATATTCGACCGAAAATACATACACTCGGTTAGATGACAATACCCAGCAAGAAGCAATTCAACTGGCATTTGGCGTATGGAAAAAAGCAAATCCTAACTTGCAATTTGTCCGTTATCAATCTTTTGGAGTTGAAATAGTGATTCGGTTTGTGCCCAAACGCACAATAAACGACACACCCCTACAAGCGCCAGTTGGCTTAGTGAGAGGCGAGGTAACAACGCTTTCTGCCACCAAACGGGAAAATAATACACATGTAATTTTATTAGACGACGCATATAGTTGGGATAAAGAGTCGCTTTCGAGGGTTCTCACTCATCAGATAGGGCTTTTCTTGGGATTGAATACTTCGACAGAGATAGGCTCGATGATGAATCCTGTTTTTAAAAAGCAAATGCCAAAGCTTTCTGTTCAAGACTCGCTCTTGGTTAATAAATTATATCCTCAAGCGTGCCGTGACTTGGCGTATAGTTTTTTACCCCTCAATTTTCAAGTCAATCGTGAGATAACTCAAAAGATTATACTTCCCTCGCCAAAAAGCACCCTAAGTGTGAAAGCAACTGGCAGTATCGTCGTTGGGTTTTGGTTGGGAGTGAGCACGCCCATTGGCTTGGACAGAGGGTTGTTTAATTTTCCTATTGATCAGTATAATATTGTTTTAGGAATGAACCACGGAGCGCTTATGTATCGACTGAATAACGATAAAACTTGGAGCTTTTGTGGCAACCAATGTGAAATCGAAACAGAAGGTATGAATCAGTACCTTGAGTTGACATTTAACATCAATGACAACAACATATCGGATAATTTAGGGGGAGCTTATCAGGTTCAAGTGAAATACAAATGAAGTTCAATCGAAAGGTTTTGGTATGGTGGCTTAGTTCGGCTGTTATTCCTTTTTTGGGGATGGGGCAACAAGCGCAAAAAAAACTTTGGCAGCAGTACCAATACAAAGCAGAATATTTTTCCCGCCAAGACAGTACCCAGTTAGCTATTTTTTTTTACCAGAAAGCATATCAGCAGGTAAGCCGAGCAGACCCCAATCGTTCGGGGTATTTTTGTATGAATATTTGTAGTTTGTACTATGGCCAAGGGAGGTTGCAGGAAGCAGCGCATTTTGGCCATAAAGGCATATCGCATCTCCTTGAGTTAGCTACCCTACCAGATACGACGCATTTCAAACTTTATTCTTTCCTAGGAGCAATCTACCAATCACGGTCAAATACCGATTCTTCTTATTTTTATTTTCAACGAGCTGACCAAACACTTGAACAAAACCCCTCTGTTGAAACCCGTTTACCGACGTATGTGGTGTATCATTACATCAATTTGGGACGAATGCTCCTAACGTTTCAGGATTATCAACAAAGCATGAATTACTTTCAAAAAGCACGTACGTTGTCTATTACGTATAATTTGAAAGATAATATTCCTACTATTAGTAGTAGTATAGCCGAATGTTTCGATTTGATGGAGGAGCATTCCAAGGCGCTTCTGTATCGTCGAGAATCCTTGCGCCTACATCTGAAACAAGATATAGACAAAGCAGCTTACTTATCTGGACTTGCTTGGACTTTTTATAAGCAGAAAGATTTCGCTCAGTCCTTGACTACATGTAAAAAAAACATTGCATTACTAGCCCATCTTTCACCTCAAAGTTCTAGTACCTATTTTACTATTTTGTTTAAGCAATATTGGTTTATGGGAGCGTGCCATTTTGAGGAAAAAAGGTACGAAGAAGCGGAGAAAAATATAGATAAATCCATCGAAGTTTACGAAAAAAATCTTCTTTCAAAACGGGATAATTTAGCGCATGTGTATTTGCTGAAAGCCCGAATTTTAATTCAAAAAGGGGAAGATATACTGGCATTAAAATACCTTGAATCAGTACGAAAGATGGTCGTACTAAAAAAGGTCACTAATACGCTGTCTCCTTTCGATATTAAAAATCCTAAATTAGCGGTTGAGTCGGTAAATCTCATTTCTTTTTTATGTTACAACAATTTTAAAAAAAGTAGTAAAGCAGTTGATTTAAAAAAAGCGATTGATGCGTTTGAGGTTGCCATAAAAGTACATGCCTTGGTTGGTAAAACAATTGACGATAAACAAGTGAGGCTTTTATTGGCGGAGCAAAACTTTTCTGTTTATCCAGAAGCCATCAAAATGGGGGTTGAAGCTTGCAAGAACTATCCATCGTTATTTGGTATTCATCGGTTGTTTCGGTGGATTGAAGCCTTTCAGTCTAGCCACCTCAAAGAAACAGTTAAGGTTAATACATTAAAAAGATATACATTACCGCCTCATATTTTAGACGAAGAAAGTAGAATTGAGCGTCAATTGATGAGTTTTAGGGGAAAACAATCGGTTGATATGGATGCCTATATTAATCTTCAAATTCGGTGGCATCGTTTTAAACAACAACTTTTTAAAAAATACCCAATTTATTACCAAAGTATTTATCAACAACCTGCTTTTCCTTTGTCATCGCTACAGCAACAATTAGACAATGAAACGGCTTATGTATCCTATATTTGGCAAAATGACTGTCTTTATACTTTTGTTGTTACCCATGATAAAGCCGATGTATTGTGTCAACCCATTGCTCCACAATTAGAGGTTTGTCTAAGGAATTTACAAGAGCAAATCGTGAACAACCCTGGATTGGGACGTTACTATGGCTCTGCATCGGCTATTTATTGTTACCAACAGTTTATAGAACCGATAAAAAAAGTAGTACTTAACAAAAAAATCTTGGTTATTAACCGTGATCCTCGTTTCCAATTTTTACCTTTTGAGATTTTGGAAACAGGGCAAAAACAATACGATTATCTGTTGTCAAAGTATGCGATTTCTTATGCTTATTCGGCACAGTGGTATTGGCAACATCCCAGTCGTGTGTATCAAGAGTCTTCTAAACTACTGCCAGATGCACCAAGTAAAACTACCCAGTCGGCATTAGTTATTGCTCCTTTTTTAGACGAAAAATTGTTGGCAAAAAAATGGCTGCCAATCTCAAGCACAGAAGAAGTAGAGAAGATAGATGGTGAAAAGATTTTAACTACAAAAGCAACAAAAACCCGTCTATTAAAGGCAGATTTAAACAAAAAAATAATCCATATCGCTGCTCATACTTTCATAGATTCGGCAGATTTTTTTAACTCTTACATACAACTATATCCCGATCACGATAGTCACCTGTATTTTGATGACATTTGCCACTTACCGTTACAAAATACATCGTTGGTAGTTTTAGGTACTTGCGAAGCCAATAGAGGAACGATGCTACGGAGTGAAGGTATCTTGTCATTGGCAAGGGCATTTGCCTATGCAGGTGCTCAGGCCGTAGTGACCACGACTTGGGAAGCCAACAATGATGCTGTGTCTTTTTTATCAATTCGACTCCATCATTATCTATCCAAGGGATATGCTATCGACGAAGCACTTCAAAAGGCAAGGCTTGACATGCTTTCTTCTACAAAACATAAGAAGTACCGCCATCCTTATTATTGGGCAAATTATATTGTTTTAGGAAACCGAGAGGCTGTCTATCCTGAACAGTTTTTGGGGGAGATTTCTTGGAAAGTGGGAATAGCCGTCTTTGGTTTCGTTCTAGCAGCAGCGTTGTTGTGGAAAGGAAAAGCCAAAAATGGAGTATGGGAGCCACCGTTTCTTAAGAAACGATAACCCCCATACAAGGTAAAGTCAACAACTAAATGGTGCTAGTCGCAAGTACCACCACCAGAACATGGAGGTGGCTTTGGAGGCGTATCCTCCGCATACGACGGCGTACTTTTTACAGGTTTGACATCATTTTCCGTACAAGCTGACATAAAAGTAACAACGGCTACAAACGACAAAATACGCATGAGGCTTTTCATTTGTGTAAGTGGTTAGTGGTTGAAAATGTCCCAAGCCCCGTACTTGGGCAGCTATGCGTTTAGGAGGTAGGAAGCCATCGCACTACCGCCACTTTTTTCTTTTTTTTAGGATGTTACTTTTTTCACGGAAAGAAGCATTAATAGAAAAACCACCTTCAACCATTATGAAAAGAACTCTGACAGATGTGGAGATTGTAGAAGGGCTGTTGTTGAGAGAAGAAAGGCTAACCAACCGAATCGTTGAACAATTATATCACGCCAATAAAAATACCATTGGGCAGCTAGTGTATAAGTGTGGGGGCACGACTCAGGATGCAGAGGATATTTTTCAGGAGATGATTGTCATATTTTTGGAAAATGTGTGGCGGAATAAGTTTTCGTTGAATGAGGCTACCATCAGTACTTATTTGTATGGTATTGCTAAAAAAGTATGGTTCAGGCGAAACGATAAAAATAAAAAAGAGGAAAAGCATACGGCAGTACTTAAGATACTGAATGCTGATATAGAGTCAGATACGCCTGATAAAATGTATTTGGAAGCGGAAGAAAAAGAAACACTTTTGGTACTTTTTCAACGTCTCCCAAAAGCCTTCCAAGAGGTGTTGGAAGCCTATTATATCGAAGAGTTATCGATGCAAGAAATTATGGATAAATTAAACCTGCCGAGTGTTGCTAGTGCTAAAATGCGAAAAATGAGAGGCATACAAGAATGGAGAGAGTTATTGTTTCAAAATCAATTGTTATGAATAGGATGAAAAGACCAAGTAATAAAATAGACGAGCACGAGTGGATTGAGCAGTACTTGTTTGGCAAAATGATGAAAGAGGAGGCTTCTTTTTTTGAGAATGAGTTACAAAAAGATGAAAAGTTAGCAGCTGATATGGAAGATGTTCGACAAATTAATCACCGAATTCAAGAAGCATTTCTTGAAAAAAATGCGCTACAGACAATCAAAGTCTTACAAAAAAAAGATCGAGCTAAAACAAAAATAGTTGCTGTGATGAAGTACGTCAGTTACGTGGCAGCAGCTTGTGTTGCGTTTGTTTTTTACCTGTCTTTTGCACCTTCACAATTCCCCGATTCAGAAAATGACTTCACCGTGGTGCGTAAAGAGAATGCGACCAGTATGACTGTTCAACAACGTTACATTTTTGATCAGTTTTTTGAAGGACAAGCACATATTGCAGAAGGACAGTATTTATTATCGATTCAAAACCTAGAAGAAGTAGTCCGATTCAACGACTTACGACCGTATTTTCGGGAAGCGGCTCAATGGCACTTGGCAATCGCCTATTTAAAAAGCGGGAACGTAGCAAGGGCAGAACAACTATATAATCAATTTAAAAATTGTTTAGAATGTGAATATTCCGTGGACTATATAGATCAATGGAAAGTGTGGTGGCAAATTCAAAGGGCTAAACTATTTTAAGCTATTCTCCTAACGTCTAAGGATTTTCTTCTATGTCATTTAAGACTATTTCCCTTCTACTACTACTTAAAAATATCTCCCCAAAAGATATTTTAGCCGTCACTCAAAAACTACACGAGCTGTTGGGGCAAAGTTTGGCTGAGGAGGTACGAAAATTAGAAGTAAGACCAAAAATAGAGGCGTCGGAGCTCTATATTGCATCGTTGGCTCAACTTGCCCAATGTGTGGCTCAATACCATTCTCAGTGGCATATCTGGGATACAGCTGCGGTGAAAGCATGGCTGCCCGATGTTGTAAAAGCGTGTCATTGGAAACTGAGTTTACCTTTTTGGGACGATGCAGAAGCGAGTAAGAATGGCGTTTTTTTAGCCCAAAATTTACAGTTTTACCTATCTAAACACCCGACAAACCTTCCCAAACTTCGTCGAAATCGGTTATTGAATTACTTGGACAAAGTTGAAAAAGAAAATGTAGCAGCACGTGCCTTGAAAGTTGCGCTGCCAATATTAAGAAGACTACCTAACAAAACGCTCTTTTTTCAGCTCACTCCTGATCAAAAAATAGTAATACAAGCAGGGCTTATCGCTCGTTATCTTTATGAACAAACAGCTTTCTACGTTTATTTGTATCTTGATGAAAACGAAGGCGCTTTTTTAGAAGAAGCGTGGGGGTATGTTGAGCGGTACGTTTGTCGTTGTCTTTGGAAGTCGTCGATTCCTGACTATGAACAAGTTGCACAAGATGTAGTCCAAGACTGCATCATTATCTTCTTGCAAAAAAAGAAGGAATATCAGGGTAATACTTTTGTCATTAATAAACGAATCAGGGCCTACTTGATAGATTTGATACGGTCTTATAAACTTATTGCAGCACAGTTTAAGAAAAACAATAAGCAACTGTATCTTGATGAAAATTTGGAAGAGTTACTTCTCGACCCATTAGATATAGATGGTAACTTGTTCATGGACTCCTCGCCTGAAACAGAGATGTTAAATCAAATTGTCCAAAACTGCCTAAACGAAATCGGCCAAAGATGTAAAGACTATCTCAAATTACATTATTTGTCGGATTACACGGAGCCGCTACCTTACCATGAAATGGCAGAAGACTTGAATACGCCTCTCCGAACGATAGAGCGATGGATGCCTAGGTGTAAGGATGATTGGCAGATGTGTATTATTAACAAAACTACAGCACAAGGATTGCGTATTTGAAAACACTGCTGCGGCTATGGATAAAAACCAAAAAAACTACTTATTGCGCAAAGCTCAATCGGGTGAATTGACTGAGGAAGAGTATGAAAAATACTTAGAATTGCTACAAAACGACTCCTCATTTTTTGACGAACTTCGTTGGGATGAATTTTTGTCTCTGCAAACTAAAATAGCTCAAGACGAGGCGTTTTATGATGCTGCGAATCAATTTTCGATGCCTAGCGCTCCTAAAACTTATCCTCAGCAAATTGTAGCTTATTTTCAGCAGTATCCATATTATACTGCTTTTGCGTCGTCGTTTATACTATTATTGATTGTTGGGGTGAGTGTTTGGCGTCATCAATCCTCAAGTGCTAGTTTTGTGTTTATTCGTAACCAACAAATGGAGGTGTATGCAGCTCAACAAACACCGTCGAGAGGATTGGGGTACGCAGAAGGGCTACCAATCGGTGAGTTGCCCGTACAATGGTGGGAAGCGCCTCAGCAAAAAGCACAATTGGCGTATATTTTTTGTGAGGATACGTTGAAGTTATACACCAGAGATAAACCTACCCAAGATAGCCTTTTAACCAAAATCCAGCTAGAATATGAGGCGATGTCCCAGCAATATGCCATTGGTTTATTCACCACCAAACAACTGCTAGTGGACAGTTGCCGTACCAATCCTAAAGTACTATTGCCCTAACCTTCAATTAATTGTATTCGGCGATGAACTGCTCGTTTTGGACTATATTGCTTTTGGTAGGTTGGGGGGGATTGGCGTATGGCCAAAAAAAACCTACTCCTCTCAAAGACCTGCCTCCTTGTGATTGTCGGGCATTGGATTGGAATAAAAAAAGAAGGTACATTGAAAGTGGGGAGGCCGCAGAAAAGCAAATAAAAATTTTTCTGGAAATGGTTGCTAATCACTCATCCCTTAGGCTACCCGAGTCGCCTATTCAGGTACGAGAGGCGGTTTGCGAATCACCCATGGCCATGCTTTGTGAAGGTGATAATCGATTGATTTTGTTCAATGATTATTTTATTAATCTAATTAATCAAAATAATAAAACCCCCATGACACTAGTGGATAAACACATACTAGCGCACGAGTTGGGGCATCATGTGTTGGGGCATTTTAAAAGATTGGGGCCATTATCCAAAATAGAACAGCTTTATGAGCGAGAGCATGAATACATCAGAAGGCATTTTAACTTGAGCAGTACCAACCCCATGGCCCAAGAAATAGAAGCTGATTTGTTTGCCTTGTGGCTTTTAAGTAAGGCAGAGAAAAATTTTGATGTTGAAAAATTAATTGCGCAAATGGATACGTTGCGCTTATGGAAGGAAGACGAAAAAAGGAGAGCGGACACTGTTACAAAAAAAGAAGATAAGAATACTGCTAAGCAATTGGGGAAGTCTTACGGAACACATCCTTTTTTTAAAGACCGTATTGCCCTGATGCGTAAATACCAAGAATTGGTGAGAAAATTACCCGCCACTGTAGCAAGCCGCGGATTTGCTGAAATTTCTAACAGTGCTTATTTCGATTTGTGGCCTTCGCGCTATTATTTGGACATTAGTGTGAGTGCAGGCATGATACTGGCGGGGAGTCCTCAGTTTTCGGTGCAAGGCCAAAAAGTCCCTGCTTTTTTGTATCAATCCCAAGAACGGCCTAGTTTTCAAGTCGGTTTTTCGGCTTCTCGTTTTAGATGGGATAAGCCACTTTTTTTGGCTGCTGATTTGCATTGGAACCAGCAACATTATGGTACGATGATTGAAACCGAAGATGGGCGGAAGTTAGCCGAAAAGTTTCAGCTAGACTACGTTTCTTTTTGTCCACAGGTGGGTTGGAATACTGCAATGAACCCACGTGAGCGGTTAAGTTCACTCAAGATGGGTTTCGTTGGAAGTATCGGGTTGAATGTATGCGTTCCGTTACGAGACATGACTTACACTAATTACCTGATTTCGGTAGCTGCACCAACACTAAAACCTTCAATTGCACCTAGATTGAGCCTTGGCTTTGCTAGGCTGCGAAAAACTATTGCTCCACGCCATTGGAAGTTACTGTTTAATTACGAGTTTCAGTGTATTCGACTAGAGGCTAACCCAACTCCAAGGGCCTTCTCTCATAATTTTAGTACGACGCTACAATACACTATTTCGCGCCGCTAACAAAGGAGGGCGCTAGGGTTTGTGTAAAAACCTCTGATTTTCTGTTACCTATCTCACTCAAAAAAAGATAAAGGTTCAGAAATGAATTGTACACAAATAAATAATTATGAATACTCCACAGTCACTTCCGTCGTTGTGCCCGCCAATTTTTTTGAGGATAGGTGATCGCAAAGAAGCAGTCTCGTTGATGCAAATAGTGAGGTTCCAATCAGAGCGGAATTACACACGTGTGTATTTAACCGATGGGCGCCAAGTACTGATGGCCAAAACGTTAGGTGCTTTTGAACGGCTTCTTCCTTCCTCTTTTGTGCGTATTCACCGATCTCATCTTGTCAACCACTCTTTTATTAGCCATTGGGTTGATTCTCCTTTGAAAAATACCTTGGTACTTACAAACGGTCAAGTACTTACAATAGCCAATCGACGTATAAAAGAGTTTACAGAGATGAACCACCGCTTACGACATAAGGCATAATGAGTTTATAAATTGATTATGCAATTTTAGTTACTTATTGTAATTTAGAGGTTCTTGACTGAACTTTACTACCATTATGTTAACTCACTCGACGCTCAAGAATATCCTCTATTTTTTTACGGTTATTTTGTCGGTATTGGGCGGCAATCTCTATGCCCAGGAGCGAGTAGATATCACCACTTGTGATGCTACCAGTTCAGGAGTGGTATGTATTTCACCCTCCGATTCACTTTATGAACTTTGTGTAAAATTAAAACCTGGCCCTTGCAGTAGCAAAGTATATGAAGTTGAATGGGGAGACGGGAAAAAAGAAAATGTGACACTCAATAGCGAAGTGACAATCAAGCATGTATATGACCTGAAAAATTTTGTAAAAAATTGTAGTCAGGGCTTGGTTCGTTTTGATATAAATGTTGGAAGTGCTAGTTGTTTAAACGATAACAAAGGCTTTAGGGTTACTTTTAACAAGAAGCCTGTTGCTAATCCTGCCGTTGGGGCGGCTTGTGAGGGCTCGCCTGTGCGTTTTTCAAATAACTCTTGCCCGACTTCCTCAGATGTAAGTTTTTTATGGGATTTTGGAAATGGCCAGACCAGTACTGCTTCTTCCCCCTCTATCAACTACAGTGACCCTACGAAAACATACAAAGCCAAACTTACCGCTACTTCACAAAACTGTGGGGTGAGTACAGCCGAAGTGGATGTCAAACTCAAAAAACTGCCAGAAGCTAAATATGTGTTAACGAGTGGCTTTTCATTGGTCAATGGTGATACGGTGATTTGTTTGTCAAATGGAGGTACGCTTACGTTGGATGCGACACTTTCGATTGATGCCACTCGCTATCAATGGACGGTTAGCCCAAGTGATTATCGTTTTATTAACGGAACTAATGCCTCTTCGCCCAAACCTGTCATTCAATTCTCGAAAGCAGGAGTATATACCGTTACATTGGTTGCCGAAAATGATTGTGGACGCTCGAAGCCTAATCCTTGCCCTCATACTGTCATTGACAAACCCACACTCAACCTGCCGCGCCAAGCAGATGTTTGTCAAGCACCTTTTCGTTACCGATTTGCCTCACAAACGGGTGTCTCTTACACCTTAAATGGTCGAGCATTTGATCCTGCTGTTGGAGAAGAACTTACTTTTCAAACAGCTCCTTATATTGTCGAAGCAACCATTCCGAACCCTTGTGGCGGAGTAATTACCGACCGTGATACTTTTTTGGTATCGGCAGCTAGTCAAGTAAAGATTACGACTCCAGTAAGAGATACGACCTTATGTTTAGGTACAGCAAGCCTTTCACTACGTGCGTCATCTTTGGGTGGTATGTGGTCAGGCTCAGCCTTGATTGAATCTCAGGGAACAAATCGTGTTTTTAACCCAAAAACGTTAGGACGACATCTGATTCGTTATGTAGTAGGAAGTGGGAGTTGTTCTTCCAAAGATAGTGTGACAGTCGTTGTTGAAGGCATACAGCCTGATGCCAGAGATTTGACGATTTGTCAAGGAGCTTCGCTGCTTAAACTACAAGCTACTCCTTCGGGAGGACGTTGGACAGGATGTTCCAATTGCCTGAGAGGAGATACATTAATAATTAGTGCGGTTCCTAATAATCAGATTAGGCTTACGTACGAGGTGAGCAGCCCCAGTGGGTGTCGAAGTACGGATGATGCCGTTATTTCTATTGGCCGTCCTAAAGCTGATTTTTCGATAACGAATGGTTGCACAGGTAGTGCTCTTCGCCCTACGAACAATTCTACGGGTGCGTCAACTTATACGTGGTTGGTCAACAACAATCAAGTGGCCAGTGGCGCTGTTCCTACTCTTTCGTTAGCAGCTGGAACTAACCGAGTAACACTTATTGCAGGAGCGGGAGGGTGTGCCGATACCACAACGCGCGACGTTCTCATTATAGCGCCTCCTCCAAATGCCGATTTTAGCCTCAGCCAAACGCAAGGTTGTGCGCCTTTGACAGTGAACTTCATACCGACAGGTACGCCCAATAGTACCTCCGACTACACATGGACTTTAGGGGATGGAACACAACATACAGGGTTTACTCCGCCCGCCAAGCAATACGAAAATATTGAACGGGCGGCTAAAGATTTTACCATCACTTTGTCAGTAAAAAATGCTTGTGGAGAACAACGAGCTAGTAAATCTGTCATTGTTCGTCCACGGGCCAAAGCAGAGGTAGGGGTCGATTCTACGACGGTGCGTTGTACTCCCGCGCTCATTACGTTCTCCAACCGCTCTACGGGGCATGATAAACCGCAGTCTCGTTGGTATTTTGGCGATGGCGTTGTGCGTACTTCAGGAGCAGATACCCTAAAACATTGGTTTTCGGCACGTGATAGCTCCCGTACTTATCGTGTGAAATTAGCAGTCACCAGTGATTGCGGACAAGACAGCGCCACGGTAGATATTCGGGTTCACCCAAATGTAGTTAAGCCACTTTTTGAATTGTCAAAATCAATCGTATGCCCAGGCGAACCAATTCAAGTGAAAGATGCCACTGTCCCCAAGCCCGAACGCTGGGTTTGGAAATTTGGAGATGGAAAGATAGACACACGCCCCAATGCTACCCATGCTTTTTCCCAACCAAATCGTGATTATCGAATTACACTGATTGCTTACACCGCTTGCGGGTTTGATTCTACTTCTAAAATTGTGAAGGTGGATAGCCTACCTAAAGGTGATTTTCGCCTTGAATCTCCGATGGCCTGTCAAGGGCAGCCAGTTCAATTTGTCAATTTATCCGATCCCCGCTTAGGTGCTATTTGGGATTTTGGAGATGGTTCTCCCCTCGACTCGGTTACTTACTCGCCTTTACACACCTATACCACTACTGCTAATTCTATTTCGGCCACATTGACGGTGTATCGGGGTAGTACTGCGTGCAAAGGGGTGCCAATCCGTAAGACAGTACCTATACTAGCTCGCACTGTTGCTGACTTTTCGATAGAGGGTGATTCTCTGCTTTGTTCACCTGGCCCAGTAAGATTCATCAATCGTTCTCAAAATGCAGATACTTTTAAGTGGTATTTCAGCGATGGACGTACATCCGATGCACCCAACCCAATCCTTCCATTTTCTAAAGGTCAATACGATGTTAAGTTGGTAGTTAGTAACCGTGGGGTTTGTAAAGATTCTACTTTTCGGGTGTCGGCTTTTCAAACAGATAGCTGCTCAGTGGTGATTCCTCAAGCATTTACCCCTAACAACGATGGTATCGGTGACCGATTTACCCTATTCGGAAACGGTATTAAGGAAATCATCTGGCTTCGTATTAGAGATAGATGGGGAGAGGTAGTTTTTGAAGTAAAAAATATACCAGCAGGTAGCCAAAATGAGGGACAATCTTGGGATGGTACTTTCAACGGTCGGGTCATGCCAGCAGATATGTATGTCTTAGAAAGTGAGGTGATGTATATTGAAACTCGTAAACGAGAACGGCTTCGAGGTAACTTTTACTTGATGCGATGACTTATTAAAAACACGTTTTCTACCCATGCGCTATTTATCCTTTATCTTCTGGAGTATTGTGATTAATGTAAGTGCGCAAGCGCCTCAATTTTCCCAATTTTACACCAATCCTTTGTACCAAAATCCAGCATTGGCAGGTGATGCAGGCACCCCTCGCCTGATTGCCAACTACCGTAATCAATGGCCTTCGATTGGTACTGCGTTTCAGACTGCTGCCTTTTCTTTTGATACCTACGCAGAAGATGCACAAGTAGGTTTGGGAGTACAGGCGATGTATGACCGTAGGGGAACTATTCTCAACAGTACTCATTTGGCAGGCCAAGTGTCGCGGCTGTTTTATTTAGATGCTAAACAGCAGTTAAGGCTTACACCAGGGCTTCAAGCGGCGTGGGTCTCTGATCGATGGAGTGGTGATAACCTTATGTTTGTGTCCAATTATCTGGGCACTAATGATCCACTAGCGCAAGATGGTTTGACCAATAACCGCTTGGCTTTTTCAAGTGGGCTTCGTTTTGATTATGACCCACAGAGCGATTATGAGCCTTTTTTTTGGACGGGTGTATCTTATCACAATATGGGGTTTCGAAACAATGACTGGTTGCGCGAACGTTGGGGTGTTCAGCTAGGTGCCCAATTTCCCCTCCAAATTCAAGTGTTTGGAAATGGATATGGGCGAGATTTGGACCGAGAAAGCGCACTGAGTGTGGCACTACAATGGCGTCGTCAGGGGATGAATCAGCAGCTAGACGTAGGCACAAACCTTATCTTTTCTCCGCTTTTGGTAGGTGTATGGTACAGAGGTCTTTTGACTGGCTCTAAACGCAGAGATGCCTTGGTCGGAACCATGGGATGGGCCAGAGATAATATCCTTTTTCAGGCCAGTTATGATGTTAGTATTTCTTCCCTTGGTACAGATACTGGCGCTTTTGAACTAGCTATTTGGTATGGATTTGATGCCCTTTTTAGGTTTAGAGGCAAAAGCAGCGCTGCCAGAAGAAAGACAAGGTGTTTGAAATACTAACCTTTGTATTCTTTTGTAGTAAAACTTCTATACTGTTTTACCAAGATAATTCTATGACACTGAACGATATGTTGTAACTTTCGGTGCCTTTATAGAAAAATATCTAGCTGTTCATGCGCAAAATCAACAAACTTCTGGTCGCCAACCGTGGGGAAATTGCTCTTCGGGTCATGCGAACTGCCCGCGAAATGGGCATTAAAACGGTGGCAGTGTATAGTGAAGCCGACCGCAACGCGTTGCACGTACGCTATGCCGATGAGGCAGTATGTATTGGCCCTGCTGCTTCATCAGAATCGTACTTGAGGGGTGATAAAATTATAGACGTATGTAAAAAATTGGGCGTAGATGCCATTCACCCAGGGTACGGATTTTTGTCCGAAAATGCCAAGTTCTCGCAAATGGTCAAAGATGCGGGGCTTCTTTTTGTGGGGCCATCGGCAGAAAGTATCGAAATCATGGGCGATAAGCTGTCGGCAAAACGGGCGGCGGCAAAATATAAAATTCCGATGGTACCAGGTACGCCCGATGCTGTTACCGACCGTGCCGAAGCCAAAGCCATTGCGGGGCAAATCGGCTATCCTGTGTTAATTAAAGCAAGTGCAGGTGGTGGTGGAAAAGGAATGCGTATTGTTGAAAATGAAGAAGAGTTTGACGAACAAATGGAGCGCGCCGTCAGTGAGGCCATTTCGGCTTTTGGCGACGGAGCGGTGTTTGTCGAAAAATACGTCGCCTCGCCACGGCACATCGAAATTCAGGTGTTAGGCGACCAGCATGGAAATATTATTTACCTTTTTGAACGGGAATGTTCGGTGCAGCGCCGTCACCAAAAGGTGGTGGAAGAAGCGCCTTCGTCGTGCCTTACGCCCGAAATCCGAGAAGCAATGGGCAAATGCGCCGTGGACGTAGCTCGCTCGTGCGGGTATTATGGCGCAGGGACGGTGGAGTTTATTGTGGACGACCAACTGAACTTCTATTTCCTCGAAATGAATACACGCCTTCAAGTAGAACACCCAGTGACCGAGATGATTACGGGGGTGGACTTGGTGCGTCAGATGATTTATATTGCCGAAGGCCAAGAACTTCAGATCAAGCAAGAAGACCTTGAAATCAACGGGCACGCTATGGAGATTCGGGTGTATGCTGAAGATCCTACCAATAACTTCTTGCCCGATGTTGGGAATCTAAAAACCTACGTGCGTCCACAAGGAAATGGCGTTCGGGTGGACGATGGTTTTGAGCAAGGCATGGACATCCCGATTTATTATGACCCCATGATTGCCAAACTTATCACCCACGCAGCGACGCGCCAGGAATCGATTGATAAAATGGTAAGGGCCATTGACGAATACGAAATCACGGGGGTACAAACAACGTTGGCGTTTTGCCGTTTTGTGATGTTGCACGAAGCTTTTACTTCGGGCAACTTCGATACGCACTTTGTCAAACACTACTTCACCCCCGAAGTCCTCAAAAGAGAGACCGATCAGGAAGAAATAGAAGTCGCGGCGGCGTTGGTAGCCTATTTAATGAATCAAACCAAACAACCTACCAGTGGAAGTACGACGGTTCCTGTGGCTGCCAAAAGCAAGTGGAAAACCAATCGAGTGAAATAAGGAAGGAGTGGGGAATTACGAATTACGAATGAGGAATTGCGAGATTGTGCAATAGTGTAGAGGGTTGCTTACAACCCTCTTTTTTCGTGCTGAGGGTTGCTCACAACCCGAATACTCAGCTGTGTCAGAGGTTTCTCAAAGCCTCGATTTGTGAATTGGGTTTTGAGAAACCCCGTGTTTGGATAGGAGTATCCAAACACACAGCACTCTTGTCGTGTAGAGGGTTGCTTACAACCCTCTTTTTTTGTTCCTAGGGTTTTTCACAACCCGAATTCTTAACTGTGACAGAGGTTTCTCAAAACCTCGATTTTTGAATTGGGTTTTGAGAAACCCCGTGTTTGGATAGGAGTATCCAAACGCACAGCACTCTTGTGTAGAGGGTTGCTCACAACCCGAATACTCAGCTGTGTCAAAGGTTTCTCAAAGCCTCGATTTGGGAATTGGGTTTTGAGAAACCCCGTGTTTGGATAGTAGTATCCAAACACACAGCACTCTTGTCGTGTAGAGGGTTGCTTACAACCCTCTTTTTTGTGCCTAGGATTTCTCACAACCCGAATGCTTACAAAGAATACAGGACCAATCCACCTGCGGCCATTAAGAAATAAGGCACTAGCGATGCCGCACCTGCGTAGTCTTGCGCCAGCCGTTGTCCAAAAAACAAACACACCAACGAAACTCCCCCCAAACACATGCCCGAAGCTGCTACCACATTGGCCAAGTCACTCCCAATGAGCAAAAGCACTACGCCAACCAAGGAGACCAACCCCGCTGATGTCTCAAGCAAGGTAATGGTAGGCATCAGCGCCCCAACGCTGGAAGCCAACGGCGATTTTTTAAAATGGTCTTTAAAATAGTCGAGGTTGCCTTGGTAGTGAAAAACCTTGTCTAAGCCCGATTGCGTAAACAAAATGCCATTGAAAGCCGCAAACAGGATTTTTGCAAGTACCAATACAGGAAAGCCGAGTAGTGTCATGGTCGTTTAGGAGTTATCTTTTGGTGCAATTATACTAAAACCAAAGAGGTTTTGACAGACTTATTTTACGCTTTTTACTACCTGAAACCCTGTTGCACGCGCTTTTGATTTATTTTTGCTAAAAATCGGTTTTGATGAAAAAGCTTCTGAAACAGTTTTTGGCATTGACAATGGCGTTGCTGGCCCTTTGGGCAGGCAATGGCTATGGCGTGCTGGAACATTCGTGCCAGGAGCATGGAACGCATCGGCATATTCTTTCAAGCTGGGCGGAAACATCGTGTGAACACCAAGAGCACGAAGATGAACATCATCATCATCACGAGGCCGCTTCGGGTTTTCAGTCTCACGAAGAAGAAGGGCAAGTCAATTTTGTGTATTGTTATGCCGAAGTTACGACCAAAGCTTTGGCGTTTTCCCCTACGGTTTTTGCTCCTTTTATTCCCTCTTTTTCTACATTTTTCTACAGGACTACTTTCTTCCAAAAAGAAGAGATACGTACTGCTTTTTTTGAACCACCCTACGTTTTTCGACGAACGTACGGGCGTTTTCTTCTCGTGCTGGTGCAGCGCTTTTTGATTTAGAAATAAGGCAAAATGCACGAGTGTGCAAAAAGCAGTAATCAAAAGGCGAATAGCAAGTAGGCAAAAGGCAAATGGCAAAAAGGCAAGTTTGCAAAAAGCAAATAGGCAAGAGAGCTTGCCCCTTGCAAACTCGCCCCTTGCCCTTTGCAAACTCGCCTCTTACTTTTTCTCAATTTTTAAATCAAATCTTCATTTTTGATGAACACTTATTGGCAAAAGTCAGCCTTGACGGTCGGACTTGGGTGGGTGTTGAGTACTTGCGCGTGGTCACAACGTACGCTGACGCCCGAAGAAGCCGTGGAAGCAGCGCTCAAGAACAGCCGTGCGTTGAAAGCTTCGAGTTTGGTGATAAAGCAAAACGAGCAACTCATCCGTTCCACCCGAGCGGTTCCTAACCCTGAACTGACGTTCGATAGTCCGACAGGGGTGTTTTATACGTTGGGCGTGCAGCAAAGTTTCCGTTTGCCTACGGTCTATCATCAGCAGGCACAATTACAGCAAGCGTACGTGGGGTTGGCCCAAAAAGACCAAAAAATTACCGAAAACGAGCTGAAATTTCGGGTAAAATGGACGTATCTCAATGCGCAATTTGGGCAGTCGTACCTTCGACAACTTCAAAGTCAGGACAGCGCTTACGCCCAAATCGCCATTGCCGCAAAGAGGAGCTTTGAAGTAGGCACCATCGACAAGCTAGCGTTGGTATTTGCAGAAACGCAAGCAGCGGAACTTCGTAACCAAGTTGCGATGGCTAGTCAAGAGGTAATCTTGCAAAAAAATCAACTAGGGATATTGATGGGGAATGTGCTCGCGCCAGAGGTAGCAGTACTTCCGTTGGACAAAATACCGCTGCTTATGGATACCTTAGGTGATGTGGATTCTGCTCCGCTTGTAGAAATGGCCAAGCAAATGGAAGTGGTTGGTCAAAAGGTCGTTGGGGTAGAAAAAAGTAGCCGACTGCCCAGTTTTATGGTAGGCTATTACAATCAAGGTACGCCAGAAACGCGGATGGGGCTTCGCCTGCGGGCGGGGGTGAGTATTCCGCTTTGGTGGGGGCAATACAAAAGCCGAATTGAGGCTGCTCAAACGGCGCAAGAAGCCGCCCATGAGCGGACGGAATCGCAAAAACAGCTAGTATCACTCGACTTGCAAATGGCTCAAAATGAGGCGACGAAATTTAGAACGTCACTAGCCTACTACCAAAGTGTGGCTCTACCACAAGCCAATACGATTATTGAAACAGCCCGCCGTTTTTTTGAAAATGGTCAAACCGATTACATCAATTTTCTACGAACGACCAACGACGCCTACACCATCAAACTTCGCTACATCGAAACCCAACGTAGCTATTTTCAGTCGATTTTGACCATACAACACCTAACAGGAAATTTATGAAAAAGATAGATAGTAGCCCCCTAACCCCCGATGGGGGAATTGTCAGAGGTCTCTTTGTAAACTTAAATAAGCTCATTTGTTTGTTGATATGCTTCCTTTGGGGAATGGGGGGCTTTACGTACGCTCAGCACATGCACGCCGATGGTACCATGCACGATGACCATGACCACGGAGCTCATGAGCCAGCGGCTGAAACCATCAAAGTGAAAAAGGCCGAAGCGGTATCGGACCGCTATGAGTTGGTTTTAAAATACGAACACCTGCACGCCAACGAAGCGGGAAAACTGACGCTCTACGTCGCCGACCCTGCTACCAATCGACCTATTAGCAATGCGAAAATCGCACTTTCGGCCTCGTTAGATTCCAAAGCTACGTTTGACATAAAATCCAAGGAGGCGGGTATCTATGAGGTTACGTCGCGGTTTAGTCGGGAGCGCACTTTTTCACTCACCGCTAAAATTGAAGGCATCAATGGCCCCGATTTGATGGTGCTGAAAGGGGTACTGGTAGGCCACGACGAATCGGAACACGCTCACGAGGAAGCCAACGAACAAACGGGTGAATGGCAAATAGGAAATTGGCGAATGTGGGTGATGTTTGGCGGTGGTTTGGTAATCGGTTTAATCGCCATGTTTTTGGCCATGAGAAAAAACCGAACCCTTTTTTCGATTCTTCTCATCGGTGCTTGCCTTTTTCCGACCTATCAGCCTAGTCAAGCCCAAGACGACGGACATAACCACGAGGGGGAGCCAAATGCCAAAGGACAACAAGCCAATGGTGATGCGTTTGAAGTACCTAAAGAGACACAATTCCTGTTTGAAGTACTGACCAATCCTGTTGAAACGGGCAACTTCCGCGAAACAACCCAGCTGTATGGAACGGTGATTCCTGCCTCGACGGGGATGGCGGTGGTGCAAACGCCGCAAGTGGGGCGTATCGTGTCGCTTACTACCCGAGTGGGGCAACGCGTCAACAAAGGGCAGACACTGGCGGTGGTCGAACAGACCATCGACGCCAGCACGCAAGTGAGTTTGCAAGCCGAACGCAACAATTTGGAAGTCGAATTGGCGACGGCTCAAAAGGAGTACGACCGCTTGAAAAAAATCGAGGACATTGCTGCCAAACGTGACATGGTCGAAGCGGAAGCCCGTCTTCGCAAGGCGCAAGAAAACCTCAAAGTGTTTAACAACATTGCTAAAAATGGCAAAGGTAATAGCCGTTTGGTCGCGCTTACGGCACCGATTTCGGGCGTAGTGGCACCGTTTGCGGTGGCGATTGGCTCGACAGTAGGAACGGGTGAAACGCTTTTTACCATTACCAACCTCAGCAAAGTATATGTCGAAGCACAAGTATTTGAGCAAGATGCCGACAAAGTTCGCTTAGGAACGGGCTTTGAGGTGGAATGTCAGCGAGAGAGCGAAAAGCATAAAACCAACCGAGTGCGATTATTGTCGGCGGCGCAAGTCGTAAACGCCAACCAATCGCAAAAAATGCTCTTTGAAGTTGAAAACCCCGACGGTGATTTTAAAATTGGCGAATACGTGACCGTGCGGGCGCAAGCACGCGACGAAAATCGGACGTTGGCGTTGCCCAATAGCGCGTTAAGCCAGCTCAACGGCAAACCTTGTGTGTTTGTAAAAGAGTCGCCCGAGCGTTTCAGGGTGGAATATGTGGCGATTGGCAACAACAACGGAGCATCTACGACTATTTTGAAGGGCGTACATTCGGGAGAAAAAGTAGTAGTTACTTCTTCGTATCAATTGAAAATGATTTTCCTAAACCAGTAAATCAAATGGCAAATTGGCAAAATACAAATAGGAAAAGGGCAAGTAGGCAAGGGGCAAGTTGGTAAGAGGCAAGTAGGCAAGAGGCAAGTTGGCGAGGGGCAAATGGAAAGTTGGCGAAGGTTGAAAGAGTGGTGATGCGCGGTGCTAAGGGGTGCTCACAACCCGCTTAAAGCACGTAAAAAGTTGCTTTTAGTTGTAGTAGTAGTCTTTTTGAAGTATTCCTACTTCTTCAATTACTAGCTTTTATTCACAATGCCAGCAAGTCACTTCAAAGAATTGTCAGTTTATAAAAAAGCATTTGAGTTAGCGATGCTGATATACACTATTTCTAAGGGATTTCCCCAAGAAGAAAAGTATGCTTTAACAGACCAAATACGCCGTTCATCGCGAAGTGTTTGCGCTAATTTGGGTGAAGCTTTTCGGAAGAGACGTTATCCCGCCCACTTTATATCGAAAGTTTCGGACGCTGATATGGAAAATACAGAAACTCAAGTTTGGCTTGATTTTTCATTGGCATGTCGATATGTGTCAAAAGCCCAGTTTGAAGACTTGTCTTTAAAAAGTGATGAAATAGGACGACTGTTAAACCATATGATGGCATTTCCAGAAAAGTATTAAAGCTTACAAGTGAATTGACTCGTTAATGATTGGCCCCTTTCATACTTGCTTTTGCTTCTTGCATATTTTCGGTTTTCCCTTTTCACATTTGTCTTGTGCATACTTGCCCTTTGCCTCTTGCCCTTTGTTCACTTACAGATTGAGAAAAAATGTTAAACACTTTGATAAAATTTTCGCTAAACAATCGGCTGATTGTATTGGCGTTTGCGGGGATATTGTTGGTAGGAGGGGCCTACACAGCGATTCGACTGCCCATTGATGTATTGCCCGACCTGAACCGTGCCCGCGTGACGATATTCTTGGAATCCAACGGCTTAGCTCCCGAAGAAATAGAAACTCAAGTTGTATTACCCGTCGAAACCGCCCTCAATGGCGCACCTGGAGTAGAGTCGGTGCGAAGTAGTTCGGCGATTGGCTTGGGGATGGTCTATGTGGAGTTTGACTGGAATACCGAAATTTACCGAGCACGGCAGTTGGTGGCCGAAAAACTCCAAACCGTGACCTTACCCAACGGAATTAAGCCGATTATGGGGCCTATTTCGTCGGTAATGGGGCAGTTTATGTACGTTGGAATGAGCGCAGACAGTACTTCGCCTGTCGAACTTCGAACCTTGGCCGATTTTACCGTTCGGCGTCGATTGTTGACCATCAAAGGAGTGTCACAAGTGATTCCGATTGGGGGAGACCGTTTGCAGTACCAAGTGCAAGTATCAAGTAGTAAGCTCAAACAATTTGGCGTAGGACTCGACGAATTGGAAAAAGCATTGTCGCTTTCATCGCGCAATACCACGGGAAATTTTTACTACGAATACGGTTCTGAAGTCTTGATCCGAAACGTAGGTCGGGCGGAATCGCTGGACGATTTGGCCAATACGGTCGTAACCAGCCGACATGGCCAGCCTGTGTTACTCAAACAAGTGGCCGACGTAAAATTTGGAGCGGCCTTTAAGCGAGGCGATGGAAGCATCAACGGAAAGCCTGCGGTGATTATGGCGGTAGAAAAACAACCGGGTGCCAATACCGTGGCCTTGACCGATGAGGTAGAAAAAGCCTGCCTAGAACTTCGGCCTGCGTTGCCGCGTGATGTGTCGTTGAACCCGAAGATTTTTCAGCAAAAATCATTCATCGAAAACTCCATCCACAACGTCACCGAAGCATTGCGGGATGGGTTTATATTGGTGGTGGTGATTTTATTCCTGTTTTTGATGAATCTCCGTACGACGGTTATTACGCTGACGGCCATTCCGCTGTCGTTGGTGATGACGGCCATTATTTTTCAATTGTTTGATATTTCCATCAATACCCTGACATTGGGCGGGCTGGCGATTGCCATCGGTGAGTTGGTCGATGACGCCATTGTCGATGTTGAGAATGTCTTTCGGCGTTTGAAAGAAAACCAAGCCGCAGGCAATCCCAAATCAACGCTTCGGGTGGTATATGAAGCCAGTTCCGAAGTGCGCAATTCGATTGTCTATGCTACCATCATTGTGGTTCTAGTATTTGTGCCTTTGTTCTTTATGGAAGGCGTCGAAGGGCGGATTTTTGCGCCGTTAGGTTTGGCTTACATCACTTCGATTATTGCTTCATTGCTAGTGTCGCTTACCGTTACGCCTGTGTTGTGTAGTTTTTTGTTGAAAGGCAAAGAGGCAAAAAGCAAGGGACAAAAGGGCGAGGAGCAAGATACTGTGATGGTGCGGTGGCTTAAAAAGCAGGATACGAAGCTTTTACGGTGGGCATTGCAGCGTCCCAAGGCTATTCTAGTTACGGCTATTTTGTTGATTATGGCTTCGGTTGGTACGCTTCCTTTTTTAGGAACGGAGTTTTTGCCACCTTTCAACGAAGGCTCGTTTACCATTAACCTTATTGCTCCTCCTGGAACTTCGTTGGAGGAGTCGAATCGGTTGGGGACGTTGGCCGAAAAACGCATGTTGGAAGTCCCCGAGGTAGAATATGCCAGTCGTCGCACGGGGCGAGCCGAACTCGACGAGCACGTCGAGCCTGTCAGCCGTTCCGAAATTGAAGTAGAATTAAAACCCGATACCAAGCGAAGTCGGGATGAAATCATTGCTGACATTCGCGAAAAACTGTCGGTGATGAAAGGCGTGACAATTGCAGTGGGACAGCCTATTTCGCACCGAATTGAGCACTTGCTTTCGGGAGTGCAGGCGCAAATAGCGCTTAAACTCTATGGAAACGATTTGGCCGAACTTCGTACCACCGCAGGACAAATCAAAAATTTGATGCAAGGCGTTGAGGGAGTGGTGGACTTGAGTATCGAGCGCCAAGTGATGGTGCCTCAGTTGCAGATTCGTGTCAAACGCGACGCGCTCCAACGTTTTGGATTGCAGGCTGGAAAAGTGGCAGAAGAGCTGGAGGTGTTTTACAACGGAAAAGTAACGGGACAGATGTACGACGGACAGAAAACGTTTGATATTCTCATTCGTGCTAACGAACACGAACGTTCCAACCTTGAAGCTATTCGCAGTACTCAAATCAGTACTCCCGACGGGACACTGGTACCTTTGGAACAGATTGCTGACATTGAACAAACCGTAACCGTCAACCAAGTGATGCACGAAAATACGCAGCGGCGCATGGTGATTTCGGCCAATGTTCAAGAACGAGATTTGGGGAGTACCGTCGGAGAAATAAAAAAGCAAGTGGGCAAGTTGCAACTTCCCCAAGGTACGTATGTCGTTTATTCGGGACTGATTGAGAGCCAAGAATCAGCGACGCAGTTGATTGGCTTACTGAGTCTTATTTCGATTGTTAGTATTTTCTTGGTACTTTTTACCCATTTCAAATCAAGCCGTATTGTGCTTCAAATCATGCTCAATGTCCCTTTGGCACTGGTGGGGAGTGTAGTGGCGGTGTTGCTTTCAGGAGGGGTATTTTCGGTAGCAACGTTGGTGGGTTTTATTACCCTAACGGGAATCGCAAGCCGTAACGGTATCATGATGATTTCGCATTACATCCACCTTGTCGAGCACGAAGGTGAGCATTTTGGAAAAGAAATGATTATCCGCGGATCGCTCGAACGCCTCGTTCCAGTGCTGATGACGGCCTTGGTGGCAGCCCTAGCGCTCATTCCCCTTACCCTCGATTCCCAAGCCGCAGGGAAAGAAATTCTTTACCCTGTGGCGACGGTGATTTTGGGAGGGTTAATATCTAGTACGTTACTTGATATGGTAGTGACCCCCGTTGTGTTTTATGTTTTTGGACAAAAAGCCCTTGATACTTATTTCAAAGAGAAAAACAAGGTTCGGGAGTTTTAAGCATGTTCTAAAATAAACGCAGGGTCGATGGCTAATTTTTGATAAAGTCGTTTAGCTAAATCCATGTTGACTTTACGCTTGCCCGTCATCACTTCTGAGAGTCGGGTAGGCGTGATGTCAAGTAGTGCTGCTAGGTCTTTTTGTTTCAATTTTAACTGAAACATTTTTAAACTCAGCATGTCAGAAAGTGTTTGAGGGGTAGGAATTTGTAAAGGCATGATTGGGATGGCATCTTCGTAAGCTTCTGCTTGTAAAGATAGATTTCGGAGACGTTCTGTTTCTTCAGGAGAAAGGCTTGTAAAACCTTCATTATGAGTAGCTTTTTGTAAAAACGTCTCAATTTCAGCCATTACTTGCTTGTATTCAGCTTCGGTTTTTAGTGGGGAAGTCATTGTTTAAATAGTGGTTGAGTCAATTTTGTCGTATTCTGCGTGAGTTCCTATGAAACGAATAAATACTGTACGAATGTCTAAAAAAATCATTGTTACTAGGCGATAACGATTGCCTTTTATGTTAAAAACAAATCGCTCATTGCCCACATAGTCAACTGAATTAAAAGTTTGTTTTATGTCAGTAAAATTTGACCAGTTTGCTTCTGAGACAGTAGCAAACCAATCGTTAAGCGCATCGTTCGCATCAGCGTGCTTTAGTCCAAACTCGCGAATGATTGTTTTAGAAATGATGACCAATTACGTTTTTGCTTTGGGTTATAAAAATACAAAAATCAAAATTAAATAATCAAAATCAAAATTTTTCTTTTTTGCCAAACCCACCCATCACCCAAATTCAACACTTACCTGACTTTCCCAAGAACGTGTTTTATGAAAATTTAGCGTAAAACCCCAATCTTTAGAATGGGGATGTAAGCGATAATATACCGAAGGCTATTTAGGTTTGTGCGAAGGCTATTCATTAGCGCGCCTTTTGATTCTCAATATACTTTGTAATAGCCGATGCTGAAATACTGCCGATTGATTCGCAATAGTAAGAACGTGTCCACAAAGAAGGCAGTCGGCTTTTTAAGTAAGGAAACTCTTTTCTTAATTCAAAAGAAGAGCGCCCCTTCATTCTGGCTACAATATTGGCAGGGCTATCCATGGGCGTAGCCTTTACAAATACGTGGATATGGTCGGGCATTACGTCTAAAGTGGCAATTTCCCAATCATTCTCTATTGCCACTTGCCGAATGATTTCTTTAAGTCGAATCTCAATTTGACCTGTCAATACTTTTCGTCTGTATTTAGGACAAAAAATAATGTGATAGCCAATATTGTAGGTGGCACTTCTGGATTTTTCTAATTGTTTCATGTTACAAATGTAGTATGTTTTGTTAGCTTTGTATTATGAATCTAACAACATTGCAGTATCGAATCAAGGACTCAACTGCAAGTAAGAAACTTGTTGTACTGGGTTATTCGTGCAATTTTGTTTGGAACTACTGCAACCAAGTTAATCAGGAAAGTTGGAAGAAATTTGGCAAACCACTTTCTGCTTTTGATTTAAACAAACTTACTACTGGTTGTGCCAAAGAATTAGGCTTGCACTCCCAAACAGTTCAAGCGGTTTGTGAGGAATACGCCAAATCCTGTAAGCAACACAAAAAACGTAAACTCAATTGGAGAAGCAGAAAAAAATCATTGGGCTGGATTCCCTTTAAAGGTGTCGGTGTTAAAGTGTCATCCGATACAGTAAGCTACAATGGGCATAAATTCAGATTTTGGCTTTCTCGTTCTATTGCCTCAAAGGTTCGTTTTGGTTCTTTCTGTCAGGATTCAAAAGGTAATTGGTTTGTAAACTTTGTGATTGAGCAGGCTGAGATAGTAAGAGAAAAAAATGGAAGACAAGTTGGGATCGACCTTGGCCTAAAAACATTGGCTACTCTTTCGGATGGTGTTGAGTTTAACCGCGAAAATCTCACCAAAAAGTATGAGTTAAAGTTAGCGGTTGCCCAACGCGCAAATAAGAAAAAGCGCGTCACAGCTATTCATGCAAAAATCAAGAACAAAAGAAAAGACTGGAATCACAAAATCAGTACCGCTATCGTCAATGAGTATGATAAGATAGCAGTAGGCAATGTGAGTTCATTAAAGCTAAAAAAGACCCGGATGGCTAAATCTGTATCGGATGCAGGTTGGTCAGACTTCAAAGTGATGCTTGGATTTAAAGCCGTTAGGCTTGGTGTCGAAATGAAAGAGGTCAACGAGAGTTTCTCAACGGTCACTTGCTCAACTTGTCTGCAAAGAACAGGTCCGAGTGGACTAAGTGCGTTGGGGGTAAGAGATTGGGTATGTTCGTGTTGCGGCACTTCGCATTTAAGAGATGTCAACGCGGCTAAAAACATACTACAATTCTCCGTTAGGGGCATCTAACGCTAATTAAAGGAATCCCCCAGCCTTTAGGCGGGGAAGGATGTCAAAGAACGTTTACAAGAGATTATTGGGGGAAAGTAGAAAAAACAGCAGAAATCGCTAATTATTTGCGAGAGATAAACTTTTTCTCGTAGATACTGGTTAGATTTACGAAATATTCATCCACTTCATGCTGTTTCATCAACGCATACGACAAACTATTGCTCAGGGCTTCTTGGTGCTATTCACCTTGATGCTTCTCAATAGCATTGTGTTTCGCCATGCGCACAAGCTCTCAAGTGGAAAGGTTATTACCCACGCTCACCCTTACAAAGCTTCTAATTCCAATACGCCTTTTCAACCCAAC
Organism: Runella sp. R5_40; assembly: GCF_057652295.1. NCBI lineage: Bacteria > Pseudomonadati > Bacteroidota > Cytophagia > Cytophagales > Spirosomataceae > Runella > Runella sp. R5_40. Next base: position 854,576 of record NZ_JBYFCH010000001.1, on the reverse strand, counting down.
GACCACACCAAAAACGAACTGTTTTTGCTGGATTCGTTGACCAACGCAACCTACGCCGCACTTACGCTATCGGTGGCATTGGCAGTTTTGAAGCGGTTGGTTACCAATTATTCTCCACGTACCTCATTTTACTTATTAGCAGCCTATCGAACTCCTTTTTTCGGAGATTTCTCCCTTCGAGGGCCACCTACTACTACCCACTCATAGTCTTCGATTTGATGGGAAATAAATCACACACGTAACTAGGTAAAATCGGTTTTATCAAACGGATAAAAGCGCGTGCGTACGTTTATTTCTTTCCTTCAAAATGAAGGCGGTCTCCCTTTTTAAACTCGTTGTCAGTCATCCACGCCTAGCGCTGTGGTTGTCATCGACTCATTCTCGTATCATTTTACGTCGGTATTTCGGAGCGTAGTCATTCTGTGAAAACAGAAAACGGCACCGAATGCCTACTCATATCATTCCTAACGGCATTCTCACAATGAAGCATTTTTTCTTATTACTAGCGTCGTTGCTAGTCACAACCATTATTTTCGCACAAACTGGAAGTATTCGAGGAACGGTAACTGTCAAAGGCAAGCCCTTGGAATTTGGAACGGCGGCCTTGAAAAATACCCAATTCGGTACCACGACCGATGAAAAAGGGGTATTTGAAATCAAAAACGTGAAGTACGGTTCGTATCAGTTGGTGATTTCAGCCATCGGATACCGTACCATTACCAAGGCCGTAACCATTTCGGAGGCTAAGTTTTTCCAAGAATTGACCCTTCAAACGGATGAGTTAGAAAATTCGTTGGCCGAAGTCGTAGTTACAGGAACGATGAAAGAAGTCTCGAAATTGGATAGCCCCGTTCCTGTCGAAATTTATACGCCCGTATTTTTCAAGCGAAATCCTGTTCCCAACTTATTTGAATCATTACAAAATATCAACGGGATTCGTCCGCAGTTGAACTGCAACGTTTGTAACACAGGCGATATTCACATCAACGGTTTGGAAGGTCCCTATACCATGATTATGATTGATGGAATGCCCATTGTATCAGGACTTTCGACAGTATATGGCTTGAGCGGGATTCCAAGTGCGCTCATCGAACGGGTCGAAGTGGTGAAAGGCCCTGCTTCTACCTTGTATGGTTCGGAAGCAGTGGGAGGTTTGATAAACGTTATTACCAAAAAGCCGTCGTCAGCACCCTTGGTTTCGGCAGATGTGATGGGAACTTCATGGGCGGAATTCAACGCAGACTTGGGGTTAAAGTACAAGTTGGGCGAAAAAATTCAATCGTTATTTGGGCTTAACTATTTCAATTTTCAACGCCCGACTGATAAAAACGGCGATGGTTTTACGGACATCACGCTTCAAAATAGAATCTCACTTTTTAATAAATTTAGCATAGACCGTAAAGATAATCGGGTGTTCACGCTAGGTGGGCGCTACGTCTATGAAGACCGTTGGGGAGGGCAAACTCAGTGGACGCCTAAGTACCGTGGAAGTAATGAGATTTATGCCGAAAGTATCAATACCAAGCGCTGGGAGGTAATTGGAGCGTATCAATTGCCCATGAAAGAAAAGATAACCTTTCAGTTTTCGGCCAACGGGCACTTGCAGGATTCGTACTACGGCACAACCCCGTACCAAGCACAACAATACATCGGTTTTGGCCAATTTACGTGGGATAAAAAACTCAAAGAGCGCCACGATTTATTGGTAGGAACGGCTCTACGTTACACTTTTTACGATGATAATACCCCTGCAACGGACGCCGATGGAAAAAATGCGCCCTCAAAAGTGCTATTGCCAGGGTTTTTTGTCCAAGATGAAATCACGCTTACGACCAACCATAAGTTGTTGCTAGGAGCGCGCTATGATTATAACTCTATCCACGGGAGTATCTTCACGCCTCGTTTAAACTATAAATGGACATCTACCGATAAGAAAAACGTGCTTCGTGCAAGCGTTGGAAATGGGTATCGGGTGGCCAACGTATTCACCGAAGACCATGCGGCTTTGACAGGAGCGCGGAAAGTTGAATTTACGGAAGAGTTGAAGCCCGAACGCTCTTGGAACGGAAACTTAAACTACGTGCGGAAGTTTTTCTTGGGCAACGGCGGATACGTAGGACTGGATGCAACGGCTTTCTACACGTTTTTTAATAACCGTATTATTCCTGATTACCTCACCGACCCTAATAAAATCATTTACAGCAACTTGAGCGGAAACGCCGTTTCACGCGGCTTATCGTTAAATATTGACGTGTCGCTGGCCAACGGGCTCAAATTTATGACGGGAGCCACAGCTATGAATGTATTTCAGCGTGAAGACGATGGCACTGGAACGTTGGTGAAAAAAACGCAGCTTTTGACAGAAAAATTTACGGGCGTATGGTCGGTGTCATATACCTTCCCACAAATTGGCCTTTCGGTCGATTATACGGGCAATTTGTACGGCCCCATGAAACTGCCAGTACTAGGGCCACTTGACCCTCGTCCTGAGTATTCGCCTTGGTGGAGCCTTCAAAATATTCAATTAGGGAAGAAATTTAACAATGGGTTGGAAATTTACGGGGGAGTAAAGAACCTACTGAATTTTACCCCGACTCCTGATGCCATTGCCCGCGCTTTTGACCCGTTTGACAAACAAGTAACGTTTGATGCGACGGGGCAAGTAGTGCCGACTCCGAATAACCCCTACGCGCTGACGTTCGACCCGTCGTACGTCTATGCGCCCAACCAAGGTATTCGCTTCTTTGCAGGTGTTAGATACAATTTGTTCAAATGAAAAAGCACGTTTGGATAGCACTTTTTGGCTTGTTTGGGCTTCTGGCAGTCGAATGCCAAGCCCAAACACTGCGTTGGACGTCGTTTGAACACCTCACCGACAGCCTCCGCAAAGAGCGCCGACCCGTGCTGGTGTTTATTCATACCGATTGGTGTACGTATTGCAAAATGATGGAGTTGCGTACGTTTTCGGATCAACAGGTTGTCACCAAACTTCAAGAAAAGTTTTATTGTGTTCGCCTCAACGCAGAAGATAACCAGCCGATTACGTTTCTGCAACGGGCGTATAAGTTTAAGCCAACGGGCGTGAAAACGGGAGTACATGAGTTGGCACAAGTGCTAGGAACCGAAAACGGAAAATTGAGCTACCCAACCACCGTCTTTTTTGATCAATACCTGCAACTCCAAGGCAGAGTAGTGGGAGCACTTGACGCCAAGAGTTTGAAACAGGTGATAGAAAGCGGCATTGTGCTCAACCATTTAGCCCCAGAACGCTGAAAATAATGGGTAGGTATGCGGTGTCGATAGAATACCCAAATTAATTATCTTTGTTAAAAAAAGGCCAACCATGGAAGCACTAGCCATCAATAATACCCCCGATAAACTTCAAATTACGTTTGATAAGCGTTTTTTTGACGAAACATTTTTGCGCGAAACTATTGAGTTTTTACGCACAGAATACCTTGCCCAGCGAGTTGATTTCGACGAGAGTGTTGAGGATTTGGGTAAAGAAATAAAGCATAGCTGGTGGCAACGCAACAAAAACCAATACATTCAAGAGAAATGAAAGTGGTTGTTGATGCCAATATCCTATTTGCAGCTTTACGTTCTATCAACAGAAATTTTCGACAGCAGCTTTACTTTTCGGATTATACTTTTTACGCTCCTAAATTTTTGATTGTAGAAATATTTGAGCACAAAGAGCGGATAGTTGCAAAATCGAAAGCTTCTCCTCGTGAAGTATATGAATATTTAGATGATGTCTTACAGAAAATCACTTTTGTAAGCAACGACTATATATCCACCGAAAACTATCTTCGTGCTTACCAATTGTGTAAAGGGGTAGATGAAGACGATACCCCTTTTTTAGCCTTGACCCTTGAACTGCAAGCCAAATTATGGTCAAAAGACGAAACGCTGAAGACACACTTGAGAAAAAAAGGATTTGAACATTTCTTTGAAGTAAAGTGAGGCAATGCACCCGTTTATTCCAACAGGGATTTTTATCTTTGTCGCTTTCAAAACACGATTAATGTGAAAACCCTTGTTTTAAATGCCTCAGGCCATTTTCAGCAGTCTGAAACGGACTTGAACACGGAACTTCAAGACGGCGAAGTTCTTTTAAAAATCCATCGCATTGGTATTTGTGGAACCGACTACCATGCTTTCCGTGGGAAGCAGCCGTTTTTTTCGTACCCTCGTATTCTTGGTCATGAACTCGGAGCGGAGGTAGTGGCGATAGGTACAGGTGTTGACAACGTAGTAGTAGGTGATAAAGTGTCGGTAGAGCCTTACATCAATTGCGGCAAATGTCAAGCGTGTCGCAATGGAAAAACCAATTGCTGCGAAAAACTTCAAGTACTCGGTGTACATTCCGACGGTGGAATGCGTGAGTTTCTGAAAGTTCCTGCCAATAAAGTGTATGCGTCAAAAACATTGAGTTATGAGCAGTTAGCCTTGGTCGAAACGTTGGGCATTGGCTCGCACGCGGTCAATCGGGCACAAGTGCAAGCCAACGATTTGGTGTTAGTCATTGGAGCGGGGCCGATTGGCCTTTCTGTAATTCAATTTGCCAAGCTCAAAGGGGCCAAAGTAGCCGTGATGGACATGAACGAGGGGCGGTTGGCGTTTTGCAAACAACAACTCAAGGTGGACGAAACCATTTTGTTGAAAGATAATGACCCCGTAGAGGCTATTCGGGGTGTGTTGAACGGTGACTTGCCAACGGCGGTGTTTGATGCCACAGGAAATCCAGCGTCGATGATGCAAGCCTTCAAATATGTGGCTCACGGTGGGCGATTGACCTTTGTTGGGTTGTTTCAGGGGGATGTGACTTTCAACGACCCTGAGTTCCACCGCCGTGAAGTAACGTTACTGGCCAGCCGCAACGCCTTACCAGAGGATTTTACGAGCATCATTGCGGCAATGGAAAATGGAACGTTAGACACACACCCTTGGGTTTCTCACCGTGTTCCGTTTGACTCCCTCATCGACTCATTTGAAACGCTTCTTCTTCCTGAAAGCCGAGTCATAAAAGCGGTAATAGAATTGTAAGTCCCGCTGGTTGTGAGCAACCAGCGGCACGTGGGTGCGGTTAGTCATAACCGCACCCTTTATCCAACCTTCACAGAAGTCATTGAAATAGAGCCTAAAACAGTTTTGTCATTAAAGAAACTGACAGGCTCTTTTTCTTCTTTTAAGCCCAAAATATATAACAATGGTAAGTAGTGGTCGGGGGATGGAATCGACAACAACGCTGCTTGGCCCAATTTCTCGTAATTAATCAGCGGAGCGTGGTCATTCTCGACAATTAGTTTTTTGAATTTGGTATTCATTTCAATGGCCCAATCGTAACCTCGTTCGGTGTATTGCCAATTGAGGATACCAAGGTTATGAACCATGTTTCCGCTTCCAATAATTAGCACCCCTTTTTTGCGTAAAGCTGCTAATTCTTTCGCCAGCTCATAATGATAACGAGGTGGTTGGGTGTAATCAATGCTCAATTGTAATACTGGAATGTTGGCTTTAGGATACATGTGACGTACGACCGTCCACGTTCCGTGGTCTAAGCCCCATTCATGGTCAAGGACGACTTGCGCTTTTTTAACGAGCGATGCTGTTTCATTGGCCAACGCAGGGCTACCTGGCGCAGGGTACTGAACTTCAAACAAAGCCCTCGGAAACCCACCAAAATCGTGAATGGTACGCGGGGCATTCATGGCCGTTATTTTGGTGCCACGGGTGTACCAGTGCGCCGATACTACCAAGACGGCCGTTGGGACGGGTATGTCTTTGCCAAGCCGTTTCCAGCCACCGCTAAATTCATTTTCTTCGATTCCGTTCATGGGCGAGCCGTGACCCACAAAAAGCAGGGGCATGAGCGAGTCTTTGGTTGCCAATTGTTCGTTCCATTTATAAAGGTCTTTTAATGAGTCCATTGCAATAGTTCCTCCCAGAACACTTTTTAGAAATTCATTTCTTTTCATATCACGCTATTTTACACCACCTTGAGCCTAGTAGCTTAGGATGTTATAATTATATGTATATACATATAATTTTCCAAAATAGTTCTCCCTTCATTTTTGCTTGCTATTAAATCATTTTAATTGTCGTATAGACAGTTAAATACCTATCTTCGCAAACATATTTCACTATTCTAATATCTAATTAACCTATGCCAAGTTTTAATTTGAAAGTGAACAAAACCCATACCTACGATGCCATCGTGATTGGGTCAGGAATTAGTGGCGGATGGGCTGCTAAAGAGTTGTGTGAGAAAGGGTTGCAGACGCTTGTCTTGGAAAGAGGACGGATGGTACGTCACGTTGAAGACTACCCTACGATGAATAACGACCACTGGGATTTTGAACACCGTGGTAAGCTGACCGATGAAGACAAAAAGAAATACCATATTCAGGTTCGGAGTGGCTTTATTGATGAATCCAACAAACATTTTTATAACAACGACCTCGATAGCCCTTACACCGAAGTAAAGCGTTTTGACTGGATTCGGGGAAATCAGGTAGGAGGGCGTTCGTTGCTTTGGGGCAAACAATGCTACCGCTGGAGCGACCTTGATTTTGAAGCTAATGCAAAACAAAGCATCGGGGTAGATTGGCCGATTCGATACAAAGATCTTGAAAGCTGGTACACCTACGTGGAGAAATATGTCGGGATTAGTGGTGAAAAGCTAGGATTATCGCACTTGCCCGACGGGCATTTTTTGCCTCCGATGGAGCTAAATTGCCTCGAAAAACACGTCAAAGGCAGTATTGAAAAAACGTACAAAGGCCGCCACCTGACCATTGGACGCGTAGCGCACTTGACCGAACCTATCAACGGTCGGGGGCAATGCCAAAATCGTAACCGTTGTTCGAGAGGCTGCCCTTTTGGTGCGTATTTTAGCAGCAATGCCGTAACGCTGCCTGCGGCCGATGCCACAGGTAAATTAACGCTTCGCCCCAATTCGCAAGTAGCGTCGATTATTTATGATGAGAAATTGGGCAAAGCAAAAGGTGTAAAAGTGATTGATTCAGAAACCAAAGAGGAAATTGAATTTTACGCGCGAATCATCTTCTTGAACGCTTCGACGCTCGGAACCACCCAAATTTTGTTGAATTCTACGTCAAGCCGTTTCCCCAACGGCTTAGGAAATGATAGTGGCGAATTGGGACATAACTTGATGGATCACCACTATCGAGTAGGAGCAATGGGCAGTTACGATGGTTTTGAAGACCAATATTACAAAGGCCGTCGCCCCAACGGGATTTTTATTCCGCGTTACCGCAACCTCGATGAAGCTTCCAAAATGAAAGATTTTATTCGGGGGTATGACTATCAAGGTGCTGGTGGACGAGGCAACTGGGGCGGAGGCATTAGTGGAGGTGGGGTAGGTGCTGAGTTTAAAGATAGCTTGTTTGCGCCAAGTAGCTGGGGGATGTCGTTGGTAGGTTTTGGAGAATGTTTACCTTACCACGAAAACAAAGTAACCCTCAACCAAGACGCAAAAGACAAATGGGGCTTGCCAACGTTGAGCATAGATGCCGAGTTTAAGGCCAACGAAATGGCCATGCGTAAGCAAATGAAAGAAGATGCCGTAGAAATGCTCGAAAATGCGGGGTTGAAAAATGTGACGCCGTTTGATTATTCAGGGGGAATTGGCGTAGGCGTTCACGAAATGGGAACGGCGCGTATGGGCCGCGATCCGAAAACGTCGGTGGTCAATGCCAATAGCCAACTTCATGCTGTTCCAAATGTATTTGTAACCGATGGAGCCTGCATGACTTCGTCGAGTTGTGTCAATCCGTCCATCACCTACATGGCGCTCACGGCGCGTGCTGCCGATTTTGCCGTAAATGAACTCAATCGTAAAAATCTCTAATCCCCAATCAGATGAACCGCAGAGACATTATAAAATCGTCGGCCCTGTTTTTGGGCTATGCTGTTTCCACGGCTACGTTGAGCGAGGCGTTTATGGCCTGCTCGCAAGAAGCAAAATTAGACTGGAAACCTACTTTTTTGACCAATAACCAAGCGGCAAGCATTGCTGAAATGTCAGAAACAATTCTGCCCAAAACCAAAACTCCAGGAGCAAAAGAGCTAGGTGTGCCGCAGTTTATTGATAAAATGTTGAAAGATTTGCTTTCGGAAGAAGAACAAAAGGATTTTGTGGGTGGTTTAGAAAAATTGGAAGAAGATTGTGAAAAAGCCTACGGGAAGTCGTTTGTGGAATGTACGCCTGAACAACGAAAGGAGTTTTTGACCAAACTGGATGTGGAAGCGGAGAAGCTACCGCCATCAGTATGGGGCATTCGTTTGGCTCCCCCTTCGCCAACCCCATTTTTTAGAAGAGTGAAAGAATTAACCCTTCTTGGGTATTTTACCTCTCAAAAAATCGGTAAAGAAGTGTTGGGCTACGACCCGATTCCAGGAAAATACATCGCATGTATGCCGCTAACTCCAGGCATGAATGCGTGGAATGAATAAGGTCAGACGGTAGTCAGACCGTAACCATTTGATAGTGCAGTCTGACTACCGTCTGACTGTCACCGCCGCCTGATTATCGCCTGACTGTGACCCAAAAACAAAAAGGTCAGACGACAGTCAGACCGTAGCTATTTGGTGGTGCAGTCTGACTATCGTCTGACTGCGTACTAGACCACCGTCTGACTGAGTACAACCGTCTGACTGTAACCCAAAAACAACATTGATAATGAATTACAGAAAATTAGGAAAAACTGGATTTGAGATTTCGGAAATCAGCCTAGGAACGTGGCAGGTAGGCGGAAAATGGGGGGACGATTTTAGCCACGAAAATGCGGAGAAAATTCTTCACGCGGCCGTTGATTCGGGCATTAATTTTATTGATACGGCCGATGTCTATGGTGCGGGCGAAAGTGAAAAAGCCGTGGGTAAATTTGTGAAAAGCCGCTCAGAACGTATTTATGTCGCCACCAAATGCGGCCGTCAACTTAGCCCGCACGTCAGTGAAGCCTACCAGCCTGCGGTATTGCGTAAGTTTGTAGAAAATAGCCTCACAAATATGGGGTTAGAGACCCTGGATTTGATTCAACTCCATTGTCCACCCACGGAGGTGTATTATCGCCCCGAAATTTTTGAGTTATTTGACCGCTTAAAACAAGAAGGTAAAATCTTGAATTTGGGTATTAGCGTTGAGAAAGTAGAAGAGGCATTGAAAGGCATTGAATACGACAATGTTACCACGGTTCAAATCATCTTCAATATGTTCCGTCAGCGTCCGTCGGAATTGTTTTTTGAGCAAGCCCAAAAGAAAAACATCGGAGTCATTGTGCGTGTGCCGTTGGCCAGTGGATTATTGACGGGTAAATTTTCGAAGTCGTCGAGTTTCACGGCAGGTGACCACCGCTTTTTTAATCGCAACGGAGAACACTTTGACAAAGGAGAAACGTTTTCGGGCATTGATTATGAAACAGGATTGGCCGCAGTAGAAGAACTTAAAGCGGTATTCCCTTCGTACGGAAACCTTGCTCCAGTGGCTTTACGCTGGATTTTGGGCTTTTCGGCAGTGAGCACCATTATCCCAGGAGCTTCTAATCCTACGCAAGCAACCGCCAATTTGGAAGCGCTCACGATTCCTGATTTGACCCAACAACAATTACAATCTGTGAATGAAATCTACGCTAAATACATAAAACCACAGGTGCATCATTTGTGGTAAAAGCCAAATTTCGTTTGATAACCTCCCCACTTACCAATTAAATGGGGATTTTTTTGCCCAAAAATTCCCTAAATTCCCCATATCTCCCTACTGAAATCCTAAAACTACCGTGGCATAAGTATTTTACAACTAATGTCAGATTAACAGCAATGACAATAACACGGAGTTTATCAATAAGGCTCTTTTGAGCATTGAAAATTCAAAAGCTCCTTTTTTACTAACAAAGTTTTTTGTCAGCCATGAACACAATAAAAAAATCAGTTAAAAGTCTCTTGCTCGTATCGATGAGTTGTTCATTGATTCTAGGGCTTTCCGACTGCACATCCACATCCTTTCTATCAAGAACTAAGGGGAAAACGGTTTCACCTGCCAAACATGGGCAAAGTAAATCGAAAGATCCTGCCAATTACGCGATAAGCGCTTCAGTAGTGGGTGGTTTGCCAGGTACTCGTATTGAACAATACATGGAACAGCAAACCATCCAGCTACGCCAACAGCTAGGAGGCATCGCCCAAATTGAACGCTTGGGAGAAGGCATTAAAATGACGTTTCAATCCGCTATTTTATATCCTGAAGGCTCGTATGTGTTATCGAACGACCCACAACCGTTCGTAAAGAAACTTGCGCAGGTATTGCAAGATTTTAAAGACACTGAAATATTGGTAGCGGGACATACCGATTCTCAAGGAAGTTTGAAAGTAAACCAAGCGCTTTCTGAGAAACGCGCGGAAGCTTTGGCGGATTTTTTGCAAGCACACGGAGTTCCCCAATTGCGAATTGTAACCGAGGGCTTTGGCGAAACGACGCCTAAAGCTTCAAACAAAACGCTGGATGGCCGCCGCCAAAATCAGCGAGTTGAAGTAGTTGTTGTGGCTAACCAACGTTTGAAAGAGGAGGTTCGGAAAGCCGTAGAATCAGGTAGTGTAGTTCAGAACTAAGTAGCTGAAAGCGCTCAAAGTTTTTTATGGCTATGGCCAAAAATCAGAAATTTCGTCAAGAATAAAATAATAGTAATTGTTTTTTCATAAGGTAAAGGGTTTAGGAATAGACGGAGAGCCAGAGAAGATATCTTCTCTGGCTCTTTTGTGTGCCGTGCATACGAGTTTACGCAGCATTACTTATATTTAATAGTTGGATAGTCATGCCTGAATCTTTTAATAATTCTCGCAATTCTTCCAAATGGTCGTTTCTTAAACGTTGGTACTGCTCAACGATTAATGCAGGGCTATTACCTTCTTGGTGCATTTTTATGGCATCATTGTCCATAGCAATCAGCTCTAATAGGCGTGATACCCTTATTGCCCATTCTTCATAATTACCTATTGCAGTCATTGTCCTAATAGTTGTAAATGAATAATTCCTTTTGATTTCTTTTCACGGCTTCGACCAAATAAATGCAACCAGCGTAAATAATCAGACTCGTAAAATACGCGTTGCTTGTGTTCTTTGGGAAAGACCCGAACAAAGTAAGCATCTATCAAACTTTGTTTGTTCCAATCTCTTAACAACGGTTCGTTAGCATCAAATAAAGAAGCATCTATAAATGTCACTATGTCAATATCACGAGGGTTTAATTTTTGAGTGGTAAAACTCCCGTCAATCCATTGATAGAACTCGTTACCTATAATTTCTTGTAACCTATTGAGATAGGTTAAATATTCTGTAAAAATTACTGAGCGTGTAGAGGAAGTTGGAAAACTTTTTACAAATACATCCTCAAAAATTTCTAGAGTGGTCTCAATCACCTCGTAGGGGAATAGGTGTCCGTTTTGGTCAAATGTCATTGTGCCTAACTTCAAATAGTATGTCACTATAACAAATATACAATTTGTACTTTGTTTACACCCAGCCTCTAAAAACTTTTTGAGCGTAAGCAAGGTCTTGTTGATGGGCTTGAATGGCGTTGAGCGTGTTGGGAGATTGTGGCTCTAAGCATTGTTCCAATACGAGCAAGGGTTTGACGTTCATGGTTTTCAATTCGCGGACAAGTCGTGGGTAATCGATATCGCCTTCACCGAAGGTTTCTCCCCAAATTTGCCCCACCGACTGTCGTATGTGAAGTTCTACGACTCGTTTTCCGTACATTTTTACAATATCGAACAGCGCAACTTGGGAGTTGCCAGCTCCTCGGTAGATCCAATGTGCGTCCAAACACAAGCTGACATTTTGCGGGTGTGTATTTTGTAGCATGTGGTGAAATTCCCGCGCGCCTGCCTTAAACTCCGCGTCGTGGGTATGATAGGCGAGGGTAATGCCTTGCTTTTTTAACTCAGAACCTAGCAGGTCTAAATTTTTGGCTTGTTTGATTAGCTGTTCATCGCTTTTGATTTCGGTCCCTCCCCAACGAATGGGGTTGGGACTCGTAACTAAAATCGATAAACCCAGCGGCTTGGCTTCTTTGGCAATAGCAATGGCCGTTTCGATGGTTTTTTGACTTTCGGCGTCTTCGTGCAAAATACTCCCGATGTAAGCCGAAGGAAGGGCCAATTGGTATTTTTTTAAGAGAGGTGCCAGCGTTTTGACGTCGTTGGTGGAATAAAAACTGGGTTCAAAGGCTTTCAATCCTGATTTTACGTATTCAGCAAGCGAGGCGTCGAGGTTTGCGCCCCAACTGCGTTTTTCGCGTTCATAAAAGGTAAACCACGAATATTGATTACACGAAATGAAGGGTGCAGCTGAGGCGTTAGACCAAGAAGGCTTGGAAGCGACAACAGCGCTAGTAGCAGCAAGCGTTTGGATGAATCGACGACGAGAGGTAGCCATAAGGGTTTCATTTTCAGTAAAAAGGCACAAGCCTCCCTAAAAATACTTTTCAGCGTTTTTGGAATGAACGACACAAAAAAGCCCTTCTAGGTAAATTTCCTAAAAGGGCGAAAGCAAGCACTTATGGTTAGTTGCCTACACTCAATTTTTCCAAAATTCGTCTCCCGTCAAACGTTTTAATTCCAGTTGATTAATGAACCATTGAAACTGATAGGTGAGTTCTGCCAAACGAGCCTCTTCAATGGAAGTTTGAGCATTGTCTAACTCTACGGTCGTAATGGTTCCGTTTTGTAAACGGTTCTGGGCAAGTGCCAAGGCTCTTTCGGCTTGGGTTACCTGAATTCTCACGTTTTCGAGGCGCTGTTCGTTGCTTTTGAGGTCAGAAAGAACCATCTCAACGTCTTTCTGAAGCGATGCGTTCACCGATTCGAGGTTGTATTTTGTGGCTTCCAAATTCACCAGAGCTGCCTTACGCTGAATGTCGTACCGCTTGCCCGAATACAACGGAACGGTGACACTGAGCCCCGCCGCAACGTTGAAACGCAATTGATTGACGTTGGGCATGTACCCATTTTTTTCGCCAGCACTTCCTGTGAGCATCAACGTTGGTAAGTGGGCTTTGGCGGCAACCGCCACCTCGGTTTCCGCACTTTGAATGCGGTCTTTGGCCAACTGTACCTCTTTATTCTGGTTGTTGAAAAGCTGGGTCAACGCTTCTTTTGTTGGTAGATTGGCATTAAGCCCAAGTGCCAAATCTGCGACGCTAATTTCACTGCTCGGAATTCCTGTAAGGTAGCTCAATGTGATTTTTTGTTTGTCGATTTGGTTCTCAAAATCCACTTTACGGTTTTGGGCGAGTTTCAATTTTACTTGCTGAGAAACAACGTCAAACTCCAACGCATCACCATTTTGAACCCGTTTACTGATTTGTTTTAATACATTTTCGCTGGTTTGAATGACGTCTTGCTGTACTTGCTTACTTTTCTCCAAAAACGCGATGGTGTAATACAACTGGGCAATTTGATAGGCTAAATTGTGTCGATTTAACTCTAATGAATGGCGGGCGCTCAAGACATTTTCTTGGGCTTGACGAATACTTAGGTTTGTTTTTCCAAAATCATACAAACCATAGCCTGCGTTTATCCCTACGTTGACGTTGTGGTTGGGCATAAACTGAATCTCGCGTGAACCCTCAGGCAGAGGCAAGGTGGCCTTCATCGTAGGAGCCACGTAGCTGTAAGAAGCGTTGGCATTAACGTAAGGCAAAAGCGCTGTTTTGGCTACATCCACGCGTAGCTCACCTGCTTTGATGAGTTGTTCGGCTTCTTTGAGTTTTGGGAAATGTTCAAAAGATTGCTGGACCAACTTGGAAAGGGGAGTAGGAGTTTGGGCCACTGCGGCGTTTCTCAAAACGAGCATAAGCACGCCTACGACGGATATTTTTACAAAAGTTTTCATTTGATATATCGGCAATTAGTGAGAAGCATCGGCCGCCGCTTTGGCAGTTTGAGGCGTCATTTTTTTCTTTTCTAGGAGAAATAATAATGGAAATGTGACAATAAAGAACATCGTAGCCACCTGAAATACATCCAAATAAGAGAGCATCAAGGCTTGTTTTTGGACGGCTAAGTTGAGGTTGCCGTACGAAAGTTGAAGGGCATCGAGTGGATTAATGCCACGCGCGACTAGCCCTTGCGACATGGTCGTGAGGCGCTCTTGGGTAAGCATATCGCCAGGCTGCAAGTGCGCCGAAAGATTCATGGCATTGAGCGGGAGGCGTTGGGCAATGTACGTATTGACAAGTGCCACCCCAACGGCACCTCCAATCTGCCGAATCATGTTAGTGATGGCGATACCCATCGGCATTTCTTGGGGCGTCAAGGTCGAAATCGACTGATTGATGAGCGGGACGTTGGAAAGGGCAAGCCCTACACCACGAATCATCAAGGCGCCCATCAAAATTGCTGGAGACGCGTTGAGGTCGATGATGGACATTTGGTAACAAAAAAGGGCAAAGGCAAGGTAACCGACGGTAGCAATGGAACGTGGCGGAACTCCTTTTGAAATTAATCGTCCCACAATTGGGAAAATAAAAAGTGTAATTCCTGCGCCAGGGATAAGCAAAAGCCCCGTTTGGGTGGCAGTGTAGCCAATAATCCGTTGGACAAACAACGGGTACATAAATACCGACGTAAAAAGTCCAATACCAATCACAAAGACAAGAATAGAGCCTAGTAAAAGGTTGCGATTTTTCAGCACCCGCAGGTTTACTACGGGATTGGGGATTTTTAATTCCCACCAAATGAACGAGGTCAGCGAAACAATCAGCGCAATGGTACAAATCACAATCGTTGGGTCTTCAAACCAGTCGTTGGCTTCGCCGCGTTCGAGTACGTATTGCAAGCACCCGATGCCAATCGAAAGAAGCACAATTCCCAAATAATCAATCTTGATTTTACTGCGGTCGATGTGGTGCTCTTCGGGTTTTTTGTCGATGTAGATATAGCTTAACAAGAAGGCGACAATCCCAATCGGAACGTTGATAAAAAACATCCAACTCCAATGGTAATTGTCGATAATGTACCCGCCGAGGGTCGGCCCAAACGTCGGCCCAAGTACAATACCCATCCCAAATACCGCCGAAGCAATGGCGCGTTGATGAATTGGGAAAGAATCATACAACAACCCTTGGGAAACCGAAAGTAAAGCTCCACCGCCTACACCTTGTAAAAAACGCGCCAAGACGAGCAGCGGCAGGGTATCGGCAATGCCGCACAAATAGGAGGCAAATGTAAAAAGGGCGATGGAGGCGACGAAGTAGTTTTTCCGCCCAAAGTAGTTCTGTAAAAATCCCGTTAGCGGAATAATAATCACGTTGGCGATGGCATACGACGTAATAACCCACGAAATATCTTCAATGGTCACGCCCAAGTTGCCCGCCATTTGATAAATACCTACGTTCACAATCGAGGTATCTATCAGTTCCATAACGGCCGCTGTGATGACCGTGATGACAACAATCCATCTTTTCATAGTGTGTGTGTTCTAACTCCGATGATTGAACCTCGTTTACCGTACTTTGACCGCTACTTCAACGCTCAAACCAGCGCGGAGTAGTTCTTTGTATTGTTCGGGGTGCTCAATCTCGATTTTAACGGGAACGCGCTGCGTAAGCTTTACGAAGTTACCCGAAGCGTTGTCGGGAGGAAGAAGCGAGAATTTCGCGCCTGTAGCGTCGGAAATAGTTTGGATTTTACCACTTATTTTTAACGTTGGGTACGCATCAATTTTGAGCTCAACGGGCTGTCCTACGCGCATTTTTTCGAGTTGGGTTTCTTTAAAATTGGCCGTTACCCAGTAAGCTGCTTCGTTGACAATCGTGAACAGGTTTTGCCCAGGTTGTAGGTATTGCCCTTTGGCAACGTTGATTTTGCCCGTTTTTCCCGATACAGGCGCGTCGATGTGGGTATATGACAAACGTAATTTGGCTTGGTCGAGCACGGTTTGCTTTACTTTTACCATGGCTTCCATTTTTTTGATGGTCGCTATCGCTGCCCCTTCGGCTACTTTCGCTTGGTTTACTTGGGCCAAAGCTGCGTCGTATTGGCGATTTTGCACTTCTACGTTGGCTTGGCTATCGTCTAGTACTTTTTTGGTCGTTGAGCCTCCTTCGTACAGGTTTTTGTCACGAGTCAGGTCGGCCGCGGCTTTGGTTTTGCGGCTGGCTTGTACGTCGGCGTTGGCCTTGGTTACTTTGTACGCTTCTTGAGCGTTGCGGAGCGCTGCTTTGGCGGTTTCGATGTCGGCTACGGCTTGTTGTAGGTCGGCATCGGCTTGGGCTACGGCAATTTGGTATTCTTGGGGGTCAATCTCAATAAGACGGTCGTTGGCGCGTACACTTTTATAATCTTCTACGTTCGATTCGAGTACATACCCTGCTACGCGGGCAAGAACGGGCGAGTTCTTGGTTTCAATCTGGGCATTGTCGGTGGTTTCGTAGGTTTGATTGTAACGATACGATTGAAAACCGTAAAAACTACCTACGCCGAGTACGGCAAGAACAACGGCAAATGGTAGCAGTTTTTTGAAAGGACTTTTAGATGAAGTGGTATCCATGGCGTTTTGTTTTTTATGCGGAGGTGAGCAATAAGTTGTTTTACAAAAAAGTTATAAGTAAACTTGGTTGACTATATTTGTGGCAACAAAGGTAAACTAAGTTGACCAAAAAAGTCAAATAAGTTGACTAAAAATTGGATTAAAATTTGAGTGCTATTTTTTAATAACCTGTATTCCAATAGATTTGTAACATGGAAAAAGTACTTGCATCAGGACGGATATATAGCTTTGAGAAGTTTGAATCAATGCGTCAGCGCTCCATTGGGCGGCTTTTGTGGCGGCTCAAGCGTCACGTTCATCTTCACATTGCCCCACTTTTAGAGAAACGTGGCTACACAGATATTAAGATGAGCTCGATTTCGTTGTTGGTCAACATTGAGGAGGAAGGGATTACGAGCAGTGAATTGGCCAAAAAGTTGGAAGTGACCAAGCAAGCCATGAGTAAAGCCGTCAAAGAGTTAGAAGAAACGGGTTACGTTTACAGCTGCCCAAGCGAAAAAGATGCCCGAGCGAGCATCATTTTTTTGGACGATCGTGGCAAAGAGTTTTTGCTAGACTTAAACGAAGAAATGCAAGGAATGCAGGCGCGTTTTGAAAAAGCAGTAAGTGCCAAAAAATATAACCAAATGGTGGATACCATGTGCGATTTGCTGGCAGTGCTTGATGCCGAAGAATAGCTACATCAAGCGCCGCACAATCAAACTTTGCACCAACTCAAAAAAAGGTTGAGGCTGTAGCGTGCGCCAGTTTTCAAGGTGGAGAGTTCCCCCAAAATTGAGGTAATAGTCGAGTCGGTAGCGTTTCCATTCGCGTTCGGTATGGTCGCGCGAACCCACAACGGCAATCCAGCCATCTTCGATTTCGTCAAACCATTCGGCATAATATTCATCGTCGGAGCCGTGAAAATTGAGAATATTTTCGGCAATAAGAATGTATTTATTGATGCCTTGGGCCAGCAAATGGTCGATGACATTGCGTTTGAAGTGCATGATGTCGTTGTGAAGCGTGTCGTTCCATTCCCCAAAAAGCTCAATGACGGCAAACTTCTTCTTGTAGTCAGCAAATAAAATCTTGACATAGAGCGTCTCGGAGTCTATTTCGTCCCACAAAGGGTGAATATAATACCCGTAAATGTCGTGCTCGTACTGGTTTAAATTATAGTCTCGACCGTAAAAAGGGGATTTGCGGTCGTTGGCAGCGACATAATGTTTTTCCCAATTATAAAAAGGTTCTATCTCGTGCATAGCGCTTTCTTCTCTTCGTCCGTGACAAATATACAAACGCCAAAGGTTAGTAAGGGCGAGGCAGAAGGATTTTCTTGCTAACTTGCATCCTCAATTTGACCCATTGCTATGGCTACTACAACGGTACAATACGATTACCAACCCGAGCATTTGAACATTTCGGAGCCGAGTAAATACACCGCCGACCAGCTAAAGTCGGAAGAAATGGTGATTAACTTAGGCCCGCAGCACCCTTCCACCCACGGAGTGTTGCGCTTAGAAGTGGTATCGGATGGTGAAATTATCGTGGACGTAGTGCCGCACCTTGGGTACTTGCACCGTTGTTTTGAGAAACACGCCGAGTCGCTGCCTTTCAACCAAATCATCCCGTACGTAGATCGGATGGACTACGTGGCGGCTATCAACTCCGAACATGCCTACGTGATGGGTGTCGAACGGATGTTAGGCATAGAGAAAGATATTCCAAAGCGGATTGAATACATTCGGGTGTTGGTAGCAGAACTCAACCGCCTGGCTTCGCATTTTGTAGCCATTGGTACGTATGCCATGGACATTGGGGCATACACGCCTTTTTTGTGGCTCATGCGCGACCGCGAACATATTTTGCGGATGTTAGAGTGGCTTTCGGGCGCTCGAATGCTCTATAACTACGTTTGGGTTGGAGGCTTATTTTACGATTTGCCCGTAGGTTTTGAAGAGCGCTGTCAGGAATTTGTGAGTTATCTCAAACCCAAACTGCGGGAATTGCAACAATTGGTCATCGACAACAAGATTTTTGTGGAGCGTACGGCCAATGTCGGCGTTTTGCCGCTCCCCGTGGCCATCAATTATGGCTGCTCGGGGCCTGTGTTGCGCGGTTCGGGCTTGCGTTGGGATTTGCGTAAAGTGGATGGCTATTCGGTCTATCCTGAGTTGGAATTTAACGTACCGATTGGCGAAGGACTCGTGGGTACTGTTGGCGACTGTTGGGATAGAAACTACGTTCGGGTGCAGGAGTGCTGGGAATCTCTTGGCCTGATCGAACAGTGTGTAGAAAAACTGTTGGGAGAGCACCGTCGCACGCCTGACTTTGACCCGCAGGCAGTTGTGCCGAAGAAAATTCGCCCTCAGGCGATGGATTTTTACATAAGAGCCGAAAATCCCAAAGGTGAACTAGGCTTTTTCTTCCGTACCGATGGGAGGTCGGATATTCCTGTGCGATGCAAAGCACGAGCGTGTTCGTTCAATAACTTATCGGTCATTGCCGAAATCTCACGCGGTGCTATGCTCGCTGACTTAGTGGCTATTATCGGTTCTATCGACGTCGTAATGGGCGAAGTAGATCGCTAGGAATTTCTATTCGTCGGTAAACATGTACCCTACGCCTTTGAGGGTTTTGATGTAGTTTTCGCCGACCTTTTCACGGACTTTACGAATGTGAACATCGACGGTGCGTTCGAGAACATAAATATCGGCTCCCCAAATTTTTTGCAAAAGTTCTTCACGGTTGAAGACTTTATTGGGGTGATTGGCCAAGAAAAACAACAATTCAAATTCTTTTTTTGGCAAAACAACCGCTTTATCGCCCTTCGTAACCGTATAATTTTTACGGTTGATGTGCAAGCCTGCAATCTCAATTTGGGACTCTGGCTCCGATTTTTGGGCTTCTCTTCTAAAAAGCGCATTGATACGGCTCATCAGCGCGCGTGGCTTGATGGGCTTGGTCAGGTAGTCGTCGGCACCAATCTCGAAAGCGGCTACTTCCGAATATTCTTCCGAGCGGGCGGTCAAAAATAAGATGTAGGTATTTCTAAAATCGGGGATTGCTCGCAGTTGGCGGGCGGTTTCGATACCGTCCATTTGAGGCATCATAATATCGAGAACGACCAGCTCAGGGATAAACGAGCGAGCCGTTTCAATGGCCATTTTTCCGTTGGCAGCGGTGGCTACTTCGTAACCTTCTTTTTCTAAATTGTATTCAAGTAGCTCAACAATATCTGGGTCGTCATCGACGACTAAAACTTTGTGTGCGATTTGAGCCGATTTGGCAGCGCTCATAGCATGGATTTTTATTACGGCGACGAAATTACGAGTCGTGTAAACAATTTTAACACGCTAAACTTATTCTTAACACAAATTTAACAGTAGAAATCACTTTTACAATTCCTTACCGAGGCGCCCAATAAGCTTCTGTAAACCACGCTCGATGGTTTCGTAGTCCACTTTTGTTTTGGCAATAAGAATAAACGCAATGTAGCTTGGTGGACGCTGTTCTGGAGAAGAAAAGAAAAGATATTTATTCTTTCGATACGCCTCTCGACAACGGCGGCGTAGAAGGTTTCGATCAACCGCTTTTTTGAAATTGCGCTTTGAAATCGAAAACAAGACTTGAGGAGGCTGATTCGGCGGAACGTCCGAATCAACTAGATAAAATACCTTAAATGGAAAAAGGTAGGACGTTTTTGCTTCCGTACTACCTTTTTCGAACAAACGCCCTATGGTTTTTCGACTACAGAGACGTTCAGTTTTTGGGAAAGTTTGCTTCATCTTAGCATCGAGCATCAAGCCAAAGCGGTAACTTACAAAGCGACAACTTTAGACTTCAAACTCTAAACTATTGACTTTTATTGCTTGTGACGCTTCTCGTCAGAAACTGTCAATTTCCAACGGCCTTTTTTGCGACGAGCTGCCAATACTTTGCGGCCATTAGCAGAAGACATACGCTCACGGAATCCGTGCTTGTTACGTCTTTTGCGGTTTGAAGGTTGATATGTACGTTTCATTTCTTATGCCTTTTATTACCTGTAAATCCTTGATTTCAAAACGAGTCCGCAAAGGTACGGAAACTTTCAAAAGTTTACAAACTAATTTTGAAGAAAAAACCGACCTTTGTTGCTGATTACTTGTATTCAACGACTTTATGCCCCTCTTTCAGCGTCATCAAACCCCCAAATTACCCCTGCACACGTTGCCTGACAAACAGCCAATAGGGTGGATGCTGCTAGTCTTGTTGAGTGGTTGCATTGGTTATTGGTGGATTGGCTATGAAATAGACCGTACACAATCAAAAACGTTGATTTTGGTGTATGGAAGCCTATTTTTGGTATATGGGCTTGTCGTAACTCGCTCGTGGAATGCGGCACAAACGCGTTGGTGGATGGGGATTGCCGTGCTTTTGCGGCTTGTGTTTCTGTTTTCAACGCCTGTTTTGTCCGATGATTTTTTTCGTTTTGTGTGGGACGGACGCCTGTTGGTGGCGGGTGTTAATCCATACCTGTATCTTCCTTCCAACGTGCTTCATTCACCCCTTTTTTTATCAGCAAATCTAAGCACAGCTTTGTACGAAGGGCTTAATTCCCCCAATTACTTTACAGTTTACCCCCCTCTTAACCAGTTGTTTTTTGGCATGGCAGCCTGGATTGGAGGGGATAATGTCCAACTTTCGGTGGTTGTGATGCGGGTTATCATTCTCATGGCTGAGGTGGGGAATTGCTGGTTGTTATCATCCCCCAAAAACCTTGGAATTCGACCATCGGCAAAGCGGAAAATCAACGGTTTGGTCTATGCCTTAAACCCGCTGGTGATTGTGGAACTAACTGGCAACTTACATTTCGAAGCAGTGACGTTGTTCTTTGTGTTACTGGCTGTGCGTTGGTTCAATCGACCTTGGTTTAAGGATTCTTACGTGACAGCCTCTGCTGTGGCGTTGGGACTTGGGGCATCGGTAAAGCTGCTGCCGCTGATTTTTCTACCATTACTGGTACGGCGGGTAGGTTGGCAGAAAGGAATAATCTACAGTGGAGTCGTAGGCGCAACAATGGTTGGTTTATTTCTCCCTTTTTTGAATAAAAGTCTTTTTGCCAACGTTGGAGCAAGCCTTGATTTGTATTTCCAGAAGTTTGAGTTTAATGCCAGCGTCTATTACCTCCTACGTGAAGTTGGCTATCGGATAACGGGTTATAACCTTATCCAATCGTTGGGGCCTGTGTTGTCATTGATCACCTTGGGAACGGTGAGTTGGTTAGCATTTCAAAAACGCAGCCTTGTCGAGAAAATGCTCCTGTCGTTGACCGTCTATTTCTTTTTAGCCACGACCGTACACCCGTGGTACATTACGACGCTTGTGGCGTTGGGGGCGGTTACAAGGCATTGGTACCCTGTGCTTTGGTCGCTGATGTTACCTTTGACGTACCTGGCCTACGCTTCGTCTCCCTACCATGAAAATCTCCGAGTGGTAGGGGTAGAATACATTCTTGTTTTCGGCCTTTTTGCGTACGAAGCCTTTCTAAAAGGTATTGATTGGGAAACTAACTAACCCTCTTTTGCTTATTTACCTCTTGCCCTTTGCCTTTTGCCTCTTGCAAACGTGCCCCTTGCCTCTTGCAAACTTGCCTCTTGCCTCTTGCAAACTTGCCTTTTGCCTCTTGCAAACTTGCCCTTCGCTTAATTCCCTTTTATCTTTTCCTGCAAAAATTTTAACTGCATTTGGGTAGAATCGCTGGGGGAAGTGTAGGTCAGCCAAGCCGAAGAAGCGCGTTCGTCTTTGGGCAAGAACACCAAACCGCGTATCGATTCGTTGGGCGGAAGGGTAGTTTTTCGCAGGGACATTTCTTGCCAATTGGCGCGTTCGTGTTGTAGTCGTTCCGTGCGGATTCGTTGGAGATTTACGTCAGCAATTTGTTTTTGGATGATAAAATTATAGGCTTGAGCGTGGGCATATTGCGAGTTGGCGCGTTGCGTCCACGACTTATCGCGGCGGTTGGACGAGTTGATGTCGCTGGCAACGGTTGCCACCAACAACACGCCGTTCAGAATAGACGCTGCGGCAAGGCGTCGTTTTTCGCGTTGGATGTCCAACGTTGCTTGTTGAATTTTTTCTTCGGGATTGAGGGCGCGGTAAAAAGCCGTGTAGGAGGCGTTGATAGCACTGCGAAGGGTGTCGTTTTTAGTATCGAAAGGGATGTAGTGAAAATCGTTGGGGTCAACCAAGAGCGAAGCCTGCGTGCGATTTTTGACTTCGACGTCCAAAACAATGTTGTGGGCATCTTCAAACTCGTAGGAGGCGACCAAAACAACGCCGTTTTGTTCGGCGCGCGTCACTTCTCTTCCTTCTATCCAGGCAATGTCGCCTGAGGCAGGTTTCCATTGGTAAAAATACGTGCTGCAACCCGACATGAGTGAAGCGGCAACTAAAAACAAAACGAGTCGTAGGTGTTTCATGGCAAAAGCGAATTTTCAGTGCTGTACAACAAAAATACGCACAGAAAACTCGCTTTCAAATAATTTTTTGACGAACGGTTAGGCTACCATAAAAGGCTGCAAAAGTTCGTAAACTTTATGAAGCGGCAACCCCATAATCGTATAAAATGAACCCTCGATACGCGGAATCCCTATCATGCCAATCCATTCTTGCACGCCATATGCCCCCGCTTTGTCGAATGGGCGGTAATGGGCGATGTAATCCTCAATTTCACTCTCGGAGAGTGTTTTAAATGCCACATGGGCTACATCGCTGATGGTTTGGTAACCCTGAGGACTTAACAAAGACACGCCTGTGATGACCTGGTGCGACCGCCCCGACAACAATTGTAACATCTCGCGTGCTTCGGCGGCATTGGCAGGTTTGTTGAGAATGGTATCATCGACGACCACGACGGTATCAGCACAAAGAATGAGTTTTTCGCCTAAATCATGGGCAAATTGTTCGGCTTTGTGTTGGGCCAAGTACCCAGCCACGTCCGAAACGGGCATATCAGCGGGAAAAAGCTCGTCGGTTGGGCGAACTTGCACCGTAAATTTAACCCCCATTTCCCGCAGTAATTGCTGACGGCGTGGAGAGTTGGAAGCAAGAACGAGAGCGTGAGAGAGGTTTATCATTGAACGACAATTTGTAGTAACTGTTTGGGAATAAAAATGTAATTTTAAGCATTAGATTCAGTTGGATACAAATAAACTTTTTGCCATTGAAGGTTTTTGAGGCCATTTCATTTCAAAAAATTATAACTTCAGGAGGGTCAACGAACCCTTGGCGAATAATGGTATGCGATGAAAAAGGAATACTCAGAGAGTTTGTGGTGAAGCTATTTACGGAACGGCAAATGAAACAACAGCATCCGATTGCAAAAGAGATGTTTGGGAATGTTTTGGCCCGTGAGTTTGACTTACCAGTACCAGAAGCGGGTTTAGTACATTTTTCGGACGATTTTATTTCTTTGCTGCCCAGCGAAGCAAAAAAACAGCTTGATGGGAAGGATTCTGGCTTTAAATTTGGCTGTGAATGGAGGGCGATGAGTATTGTTGACCCAACCAATCTAACCTCAATTCTTCATGATTATGATTTGGCAACCGTATTTGCTTTTGATAATTTTGTTTTCAATTTAGACCGAGGTGGGTACCGAAATAAGCCTAATTTGTTGATTGACGATGAAGGCTTTTTATTGATTGACCATGAACAAATTTTTCCTTTTGCTGATGATTTGGATAATGGGAATTCAAAAATAATCCAAGATTTGCAAGAGGGTATTTGGCACTATCCAGCAGAAAAGCATTTGTTTTATCCTAATTTGTACAAAATGCGAAAGAATGCCAAAGGAGATATTTTTGACACTTTTTGGAGTTATTTACAAGGACTAACTGTTGTAGCGTTAAGAGAAATGGCTCATTTTTTGGCTGCAAAAAATATATCAATTGGTAATTTTGCACTTGTAGAGCAATATGTTCAAAAAGTAAAATTAAATCCAGATAAGTTCTGTAACTTGCTGACTCAGAAAATCATATGAACGCAGTTTACCAATATAGCCCCTTACAGTATCATTTCAACACAGCTTTGGGTGAGGTGTTGAATGTGGGTGTATTGGTGATTTTTCCAGCACAACAAAAAATCGAGTTTGTATATCCTGAGCGTCTTACTCGTTTAAAAGCGGCCTATCCTAATGGAGTCTCTGAAAAAACTCTAAAAGCGTTTTTTAAAGGAATTGTGCAAAAAGTAGCCTTCCTTAATAAACAACCCGAAATTCTTAACGACTACCAAAATCGCCCTCTTGACTTTATTGATAATGAATTGTTGATTCGGGATGAATCTATATTGCAGTTTGGAGAGGTAAGAACAGGTATTCTTTATACGGATAATCTTACCAACATTGTTCAGCAGCTTCGCAATTTATACCTGGCGATTTATGATTTAGAGCAGGAAGAATCTAAGAAAAGAGATGAAGAGTACCTGATAAAAGAATACCAAAATCATTTAAAGGGGCGTAATGAAGCTATTTTTGAGGGAAATAAAATAGACAAAAACATAAAAATTGGCGATTACAGCTTCCCTTTTGCTTGGCAAAACGGTACTTATAATGTAGTGAATCCTGTTAGTTTTGACCTTAGTCGTCCAGAATCAATTATTCGTAAAGCTACGCTTAACTTTGGCAAAGTAACTTTGTTGCAAGACTTTGCGGTGGAAAATCATGCACGTTTTGACATACTGTTGGCAAAACCCAAGAGGAAAGCGTTAATCAAATCGTATGATGAAGCCGTTGGTATTCTTAGCCGACCAAATTATGTTAAAATATGGGAAGAAGAACGAATTGACGAGTATGCCATTAAAACTTTAGAGTCAATAGCCTCGTAACTTCTTCGTTCTTCTCACGCCAATTGTATCATATCTTCTCTTTGTGCATAAGCGTTGCGACGCCTTTGGTCGTGATTTTACCCGTCGTTACGTCAAATACCTCACCTAAAATTTCACCTGTGTGCTTTTCGGGGTTAAGGTTTTGTACGGTAAACTTCACTTTGTAATCGGTATCGACAAACATAGGGCGTAAAAACTGAAACGTTTGTCCTACGTAAATCGAACCGTAACCAGGAAAACGGGTGCCAATGATTTTGGTGAAAACACTAGCGCCTAGCATCCCGTGGATAATCGGGCGTTTGAAGGGCGTTGTAGCAGCGTAATCGGGGTCTAAGTGCAAAGGGTTATCGTCGCCCGTAAGCTGAGCAAATGCAATGACTTCTTCTTGTGAAAAACGGAATTCGTACTCGTACGTGTCGCCAATGGAAAGTTTCATTTTTATAAAGATTTAGAGGTAATATCAAGTTTGTTAGAGTGTTGGCTAAGTTTATTTAAAGTTTTACCCGCCGATTGGCGCAGACTGAGAGGCGCAGATAACCGCAGATGAACGGCTTTCTTAAATCCTTATTCAGCGAAAATCTGCGTTTGTTTTATTCAGCGTATATCTGCGGGTAAAAAATGACTCGACATTCAATTTTAAAGGCTTGCGGTTTTTCCGCCATCTACGGGCAGGTTGATGCCGCTGATAGCAGCGGCGGCAGGACTGCATAAAAAGGCCACGGCGGCGGCGACTTCTTCGGCTTCGGCAAAACGACCAATAGGGATTTCGGCTTCGAGTTGAGTGGCAATTTCTTCAACCGTTTTTCCTGTCGCTCGGGCACGCATTTTGTTCACCGAATCCAACCTGCCTGTTTTGGTATAACCAGGCAAGACGTTGTTGACCGTAATGCCAAATTTACCGATTTCGAGCGAAAGCGTTTTTGCCCAACTTGCCACCGCCCAACGAATGGTATTTGAAACTCCCAAGCCAACGATAGGCTGCTTCACGGAAGTGGAAATGATGTTGATAATTCGGCCAAAACCTGCTTTTTTCATGGCAGGAACAACGGCCTGCGCCAAAAGTTGGTTGTTGACGAGGTGCATTTCAAAGGTAGCCAAAAACTGCTCGGGGGCAGCGTCGATGATGGGGCCTCCCGTCGGGCCACCTGTATTGTTGACCAAAATATGTACTTCAGGAAATTCGGCTAAATAGGCGTCGATGGCGTTTTTTACCGAACTACTACTGGCAAAATCGGCGACAAGGTAGCGGTGAGTTTGTCCTTTGCTGGTGTCAAGTGCCGCTAAAGTTGCTTGTAATGAGGCTTCGTTGCGGGCCATAAGCGTGACATTCGCCCCCAAAAGGGCAAGTTCGACGGCCGACGCACGTCCAATACCTTGGGTACTTCCGCAGACAATGGCAGTTTTGTGGGTTAAGTCAAGATTCATTTGATTCTAAAAATAGTTAGCGCGTTTGGACGATAGTAAAAACCGTTTTTCAGAGATTTACGTTTGTAGGATAAAACCATCGAAAATTATGCGCAGTTTCGCTTTTGTTCTGTTTTTTGTCGTGGGGCTATTTGGTAGTTGTACCGCTACGCCAACCTCAACGGCCGCTCCCGTGGATCATTCGGCGTGGGACAAACTTCTCAAAAAACACGTAAATGACAAAGGATTTGTCAATTATACGGCGTTTAAAAAGGATTATGACGAGCTAAAAAAGTACTTGGATATGCTCAGTGCCAGCGCTCCTAATAATAAATGGACGAAAGAGGAGCAGTTGGCGTACTGGATAAATGCGTACAATGCCTTTACAGTTCAGCTTATCCTTGACCATTACCCTGGGATTTCTACTATCAAAGACATTGGCTCTAAAATTAAAATCCCGTTTGTGAGCGATGCGTGGACGGTCAATTTTATCGTCATTGGCGGAAAAAAAATGAACCTGAACGACATAGAACACGGGATTATTCGCAAAAAATTTGACGAGCCACGTATTCATTTTGCCTTGGTGTGTGCGGCCAAATCGTGCCCACCGCTGCGTAATGAGGCGTTTACGGCCGACCAACTCAACAAGCAATTGGACGAGCAAGGACGAGATTTTATGAATGATAAGTCGAAGAATAATATCCGCAAAGACAAAGCGGAACTATCGAAGATTTTGACGTGGTACGGCGGCGATTTTACCAAAAAAATGCCGATAGTGGAGTGGGTAAATAAATATTCGACCGTGAAAATTGAGGCCAATACCCCCGTGTCTTACTTAGATTATGATTGGGAGTTGAATGGGAAGTAGGGTGTTTAAGGTTTTGGGTTTGAGGTTTTGGGTTTAAAAATTGAATAAGCTTTGGTAGGGGTAATAAAAATGTCGGGTTGTAAGCAACCCGACTCACTATTATGATTCATTCTGCATTTAAAACCGTAAACCATCGACTCTAAGCCTTCACCGCTTTGGGCTTCAAGTCGGTAAGGTCTGAAATTTTGACGGGCTGACCCGTTTGAATGCTTTTCCGAGCACCGATTCCGACCAAAATCGCCATGGCGCCGTCGCGGCTACCTGCCGATTGGCGGTAGGTATCGGGCGCATTCGGGTTGCGGAAAATTTTATCTCGCAAGCGAGCATCACCTCCCCCGTGTCCTTCGGCTTGAGGAATTTTGATGTATTCGACATCGCCAAAGTTTTTCGACAACATCAACTCATCGTAGGGCTCAATTGTCATTTTGCCTGATTCTTTAATCCAAGCCTCCAAACGGCCTTTGGTCCCGTTGAAAGCAATGCGGTAGCCTTCATAGGGCGAATAAGTGGTCAGTGAATAACTCACGTTTACGCCGTTGGCATAATGAATGGTGGCCGCCATTTTATCAAAAATATTGATGTCTTCCTTGAAAACACAGCCGTCGCGTAAGTAGCCATCGTGTTTTTCATTATCGACATATAGAGAAACGAGACGTTTGTCTTTCGTCACGTCCCAATAAAACTTACATTCGTTTTTGTGGGCACAACTGCGGCAATTGTTGCCTCTAAGTGCTCCATTTTTACCGTAATGCTCCAGTGAACCTTGCGCAAAAACGCTCTCAGGTTCTGATTCCAACCACCAGTTGAGCAGGTCGAAATGGTGACTGGCTTTGTGTACCCATAACGAACCGCTGTTTTCTTTGAGGCGGTGCCAACGGCGGAAGTAGTCTGCTCCGTGGCGAACGTCCAAATACCAGTGAAAATCAACGGAAGTAACAGTTCCGATGGCTCCTTCGCGGAGGAGTTCGTAGATTTTTTGGCGGTGTGGCGAATAACGGTAGTTGAACGTAACCGTTACTTTTTTACCCGTACGCTTTTCGGCGTCCAAAATGGCCTGACACTTGGCTTCGTCGGTGGTCATGGGCTTTTCGGTGACGATGTCCGCCCCCAGTTCCATTCCTCTCACAATGAACTTATCGTGCGTGGCATCGACCGTCGTTACGATGAGAATATCAGGCTTGGTTTCGGCCATCATTTTCTCAAAGTCAGTATAAAGCGGGCAAGTGACGTTGAGCATTTTGCGGGCTGTTTCGGCGCGGCCAGGGTTAATGTCGCACAGGCCTACAAATTCGATGACGTCGCCAAATTCTTTTACCACAGGTATGCCCCACATACTCGTTCCACGGTGGCCCGTTCCGACCATCGCTACTTTGCGTTTGGCGCTGGGGGTTGCATTGGCAAACAAGGTCGAAGAAGCGAGCATTCCTGCCGTTGCCAACGAAGATTTCTGAATAAACTCGCGGCGATTAAACGTTTCTTGAGGAGTGTTCATGTAAATAGGGTTTAAAAATCAAGATTAATCCATGTGAAAGACACAGTCAATCGACGTACTCACGGGTGAGTTATCGGCGTTAGTGTCCATGATGTCGGCCATGTATGCCCACCATTTTTTGACGATAGGGTGGTTAGGTAGGTCGTCGGCGGTGTTGTTTTCGGTACGTTTTTGAACCGCAAATAAAATGCCTGTAGCACGGTCCAAATAAATCGAATAATCATAAACCCCCGCCTCGGTGAGCACTGCGGAGAGTTCGGGCCAGATTTCGTCGTGGCGTTTTTTATACTCAGCCTCAAAACCAGGCTTTAGTTTCATTAAAAAAGCAACTTTTTCCATGTGTGTCTTGGGTAAGAAATAAAAGATAACAAACCAAAAAGAATCTTTGGGCGCAACCCTCCTGTACTGTTATGTATAGAAAAACCGATGTGCCTACAATTTGTCTAATGCCTGAGCCAAATCTTCAATGAGAAAGTCTGCCTCTTCTAGCCCAATATAAAATCGTATCAATCGGTGTTCTTGCTCATGAGGGTCAAAGTCATCGGGGTGTAACCCTGCGCACTTGGGCAATACCAGCGATTCGTGCCCGCCCCAGCTTACGGCCAACAAAAAGTGCTTGAGGTCAAAGGTGAAGCGCTCGATTTGGGCGTGCGATTCGGCTTTAATGGCCACGGTGATCAAGCCACTTGCGCCCGTCATTTGTTGTTTAGCAAGCTCGTATTGAGGAAAATCGGGGTCAAGTGGAAAATAGACTTTCTCAATTTTGGGGTGAGTTTTGAAGAAAGACAGTACTTTTTGAGTGCTTTCGGCGCTTTGTTTGAGGCGAATCGGTAACGTGCGCAAGCCCCTCAACAGCAACCACGCATTGAAAGGCGACACAAAAGCCCCTGTATTGTGGGCTTCACGGTCAAAAACCTGTTTTATCATGGCTTTGCTGCCCGTGAGCACACCCGCCACGGTGTCTGAGTGTCCGCCAATGTATTTGGTGGCTGACTGCAGACAAAGGTCAATGCCGAAGCGGTGCGGTTTTTGGAAAATAGGGGTGCAATAGCTATTGTCGATGATGGTAATGATGCCCCGCGATTTGGCCAACTTCGCCACGGCCTCAATGTCTTGAAGCTCAAAGGT
This sequence comes from Runella sp. R5_40, assembly GCF_057652295.1. Lineage (NCBI taxonomy): Bacteria > Pseudomonadati > Bacteroidota > Cytophagia > Cytophagales > Spirosomataceae > Runella > Runella sp. R5_40. Next base: position 824,267 of record NZ_JBYFCH010000001.1, on the reverse strand, counting down.
GAGACTGTTGGGAGATTCGAGGTAGATGACTTTGGTGTTGGGCTGAAGGGCTGCCTCAAAATGTTCAATACGTGTCCCGTCGATGTAAGTGGTGCTTACGTTGTAGCGAGTCAGTACGTTGTCAAACAGTTTCCACGCCCAGGTATAGGGTTTCTGAACACTAACGATGTGGTCGCCCGCTTGGACGTTGGACATAACGGCGCAAAAGATAGCTGAGGCTCCGCTGTTGAGCACAAGGGCATCTTCGGCCTCGTCGAGGGCGGCCAATTTTTTACGGAGAATATCCACCGTAGGGTTCATGCCTCGTGTATAAAGGTAGTCCGACATTTCGTCTTCAAAAGCACTGCGTAATGAGGCAAAGTCGTTGAAGGCAAAATTGCTGGTTTGGACAATCGGTGGGCTGACGGCGTTGAAGTACTGTTCGCGGTCTTCGGCGAGTTCGTTAATGATTTGGGAGTAGTGCATGGGAATAAAAAAGGAACAAAACTCCGCGAAGATAACCGATTCTGTTATATCTATGAGTGGGCAGCTCGGCGAATGATGCCACTTGCTAAGAAACACCCTCCCAGCAGGGTAATAAAAAGGGTTAACAATAAAGTACTCCAGTAAAAGTGATTCCTCCCAATGTTGAACATATAAATGGAAAATAGTCCAAAGAAAGTGATGATACTTCCGCCGATAAGCTCCCATTTCCAAGCAATAGCCAAAAGAAGCAATAACCCAGCCCATGGTAAGGCGTTAGGGCTATTTTTGATGATCCCTTGCCACCCACCTCCGTAGGTTTCGGCTCCTGAAAGCAGGGCAAATACAAGGGTAAGTAAGGTGATAATGAGGAGTGTATAACGGGCAAAAACACGAAAGAAGTTGGCGTAACGAAGTTGTTCTGAAGTGTTCATGGTTTTGTTAATTGGTTGATTTTGTGAGACAAAAGTCTCCAATCAATTCTTTAAAAAACTTGACATAAATCAATTTTTAGGGTTTATTTCAAACAAACATTCTGCTAATTTGCCAACTTACTATCCTTGATTTGTTTTTATGATACGCCCTTATTCGTTACGTGCGCTCATTGATACCCTCAAAACCACCCACCGAAACGTAGGGCTTTTGTGCAACCAAACGGCCTTTTTGTTTGAAGAAAAAATGTATTTGATGGATTGGTTGGCTAAAGAAAAAGTACTGAAAACGGTTTTTGTGCCCGAACACGGCCTTTTTTCTGAACTACAGGACCAAGAAGCACTGGAAAATGCGGAAATCTATCATTTTTGGGAAGGCGTGAATTGCGTTTCGTTGTATGGGCACGACGAACAGAGCCTGAAAGCTTCCCCTGAAAAGGTGGAAGAATTAGACGATATTCTGATTGATATTCAGGACGTTGGGTGTAGGTATTTTACGTATTTGACCACCATTGCGTATTTGTTTGAAACAATTGCCCGTTGCCAACGTTCGCCGCGTGTGTGGGTGATAGACCACCCCAATCCCGCAGGTCGCCAAGTGGAAGGCTCACCCATTTCGACTACGTACGCGTCTTTTATTGGGCACGAGGGACTGCCGCACCGTCACGGCCTGACGTTGGGTGAAATCGCATTTTGGTTAAAAGAATTTTATGGAGGAGCGTTTGACTTACAGGTGCTTATGGGGTCGTCTCCCGACTATTTTATGCAAATTTACCCTTCTCCCAATTTCCCTTCGTTACAAACCGCCGAGCTTTACAGCGGCCAATGCTTGTTTGAAGCCACGATTTTGAGCGAAGGGCGAGGCACAACCCGTCCTTTTGAAATAGTGGGAGCACCTTTTTTGCGTTGGGAAACCCTGCATCACATCAAACACGAGGTTGAACACCTAAGCAAAGAATACGATTGGTTCAATTACGTGTTGCGACCACTCCAGTTTATCCCCACTTTCCATAAATATGCCAATGAACTCTGCGGAGGTTTTCAAATACACCTTTCTACGCAAGCAAAAAACCATTCATTGCTGAGTTCATTGCTGCTGCTACGCGCCTTTAACGAACACATTCCAAATCTTTGGCGAATAGGCTCTTACGAAAAAGGAAATCCTCGTACGGCGTTGGAGATTTTGGTAGGGGACGAATTGTTGATTGATTTTGTGCGGGGTAAACAGTCGCTTTTAGAGGTAGTTTCTTATTTGAAAGAGTTTGAAAATCAATGGATTAATTCTGTTGGGTATGTATCAAAAGAACCTCTTTTTTCCTTGCTTTAGCGCTTTTGGGTGGACCGTTAAATAACTTCGTGTAATAAATACGCAAAATATTTTGCAGGTTTGAAGTGGAATAATTTACTTTGTGTCGTTAATACGCAAAGCAAATGCAAGACGAACTATTACTATATCCCCGCCCTTCGGTTACTATCGACTGCGTTGTATTTGGTTACGATGGCGAACAGCTTTCAATTTTGTTGCTCAATCGTCGAGATGAACCATTTGCCAATCAATGGACGTTGCCAGGCGGCTTTTTACGCTTGGAAGAAACGTTTGAAGAGGCAGCACAACGGATTTTGAAGGACAAAACGGGGATTGAAAATCTATTTTTAGAGCAATTATACACCTTTGGAGGGCTTTCGCGTGACCCAAGAGGTCGGGTGCTTTCGGTGGCTTATTACGCGTTGGTCAACCCAGCAAAATACCAATTGATGGTTGGGCAAATGGCAAATGAGCTGCGGTGGTTTCATTGGAAGCTACTCCCTCCGCTTGGGTTTGACCACGAGCACATCGCTCAGGTGGCACAGGCGCGTTTAGCTGCCAAAATTCAGTACCAACCCATTGGTTTTGAATTGCTGAATACCCAGTTTACAATGAGCGAATTGCAGGCGTTGCACGAATGTATTTTGGGTGAAAGCCTCGACCGTCGCAATTTTCACAAACGCATGATGGCTTCGGGCTTATTGCGAAGCACAGGCGAGCGCCGAGAAGGACTAAAAAGTCGTCCTGCTGAATTGTTTGAGTTTATTCCTTGAAAATTAAATAGATACGTTTACAGTTGCCATGAAAACACTTCCCATTTTACTAAAAGACGGTTACAAAGTAGGACACAAATTCCAATATCCCGACGGGACAACTTTGGTGTATTCTAACTTTACGCCTCGTAAATCACGAAACCCAGAACAGAATGAAATTGTATTTTTTGGGTTGCAGTATTTTATCAAAGAATACCTCATTCGCCAGTTTGATGAAAATTTCTTTCGACGTCCCAAAGCCGAAGTTATCCAACAATACAAGCGTCGTATTGATAACTATTTGGGAAAAGATTGTATTCCATACGACCACGTAGAAGCACTGCATGATTTGGGGTACTTGCCACTCGAAATCAAGGCGTTGGCCGAAGGTAGTCTTGTTCCAATGCGCGTGCCTGTTCTGACGATTCGCAATACAAAACCTGATTTTTTTTGGTTGACCAACATGCTCGAAACCTTGATGAGTACCATTTTATGGAAACCAAGCACTTCGGCTACAACGGCATTTGAATACTTCCAAACCTTTACCAATTATGCCCGCGAAACCGTGGGGGATGACCTTAGTTTTGTGCCTTGGCAAGGCCACGACTTCAGTTTTAGAGGAATGTCGGGTATTGAAGATGCGGTGATGAGTGGTGCGGGACACCTGCTGAGTTTTACGGGAACCGATACCATTCCTGCCATTGATTTCTTGGAAAATTACTATAACGCAGATTGTGAAACCGAGCTGATTGGTGGTTCGGTGCCTGCTACGGAGCATAGCGTAATGTGTATGGGGACAAAAGACGGTGAAATAGAGACCTTTGAGCGACTAATTACGGAGGTATATCCCGCGGGAATTGTTTCTATCGTGAGCGATACGTGGGATTTTTGGCAAGTGATTACGGAGTTTTTACCTCAACTCAAACACCAAATTTTGGCCCGCGATGGCAAAGTGGTTATTCGTCCTGATAGCGGTGATCCTGTGAAAATTATCGTTGGCGACCCTGCCGCGCCCGTTGGTTCACCCGAATACAAAGGGGCGATAGCGTGCATGTGGGAAACGTTTGGGGGGAGCGTTACGCCTCAGGGTTTTAAATTACTGGATGCGCATATTGGCCTTATTTACGGAGATAGCATTACGCCTGCGCGGCAGCTATCCATTTTAGAAGGACTCAAACAAAAAGGATTTGCTAGTTATAACGTGGTGCTCGGAATAGGTTCATACACCTACGAATACGTGACACGTGACACATTTGGTTTTGCCATGAAGGCGACTTACGGTGAAGTAGATGGTGAGGGGCGTGATATTTTCAAAGACCCTAAAACGGACGATGGGACTAAAAAATCGGCCAAAGGGTTGATGGCGGTGCATCGGGATGCTGTTACGGGCAAGTACGTATTGCAAGATCAATGTACGTGGGAGGAAGAAGCCGAAGGTGAGCTTAAAACGGTCTTTTTGGATGGAAAACTTACCATTGATTGGACACTGTCGGAGATACGAACACGGGTGCAACAACAGCTTTAAACCCACATTTTAAACCATATAAGTCATATAAGAGATTATAAGTTTTTGTTCTTATATGCCCTTATATGTCTTATATGGTTCAAAAAAACGAAACTCAAATGAACCTTAACTTAATTACGCCACAAAAAAGCGAAATAGCTTTCAAAAGCTTTACTTTTCCCGACGGACAGCCGCACCTTCAATTGGAGGCTCTTCCCGCCAACACCAAGCACGTGCATATTTTGACACGTTTATCGACCATGAATGATGTATTTCTCTGCCTTGCCGCCAAAAATGCCCTTGATTATGCAGGCGTCGAGACAGTAGATGTGACGATATCTTATTTATTGGCAGCTCGTATGGACCGAGTTATGACGGAAGGAGAGCCGTTTTCGCTCAAAATTGTGGCTGATATGCTCAATGCAGGACAATTTCGTAAAGTCCGCATTTTTGACCCGCATTCCGACGTTGCCACGGCTCTTGTCCATCGTTCGGTGGCGATTTCAAATGTAACGTTGGTAAAAAAGGCAATGGAAGCGTTTCCCAATCTTACCAATACCGACGGTTATTATTTGGTTTCGCCCGATTCAGGTGCATTAAAAAAGGTCTATAAAATTGCAGCGTCGATAGGTGCGGAGCGAGTGGCGGAATGTATCAAATTTAGGGACGTAAAAACGGGACAATTGTCAGGTTTTAAGACGTTTGAAGAAGATTTTGGCCAACGACCTTGTTTTATCATTGATGATATTTGTGACGGTGGCGGCACTTTTGCGGGACTAGCCGCACTTTTAAAAAGCCGAAATGCAGGAAAAGTACTATTGGTGGTTAGTCATGGTATCTTTAGCCGAGGGTTTGATATTGCAGGAATAGATGGGATAGTTAGTACAAACTCTTTTAAAGAATTTACTGAAACTCCGCCTTCTGTACGTATCTTTCCCGTAGAATCAGTTCTGTAAATATAGGTTTCTAATGAAAAAACTCATTACTGCAATCACGGCATGGATTTTTGCCACCACCCTGTATGCCCAACCCAAAACAGTGGTTTTTCAAACGGATTTTGGCTTGAAAGACGGGGCTGTATCGGCCATGAAGGGCGTGGCCATGGGCGTGAACCCCGCACTACGGCTGTTTGATTTGACCCACGAAATTCCTGCGTATAACATTTGGGAAGCCGCTTATCGCCTCCAACAAACGGCAACCTACTGGCCTAAAGGAACGGTGTTTGTGTCGGTGGTGGACCCAGGCGTGGGAACCGACCGCAAATCGGTGGTGCTAAAAACCAAGAGCGGGCATTTTTTTGTGGGACCCAACAACGGGAGCTTTTCTTTGGTAGCCGAGTCGATGGGGATTCAAGAAGTAAGAGAGATTGACGAAGCCATCAATCGAAGACGTAATTCGCAAGGCTCTTACACCTTTCACGGACGTGACGTATATGCGTTTACAGCGGCGCGGTTGGCCGCGGGTGTCATTACGCTGGCGCAAGTAGGGACGCGTTTGCCCAACGAAGTGGTTCGAATTCCGTACCAAAAAGCAGTTTTAGAGGGAAATGCCATTGTTGGAACTATCCCAATTTTGGACGTTCAGTACGGTAACGTTTGGACAAATATCCCCGCTGAAATGGTGAAAAATTGGGGTTTAACGGCGGGTAAAAAGGTAATGGTGACGGTTTGGGAGGGCGACAAAGAAGTGTTTCGTGGTGAAATGCCTTTTGCCAATACCTTCGGTGAAGTGCCCGAAGGACAAAATCTTTGTTATTTGAATAGCTTGATGAATTTTTCTTTTGCCGTCAATATGGGTGATTTTTCTACCAAATACGGTGTAAAAAGTGGCCCTAATTGGAAAGTAAAGCTAGAAAAACGCTGACATTCCAAGTTTCAAAGACAGTTAGACATTCCAAGTTTTTGAAACTTGGAATGTCTATAAAAAACTTCAAAAATCTTCTTTAAGTAGCTAGTAATCAGTATAATTAACGGTTAACAGATAACGATTAACAGTGCGTAAGCATTTATTTCCGCGCCAAACGAGCATAGACCGTCGCTAACACAGGCTCACTTTCGTTGTGAAGGCGGTCGAGGGCCGTAACAGCGTAGGTATAGCGTCTGCCACGTTTGGCACTTTTATCAAGCGCGCGCGTTTGACCTTCATAGCAGCCTGCCAATAGGCGAGGAGCTTCACTGTCGGAATAGCGATAGACGGCATAGTAGTGAGCAAGACTACCATCGCGGGCTGCTTCAGAGGCCGCCCAGCGCAGTTCGACGCCGTCGCGGGTATCTTTTACCTGTAAATTCTTGGGAGTCAAAGGTGCCGTATGGTCTTTCCACGGCATGGTAGGCGGAAACGCGGGTTCTTTGTAGAAATTGGTACGCAAGGAATCGGCGTGTCCTAGTTTGTTTCCAATCAATGACTTTGAACTAAAGAAAACGCTTCCCAAAATTTCGGGGTTGAGGCGAATAAACCGCATTTGGTTTGGCAACTCAGATGGATTTGCCCAAGTTCTATCCTTGTCCTCGGTACCAATCCGATACGGGCCTTGACCAATGTATAAATGGCGACCGTAGGTATAAGGCAACCACCAAGAAGTCAGGATTTTAAAGGGTACTTTGTCAAACTTTGTAGAAAAATAAATCTGAGGAACAAGGTAATCAATCCAGCCCGCTTTCATCCATTTTTTTGTATCAGCATACAGATTATCGTAGGATGTTTGCCCAGCTTCCGTTGCCGAGCCCGAAGGGTCATCTTTCCGATTTCTCCACACCCCAAATGGGCTTACCCCAAACTTAACGTACGGTTTTTCGGCTGTAATCGCATCGCTGATTTGTTTGATAAGTTTATCAACGTTGTCGCGGCGCCAGTCGTTTTTGTTGCGAAACCGACTGCCGTATTGTTGGTAGGCTTCTTCGTCTTTGAGCGTTTGGCCAGTGACGGTATAAGGGTAAAAATAGTCGTCAAAATGAATGCCGTCCACGTCGTATTCGTGGACAATGTTGGTCGTTACCGACGTAATATAATCCCTAACTTCAGGGAGCCCAAAGTTGAATAGCTTATAGCCATCGTAGTCAAAGACCCATTCAGGACGCTTGCGGCCAATGTTATCGTTGGAAATACTCTTACTTGCTCGGTGAGCCGTGCGGTTGAGATTGAGCCACGCATGAAATTCAATGCCCCGACGGTGGCATTCTTCAATCATAAAATCGAGGGGGTCGTAAAAAGGCTCGGGAGCTTTGCCCTGTTTTCCCGTTAGCCATTCAGACCAAGGTTCTTCGCCACGGGCATAAAACGCATCGGCTGCCGCCCGTACTTGCACAAAAACCGCGTTGATACCCATCCGTTTGTGTGTTTCAATGAGCCGAATAAACTCCTCCCGTTGTTCAGCGGGAGGAAGGTTTTTGCGGCTGGGCCAATCAATGTTATCGACCGTTGCAATCCAAACCGCCCGCATTTCGCGTTTCATTCCCATTGGGCCAAAATCACGAGGCGTGGTACGCGGTTTTTTGGATGATTTGCAACCTTCTAACACTAAAAACAGCAGCAGGCAGAGCCAAGCGAGGTGTTTTTTCACGGAATGATGCAAGAGTTAAAAATGAGCAAAAAAGATTGGTTAACCCACAAATGTAATGATTTTGACCAATCAATCTTGCATCCTTTATCTTGCGGTATCAAAACCGCGAAAGTTGCCTATTTAGGCCGCGTTTCTTCCCCCGTCAAAAATCCTACCATGTACAAATCAAAGCCACCTTTACCTTGGGGACGGTTGGATGAAAATACCCCTAAATGATAGTTGAAATCGTAGTTGGGAAGGGTTATTGGGCGGTACTCGTCGTAAGAAGTATTGACGCGACTTCCCATGTTTTCGGGTTGTGACCACGTTCCGTTGGTGAGTTGAGCAGAATAAATATCAAAACCTCCCAAACCACCCGAACGATTGGATGTAAAGTACAGCGTATTGCTCCAATAGCTTGTTGCAAAGTGTGGACATTTGTCGTCGGCGGGTGAAGAAAGCTGCGTGTTTTTCTTGACAGGCAGAATTGCCCTGGCTAATAAGGTGGACAAAAGTTGGGTTTTGTCGTTGGGCAAATCGGCCTCAAAAATGTCAAAATTCCCTTCACGGTTTGAGCAAAAATAGACTTTGCTAAAATCTGAATTGAAGGTAGGATAGGCATCATCGCTCGTGCTGTTGAGCCATGCCACTTCAAAAGGGCCTTCAGCCGTGTTTTTATCGTTGAAATTGTGAACAAATTTAATTTGTAAATCCCCCGATGAATCGTCGGCATAAAGCAACAAAAATTTACCCTCATGGCGACTACTTCCGCTGTTGATAATTTGTCGGTCGAATGAATAAACCACTGGCCCTAGCACATTGCACGATTGATTGGCCTTCCGTACTAAAAGCTGGTAGTAAGGTTCGTCTTTGGCAATGTCGAGGTTGTATTGAATGCTGGCTTTAGCGTTGAGTACGTTGGTTTTGTCGTCGTATTCTAACTCAAAAGGTTTAGTGACAAGGTTAAAAAGCTCTTTACGGTCACGTTTTGAGGAAAAAATAAGATAACCATTGCCGTAGCGATTGATTGGCAACGCAGAATTATAATCGTCAAATTCAGAATTAAAGGCTTCCAAATTGACGGGCTGGGAAAGAAATTTTCCATTGCGGTCATTAAAAAGACCATTGGGGCATGCAGTCATTAAACATACAATTGCAGCAGCAATTCCGAACGATAGAAAACGGTTCATGGAGGAGGTGAGTCTAGTTTTTGGGAAGACGCAAAAAAGGAGCATAACGTTGGAACGCCCATATTGTGTCTCAGGGTACTCATACCCTGAGGACTATTATATTTGCTTAGTCGGGATATGAGTATCCCTCCTCACGCGCTGTGCCTCAGGGTACTCGCATCGTGTCTCAGGGTACTCATACCCTGAGGACTGACAAGTTTGCTTAGTTGTTGTGATATGAGTATCCCTCCTCACGGGTCGTGCCTCAGGGTACTCATACCCTGAAATACACAGCACAAAAAATAGCCCGAACACAAAGGTTCGGGCTTGCAAGGGGTAAGTAGAAAGCGAAAGATTAATTATCCTTAGGTGAGTTAAGAGGATATTGGGTATCTTCTTTTGGCGCTACCTGAGGAGCGTGCTCTTGCGCGTATTTCTCGTAATTGAGGTCTTTTTCAGAAACTTTCGTCGTAACAGGTTCCAAGACCGCTTCTACGTGTTTTTCAACCGTAAACTTCACGGCGTCAACGGCAGCTTGGGTACGGAGGTAATACATACCTGTTTTCAAACCTTTCTTCCACGCGTAGAAGTGCATCGACGTAAGTTTGCCGTAGTTGGCATTCTCCATGAAAATATTCAACGACTGCGACTGACAAATGTACGCACCACGGTCGGCGGCCATGTCCACAATCGTCTTTTGTTTAATTTCCCAAGCCGTTTTGTAAAGGTCTTTGAGGTGTTGTGGGATTTCGGCGATTTTTTGAACCGAACCGTTGTGCATCATCAACTTGTTCTTCATCGAATCGTTCCACAAACCCTCTTTTACGAGGTCTTTGAGGAGGTATTTATTAACAACCACAAACTCACCCGACAATACACGACGAACGTAGAGGTTAGAAGTAAATGGTTCAAAACATTCGTTGTTACCCAAAATTTGGCTGGTAGAAGCCGTTGGCATAGGTGCCAACAAAAGTGAGTTGCGAACACCGTGTTTCACGACATCTTTGCGAAGCTGTTCCCAGTTCCAACGACCACTCTTAGGCGTTACGTTCCACATATCAAATTGGAACGTACCTTCAGAGATTGGTGAGCCTTTCCACGTTTCATAAGCACCGTCTTTTTGAGCCAACTCCATCGAAGCGATCAATGAGCCGTGATAAATCGTTTCGTGAATATCTTCGTTGAGGCGGCGCGCTTCTTCGGACTCAAACGGCATACGCATCAACAAGAACGCATCGGCCAACCCTTGGATACCAATTCCGATAGGACGGTGGCGTTTGTTGCTGCGTTCGGCTTCTGGGATAGGATAGTAGTTAAGGTCAATGATTTTATTGAGGTTGCGGGTCACCACTTTCGTGATTTCAAACAACTTCTCATGGTTGAAATGCAAGAAACCATCCGTGCCTTGTTCTACAAACTTAGGCAATGAAATCGATGCCAAGTTACAAACCGCTACTTCGTCTGGAGAGGTGAATTCCATGATTTCGGTACACAAGTTCGACGACTTGATGGTTCCCAAGTTCTTTTGGTTCGACTTGCGGTTGGCGTGGTCTTTATAAAGCATGTACGGCGTCCCTGTCTCGATTTGCGACTCCATAATTGCAAACCAAAGGTCTTGGGCTTTTACCGTTTTGCGGGCTTTGCCATCGCGCTCGTATTGGGTATATAACGCTTCAAACTCGTCGCCATACGTATCGGCTAATCCTGGGCATTCGTGAGGGCAAAGCAACGACCATGAGTCATTGGCTTCTACGCGCTTCATGAATAAGTCAGGAATCCACATGGCATAGAACAAATCGCGGGCGCGGAGTTCTTCTTTCCCGTGGTTTTTCTTCAATTCTAAGAAATCAAAAATATCGGCGTGCCAAGGCTCCAAATAAATCGCAAACGAACCTTTACGCTTACCACCGCCTTGGTCAACGTAACGGGCAGTGTCGTTGAATACGCGCAACATTGGCACGATACCGTTGGAGTTACCATTTGTTCCTTTGATGTAGCTGCCTTTTGCGCGAATATTGTGGATACTTACCCCAATTCCCCCTGCGGATTGCGAAATAAGAGCGCACTGCTTGAGGGTGTCGTAGATACCCGCAATGCTATCTTCTTTCATTGTCAACAAGAAGCAACTCGACATCTGTGGCTTCGGCGTTCCTGCGTTGAAAAGCGTAGGAGTGGCGTGCGTAAACCATCTTTCAGAAAGCAAGTTGTAGGTTTCAATCACCGAATCTAAATCCTCTAAGTGAATCCCTACCGCTACGCGCATCAACATGTGTTGAGGGCGCTCAGCGATTTTGCCGTTTACCTTCAAAAGGTATGATTTTTCAAGCGTTTTATACCCAAAGTAGTCGTAGCCGTAGTCGCGGTCGTAAATAATGGTTGAGTCGAGCAACGCGGCGTGTTTGCGAATCACGTCATAGGCTTCTTTCGAAATTAACGAAGCATTTTCGCCCGTTTTGGGGTCGGTATAAGTATAAAGTTGCTTCATCGTTGCCGAGAACGACTTCAGCGTGTTTTTGTGCAAATTGGAAATAGCAATACGCGCGGCCAAGATGGCATAATCGGGGTGCTTAGTCGTCATAGAAGCGGCTGTCTCAGCAGCCAATACGTCCAACTCAGCAGTAGTTACGCCATCATAAATACCAGATACGACTTTTTTAGCTACTTCAATTGGCTGAACGTAAGCAGCTTCCAGTCCGTAGCACAACTTCTCTATGCGGGAAGTGATTTTATCAAATTTGACCGATTCACGGCGGCCATCGCGTTTAACAACATACATAGGTACTTCGTATTTTTATTGGGGTGCTTGTCTGTTTTGTACTGATTTTGGTTTGAAAAGCACAATTCACTTTTGCACGTGCCCAAAAGAGCACCTGAAAGGGCAAATAGCTTGTCATTGGTTTTGCGAAATTACAAACGTTTTATGAGTGACCCTAATCAAAAAAAATGATGTCGGTTCACTTTTTATGCCGTCGTATAGTGTTCAGAAATTAGTAACGAATTTGCTATTAGCAGGTTACGAGTCTCTTGGTTAGGGCATTCACTTTTTAAAAATCAAGAAAAAAAATACAAAAATTTAAGAGAGTATCGTAGCCCATTAAATCGCTATGTTTGGAGCTTTTCGTGGTACAATTTACGACGAACCTTTGGGCTCATTCAACTTTTTGGGAGTTTTTTTTTCGATGAATTTATCAAACGGTATTTTCCCGCTATTTATTAGGCATATTCAAAAAGGATATTACAGGGTATCGTACCGCCAAAGTGGAAATATGTCTCCCTTTTTGAACTCGGTTTGCTCCTTGGGTAGCTCTAAAAACCCTTGATTTTCAACCAAATTGGCAAAATCTCCTGAGCCATGCCCCATCACTGGACGAGCCATCAATGTGGCATTCTCTTGGTATAGTTGAACTTGCAAAAAATAAGTCAATGGAGATGTATAAACATAGTCGGCACTCAAGGCCGCGTAGGTGTGGTCGAAAGCCACCAGTCCCAACGACTGTCGTAGCCACGGGATAAAATACCGACGCGCGCACAGGAAGGAAGAAACGGGGTTTCCTGGCAAAGCAAAGACAACGTTACGGTCTTTTCGCCCAAACCAGAACGGTTTTCCTGGTTGCTGGCTCAGTTTATGAAAATACTTCTGCACCCCTTCGGCTTGAAGGGCTTTGGGAATAAAATCTTTTTTTCCTTGCGATACCCCACCGCACAAAATGAGGACGTCGTATTGTTGTAGGGCTTGTTGAATGGCCTGCTGCGTCGTTGCCAAATCGTCGGGAATGTGAATAAAATCTACCTCTATTCGGTACGGTTTGAGCAAAGTGGCGATGCAGTGAACATTTGAACTCCGAATCTGGTGAGGGAGTGGGGTGGCCTCTACTGGCACCAGCTCATCGCCCGAAGTAATAATCACGACCGACGGCAGTTTTTTTACCATCACTTCCGTGGCGCCAACGCTGGCAGCAATGGCGATTTCGGGCGGCCCCAACAACGTGCCTGCGGGAACAATAGCAGTACCCGCCATGCGGTCTTCGCCCCGAAAGTGGACATTTTGTTTCTCGCGAACGGTAAATGTAAGCTGGGCTACTCCGTTGTCGATGATCACGTCTTCGTATTTGATGACCGTGTCGGTATTAATGGGAAGCGATGCCCCCGTCATTACCTCGATACAAGCGGCAGCGTCTTGGAGCGTATGCTGTACGTCGCCCGCAGTTTGGGTACTTTCAATCCGAAAAGTACGCTGACCATTTTGATAACTTTGCCATTGAATCGCAATTCCGTCCATTGTCACGCGGTCGAAAGGAGGAAAATCGCGGTCGGCTACGAGCGGTTCGGCCAATACTCGGCGGTAGGCGCAAGTAAAGGCAACGGCCTCGGTACCGTAGTCGAGGGTATTTTCTAAAATAATGCGCGTGGCATCGTTTACAGAGGTCAATTCCATGGTAAATAAATCAGTCGCGTTCGTGAATAGGGGTTGTGCGAAGGCGCAAGGCTTCTCCCGTACGCAGGGAAAAAACGGCCCGTATCTCGGCTAAAATCGACAAAGCAATTTCTTCGGGCGAAATAGCGCCTATGTCCAAACCTACGGGGGCGTGAATTCGTTCGCTTTCGGCTGTTGAAATAACAATCCCTTCTTCAGAAAGTTCTTTAAGGATTTTTTCAGAACGGACTTTCGGACCCAGCATCCCCACGTAACTCGCCGCCGTTTGTAGCACCTTGGGAAGGTTGTATTTGTCCGTCTTAAAATCGTGCGACATGAGAATAATCGCCGTGTGTTCGTCGATTAAAATGGTGCTAAAATCGGCTGGGGTAACAATCGCATCGGTGACAGCCAGCAATTTAGACATCAGTTTCTGAGGATTGGCAACGATGGTCGTCCGCCAACCAATTTCTTTGGTAAGACGAGCCAATGGTAAAACATCGTATTGGTGCCCCATCAATACAAGGTGAATTTCGGGGGGAAGAATTTCGATGAACAATTCAAGCGTTCGGCCGTCGGGGAGGTCAAACGCCTTGGGACGTGAACGCCCTTTTTCAGCATACACCTCTATGGTATGGGTAAGTTCTGCTTGAAGGCTTGGGTTGTCTAAAAATGCAATGCTTTCAGGGCCTGTATAACGGAGCATCGTTCCTGCTTGTAAGCCTTGGTAATCGTCTTCTAACCCAATCACCGTCAATAAAATGTGCGTCTGACGGCGCTCGTTCATGCAGCTTTTGAGAATTTCAACGGGATTAGTAGCGTCCTCAAACGAAAGAGGAGTCAATAAAACGTCAATGACCCCGTTGCATCCCAATCCGACGCCGATTTGATGTTGGTCGTCTTCCGTGGTGTCGTAGGTCACTAAACTCGCTTGCGATTTGGCAATGGCGAGGCGTGCCCGTTTGAGGGCATCGCCTTCTAAGCATCCCCCGCTGATGCCACCTACCCACACGCCGTCGTCCATGACAAGCATACGGGCACCCGTACGACGATACGACGACCCTTCGACGCGCACAACGGTGGCGAGGGCGGCTTTGGTGGTGCTTCGGTCGATGCAATCGTAGGCTTCGATGATGGCTTTGATTTCTTTCATGTGAATGTGCTAATTTATCTTGGTAAGAGCCACAACAAAAATAGAGGATTCCCGATTCCCACCAATGATATTCGTTAGCATTGGTGGATTTCGTTCCCGATATTTGTGGCCAAAGCAATTATTAACAAACCGAGAATGAAGACAATTGTTGTGTATTGTGGGGCAAACGCGGGCAAGCGACCTGAGTATTTTCAAGCAGCCGAGGAAGCTGGGCGTGCGTTGGCCAACCGAGGTATAAGTCTGGTCTATGGAGGGGGGAATTTGGGGTTGATGGGAGCCGTTGCCGATGGCGTATTGGCAGGAGGCCAGAAAGTAACGGGAATTATTCCTAATTTCTTGGCCGAATTAGAAGTGGCGCATAAAACCCTCACCGAAATTCATTTTGTGGATACAATGCACGAGCGCAAAGCCAAAATGGTTTCCATGTCAGACGGAGTCATTGCACTTCCTGGTGGTTTCGGAACCCTCGATGAACTGTTTGAAATTCTGACGTGGACACAGTTGAAAATTTTTCATGGGCCCGTCGGGGTATTGAATATCAACGGTTTCTACAATCATTTATTAGCCCACATCGACCACATGGTGCAAGAAGGATTTTTGAAAGCCGAAAACCGCGCATTGCTCTTGGTGGCGGATACGATTGACGAATTATTGGATAAAATGATGGCGTTTGAACGCAATGAAACCAAACTGGAGCTGAAGAACATTCAGCACGGGGATGGGGGCACTGTTTAAGTAATTAAGTAATAGAGTGAATAACAAGTGCAGTTGGTTTCTCAAAACCAACCCTGAGGATGCTCACATCCTCGTTTTTAATCAAAGATTGAATTGACAATGGCAAAGACACTTCAAAACCTACTAGCGGGCGTTCCGATTAGTTCAGTAATTGGAAATACCGATATTGAAATCAGTTCCATCGAATTTGATTCCCGAAACGTAACTTCGGGAAGTTTGTTTGTGGCCCAGAAAGGGACGCAAGTGGATGGGCATGGGTTTATTCCGAAAGTCATTGAAATGGGTGCAGCGGCTATTTTATGCCAAGACTTACCCAACGATTTGGCCGAGGGAATAGCTTACGTTCAGGTGGCGGATTCAGCCCGAGCGATGGGACAAATGGCTTCTAATTTTTATGATAACCCGTCGGCGAAGCTTAAATTAGTAGGGGTAACAGGAACCAACGGGAAAACGTCGTCTGTGACGTTGCTGTTCAAACTATTCCGCCAATTGGGGCATCGGGTAGGGTTACTTTCGACGGTGCAAAACCAAATTGATGATGATATTATTCCTTCGACGCATACAACCCCCGATTCGGTTAAAATCAATGAGTTGTTGGCTGAAATGGTTCGCCGCGGGTGTTCATATTGCTTTATGGAAGTGAGCTCACACGCGGTGGCACAGGAACGCATCGCAGGGTTGACGTTTGTGGGAGGAGTTTTTACCAACATCACCCACGATCACCTTGATTTCCACAAAACGTTCGATAACTACATCAAAGCCAAGAAAGGATTCTTTGACCAGTTGCCTAAAACGGCCTTTGCGTTGGTAAATATCGACGACCGTCGTGGGGGGGTGATGGTGCAAAATACCGCCGCTCGCAAAGAGACCTATTCGCTACAAACAGTTGCCACCTTCAAAGGTAAACTTATTGCGGATAGCCTTTTTGGGCTTCAAATGGACGTGGACGGACAAGAAGTTTGGTTTAAACTGATTGGGAAATTCAATGCCTACAACTTATTGGGCGTATATGGCGCGGCTATTTTGTTGGGCGAAGATACCGAACAGGTGCTGACGGCGCTGTCGGCAGTTACGCCGCCACCAGGTCGTTTTGAGCAGGTGGTAAGTCCAAGTGAAGTGGTAGGGATTGTGGATTATGCCCATACACCCGATGCCTTACAAAATGTGTTGGAAACCATCAACGAACTTCGCGAAGGCAACCAGCAAGTGATTACGGTGGTGGGTTGTGGCGGAAATCGCGATGCAACCAAGCGCCCCGAAATGGCGCGGATTGCCTGCGAATTGAGCAATAAAGTGATTCTGACGTCTGATAATCCGCGCAACGAAGACCCGTTCGCGATTTTGGAACAAATGCAAGCAGGGGTTTCGCCCGTTGACTTTAAGAAAACCAAAACCATCGAAGACCGCCGCGAAGCCATTCGGTACGCGGTATCATTGGCCCAGCCGCATGACATCATTTTGGTAGCGGGCAAAGGCCACGAAACCTACCAAGAAATCAAAGGTGTAAAGCATCATTTCGATGACAGGGAGGAATTGCGAGCGGCGTTTGAGTAACCAGCCAATGTAAAAATGTTGTAACTTTACGTAAGTTCAAAAAAGGAGAAACGCTATGGCTACTACAACACAACCCATTCCTCAAAGCCTTATTTACGAAGAGTTTGGCGGTCGGGTTTATTACCGAAAAGGCTATCGTAAAGTATTGCTTGGGCTCAAAACGGAAGAAGAAATTATGGGAAGTAGTTTTTTACAGGGTTTGATGATACAAGCCCTTGTACATTTTCTAAAAAATCTTTTACCTAAAAAACAATTTTGGGTGCCTACCAATGAAGTAGGGTTGCATTTACGTAAGAATGTCAATTTTTCGGGAGACATTCTTATATGCGAAAAATCAAAATCACCTCATCCGTGGACGGATACTTACACTTCACTACCTCCTAAGTTCATCATAGAGGTGGACGTGAAAATTGACGCCAAAGCCGAAAACGAAGAAGAAGGGGGCACGGAAGCGGATTATATTCTTCAAAAATCCCAAGAACTGTTGACTTTTGGGGTAGAAGGTATCGTATGGATTTTGACAAAAAGTCGTCAAATTTTGGTGATACGTACCCACAAAAACGTAGAAGTATATGCCTGGAGTGAGAGCGTTCCACTTTTCGAGGATTACACGTTTTGTTTGCAACAAATTTTAGAAGACGAAGAGATTTTGCCAACTGATAAGGGTTAAATTCGGATAAATTTCCATGATTGTCCCCACCACTCAATCACTAATTCTTGTTTGGTCAACTTGAGGATGTGGCCGTAGGGAGGGGTATTGGGAGCAACAATATGAACACAACGTCTCTCTCCAAAGCCGAAATAGATACGTCCATCTTTCAATTTATATTTTTCAGCACGGTTGCACCACCCTTCTTGAAAAGGTATCCAACCATAATAGGATTCTTCTTTGTCAAATTGGATATTTCCATCCAATTTGAAACGGACAATTAGCGAATTATTGACATTAATGGCATTCCAACTACTGTCAGGATAGCGTTGATGTTCGGTCAATCTCCATGAATCTGTGATTGAAAATGGATGCACAAAAGTTTCCTTGAAATTGCAACTTTGCAGCCACAGGCCAACGATGAATAGAATGAGAATGGCAATGTTTTTCATAAAATTATTGATTTTTGAATAAAGACGAGCTTTAGGAGTAAAAGGTTGAAAAAGTTTTTTTAATCTCCCAAAACCTCCCTTTCAACGAAATACATTCCTTTTTCTCCGCGATTTTTGATGTCTTTTTTGCCACGGTCGGAGCAAATAAAATGCGCTTTGACCAGCTCGTAGGTATCTTCCGAAATATTGACTTTGCCAGGAAGGCTCGCTGATTCCATGCGAGACGCAATGTTGACGGTATCGCCCCAAAGGTCGAAAGCAAATTTCTTTTCCCCCACAATTCCTGCCACTACTTCCCCCGTGTGAATCCCGACGCGGGCTTCAAAAAAAGGCAAATTTTCGTGGAGTCGTTGCTGTTTTCGGGCTTCGATAAACTCTTGCAGCTCAAGTGCCGCCCGCACAATGCGCACGTGAGCGTCGGAGTCGGGCACGGGTACGCCACCTGCGGCCATATAGGCATCGCCGATGGTTTTTATTTTTTCAATCTTATTGTTGCCCATAATTCGGTCAAAACGCTTGAAACAATAGTCCAGCTCGGCAACCAGTTCTTGGGGCGGGAGTTTTTCGGCCAAAAAGGTAAAGCCCACAAAATCAGAGAATAATACGCTTACTTCTTCGTAATGTTTTGCTTCGGCGGCACCGCTTTTCTTGAGCTCATCGGCTACTTCTTTGGGCAGGATATTGAGCAGTAAGTATTCCGATTTGTTTTTTTCTTCCTCAATAATTTTAGAATATTTTTTGACATTCAACAGGCTTCGGTAAATGCCAAGAGCTACTACCAAAACCCCTAATACCACCACAATCAGTAAATTTCGTTGGCTTTGTTGAAGTTCGACTTCCGCTTCTTGCCGTCGAAGTTGGTCTTCTTTTTGGGCCAATATTTTCTGTTGGTCGCTGATTTTGAGGGAGTCAATGACTTTGGTAAACGAAACGGAGTCGAGTAGCTGTTTTTGCCGCAAGAGCATCAATTGGATTTTCATTTGCGTCTCGGTCATGAGTTTGAGGCTTTGGTTGCGGACAACAAGCTGCGAATCCAGAAAGTGTTGTTGGACATCCAATGCCTTTTTTTGCGCATCAAGGGCGTCTATTTGAGAGGACAAATTTTGATTTTTCCACTCTAAAAATTGCTTTTCGTTTTCTACCTTTTTCTTCTCTGCCGAAACTTTATCTTTTTCCTTGGAAACGGCTTCTAACTCTTTATTTTTTTTGTTGCCAAAAAGTCGCCACCCCTTTTTTTTTGTCGTAGCCGAGTCGGTTTTGCTTTTTTGTGCTGCTAAAGGATGGGCAAGTGTCAATACCAATACCAATACCAATACCAATATCCAAAGACGTCTTTTCATAAATGTGTGGATTACTTGAAGGACTCAAGTGTCGTTTTTAACTGTTCATCTATTGCTTCAATGGCAGTTTGGTAGCCGATTTCAACAATTTTTTCGTACGATTTCCAATCTATAATGCCAAAATTGGTCACATTGGGGTTGATGTACAGGTCGCAGTAAGGCTTGTATTGATTGGCTTTAAAATCACTAGAAATGGTGGTTGATTGAAAAATTACGGACATCATATTGGGGATTCTAGTGCCTGTATTTTGCCCCATAACCCGCCCTTTGAAAGCTTGCCACGTACCACCTGACTGGTAGTTTTCATTCTTTTGAAGCGTACGCTGCACATTCATATCGACCGAAATTACTTTTCCAACCCCCTGAGCCAGCATGACATCTACAGGCGTATTGTTAAAAATTCCACCGTCCACCAGTAAGCCTTCCTCGTCAATGACAGGGGGTAAAATACCTGGCAGCGAGATGCTGGCCCGTACGTATTTCCGCAATTTCCCCGCTTGGTGAATCATGGCCTCGGCTTTGGTGAGGTTGCTAGAAATACAATAAAAATTGCGCCACAAATCTTCGATTTCGATTTCACCGCAATATTTTTCTAAAATTTGTTCCACTTTCTTGCCTTTAATGAGCGAGAAGTAGGGAATCAGGTTAAAATCAGCCGTCGGATTTTTGCCTTCTACGTAGATTTTACGCATGACTTTGTCAAGCATTTCGGCAGAATATCCCATGGCAATAAAACTGCCAATGATAGAACCCATGCTCGTTCCTCCCACAAAATCGACGGGAATGCCACGTTCTTCCAAGGCGCGATAGACTCCCACGTGCACAAAGCCCCGCGCTCCACCTCCCGATAGCACCAACCCGACAGATTGACCCATGAGGTAACGTCGAATGCGCTCAACGTCTGAGGGGTTATCTTGTTCTACGTGAAAATGCCGCTGAACTCGCCTGCTTCGTAGCCAACTGGAGGTCTTGGTCGGAAAATCAGCTATGGGAGGATGAAGCAACACCAGCGTTTTGTTGACACTAGAAGAACCCGTGTGTAATAAGGCTATTTCGGCAGCGCTCGGCCCCGAGCCGTATTGACTTTCAGAAATAATCAGCACCTTATCTGCCTGACGAACGCAGCGTTTGGCCCATTCGCTGGTGAGGGTATCGGCCTCGTAAAAAACATAATTATACTGTGCTTCTTGTTCATCGAGCCAATTACTGAGCAGTCGGTAATTGGTCACGTCTGCTTTCTCTACATTCGCAATTTCTGGGTCGTTAAAGTGCTGGCTAATCCGCTCAATGGATAAATAAGAACAACTTGCCTTATGGTTGAGTGCTTTGAAAACGGCCTGACAAAATGCCTTTTCGGCAGGAGAATGATGCAAACAAATGAGGGCAACGTTCGTGATTTTGTAATTCGTTTTTTTGGAAAGATTTTGTCGATTTAGCCGCTCAATAATCAAATTGGTGATATTGAGGACGACTTTGGGCGACACCATGATGATTTTTTCAAAGGCGGTTTTACTGATTTTTACCAAAACCGAATCACGGATGGCGACGATACTCGCACTGCGCGGAGACTCCGTAAAAATCCCCATTTCTCCCACCGTTTCTCCTGGCGGAATCTCCCCCAAAGGTATTTCTGACCCATCATCGGTCGGAACATACGCCCGTAGCCGTCCGCTGAGTACGCCATACAAACAATCAGCTTCATCGTTTTTATGGAATAAAATTTCTCCCCCCGCTATTTCTTTCCATTCTAATAAATCAACGACTGATTCAAAGACATCCATTGGGAGTTCTCCAAAAATGCGGGTCAGCGTAATTTGGAGTAATTCGTAGTAAACAGCTTTTTGCATAGTCAAATATATTCCTATCTACAATGATAGTCAAGGAAAGAGTATATATTTCTGGTAGAGTAAATTGCACTATAAAGCATGTGTTGAGAGAAAATCAAATTAGCATAACAAACGCGTAGGTCGTAACTTTGCGCTTTCGCAGAAGATTTCGAAAACTCACCAATGACTCACCTACCACTTTCTGAATTAGCCCAACGTTTTAAGGGCGAACTGTACGACGATACAACCATGCGAACGCTCTACGCTACCGACGCGTCGGCGTATCGTGAGATGCCTCTGGCCGTGGCAATTCCGCAGGACATTGAGGATTTAAAAGTGCTTATCCGTTTTGCAAATACCCATAAAACATCCCTCATTCCGCGTACGGCTGGAACGTCGTTGGCGGGGCAAGTGGTTGGAAATGGCATCGTGGTCGATGTATCGCGGACGTTTACGAAGATTTTGGAAATCAACGCCGAAGAACGCTGGGTGCGCGTACAGCCAGGCGTCGTACGCGATGAGCTAAACATGGCGCTGAAGCCGTATGGTTTGTATTTCGGCCCCGAAACTTCTACCGCCAACCGTGCGATGATTGGCGGCATGGTGGGAAACAACTCTTGCGGGTCAAACTCAGTGGTGTATGGCTCCACGCGTGAACATTTGTTGGAAGTAAAGGCGCTGCTTGCCGATGGGAGCGAGGTTACATTCGGCTCCCTGCCTGCCAATGGGGAAAGTACTTCTTTCCCGACGGAAGGTTTAGAGGGAGCTATTTATGCCAAGACGTTTGAAATCCTTTCTAATCCCGAAAATCAGGAAGAAATACGCAAAAACTTCCCCAAAAAGTCAATTGAACGCCGCAATACGGGCTATGCGTTGGATATGCTATTAGATTCTGCTCCTTTTGGGGGTGAGGGGCCTTTTAATATGTGCAAACTGATTGCAGGTTCGGAAGGAACACTTTGTTTTTTGACCGAAATAAAGTTGAACATTATTCCGCCGCCGCCCAAAGCCCAAGGACTGGTGTGTGTGCATTTCGATACCATCGACGACGCGCTTCATGCCACCCTCACGGCGTTGAAATACAAACCGCAGGCCGTCGAGTTGATTGATAATTACATTTTGGAATGCGCGGCTGAAAACCCCGAACAAAGCAAAAACGCGTTTTTTGTTCAGAAAAAAGCCGATGGCTCGTATCCTATCATTTTGGTGGTGGATGTTTCTCAGGATACCAAAGAGGAAGTAGAACGGGTAGCGGCAGCTTTGATTGAGGATTACAAAAAGGAAGGTAAAGGCTTTCATTATCCGCTCCTTCATGCCGACGATACTAAAAAAATATGGACGCTTCGGAAGGCAGGTTTGGGGCTTTTGGCCAATCTCCCTGGCGATGAAAAGGCCGTGGCTGTGATTGAAGATACGGCCGTGGATGTGCAAGACCAGCCGTATTTTATTCGTGATTTTAACGAGATTTTGCACAAAAACGGCATGTCGGCCGTGCATTACGCGCACGCAGGCTCGGGCGAAATCCACCTTCGTCCTATCATCAACCTAAAAACCAAAGAAGGCCACCGTCAATTCCGAATGATTGCGGAGGAGATTGCTACTTTGGTGAAAAAATACGATGGCTCGCTGTCGGGAGAGCACGGCGACGGGCGTTTGCGCGGCGAATTTATTCCGCAGATGGTGGGAGAAAAAAATTACGCGTTGTTTAAAGAGCTTAAACGAACCTGGGATCCTAATGCGATTTTCAACCCAGGCAAAATTGTGGATACGGCGCCAATGGATACGTTTTTGCGCTACGAAGCCGACCAACAAACGCCTGATGTTAAAACGTATTTTCGCTATCCAAACCAAACCATCCTCCAACACGCTGAGCAGTGTAATGGCTCTGGCGACTGCCGCAAAACGCAGTTGTCGGGTGGAACGATGTGTCCTAGCTTTATGGCCACGCGCAACGAAAAGGATACCACGCGGGCTCGGGCTAACATATTGCGCGAGTTTTTGACGCACAGCCCCCAAACGCCGAATGGGAAATTTAGTGATGACAAAAACAGCTCCACTGGGATGGCAGCTGTCAAAGAAGTATATGATTTGTGCTTGGCCTGTAAAGGCTGCAAAGGAGAATGCCCGTCGAACGTGGACGTTGCCAAACTGAAAATGGAGTTTTTACAGCACTACTACGATGCCAACGGCGTACCCATGCGCTCGTGGCTGGTGGGTAACTTTTCCAAAATGACGGGGATTGCGAGCTACGTGCCTTGGGCGTACAATTTGGTGTTTAAAAACGCTCCCTTGCGCCGCATTGCCAACCAACTCGTAGGTTTTCACCCCGACCGAACCATGCCGTTGTTGCATAACACGACTTTGAAGAGTTGGGCAAGTGACAGAGGGCAAGGGGCAAGGGGCAAAGGACAAGCAAGTGGCAAAGTTTACCTTTTTTGTGATGAATTTACCAATTATAACGACGTTGAGATTGGAAAAAAAGCCATTCAATTGTTGGAAAAATTAGGGTACGAAGTGGTGATTCCTGAACACGGGCCGAGTGGTCGTCCGCAGTTGTCGAAAGGGTTATTGAAGGATGCCAAAAAAATTGCAGAGCAAAATGTGCAGCTACTCAAAGGGCTAATTTCAGACCAGACACCGTTGGTGGGAATTGAGCCGTCGGCGATTTTGACATTCCGCGACGAATATCCTGATTTGGTGAGTGAAGAATTGGTCGAGGATGCCAAACGTTTGGCCAAAAATGCTTTACAGTTTGATGAGTTCATCGCCCGCGAAATCGATGCCAAACGCATTACCAGCAAGCAATTTACCGAAGAACCCAAACGCATAAAACTGCACGGTCATTGTCAGCAGAAAGCCATTGCTTCAATGGTGCCGACGAAAAAAATGCTTTCGTTGCCCAAAAACTACGAAGTACAGTTGATTCCAAGCGGTTGTTGTGGAATGGCAGGAAGTTTTGGGTACGAAAAAGAGCATTACGACTTGTCGATGAAAATCGGGGAAATGGTGTTGTTCCCTACCGTACGTCAGCAACCCGAAGAAGTGATTATTGCGGCGCCAGGGACGAGTTGTCGTCATCAAATCCACGATGGAACGGGCCGTCATGCGCTGCACCCAGTAGAAATTTTGTGGGAAGCATTGCGCTAAAAACAAAAAATGGCAAACCGAGAATCTCACCGCTACAACCACTTACCCTTGCTTCGGTCAAGACCTGGGGGATTCAATGGGAGCTGGTAGTTCCGATTTGCCGATGCAAAATTAGGAAATTGTGAAGAGAGATGCAAAAAGTTAATTGTTAATCGTCAATGGCTAATCGTTAATTGCTTGATAATTATACTTTTAAAATTTGTAAAAATTCGATTTTCTATGGATTATAGGCTAAAAATAATGGACTAACTGATGAAAAAATGGATAGAAGCGGCGCGTTTGCGGACGTTGCCTTTGGCGTTATCGAGTATTCTAATGGGGTGTTTTTTGGCCGCCGCACACCATCAATTTAGCTGGACAATCGCTATTTTGGCGGTTGTAACCACCGTTTGCTTGCAAGTACTTTCCAACTTTGCCAATGACTACGGCGATGCCGTAAACGGAAAAGACACCGAAGCGCGGCAAGGGCCTCAGCGGGCGGTACAGTCGGGAGCGATTTCGGCTAGTTCGATGCGAAACGCCGTGATTTTGTTTTCGGTAGTATCGCTGGTGAGCGGAATTGGGCTGTTGTATGAAGCCCTCAAAGATGCGACATGGCAGTCGTTTTTGGCCTTTTTGGGGTTGGGTATTCTAGCCATCATTGCGGCTATCACCTACACCGCAGGCAAGCGTCCGTATGGTTACGAAGGGCTGGGAGATTTATCCGTGCTTATATTTTTTGGATGGGTAGGAGTGTTGGGCGTGTATTATTTGCATACCAAAACTTTTGATTCAACGTTGTTATTACCCGCCACAAGTTGCGGATTGTTTGCCGTGGGTGTATTGAATATTAATAATATCCGAGACATCGAATCAGATACGTTGACGGGCAAGCGCTCGGTACCAGTGCGCATCGGTCGTAGCAAGGCAATTGTGTATCATTGGGTATTGTTGACGGTCGGGATGTTGGCAAGTATTGCCTATTTACTACTCACCGAATGGACATGGAGCCAGTGGGTGTTTGTACTTAGCTTTCCGCTTTTTGTGCGGAATGGTCTTGCCGTTAGCCGACTGACAAACCCAAGAGAGTTAGACCCGTATTTAAAACAGATGGCGCTCTCCACATTGCTTTTTGTTCTGTTATTTGGAATAGGATTTTGGGTAGGATAATTTACTTTTCGGCATAAATATTTTAGGGGTCATGTTGGCTAGGCGTCTAAAAATCGGTAGTTTTGGCAAGCCAATCCCAATATTCATCAAACTTTTTTTACGTATTGCTATGAAGCAACGCTCAACTTTTATGTTTGTTTTTGCCTGTATTATGGCATTTACTCATGTTTTGAAAGCTCAAAAAACTGCCGCGGAGTATTTTGAAGAAGGTGTTAATAAAAGTAAATCTGGCGATTTTGTGGCCGCTCTTCAAGCCTTTAATTTGGCTATTACGATGAGCCCAGAAAACGCCCCTAGCTACTACAACCGCGCCATGGCGAAGGCGAATCTGAAAGACCACCGTGGGGCAATTTTAGATTTTGACCGTTCTATCGAATTAAATCCTAAGTATTCGGACGCGTACCTTTACCGTGGGGCGAGCAAAGCCAAACAAGACGATTTTCGCTCTGCGATTCAAGACTTTTCACGGGCTATTGAATTGAATCCTGACGATCCACAAGGGTATTATCAACGCGGGGTTAACCGTGCTCGCGTAGAAAACTACCGTGGAGCGCTTCAAGATTTGAACCGTACTATTGAGTTGGAACCAAACAACGCAGGAGCGCTTTTTGCCCGTGGTACGGTTAAAACAAAATTGGAAGATTACCCAAGTGCTTTGGTTGATTTCTCTCGCGTGTTGGATTTGACCCCCAAAAGCCCATCGGCATTGTCAGGCCGTGGTTATGTGAAAATTAAATTAAACGATTTTGCGGGTGCCGTAAACGATTACAGCAAAGCCATCGAATTGAAGCCAGAGGATGCGGAGTCGTTCTACAACCGTGGTTTTTCTCGTAGCAAACTAGAAAAATACGAAGAGGCTATCACTGATTTTGACCAAGCGATTCGTCTTGATCCACAAAACCACCGTGCTTATTATGGACGTGGGTTTAGCAAAAGCAAATTGGGCAACCAACGCGATGCAATCTCAGATTTGAACAAAGCAGTTGATATTAACAACACACCTACCGATACAAAAGTGGTTTATATGGGAAGCATTAGCCGCTCGATTTTGGACCAGCTTCGTGAAGTAGTACAAGAGAAAAACAAAATCAACGAGCTTTCGACTGAGCGTTCGGAGGCGTTTTTTGCGCGGGGAGTTGGTAAAAACAAACAGGGTGATGGCAAAGGTGCGATTATCGACTTAAACAAAGCCATTGAGTTTAACCCTACTTATGCAGAAGCATATTTTACGCGTGGTATGATTAAGTCTGCCATTGGCGACCAAAGAGGTGCTATCCAAGATTGTACAAGTGCCATCAAATTGAGCCCTAAACATGCAGAAGCGTATTATGTTCGTGGTTTGATTAAACACAGCCTTGGCGACGAAAATAGTGGTTGTTTGGACTTGTCGAAAGCGGGTGAATTGGGATATACCCAGGCTTACAAAGTAATCAGCGACTACTGTAACTAAGTGCTTGTACGCAGTTAATTGTGTTGTTAGCTGCCATGTAGAAAAAGCCCCATTGAGTTGACCATTGGTCGCCTCGATGGGGCTTTTTCTTTGACCTGATTCTTTCTACGAAGATTTGGCTCCTCTGGAGCAATACGTTCAATCTGACAATTAACGGCTAACTGTTAACCAATCACTGTACATAGCACTTATTCAAAACGTAAGTGTTTGACCGATTCGCCTGAGCTGGCTAGTTCCACCAAGGAGTCGATGCCAAGCTGAAGGTGACGCTCTACAAAATGCGCGGTTACTTTTTTGTCGCTCTCTTCGGTTTTTACACCTTCGGGCACCAGTGGGTTGTCAGAAACCAACAACAATGCGCCATGTGGAATTTGGTTGACAAACCCAACGGTAAAGACGGTCGCCGTTTCCATGTCAATCGCCATCGCTCTGATTTCGCGAAGGTATTCTTTAAACGTTTCGTCGTGTTCCCAGATTCGGCGGTTGGTGGTATAGACCGTCCCTGTCCAGTAATCCAACTCGTGCTTTTTAATCATAGATGATACGGCCCGTTGCAAACGAAAAGAGGGCAACGCAGGAATTTCAGGTCGCATGTAATCGTTGCTTGTTCCTTCGCCGCGAATGGCCGCAATCGGAAGCACCAAGTCCCCGATTTGCGTTTTTTTCAGTCCGCCACATTTTCCCAAAAATAACACTGCTTTAGGATTGATGGCCGAGAGCAAATCCATCACCGTGGCCGCCATGGCGCTGCCCATCCCAAAGTTAATGATGGTGATATTATCGGCCGTTGCGGTTTGCATGGCACGGTCGCGACCATACACTTCGACCCCGTACTTGTCGGCAAACATTTGTACGTAATTGATGAAGTTGGTCAACAAAATGTATTCTCCGAAGACCTCCAGCGGAGTTCCTGTGTAGCGTGGGAGCCAATTTTCTACGATTTCTTCTTTGCTTTTCATTGGTTTTGTGTTGATTTTTGGGGAGAATAGGTTAAAAAAAAGATTTGTAAGATGCCCTTACAAATCCTCCTCTGTATGGTTGAGCTAAATTTGCCCCCCTTTGATTACAAAGTTACGAAAATTGCGGGAAAACCTCATATCTTCGACGTAATTCGGCGTAAGTACCTGCTTATCACGCCCGAAGAGTGGGTGAGGCAGCACGTTTTGCACTGGTTGATAGGGCATCATCAGTACCCAAAATCTTTGATTCGTACTGAGAGTGGCTTGCAGTATAACCAACTTGCTAAGCGTACCGATATTTTGGTGTACGACCGCTCGGGGGCACCTTTTTTGTTGGTGGAGTGTAAGGCCGTCCACATTCCGCTGACGGATGCCGTCCTCGACCAAGCCATTCGTTACAACGCCGTGCTAAAAGCGCCCTATTTGCTGATTAGCAATGGACTCGAACACCTATTGTTTGAAATAAAAGAAGGAGAAGCGAACGCGCTAGAAATAATCCCTCCTTTTGAATGAGAAATTGAACGGTTCTATTGTTTTACCAACTGCTTTCGGATGATTTCGGTAGGCGTATGAACGCGTAATACGTAGGTGCCCGAAGGCCCTTGAATAGGAATGCTGACGGTAGTTGGAGTGACCGACAAGTACTGAAACTTGCTGGTAATTAGCTTGCCATGGAGGTCAAAAACTTCCGCCAAAATCTCCATTGGGCGCGGAGCTTTAAAGAGAAGTCGGGCGTCGTCAATAAAAGGATTGGGCGCTACTTCGACGGTTACTTCGTGGATGGGAGTAGGGTCAGCGGCGGTGAGCGTACCGGGTATGTTCATGTCCATCCACGCGAGGCGCTGCGTGAGCCATTGTTTGAGTTCAAGGACTTCGCCTGCCCAAGTGCTTGGAATAGGGGTAGGATTGGGCCAAATATATTGACCTAAAACGGGCCACCGCTGAAAATTCCGTTGTTGTGCTTCTTGAAGAACGGTCGCCAGTGAGTCGATATACGACATAAGCGTTTCGGTTTTCCAAGCACCTTTGCGCATTCGTTGGTATTCGTCGTTGAGCTCCGAGACATAGGCGGGGTCTTCGAGCATTCGCTTCCAATGAAAAGGAACTTGCCAACTGTCTCTAGGGCAGACGTTCCCAAATAAATACGCCCAGCCGTACGTAAGTGGCGCTTCACAATAGTCGGCATTCCCAAAGGCCAAATCGTAGTCCCAAGCGGGGCCTGCTTTTATTTTTCCCCCTTTGCTGTCGCGGTCTTTGTGAAAAAACGTACTGATGCGGTAGCCGTCCACGTTGCGGGATACTTCGTTGACCAAAAAAATACGCGCAAAAGAAAGACCATCATAAAACCGACGGTAGCCAACTTGAGAGTCCCTGAACTGACTCCCATTTAACGCCGCTTCGGCACTATCTACTTTGGCAATGAGGTAAGCTTTTTGGTTTGGAGTAATTTCGTCAAAATCGGGGTATTCGTACAAATACTGGATACGACCACTGTAGTTGACTTTAGAAAACCAGCCTATCGACCCACCCGAACCCGTTGGTTTGTCAACCTTAAAAATATACCCCCCCGTAAGCGCATCGCCGCTGTTGTCTTGGTCAGATAACTTGGTAATGTTCAATCGCCCATTGACCCGTTTGATTTTTTCCATAAGAACATACACCCCTTCATAACGTCCATTGACGATGACTTCGACGAACTGCGTACGGCTGGCGTACATCCCCAAATCGCGCGCCATTTTCATGGCGAGGACGTTGTGTAAAAGGCTTTTTTCGTTGTAAGAAGCAAACAAAATCCAGTCTTCTTCCTTGGGCATCCCAAACAGCGCAACTTCTTTGCCGTCGCCTTTTTCGTCCCGAAATTCAAATCCGTACGATTTTTTTGGAAAAAGCTGAGACGATGACCCGCGAAACTCAATTCCTGCGATGCCTTGATAAACGTTGGCCGCATCTGAGGGGGCTGTTCGTTGGGCAGGGCCGTTGTAAATAATTTTCATTTGCGCGTTGATTTTGGGCGAATCCACAATCAACTGCCCTTGGGTATCAATGATGACAAGGGGCAAATTGGAGGTCACAAGGTTTTGGGCCGACACCACCGCACAAAAAAATAAATTCAACACCATCCCAAGCCAAGTTCTCATAGTTACAATCTTTTTGTTTCAGTTACGTTTTTAAAGAGCCACAAAAGCGAGCGTTTTAAACGCTAAGTTCGATTATTAAAAATAACATTGAAAACTACAAAAAAATATCAATAACGCTATGGAAACGGAAGCAACGACGATTGACCGAAAAGAGTTTTTTCGCCTAGTGGGGGTGAGTTTTGGAGCTATCGTACTTCAACAGTGTTTGTCGGGATGCAATACAGGTGCTAGTCCCGACCCCAATCCGACTACTCCCACTGATTTTTCTGTGAACATCAATAATGGTACATTTACGGCTTTGCGCAATGCAGGAGGCTTTGTCCGAACCAATGGAGTAATTATTGCACGTACGCAGCAGGGTGGGTTTATCGCGGTTTCGCAAGCCTGTACGCACGAAGGAACGGCGGTCAACTACATTGTCTCAAACAATACTTTTCTGTGTCCCAACCACGGCTCCGTGTTTTCGAGCGAGGGAGAAGTGCAAACGGGGCCAGCCACTAAGCCGTTGACGCGGTACAAAACCTCGTACGACCCATCGACGGGCGATATTCGTATTTACCCTTAGTCTATGTTTTATACTTTAGTACCCCAACATATTTTTGAAACTCCCGCGCCCGAGGATGCTTATTTTCGACAGGCGTGGGAGTTTTGTCGTTTGTACGCCTCGGGGCAAGAAACTTTTGTGCTGCATACCTCGGGTTCGACGGGCACTCCTAAGCCTATCGCCTTGACGCGCGCCCAAATGCAAGCCAGTGCCCGTGTTACGCAGCGTGCGTTGGATTTGCGGGCGGGGCAGCAAGCGTTGGTGTGCCTCAATGTGGGTTACATTGCAGGAACGATGATGCTCGTGCGTGGAATGGAATTGGGGCTAACGATGCACATCGTCGCGCCTTCCTCGCAGCCGTTTGCTGCGCTGCCCCGTGACTTAGCAATAGATTTTGTAGCAGTAGTGCCGCTCCAATTGCAAGCAATGTTGGATGCAGGACAAGCCTCGGTTCTAAATACCTTGGGCGTTATCATTGTGGGAGGAGCTCCTGTTTCCGAACAATTACTCGAAGGTATTCAGCGGCTTAGCGTGCCCGTGTTTAGTACCTATGGCATGACCGAAACGGTATCGCATGTGGCGCTACGAAGGCTAAATGGAGCCGAGGCAACGGATAGTTATTGGCTGTTGGAAGGAGTTGAAGCCGCTACCGACGAACGCGGCTGCCTTCGTCTGTGCGGGGCAGTAACCAACCACCAATGGATTCAAACCAACGATGTGGTGGAGTTTTTAGAATCCCGAAAGTTCATCATAGTGGGGCGCGCTGATAACATTATTAATTCGGGAGGAGTCAAAATTCAGTTAGAGAAAGTAGAACGTGCCGTTGAAAAAACGGGGCTGATCGCTTCGCGGTTTTTTGCGTGGTCGGAACCCGACGAACGTTTAGGACAACAACTGATTTTAGTAGTAGAAAGTGAAAAAAAGCTTGATAGCGAACTACTTCAAACGAGATTAATACCTGAGCTTTTGACCTACGAACTTCCTAAAAAGGTGTATTTTGTTAAAAAATTTGTAGAAACACCCACGGGCAAAGTAGATAAGCGCCGTACCTTTGAGGAAAATATACGCTAAATGGCAACTTTTCGTAAACTGACTATCCAATTTGAAACTTCGGCGCAACTTCCGCCGCCTTACTCATATCGCTACGTATTGCGCATTCTTCCGACTGAGCAAACCATTAATGTCGATTTAAAATTGACATATACCCACCGCGACGAACTCGATGCCGATGAAATTGAAGCCGAAGGATTTACCGATAATGATGATTATCAGTGGAAAGGAACACTTGAAAAAGTGTGGTCTGACGAGCTTGAAAAAGTCCTCAAGAAAACCCAGATGGGAGGCAGTATGCTTCAAGACGAAGAATTGGACTTTCTGACCCTAGAGTGGGAAACGGACACGACAAAAAAAGGTCAGCCCAAAAACACCGAAGATTGGCTCTATTTTGCCCAAGAATTGCTTCAGGCGATTTATGAAACATCGGAGAAAGAACGCCCGTTTGAAATGCAGGTTATTGACGCGACTTCGCAAGGGACTAGAGAAGCACAGTTGACGGCTTCGTTTCGTACAAGGACGGCACAAGTCAAGCGCGTGGTGGATGGCAAAACATCATTGCGTTTTTATCCGTGGCAAGAACTGCCTTCGTTGATGGAAACGGTATATGCGCCTAACTGGCTCACCGACAATGCCTCAAGCCAAAAACCAAAGCGAAATGGCCTATATTTTAACCTAGGCGATGGCGTATGGTACGAATGGGGAAAACAAGTAGTAGAGCCTGGTAAAGGAGCAAAAACACTCTCGAAACTCAAAGATGTAGTAACGACGTTGTTTGGGTAAAGCAACCCCTCGAAAGTTCTAAAACTTTCGAGGGGTTATTCGGAGTTTCGAGAGGTTATAAAGGCATAAAATCGCATAAACGAATGAAAATCAGGACCAAAATAGCCCTTCAATTTACGGTAATTATTGCCGCCATTTTGGCCACATTTTCGGTGTCGTTTTATTACGTGGCGGAGCAAAATCGTAAAGACGAGTTCTACAAAAACTTGTGCGACCGCGCCCTAACGCGGGCCGACTTGCTGGTGAAAATCGCGGCGAACAACAAGAAAATCCTGAAAATTCTCGACAAAGAAACCTTGTCGAAACTCTACGGCGAGAAGGTGTTGATGTTTAACGACGAAGACAAAATCGTGTATGCCAGCTACGACCCCGACAGCGCCGAAAATTATTATTACAATGCCGATTTATTAAAATCTGTTCGGAAAAAGAAATACGTCGAAACCGCCAATGGGAAACTGTTGGTGGCAGGTTTGATGTACACCCACCCCGAAAAAGGAGAATTGGTACTGATGACTTCGGCCGAGGATGAACTGGGAAATACCCAGCTTCAACGCCTGCGAGACTCGTTGATTTATAGCTTTTTGTTCGGTATTCTTATCACGATTGTGTTGGGCTTTATTTTTGCGGGGCAGTCGCTAAAACCCTTGTCGGATATGAACCGCGAGATTAGCACCATCACGGCTTATAACTTGCGAAAACAGTTGAATGAAGGCAATCGCCAAGACGAATTGGCGCAATTGGCCATCAATTTCAACCAAATGCTTCAGCGTTTGGAGCAATCTTTTGATTTTCAACGGAGTTTTGTGTCCAATGCTTCCCACGAACTTCGTACACCACTTGCGGGCTTAAAATCCGAAATTCAAATAGCGTTGGAAAAAGAACGTACGCCCGAGGAGTATCAAAAAGTCTTGGACTCGCTTCTGAACGATGCGCAACGGCTGATTCAGTTGACTAACAGTTTGTTACAGCTGGCGCAGTCGGAAAAAAAAGAAGAACGTACGATGAGCTTTCAGTCCATTCGTTTGGATGAGCTGGTGTTTCAAACCCAAGAAGAACTTCAAAGCCTCCGCACCGACTACCAGATTCACATTGATTTTGAAGATATTCCCGAAAATGAGCAGGACATTACCGTCCTTGGAAATGCACCTTTACTCAAAACGGTACTTAATAATTTGATGGACAATGCCTGCAAATATTCGCCAGATAAACGCGCCGATGTAAAAATCGGCTTTGACGAACAAAATTGCTACATTCGAGTCACCGACCGAGGAATTGGCATCCCTGAAAACGAAACCCAGCGGATTTTTGAACCACTTTATCGTGCCAAAAACGCTACTACTTTTCGAGGATACGGCATTGGGTTGTCGGTATGCCGTAGGATTGTGGACATGCACCGCGGTACCATAAAAGTAACGAGCCAACTGGATGTAGGAAGCACGTTTGAAGTAGTACTCCCGCATATTTAATCGTTTTTAAGCCTTAACCGCCGCTATTTTATGGAAACATCCGATACTGTCCTTTTCAAAGCCGAGTTTAACAAACTGGTAAAGCCTTACATGATGCTTTATGTGGCCTCTATCATGTTGGCCACTGTTTTCGGGATTGTACTTATCCCGTTTTGGTTTTTAGGAATAGGCCAGTGGTGGGCTCAGCACTATTATGATAAACTAGAGTGTGAACTTACCGAAACGGTTATTCGCTTTAAAAAGGGGATTCTTGTTCAAGTCGAAAAAACCATCCCGTTGGAAAATATTCAAGATGTAACCTTTGTAGAAGGACCACTTTTACGGTATTTTCATCTTTGTATTTTAAAATTTGAAACCGCAGGTCAGAGCGCAGGCCAAGCCCACGATATGCAGCTGATTGGAATCGTGAATGCCCAAGAATTACGGAGCTTAATTTTACGCCAGCGAGAAAAAAGAATCATGGCCAAAAATGCGCCCTCGGCTGCTACTTCATCCAATGACAATGCCGAATTATTACGAGAGATTAGGGATATTTTGACGGAAATCAAGGCAGAATTAAAGAAACCCCAAGTTTCGTAAAGATTAGAAAAAAACGTTGTTTTGCTTTTGGAGGCAGCACCTTATAATCTACAACTACTTATGTTTCGTCGCGATTTTGTAAAAACTGCTGTCTCGGCTTCGGCAGCTACGCTAGTGAGCGGTGTAGCCACGGCTAATACTACGACTCCTAAAGCAAAAAATAATTTTAAATTGGCCTATGCCCCTCACTTTGGCATGTTTCAAAACAGTGCGGGTAAAGACCTTATCGACCAACTTAAGTTCATGGCCGACAATGGCTTCACGGCCTTGGAAGACAACGGTATGATGGGACGCCCAGTGGAAATACAAACCAAAATCGGCGAAACATTGGCGAAGTTGGGAATGACCATGGGCGTGTTTGTGGTGGACAAAGGAGGAAATTCTCAGAATACCCTCGCGGCGGGCAAACAAGCACACATTGATATTTTCTTGGATGGCTGTAAGCGCGCCGTAGAAACCGCCAAACGCTGCAATGCCAAGTGGATGACGGTCGTACCAGGTGATTTTGAACGTAATCTTCCGATTGGAATTCAAACGGGACACGTAATTGATGCGCTTCGCCGAGGGGCAGATATTTTGGCTCCTCACGGTTTGACGATGGTGTTGGAACCCTTGAGCGATAGCCCCAATTTGTTTTTGCAAACCTCTGACCAAACCTACGAAATTTGCCGTGGGGTGAATAGTCCTGCGTGCAAGATTTTATTTGATATTTATCACATGCAGAAAACCGAAGGGCACATCATTCCGCACATCGACTGGTGCTGGTCCGAAATCGGGTATTTCCAAATTGGTGATAACCCAGGACGTAAAGAACCAACGACGGGCGAAATCAACTATAAAAACGTGTTCAAACATATTTACACCAAAATGAAGGCCAACAATCAAAACTTCATTTTTGGAATGGAACACGGAAACTCTAAGCCAGGCAAAGAAGGCGAAGAAGCACTCATTAAAGCCTACCTAGAGTCGGATAGCTTTACGGTATAAAAAAGTACGTCGGGGTAGTATAAAAACTCATCGGGGTACCAAAAAAGTGCGTCGGGGTACTCATACCCCGACGTATTCATTTAAAAACAAAACCCACTATTGGTGTTGAAAGCATTTCTCAAAACGGTGATTGGCCCCACAGGCCGCAAACAATTAAGAGCATTACAAGCCTCGGCGCAAGCCGCAGTATATGGATTAGGCAATGACGTCGAGTGTCCCATTTGTGGAAGTACGTATAGCCAATTTTTGCCTTTCAACCGCCCCAATGCCCTTTGTTATACCTGTAAGTCGCTCGAACGCCACCGTTTGGTGTATTTGTATTTGAAAAATAAGACCGATTTTTTTACGGGGAAAAAACGAATTCTGCACTTTGCCCCCGAAAAATGCCTGCACGACCAAATCCGTAAGTACCCCCAACTTCAGTACGAAACAGCCGATTTGATGACGACCTACATCGACGCCATCGGGGTGCTGCCCGATCACGTTATGTCGGTGACGGATATTCAATTTCCCGATAACACGTTCGACGTCGTGATTTGTAACCACGTCTTTGAACTTGTGCCTGACGATGCCCAAGGAATGCGCGAGATTTATCGGGTGCTCAAACCCGACGGCTACGCCATTATTCAAGGCGCGGTGAATAATTCGATGGAAAAAACGGTAGAAACGCAGCACCTGACGCCCGAAGAACGGAAACGCATCGCGGGCGCTCACCAGCACGTTCGCCGTTATGGCCGCGACTATGCCGACCGCCTTGCCGCCGCAGGTTTTAGGGTAGAAGTAAGTGCTTACGTGCAAGAAATCGACTGGAAACGCTACGGACTTATGGCGGATGAGAACGTGTATGTGTGTTGGAAAAAATAAGTAGTACATCTTGAAGCGAGGTTTTGAGAAACCTCAGTGGTGGTTTTGAGAAACCACCAGCACCACTTGAGAAACCACCAGCACGCCCGTGACGTCGGTTTCTCAAAACCGACGCGACGCTTGTGGAGAAACCCACGCCATACAGGAGGTAGCAGGACGGGAGGCTGAGAGCAATGAGGTATTTTTGGACTCAACCTTTGTTATTTCTTAATCCTGCCTTTCATCGTGACGCTACGAACCCATCTACTTTTGGTCGTTTTTGGTTGGGGAATTTGCCTTTCTACCTTGGCCCAACCTGCTCAATTGGCCAACTACAACGTTGTTTGGAAGACTCCCAGCAAAAACTCATCCGAATCTATGCCTTGTGGTGGGGGAGATGTCGGCTTGAATGTGTGGGTCGAAGACGGCGACGTCCTTTTTTACCTTTCCCAAAGCGGTACGTTCGACGAAAACAACGCCATGCTCAAACTGGGGCGGGTACGCCTTCGGCTTTCTCCTAATCCGTTTACAGGCACTGATTTTAAGCAAGAACTGCGGCTTCAAGACGGCGGTGTGTATATAAGTGGTGGTAAAACGCGCTTGCACTTGTGGGTGGACGTGTTTCGTTCGGTGGTGCACGCGGAGTTGCAAAGTGACAAAGCCGTCAATATCAAAGCTGCGTACGAATCGTGGCGGTACGAAGACCGTTTGGTACAAGGAACGGCCATTCGCGAAAACTCCTACAAAACTCCCCAAAAGTTTGACCTAAAAACGTACAAAGACGAAATCGCTTTTCGCAACAACGAACTGTGGTTTTACCACCGAAACCGCGACGATGTTCCCACTCTTTTTGATTTTACGGTGCAGCTTGAAGGGATGGAATTGGTGAAATCACAACTGTATAACCCCATCAAAAACAATACGTTTGGGGGAGCGATGCGTTCCCGCACTATGCGGCCTGCGGGCATTACCACGGGTAAATACCTTGATACTGATTTTAAGGCGTGGAACCTAGAAACCCCGCGTCCCGTTCGTACCGAACACCTAGAAGTAGTGTTGAACACAGCTCCCACCTCCACCCTCGCTGAATGGGAAAGTACGGTAGTCCGCCGACAGCAAGAAGTTACCCGAACCCAACAAACAGCCTTGGCGCAGACCCATGCTTGGTGGAAACAGTTTTGGGAACGAAGCTACATTTTTATTGAGGGAAAAGACAGCACTATTTCGCGCAATTACCACCTTTTTCGCTACCAACTGGGCTGCAATGCCTTTGGGCAATGGCCTACGAAATTTAACGGTGGGTTATTCACATTTGACCCACAATTTGTGGATAAAAAATACAATCACACGCCCGATTTTCGCTTGTGGGGTGGAGGAACTATGACTGCCCAAAACCAGCGATTGGTGTATTTTCCGATGCTCAAAAGCGGCGATTTTGAGTTGATGAAACCCCAATTTGACTTTTACTTGCGTTCGCAGACCAATGCCGAGCTGCGTTCAAAAGTGTATTGGAACCACAATGGGGCGTGTTTTACGGAGCAAATCGAAAATTTTGGTTTGCCCAATCCCTTTGAGTACGGCTACAAGCGCCCCGAAGGTTACGATGCAGGAATGGAATACAACGCGTGGCTCGAATACCAATGGGATACGGTGTTTGAGTTTTGTTTGATGATGCTCGAAACAGAGCGTTATGAAGGACGGAATATTCAAACGTACGTGCCTTTTATCGAAAGCTGCCTGACGTTTTTTGATGAACATTACCAAGGGCTCGCTAAGCAACGCGGCACCAAGGCATTCGATGAAAAAGGTCAGTATGTGTTTTACCCAAGCTCGGCTTGTGAAACGTACAAAATGACCTACAATTCGACCACGGTGATTTCGGCTTTGAAAGTGATTTTGACGCGTATGCTTGAGCTTCCCGATCATTATTTGCACACTTCCCAACGCCAAAAGTGGACGACTATGCTGGAACGTTTGCCTCCCTTGCCTTTGCAGGAAATCGACGGATATAAAACCCTGGCCCCCGCCGTGGCGTGGATGCGGGTACAAAACTCCGAAGCGCCGCAGTTGTATCCCGTGTTTCCGTGGGGACTGTATGGGGTCGGAAAGCCTGAGTTGGAAGTTGCCCAAAATACCTATCGCTACGACCCGCACGTTCAGAAATATAAAAGTCACGTGGGCTGGCGTCAGCACAACATTTTTGCGGCGCGACTTGGGTTAGTAGAAGAGGCCGCTGAACTTACTCGAAACAAATTTAAAGATGCCGACTTACGTTTCCCAACCTTTTGGGGGCCAGGGTTTGACTGGACGCCCGACCATAATTGGGGTGGTTCGGCTATGATTGGGCTGCAAGAAATGCTGTTGCAAACCGACGGACGAAAAATAGTTTTGCTCCCTGCATGGCCCAAAGACTGGAATGCTACGTTTAAGTTACACGCACCGTACCAAACGACGATTGAAGGGCGTATCAAAAATGGGGTGATGGAAGACCTAAAAGTGACCCCCGCATCGCGCTTGTCGGATGTAATTGTGTCGAAATAAGACCTTCCAAGTTTGGTACTCAGAGTATCTGAAACTTGGAAGGTCTCTTGTAATTGTGTCGAAATAAATAGTAAAAAAAACAGGCTTTGTGCCTTCTGTTACCTATAATCCCTTGCATCGAATGAAACCACTACAACACACGACGAGTAGCCGTCGAGATTTCTTAAAATTAGGCGCAGGAGCCGTTGGAAGCATCCTTGCATCAAGTTCTTTGGCAGAGGCGGCACTTTGGGCGGAAGAAAGCCGCAAACTTTCGCTGCCGTTGGGTATTTGTACGTCCTACGACAAAGCGGCGTTGCTCAAAAGCATTGGTTATTCGTACGTTGAAGAAAACGTGGGTCGTTTCTTGATTCCTGACAAAGGGGGCGACGAACAATACGCCAAAAACGTCGAAGCACTCAAAACGACGGGTGTACCGTTGCGTTCGTACGTGTCGTTTATTCCAGGAAGTATCAAATCAGTAGGGCCTAACGCCAACCACGAAGCTTTGCTGGAAAGAGCTGATTTGGCATTTAAACGTGCCAAAGAATGTGGTACACCTTATGTCGTGTTTGGAAGTAGTGCATCGCGCACCATTCCCGAAGGTTTTGACCGCGCCAAGGCCAAAGAACAACATACGGAAGTGAGCAAAAAAATGGCACTTTTGGCCGAAAAACACGGGATTACGGTGGCTTTAGAACCCCTCAACCGAAGCGAAACCAATTTTATTAACAGCTTGGCTGAAGGAGTTGAAATCATCGAA
Source organism: Runella sp. R5_40 (assembly GCF_057652295.1). NCBI lineage: Bacteria > Pseudomonadati > Bacteroidota > Cytophagia > Cytophagales > Spirosomataceae > Runella > Runella sp. R5_40. Next base: position 784,601 of record NZ_JBYFCH010000001.1, on the reverse strand, counting down.
GCCGTCAATCACCCTCGTTTTCGGTTGTTGTGCGATATTTACCACATGCTCAAAGACAACGAAGGCCCCGAGCAAATTGTCAAATATGGCAAATACATCGTACACTGCCACATTGCCGAAAAACAAAACCGTACGGCTCCTGGCGTCGTAGGCGATGATTTTAGAGAATATTTCAAGGCATTGAAAAAAATCAAATACCGTGGCGGATTGTCGATTGAAGGCCGTTGGACAAATTTTGATAGCGAAGCCAAAAAAGCCTTTGAAGTACTGACGCAGCAACTGTCAGAAGTATAAAATAATGTTAAAGTTACGATTTTTGAGTCTGTTTTTTGTGCTGAGTACGGGTCTAGGCTGGGCGCAAAAGGTACTTCCAGATCCGCTTATTTTGGCGAATGGGAAACGTGTGCAAAATGCCAAACAGTGGCACAAGGAGCGGCGTCCTGAACTACTTCGGATGTTTACCTCAGAAATGTACGGGCAAGCCCCACCGCGTCCCAAAGAAATGCGGTTTGAGGTATTTGACGTGGATAAAAACGCCCTGAACGGCAAAGCTACTCGGAAGCAAATTGCGGTCTATTTTAATGGAAAAACCGATGGCCCACGGATGGATTTATTGATGTACATTCCCAATCACCGCAAGGGGCCTGCTCCTGCCATTTTGGGATTGAATTTTTGGGGGAACCACGCCGTTCACCCCGACCCCGCCATTCGAATCACAACGAGTTGGATGGAATCGGGCAAAGGAAACCCGTACGTAAAGCTATGGTGCGTCACCGACCACCGTGCTACCGAAGCGTGTCGGGGTGTGAATGCCGCTCAGTGGCCGCTTGATACGATCATTGCGCGGGGATACGCCCTCATCACGGCTTATCGCGAGGACATTGCTTCTGACGACCCAAAAACGGGCTTCCAGAAGGGGATTCACCCCATTTATCCCGACTATCAAGGCCGAACTGACAACTTTGGGACAATTGCGGCCTGGGCTTGGGCACTGAGCCGCGCCATGGATTATGTCGTGACCGACAAAGCGATTGATGCCAAGCGGGTGGCGGTGTTTGGCTGGTCGCGTTTGGGAAAAGCGGCGCTTTGGGCAGGAGCTACCGACGAGCGTTTTGCGATGGTCATAAGTAATGAATCGGGTGCGGGAGGAGCCAAGTTATTCCACCGTGGTGTGGGTGAAAATATTCGTCGGCTTTGTACGGTTTTTCCGCACTGGTACGCTGCTAGTTTTAAGAAATACATGGACAGAGATACCCTGCTGCCCTTCGACCAGCACCAAGTGATTTCGCTCGTCGCGCCGCGACCTGTGTATATTGCCAGCGCCGTGGATGACAAAGGAGCCGATCCACAAGGCGAGTTTGCTGCCGCTAGAGCCGCCGAATCGGTGTATTTGTTTTTGGGAAAAACAGGGCTTCCTGCCCAAACCATCCCACTACTGAACCAGTCGGTGCAAGGGCAAATCGGCTATCATATTCGTGAGGGAGGGCACGACGTCACCTTGTATGATTGGAAACAATACCTGAACTTTGCCGATAAACACTTCAACTAGTTGTATAAACCCGATGATACCTTTCAAAAAAATCGCACTTTTTCTCGTTATTGGTTTGTGGAGTACGTCTGTATGGGCCGAAAAAATAGATACGGTAGAAACGTACAGCCCTTCGATGAAAAAAAACATCAAAGCAGTAGTACTTACGCCCGACTCGTACGATGGCTCCAAGGAGTTTCCTGTCGTTTATCTGTTGCATGGTTACAGCGGTAACTATGCCGATTGGATAAAAAAAGCCCCCGTCATGCAGCGTATGGCAGATGTATATCAAACGATTATTGTGTGTCCCGACGGCGCGTTTTCGAGCTGGTACTGGGATAGCCCCGTTGACCCGACAATGCGTTACGAAACGTATGTTTCTAGCGAGTTGGTTTCTTGGATTGATGGCCGTTACAAAACCATCAAAAGCCGCGAAGGACGTGGAATCACGGGCTTGAGCATGGGCGGACACGGTGCGCTTTATTTGGCGTTTAAACACCAAGACGTGTTTGGAACGGCAGGGAGTATGAGCGGAGGCGTGGACATTCGTCCTTTTCCTAACAACTGGGACATGGCCAAGCGTTTGGGCAAATACGCTGAAGCCCCCGAGCTTTGGGAAAAAAATACCGTTATCAATTTGGTACATTTACTCACCCCCAACTCGCTGGCGCTGATTATTGATTGCGGCAGCGATGACTTCTTTTACCGCGTCAACAACAACCTGCACGACAAATTGCTGGAACGCAATATTCCGCACGATTATATCTCTCGTCCAGGGGGGCACAATTGGCCTTATTGGAACAACGCCATTGGCTACCAATTGCTTTTTATGAGAAACTTTTTTGACAAACCAAAAAGCAAGTAGGGCGTCGAACAGGTGGGCAAAAATATCAAACATTTTGTAAGAGATAGCTGGCTGACAGCCTCGTACTACACGGGGCTGAGCCACCTCTACCAAGCCTTAGCGGGGCGAAAACGTGGGATTATTTCGTACCACAACGTTCTTCCTGTGAGTGCCTTGCCCGCGTTTGATACGTACAATGTGGACGTGACCGCAGCTATCTTCGACAAACAACTTCATTTCTTAAAAAAACACTTTCTAGTACAGCCCATTCAGGAATTGGAAAACCCAAACGCCAAGGGTATTTTCATTACCTTCGACGATGGGATGCGCAACAATTCCGAGGTGTTGGCGCCTATTTTAGCAAAGCACGATATTTCGGCGCTGTTTGCGATTTGTCCCGCCATGATTGACCGAGACTTGCCTTACATCTGGCGCGACCATTTGTTTTTACTGTTGCACCAAGCCATTTCGCAGGATGTTTGGCTCCCCCTCAACGACTATCAAACGCCGCTTCTAGTTCCAGAAACGTCCGCAGGGATAAATGCCCTGACACGGCAGCTTAAACAGTACGTTTACCAACATCAATTGGCGGATATTTATGGCCTTGTGCGTGAAATTTGCCAAAAAAATGGGTGGGCGTATGAAGTGCCTTCGCCCGACGGGCTTCGGTACGATTTTATGACTTGGTCGCAGATTCGGGCATTGGTAGCGCAAGGGCACAGGGTCGCATCCCATACGCAAACCCACCGAGTGCTACGTTTTTTGGGACAAGAAGAAAAAAAAATGGAATTGGAAGTGTCTAAACAACGCCTCGAAACCGAACTGAAGCAGGAGGTATCACTCTTTGTTTATCCTTATGGAAGTAGGGCCGAAATCGACCAAGTTACTGTACAGGCTGTGCAAGAGGCAGGGTATCGGATGGCTTTGATGAACGTTCAGCAGCCCAGCCTTTCCCCCGTTATGTTATCTCAACCGCGTTTTGCCTTTCCGCCGATGGCCGATTCGGCACATCTACACGCCATTGTTTCGGGCTATAAATTTTTGTTTCGGTAGTCAAATCTTTCTTTATCTTTGGCTACGGGGGAGGAAATAAGCTATTTTTATTCGATTTCGATGCCTTCTTCTTTGATGAGTTGAGCAAGGTTGAGAACACAATCGTCTAAAACGGGGATGTTGGTATCAAACGGAACCATAGTCCATGTTTCGGTTTTTGAAAAAACAAAAATGATTTTGGTTTGAGTCGAAATCCAAATCACCCTTTCGGTGCCGAACTCAAGCATTTTTTGTGCTTTTTCAATGATATAGCTAAATTTTTCATCGTGGTCGTCGGGGTCAATATCTATTTTGATGTCTATTTCTACTACCACTTTGGGAGCTACCTCAAAATAACGATTGTTTAGCGTCAGCCCTTCTTTTTCAAAAATAGCGATGTCATTAGCGAGGTTCGTGTTTTTACTGATATGAATCCCAATCTCGTTGGTAGCTACAAAATACTTTTTTCGATTAATATGGCTGTTAATAAACCAAACCATAATACTAACCAAAATGCCTTGTAATGAACTACAACCCATAATTTCAGCCGTTTTTTTCTTTTTGTCTAGTACGTCCCTGTAGCCTTTGTACGGCAATACTTTCCCATTCAAGGTTTCATAAACCAAGTACGAAGGGATTTTTTCAAGTTTTCGTTTACGACGCGGTACTTTCTGAGTAGTAGTCATAACATAATCAGTTTTAAACAAATATAAGCCCTAAACATCTACAATGCAAACGACTTCATCTCGTTCAGGACTCGCTAAACTCTTCACCAATCTGACCTTTTGGGTTTTGACGGCCATCACAATTGGCATCTTATTAGGGCATTTTCGACCCGATTTGGCGTTGATGAAAGTATTGGATGAACCCATCAAAGGCAAATTCTTAGGTCAAGAACTTGAAATTGGGGCCACTTTTAGCGAAATGTTGGGCAAAACGTTCATTAGCGTGGTCAAACTCTTCATTAACCCCATTATTTTCCTCACCATCACGTTGGGAATAATTTCGATGGGAGATTTAAAGAAGGTCGGAAAAGTGGGTGCCAAAGCGCTGTTGTACTTTGAGGTCGTAACGACCGTAGCGCTGATTATTGGGATAATCGTGGCCAATGTCATCCGTCCAGGCGATGGTGTGGTGACGGATAGCATCAAAGGAGGCGATATTTCTAAATACACCAAAAGCGCTGGGGCGTTCAGCTGGTGGAAGTTTTTTATGGATAATTCCACGCTCCAAGTTCTTGCCGTGGCGATTGTGCTTGGGGCGGTGCTAAGTAACTATTCGGGACGGCAAAAGGTAATCGATTTTCTCGCGCCTATTTCCAAAGTAATTTTTAAAGCACTGCACCGCGTCATGATGCTTGCGCCGATTGGAGCGTTTGGCGGAATGGCATTTACCATTGGAAAATACGGTATTCAAACGCTGTTACCTCTTGCAAAACTGATGGTGACGGTTTATACCACCATGGGAATCTTTGTCTGCGTGGTGCTGTGGTACATCCTCAGGACGGCCAAGGTGGACTTGTTTAAGTTTTTGCGCTACATCCGCGAAGAGCTTTTGATTGTACTGGGTACTTCGTCGTCGGAGGCGGCTTTGCCTTCTTTGATGGAAAAACTAGAAAAAATGGGCTGCTCCAAGTCGGTGGTGGGGCTGGTCGTTCCTGCGGGGTATTCGTTTAACCTCGACGGAACGACGATTTACCTTTCGATGGCCGTTATTTTCTTGGCGCAAGTGTTTAACGTGCACTTGGATTTGACCCAAATGCTAACCATTATCGGTATTTTGATGGTAACGTCCAAAGGAGCGGCGGGTGTAACGGGCAGCGGCTTCATCGTGTTGGCATCGACACTGACGGCGCTCAAGGCCATTCCCGTAGAAGGGTTGGCGTTGTTGTTGGGCGTTGACCGTTTTATGTCCGAAGCCCGCGCTATTACCAACTTCATCGGAAATGCCGTGGCAACGGTGTGGTTGGCCAACCACGAAAAAGAATTTGACCGTCAGAAAATGCACTACGCGTTTGGAAACGTCGAACAGTTTGAAGACATCAAAACCGATAACCTCGATTAAGCTTCCCGAATCATAATCGTGTGCGGAATCCCGTCTTCGAGGTAATCTTCGCCCGTTGATTTGAAACCAAACGATTCATAAAACGTTAACAAATACTGTTGGGCGCCAATCTTGATGGGTTGGTGCCCAAATAATTTTTCACATTGCTCAATAGAATACGTCATCAACTGCCTTCCTGCTCCTTGTCCGCGCACTTTGTTGGAAGTAGCTACCCGCCCAATCGACGTAAAGCCTTCAAAAGATAGGTTTAAGTCAAACAAACGAGTGTAAGCTACCAACGCCCCGTCGTTGTCGTAACCAAGGCAATGCCAAGCGTAAAAGTCCTTTCCGTCGGCATCGTGAAAAGGGCAATTTTGTTCCACAATAAATACATCAATGCGAAGTGCAAGCAAGTCGTATAATTGTCGTAAACTGAGCTGATCGAAGGGAAGGCACTGAAACGTGATGGCGGCCATAATTTTCGGGAGGTTTGCTATCTTTGACAAAGGACAATGATTTGGCAAAATTGGAACAATTTTTAAATTTTCACACACATAACGTGTCAGAACTTCCCGCTGAGCGAAGTATTTTAAACATTCTCGGGCAAGATATGGCTGCGTACGGCTTTGACCCCAACCGTTGGGTATCGGTCGGCATTCATCCTTGGTATGTTGATGTTGAAACATGGCAAATCCAGTTGGTAGAATTAGAAGGACGGGTAGCTCAAGAGGAAGTAAAAATGATAGGGGAATGTGGCCTTGATCGTTTGATTCCACTTTCGTTAGAAATACAGCTCCAGGTGTTTGAAGCACAAGTTCAAGTAGCCGAGCGGGCACAAAAACCCGTCGTAATTCACTGTGTACGGGCTTTCAATGAATTGTTGCAATGGCATAAAAACCGACGAACGCAAGTGCCTTTGATTATTCATGGATTTAATACCCAACCGCAAATAGCGCGGCAATTGCTCCAAAAAGGATTTTATCTATCGTTGGGAACGGCATTGCTTCGGGAGAACTCTAACGCCACAAAAGTGCTTCAAGAAATGCCCATCGAACGGCTTTTTCTCGAAAACGACGACCGCGATGTTCCCATTGAGGAGGTCTATCAAGCAGCTTCTGTGCATTTGCAGTGTACTACAGGACACCTACAAAACCAAATTTGGACTAACTTTGCAGCACTGTTTTCGCAGAAATAGCCTAGCGGGCTCTTTTATTTATTTAAGATAGTGTTTGAAATGGCAGATTTAGGATGGCTTTCGCGTACGCGCCTCATGGTGGGCGACGAAGGATTAGATAAACTTCAACAAGCCCACGTGTTGGTGGTGGGGCTAGGTGGCGTCGGTTCGTTTGCTGCCGAATTTATTGCGCGTTCAGGGGTAGGAACGATGACCATTGTCGATGGCGACGTTGTTGACCCTTCCAATCGTAACCGACAACTTCCCGCCCTCGCAACCACCCACGGGCAGTCAAAGGCCGAATTGATGGCGGAACGTTTGTTGGCCATTAATCCCGAGTTGAAACTAACGGTGATTAAAGAATTTTTGACCCCTCAAAAAGTACGCGATATTCTTGGTGCAGCCTCGTACGACTACGTGATGGATTGCATCGACAGTATTACCCCAAAATTGACCCTTTTGGTAACGTCGCGAGAGTATAATTATCCGCTGGTAAGTTCGATGGGAGCGGGAGGGAAATACGATCCCACTCAGTTGAAAGTAGCTGATTTGTTTGATACGTACGAGTGTTTTTTAGCCCATTACGTTCGCAAGCGCCTCAAAAAATACGGGATTACGTCAGGCATAACGGCCGTGTTTTCGACCGAAAAAGTACAAAAGGATTCGTTGATGCTGACGGATGGGAATAACTTTAAACGTTCTGCCTACGGTACTATTTCGTATTTGCCCGCTACTTTTGGAAGCGTCTGTGCCTCTGTTGTTATTCGAGAATTGTTGGGACAAAAAGTGCCGTTGCACAAGAACCCTTTGAAAGAGATAAAGAAAAAACAACAGCAAAAAAAGGCGAAAAAAGCGCAAAACAAGTAACTTTGATGAATGACTAGCCCACAACAAGCTATTACTTACTGTCCAAATTGGCAGTAACATGGCCAATAAGCCTTACTTCGCATGAGCTTTACCCTACATCTTGACCACGACGCTAAAACCCCTAAATACAAGCAAATTGTAAAATCGGTGATTAGCTCGATTGAACGTGGTGTTTTAAAACAGGACGACCAACTTCCTTCCATCAACGAACTGAGTGAAGAGTACTATTTAGCGCGCGACACCGTTGAAAAAGCCTATAAAGAACTCAAAGCACTAGGAGTGATTGACTCCGTACGCGGGAAAGGCTTTTATATTTTGAACGAAAAGCCAAAGCAAATGCGGGTGTTGTTGGTGATGAACAAACTCAGCGCCTACAAAAAAGCCGTGTATGAAGCTTTTGTGAGTACCTTGGGCGACCGCGCAGCAGTGACGTTACACATACATCACGGCAACGTACGGGTGTTCGACGACATTATGAAAGAGAGCATCGGGCATTATCACTACTACGTAATCATGCCGCACTTTTATGACGAGGCAGACCGCGTGTCGGTATTGTCGATGCTCAAAAAGATTGACCCCAAAGAACTCATTTTACTCGACCGCGAGTTTTCGGATTTTTCGGGAGAATACGCCAGCGTTTACCAAGATTTTACGGACGATATTTACGGTGCTTTGCAGTCGGGAATAGACCTGCTGAGTAAATACGAGGAAATGGTACTCGTGTTTCCGCAGGATGTAAAGTATCCACCTGAGATTGTACGCGGTTTCCGTAACTTCTGTGCACACTACCACAAGCAAGGACGAATTATCGGCAAGGCGTCCGACGACGAAGTCCTCAAAGGCCGCGCCTACATTGTGTTGGAAGATTCGGATTTGGCCGAATTAGTAAAAAAGACCAGACTACAAAGCCTGGTCTTGGGTGAAGAGGTAGGAATAGTATCTTTTAATGATACGCCCCTTAAAGAGGTTTTGGCCAATGGAATCACCGTTATTTCGACAAACCACAGCCAAATGGGGCGTACAGCGGCAGAGTTGATTCTAAAAGGAAAGGTGATGAATCTCAAAAACCCTTTTGGCCTGATTCGGCGCGGTTCCCTTTAAAAAGCCACTTATTGCTTTATACTAACCCTTTTAACAAATCGGGAAGTAACCCGAAGAAAAGGGTAATGATGGTTGTTACAATCAACACCAAACGGTAGAATTGTGGCACTTTGATGGCATTTCCTTCGCCTTCGCGCATGTAAGCGGCAATCACGGCTTTGAAGTAATAATAAATACCCACAGCCGACATCAAAACGGCCACAATCAAAATCCACGTCAAGCCACGCTCTACGACGCTTGAGAATACAAAGAATTTACCCCAAAACCCAGCCGTAAGCGGGATTCCAGCGAGTGAAAGCATCGACACCGTTAGGACGAAAGCCAAGAGTGGGTTTTTCTTGCCCAACCCGTTGAAAACATTGAAGTTTTCGCTCACTTCGTTTGACCGTACGCCCGTTTCTTTCCCAACAATCATCAACACGCCAAAAGCGCTGATGGTAGCTAATGAATACGCCAACGAGTAGAAGACAATTGCATCTTGAGACTGTGAGCTAAGAGCTGTAAGGCTCAGAAGCAAGTATCCCGCGTGCGAAATACTCGAATAAGCCATCATGCGTTTGAAGCTATTTTGGTAAACTGCCGTAATGTTTCCAGCCAAAAGCGTCAGCACCGTAATACCCGCCAGGGTTGACCACCAGAAGGTATAGGCACCCGAAAACGAGCCCGAAAGCAGGCGGTAAATGGCCGCAAAACCTGCTGTTTTTACAATGGTTGACATAAAGGCTGTAAACACCGTTGGCGCTCCGTCATAGACGTCGGGAGTCCAGAAGTGGAAAGGAGCAGCTGATACTTTGAAAAGCATACCAATCAACAACATCAACAAACCTACGTACATCATAACCGACGGACTAGGGTTTGTTAATACGTATGATTTGAGGGCTGTCAGGTTGAATGAACCCGTAGCGCCGTACAACAACGCCATTCCGAAAAGCATAATTCCTGTCGCAAACGAACCCATCAAGAGGTATTTAAGGGCGGCTTCGTTGGAGCGTAAATTGCGCTTATCACTACCTGTCAGTACGTACATAGAAACCGAAAGGATTTCGACGCCTACAAAGAGCATGAGTAGGTTTTCGTATCCAATCATAATGATGGCTCCTACCAACGAAAACAACATAATGGCGTAGTATTCGGCAGGTTGGGCAGCCTCATCGTCGATAAAGCCGCGCGTAAGCGCCGAAATCAACAAAGCCGAAATCAACACAATGCCCGAAAAAGCCATCGTAAGTTTATTCTCGAAAAGCATTCCTTTGAAATACAACGACGGTGCATCGTTCCAGTTAGCAAAGTTGGCAATCAAGGTAATAACCAGTACCAAGAGTGTGGCAGGTAGTAGTATATTTTTCGATTTTTGAAAACCCAAAAACAATACCAGAAGGCCAAGTATGGAAAGAAGTATGATTGGAAGCATTTTGTTTAATTTTTCAATTTGAAACGGGGCGGTTCGCCGTTGCGACCGCTTAAAAAACTCTCAAATTAATAATGAATCATTTGTAATAGGTTACTTACCGCAGGCTCGGTCAGCTTCAAGAAAGAGTTAGGATAAAGCCCCATCCAGAAAACCATGATGACCAACGGCACCAATACCGCACGCTCACTAAACGACAAATCGGCAAAGTGCTCAGTGAATGCAGACTTTGCGCCAAACATTGATTTTTGGAACAAACGAAGCATGTAAACCGCTCCCAAAATGATGGTAGTACCCGCAATTGCCCCTAACCAAATGTTTGACTCATACACCCCACGAAGCAACAAAAACTCACCTACGAAACCGTTTGTCAATGGAAGTGCAACACTTCCCAACATCAGAATCATGAAGTAAACTGTCAAATGAGGCGTACGTTGGGTAATACCGCCCAATTGCTCGATGTTACGCGTTTTGGTACGAGAGAAAATAATTTCGATGATGAAAAACAAACCTACGACATTGATTCCGTGGGCCAACATCTGAATCAACGCACCTTGTACGCCGCTAAGGGTTTGGGAAAATACCCCCGCCGACATCAAGCCTACGTGCGCAAACGATGAATACGCGATGAGGCGTTTCATGTCGCGCTGCTGAATGGCGATGATAGAACCGTAAACAATTCCGATGACCGACAAAACGATGGCCGTTGTTCCCCACGTTTGTAAACCTAACGGAACGATTGGCAACACAAAACGAATCACCCCATAAACCCCCATTTTAAGCATGATACCCGCCAAAAGCATGGTTGCAGGTGTTGGAGACTCGGTGTAAGTATCAGGCTGCCAAGTGTGGAATGGAAACACAGGCATCTTAATCGCAAAAGCAATAAAGAAAGCCCAGAAAATCCAGCCTTGCTTTTGGGCATCGAGGGCTAATTTATAAAAAGCCGAAATTTCAGACGTATGTCCCTGTGCTGAAGTGGTTTGGTAGTACAAATACACCAACGCCACGAGCATAAACAAGCTTCCGAAAATGGTATAAACAAAAAACTTGAAAGTGACTTTGATACGGTCTTCGCCGCCCCAAACTGCCGCCAAGAAATAGATAGGAATAAGGGCAGCTTCAAAGAATAAATAGAACAAGAATGCGTCGGTTGCGGTAAATACCCCCATCAAAGCAGCTTGCATGAAGAGGATAAGCGCATAAAACGTCGAAGCATTTTTGTAAGGCTGACGGAAGGTCGAGAGAACAATGAGCGGCGTTAAGAAGGCCGTAAGCATCACGAGCAAGATGCTGATGCCGTCAATACCTCCTGCAAACGAAATCCCCGCTGATTGAATCCAAGGGTAACTGAAACTGAACTGTTGAGCCGCCGTAGGTTGAAATTGAGCGTAAATCACCACTGCCAAAACCAGCTCAATCGCCGCCCCAACTAGGGCCAGCTGCTTTGCGCTGTTGTTTTTGGTGAGTAACGTAATCACCCCTGCAATCAACGGAATGAGTATAAGTGAAAGAGTAAGCATATTAAAATGTCGATTTCAGAATGTATCAAAAATTTCACTTCAGTAAGAAATTCCACGCCAATACAAGGACGATACCAATCACCATCGCAAACACGTAGAAGCCTGTTTCACCCGTTTGCAACAAACGAAGACGGCCGCCTAAAAACTGTACCAAACGGCCCGAGCCGTTGACGATGACATCAATCAAGAACTCACCGAAGCTGTAAAGAATATCTGAAAGTTTGCTGATGGGCTTCACAAACACCGAATCGTATAACTCGTCGATGTAGTATTTGTTTTGAAGTACTTTGGGGAAGCCTGTCACGTCTTTGTCGGCCGCAGGAACCACTGCTTTGCTGATAAACAAGCTGTACGCAAACCCAATCGCCAACACTGCCGCACCTACCGACACACCCATCAAAATATATTCGGTTGAATGTTCAAGGTGACCTTCAAAAAGCGCAGGGTTTACTTGTTTAGACCCTTCAAACAACGGTGCCATGAAGTGCCCCAAGGCTTCGCCGCCGCCCAATACGTGCGGAATGTTCATCAAACCACCCACGGCCGACAATACCGCCAACACCATCAATGGAATGGTCATGGTAGCTGGAGACTCGTGCAAGTGGTGTTCTTGCTCATGCGTTCCACGGAAGTTTCCAAAGAACGTTACAAACAATAAACGGAACATATAAAAAGCAGTCATCATTGCGCCCACAATTCCTAGCGCCCACATGATTTTGTTGTGCTCAAATACGTGCGCCAAAATTTCGTCTTTCGAGAAGAAACCTGAAAGTGGGAAAATACCCGCAATGGCAAAAGTCGCAATCGTAAATGTCCAGAAGGTAACGGGCAAATGCTTGCGCAAACCACCCATGTTGCGAATGTCTTGCTCGTCAGACATGGCGTGAATCACACTACCTGCTCCCAAAAACAACAACGCCTTGAAGAAAGCGTGCGTCATAACGTGGAACATGGCCGAGGTATAAGCCCCCACGCCCAACGCCAAAAACATATATCCTAATTGACTCACGGTAGAGTAAGCCAATACTTTTTTAATGTCGTTTTGATACAAACCAATCGACGCTGCTACCAAGGCGGTCAACAAACCAATGCCTCCCACAAAACCGAGGGTAGCAGGTGCCAACGAATAGAGCACGTTGGAGCGAATCACCATGTAGATACCCGCCGTCACCATCGTTGCGGCGTGGATAAGGGCCGATACAGGCGTTGGCCCCGCCATCGCGTCAGGGAGCCACGTGTAAAGTGGAATCTGGGCTGATTTTCCCATCGCACCTACAAACAAGAGCGCCGTGATGGTTACAATCACTGTATCGTTGATGCCAAAACCGCCGTTGGCTGCTTTATTGAATACTTCGAGGTACTCAACTGAGCCGAAGTGTTGGATAATCATAAAAATCCCCAACAAAAAGCCCAAGTCCCCGATGCGGTTCATAATGAAGGCTTTGCGGGCGGCATTGTTGTAGTTGGTTACTTTGTTCCAAAAACCGATGAGTAAATAAGAACAAAGCCCTACGCCTTCCCATCCGATAAACATGATGACGTAATTAGAACCCATCACCAACAGCAACATGAAGAACAAGAAGAGATTAAGGAAGGCAAAAAACTTCCCGAAGCCTTCGTCGTGGTGCATGTAGCCAATCGAATAAATATGAATCAACGAACCTACGCCCGTCACGACCATCAGCATCAATAGCGATAACTGGTCAATTTGGAACGAGAAAGGAATCGTAAGTTGCCCAATTGAAATCCAATCAAAAAGTTTTACCACTTGAGGCTGACCGTCGAAGCTGTTCCATGCCAAGATGGAAATGATAAAAGCTCCCAACGTAGCGGCCGAACCAATGACCCCCACTAGGCTCTTGGGAACGTGCCGAAAACCTATGCCATTGATGGTAAAACCAATCAGTGGCAACAAGGGTATAAGAATAAGTAAGGATGGAGACATATATTTTTGAAACGTTAGTGGTCAATTGTTAACTGTTTAGCAGCGGTAGCTGTTCAACGATTAACAATTAACGGATAACAAACAACAACTTTTAATTACCATTTCAATTTATTCAAGAAACCAATGTCGATGGTTCGGGTATTGCGATAGATCATCACAATAATCGCCAACCCTACTGCCACTTCAGCGGCAGCAACCGCCATGATAAAAAACACAAAAACCTGGCCAACGGGGTCAGATTTGTAGGTTGAAAAGGCGATAAGTAAGAGGTTAACGGCGTTGAGCATCAGTTCGACGCTCATAAAAATGATCAGCGCGTTGCGACGGGTCAATACCCCCAGAATGCCTATCACGAACAGTGTTGTCGCCAACAACACGTAGTTTTGGAGAGGGATAGACTGTATTACGCCAGGAATCGACGGTGTAGCTTGTGGAAACATATAGTAGTTAGGTCGAAAAGATGTCTGTTGGTGAAATAAGTCCCAAAAACGGGGGCAAATTTACTGAATAATCGTAGTTGCCCAAATTAGAAGTCTAAAAACTGTACTTATTAGAAAAAGTACCTCGGTAATTTTTGCGTTACCCTCCTGCTACGCAGGGCATTGGTGGAGAGAAGGAGCAAACAGATTGGGAGGATTTAAAACTACTGCCGATTGTGCGAGTGTCCTCGCTCGTGCCATCGGGGTATCCTATTTTACTTTTGGGAGTAGCGAAATGATTGTGAATATACCAGGGTCATTTCGGTAATCAGTCGAAATAATCAAATCTTCTAAAAATCCTTCTCTAAATTTAGTGTCAACGCGTATTTCCTTCGTTGATAAATAAGATGAAGTAGGGTAAATACTGGTATATTCTCCTTTAAAAGCCATTATCGACTTATCGGATGGATTGACTTGTTTGATAAGAGATACATCGGCCGTTAGGTGATAGTTAAATGGTGGAGTATTGGCCTTTTTGGCTACACCCGTCAATTGAATTTTGATGTCGTAAGTATCCACTCCTGTTTGAGATACGGTGGCGGTGACAGTTTCCTGAAAATTAGTATAGTCAGAAAGCATGTTTTGAAATACGCCTGGCTTAGCGACAGTATAGGTAGAGGAGTAAGTGCCAACCAAGCCTGGAGAAATGGTAACAACTGTTTCTTTCTTTTGACAACCCAAAAGGCAGATTGTTAAGGCAAGAGCGAGGCAAAACTTCATGGGAATGTAGGTTGAGTTTAAGCCTCAAAAGTGAGCAAAAGTATTTGCTTCACCTAACCGTTTAATCAAAACCCTTGCTAGCACAAGCGTCCCCGCTCGTGCTAGCAAAAAATCGTTTATGAATATTTACGGGCAGGGCCGATGATCCATCGCTTCAAGGTTTTTTGCCAAGTACTGCCGAGCCAAGCATCAAATAATTTGTCGCGAAGGCCAAGCGGGGGGATTTGAGGGGCGTGTTGGGGCGCTGCCGATAATACCAAATGAAAGCTGCCGCTAGCCGCGCCGCTGTATTTGGTACCGCCACGAACAAATTGGGTATTGAAAAAATCCACGAAAGCGGCTTGGTGGAACAACCCGAGTCCTTCAAATTTTTTAATCCACCACTCTTTGGGTTGGACAGTTTGATGAAGATTGACGCCGTTGACAATATCGTCCACCGTGGCAACGCTCATAATCCACAAGCCGTGGGGGGCGAGGTGCTTCTTGATGTTGGAGGCCACGACCTCAATTTTTTCTTCGGCAATGTGCTCCATCAACTCCCACGAAGTCACTAATTCAAACTGAACGGGCGTTTGTTTGGTTTGGGTTTGGATTGAAATATCAAAATTTTCGGTGACATCGCAGGTAAACAAATTGTCAGGGATGGTAGCCCACTCTGCGCGTTTAAATTTTTTGGAATAATCACTTCCCTCCAGTCCGACGGCAAAACAACCGTCGTTTAGACAGTCGCGGACGAACCCACCGCCCGCACAACCCATGTCTAAAATTTTCCAAGGCCGAGGAAAAGAGGCAAATACTTGGTAAACTTTCTCATTGAAACGGTAATTGCGGCTATTGTCGTTGGCTGTGCCCCAAGGTATCAAGTGGTCAGGCGAATCAAAAGCGACGGGTTTGAGGGTATCAACAACAATGCGGGACGCGTCCGTAAATTCAAAAGAAGGAGGGGAGAAAAGCATAAAATCAATGTTGAAACAAATGAACGGCCAAAAATACAGTAAATTTTGATAGCGCGAGCGTCTTACGATTGCGCGAGCGTCCCCGCTCGTGCTGACTATTCCTAGGCTTCTAGCCTTGGTAGGGAAAACAGAAGGCTAGAAGCCTACTAATAAATGACACGAGCGGGGACGCTCGCGCCATCGGGGTATTTATTTTCTATACTTGTTTTTGTGTAATTAGTATTGAACTAATATATCCAAAGTAGTGTGGCAATAACAATACTTTTACAGATAACTATAAATTAGCTAAGTAATAAAAAAACTATCATTAAAATAGTATATAATTGCTAGTATGAAACAACTATTTTTATTTTTTGTGGCTTTGCTAATAAGCCAACAGTTGACAGCTCAAAACCGCCCTTTCATCACTCGCTGGAATTTGGCTACGGCGGGTTCGGGAACTACGCAGTTGAGTTTTGGAGTAGCGACCTCAGGCACAGTTAATTATACTTGGGAAACCGTTCCCTCAGGAACGAGCGGGTCGGGTACGTTTACGGGTACTACGGCCACCATCACAGGTTTACCCGTTAATGCTACCATTGAATTACGCATTTTACCGACCAACTTCCAACGATTTATAATGAACAGGGGCTCTGATAGAAGCCGCCTGACCTCGATTGAACAATGGGGCGATGTGGCTTGGAAAAATATGAATAGTGCTTTTTATGGTTGTCAATACATGGTACTCAATGCTAAGGATGTACCAAATACCGCTGCTGTAATGGATATGAGTGCTATGTTTGCTGATTGTCGTTCTTTTAATCAACCTTTACCTAATGGCTTTAACACAGAGGCTGTAACGAATATGAGTGCTATGTTTGCTGATTGTCGTTCTTATAATCAACCTCTACCGATTAGTTTTAATACTTCAAACGTAAAGAACATGAGCGATATGTTTTCTGTTTGTAGCAGATACAATCAACCTTTACCGAGTAGCTTTATTACATCATCGGTTATTGATATGAATAGTATGTTTTATGATTGTAGTTCATATAATCAACCTTTACCGATTAGCTTCAATACTTCTTTAGTAAAGAATATGAGTATGATGTTTTTTGGGTGCTCTTCTTACAACCAACCCCTACCTAATAGTTTTAATACATCGTCAGTAACGGATATGGGTAGTATGTTTGGTGGTTGTAGTGTTTATAATCAACCTCTACCTAATAGTTTTAATACATCGTCAGTAACGGATATGGGTAGTATGTTTGGTGGTTGCAGTTCTTACAACCAACCCTTGCCTAACAGCTTTGAGACAGGATCTGTTACGGAGATGGGTTTTATGTTTTCTGGTTGTAGTTCCTATAACCAAGTCTTGCCCATTAGCTTTAATACGTCAGCTGTAATGTATATGAGTTTTATGTTTTCTGGTTGTAGCTCCTATAACCAAGTCTTGCCCATTAGCTTTAATACGTCAGCTGTAAGGAGTATGCAATCTATGTTTTCTAATTGTCGTTCCTATAACCAAGTCTTGCCCATTAGCTTTAATACGTCATCGGTAACGAGTATGAGTTCTATGTTTTCTGGTTGTAGTTCTTATAATAAACCCTTTCCCATTAGTTTTAATACGTCATCGGTAACGAATATGAGTTTTATGTTTTGGGACTGTACCTCCTATAATCAACCCTTGCCTAGTAGTTTCAACACGGGAAAAGTAATCAATATGCTAAATATGTTTTGGGGTGCCACAGCCTTTAATCAAAATATAGGAGATTGGAATGTTGGGGCTGTAACGAATATGAATATGATGTTTTCAGGGGCCACTGCCTTTAATCAAAGTTTAGCTGCTTGGGGTTCAAAACTTCATCCTAATGTAAACTTGACGAACTTTCTTGATAACTGCGGCATGAGTGTAGCCAACTACGATGCCACGCTAACGGGTTTTAACGCGGGTACTGTAACAGGAAGAAGTTTGGGGGCAGTGGGGCTTAAATACTGTTCATCTGCCACCGATAGAGCCAATTTAATAAAACCCGTAGCCGATGGCGGTAAAGGCTGGACCATAACGGGTGATGCACTTTTATGTTTGTCGGTTCCTGAAATAAACGTCAAAGGGAACAACGTATCCATTGCAGATGGTGACACAACGCCTTCAATAAATGACCACACCGATTTTGGCACTCAATCGGTAGGAATAGGGGCGGTTATCCGAACATTTACCATTGAAAATACGGGCGCAGGAGTGTTGAACTTAACGGGTTCGCCCAACAAAGTGGTTATTTCGGGTACACATGCCGCAGATTTTACGGTGAATGTTCAACCTTCTTCGCCCGTAGCAGCTAGCAGTGGCAGCACTACTTTTCAGATTACCTTCACACCATCAGCAGGAGGATTACGGAGGGCTACTATCAGCATCGCCAATGATGATGCCGATGAAAATCCTTACAATTTCGATATTCAGGGAATCGGGTGCGGTGTGGCATCGCTTTCGATTGCCAACAACATCAGTTCAGGGACGGGTCTTTACGGAGCTACGGCCATTATGGCGACTAATCAAATCGTCTATGCCAATGTAGAGTACAGAGGAGAAAGCTCGGTGACATTACTGCCTGGATTTAAAGCCGAGGAAACGGTCTTTAAAGCACAAATTGGGGGTGGTTGTAACTAATTGCCGATAGCGCGAGCGTCCCCGCTCGTGCTGACTATTCCAAGGCTTCGAGCCTATTTTTGGTAAAATAAGAGGCTACTAAAGTTCGGGTCAAGCGTTGTGGATTTCTCCTGTCGTCGAAATGACAGAAAAAGGGTATTACTTGGAAATACGCTTGCTTATTTTTTCTCTAATAATCTGTAAGTCAGTTACTTTTAGTAAAAGGCAGATGCCGATGAAAACAAGGGTGGCTACGCCTGCAAGGCTGGCCCCAATAAAAAAGCTGACCAGTTTGTTGTAGTGACTAATGGCTTGCCAATAGCCTTTGGCCACCCAACCTACCCCAACGCTGACTAGGAAAGCAAAGGTAATTTTGAACACTTCGCCCCGTTCATAAAAACCAAAATAGGCTTTTTTCTTGGTCCACACCGTAAGAAGGGGAACAAGCGCCATGAATGTACTGTGGGTAAACAAATGAATCAAAACGCCCGTAAAACCGAAGGTCTGGATGATGAAGTAGCTAAACAAAGCCGAAAGTACGTGAACCACACTCCAGAAATAATACTGCAACTCAGGATTGGTGACCGAAACGGCCAATTTGCGGTAAATCATGTATGGCCCTGTGCAAATCATGGCGGCAAAAAACACGCACAAAAGCTGATAAACGCTTTCGACGTCTTGGGCGTTGAATTTTACGCCACCCCAAAGCGTCCAAATCAGATATTGTCCTCCCGCTACGAAAGGAATAAGCACCAAAAAGCCAATGAAATACGAAAAATTGAGGTTTTTGGCGACAAAAGCTTTGATCAACTGTCCGTTGTTTTGGTGAAGCAGGCGATTGATTTCGTTGAAAAAAACGGTGCTAACGGGGATTAAAAAGACGTTGGCCACTTTTCCGTAAATGAGTTCGGCGTACCGAAACAGCGCGTACGTACCCGCTGGCAAAAGTGAAAGAGCGGCGTTGAAAATAAACGTATAGACCTGTACGCCACCCATGTAGGTGGACGTCGCCATCAGCGTACTGGATAGTTCACGAAGGGGAAAGTGAGGGTTGCGGAAAAGCCACGTATGGCGATAATGAATGTGCCGCAAATAGTAGGCGACGGTGCCAAATTGAGCCAAAACACTGATAAAAAGGGCAGCAACCAAGCTCCATATATTGCCGTCTCTTCCCCAAATGCACAAAATTAGCACATGCACGAGCTGCGAAATGGTGCTGGTAAACTCGGTTTTTCCGTAAATATTTTCCGCGTTCAACATACCTTGAAACACGTTGGTGGCAATCTGAATGGGGAGTAAAAAACCCGTAAAACAGAAAATTTGCCACACTTGCTCTTTGGTCGTTAGTTTAAAGCCAGGAACAAGCAGGTTGACGACGTCGGTACCGCTGGCAATGAACAACAGCACCAAAACAAACGCGATGCCTACGATGTAGTTGGCCAACGTTGCTACAATCGACATCGCGGCGGCGGTATTTACTTCGGATTTGATGCGGTGATAACGTGCTACAACTACTTCGACAAGCTGGCCTGCGTTGACAAAACGGGAGACGGTCGTCCCTAAAACGGAGGCTGCGAAAAATGCTTCTACTTCGGCAGAGGTACCAAAAAAATAGACCATGAGTGTTGAGTTGACAACATTCAGGATGACATTGATGGTGTTGAGACTGAGTAAAGTAGCTATGTTACGATAATCTAAATTCATTTAAAGCGTTGTAAAATCGTTTTGGCCAATTGCTTGACGAAAAAGCGAAATTTGTGGGAAAAAGTATATAAATGAGGATAATCTGCCTGGCGGTTTGATAAATATTTTTTTTCGATGACGTTGGTGCGGAGTCGTTCAAGGTGCTGGCGTACGTACCGAGGTGAGTTGGTGGAGGTCAATTCCACTTTTTCCATCCAAAGGTCTTTGTGCAAATCAATGGTTTTGTTCCTAAAAGCCGACATTGGAATGTGGTTACAGCGGATTGTTTGTAAAATTTCGGCATCCGAGTAGCCGCCGTGGGGAAACGTTCGGTATTTGCGCAAAATATGTTCTTTTTCATAACAATACGAATACTCAAAGACCAGCGTACGCTCCCATTCGGGCACGGCTCCGATGTAATCAGAACGAAGAAGCCCCATGCCCATGTCACCCGTGGCTTGAGCGAGGCGTTGTACTGTCACGATGGGCGTAGCCCGAACGGCATTCCAAAGGTTGTCGTAGTCGTACCAAAATCGGCGACGCGGAATTTGAACCAAACCGTCGTTGGCAGCGGTGAGTTTGGTGGTTAAAAACGTAAAATTATCGGGAAAAGAATCAAAATCAATCACTTCATCGGCATCCGAAAGAAGTACCCAAACGTCGGGTTCGTGGCCGTATTTTTCAACGATGTACTTTTGGGCCAACGAACGCTGTCGGCGCTCCGAATCCATCCCTTGAGTATCAATGTCTTTGCGCGTGTAATCAATAGGAGGGTGCTGCAACGAGGCCGAAATGAGGTGAATACGGTCGCGAAACGGGGCAAATCGCTCGTCGGAGTCAAGTACTTGTTGGGCAAAAACGCCCTTGTGCTCTCCTTGAAAGGTATATTCGTTTTCAACAATGACCCACTCCGTTATGGCTTCTCCGCCCAGAATAAATTTAATCAGTAGCGCTTCCTTTTCGTGGGGTTCACTGAATAGAAAAGTATCAATAATTTTTGTCATAAGCCAGATGAAACTAAGGCGAGCCTGTTTACGAAAGCGTAAAAGATAGTTGTAAAAACAACGTGTTTACTGCTTGAAACGTATGCGAAATTGAGAAATCGTGCGGTGAGTTGTGTATAACACAGGTTTTTGTCCAACTTTTAACCAATTAATTTCGTACGCATCAAACGACTGCAGACAGTCATATACTTCGGCTTCAAGCCCTTTTCGGAAATAACTTCGCTGCTTCAGCATGGCCGAAAGATCATTCCGTTTGGAAGCAGTTGGGAATATAATGTGCTGATTATCTTTGGAAAGTACCAAGTAAATTGCTTCGTTGTCTCGGCTAGGAAATTGGAGCTGAGGTTCTTCAATGAGCCAATAATTTCCGCAAGTAACCCCGTCGAGTTTTTTCTCTTCAAAACGTTCGGCTACGGCCTGACTTGCCAAATCGGTGCGGGTCGCGTTGTTGAGTTGGGTCAATAAATCGTACGGAGCTGCCACGGTATATAAGCCAGTTTGTTTGGCTTCAACAACATCCGCGCCGTATCGAGGGTTGGGGGTGGTAGCAAGCAAATCGAGCCGATTGTGAAGTCGATTGTGGTAGTCCACAATGGTGCGCCATTCGGTGGTTTTACGCAAGCCAATGTCACGGTAAAAACTCAGCACCGTTACCAATCCAACCACTCCCCAAACCGACACGCGCCCCCAGCGAGGCAGGTGAAAAGGAAGGTGGCGGAAGGCCATTAAAAGGCTTGCGGCCACGGCCAACGAGCTGTATTGCCGATAACGCCCTCCAATGATGATGCTCATGCCTTTCTCGGCCCGAAACAAGCCAACAGCCAAGGCTGTCAGTGCAACAAAAGCAACCAACGCCAAAAGAACAAGGTCGGTACGTTGGCGGGTTTTGAGGTAGTTTTTGGTCGTAATCAATGTCATGGTGGCAACGCCAGTTCCCACAATCACCGCGATGATTTGCCCTGCCTTTCCGCCTAACAACGCCCCGTAAGAGCCCAAAAACGCGAGCACGTTGAAAGGTAAAAGCGGTAAATTAGTTAACAAAAATAAGCCTTCAGACGGCTGTTGACGCATCAAATAGAAATAACTTCCGCAGGTAAAAATTCCCGCGCCAGCCCAAATAGCCCATTGCAAAAAAGGACGGCGCTCAAAGAAGAGCAGTAGAAAGCCAATGGGCCAAATCATCAGCCCGTTGCCGTTGGCAAAGGTCGCAACAATGGCGAGGGGCAGCGCCCAGTACCAATGCTGCGGACGAGTGATGAGCAAAATGCTGCAAGCAACGGGCACAAACACCCAAATATTAGACCACAAGGCCATTGCCCACAAGGCCGTAACGGAGTATTGAGGATTGAGAAAGACAAAAATTACCAACAAAAAATAGAGCGAAGGATAACGTTCGGTGGGGGTAAACGTGGCGTAAAGCACCGCCAGTGGAACCAACAGCAGGGCATTTCCCCAAAGAAGCAACGCAAAGATGTTGAGATGCCCCGTTAGGCCGTAATTAATCCAGCTTACCATTCGAGTCATCGAAATAATGTGCTCATTGTGAGGAAGTAAGATAGAGCGGAGTTTCTCCCAAGGCGTATTTTCTCGAAAAGCAAGAAGGTACTCTAAAATGGCGTCGTAATCGTCGAGGTAAGGGATGTCCACGGCATAGTGGGCAACGTAATAGAAATACCACGCTACGTAGAGAGTTGCACCGATAAGAAGTCCTGTTAATCCAGCAGTTGTTTTAGGCATTGTTGTTCAAAATGAGCTCCACAAACTCGCGCACGGCACCATCGCCGCCTTTTTTTTCTAGTAAAATAATGTTCGGAATTTGCTTAATGGTCTTGACGGCATTGGCAGGACAAGCCGCAACGCCGACTGCACTCAGAAGTTCAAGGCAATTGATGTCGTCGCCTACGTAGGCCACTTCTTCAAGACCGATGTTAAGTTCTTGGCAAATTTGTTGGGCGGCGGCCAATTTTCCCCCATCACGTTTGCCCTGATAAAGGTAATCGGCTTTGATTTTAGCTGCTCGTCGTGCCACGATTTGGGTATCTTCCGACGTTACAATTCCCGTTTTAATCCCTGCTTTGCGGAGCAGTTCAAACGCCATTCCGTCGTGCGTATGAAACCGTTTGAACTCGTCGCCACTTTCGGTGTAATACATGCTGCCGTCGGTCATAACGCCATCCACATCGGTTAAAAAGAGCTTTATCGCCATTGGGTCGTTCAGTTTAAAATGTTGTCCACCTAAGGCCGTATCGTTTGTTTCGTAGCATAAAACTCCGCTTCCTTATTTTCGGCAATGTGCACTAAAAACAAGGTGTATTCTCCCTCAGGAAGCTGGCAAGTGGCCAATTCCCCCACAAAACCAGGCTGGAAGTACGTTCGTTGCCGCACAAATTGCGCAGGCTTTGTTTTGAGCGAAGTGGTCGGATACAAGAACGTACGTTGGTCACTCTTCAGCGCCCAAAACCACAGGGCGTTTGGCGTAAGCTCAAACTGTGGCGTTGTTGATTTGACGGTATATACTTCCACGCAACGAGTCGTATCGGCCGATTTATCAATATGAATAGTGATGGGTGACAAAGGTAGGTTATCCGAAGAACGAGGCCATTTAAAGTCTTCAAAGCTAGCGAGGTCGGCTTTCAATAGGTTTTTGGCCAACGTTTCTTGAAAAATACTGGCAAACTCCTGAGGAGCTGGCATTTCAAGATAAAGAGCGTTGTTGTGCTGCATGTTGTAGGCGTCGGTAAAAAAACGCTGATTGTCCATGTAGCGATAGCCCCAGTCGCGGTAGTACGAGAAAATACCCACCACAAGGCTCGCAGCCATCGTTCCTGCCAAAAGCCAGTTGGCTTGGCGTTTGGGGTACAAATAGACGACACTGCTCAGATACCCCAGCGCAACTGCCAAAGCGGAGTAATGCCGATAACGTCCTAGATACATGGCATCTAGCCCAACGGGCTCGGTGCGCAAAATGGCAACGCCGCCCGCCGTTGCGAGAATGAACAAAAAGAAGACAAGCATCCGAAAATGGAAAGAAGTGCCGTAGGAAGGCTTTTTCCATTGACCCAAATTTATCACCACAAGTGCGGCCGTAACCACAAACCCAAGCCCTAATGCTACTTTTTTGAGGCTTCCCGAAATAAAATCGCCGTAGTTGCCTACGAAAATCATGCTTCCTAGCAGCCATTTCAACGGATTTTTTTGAACTCCGTAAAAAGTGTCAGGAACTCCGAGCGATTTGGCCCATTGGTAAGCCAAAACCACCAGAACGCTGGCGGCTCCCCACACAACAAGGCGTTTGGGGGCGGTTTTTTGAAATAATAATACCCCAAAACCAATCAATAAGACCAAAAGGCCGTTGCCGTTGGAAAAGGTGGCGGTGAGTCCGAGGAAAAAGGCCAAGCCAAAGCGCCAAAATTCTTTTTTCTCCGAAATCAATAAGTTGAAGGATTCAACCGCCAGCCAAACCACAATGAGGTTGGACCAAAGTGCCATCGGCCAGAGGGCTGTTTCGGAAAATTGAACCTGAAAAAGAATGAAAGGAACGGGCAAGAAAAGCAAGGCTGGAAGCTTGGCTTCTTGGGACAAACGATACAAAATCCATGTAACCCGCACCCAAAAAAGATTGCCCAACAAAATCATCATTTTCAAATCCATCTGCCCCATTACGGCCACTTGGAGGTAAGCAATGAGTTTGGCAGGGAGAATCACGTGTTCCCGAAAGGGCACAAAAAGCAATCGTCCTGCTTCGGGAGCAAACGGGAAAGCCCGATTAATAAAAGCCAAAATGGCAGGAATATCGTCCTCGTTGGGAAAAGGAGTGCTAAAATGATAGGCGTACCAAAAGAAAAATAAAACAGGGAGGCTACCTGCGGCTAAAATGGCGAGTTTTTTGAGCATGAGGGATAACGTTTTTGGAAACTAGGTGTTACTCAAATCGCACACACTCGACCTGATTCATGGTTTCTTCGGCTTTGCGAAAACCAGCAAGGTCGTCGATGTCGATGGCATACTCAAAAGGCAGGACATAAGGCAGAATAGGATAGCCTGACATGGATTTTTTGTCCAAAATAACGTGCGGACGAATGACGTCGAGGTTCCCGATGTGCCAATGTACGGGCGGGAGCTTTTGACGGGGTTCGTTGTAAAACTCAGGAAGGGTAGGGTGACTCAAAAGCGGCTGCATGGTGGCCGTTTCGGGGTCATATACCCACATTTTGTAAGGAGTAATGGGCGACGGCGTGATGGTACGGATGCTATCGGCCTCGGGGGTATTCCAAAGGGTTTGAATGGCTTCGTCGATGTGCCGAACCGACCGAACGGGCGAGGTGGGGCGCAACTGCACCACGAGGTCGGGGCGGTAGCCTTCGTTTTCCCAAAACCAGTTGAGGGCGTGCGTAAATACGTCAAAATCGGTACTCAAGTCTTGGGCAAATTCTGCTGGTCGGAGAAAAGGTACTTCCGCGCCGTACTGCTGGGCAGCGTCGGCAATGGCCTGTGAGTCGGTTGAAATAATGGTTCGCGTAATGGACGGGGTTTCAAGGGCTGCTTTGACACTGTAAGCGACCAACGGATGTCCCGCCAGCGGCAATAAGTTTTTATTGGGAAGCCCTTTGCTACCGCCTCGGGCTTGAATAATAGCTAAAACGTTTGGTTGCGCCATAAAATTAGGAGGCAATAGGAGTTGTGTTTTTGCGATATTTGAGCTTATCGCGTTGTTCGGCTTCGATGTCCAAAATTTCCTTGTTTTTAAACGTAAGGGCTTGTTGGATTTGGGTCAAATCCCGTACCAGTTTTTGAAGACCTGGGACTTCAAGCGAGGCAGCGTGGTCAGTTCCTTTCCACGTACGGTCTTTGGTGAAATGGCGTTCAATCCAACGCGCTCCCAAGGTGTAAGCGGCAACGTCAGCGGCAATGCCTAAGTGGTGGCCCGAAAACCCAATTTCTTTGACTCGGTGGTCGTAATGTTCGTACAAGCGATTGATTTCCAACAAACAAATGTCTTTGAAAGGCACAGGGTAGCCTGATGTACAATTGTACAACACCAATCGACTTTTGGCTTGGTCGGTCACTTCAAAAAACTTGACCAATTCTTCAATTTCATCGAGTGTCGTCATTCCCGAAGAAATATGAATATCGCCCGCGTACTCGTCGCGAAGCAACTGAAGCATTTCGTAGTGGTTGTTGCAAGCCGACGGCACCTTGATAAAATCGGGCTTGAGGGCGGCGATTTCTTGGGCCGAAGTAATATCCCACACCGAAGTAGCGTAGCCAATGCCAAGCGACTCGGCGTACTCTTTGAGGTCGGCGTGTTGTTCCCACGTAAATTCTAAAAATTCGCGGTGCGCGCCGTACGTATTTCCATACGCATTGTAGGGTACGGGGTGAGGGGTATTGTATTGTTCGTCGGTGAGCAATTCGCGGGCATTTCGCTTCTGAAATTTGGCGTAATCAGCACCGCAGTCTTTCGACAACTTGATAAGTTCTTTAGCGATTTCAAAGTCTCCCATGTGGTTACAGCCAATTTCGGAAATGACCAAGGGTTTACGATAATCAAATTTGAAAGCCATAGTACGTGCAATTTGGATTTGTTTTTAGAAGCAAAAAGGTCACAAAGGTAACGGTTGATTTTGAGTTTTGGCTATTGTGTTCCAATCCACCGTGCTAGTTACCTCGTATATTTGCATAAAAATTCGTAGGAACTTTTTTCCTCGAATTCAGTTACAATGATAGGTATTTTAATGAATATGAATCAATCTGTGTCGCAACCTAGTTCGAGTACTTCCAAAAATATTGGTAAAACGGGGGTTTTTATTGTAAACCTCGGTACGCCTGATAGCCCCAACACCCCTGATGTTCGCAAATATTTACGTGAATTTTTGATGGATGGGCGAGTGATAGACATTCCGTTTATCCCTCGTTTTTTGTTGGTTAATGGCATCATTGCGCCTTTTCGTTCGCCAAAATCAGCCAAAACGTACAAAGAAGTATGGCTTCCCGAAGGGTCGCCGTTGAAAGTGTATGGATTGGCGGTAGAAAAAATGCTGCAAGAAGCGTTGGGCGACGATTATGTGGTCAAACTAGGGATGCGTTATCAAAATCCAAGTATTGAATCACGATTGATGGAGTTTCAAAAAATGGGCTTGACCGAAATCATCGTCATTCCGTTTTTCCCTCAATATGCTTCTGCTACCACAGGTTCGGTATATGAAGAAGTAATGCGAGTGTTGTCTAAGTGGCAAGTAATGCCTTCGGTAAAGTTTGTGAACCAGTTTTTGGCACACCCTAAATTCTTGCAAGGATTTGTCCAAAATGCTCAAAAATACCTCCAAGCGCACCAGTACGACCATTTTATCTTCAGTTATCACGGTTTGCCTGAACGTCAAATTCGCAAAGGAGATTGTACCAAAGAAGTCTGCAAATTGGGCAGCTGCTGCGATACCCTGCATGCGATGAACCAACACTGCTACCGCGCGCAGTGTTTTGAAACGACTCGACTGCTAGTAAAAGCCCTCAACATTCCTGAAGGGAAATACACGACCTGTTTTCAGTCACGGTTGGGTAATGACCCGTGGATTAAGCCCTACACAGAAGACGTTATCAAAGAGCTTCCCAAAAAAGGACTCAAAAGCGTTTTAGCTTTTTCTCCTGCTTTTGTAGCCGATTGCCTTGAAACCACCCTCGAAGTAGGTGAAGAATACAAAGAAGTATTTGAAAAAGAAGGTGGTGAACATTGGGATTTGGTCGAAAGTCTCAACGACAGCCCAATTTGGGTAGAAACGTTAGTGGATTTGGTCAAAACGTGTTAGCGGTTGCTCACAACCGCGCTTCTTGGTGAAAGGTGGGAGAATCAACCACACTCTTTCGCAAAAGTAGTTGTTTCAAACATGATGAGTTTGGCAGAGGTGTTGGCTTTTGTCCCTAATGTTCTATTGGGATAATTGCTAAACGCTTTAATTCATGCAACACCAACGACGTCTGTTCCTCACATTTCTTCTCTTTACCGTATTTCATTATTCCCGAGCCCAAGCTCCGCCTCAGTGGCAGGAGGTGCAGCCTGGCATCTGGAAAGCCACGGCGGGCAAGCCTGAGAAAATCAGCTTACTGGGCGCGGCGGGTGCCAAACCCAACCTGACAGCACTGGCGGCCTTGCCCAAAGCACCGTTTCCGCTGGCAAAAACCGACATCAGTGTGCGGGTCATCGACGGCAAAACCTACCTGCGCTTTCCGCTGGAAGAAGGCGAGCAGCTGTTTGGGCTGGGTCTGAATTTCCAGACCGTCAATCAGCGCGGACGAATCATGGAGCTGCACGTTGACCACTACGGTAGTAAAGACAATGGCCGCACTCACGCCCCCGTGCCGTTTTATGTCTCGTCCAAAGGCTACGGCGTGCTGGTGGATGCCGCCCGTTACATCACGGTTTATGCGGGTACCGCCGTGCGAACCGATGCCAAACACCCGCCCATTCTGCGCGACCGCAACACTGATAAAAAATGGGAAGCTCAGCCGTATTCTGACGCTGTCGAAATGCTGGTTCCTGCCGAAGGCGCGACCTTGTACGTTTTTGCGGGCCCAACGCCGATGAACGTGGTGCAGCGCTACAACCTTATGAACGGCGGTGGGTATTTGCCCCCAAAATGGGGTTTGGGCTTTACCCAGCGCGTCCCGACGCTGTATTCGCAGGACGATATTCTGAAAGAAGTACAGAGCTTTGAAGAACACAACTTCCCGCTCGACTTCATCGGCGTTGAGCCGGGTTGGCACAGCATGGCGTATCCGTGTACGTTTGAATGGGAAAAAACGCGTTTCCCAGACCCCAAAGGTTTCTTAAAAAAACTGGCCGACAAAGGCATCAGCGCCAACCTTTGGATGAACCCTTACGTGTCACCCGTCGGGACGTTGTACCCCAAAATCAAACCGTTTACGGGTTCGCATACGGTTTGGAACGGGATTGTGCCTGATTTTACCTTACCGCAAGCCCGTCAACTGTTCAAGGAACATTTTATGAGTCAGCACCTGAACATCGGGGTAGGCGGCTATAAAATCGACGAGGTGGACGGGTACGACAACTGGATTTGGCCCGATGTCGCCACCTTTCCGTCGGGAACGAGTGCCGAGCAAATGCGACAAACCTACGGGCTGATGGTGCAGCAGATGACGGGTAGCTGGTTCAGGGAAATCAACAAGCGGACCTACGGGCTGGTTCGGGCGTCCAACGCGGGCGCGAGCAGTTTTCCGTACGTTATTTACAATGATTATTACAGCCACAAGGATTTTATAACGGCACTGGTCAACAGCAGTTTTATCGGTGTGCTCTGGACGCCTGAGGTTCGCGCGTCCAAAACGGCCGAGGAATGGGTGCGGCGGATGCAGTCGGTTTGTTTTTCGCCCATGGCCATGCTCAATGCGTGGGCCGATGGCACCAAACCGTGGTCGTTTCCCGAAGTGGAGCAGGCCGTGAGCGATGTCGCCAACCTACGGATGCAACTGCTGCCGTACTTGTATTCAACCTTTGCGCAATATCGGTTTGAGGGAAAACCGCCGTTTCGGGCCATGAATTTGGTCGAAGGTTTCGGTTTTAAGT
Organism: Runella sp. R5_40; assembly: GCF_057652295.1. NCBI lineage: Bacteria > Pseudomonadati > Bacteroidota > Cytophagia > Cytophagales > Spirosomataceae > Runella > Runella sp. R5_40. The sequence continues at coordinate 755,090 of NZ_JBYFCH010000001.1, read as the reverse complement.
CGGTGACGGTGGCAGGAACGTTTGACGCGACGGCCAATCCGTACGCCATGAGCATCAAAAAAGACATCAAAGACCAATACATGATGGGAGATTATCTGTTGGTAGCGCCGATGTTTGCGGGCGAAAAAAGCCGCGAAGTCTATTTACCGCAGGGTAAATGGTACGATTTCTACACGGGGAAAGAGGTCGGCGAAAATCAGGTGATTGCCGTTACGCCCGCGCTGGACAAAATTCCGTTATTTGTAAAAGACGGCGCTCTCATTCCGATGGTGCCACCGCACCGACAGGCTCCGAAAGCGGGCGAAACGCTTCCCCTGACTGTTCGGCATTACGGCACAGCATCGGGCAGTTTTCAGCTGTATGATGATGATGGAACGACCTTTGACTTTGAAAAAGGAAGTTACTCTTTTACCCGACTGACGGTTAACAAAGCGGCCGATGGTAAACTCAAAGGCGATATGGTCGCTCCTGCCACTAGCAAGCCTTTTGGCTATTCTAAAGAAATTAAATGGGAGTTTATGACTCCTTAAAATCTAACATCCCGAAAGTTTTGAACTTTCGGGATGTTGAAAAACCTCCTCTAATGAAACACATTTCTGTACTAAGCCGCAACATGTTACGGCTTTACGTAATTTTCGCTGTCCTGTCAGCCCACGCTCAAACCCGCTACAACCAACCCGCCACCGTTGACTGGTTGGTAACGCCCGTGACCCAAAAAGCCGAAGTCATTACCGAAGGCAAAAACATCATTTTGTACAACGGGCTGGTCAAACGCGTTTTTCGCATCGAACCCAACGTGGTTTGCATTGATTATAAAAACCTGTCGAACGGCCAACAACTTTTACGGGCCGTTAAGCCCGAAGCCAGAATCGTGGTCAACGGCAAAACGTACAACATTGGCGGGCTAATGGGGCAAAAGGAAAATGCCTATTTGTTGCCCGAATGGGTCGATAAATTGACCGTCGGGAAAGACGATTTTGTGGCAACGGGTCATTCGGTATCGGACATAAAACCGTTTGTGAACTGGAAAGCCAATTCGTGGGCGGCGACCCAAAAAGGCCCTTCGGGCAAGGTGCTGACCTTCCGTTACAAAGCGCAGGCCGAAGCCGTGAAAGGGCTGGAAGTGACGGTAAATTACGAGCTTTACGACGGTATTCCGTTGATTGTCAAATGGGTGTCTGTTGAAAGTAAACAAAATGCCGAACTGAAACTGAACCGTGTGGTCAATGAAGTATTGGCGTTGGTAGAAGAAGAAAGCGCCGTAGTGGGTAAGCCCACCGAAATGAAAAAACAGCATGGGATTTACGTAGAAACTAACTACGCCTTCAACAACGCCATGCGCTACGACATCAGCGACCAGACCACGCACTGGAAAATTGATTCGACTTATACCTCGCAGGTCAACTACAATTTTGAAACACCTTGCTTGCTGGAAGTGTATCCCGAAAAAGCGCCGGGCATCGACCTCCAGCCCAATGAGGTGTTCAAATCGGTGCGGACGCACGAGTTGCTGATGGACAGCTATGACCGTCAGCGGCGGGGGTTGATGATTCGGAAAATGTACCGAACCGTGGCCCCGTGGACGACTCAAAACCCGATTTTTATGCACCTTGTCAGTAAAAATGATCAGGAAGTAAAAAGCTGCATCGACCAATGCGCCGCCACGGGTTACGAAGCGGTTATTCTGAGTTTTGGCAGCCACCTGAACATGGAGGACAGCACCGCTAAAAACATTGCCCGCTGGAAAGAACTCGCCGATTATGCGCATAGTAAAAAAATTCTGCTGGGGGGGTACTCGCTGTTCAGTAGCCGACGTATCAGCGATGAAGACGACGTGGTTGACCCGAAAACGGGCAAACCGGGCGGCGCGTTTTTTGGCCATGCACCTTGTTTCGGCAGTAAATGGGGACTGGCTTACCGCAACAAAATCAAGTACTTTTTTGCAAAAACAGGGTTTGACATCTGGGAAAACGACGGCCCTTATCCGGGCGATGTGTGCGGGTCAACCGTACATCCGGGGCACAAAGGACTGGACGATTCGCAGTGGCGGCAAATGGAAATTCAGAAGGAACTGTATCGCTGGCTGAACGAACGCGGGGTGTATATCAACGCGCCCGACTGGTATTTTCTGGACGGTACGCACAAAATCGCTATCGGGTATCGGGAGGTGAATTTCTCGTTGTCGCGCGAGCAGCAGCGGATTCTGAACCGTCAAAACATTCACGACGGAACGATGGAAAAAACGGCGGCTATGAGCTGGGGCTTTGTCCCGCTGACCCGCTACCAGGGCGGTGGGCCTGAGGCGGTTTTGGAGCCACTCAGCGAACACCTTACGGATTACGAACAACTGATGGTGCAGTACTACGGAGCGGGTGTGCAGGCTTGTTACCGTGGCCCGCGCCTGTACGATACCGAAACTACCCGTCAGCTGGTGTCGAAAACAGTGGCGTGGTACAAGCAGTACCGCGACATTCTGAACGCCGACATGATTCACCTGCGCCGCGCCGACGGCCGCGACTGGGATGGTTTTATTCACGTGGACCCGCAGCAGAAGCAGAAGGGCTTTTTGATGCTATACAACCCGACCAAAGAGCGTATCACGCGGACAATCAACGTCCCGCTGTATTACACTGGCTTGACGTCGGCCGCTACGTTTAAAGAAAAAGGTGCAACGGCAAAAAAATACACCCTCAACCGCAACTACGAAGTAGCGTTGACCGTCACGATTGCCCCTGAAAGTTATACGTGGTTTACGGTTGAGTGAGCCAGTTACGGTTTGACTTCTCCGAAGTCTTTGATGTAAACCTAAAATCTACAAAGGTTATGCTTCTCCGAAGCTTTTTTGCCTTGTAGAGGCGCAAGGTTTGCTACTAAAATCTACAAAGGTTGTGCTTCTTCGAAGCTGCTGTTTTCGCCTCGGAGAGGCACAACCTTTGTAGCTGTTTTTTCGTACCAATATATTTGTATTTGCCTCGGAGAGGCATAACGTTTGTTGGTATTTAACGTCAGCTGCTACATTTGTAGCTGTTTTTTTTGTACTAATATAGTTATACGTGGTTTATTGTTTCATAAATTTACCCGTAGCGACTCTGTCGGCATTTATTCGAACCAAATAAGTGCCCGCAGAGAGCTGTGTCGTATCAAAACTGTGTTCGTGTATCGGAGAATAAGCGAAAGAACGATATTCAGAAAGTACACTTCCTGTCATGTCAATAAGTTGAAAAACGGCTGTTGAAGACACTAAACCCCGCCAAACGACATTGATGCGTTGGTGAGCTATGGAAGGAATGACAAGAAGTTGACTCGTTGGCATACGGTCAATGCCCGTAATGGGGCCATTGGAAGTCTCAGGGAATTCAAAAGGGGGAATGCTAACGGGCGTACCCCCAAAATCACCGACAGGTAGCGTAGTTTCGAACTGAGATTCACTGATACGGAGGCCATTTCTCCATTCTTCGACCTTTACTACAAAGGTATATTGGCCAATTTGAGTAGGAGCATTCCATGTCAAAATACCTGTTCTGGATTGAATACTAAATGTACCCTCGCGGGTTACTTCATTTGGGTAAAGATACGCATCGATGGGTTGAGCCGAACAAGTGCCTGAGCGGGTAGTTTTACTTTTGTCTATCCGATATACAAGGCTATCTCCCTCTGCATCAATAGCTTGAAAGTCACCCGTAAATACTTGCCGAGTAGCGGCAAAATATGTTCCAATGGCTTCATTGAAGGTAGGTGTAGAATGAACTAAGTTGGCCGAAAAAGTCGTTTGAATGTAAAACGGGCTATTTATGGCGTTGAAATTAGAAATATTGTCACCGCGATTTTCGAGGGCTACCGATACCGTAAATGTGTTGGGAGTGGCATAGGTGTGTTGGGCTTGGTACGTATTCAGTGAAACCGCCCCTTGCGATAAAAGCCGTCGAGCTTGGCGAAAAGCCGTTATTGTTTGGCCGTTTTCTCCCGTGCAAATGCTGACGCTGCTTTGCCCTTCCGCGGCAGCAGAACCACTACGTTCATCTATCAATAAGTAAACCGTCATGGAATAAGTTAAGCCCGTGGATGTAGCTCGGGCGACTCGAATGGTCCCACCTTTGACATGAGTGGCATAAGAAGTAGAAACGATACCCCAAAAAAGGAAGAAGATAGACAGTTTTTTCATGGCGTTATGTAGATAGAGTTTCTATTTAAACGCCTGAATATTAGAAGTTAGTGTGTTTTTAGTTGGTAAAGTTTTAGCCAAAGAAAAAAAAGCCGCAATTGTCGCATAGCTTCTAACTAGGCAACAATTGCGACAGAGACTAAGCGAGCTTTTGTCCCAACAACTGATTGACAACTTTCGGGTCGGCGCTGCCTTTTGATTTTTTCATGACTTCGCCTACAAATAAGCCCATTAAGCCTTTTTTGCCTTTTTTGAATTCTTTTACCTTATCAGGCATGGCGGCCAAAACCTCATCCACAATTGCTTCCAACGCGCCTGCATCGCTGTTTTGTAGCCAGTTGTTTTGTTGGGCTACATCGAGCGGAGATAGCGACGGATTTTCGAGCAACACGGGAAGTAGTTTTTGTGAAGCGGTAGTATGACTTACTTGATTGCTCTCTACCAACTTAATCACCTCCGCCAATTGAGCTGGCGAAAGCGGGAACTGCTCGGCAGTAGCGTCGTTGTTTTCGTTAAGAAAAGTCTTTACGGGGCCTAATACCCAGTTGGCCGCCGCTTGGTAATTGCCACAAGCGGCTCCTAGTGCTTCAAAGTAAAACGCCACGTCTTTGGTATCAACGAGGGTAGTGGCATGGCCTGCCGAAAGCCCGTAGTGAGTGGTGAATTTTTCGAACAAAATGCGCGGCAATGGAGGCATTTCGGCTTGGATTTGGTTCATCCATTCGTCCGAAATAAACACGGGAGCCAAATCGGGTTCGGGAAAATAACGATAATCGTTCATCGTTTCCTTTAGTCTCATGCCCGAAGTTTCGCCCGTTTCTGGGTCAAACATCCGCGTTTCTTGCAAAATCGTCTCGCCGTTTTCGACCATTTGTACTTGACGAGGAAACTCGGTCTCCACGGCTTTCATGACGTTTCGGATGGAGTTCATGTTTTTGACTTCCACCTTTGTACCAAATTCAGTTGCCCCTTTCAAACGCACCGAAATGTTCAAATCGCAGCGGAGCGAACCTTCTTCCATGTTGCCGTCGCAAATGTCAATAAAACGAACGAGTTGACGAACGGCCGTCAAAAACGCACCCGCTTCTTCGGCCGAACCGATGCAAGGATCAGTAACCATTTCGATGAGCGGCGTTCCTGCGCGGTTGTAGTCGAGCAAAGTATCCGTAGCGGCACCGTCGTGTACCGATTTTCCCGCGTCTTCTTCCAAGTGAATGTGGTGGATTTTCACCGTTCGTTCGACGGTTTTGCCTGATTTGTCTTTGAACGAAACAGGAATCCCACCGCCTACGCAGATAGGTGCTTTGTCTTGCGACAACTGATAGCCCTTTGGTAGGTCGGGATAGAAGTAGTTTTTGCGGTCAAAAATCGTGTGGCGAGTGATTTCGCACCCGCACGCAATCCCCATTCGAACAGCGTATTCAACGGCTTTTTTGTTCAATTTGGGAAGTGTGCCTGGGTGGGCCAACGTAATGACACTAATATTGGTATTGGGCTCGCTTCCAAATTGGTTAGCGTCGGCCGCAAAAATCTTGGTTTGGGTCTGTAACTGACAGTGTACTTCTAGGCCAATCACAATTTCGTATTTGGCAAGTACTTCGGGCGATAGTGTAAGCGTTTCGGTCATTTATCTTCAGAATAGCCTCCCGTCACTTTTCGGAAGGCGTCGATGATTTCTACAAAATAAGGGTTCTCGCGGTGTAAAATTAAGGCATTCATATAAATGACCCCCATTTCGTCAGTAATAGAGGCATCAACTTTCATAAATTGAGTTGTTTTAAACTTTTCAAACCATAGCCCAAATTTCCGAGCGCGGGCAAGATGTCTAGCATCGGCAGTGTCAATAACTTGAGGGCTTGAATTTTACTTCGTATGTAATGTCATAATTGGTTTCAAATACATACGAATTGTTCTTCCCCCCTTTAAATTCAAAATCATACTTTGACGACTTTTGACCCTCTTTCTGCATTTCTTTCTCGAAGTTTTCGTATTGCCTCTTGGTATTCAGGCGTTTTTACATCTTCTTGTGCTTCTTTCTCCAATTCGCGTTTGCTTGCCAACAATCTTTTCGCCCAGGCTACTGCCCGCTCTTGGCGCAACTGCTCCTCTGTTTTTGCGATAGTTTCCATGTTCGTTGGATTTTTTTACAAAGATAGTGATTCGGGATGTAAAAATTTTTAATAGTATGCTTGCATACTATTTTTGTTTGTTCTAATTTTGTATGCAAGCATAACACTATTTAAAAATTCCTGAAAAACCATGACAACCGTAGAAAATCGCGCTAGTATCAAAGGTGGAGAATTCTTGATTAAAGATACGGAGGCATCTCAAGTGTTTATTCCCGAAGAGTTTACCGAAGAACAGTTGATGATTGCGCAATCGTGCCGTGACTTTTTGGCGACCGAAATTTGGCCACGCGTCGAAGAAATCGACAAGGCAAAGTCTCCTGAGCTGATGTCGTCGCTGCTCGATAAAGCGGGTGAGCTCGGCTTGTTAGGAACGGCAGTTCCTGAAGAGTACGGCGGATTTGGAATGAACTTTAATACATCGATGCTCGTAGCCGAAGCGACGGGAGCGGGGAACTCGTTCTCGGTGGCGTTGTCGGCACACACGGGGATTGGCACATTGCCCATCGTGTATTACGGAAACGAAGCACAAAAATCGAACTACTTACCAAAGTTAGCTTCTGGCGAATGGAAAGCAGCGTATTGCTTGACCGAACCCGATTCAGGCTCGGATGCCAATTCGGGTAAAACCAAGGCGGTATTGAGCGAAGACGGAAAGAGCTACGTGCTCAATGGCCAGAAAATGTGGATAACCAACGGTGGATTTGCCGACGTATTTATTGTATTTGCTAAAATAGACGAAGGCGGAAAAACCGATAAAAACCTAACGGCTTTTATTGTAGAGAAGACATTTGGCGGAATTACAATGAATGAGCCTGAGCACAAAATGGGTATCAAAGGCTCAGACACGCGCCAAGTTTTCTTCAATGACTGCCACGTACCCGTTGAGAATATGCTTTCTGACCGCGGAAACGGGTTTAAGATTGCGGTAAATATTCTCAATATTGGTCGTATCAAATTGGCGGCGGCTACCATGGGCGGAGCAAAACAAGTAGCGGCCCACGCGGTACAATATGCCAACGAACGTAAACAGTTTGGAACGGCGATTAGCAATTTTGGCGCTATTAAGCACAAATTGGGCGAAATGGCCGTGAAATTGTACGCTACTGAGTCGGCTTCGTACCGCGCAGGTCAAAACATCGACGATGCCATTGAAGACCTTAAAGCAAAGGGTATAAACGATGCCGAAGCCAAGTTGAAAGCCTTGGAACAATTTGCCATTGAGTGCGCCATGATGAAAGTACACGGCTCGGAAGTGCTTGATTATGTGGTGGATGAAGGTGTGCAGGTGTATGGTGGTATGGGCTTTTCGGCCGATGCGCCTATGGATCGTGCGTACCGCGACAGTCGTATCAACCGTATTTTTGAAGGTACAAACGAAATCAACCGCATGTTGACGGTCGATATGATGCTCAAGCGTGCCATGAAAGGTGAACTCGATTTGATGGGGCCTGCGATGGCGGTGGCCAAAGAAATCATGTCGATTCCTGATTTTAGCAGCACCGACGATGAAGTACCATTTGCTGCCGAGAAAAAAGTGATTAAAAACTTGAAAAAAGCGGCCTTGATGGTAGCGGGTGCGGCTGTGCAGAAGTTTATGATGAAGCTTTCGGAAGAGCAAGAAGTCTTGATGAACGTAGCCGATATGGCCATCGAGATTTACGCGGCAGAATCAGCCGTTTTGCGTACCGAAAAGCTAATAGGAATCAAAGGCGAGGCGGCTTGTGCGTTGCAGAAAGATTTGGCAATGTGCTATTTGCACGAAGCTGTTGAAAAAGTAAACAGCGCAGGAAAATCGGCGATTATGTCGTTTGCAGAAGGTGATGAGCTTCGCGTGATGCTCATGGGCTTGAAACGCTTCACGAAAATTGAGCCGTTCAATACCAAAAATGCGCGTCGTCGCATTGCCGATGCGATGATTGCGGAGAACAAATACGTTTTTTAATCAATAAACATAGTTACACTTTAAGCTAAGAACCAAGTAGTTGACCAAGCCGTGCTTCGATTGAAGCACGGCTTTTTTTTATGAGTTCAACAACTGCCCCACTACTTCGGGAAAATGTTTGTGTTCCAGTACTTGCACTTTTTTAGCAACGTCCTCGGGCGTATCGGTGGCTACTACGGGGCAAGAGGCTTGAAAAATAATGGCTCCTTCGTCGTAGCGCTCGTTGACATAATGAATCGTAATGCCCGACTCCGTCTCTTGGGCGGCCACCACGGCTTCGTGGACAAAATGCCCGTACATGCCTTTTCCGCCGTATTTGGGAAGAAGCGCGGGGTGAATATTGACAATTTTGTTGGGAAATGCCTGCACCATGCTTTCGGGAATCAGCATCATAAAACCCGCTAAAACAACAAGGTCGATGGCCTGTCCTTGGAGAAGTTCAACGATGCGGGCCGACTCGTAAAAAGTGGTACGGTCGAACACCACCACAGGAACGTGCAAACGCCGTGCGCGAGCAATGACGCCCGCTTGAGGGTTGTTGGTAAGAATCAACGAGATTTCGACCTGGCTATCGGAAGCAAAGTGTTCAGCGATTTTTTCGGCATTAGAACCCGAGCCCGAAGCAAAAATGGCAATACGTTTTTTGGTCATGGGAGGTGAGTTTTGAGGTACTTGCGGGGGCAAAGTTAGCTTTTTGTAGGGGTTGATGCGCTATTATCCCCTAGAATCGCCTAATTTCGCTCTCAGTTGTTAGTTTTGATTGATTTTTAAATACTATGCAAATTCTTGAAGTAGGCACCGATGCTGCCCGTCAGCGCGAGTTTTTGATGTTACCCGTGCGGCTTTATAAAAATAATCCCTACTGGATTCGCCCGCTCGATAAAGACGTGGAGGATACGTTTAACCCCGATAAAAATAAATATTTTAAGGGAGGTGCTTGCGTTCGGTGGATTGCCGTGGACGACCAAGGGCAGACCATCGGAAGGGTGGCGGCTTTTGTCAATCAAGGAACAGTGTTGAAAGGAAACGACCAACCGACGGGCGGAATGGGCTTTTTTGAGTGCATCGAAGACCAAGCAGCGGCGTTTGCCCTTTTTGATACTTGTAAAAAATGGTTGCAAGAACAAGGCATGGAGGCCATGGACGGCCCAGTTAACTTTGGCGAACGCGATCGTTTTTGGGGACTCTTGACCGAAGGTTTTGACAAAGAACCTCTCTACGGAATGGGGTATCATTTTCCATATTATCAAACATTCTTTGAAGCCTACGGATTTCAGACCTACTTCAATCAGCTTACGTTCTTTTTGCACATGTTCAAAGAGAAGTTTATGGAGCGGGTAAACATGTTGTTTTTTGAACGCGCGGAGCGGATTTTAAACAATCCAGAATTTTCGTTTAAACACATCGATAAAAAGCAGTTGGGGCAGTTTGCAGAAGATTTTCGGACGGTCTATAACAAAGCTTGGGCAAAACACCTCGGTACCGACGACATGACTCCCGAAAAGGCAAAAGCCATTATGCAGCGGATGAAGCCCATCATGGACGAGGAAATGATGTGGTTTGGTTACCGAGACGGCGAACCCGTGGCGTTTTTTATTATGCTTCCCGAACTGAATCAAATCTTCAAGCACGTCAATGGGAAACTAGATTTGATAGGGAAAATCAAGTTTTTGTACCACAAGCTTCGGAAGAAAAATTACAAAGCCTTCGGGGTAATTTTTGGCGTTATTCCTGAATATCAAGGTCGAGGAGTGGAGTCGGCCATGGCTCTGGCTTCGACGCGCGTGGCTTGGCGTCCCAATTACCAATATACCGAACTTGAATTTAACTGGATTGGTGACTTTAACCCTAAGATGGTGCGCTTTGCGGAGCTTTTGGGCGGCGTACCTCACAAAATTCATACGACCTATCGTTATCTTTTTGACCGTACCAAAGAGTTCAAACGCCACCCGATGATTTAAAAGCAGTCGCGTCGGGTTGTGAGCAACCCTTTTCACAGTGTGGTTGTGAGCAACCCGACGCACAGTGGGGAGGGTTGCTCACAACCCTCCTTTTTTGTCGCTATGTTTGACAGCTTTTAACCAATCTTCTACTCCTTTGCGAATTTGCTTCGCCATTTTTTTGCGAAAATCATCGTCGGTCAACAGCGCTTCGTCGTCGGGATGACTCATAAACGCACCTTCTACGAGTATATTCGGGTATTCGATGGGGCTATTTAGGGCAAAATTGAACCGCCCGATGTTACCATATTCCACCAGCCCCATTTCGAGTAACCGCTCCAATACCGCTTGACTTAGCGGTCGGTAGCCAATGTGTTTGTAGTAGGTACTTGTTCCGCGTGTTTTGGTGGTATCTCCCGCGGCATTGTTATGAATACTAATCAACAAATCAGGTTGAAGTGCGCGGAAATGTACAATGCGGTCAGTGTTATTAAAAAGAGTATCGTTCGTTCGGGTCATGAGCACGCGTACCCCTTTGTCTTCCAGTTCTTTTTTGAGGTGTAAAGCGATGCTCAAATTCAGGTCCTTTTCCCATTGCTTTGAGCGCAAACCACGCGCGCCCAAATTACTGCCTCCGTGGCCTGCGTCAATGGCCACGGTAAGCTCCCCGAGTTTGAGTTTTTCGGGTTGGTGTTTGACGCGAATCACAAGGCGGCGCCCTTCGTACCCAATCCGATATCCCCAGTGTTGGCCGTGGGCTAGTTGGATGGTTATGCGCAAATGCTCATCGGCAAGTTGTTCATAATCAACGTTCTTGATTTCGGTGGCGGACTTAAATTGCGTAATCCAGTTGGTATTGGTGGTTGCGCCAAAAATATCAACGACAATCCGCGAAGGATTCATTTCTTGCCAACTCCGATACGGAAGGCGCTCCGTGAGTGGAATAGAAATATAATCAAAACGGTCATCGCCCCACGTTCTCCACGAAGTTGTTAAATACTGAATCGGTGGTTTGACGATGGTATCGCGACGGGTAAGGTTTTGCGGAATCCAAGCCGATAGCGTAGAAGTCAGTCGAACGCGGTATTGGTCTTTGTAACGCCCTGTTACGTTCAGCAAAACCAGTGAATCCAAATACCCCATTTTGGCTCCTCCTAGACGGTCTTCGCCCAGGCCATAATTGAGGTAGGCCAACGGGCCTTTGGTACGAATAAAAACGGCCGAGTCGGGGCGAAATTGGTAAAGTGTATCGCGAAGCTGGGCGGAACCAGTGTAGTAAAAAAAGACAAGAAAGAGGCTATAAAACAGACGGGGCATGGGAGTAAGATTTGGCTAAAAGTACGCAAAATCTTACTCCAAATAAAAAGGAAGATACCATTAGGCAGGTTTTAGCGACGATTCCCGAATGACCAATTTAGTTTCTAAACGCTTGGTTTCGAAACGGATGGTACTTTTGGGGCGTTCGATTAAATCAATCAAAAACTCGGTGGCTAGTTGCCCCATTTCGTAGGCAGGCTGCGTAACAGCACTGAGCGCAGGACTAAGCAAATGCGCGGAAATGAGGTTGGTAAACCCAACGATGGCAATGTCTTCGGGAATGCGTAAGCCTTCGCGTTTGATGAGCGACATCGACGAAGTAGTAAGGCGGTCGCCTGCGGAAAAAATCGCGTCGGGGCGTTCGGGATGATGAATGAGTTCGAGGACGGCTTTTTCCACTTCTTCGGGAATCATCCCACCGTGGCTACAGTACTTGATGTACGATTCTTCAATCGGGATTCCGTGGTTTTGTAGTGCCTTTTTGTAGCCCTCAAGTCGCTCGTAAGTGATTGATAACCAAGAGGGACTGGTCAGGTGGGCGATTTTTCTAAAACCTTGTTGAATCAAGTGGGCCGTGGCTTCGTAGGCACCCACAAAGTTGTCGGCGCTCACTTTATGGGTGATGTAATCTTGCGGAACGCGGTCAAAAAAAACAATCGGAAGCCCTTTGGATTGCAATTCTTTGAAGTGCTCCAAGTCGTTGCTTTCACCCGATAGTGACACGATGAGGCCATCTACGCGGCGTTGGGCAAGGTACTGCGTATTGACGAGTTCGCGTTCGTACGATTCGTGATTTTGGGAAATAACAACGTGGTAGCCGCGGTTGTAGGCAATCGACTCCATCCCATTAATGGCCTGCGAAAAGAAGTTGTTGGCGATTTCGGGGATAATTACTCCAATCGAACGGCTTCGGTTTTCTTTCAGGCTAAGCGCGATGGGGTTGGGGCGATAGTTCATGCGTTCGGCATATTCCATCACGAGGCGTTTGGTCTCAGGGTTAATTTCATAACTCCCCCGCAATGCCCTCGAAACAGTTGAGGTCGAAAGGTTGAGTGCTTTCGCTATGTCTTTTATAGTAATCACTTCCACAGTCCTAGATGTTGGTTTTGTACAATTTATCCCCTCGATAATGACGGAAATAATTTGGAGAGGTGAAGATACACTTTTTTGTAAAGTAACTAAAAAAAAATACCTGAAAGTAAAAACTCCCCTTTTTGGCAACGTTACCGACAACGATTGCATAAAAAAAGTCAACAATTTATTTGTAATGTACCATAAAGGCGTACTAAACTTGACTACTGCTTTCTGAGTAGCTGTTGTATTAACCCAAGTTCAATTTCTAAAAAAAATTAAAATTTATTCTTAATGAACAACTTTGACTTGACGGGTAAAGTGGCGTTGGTATCGGGTTGCGATAGTGGCATCGGCATGGCTATGGCCGTTGGGCTGGCTGAAGCGGGGGCTGATATTGTGGGCGTATCGCGTTCAATGCCTTTGGAAGGAAGCGGAATTGAGCAGGCCGTCAGGGCATTGGGACGGAAATTTAGCCCGTATCAAGCAGATGTAGGAAACCGAAATTCGCTGTACCGTTTTATCAAACAAGTCAAAGAAGATTTTGCCCACATTGATATTCTATTCAACAACGCGGGCATTATTTTGAGAAACCCAGCGGCGGAGCATTCTGATGAATATTGGGATCAGGTTCTTTCGGTGAACTTGGACGCTCAATTCATTTTGGCGAGAGAATTTGGAAAAGAAATGATAACGCGCGGTTACGGAAAAATCGTTTTTACGGCTTCAATGCTCACTTTTCAGGGAGGAATCAATGTGCCAAGTTATGCCGCGAGTAAAGGTGCTATCGGAAGCTTGGTGAAAGCACTCGCCAACGAGTGGGCTTCTAAAGGAATCAACGTCAACGCCATTGCGCCAGGCTACATTGCTACGGCCAACACGGCGGCACTCCGTGCCGACGAAGACCGAAGTGCGGCAATTTTGGGCCGTATTCCTGCGGCTCGTTGGGGGCAGCCCGAAGACTTCAAAGGGCCTGCGGTGTTTTTGGCCTCGTCGGCTTCGGACTATGTCCACGGAACCATTCTGACCGTTGACGGTGGTTGGATGGGCCGCTAATATTTTTATGAAACGAACAAATCGACTGAAAATAAAGAACCAAATGCAAATCAGACACGAAAGTAGCCGTAAGGAAGTAGCCCAAATGAACACAGAGGAGTTGCGGGAAAACTTTTTGATTGAAACCTTGTTTGTCCCCGACCAAATCTCGTGGGTTTATTCGCACTATGACCGCGTATTGGCGGGAGGAGTGATGCCTGTTGCCACCCCCGTAACGCTCGAAACCCACGACGCGCTCAAAGCGAACTTCTTTCTGGAACGTCGCGAGTTGGGTATCATCAACGTAGCAGGAAAAGGGGCTGTAGTGGCTGATGGACAAACGTTTGCGTTGGATAAGCTAGGCTGTTTGTATCTTGGAAAAGGTACGCAGCAAGTGAGTTTTCAAAGCGAAGATAGTACAAATCCTGCGCGCTTTTTCTTGCTTTCGTCGCCAGCGCACCATACATACCCTAATCACGCTTTTACCAAAGAGGAAGCATCGCCCGTGACGTTGGGAGCACTAGAAACTTCTAATCATCGTACCATCTACAAATACATCCACGAAGGTGGGATTCAGAGTTGCCAGTTGGTCATGGGGCTCACGGTGCTTCAGCCAGGAAGTGTGTGGAATACCATGCCGTCGCACACCCACGACCGCCGTATGGAAGCGTACTGCTATTTTGATATTCCTGAAAACCATGCCGTGTTGCATTTGATGGGTGAGCCTACCCAAACGCGCCACCTGTGGGTAGCAAACCACCAAGCCATTATTTCGCCACCGTGGTCGGTACATTCTGGCTGTGGTACGTCGAGTTACTCATTCATTTGGGGCATGGCGGGTGAAAACAAAGACTTTACCGATATGGACGGAGTGCCTATTCTTTCATTACGATAACGATTGCTCACTTACTTAATTTAACTAACACTTGATATGAAAAAACAATTATTCACACTGCTGTTACTGCTGGGTTGCATGTCGGTGGGATGGTCGCAAAACCGTCGGGTGACGGGGACCGTAACCGACGGCAATACAGGCGAAACCCTGCCAGGGGTAAGTATCTTGGTTAAAGGCTCGTCGGTAGGAACGACGACCAATACGGACGGAAAGTTTACGATTAACGTTCCCGACAAAAAAGAAACGGCGATTATTTTCAGTTTTGTAGGGTATTTGCCCGAAACGGTCGTCTTAGGCGCTCGTTCGGAAGTGTCTGTTGCGTTAAAAACCGACCAAAAAATGCTCGAAGAAGTGGTGGTTATTGGTTATGGAGAAGCCATTAATCGCCGCGACCTGACGGGTTCGGTATCGTCAGTTGGCGCAAAACAATTGAAAGATATTCCGTTGACCAACGCCGCCGAAGCCCTTACAGGACGTTTAGCTGGGGTTCGCGTAACGACTTCAGAAGGAGCACCAGGCGCTGATATTCAGATTCGTATTCGTGGGGGTGGTTCGATTACCCAAGACAACTCACCGATTTATATTGTGGACGGGATTCAGGTAGAAAACGCACTTAGTTTTTTATCTCCCCAAGACATCGAAACCATTGACGTATTGAAAGATGCGTCCACCACTGCTATCTATGGAGCACGTGGTGCCAACGGCGTAGTGATTATCACCACCAAATCGGGTAAAAACGGTAAAACGACTGTTAGCTATAACGGGTCGGTAGGTTTCCGCGAAATCTTTAAAAAAATGGATGTGATGAGCCCGTACGATTTTGTGCGTTGGCAATACGAACGTAGTCGCAACGATGCCACTGCCGAAAAAAGCTTTTCGGACATGTACGGAACGTGGGAAAACATCAATCAGTACAAAACCGTTACGCCTATTGATTGGCAAGAAGAAGTGTTTGGTCGGAGAGCTCAGTACCAAAATCATAACTTGAACGTAAACGGAGGCAATGCCAATACTAACTACAACCTAAGCTTAACCGCCAACCGTGAAGACGGCGTGTTGTTAGAGTCAGGGTTTGACCGTTATTTAGCTACATTTAAGATGGATCACAAAGCCAATGATAAGTTACGTTTAGGCTTTAACGTTCGTTATTTGAACCAGACGGTGAGCGGGGCAGGTACAACGGCAAGCGGTACCAAATCAACCAACCGCCTACGTCACTCGGTGCAATACCGTCCTTTGTTGGTAGCTGCTCAGCCAGAGGTAGATGACTTTGACGAAAACCTGTATATCTCGTCAGGAAACTTGGTGAATCCTATTTTGATGACCCAAGCCGAATACCGTAAAGCATACACGAAGGCTATTAACTTGAGTGGGTACGCGAGCTACGCTATTTTGAAGAATTTGACCTTTAAAACAACCGTTGGTATTGATAATAACGATGTGCAAACGAACTCTTTTTGGAGCAAAATCACGGGAACGGCTCGCAACTTCGCGTCGCAGCCCGTAGCGTCGATTTTACAACAAGGAACGGTGACCATCAATAACTCAAATACCTTGCAGTACGCCAAGAAGTTTGACAATAAGCACGACTTGAACGTGATTGTAGGGCAAGAAATTTACCACAACGCCTCAAAAAGTACCTTGATGGAAACCCGCTATTTCCCAGCTGATATTTCGGCAGAGCAAGCGTTGGCCAACATGGGGTTAGGTTCTGCACCTACGGGAGCTACTCAGCCACGTCCAAGCTCTAATGAAACGCCACCTAACCGTTTATTTTCGTTGTTTGGACGCGTAAGTTATGGCTACAATGATAAATACTTAGCCACCGTCTCGTTACGTTCCGACCGCTCGACCAAGTTTAAATATGCCAACGGAGCGTTGGTATTCCCTTCGGGTACGTTGGCGTGGCGCTTTACGAAAGAAGATTTCTTGAAAAATAACCAAATCCTAACCGATGGTAAACTTCGTTTGGGCTACGGGGTAGCGGGGAACAACCGCATTGGTGATTTGTTGTACCAACAATTATACGGCGTAACGGGCGAATACGCCCTCAACCATACCGTGGTACCAGGTTATGCACCGGTAGCGTTGGCCAACGAAGATTTGAAGTGGGAGTCAAACGTGTCGCAAAACGTCGGTCTTGACCTTTCGTTTTTGAACAATCGCTTCCAAGTGTCGATTGATGCCTACAAAAACTCAGGAAATAACCTTCTTTTGGCCGTAGCCATTCCGCCAACGTCGGGGTATTCGTCGCAAATCAAGAACTTAGGTTCGACGACCAACAAAGGGGTAGAGTTGCAGCTGAATGCGTACATTATTCAGAAAAAAGACATTACGTGGAACTCAAGCTTTAACATTTCTACCAACAAAAACACCGTAACAAGCCTTGGAACAGTAACGCAACTAACGCGTAACTCAGGATGGCAAGGCTCTGATGGTACCGACGATTACTTGGTAAAAGTGGGTGAGCCAGTAGGGTTAATGTACGGTTTTGTAACGGACGGTTACTATAAAATCGACGATTTTACGTACAACGAAACCACCAAAACGTACACCATCAAACCAGGCGTTCCTGTTAACTCGGTGTACGGAACGCCGCAGCCAGGGATGTTGAAATGGAAAGACATCGACGGCGATGGCTTGATTACGGCCGACAAAGACCGTACGGTCATTGGGAATGCAAACCCGAAATTTATCGGAGGATGGAACAACCAAGTCGTTTATAAAAACTTTGATTTGAGCTTGTTCTTGAACTGGGTCGTAGGCAATGACATTTACAACGCCAACAAAATCGAAATGACGGACGGTGCATTTCCGAGCTTGAACATGTTGTCGTTCATGAAAGACCGTTGGACCAACATCAACGACCAAGGCGCAGTAGTGACTGATCCTGCCGAATTGGCCAAAATCAATGCCAATGCGACGATTTGGTCGCCTGTGCGGGTTCAGCGTTATTGGTTGCACTCGTGGGCGGTCGAAGATGGCTCTTTCTTGCGGGTCAACAACCTAACGGTAGGCTATTCATTGCCGAATGACTGGTTGAAAAAAATCAAGATTTCGCGTTTTAGAGCGTATGCAACGGTCAATAACCTAGCCACTTTTACGAAGTACACAGGCTATGACCCAGAAGTAAACACGCGCCGTACTGACCCATTGACGCAAGGGGTTGATTTTGCAGGCTATC
This sequence comes from Runella sp. R5_40, assembly GCF_057652295.1. Taxonomy (NCBI): domain Bacteria; kingdom Pseudomonadati; phylum Bacteroidota; class Cytophagia; order Cytophagales; family Spirosomataceae; genus Runella; species Runella sp. R5_40. The sequence goes on along the minus strand of NZ_JBYFCH010000001.1, from coordinate 737,415 downwards.
CTCGGGCAAAAACGTGGGTAGTTGGGGTAAATGTAACCTTCTAACACGCACTAAAACTGATTTTAAGACATTCTAACTTTGATAGAAATGAATAAATTACTCAAAAAAATAGCCACCTTGGGAATTCCGTTTGCCATAACAATGACGATGGTGACGGGTTGCAAGGAGTTCTTGGAAGTACAACCAAAGTCTCAAATTAGCATTTCGGACGCGTTTTCTAACCTTGCCAATGCCACCAACGCCGTGATTGGTGTTTATGACGAACTCATGGGCGACAATGGCTACGGAATCCGTATCAACATGTATTATCCGTATGATTCGGACGAAATGATTGTGTCAGGAAACATCGACAACGGACGCCGTGGTATTGGCCGTTATCAGTTGTTGTTGACCAATACCGAAATTCGTAACCCTTTTTTGCAATTGTACCGTGGGATTGAAAAAGCCAATTTGTGCATCGAACAAATTCCACAAATGGCGCTTTACAACAATGGTAGTGAAGCAGATAAAAAAGAACTACGTCGTTTGCACGGAGAAGTGCTGACGCTCAGAGCACAATTTATGTTTGAATTGCTTCGTAACTGGGGCGATGTGCCTGCACCGTTTACGCCAGCTTACAAACAAACTGATTTGTTTATACCGCAGTCTGACCGTGATGAGACGTATAAAAAACTCATTGATGACCTCAAAGTGGCCACCGACCTTGTGCCTTGGAGAACCGAAATTCCTGTGCGCAACGAACGCGTGACGAAAGGGGCGGTAAAAGCGCTTCGAGCGAAGTTAGCCATGTTTCGCGGCGGGTATTCGTTGCGTAGCAATGGTAAAATTGAGCGTAATGCCGATTACCAAACGTACATCAAAATTGCGCGTGATGAGTGCGCCGATTTGTTGGCAAAACGTACTGAACACACGCTTAACCCTAGTTTCGAGGATGTTTGGCGTAAGTTGACTTCGTTTACCTACGACCCTTACGGCGAAATTATTTTTGAAGTAGGGGCAGGAGGGTCAAATTCAACCTCGGATAGCCGCATGGGGAATTACAACGGCCCATCGGTCAATGCTTCGTCGCGTTATGGTACAGGAGGCGGTGGTCTATTAGTGTTGCCTAACTATTTTTATGCCTTTGACTCTACTGATACGCGTCGTGATGTAACGACAACATTGTATGCTGTGGCTGCAACGAACGTCAAGTCTCCGCGCCGTTTGGGTGAAATTACGGATGGTAAATTCCGTAAAGATTGGCGGAATCCATTGTTGCCAGGAACAGCCCTAAACGTAGGATACAACTGGCCGTTGATTCGTTTTGCCGATGTTTTGTTGATGTTTGCCGAAGCAGAAAATGAATTGAACGGAGGACCAACAGCGGCAGCCATTTCGGCTTTTGAAGAGGTTCGCAAGAGAGCTTACAAAGGAAATGAAACCAAAATAGGAAAAACTCCTACGGACAAAGCGGGCTTTTTTGACGCCATCGTCAATGAGCGTTATCTTGAGTTTGGGAGCGAAGGGATTCGTAAATTTGACCTGATTCGTTGGAATTTATTAGCGCAAAAAATTGCCGAAACGCGCCAAAAAATCCAAGACATTCGGGATGCCAAAGGGGCGTACGCCAACGTGCCACAGTACATTTTTTGGAGAAATAACGGGGAAGAAATTCAGTGGCAAAACTCTTTCTATAAGCCGAGTACCACCACCACGGCCCCAACGGGTTGGACGCGTTTGGATTGGCGTCAGCACCTAACGACTAACCTTATTGATGGGGTGCAATTGCACGCGGGCATTGCTCGTTTCTTTGTGACGGGTAAAAGCGAATTGTTCCCGTACGATCAAGCAACGGTGGATGCTTATCAAGGTAAGTTGAAGCAAAATCCTGGGTATTAATAATGAGAATAATATCTTTTGTTTTCTTACTACTTTGTAGCTTCATTCTGGGATGCAAAGCAGGAACTAACTTCCCGAAAGCTTTGAGCTTTCGGGAAGTTGAAGTTCTTAAAGATTCAGTCGCTGAGCGGATGTTGTTGTACCAACGAAACAACGGTGGTTGGCCGCAGCCAGGAGGAGACCCCATAAATTATAACAACACACTTTCGGAGTCGTTGAAAATCAGCTTATTGGCTGATAAAAATAAGCTGGATGCGACCATCGACGATAAAGCAACCACGCGCGAAATCAACGCGCTGGTATCTGCCTACAAAAAGACCCAAAATGCAGTGTATTTGAAAGCCGCTGAAAATGGAATAAAGTACTTATTGACGGCGCAAAATACCGCAGGAGGCTGGGGACAGTTCTTCCCAGATACCAGTGGATACCATAAACACATCACGTACAACGACCAAGCGATGATGGATGTGATGTGGATTTTTAAAAACATTACCGAGGGAAAAAACGATTTTGATGCAGTAAAAACCTTGATTCCCCAAGCCAAAGCCGCAATGACAAAGGGAATCAACTGCATCCTGAAAACCCAGTATGTCCAGAATGGAAAACTCACGGCTTGGTGTGCCCAGCACGACCGTAAAACGCTCCTTCCTGCCAAGGCACGGGCGTTTGAGCTAGCCTCACTAAGCGGCAATGAAAGCGTAGGCATCGTCCAGTTTTTGATGGCCATCGACAATCCTTCGCCCGAAATCAAAAGAGCTATTACGTCGGCGGTAGCGTGGTTGGAATCCGTCAAAATCGTTGGAATTCGGGTGGATAACATCGTGGATGCGTCACAGCCAAAGGGAAAAGACCGTATCGTGGTGGCCGACCCTAGCTCGACCTTGTGGGCACGTTTTTACAACCTCGATACCAATAAACCCTTTTTTACGGGGCGGGATAGTGTCCCAAGGGCGACTTTGGCCGAAATCGAAAACGAACGCCGCGTGGGCTATGCCTACTATGGAAATTGGCCTGCTAAGCTTTTATCAACGGAGTACCCAAATTGGGTTCAAAAATGGGGAAATAAATAAAAACATGAGAAACGTCCTTTTGTTATGTCTTCTGTTGGCGGGGTCGGTGTTGGCTCAAACAACCCCTAAGAACCTCCTAATTGTTGCCCAAGACGGGTCGGGGGACTTTACGACGGTGCAGGCAGCATTTAATGCTATCCCGCTCAATAATACGAAAGACGTGCTCATTCGTATCAAAAAGGGGATTTACAAAGAAAAACTGACGCTCGATTCGACCAAAAACCACGTGACTATCATGGGAGAAGACCCCGAAGGTACAGTTTTGACGTACGATGATTTTTCGGGAAAAATAAACCCACAAGGCGTAAAGCTCGGAACCACTACCTCCACTTCGACGCGCATCGTTGCCAACGATTTTATGGCCATCAATATCACCTTTGCCAACTCCGCAGGCCCCGTTGGTCAGGCTGTGGCTATGTTGGTCGATGGTGACCGTGCTCGTTTTATCAATTGTCGGTTTTTAGGATGCCAAGATACACTCTACCCCAAGCGAGAAGGAACGCGGCAGTATTACCAAAACTGTTACATTGAAGGAACGGTCGATTTTATTTTTGGCTGGGCAACGGCCTATTTTCAACAATGCCACATACGATCAAAGTTGCAAGGTGGCTACTACACGGCAGCCTCTACGCCGCAAGGACAAGCCCACGGTTTTGTGTTTAACGAATGCACGCTCGATGGCGAATCGCCCGAGGCAAGTGTGTATTTGGGACGGCCGTGGCGAGATTATGCCCAAACGGTGTTTTTGAACTGTACGATGTCGAACGTGGTGAAGCCCGAAGGCTGGCATAATTGGGATAAGGTTCATGCCGAAAAAACCGCTTTTTATGCCGAATATGGTTCAAAAGGTGCGGGTGCTATTGCCTCAAAACGAGTGGCATGGTCAAAACAGGTGACCGAAATCGAAGCCCAAAAATATACGATTGGGAAGGTGCTTGCAGGGAAAGATAATTGGAATCCGCAAGGGCCGTTGTTGACCTTTGGCTTGACCAACGTCCCTGATACTTCGTTTAACGTACCCAAAGCTTTTTCTCAACTTCAAAAACAGTACCCAAACGCCTCTAAAGTATCCTTTCCGCTGCCAATTTCAGTAGCAGAAGAACGGAATGTGACCTATTGTTCGGTAGGTACTCGCAATTTGCAGTTGGATGTGTTTTATCCCAAAAGCAAGTCCAAGAAACCTCGCCCAGCGGTGTTGGTGATTCATGGCGGTGGCTGGCGTTCGGGCGACCGTACGCACCACGTGCCTTTGGCGCAAAAACTGGCGGAACAAGGTTTTGTAGCCGTAACAGTTGAGTACCGCCTTTCGACCGAAGCCTTGTACCCCGCTGCCGTTCATGACTTGAAAGCGGCGGTACGTTGGATGCGTGCCAATGCCAAAAAATACCAGATTGACCCCAATAAAATTGCCTCTTTGGGCTTTTCGGCGGGAGGGCAATTGGCGGCTTTGCTGGGGACAACCAACGATAATCCCGCTTTTGAGGGAAGCCAAGGCGAGTACATGGCTTTCTCAAGCCGAGTCAACGCCATTGTTGATTTGGATGGAACGTTGGCCTTTATTCATCCCGAATCGGGAGAGGGCGACGACAGCAAAGGAATTTCGGCCGCTACGTATTGGTTTGGCTACAACAAAACCCAAAAGCCTGAGCTTTGGCACGAAGCAGGCGCCCTCAATCACGTGGACAAAAGCACGCCTCCTATTTTGTTTGTGAATAGTTCCGTAGATCGTATGCACGCTGGTCGTGACGACATGCGACGAAAACTGGATGCACTTCATATCTATTCCGAAGTCCATTCTTTTCCCGACGCGCCGCATACGTTTGTACTGTTTCATCCGTGGTTTGAACCCGTCTTGAACCACAGCGTTCGGTTCTTAAACAAGGTTTTTGAAACGAAAATTAAATAGCCTTTTTTAACCAAACCATAGTTTCGTATTTTTTCGAGAAAGGGAGCGCTCTGCTCCCTTTTTTATTGCTACTAAATAGGGTTAAAGTTCTATTCAAGCAGACAGTTCAGGAGGGTTAGTTTTTTTAAAAAAAGTATAATTGTCATCAGGTTTCGGCGGATAATTCTTGAAAAATTGCAAAAACCCCTTAAAATGGCTCAAAAAGCCTTTTTTTAAGAACCCACCTCAACACAATGAAGCCCTTATGAGTCTATTGGCGGAGAAAAACGATAAATAACCTCAAAAGAAAAAAGAAAATTCTTTCATTTGTTTTTGTTTTTATTGTTTTTTTCTTCGTTTGTCAGGGGTAGTTAACTGAAAAAATAACACAATTAGCTTTTGTTTTCATGGTAATCCAACGTTTTTTTATTCCTTTTTTCTTCTGCTTAGTCGTTACTCAAGCTGCTTTTTCGCAATTGGCCAAATGGCAGTCGGGAGTAGTGGTAGATGAATTTGTTTTTGAAACAGCGCCTTTCCCTGAAAGCCACGCTTCAACCATCGCCGAAACGCCCAAAGGGTTGGTCGCGGCTTGGTTTGGGGGGACCAAAGAACGTAATCCCGACGTATGTATTTGGGTGAGTCGTCAAGTAAATGGCAAGTGGATCGCTCCCCAGAACGTAGCCGATGGCGTGGTCAACGACAAACTTCGCTATGCGTGTTGGAATCCCGTTTTGTACCAAATTCCGAAGGGCGACTTGATGTTGTTCTACAAAATTGGCCCAAGCCCGTCGGAATGGAAAGGCTGGTTGAAGACCTCTTCGGACGGTGGCCTTACGTGGTCAGACGCTAAAGCCCTGCCCGAAGGATTTTTAGGCCCGATTAAAAACAAGCCCGTGTTGCTTTCCAACGGAAATTTGATGAGTCCAACCAGCACCGAAGGCAAAAGCGGTTGGCAAATTCATTTTGAGGTAACGCCCGATTTTGGCAAAACGTGGCGAAAAATAGGCCCCATCAACGACGGCAAAACCCTCAACGCCATTCAACCGAGCATTTTAGACCACGGCAAAGGCAAATTGCAGATATTGGCGCGCAGCCGAAACCGCGCATTAGTGGAAGCATGGTCAAATGACAATGGCGAGACTTGGTCGGAATTGACTAAATCAAGTTTACCCAATAATAACTCTGGTACCGATGCCGTGACGCTCAAAGACGGCCGTCATGCGCTGGTTTACAATCACGTATTGCCTCCAGGGGATTTGGCCAAAGGCCCTCGTACACCCTTGCATCTTTCTGTTTCAAAAGATGGGAAAGAATGGGCGGCAGCGGTGATTTTGGAAGATTCGCCCATTAGTCAGTATTCGTATCCATCGGTGATTCAGACGTCCGATGGGATGATTCACGTGATTTATACGTGGCGTCGCCAACGCATCAAACACGCGGTGGTCAACCCCAAGAAGCTAAAATTAGTGCCTATCAAAGACGGCCAATGGCCCGCTTTGGAGGGCTATAAAGCGCCCCAACCAATTGAAGCCGCGAAAGAGTAATAATTTGAAAATGTGATAATTCGGCAATTTGAAAATGATTTTAGTTACACCATTTTCAAATTTGCTAATTTTTCAAATTACCCAATTAACCGAATCCTCTAATAACCATAAATAAGTACCCATGCTCACCCATCGTCGTCAATTCCTGAAACAAAGTAGTGTACTAATTGCAAGTATGCTATTGGGAGGGACGCGTGGGTGGGCGGGTTCAAGTCACCGTTACAAAGTAGCGGTGGTGGATTTGATGATTTTGAAACGCCAAAAATTAAGTGCTTTCCAGCTAACCAAAGAGATTGGCGCCGACGGAGTAGAAATCGACATGGGAGGTTTGGGTAATCGAGAAACCTTTGATAGCCAATTAGCTAGGTCAGAAGTGCGCCAGCAGTTTTTGGACAAAGCCAAAGAGCTTCAACTGGAGATTTGTTCGCTGGCAATGACGGGTTTTTATGCCCAATCGTTTGCGACGCGCCCCACTTACCAGCGCATGGTGCAAGACTGCATCGATACCATGAAGGCCATGAATGTGAAAGTGGGCTTTTTGCCATTGGGTGTTCAGGGAGATTTGGTACAAAACCCCGAATTACGCCCCGCCATCGTAGAAAGGCTCAAAGTAGTAGGGCAAATGGCCAAAAAAGCAGGAGTGGTGATTGGCATTGAAACGTCGTTGGACGCTCAAGGAGAAGTGGAACTTTTGAAAGAAATAGGTTCAAAACACATCCAAATCTATTTCAATTTTTCCAATCCGCTCAAGGCAGGACGTGATTTGCTGAAAGAGCTTAAACTACTGGGTCGCAAGCGCATTTGCCAGATTCATTGTACGGATGAGGATGGCGTTTGGCTTGAACATAACACCCGCCTCGACCTTAAAAAAGTAAAACAAACCCTCGATGAGATGAAATGGGAAGGCTGGCTGGTTATTGAGCGTTCCCGCGATGCCAAAGAGCCGCACAACGTCAAGAAAAATTTTGGAGCAAATACCCAATACATCAAGTCTGTTTTCCAAACCTCTTAAACGGATGAAAAAACTCCTTTTTCATATCCTTCTACTTCCTTTTTGGGGGTACGCACAGGACTACCAACTGTGGTACAATGCGCCTGCCGAAAAATGGACGGAAGCGTTGCCCATTGGCAACGGCAGAGTGGGGGCAATGGTGTTTGGAGGGGTAAAAAAAGACCGTATTCAGTTCAACGAAGAAACCCTCTGGACGGGCGAGCCACGTAACCCAAACCGACAAGATGCGGCGAAGTACCTGGCCGAAATCCGTCAGTTGTTGGCCGAAGGAAAGCAAAAAGCCGCCGAACAACTGGCCGAAACCCATTTTATGGGGCTAAAAACCCAAGAAGGCAACAGAAAACAATGGACGGCTGACATGCTGGCCTTGAAGGGCTTGGTGGGAAATCCTGCGTTGATGGACTTTGATGACTCCCGCTGGGAAACCATGCCTGTGCCTTCCTACGAAGGCTGGGAAGCCATTGGTTTTGAAGGGTTGGATGGAGCCGTTTGGTTTCGTACGACCGTTGACGTTCCTGCCAACTGGCAAGGGAAAAGCATAGTGCTGGACCTAAACCGCGTTCGTGATTATGACCTGACGTACGTCAATGGGCAATTGATTGGAACTACCAACAGCCTTGACCCTAGAAAATACCGCGTCCCTGCCAATTTATTGAAACCAGGCAGCAATGTAATTGCCATTCAGGTGATTAACTTTTTTGACAAAGGTGGAATTGCAGGTTATAAAGATACTTCGCGGCCCATCGGGTTGTATCCTGAAGGCGAACCGACTGCGTTGATTTCGTTGGTAAAACCGTGGAAATACAAAATTCAGGACGAAAATCCCCCTGCGACACCCAAATACCAGGCCGATTATCAGCCGTTTGGGGATTTGACGTTGACGTTTTCAGATTTGGGCGAAATCAGCGATTACCGCCGCGAGCTTCGTCTGTCGGACGCACTTTGTAAAACCAGCTTTCGCACCAACGGAACGCATTTTACCCGAACGTATTTTGTGAGTGAACCTCAGCAAGTCATGGTCGTTCGCTTAGAAGCTGACCGCAAAGCCAGTTTATCCCTCACGGCTGCGTTGAGCAGTCCGCACAAAGGCTACTTACTTCGCCGCGTGGACAAGCATACGTTGGCATTGTCAGTAAAAGTGAAAAACGGTGCGTTGAAAGGCGAAAGTTACCTGACAGTGCAGTTGCAAAATGGCACGCTTAAATGCACCGACCAAGGCATTGAAATTGAAAAAGCCGACCAAGTCACGTTTTACCTAGCAGCAGCGACGAACTACGTCAATTACCAAGATATTTCGGCCAATCCCGTAGCGTTGTGTCAACAAACGATGACGAAAATTGGCAAAAAAACGTACGAAGAAATACTAACAGCGCACATTAAAGAATACCAATCGTATTACCAAACGTTCTCGATTGATTTGGGTAAAAGCGCCGCCGAAAACCTACCAACTCAGCAACGACTTACGCAGTTTGGCCAAACCCCAGACCCCGCTTTGATGGCCTTATACGTACAATATGGCCGTTATTTGTTGATTTCTAGCTCACGCCCTAAGACCCGCCCCGCCAACTTGCAGGGGATTTGGAACGACTTATTAGCGCCGCCCTGGGGAAGTAAATATACCACCAACATCAACGCCGAAATGAACTATTGGGGAGCCGAAGTGCTCAACCTCTCGTCGTTGCACGAGCCGTTGTTGGAAATGATCAAAGAATTGTCGGTAGCAGGGCAAGAAACGGCTCGTAACTACTACAACGCGCGCGGCTGGGTGGTGCACCACAATACCGATATTTGGCGCAATACCACCCCCATCAACGCCTCCAATCACGGTATTTGGGTCACGGGGGCGGCGTGGCTTTGTCAGCACCTGTGGGAACACTACTTGTTTACCCAAGACCGTGAATTTTTGCAAAAAACCGCCTACCCGATGATGAAAGAAGCGTCGGCGTTTTTTGTGGATTTTTTGGTCAAAGACCCCAAAACAGGTTGGTTGATTAGTACACCTTCCAATTCACCCGAAAACGGCGGGCTGGTGGCAGGCCCAACGATGGACCATCAAATCATTCGCGGATTGCTTAAAAGCTGCATCGCGGCGTCGGAAGTACTAAAAACCGACGAGGCATGGCGTAAGACCTTGCAAACTACTTACGCCCAAATTGCCCCCAACCAAATTGGGAAATACGGACAGTTGCAAGAATGGCTCGAAGACAAAGACGATACCACCAACAAACACCGCCACGTATCGCACTTGTGGGGGCTACACCCAGGTAACGAAATCAATTGGGACGAAACACCTGAGGTGACCAAAGCCGCTCGCCAATCGCTGCTGTACCGTGGCGACGAAGGGACAGGCTGGAGTTTGGCGTGGAAAATCAACTTTTGGGCACGTTTTAAAGACGGTGAACACGCCCAAAAAATGGTCAAAATGCTGTTGCGCCCTGCTTCGGGAGCAGGCGGGTCGTACGCCAACTTGTTTGACGCCCACCCACCGTTTCAGATTGACGGCAATTTTGGTGGCTCGGCAGGCATCGTCGAGATGTTGCTACAAAGCCACACCAAGTACATTGACCTCCTCCCTGCATTGCCCCAAGACTTACCCAAAGGAAATATCCGAGGCATTAAAGCGCGTGGTGGTTTTGAACTAGATGTGAGTTGGGAACAAGGCAAACTCACCTACGTAAAAATCACGTCTATGGCGGGAAACCCTTGCACCCTTCGCTACGCTGGCAAAGTACGAGAGTTGGTTATCCAAAAAGGGCAAACAATTGAATTGAAAGAGTTTTGAATAAATATAACTAATTGAAAATGAAAAGATTGTTGTTTGTTTTCTGGGCTGTGACCACGACTGCATTGGGGCAAGCCAACGACAAAGAAATCGCGTATGAACAAGTAGTAATGCAGCGTGCCCAAAAGATAGTGGCGGCGTTGCAACTGCCTGATTCTGCTCAGTTCAAACGGGTAAGCCACCGCGTAGCCAAGCAATACCTCGATTTGAATACCCTTCACGAAGGCGTAAAGGCGGCTAAAAAAACATTGACCGACCCGTCGGAAGAAAAAACAAAACAGTTGGAGGCAGAAACGAACGCTCAACTGGGGCAATTGCACAAAAATTACTTGGCCGACCTCGCCAAAGAACTTACGCCCGCCCAAGTGGACCAAGTGAAAGACGGAATGACGTACGGGGTATTGCCCAAAACGTACCGTGGCTACCAAGAAATGCTGCCAGATTTGACCGAAACCCAAAAAGCCCAAATCCTAACGTGGCTCACCGAAGCCCGCGAGTTGGCCATGGATGCCGATACGTCGGAGAAAAAACATGCGTGGTTTGGCAAGTACAAAGGCAAAATCAACAACTACTTATCGGCCCAAGGAATTGACATGAAAAAGGCGGGTCAAGACTGGGAAAAACGAATCAAAGAAGCAAAAAACAAATCCTAATGCCCGTGCAAGCGGTTGCTCACAACCGCGCCTCTATGCACGTGATTGTTCACAACCACGCCTCTGTGTGAGCGGTTGCTCACAACCGCGCTTGAAAAATACCGATTATCAAACCTCAATTTAAGTTCACAACTAATCCAATTACTCTTCAATGAATCCTTTTTTACAAACCAAACTAACATGGGACAAAAGCCTCGCCAAGGCATGTCTCACGGCGGTAGTAGCTGTTTGTTTTATGGGAGTTTCCTACGCTGAAAAACACGGAGGAACTGCCCCAAAAACAACCGTGAAAACGGCCGCCATTACCGTAACAGGAAATGTAAAGGACGCTGCTGGGCAACCCATTCCAGGGGCCAACGTGATTATCAAAGGTTCAAAAGTAGGAACATTTACCAACGGCGAAGGGAATTTTAAAATTGATGTACCCAAAGGGAACGAAATCTTGGTGATTAGCTCAGTAGGGTATAAAGTGCGCGAAGTGGCCGTCAATGGCCAAACCAATATTAACTTAACCCTCGACGACGACGTGGCTTCCATCAGTGAGGTAGTCGTAGTCGGTTATGGGTCGCAGAAAAAAGTGAGCCTTACGGGAGCCGTTGCTGCCGTTGACATGAAAGCAATTCAAGAACTACCCGTCGGGAGTTTGTCGGCGGCGTTGCAAGGACAAATGCCAGGGGTAGGCGTTTCGGGAGGAATGGGCCGTCCAGGGGACAATGCCCAGCTGACGGTTCGGAATCCAATTATTTTATCTAAAGACGGTGGTACGCTACGCCCTTTGTTTGTGATTGACAACGTGGTACGAACCGAGGATGATTTTAACCTTTTGGACGTGTCGGAAGTGGAAGCCATTTCGGTCTTGAAAGATGCCGCAGCGGCTATTTACGGAGCGCGTTCTAACCAAGGGGTAGTGGTGGTAAGCACCAAACGCGGAAAAGCAGGTGCCCCGAAATTTAGCTACAGTGGTTCGGTAGGGGTATCGGATGCAGCGATGTTGCCCAAAATGATGAATGGGTATGAACATGCTACCTACATGAACGACCTTAATTTTGCTGGAGGAAAGACCGCTGCCGACCCATTGATTTATACCCAAGACGAACTCGACCATTTTAAACAAAACAACTACGATTGGTTAAAAATGGCGTGGAAGCCGTCGTCGGTGATGCGTCATGCGCTTAATGTGAGCGGAGGAAGTGAGCGGGCTACGTACTTTGCAGGGATTACTTACAATGCCCAAAATGCCAATTTCGACAAGATTAACGCCAACAAATGGACCTTCCGAGCAAGTGCAGATATTACCGTGGCAAAGGGTTTGAAGACGGGTTTGTCGTTGAGCGGTGATTTGTACGACAAACAAATGTATTACCTCAAACAAGGCGGTGAAAACCCCGAAAACGACATGAAGTCGTTGCTATATACACCGCAGTTTAATCCGCCGTATATCAATGGCCTGCCTGTGTTGTTATCAAATGCCAGCAACGTAAACACGGTTGACGCGTTTCACTTTTTTGAAGTACAAAATTCTGACAATTTTACTCGTACGCGCAACACGGGCTTGAACGTAACGGCTAATATTGACTACGAAATTCCGTTCATCAAAGGCTTGAAAGCCCGCGTATTGTTTGCCAAAACCCTTGATAATAGCTTCGGAAAGCAATACGGGACGAAGTACAACGTGTACGCGTTCAGCATGTTAGGTCAGAATAAGCACATTTACGGAGGCGATATTTTACGGACGGTTTCTATGAACAACGGCGACCGTGTACGCATCAACCCAAGTTACAATGACACGTACCAATTTAACGGCTATTTGAACTACGACCGCCAATTTGGGAAACATCATGTTTCGGGAATTGCCTTTTTTGAACAATCAGAAACCAACTACGACAACGTAGCCGCCATGGCCGAAGGTGTCATCATCGGCGGGCTGCCCAATATGCGTTATGCCACAGGTACTCAAACGGCTTCTGAAAGCCAATCAGAGTCAGGAAACTTGTCGTATGCAGGTCGTATCAATTATAATTATGGCAATAAATACTTGTTAGAAGTTGCGGCACGCTACGATGCTTCTACCAACTTTGCTCCCGAGTATCGTTGGGGCTTTTTCCCGTCGGTATCGGCAGGTTGGGTCATTTCGGACGAAAATTTCTTCAAAAACAACGTGTCTTTTGTGGACTTCCTGAAATTCCGTGGGTCGGTTGGATTCATGGGGGGAGATGCCACCAAAGCCTATAACTGGTTGACGAGTTATTCTATCCAAACGGGCAAAGGAGCCGTATTTGGCGGAAACAGCGACCGTCCGTTGATTATTTCTCCTAACAACGCCATGGCCAACCGTCAGGCACGTTGGGATAACAACACCAAGTACAACTTCGGGATTGATGCTCAATTCATGAAAAATCGCTTATCGTTGGGGTTAGATGCCTTTTATGACCATCGTTACAACATGCTTACGGCTCTTACGTCGTCGGTGCCGTTGCTCGTTGGGGCTACTCTTCCGTCGGAAAACTATGCGTCGGTCGATGGTTTTGGTTACGAAATTTCGTTGGGCTGGGCTGATAAAATTACCAACGACTGGACGTATAAAGTCAATGCGTTTTTGTCGTGGAGCGATAACAGACAGTTGATTGTGGATGTGGACAAAGGTAAAATTGGCACTTACGAAGACCCCATCGGAAAATCTACTGACATGGGCGTTCAAGGCTACCAGTATGCGGGTATGTTTCGTACGCAGCAAGACGTGGACAGTTGGTTGGAGAAAAACCCAGGTTACACCATTTTTGGGGCTGCTCCTAAGCCAGGAATGCTTTATTATCAGGACGTAAGAGGCCCCAAAGATGCAACAGGACAATACACTGCTCCCGACGGGAAAATTACGACGGATGATCAGTTGTTCTTAACCAAAAAAGCAAATAATCATTACGGATTGGGTTTCAACGTAAGCACTACCTACAAAAACCTGTCGGTATCGGTCGTAATGGGAGCGTCGTTTGGTGGACAAGGGGTAGTTGAATCAACGGCACGTGCGCAAGCGACCTTGACGGCCAATCGTCCGCAGTTTTGGACTGACCACTGGACGCCTGAAAACACCACAGCAACTTACCCAAGCCCTTACTATAAAGATACCTATCAGGTTCAATCCGATTTTTGGTTTGTCAATGCTTTTACCGCGGGTATGCGCAACTTCAACGTATCGTATGGATTACCTGCGAAGGCCGCAAAAAAATTGGGTATGAGCAACTTGAAGGTATATCTGGTGGCGGTGAATCCGTTCAATTTCTACAATCCATACAGCTACAAAGTGTACTCAGGAAGCTACGATGCATATCCAACGTTGCGCTCGTTCTCGTTGGGTGTCAACCTTGGCTTATAGTGAAAGTGCAGTGGTTGCGGCTGCTTACAACCGCGCCATAACCTGTTAGTAATGAACAAAAAAGGTGGTTCGCCACAAAACAAATGACAACAATGAAACGTAACTATTTTTCTATACTCAGCCTTTTGGGACTGCTTGGACTGGCAAGTTGCGAAAAGGTACTCGATAAAACCGATTTAGGTTCGGTCAACGGAAGCCTTATTTTTAAAGATTCGCTCCTTGCTCGCATGAACTTGGACTACATCTACGACCAGAACTTACCTGCTTCGTGGGGAGGCACGTGGGGAACGCGCCCCGATCTTTCGGATGAGTCGTCGGGTGAAAGCAAATTTTTTGAAGGCACGCTGTTGGTCAACGACGTAGCTGATTTTGGAACGGCGCTCAATGCAACAAACAACTACGGGAAAATTCGAGTAATCAATACCTTTATCAATGATGTAAATGGAGGAACCATTGCGCAGGCGACCAAAAATCGCCTCAATGCACAGGCGCAGTTCTTTCGGGCTTGGCGTTATTTTGACTTGGTTCGTTTGTATGGAGGTGTGCCTTTGGTCACAAAACCGCTTCAGGCTGTGGGAGTGGAAGCGCGTGATGCCGCGTTTTTGTCAAGAAATACGACCACCGAAACGTATAAGCAAATTGTCAGTGACTTAGATTCAGCTATTTTGTTTTTGCCAGGAAAGTGGGGCTCATCAGATTGGGGACGCATCACCAAAGGAGGGGCGGCCGCGCTCAAAGGACGCGCACTTTTGTATGCTGCCAGTCCACAATTCAACCCAACCGACGATGCGGCTAAATGGCAAGCTTCGTACGCGGCCAACAAACAAGCGTATGATTTGCTCGTGGCCAACGGATACGGTTTACACGCCTCGTTTGATCAATTGTGGTTTCAGGAAGCGAACAACCCAGAGGCGGTTTTCTTGACGGGGTTTAATACCTCAACGGGCGACCAAACCAAGAAAAACAACGGCTACGACAATTCGACGCGTCCATCGTACGCAGGAACAGCGGGAGGCTCCAACCAGCCTTCGTGGGAAATGGTCAAAGCGTTTCCGATGAAAGACGGGAAAAAAGTGGGTGAATCGACCAAATACACCTATTCTGACCAATTGTTCTACAAAAACCGTGATCCTCGTTTTGACAAAACCATCGCGTACAATGGTGCCAACTGGCCTTTAAATGGGAATACTTCTTATAAACTTTGGACGTATTTTGCTGGTGGTAAAACAGTAGAAACGAAAGCTTCAAACACTGGTTTTTACACGCGTAAAGCCATCAATCCCACCGTGGGCGTGAGCGATGTACAGTATTCGGGCACCGATTGGATTGAGATTCGTTTTGCGGAAGTATTGCTTAATTTGGCCGAAAGTGCCTGTGGAATTAATAGTCTCGAAGAGGCTTATACCCACCTCAAAGCCATCCGCAAAAGAGCGGGAATTGAAGCAGGAACCGACGGCTTATACGGCCTAAAAGCCAACATGACGCGTGCCGAGATGTTTGAAGCGATTTTGTTTGAGCGCCAGATTGAGTTTGCCTTTGAAGGAAAGCGTTTTTGGGACTTGCGTCGTTGGAAACTCATTGAGAAAACCCTCAACGGTAAAAGAAGAACAGGCGTGACCATCAACCTTAAAACAACGGGCGTGCCTGCCGATTTTGCTACCACGCGCGACAACGTTGATTTGGATGTGGCCTATACCAATTATTTCACCATTGTGACAAAACAATTGGATACTAAGTACGCAATCAATTGGAAACCAGAATATTATTTCTTTGCCATCCCGCAGTCGGCCATTGACAATAATCCTAAGATTATTCAAAACAATACGTGGGGCGGCGGCTTTGATCCTTTAAAGTAAAAAAAACAAATCTATGACAGAGACAGTAATCACACCAGACTTAGAATTATACAATACTGGTTTTCTGAAAAATTTGCGGCTATCTGCGCTTGAAAATCTGCGTTATCTGCGGGCTAAATTTTCATCATTTTTGGTGATAGCGGTGTTACTGGTAACAAAACAACCCGTTTTAGCCCAGTATCCGCAAGTACCCCAAGACATCCAAAAAGCCAGCGACGATATGCTCAAAGAAGCGATGCATCAGTCGAATATTGCTTGGCAAAAGGCGTTGCCCATCATTCAAAAAGAATCCCGTGAGGGAAAACCGTACATCCCGTGGGCGGCACGTCCCGTTGATTTGCCCCAAGCGTCGATTCCTGCCTTTCCAGGGGCGGAAGGTGGCGGCGCATTTTCGTTTGGCGGGCGAGGGGGTAAAGTGTATGTGGTGACGAGCCTCGAAGACAGTGGCCCAGGCACCCTCCGCGATGCTTGCGAACAGGGAGGTGCGCGAACGGTGGTCTTTAACGTAGCAGGTATTATCCGACTCAAATCACCGCTTATTATTCGGGCACCTTACATTACGATTGCAGGGCAGACAGCCCCAGGTGATGGGGTGTGCGTGGCGGGAGAGTCGGTTTGGATCAATACCCACGATGTCGTGATTCGGTACATGCGTTTTCGTCGGGGAGAAACCAACGTCGGTCGTCGCGATGATTCGATTGGCGGAAACCCCATCGGAAATATCATCATCGACCACGTGTCATCGAGCTGGGGCTTAGACGAAAACATGTCGATGTATCGCCACATGTACAACGACAGCACGGGAGCAACTGAACAAAAGTTACCTACGGTCAATATTACCATTCAAAATTCCATTTTTTCCGAAGCATTAGATACGTGGAACCATGCCTTTGGAAGCACGTTGGGGGGCGAAAACTGTACGTTTATGCGCAACCTTTGGGCCGACAACGCAGGGCGAAACCCGTCGATTGGCTGGTTTGGAGTTTTCAATTTTGTCAATAATGTAGTGTTCAACTGGGTACACCGCTCGGTGGACGGTGGCGATTACCGCGCCATGTACAACATTGTCAATAATTATTTCAAACCAGGCCCGCTGACGCCGAAAGATTCACCTATTGGGTATCGTATTTTGAAACCTGAATCAGGGAGAAGTAAGCTGGGGTACTTGACCTTTGGACGTGCTTATGTGGATGGCAACGTGGTGGAAGGAAACGATGTGGTGACCAAAGACAACTGGAACGGTGGTGTACAAGTCGAAAATTTCAAAAATGCCGACAAGTACATGCCCGACATCAAAGTAAACAAGCCACTTCCGATGCCAGAAATGACGATTTTGTCCACCCCAAAAGCCCACGACTACGTGTTGGCTAATGCAGGAGCAACATTGCCGAAGCGCGACCCCGTAGATACACGCATTGTGGAGCAAGTTCGTACGGGAAAAATTACGTATTTAGAAGGCGTCAAACTGCCCGAAACACAGTTTAAGCACCGTCGCTTGCCGATTGATTCGTACAAGCAAGGAATTATTACCGATATTTCTCAAGTAGGTGGGTATCCTGAATACAAAGGAACGCCTTACGTGGATACCGACAGCGACGGAATGCCCGATACGTGGGAAACCAAAAACGGGCTAAATCCTCGTGACCCTTCGGATGCGCGTTTGGATAAAAACAAAGACGGTTACACCAACATCGAAGACTACCTCAACAGCGTCGTTTCGGTGAAACAAGTGAAGCCATAGTCTTTTTACCACAAAGAAGGGCACGATGAGCACAAAGAGATTTTCCTTAGTGTTCTTTGTGCTATTCTTTGAGTCCATTGTGGTTTAAAATAAATCGTGGTGAGGGTTGCTTACAACCCAATCGAATACATAAACGAATAAGTCAATATCCGTTTTGAGAATATTTTTACATAAACTATTGTTCCTGACGGCGGTAATGGGGGCAGAGCTTCAGGCTCAAACTCCCAAACCCGTCAAAAAACAACCCCCTGTTTTTCAAAACGAACAGGGCAAAATGCTTTATACCCCCGATTCACTCGGCAACCGCCTTCCTGACTTTTCGTACTGTGGGTATCGGGCGGGAGCCGAGTCCATTCCCGACGTGCCGATTCGGGTAGTAGTGAATGCGCAAAAAGGCGACGCCACTAACCGCATTCAGGCAGCGATTGAGTACGTAGCCACCTTACCCTTGGATAAAAATGGATTCAGAGGAACGGTTTTGTTGGGAAAAGGAACGTTTGAAGTGGCGGGTCAACTGAGCCTGAAAGCCTCAGGAGTTGTGCTGCGCGGAAGTGGCATGACCGAAAACGGAACCACCATCATAGGTGCAGGTACGTCGCGGGAGCATTTGGTTAATGTCATTGGTGGACAAAATGTACTATCAAAGAGCCGTTTACGAATCACAAACCCGTACGTACCCGTCAATGCGATGACATTGGCCGTGGAAGATGCGTCGGGGCTAAAAGTGGGAGATGCTGTACAAGTACACCGCCCTTCGACCAAAGAATGGATTCAAACCCTTGGGACGGAGCATTTTGGCGGAGGTGTGACGGCGCTGGGCTGGAAAGCAGGACAACGAGACAGCTATTGGGATCGAACGATTACGGCCATTTCGGGCAATGAATTGGCGCTTGATGCCCCCTTGACGATTGCATTGGATGCCGCCTACGGAGGCGGAAGCGTACGAGTTTATCAACAACAAAACACGATTACTAACGTAGGAGTTGAAAATCTGAGATTGGTATCGGCTTACGATGTTTCTAACCCCAAAGACGAAGACCACCGTTGGGTAGGGATTTCGCTAGACAATGTCCAAGACGCTTGGGTCCGTCAAGTGACATTCAAACACTTTGCAGGAGCGGCTGTGAGCGTTTTGGCCGCTGCTCGTCGCGTTACCGTCGAGGATTGTCGAGCGTTGGAGCCTATTTCAGAAATTGGCGGAGAGCGTCGTTATACTTTTTTTACGCAAGGACAACAAGGGCTTTTTCAGCGTTTGTATGCCGAAAACGGCTACCACGATTTTGCAGTGGGATATTGCGCGGCAGGTCCCAACGCCTTTGTGCAATGCGAATCGCATGAGCCGCATAGTTTCAGCGGGACGATTGACAGTTGGGCGTCTGGGGTATTGTTTGACATTGTGAATAGTGATGGAAATGCCCTTAGTTTTGGAAACCGTGGACAAGACGGTCAAGGGGCAGGCTGGACGGCGGCCAACAGCGTGTTTTGGCAATGCACAGCGGCCAAAGTGGATTGTCCAAAGCCACCTACGGCCCAAAATTGGGCGTTTGGTACGTGGGCGCAGTTTGCAGGAAATGGGCATTGGGAAATGTCCAACGAACACATTCGCCCCCGAAGCCTGTATTATGCACAATTGGCTGACCGCCTGGGCGAATCGACAAAGGCGCGGATGATTTTAATGCCCGTAGAGTCCGAAGCGTCGAGTAGCCCCAAAGTAGAGGTAGCAATGGCGCTGACAAAATTGGCGCAGCAACCCGTTTTGACGTTGAACGAATTTATTCAAAAAGCCCCCGAAAGACAGCCCATTCCAACCCAAGCAACGGCAAAAACCATTGAACAACTTGGTTTACCAACGGCACAAAAACCATCGAATGTTTCTGCATTGACCCTTCAAAATGGTTGGTTGGTGCGCGGGAATACCGTTCAAACGGGCAAGCGGCAGGATGTGCCTTGGTGGAATGGAAGCGCGCGTCCGCATGGGTTGGAAAATGCCAAACTTCATTTAACCCGCTTTGTGCCTCGGATGACGGGACGCGGCCTGACCGATGACCTGAACGAGGTGAGTGACTGGATGAAAGCCAATAATGTGTTGGCGATTGACCACAATTATGGCCTTTGGTACGACCGCCGCCGCGATGACCACGAGCGCATTCGACGGATGGACGGCGAGGTTTGGACGCCTTTTTATGAGTTGCCTTTTGCGCGAAGTGGCAAAGAAACCGCTTGGGACGGACTCAGCAAATACGATTTGACCCGTTACAATCGGTGGTATTGGAGCCGCCTCCAGCAGTTTGCCCAATTGGCCGACCAAAAGGGGCTGGTACTGATTCACCAAAACTATTTCCAACACAACATCATCGAAGCGGGAGCGCATTATGCTGATTTTCCGTGGCGTCCTGCCAATAACCTCAACCAAACAGGCTTTCCCGAGCCCGTACCGTACGCAGGCGACAAACGGATTTTTATGGCCGAACAGTTTTATGACGTGTCGCACCCCGTTCGTCGGCAGTTGCACCGAGCTTATATTCGCCAATGCCTTGATAATTTTTCGGAACAAACGGGGGTCATTCAGTTGATTAGTGCCGAATATACGGGGCCGTTGTCGTTTGTGCAGTTCTGGCTGGATGCTATTAGAGAGTGGGAAAAAGAGAAAAAGAAGAATGTGTGGGTCGGCCTCAGTACCACCAAAGACGTTCAAGACGCGATTTTGGCCGATGCTTCACGCGCTGCTGCGGTCGATATAATAGATATTCGGTACTGGCACTACCAAGCCAATGGCACGGCTTATGCACCCGCTGGAGGGCAAAACTTAGCGCCCCGACAGCACGCCCGATTGCTCAGTCCCAAACGAAGTTCGTTTGACCAAGTGTATCGGGCCGTGAGCGAATACCGCCGACAGTTTCCCGACAAAGCCGTAATGTATTCAGGTGATGGATATGACGCGTTCGGTTGGGCCGTATTGTTGGCGGGTGGCTCGATGGCAACTATCCCCACGGTGGCCGATGGGCAATTTTTGAAAGACCTACCCACCATGAAGCCGTTGGTATCTTCTCCGCAGCAATGGGTATTGGGGAATGCCAACGTTGGATTTGTCATTTATACCGAATCTTCCGAAGCATCGCTTGATTTAACGCAAGTTTCCCATTCCTACACCGTACGGTTTATTTCCCCAAAAACGGGAGAAATCACGACTTCGGCAGAACAAGTAAAGGGTGGAACGGTAGTGACGGTGAAGAACCTAACGGGAACGGCTTCGGTCATTTGGTTGCAAAAAAGATAAGCCATTCCAAGGTTTCAAACCTTGGAATGGTTCAAAACAGATAACATTCTCCAATGAAACGACTTTTATCCCTTTTGCTCATTACCTATTTATGCTGCTCGTGTGGCAAAGACGTGTGGCTATTTACGTCTTTCCACGAGCCTGCCAACGAGGGCTTACGAATGCTGTACAGCTACGACGGTCGCCACTGGAACGACCTCAATAAAACCTTGTTAAAACCCGAAATCGGTACGCAAAAAGTAATGCGTGACCCTTCAATGGTGCGTGGGAAAGACGGAACGTACCATTTGGTATGGACAACGAGTTGGAAGGGAGACAAAGGGTTTGGGTATGCCAGTTCCAAAGACCTGATTCATTGGTCGGAGCAACGACTCTTGCCCGTGATGGCACACGAACCAACTACCGTCAACGTGTGGGCACCCGAACTGTTTTATGACGACGAAGCCGACCGATTTATCATTATTTGGTCTTCCACGATTCCGTTTCGTTTTCCTCGCGGCATCGAAGACGAAGACAACAATCACCGCATGTATTACACGACGACCAAAGATTTTAAGACATTTACCCCCACCCAACTTTTCTTTGACCCAGGCTTTAGTGTGATTGATGCAGTGATTGTCAAGCGTCAAAAAAACGATTATGTGTTGGTACTAAAAGACAATACCCGCCCCGAACGAAACCTAAAAGTAGCTTTTGGTAAAACTCCGTTAGGACCTTTTGAAAACGTATCGGTGCCATTTAGCAAAAAATTTACGGAAGGCCCTTCGGTCGTGAAAACGGGTGATGAGTGGCTGATTTATTTTGACACCTATCAAGATAAACGCTATGACGCCGTTCGGACTCAAGATTTTAAAACCTTTAGCGACGCCAATGCGGATATTTCAGTGCCGCAGGGCCACAAGCACGGGACTATTTTTAAGGCCAAAAAGAAAGTACTGAAAGGCTTACTGGAGTGAGTAGGTCAGGGCTGAAGCCCTTTTGCTGAGTAGCTAAGGCCGATCCACGCCCTAAAGGACGTGGTTTTAGGATAATCTTCACTGGCTCGATGCTGTTCTATTAACCCCATGCTTTAGCGTGGGGCATGAAAAAAAACGTAATAGCGAAGGGCTTTAGCCCTGACAAACTTTGGTACAAATGAAGCACAAACACCATTCCCTTTTTCTGCTGACTTGGCTAATTGGCACAGTTGTCCAAGCCCAAGACACCATTCGCTACGTAGGCAAAACACTGTCTAATGTGGATTATCACCACGGGCAATTAAGCCCTGCGGTGGGAGTGCATAACATTCAGGTATTCAGGGCCGACCGCGAAAATAAAAACGGAACGGCCTTGGATTGGACTTACAACCACGCCCCGATGCTGGTGTATTGGAACAACACGTTTTACCTGCATTATTTGAGCAATCCCGTGGGGGAACACGTCCCGCCTGGCGCAACCCTCATTACATCTTCCAAAGATGGCTATCAATGGACCACCCCAACGGTGCTTTTTCCCACTTACCGTATTCCTGACGGTTGGACAAAACAAGGGTATGCAGGCGTGGCCAAAAACCTTGATGCTGTCATGCACCAACGCATGGGTTTTTATGTCTCGAAGAAAAATCGCTTGTTGACATTGGCGTATTATGGAATTGCCTTGGATGCCAAAGACGATCCGAACGACGGGAAAGGAATTGGCCGCGTGGTGCGGGAAATTTACGCCGACGGGCGGTTTGGCCCCATTTATTTTATTCGACACAACGCTACTTGGGATAAGTCGAAATCGGCTTATCCGTTTTATACCACTTCCAACGATGCAGGTTTTGTGGAAGCATGTAACGAGCTGTTGGCCAATCCGCTCATGATGCAGCAATGGCTCGAAGAAGCCGACCGCGACGACCCGCTCGTGCCGTTGAAGCGGGAATTGAAGGCGTTTAGTTACTACCATTTACCCAATGGAAACGTGGTGGGTTTATGGAAACACGCCTTGACGTCGGTGAGCAAGGACAACGGCAAAACGTGGTTGTACGCGCCATTACGCGCGCCTGGCTTTGTCAACAGCAATGCTAAAATTTGGGGGCAACGGACGTCCGATGGACGCTATGCCACGGTCTATAACCCTGCGGAGTTTCGTTGGCCGCTGGCGGTATCGGTTAGCAAAGATGGACTCGCGTACGATAACTTGTTGTTGGTCAATGGCGAAATTACGTCCATGCGTTACGGCGGAAACTACAAATCGTACGGGCCACAATACGTTCGTGGCATGGAAGAAGGCAACGGCACGCCACCCGATAAAAACTTGTGGGTGACGTATAGCATGAACAAAGAGGATATTTGGGTATCCAAAATTCCCGTGCCCATTACCGATGAAGTAAAAACGCACGTCAATGACGTATTCAATGACTTAGCTGCGGGAGATGAACTGAAATTTTGGAATATTTTTAGCCCGCTTAGAGCGTCAGTAAAAATCGAAAAAGCAGCCGATGGTTCCAAAAACTTGGTACTACGCGACAGCGATGCGTTTGATTACGCTAAAGCCGAACGGGTTATTCCTGAGAGCAAAAAAGTGGTGGTTACGTTCACGGTTGTTCCCCAACAAACCGACAAAGGACGGTTGCACATTGAATTACAAGATGCCAAAGGCAGTGCCGCTACGCGCTTGATTTTTGATGTGGATGGGGAACTGAAAGCCAAAGTTGGCTACCGAAATTCGGGCATTATGAAATACGAAGCAGGCAAAGCCTACGAAATTCGGCTCGAACTCGACCCAAGCAAACGAATTTTTAATGTGTTTGTAAATGGCCAAAGCAAGGGGGCAAAAGTCTATTTCGCTCCCGTAGCCTCGTTCAAACGGGTCGTTTTCCGTACGGGCGAAGTCCGCCGTTTCCCCGACGCCGACACCCCCACCGACCAGAATTACGACTTGCCTAACAGCAGCGCCGTGGAGTCGGAAGCTGTATTTGTCATAAAATCGTTGAAAACAGCGAATAACTGATGTTTTTTGCCATACTCCGTGATACTCTGTGTCTAACTCTGTGAACCTCCGTGTTCCCAAAAATGAAAATTCATGAGAAAACAACCCTTTTATTGGTTATGTCTTATTCTGTTTTCGGCGAAGGCGGCTTTTTCCCAACAAACCGTCAACATCTGGGCAACTGACCCAAGCGCACGGGTGAATTTTGGGGTAGAAAAGCTAAAAACAGCCTTGAGCGTTGCAGGTTATCAAGTGACTTTAAACAAAAGCATTGCCAAGAATAGCTACCAAATTGTCGTTGGAGTAGCCACCGACCCCGTTTTTCAAAAACTTACACTTGGTCAAAAACTCACGCTTGCCGCCAATCCCTCCAAAGAAAGTTTTGAACTCCTCAAGCAGCCCACTTCTCCGTTGTTTGTGGCGGGGAGCGATGCTTCGGGGGCTTTGTACGGGTGTTTAGAATTAGCGGAGCAATTCAAGAAAAACCAACGTTTACCCCAACAACTTTCGCTCAAAGACCAACCCGAAATGGTGCTTCGTGGGACGTGTATTGGTATTCAAAAACCTGTTTATTTACCTGGTCGTGAGGTATATGAATATCCTTATACTCCCGAGACGTTTCCGTGGTTATACGACAAAGCGCAGTGGATTAGGTATTTAGACATGATGGTCGAAAATCGGTACAATTCGCTCTATTTGTGGAACGGACACCCGTTTGCGTCGTTGGTGAAATTGAAAGACTACCCGTACGCGTTGGAGGTGGATGAGGCAACGTTTCAAAAAAATGAAGCGCTTTTTAGCTTCCTCACCACCGAGGCCGATAAGCGCGGAATTTGGGTGATTCAGATGTTTTATAACATCATTGTTTCTAAACCTTTTGCCGAAAAACATGGCATTAAAACCCAAGACCGCAACCGCCCGATTGTGCCATTGATTGCCGATTATACGCGTAAATCCATAGCAGCTTTTGTCGAAAAATACCCGAACGTAGGGCTACTCATTACCCTCGGTGAAGCGATGGAAGGGCAGGGGCAGGATGACGTCGATTGGTTTACCAAAACCATCATTCCAGGCGTGCAAGATGGACTCAAAGCCCTGGGGAAAACGACCGAGCCGCCCATTGTGCTTCGTGCCCACGATACCGACGCCCCTCGGGTGATGAAATCGGCGTTGCCTTTGTACAAAAATCTCTATACCATGGCTAAGTACAACGGCGAAGCGCTAACCACCTACACGCCTCGCGGCAAATGGGCCGATTTGCACCGCAGTTTGAGCCGCATTGGGACAGTACACGTCGAAAATGTGCATATTTTGGCCAATTTAGAGCCTTTTCGCTATGGTTCGGCCGATTTTATTCAAAAATCGGTACAAGCCATGCACAACGTGTACGAAGCCAATGGACTGCATTTGTATCCGCAAGCATCGTATTGGGATTGGCCTTACACGGCCGATAAAGCCGAAAAACGCCTTTTTCAACTGGATCGTGACTGGATTTGGTACAAAACGTGGGCGCGCTACGCGTGGAATTCAAAACGGGAGCGCCCCGCCGAAATAAATTATTGGGGCAATCAACTGGCAGAGAAATACGGCTTACCGCTCGATAAGGGCAAAGATGTGTTGGAAGCTTACGAACAAACGGGGGAAATTTCTCCTAAACTCCTTCGCCGCTACGGAATCACGGACGGAAACCGCCAAACGCTGACGTTGGGCATGTTGATGACGCAGCTCATTAATCCGTTTCGGTACGGTTTGTTTACCCTCATGTACGAATCGGAAGCGCCTGAGGGTGAAATGATTATTGAGTATGCAGAAAAAGACTGGAACCGACAGCCGCACCTTGGCGAAACGCCCGTGAAGGTAGCCGATGAGGTGGTTGTTCACGGCCAAAAAGCCGTAGAGGCGATTGAACGTGCCGCCGCCAGTGTGACCCAAAACAAGGAGGAATTTGGTCGCCTTCGCAACGACGTCCATTGCCAAGATGCCATGGCGAATTTCTATGCCGAAAAAGCGCGGGCGGCACTGGCAACGCTACGTTTTAAGTACTCAAACGATGTTCGTGATTTGGAGAAGGCATTACCGCATTTGGAGAAAAGCGTAAGCCATTACGCTAAGCTCGTTGCCTTGACCAAAGATACTTATTTGTATGCCAACAGTATGCAAACGCAGCAACGCAAAATTCCGATGCGTGGGTTTGAGGGTGCGTACAAAACGTGGACAGAAATGCTGCCCGTTTATGAAAAAGAGTTGAAAACGTTTAAGCATAAAATAGATTCGCTCAAAACCCGTAGTTCGCAGACTGCCAAGCAATTGGTTCTATTGCAACCTGCCGAAGTGACCCTACAAAGCCCGCAGGCAGCGTGGTTTTCGGCGGTAAAAGGACAAGCCGTTTTTAGTGATACGGCGGCAGTGATTAGCGGAATTGCGCCCGAATTACAGGCGTTGAAAGGAATTAAGTTGGCCAAAAATCAACTTCAATCGCAACGTACCACACTGACTTTCACGACGCAAGAGCCTGTGAAGTTATTGGTTGGGTTTTTCAACGAAAAGAAAGCCAGTTATTTACCAACTCCCGAGCTAGAAACCGACGCCAGCGCCAATGATTACGGACAAGCCGAAATCAAAATTTCAAATGCTGTTTTGGTCAATGGTTTGCCACCTGCTAATGTCCATGCGTATTTGTTTGGGGCGGGAACGCATACCCTAAATCTGGGCAAAGGGGCGTGCCTTTTGTTGGGCTTTGTGAAAGGAAACCAAACCATCCCTATTTTCGACGCGGGCATGGCGGGCAACAAGAAGAATATTGATTGGTTGTTTGAATAGTATCAGGCCAGAGGCCTGATAATAGTTGTCACGCGGCAGAGCCACGCGCCATCCAAGGCCAAAATGACAAAATATAAGATTTAACCCATGTACACGAAAAAATATAATACGCTCTTTGCCTTTTGCCCCTTGCAAATTTGCCGTGGGACGGTCAGACTCTTACCCCTTGCCTTTTGCCTTTTGTTCCTTCAAAGTTTCGCTCAAAAGGCAACGGTTTTAACCACCGACGCACTCAAAAAAGACATTGCTTATTTTAATTCCATCGACGAGGAAGCCGTCAAAAACTACGTCACCAACGAGCAATCGTTTGAATGGCTTTCTAAAAACGTTCCATTGTTTGATTGCCCCGATTCGGTCATTCGGACGGTCTATAATTACCGTTGGTGGTCGTTCCGAAAGCACCTCAAACAAACGCCTGATGGCTTTATTTTTACCGAATTTATCACCAAAGTCAACCACGCGGGTAAGCACAACGCCATTAGCAGCGCCTTGGGGCACCACATTTACGAAGGGCGCTGGTTGCACAATCCGCAGTACATCAACGACTACATTTCGTTTTGGCTGTACGTTGACCCTAAACATAGCGTTCAACGTTTTCATGCTTTTAGTAGCTGGGTGGACGATGCCGTTTATGGTCGGTATTTGGTAAACTTAGACAAAACTTTTTTACAAAAAACACTGCTTGATTTAGAGGCCGATTACCGTAAATGGGAAGCGGAGAAAATGCTCCCAACGCAGCTTTTTTGGCAATTTGACGTTCGTGATGCGATGGAAGAATCGATAAGTGGCTCGCGAAAAGAAAAAAACATCCGCCCGACCATCAACAGTTATATGTACGGAAATGCCCTTGCGTTATCGCGCATGGCGGCGATTGTGGGCAATGATACGCTTCGTCAGAAATACCAGCAAAAAGCCGAAACGCTCAAACGCCTCGTTCACGAAAACTTGTGGGATGAATCAGCGTCGTTTTTTAAAGTAAAACACGAAAACGGCCACCTCGACCAAGCCCGCGAAGCCATTGGGTTTATTCCGTGGTACTTCAACCTGCCCGACGATGCTCCAAAATACGCCCGACAGTGGGAACAACTTACCGATACGACGGGGTTTCGGGCCCCTTGGGGATTGACCACCGCCGAGCGCCGACATCCGCTGTTTCGGACGCACGGTTCGGGGCACGGCTGCGAGTGGGACGGCCCCGTGTGGCCTTTTGCCACGACCCAAACGCTCCGAGCGCTATCAAATTTGCTTACTAATTACAAAAACCACGGGAGAATGACGCCGCAGGTGTTCTACGATGAGCTTCACCGTTATGCGCGTTCGCACCAAATGAAGGGCAAGTTGTACCTCGGAGAATACCAAGACGAGAAAAATGGCCGATGGCTCAAAGGCGACGACCCCCGCAGCAAGTTTTACAACCACTCAGGCTATGCCGATTTGATTATCAGTGACTTGGTAGGGCTCAAACCCCGCGCCGATGATGTTTTGGAAATTCACCCGTTAGTTCCTCAAAATCAGTGGGATTGGTTTTGTTTGGATAAAGTTTTGTACCACGGAAAAAGCGTAACTGTGCTTTGGGATAAAACGGGTAAACACTACCAAAAAGGAAAAGGCTTGCGCGTATTGGTGGACGGTAAAGAAGTAGGACGAGCCAAAAAACTGCAACCGATGAAGTTGAAATTAGGGCGGTAGAAGTAAGAAAGTAGCTATAAATCCTTTAAAAAGCGGACTCTCACTGAGTTCGCTTTTTACTTTTATAAACATACACAGAATGAAACGAAGCAATTTCTTACTGGTCGGCCTGCTGGCAATGTTCAATGTTTGTGCGTGGGGACAAAACGCCGATAAGTACCTCTTTATTGGTACTTACACAACCAAAACCAGCGAAGGCATTTATGTCTATAAATTCAATACCGAAACGGGTGATTTTAGCCCAGTAAGCATTGCCAAAGGGGTCAAAAATCCTTCTTTTTTGGCTATTTCACCCGATAAACGTTTTGTGTATTCGGTTGCGGAAGTCAATGGCGGAGCGGTTAATTCGTACTCATTCGATAAAAATACAGGAGCATTGACGTTCATCAATACCCAATCGGCGGGAGGAAATGGCCCCTGTCACGTGGCGACTGACAAAAAAGGGAAATGGGTGATGGTGGGAAACTACGGAGGTGGTAGTTTGAGTATTTTACCCGTGCAGGCCGACGGCTCGTTGGGAGTGGCTACCCAAACTATTCAGCACGAAGGCAAAAGCGTGAATGAGGCACGCCAAGAGAAAGCACACGTCCATTCCATCAATGTTGCGCCTAACAACGTCGATGTATTTGTGCCTGATTTGGGTATGGACAAGATTATGACCTACACCCTCGATACAAAAGCAGGACGTCTTACGCCTGGCAATCCTGCGTTTACGGCGGCCACGCCTGGGGCTGGGCCACGCCACTTTACGTTTCACCCCAACGGAAAATGGGCGTACGTCATCAATGAACTTGACGCAACAATGACGCGCTTTGAGTACAAAAAAGGGAAATTAACGCCCATACAAACGGTGACGACGCTCCCCAATGGCTACACGGGGCGTATGTGGTGCGCCGATATTCACGTTTCGCCCGACGGGAAGTTTTTGTACGGCTCCAACCGCGCCCAAGAGAGCTTAGTCATTTATGGCATTGCCCCAAAAACGGGTGAGCTTACCTACGTCGGAAACCAAGATGTACTCGGTAAAACACCCCGCAATTTTATGATTGATCCTACGGGAAAATGGGTGCTTGTGGCGAATCAAGATACCGACAACGTCGTGATTTTTAGCCGAGATACCAAAACGGGGAAATTGACACCCACTGGCAAAGAAATCAAAGTCTCGATGCCTGTGTGTTTGAAGGTGCTGGAGTGAGAAGGGTTAAATTTGCTTTTCTGACATTTTTCTCTAATTTTGATTAAAACTAAAAGAAGTAAAACGATGTCGGTGATTGAGCTAAAAGAAAAAATACATCAACAAATTGACTTGCTAACCGATGAGCAAGACATTGAAGATTTGTATGCTAATCTCAGTTTCTTTTTTCAAAGTAGAGAAATTCATTTTGATAGTAATGCCCCTGCGTTTGTACAAACTTTGACCACTTCGTTACAACAAAACCCAGCCGAAGGAGTGAGAAGTGATGAGTTGCGAAACAAGGTAAACGAATGGCTTTCCAAATAATATATTCGCCCAATTCCCAAGAAGATATTAGGGAAATATTGGTCTATCTGTTAGATAAATGGGGTTTTGAAGCTTCTCACAACTTTTCAGAATTTCTAATTGATACCGTTGATATGCTTGTACGGCAGCCTTACGCTGGCCGAAAACACGAACTTTTAAGCTCCGTTCGTGAGTTTAGAGTCAAACCCCACTACTTAGTTTATTACAGCGTTTTGGAAGAACAACAAATTATTCATGTGCTGAACATTGTTGATTCAAGGCGCAAACGCTAATTTTTATCCCTACCAATGAACCGACGAAATTTTCTCCATACCAACGCGGCCTTGGGATGGGGTGTGCTGAATTGGCAAAAGCCATTGCAACCCGCTGCCGAAAACGTGCGCCTGTATTGGGCCAAGCTACTTTACAAAATCGCCGAACCCGTCCTGAGAAATTTGAGCCAACACACGCTGGTCAAAAACTGGAAAGTGGAGTTTAGCCCCACCTGGGACAACCGCAATGCCAAAGTCGCGTACTTGGAGGCTTTTGGCCGTACCATCGTGGGCGTGGCACCTTGGTTGGCCTTGCCCGACGACGATACCGAAGAGGGAGTATTACGCAAAAAGCTCAAACAGTACGCCCTCAAAAGCATCGAAAACAGCGTCAACCCCGACTCGCCCGATTACATGCTGTGGCGAAAAGAAGGCCAAACGCTGGTGGACGCCGCCTTTTTGGCGCAGGCGTTTCTCAAAGCGCCCGATGCGCTCTGGAAACCGCTGGATGCTACTACCCAAAAACGGGTGATTGAGGAGTTTACACTGTTACGACGAGTTGTTCCGCCCAACAATAATTGGGTACTTTTTGCGGCCATTGTAGAAGCTTTTCTGTTGTCGATTGGCGAAAATGCCGACCGTTATCGCATTGAGTTTGGCGTTCGGAAAATTGAGGAGTGGTACGTAGGAGATGGTTGGTTCAAAGACGGCGAAGTGTTTCACATAGATTATTACAATTCGTTTGTCATCCAACCCATGTTGGTGGACGTACTGCAAACGTGGCTGGAAGTCAACAAACGCCAAGCGCCCAACGGAAACCACAAAGCCTTACAAGACCGTACTAACCTTGCCATAAAACGAATGCAGCGCCATGCCGATTTTTTGGAACGTTTAATCTCCCCAGAAGGTACATTTCCTGCCTTTGGCCGTAGTATTACGTACCGAGTAGCTGCATTTCAGTCGTTGACGCACGCCGCATTGATTCATCAGCTACCCGAAAACGTAACTCCGTCGCAGGCGCGTTGTGCCCTGACGGCCGTCATCAAGCGGATGTTTTCGCAAGAAGGGGTGTTCGACCAAGAAGGCTGGCTGACGCTGGGCTTTGCGGGACATCAGCCCACGATTGCCGACTCGTATTCCAACTCAGGAAGTATGTATCTGACTACGTTGGGATTTTTGCCACTTGGCTTACCTGCGTCTGACCCTTTCTGGGTCGATGCTGATGCCGAATGGACGCAAAAGAAAGCGTGGTCAGGAAAGCCCTTTAAAAAAGACGGAGCCGTTAATTATTAGCCAATTATGTACAGTTTTCTACTATCGTTGTTCCTCATGAATCTTGCTAACCCTTCTGTTACCTTAACTTCCCAGCAATGGTTGACGTTGCCCGAAACGCAATTCAAATACGCTACCGACGGTCGCACGGCTCCTCAGCCAACGCAAGTAAAACTTCGTTACGACGACACGTATTTGTACATTGATTTTGAGTGCGGCCAAAACCCTTTTTGGAAAGAAAATAGCTACCGAGGGCACAATACCGATATGTGGAATCAGGAAGTGTTTGAGTTGTTTATTGCCGAAGGCGAAGCCATTCCGACGCGGTATTTGGAACTAGAAATTAACCCTAATAATGCTCTTTTTGTGGGATGGATTGAAAATCCTACGAAAGAAGCCCCGCAAAATTTGGCGTTTGTACCTTACGAAAAAGCGGGAATAAAACATGAAGTGAAGACCGCAGGCGATACGTGGTCGGGCAAAATGCAGATTCCGTGGGCTTTATTGGGCGGTAAAAAGGACACCTATCGCCTCAATTTTTACCGCATCGTCTCGCTCCAATCGCATTCAACTACTGACTGGAAATGTAGCCCTGCCGATTGTGCTTTTTTGTGTTGGAGTCCAACCATGAGTGGAGCAACCCCACGATTCCATCGTCCTGATTCTTTTGGGACATTACATTTGAAATAAAACAAAACCTCCCGAAAGTTTTGAACTTTCGGGAGGTTGAGCAACCCGACCCACTTATTAAATCTTCACCGCTTGGCGCGCTAACATTTTCCACTGTCCTTTTTGTTTTTGCCAAACGAGCAGAATCGCAATATTAGCGGTTCCTGCTTGCCCTTTGTTGTTGGTTTTGGCAGAAAGCTTGTGGCGAACGATGGCATTGTTGCCCACAATTTTGATGGTTTGTTCGGTCAAATCAATCGTAACAAAGTCAGATTCTCCGCTCACAATAGCGCGAACAAACTCTGCTTTGTCTTCCACTTTTCCACTTGAATGCCCGTAGCTAAGGCCGTCAGCGGCAAGGTTTTCGAGGACTGTTTTATCAGCGTCTATCATCGCTTTTTTGAGCGCTTCAACGGCGTTGGCTACCGCTACTCCATCTTTCGACTGTGCTTGCGCTGCCCACGAGCAAACGCTAAGAAAAAGTACTAAGACTATCTTTTTCATCATTATAATTCAACGGGTTTCATTTTTGGTACTAAGAAGTGCATAACCACCCAGGCCAAAACATAGGCTGCTCCGCATACAAAAAACATGATGTAATATGCCGTTTCGATTTGATTAATAGAACGGTAATAGACAAACATGTTTTTCTGAACCAACAGTGAAAGCAAAATACCTCCCAACGCGCCAAACATACCGCCGATTCCAGTGACGGAGGCTGTGGTGTATTTGGGAAACATATCAGAAACTGTCGTGAAAATATTGGCACTCCATGCTTGGTGAGCCGCCGCCGCAAAACCAATGACTAAAACGGCCAACCACATGTTTATACCACCCAAAATTTGAGCAAAAACGATAGGTGACACGCAAAGTGCGTAAACCAACATCGACGTTTTACGGGCTTTAAAGACAGGCCAGCCCATCTTGATGAGATACATAGGCACATAACCTCCACCTACGCTTCCAATCGTGGATAACGTATAAACCAACGCCACAGGAATCGCGATTTCAGTGCCTGTGAGTTTGTATTGGCTTTGGAGAAAATCGGGCAACCAAAACAAGTAAAACCACCAAATAGGGTCAGTGAGGAGTTTACCAAGTGCAAAAGCCCACGTTTGTTTAAAACTCAACAGCTTTGTCCAAGGAACTTGTGGTTTATCTACGTCATTTTTATCGGCCAATACCTCCGCCGCGTCAGAGTGAATGTAATCGTATTCGGCTTTAGAGAGTTTGGGGCTTTTGCTTGGCGTTTCGTAAAACATTAGCCAAAGAACCAGCCATATAAAACCCAACATCCCTGTAATAATAAAAGCCCATTGCCAGCCCATTTCAGCCGCGATAAAAGGCACTGAAAGCGGGGCTACAATCGCTCCAAAATTGGTGCCTGAGTTGAAAATTCCCGTGGCAAAAGCGCGTTCTTTTTTAGGAAACCACTCTGCTACGGTTTTAATCGCAGCTGGGAAGTTGCCCGCTTCGGTAATACCCAACGCCGAGCGCACGACTGCAAACCCGAAAACCGTATTGACCAAAGCATGGGCTACTGCTGCGAGGCTCCACAGCGTAGTCGCCACTGCATAACCGATTTTGGTACCCAACTTATCCACTAAACGTCCTGCACCAAGCATCCCGAAAGCATAAAATAGTTTAAATGCAATCTCAATGTTGGCATAGTCACCATCGTTCCAATTGAGTTCTTCAGAAAGGGTGGATTTTAAAAGGCTAATAACCTGCCTGTCAAGGTAGTTAATGGTAGTTGCAAAAAACACCAGACCACAAATCGTCCAGCGATAATTACCGATTTTTTCCATTTAGGTAGAAGGGTTTAAATCCTTGTAATATAGAAGGTTGTTTAGGGGCAACCTACTACTTCGTAAGGGTTTGGTAATAACTAATTAGAGCACTTATCTTTTGCGTAATTTCTTCGAAATTGCCTGCTTCGACGACATTTTTTGGAAAAAGTTGCGAGCCGATTCCCACGGCGCTTACCCCTGCGCCAAACCATTCTTTGAGGCTTTCTGGAGTGGGTTCTACGCCTCCTGTTACCATTACTTTGGTGGCAGGCATCGGGCCTTTAAGCGCTTTCACAAAGCCAGACCCAACCACATTGCCAGGGAAAATCTTCACGATTTCAGCGCCCAGTACCGTGGCTTTATATACCTCCGAGATGGTCATCGCACCTGGCATCCAAGCAATGTTATGTGCTTTACAAACGTCAGCGACATCGGGAGATGTAACGGGTTGTACTAAGAAGTCGGCACCCGCTGCAATGAACTCTTCGGCTTGCTGTCCGTTGAAAATCGTTCCAATACCTAAAGCCATTTCTGGGTAGTTTGTACTTATGTATTGGCGCAATACTTTGAAAACTTCTTTGGCTTTGTCGCCACGATTGGTAAACTCAAACGCCCGAATTCCGCCCTCGTAACACGCCTTGATGATTTGACAGGTAAGGTCTGCGTCGGCATGGTAAAACACGGGGACAATTGGGGCGTTGGCTAAGGTTTGATAGACTTTTTGTGGTTCAAAGGCCATTTCTGAGGGGAAATTAATGGTTATGTATTTTCAGGAGATGAGGAATTCAAAGTAGCCTCGGTAGAGGCGCAACATTTGTAGTACTTTGGAGGGTTTCTTGCACATCCTCT
The DNA here is from genome assembly GCF_057652295.1 of Runella sp. R5_40. NCBI lineage: Bacteria > Pseudomonadati > Bacteroidota > Cytophagia > Cytophagales > Spirosomataceae > Runella > Runella sp. R5_40. Next base: position 702,554 of record NZ_JBYFCH010000001.1, on the reverse strand, counting down.
ACGCGTTGTTGAGTGGCGTCGCCGTATTCTTGCAGTTTGCCAAAAGCAGCCGCCGCTGCAAAATCAATAATGTCTTGCGGAGCGTGATGTTGGCTTAATCCGTAAATGAGTCCACCCATAAAACAGTCACCGCTGCCGACTTTATCGACTACTTTTTCGGTCGTGAATTCAGGGGAAACGTACTGCTGCCCATCTTTGTAGAGAGTGGTGTAATACTCAATGCCTTGTCCAAACGCGTCAAAACGGAACGTATGTGCTACCACTTTGCATTTGGGATAAGCCGCTTGAAGTGCTTCTGCGGTCGTAATACTATGTTCCAAATACCTTTCTTGGGTATGAACTTCTTCCACTGTTTTATCGACAGGAATGCCCAAAAGGGTATTGGCCGCCCAAATATTGCCCATGATGACATCACAATACTTGACCAATTCGGGCATAATTTCAACGGGTTTTTTGCCGTATTGCCACAATTTCGCACGGTAATTGAGGTCCACCGAAATGGTCAAGCCTTTGCGGGAAGCAACTTCTAAGGCTTCTTTACAGGCATCGGCTACGTCTTGGTTGAGGGCGGGGCTAATGGCACTAAAATGAAACCAAGAGCAGCCTTCCAACACTTCTTCCCAGTTAACTTTCCCTACAGCAAGTTCGGAAAACGACGAAAACGCGCGGTCGTAAATCACGCCCGCGTTTTTGAGGTCAGCACCTTGAGGAAGGTAATACGCCCCAATTCGGCTTCCAAAATGGCGAATACCCGCGGTATCAATGCCTTTTTGGGTCAAATATTCTTTGATTTCGACCGAAAGTTGGTTTTCGGGCATGATGGTACTGTACCGAACAGGAATGTTCCAATTAGCAAGGGCATTGGCCACATTGAGCTCGGCTCCTCCCACAAACACAGGCATGTTTGCTTGCTTAATCCATTCTCCGTTGAACTGAGGCGAAAAGCGAAGGAGAACTTCCCCAAAGCAGCAAATAGTCCCCAATCCTACGTTATTTTTGATGTCCATAGTGCTATACTTTTAGTACATAGGCGGTTGTGAGCAACCGCCTGTACGAAAAATGAAAACTTAATAAATCTTAGTGCCTTAGTGGTTGAGAAAAAAAGGTTCTAAAATCCAAAGTATTGTTTTGCGTTGTTGTAACAAATGTTCTGAACCACTTGGCCAACCCATTCCATATCGCTCGGGATTTCGCCGTTTTCGATGTCATTTCCGAACATATTACACAAAATACGACGGAAATACTCGTGACGAGGGAACGACAAAAACGAACGTGAGTCGGTGAGCATACCTACAAAGCGGCTCAACAAGCCCATGTTCGACAAAGCCGTAATTTGTTTTTCCATGCCGTCTTTTTGGTCTAAAAACCACCATCCCGACCCAAACTGAACCTTACCCGCAATCGACCCGTCGTTGAAGTTGCCAATCATGGTCGCAATCACTTCGTTATCGGCAGGGTTGAGATTATAAATAATGGTTTTGGCCAATTGGTCGTATTCGTCCAAACGTCCCAAGAATTTCGACAATGCCATTGCTTGCGACCAGTCACCAATCGAATCCCAGCCGGTATCAGGGCCTAGAAGACGTAAAGCGCGGGCGTTGTTGTTGCGGAGTGCTCCCAAGTGGAACTGTTGCGTCCAACCAAGCTCGTGGTACATCGTGCCCAAGAAGTGCAAAATGGCGGATTGGTACACCAAGATGTCGTTTTGAGACAGCGTCTGTCCTGCAAGTGCTTTTTGCAAAATACTATCGGCTGCTTCTGGAGTAAAGTCAGCGGCGTAGATTTGCTCTAGGCCGTGGTCAGACAATTTACAGCCCAAAGAAGCAAAGAAATCGGCGCGCGCACGGAGTGCCTTGGTAAGGTCGTCGTAACGATTGATTTCAAAACCAACGATAGCACCTAATTTTTGGAGATAGGTAGCAAAGTTGGCGTTGCCAATTAGGATAAACTTATCAGGTCGGAAGGCTGGACGCATTTGAACTTCAAACGTCCCTTCTGTAGCTAATTGTTGGTGGTATTCTAGTGTATCGAGCGGGTCGTCGGTGGTACATACCACTTCTACGTTCATTTTGCGGAGCAAGTTACGCACCGAATAATCAGGGGTGCGCAGTTTCTCCGAACATTCGTCATAGATACGACGGGCGCTTTTGGGGCTTAAAACTTCGTGAACGTCGAAATAACGCTGCAACTCAAGGTGCGTCCAGTGGTATAGTGGGTTACGAAGGGTATAAGGCACGGTTTCGGCCCATTTTTCAAACTTTTCGTAATCGGTGGCAGCGCCCGTACAATAGTTTTCATTGATACCATTGGTACGCATCGCCCTCCATTTGTAGTGGTCGCCGTACAACCAAATTTGCGTCAGGTTCTCAAACGTTTTGTCGGCTACGATTTGGTCAGGAGGAAGGTGGTTATGGTAATCAATGATAGGCATTTGCTTCGCAAACTCGTGGTAGAGTGTGCGTGCGCTATCGGTTTGGAGTAAAAAATCTTCGTCAAGAAATGTCTTAGTTACCAACATGTCAGTAAATGAGGATTAAATTTAGAGAATCTCGTTCGTTTCGGCTACCTGAGAGGGATGTCTTAGAAAAAAGCTTTCGAGGGATTGTTTTACCCCATTTTCGAGCATATTTTCCAAGTTATCTATGATACTTTGCGTAAAGCCAGGTAGAAGCGATAAGTCCGCATCCCAAAGTGTTTTGTCTTGCAGCACTTTTTCAACTAGCTCTGCGGTATCGTATTGTTGCCATTTTTGGTAGAAATACTCGGCTTTTTCGTCTTGAATGGGATAAGGAATGCCGTTACGTTCACCAAAATACACAAAACCTTCTTTGGCAACAGGTTTCATAAAATACAAGTAAGCGGCAAACCCTAAAGAGATATATTGAGGAACGCAGTCGAAGATTTCGTAGTAGCGTAACAACGTAGCTACGTTCCGCATTTTCATTTTGGAGGTGTAATTGAGCGTGATGCTAAGCCACTGGTGATTGAGGTGAGGGTTGCGGAAACGGTCAATGACTTGCATTCCAAATCGCTGCGGACGTTTGTCGTCCATTGGATACGGAATGGCCAAGCCCAATTCGGCCAACATTAAATTGCCGATGAAAGAAGCCATAATTTCGTCTTGCATGGCGCTGATAACCGTGTCATAACCTGCAAGGTAGGCTAAACCGCAGCTAAGCGTATGCGTGCCGTTGAGCAAGCGAAGCTTGAGTTCACGAAACAAGTTAATATCGGGTTCAATAAAAATACCGTCGTCGGTTGTGGCAAATGAGAGAACTTGTTTGACGTGTTCGTCGCCTTCAATGGCCCACAAACGAAATACTTCGCTCAACGTCAGTAACTTATCTTCGTAACCTAGTTCATCGTACAACGCTTGGCACGTATCGGCGTCGGGTTTGCCAGGGACGATACGGTCAACGAGCGAGTTGCAAAAGTGATTGGCACTTTCGAGCCAATCAAAGAAGCCCGACTCTAGGCCATTGCGGTGAGCCAGTTCAATCACAATCGACTCCAATTTGGTGCCATTATCAGGAATCAATTCGGTCGGAACAATCACCAAACCTGATTCTTGGCTTCCCCCAAATGCTTTGAAACGAGCGTAAAGAAAGGCCAACAATTTGCCAGGAAACGAAGTAGGAGTTGTGTCCGAAATATCGTCTTGAACCAATTGAATTCCGACCTCAGTGGTATTGGAAAGAATAATTTGTAGTTCAGGATTTTTGGCGCACTCAAGAATAGCCTCCCACTGCGACTTGGCTGACAACACGCGACTGATGGCCGAGCAAATGATGTTTTCTTCGACGAGTTCGTTGTTTTCAATCCCGCGAACACAAAGTGTATATAAACCATCTTGCTCGTCGAAAGCAGCCGAATCGCCCGAGTCAGTCGATTTTACAACCACAATACGGCCATTGAATACGCCTTGGCGATTGGCTTTGTCAATCAAATAATCAGGTAAGCCTCTCAGCAGTACCCCCGTCCCAAATTGTAATACTTTTTCGGGAAGGTCAAATATAGACGCCTCAGGTACGACCAAATTTGGGTGCTGGCGTAGGCGCGATAGTTCGTTTATAGATAGATGGCTCATTGGTGGAATAGTGCTATCAATTCAAATTTTTGGTTCAAAAAAAGGAAGGTTGTATTGTATTCGGATTCGAGATTACGACCTATTCTGCTTGACTTCAATCTTTTGTCGAATTATTTCCACGCAATCGTTTTCGGTAACGTTTTCGTAAAAACTTGCCAGTTGCTTGCCTTCTCCAAACAGAGAAGGACAAGCAGGTTGGATTCGCAAGCGACTGGGAAGCCTAAGTTTTTTATTTTTTTGTGGTCAACAGCCACGTTGCCAAATCTTTGGCGGCTGAAAAGTTTTCGTAGGTCATCGGAATGCGACGACCGTCGGTATATTCGTTGTAAAGCCAAGGGTCACCCACGGCAAAAACCGTGCCTTTGCCAACTTTCGATACGGCCATGATAACGTCGCCTTTTTGCGTGATAAGTGCTTGCGCAGGAGCTTTTACTTCCAACGGAGATAACTCTTTGATATAGACTACGCGCGTATTCTTAAATACAGCGTTGTCTGCTGGAATGTCCACGCGTCCTTGTTCCCACTGCTGTCCTTGTACCATGTTGACGTTTTTGGGCAAAAACTGGAGTCCAAATTCTTTGGCCAAACGGTTGAAGTGAGGATGTTCGCAGTTGGATGTGTCATTAGACATCAGCACCAGCGTTCCTCCTGCTTTTACCCAAGCGCTGATGGCTTTGATGTCGCCCTCTTGGACAAAATTTGGGGCAGCAGTTTCTTTCTTGGTGTCGGGGTCAACGATGATATAGACGTTGACATTTTTGAGGTTAGCAGCGGTTGGGGCGGCTGTAATGCTGGTGGTTTTGGCCCCTAAATCGCGAAAAATAGTTCCCCAAAGCCAAAAACCTGAATGTTGGCGGTCTTCCCACGTGTAGTGAAATTGCTCTTGGTTGCCATTGTGGTCTTTTCTGAATTCATGATTAAAATAATAATCAGCAGCTACCACTTTGCCTTTTCCGAGGCTGTTTTCTGCGGCAATTTCCATTTCTACGCTGGCAAAAATAAACGGCCCCACACCTTTGAGGTCGTTTTTGCGGATTGGCTCGCTCAAGTAATATTCGTAAGTGCCATCGCGGTAAGGAGAACCTCCAAGGCCACCCACGCTCACCGTTTTGTTAAGGCTGATGGTACCATTGGCTTCTTCTTCCACAAATTCCTTCAAAATACCTGCGTATCCTTTTTTGGCCGAAGCAAGGTAAGTGGCAGGCAAATACCCCATCCGTACGCCTTTGGCGAGGGCATACACAAACATGCACGAAGCCGATGCTTCAAAGTAGTTTCCTTTGCGCGTTCCTTGGGTAGTCATTTGGTACCACACGCCCGACTTGGCGTCTTGGTATTTTACCAATGCAGGGGCAAGGCGCTGAAGGTATTTAATAAGATTGGCGTGTTCAGGATGGTTGGCGGGCATATAATCTAAGACATCGACCAATGCCATGGCGTACCAGCCAATCGCTCTGCTCCAAAAGTGAGGCGAAAGACCCGTTTTGGGGTCTGCCCATTTTTGCTCTTTACTTTCGTCGTACGCGTGGTAAACCAAGCCCGTTTTGGGGTCAACGGCGTATTTTTCGATGAGGGCAAACTGTTTGGCGATGTGGTCGAAATGCTCAGGATGGTTAAAAATAAGACTGTACTCAGCAGCAAAAGGCTCAGCCATAAACAGGCCGTCGAGCCACATTTGATACGGGTAACGTTTTTTGTGCCAAAATCCACCTTCTTTGGTTTGGGGTTGGTTCTCAATTTGCTTCCAAAGCAAATCGGCGGCTTTGCGGTACTTGTCTTTGTCGGGTTGGGTTTGTTGGTACAAGGTCAACAAGGCCCGACCCGTAGGGATATTATCAAGGTTAAAATCGTCGTATTTGTACGTGCGGATGGAGCCGTCTTTTTGAACATAGCGATCCATATCACGGCGCACGTATTCAAAGTATTTGCCATTTCCTGTCCGATTCCACACTTTTTCGATGGCTTTGTACATCAAGCCCTGCTCATAATCCCAACTGGCAGGTTTGTTTTCTTTGACCGCGATGGAGTCTTTGTGCCAAGTCATAAACGACTCAGCCATGCGTACCGAATAGGGGGCTTTTTGGGCGGTAGCTGTGTAGGCTACCAACATACCTACGATGAGATGTAGAAGAACGCGTTTCATATTGATAGTTAAAAAATGGAGGCTAAAAGTAATGACTGTTTGTGGTACTGCTTTCCTGTACCTTAGGCTACAAAAAATCTTCGCGGAGTGGGTTAAATACGTCGATGAGTACACCTTCTTCGTGACATACCGCGCCATGCAATACATTGGAAGGTACAAAATAGACATCTCCTGCTTGAAGCAAACGACTTTCGTCTCCAATCGTCACCTCAAAGGCCCCACTGGCGACGTAGCTAATTTGTAAATGAGGATGCTTGTGCATAGTACCTATTCCTCCCTGTAAAAAGGCTACTTTAACCAACATTAATTCGTTGGAGAAGGACATAATCTTCCGTTGGATTTTATCGTCAACTTTTTCCCAAGGGATGTCACCGTCGGCCACCAAGGCTTTCTCGAATGCAGGATGAATAGAAGAGTTCAAAATTGTATTTTTTAGCTATGAATGTGTTGGCTTTGACTACCAAGGTTGTAGTTTGGTAGGATTGAGTTTATTTTTAATTATGGAGTAAATCAACGATTTGCGCCGATATTTTTACGCAATCGTTACCGATAACGTTTGCAAAATTGTACTTAACAAAAAATAGATTGTAATCAGGCAAGAAAATGCCACTTGTTGACGCTTTGCCTCAATAAAAACTACGCATAAAATATTGGCCCAAAAATTAGACTTTTCAAAGTTTTTGGTCGTCCTTCCAACGCACTTTTGTAGTTTTGCATTTGTAGTGCTTCGCATTCGCTCTTCAACTCACTTCCCATGAATCAGACCAACAGTGTTTTTCTCATTACCCTTGGCATTGCCACAATGGGTTTTTTGATTAAAAAATTTGATTTTGTGACCGAAAAAGACGGAAAATCAATCTCTAAATTTCTGATGCACACGACGTTCCCTGCGTTGATGATTGTCAGCACGATTCGCATTGATTTTAAACCCGCTTTGTTTTTTAGCCCTTTGCTGTGCATTGCTTTGGGGTCGATAATGACGCTTATTGGCTGGTTTTGGTTTTCGGGTTATTCCGACCGCCTAAGAGGAATGCTGACGATGGCCTGCGGGGGGCTCAATGTAGGTTTATTTGCCTTTCCTATTATTGAGGGAATTTGGGGTAGAGAAGGACTGGTTTACGTCGCGATGTTCGACATTGGTAATACCATCATTACCTTCGGATTGGTTTATTCGGTGGGGAGTTATTTTGCGGTAAAAGAAGAAGGCACTTCCGTAGAATTTAAAAAAGTGCTGCGAAAAGTACTCCAACTGCCGCCGCTGCAAGCCATGTTTATTGGTCTAACGATCAACGCGCTCGACATCGAACTTCCGACCGTTGCCTACGATTTTTTGGACGTACTGGCCAAAGCCAACAAGCCGTTGGTGCTTTTACTGATGGGGATTTACATGAGTTTTGCCCTCGAAAAGAGCCAAGTATGGGCAGTGGCAAAGGTTCTGGCTATTCGGTATGGCTGTGGGCTATTGGCGGTTGTGTTGCTTTATACGTTTATTCCTGAGCCTTCCATGTTTCGTAATGTGTTGATTGTCTGCGTAATTCTGCCAATTGGAATGACGATTCTTCCTTTTGCCGACGAACTCAATTACGATTCTCGAATCGCGGGAGTTTTGGTCAATGTGTCTTTGATTATTAGCTTTCTACTGATGTGGGGGCTTGTGGTAGGATTGCATTTAGCCTAGCGTCTCCTAGAGAATTAACAACCCATTCTCACGAAGTTTTTTCCACGTTGGCGTTTTGGAGAAAGCGCTAAAACTTCCCAAATGAGCTGCTTCAAACTCCGTTTGTAATTGTTGGAAAGCAAGTGGTTGTTCAAAAAGGTGAATCGCGATTTTTGGAAATAACCCTTCCCAAAAATGCGCTTGCTGGGCAGGAAGTTGAATGCTCCAATCGTGTTTTTTATCGTAAAAATGGAGTTCGGCCAATTCGATTACTTTTTTTCCTTGCTTTACCTCAAAATACTCCACATTAGGGAGCTTCCCAAGCCAAACCACAAAGGCATTTTTACGGACGCTATCTTCATTTTGCGCCATTTGTCGCTGAATGTAATTCGGCGGAATCGTCGTCGTAGGTACTTTTGAATCAAACCATTTTGAAAGAGGAATATCAAAACCTACTCCGTGCATGTAGTTAAACAATGACTTGCGAAGCCCTTCGCTGTACAAATCGTGGTTGGCGCCTTTGGGGTCGTCGTGGTACAAATCATTATCGGCAAAACCTCCGAAGCTAGGCCCAATGCGCTGCACGTCGAAAGCGTCGGGCGCCAAACCCACGGGACTGTGGGAAGTCATGGCAAAACGGTGCCAAAAACCTGATTGGAGAACGCCATTTTCAAATAATTGACGCACCATTTCGAGCGAATCAATGGTTTCTTGAGCCGTTTGTGTCGGAAATCCGTACATCAAATAGGCGTGAACCATGATGCCCGCTTGGGTAAACCCATCGGCGACGCGTGCTACTTGTCCTACAGTTACCCCTTTTTTCATCATCGCCAACAAGCGATCAGAAGCGACTTCTAGTCCACCCGACATGGCAATGCAGCCTGAGGCTTTGAGTAATAAAGATAAATCGTGGGTGAAGTTTTTTTCAAAACGAATATTAGTCCACCAAACGACGGTTAGCTTGCGGCGGATGATTTCAATTGCTACGTCGCGAAGCAAAGCGGGCGGCGCGGCCTCGTCCACAAAATGAAAGCCATTTTGCTGGGTTTTGGCAATAATCTCTTCGATTCGGTCGCAAATCAGCGCGGCCGTGAGAGGTTCATAGTTTTTGATATAATCCAGCGAAATGTCACAGAAAGAACATTTTCCCCAGTAGCAGCCGTGGGCAAGGGTCAGTTTGTTCCAGCGCCCATCGCTCCAAAGGCGGTGCATTGGATTGACAATTTCGATAACCGAAAGGTAGTCCAATAAACATAAGTCGGAATAATCGGGCGTCCCCGTGTCTCGTTGCGCTACGTCTTTTTCCGAAGCACCGTTGTAATAAACAACTTGATTGTCGGTACGAGCAAACGTCCGTTTGAGCGAAGACAAAGAGCGTTTTTCTTCTAGGTATTGGAGCAATGTGCGCAGAGGAGCCTCGCCGTCGTCGAGACAAACAAAATCGAGGTAATCAAATACGCGCGGGTCCGAAAGTGAGCGCAGTTCGGTATTACAAAAGCCACCTCCCATCACGATTTTTACGTCAGGATAGTGTTTTTTGAGGTACTGACCGCACTTTAGTGCTCCAAACAAATTGCCTGGAAAAGGAACACTCAAACAAACAACGGTAGGCTGGAATGCCCCCATTTTTTGTTCCAATAACTCATGGAGAAAAACGGTAATAAGCGTGTCAGGCTTTTGAAGTTCGGCCAAGAGTTCGTCAAAATGCGTAGCAGTGCGTCCTAAGCGTTCGGCGTAGCGGCTAAATCCAAAATGAGGGTCGATGGCTTCTTGCAGAAAATCACCCAAATCTTCCAAGTAGAGAGTTGCCAAATGGCGGGCTTTATCCTGCGTACCCATGGTTCCAAACGCCCAATCGAGGTCTTCCACGTCTTTGAAGCGGGATGCTTCGGGCAAATAGGCGCGGTCGCAGATGCTGTGGGCGAGGGTGGGATTTTTATTTTGTAGAAAAGAAATGACGGGCTCGATGGTCGCGATGTATTCGTCGCGAAGGTGATAGACACGAAACGCGTTTTCGGTAAGCTCTATGTCATGCTCGGCTTTTTCGAGGGCATCGAAGAGTTGGGTAAGCCCTTGGGCCGAAAATAGCTTCAAAATGACTTCAATCCCCAAATCGGCTTGGTGAGAAACAACGCCCAGCGTGTTCAGAAACCCCTTGATGTAAGCCGTAGCAGGGTAGGGGGTATTCAGCTGAGTGAAAGGCGGAGTGAGTAGTAAAACCTTTTGCAACTGCTATTTTGTAAAGTCTTCGACCAATTCTTCGGCTTTGGCAAGCGCAGCTTCTAAATCATCATTGACTAGAATAACGTCAAATTTATCTTGGAATGACATTTCAAATTTTACCTTGAAGAGTCGTTTAGACAAGCTGTCTTCGGTTTCTGTCCCGCGTGACATGAGGCGTTCTTTGATTGCTTCTTCGCTGGGAGCTTTCACAAAGATGGCCAATGCCCGCTCTTGGAAATACTCTTTTAGCTTGAGCCCACCTTTTACGTCAACGTCAAAAACGACGTGTTTGCCGCTGGCCCACAAGCGTTCGATTTCTGATTTTAACGTACCGTAGTAGCCTCCAGGATATACTTCTTCCCATTCAACAAACTCGTTGTTGTCAATTCTTTTCTTAAAATCGTCGGGCGTAAGAAAGTAATAGTCTTTGCCATCCACTTCGTTGCGGCCACGGCGGTCGCGGGTGCAGGCCGAAATAGAAAACCCTAAGTTGTTGTACTTAGTAAGAAGGTGTCTAACGATAGTGGTTTTACCAGAACCAGACGGGGCGGAGAAGATGATGAGTTTTCCTTCCAAAGCGTATTATATATTGAGTTTGGCTTTGATTGTAGCGACGAGATTGTCGGGGCAAAGGCGTTTATCAATTTTCGATTGAAGAGATTCTTTGACGCACTTTTCGAGGTGATACATTTTGATGCAATGCAAGCAGTGGTCCATGTTCTTTCGGAAGTGATCCTTCTCGTCCTCGGTTGCTCCTCCATCTAAGACCGCCTGAATCTTTTTCAGACACTCTGCGTGGTGCTCGCAGTACTCTTTCTGATACTTCGTGTTCTCTGTGGCAGAAGGTGACGATTGCATATCCAATACTATTGTAAAGGTTCAATGAATTCTTTGAATCTTTCTGTTTTTTTTGTTATTTATTATAAAAAGGAATTCTTCAAAGAAAAAGTTCACGAATACTTCTGAGCTTCCTGTTGGGCAGTGTAAACGACTTTTTATTTTCTAATCTCCCTGTTATTCAAACTAAACCAATTTAACCAAGCAAATCGTTCACCAACAACACAAATGTTTATGAGCAAACATTTTGGGTGTCTGCTTTTGGTGATTTTTTCTACGCGTTAGCCCGCAAGAAAAGGGTGGTTATGATTGCTACTCTTCGTCAGTATCGTAGCCCATTGAAGCGGCATACGTTCTGAGTTTGTCTTTGAGGAGATTCCGAGCACGGTGCAGACGAGAACGAACTGTACCAATAGGAATATCCAGAATCTTAGCCATCTCTTCGTAGGTAAACCCTTCGATGTCACAAAGGATAATAACCGTACGAAAATCGACGGGCAACGAATTAAGGGCCGTAGCCACTTCGTCGCCAATCATGTCTTGGACAGTCTCGACGCGCAAGTCGGTCGTATGGTCAACTTCTGCGGCTTCTTCCGAGTTGTAGGTAGTCTCTACTTCTTGGTAATCGACTTTAGAAGGTTCCTTACTACGCTTACGGTAGTCGTTGATAAAACTGTTTTTCAGGATTCTGAACAACCACGCTTTGGCATTAGTTCCCCGCTCGAAGGAAGAAATAAAACGGAAAGCTTTTAAATAGGTATCTTGGACAAGGTCGTTGGCATCGTCCTCGTCCATGGTTAGCCTAAAGGCAAAGTTGTACATGGAGTTTATGTGGGGCATAAACTCGCGGTTGAAGATGTCGTTGCGCTCTGTGTCGCTGTACGACGTTTCGGAGGCGGCTAAAGGTATTTCTTCGATTTCTTCTGACATAATGACTGACATGGCTGCCGTAAATTTACGAATTTTAACAAACCATCACCCTTCTCCGCAAATCATCTTTCTTCAATCAACAAAAACAATCCATGAAAGGTTATTTTTTTGTGATTAATTGTTGATAAATGTTCCCAGATTAGTTCGTACTAATATACGTCAAAAACTATTCCAATGGTTTTGGAAAATGAAAAGTGGGACAAAATGTCAGTGAAAAATAAACGAGGGTTAACGAGAAAAAAGGCGCGTTAGAATAATCGTCATTGTGGTAAACACAAGGCTACACACGATTTTTAAGAAGGTATAGGGGAATAAACGGAGGCTACCTGCTTCAACCAAAAACAACACCATGTGGTGAATCGAAATCAGCATCAGGATGTACGACAAGAAAGTGGGGAAGCCCAACTCTTTAATGGATAGCTGAAGGCGGCCTTCTGTAAGCTTTTGCCCAAGTTGATATTTAATAATAATAGGACGAAGGTAGGCGATTAGTACGGAGGCTGAAGTATGCAGCCCCAGGGTGTTGTCGAAGGTGTCGATAATAACCCCAGTAAAAAAACCAATGAACAATAACGCAGTGAGGTTGATTTCAATCGGTAAGAATAAAATAGCGCCTACGTAAATAAAACAGAACGCGTAGTCGAACAGCACCAAGTGACGTGCAACAAAAATGTGGAGCAACACGTACACGAGCCATCTGACGACAGTGCGAATGATTTCGGTTGGGTTCATTTGCGTTTTGGAGTGAGGCTTTCTTGAAGCGACTGTTGTTGTTCCAATAATTTGTTTTCTACCAAATACACGTACGAAATCTTCGAAAAGTCGGTAGAAAGTTTGAGGTCGATGTCAAAAAATGCTTGGTCAGACGCTACACGAAACGATTTTACAATACCAACGGCGATTCCAGGTGGAAAAACAATGTTTTGGTCAGAAGTTACGGCTGTATCGCCCTTCATGATTGTAGTATAACGAGAAATGTCCTTCAGCTGAATGAGGGAAGGGGTGGTATTATTTTCCCACTTGGCCGTTCCTTGGTCACCACTGCGGAGCAGCTTGGTAGAAACCATAAACTGCGAGTGCAGAATGGACGTGATGACTGAGAATTTTTTTTTGCAAATCTTGACCTTACCCACGACGCCTGTCGCCGATACCACGCCCATGCCTTCTTTGATGCCGTCGGCATAGCCTTTGTCGATGGTCAAGTAATTGTCAGCTCGGTGTGTACTATTTTCAATTACTTTGGCAATCGTCACAAATTTATACCGATTGGCAAAGGCAGAGTCTGCTTGATAGCCTACGGGGGCATTGGCGGGTTTTTGCTGTTGAAGCTTGGTAATCAGCTCGTTGAGGCGACGGTTTTCTTCGGCCAAGGCTGCGTTCACATTCCGTAAGTTGGTGTATTCGCGCGCTGCGTTAGACAATTCAAGGCTCCTAGCACTCAGGGTATTAGCTGTATTAAAGTACTCAACACTCCAGTAGTTGTTGTTATTGACAAGCAACCAAAAGCTAAACACCTCTAACAACACAAAGAGGATAAAATTGCGGTTACGCCCAATAAACTCAAATAGTTGGAGCATTTTTTTATTACATAGTCCACGGGCGATAGTACATAGTCCATGGTCGATAGTTTATAGTCCACAGTCGGTGGTCCACAGTCCATAGTAAGCATACCGTGGACTATCGACCATTGACTATCGACTATAAACCATCCGAATAATTACTGAATCAATACCGATTTATACAATTCTAAATTTTTCAGGATTTCACCTGTTCCTTTTACAACGGCCTTGAGTGGGTCATCGGCAACGTGAATAGGAAGTTTGGTTTTGGCCGCAAGGCGTTTGTCCAAACCATGCAATAATGCTCCACCTCCCGTGAGGTGAATACCGTTGGTATAAATATCGGCAGAAAGTTCTGGCGGCGAAATTTCAAGGGCTTTCATCACCGCTTCTTCGATTTTAGAAATCGACTTGTCGAGGGCGTAAGCAATTTCGCTGTAGGTTACTTTGATTTCTTTTGGAATACCCGTCATAAGGTCACGTCCACGAATCTCGAAGTCAGCTGGAGGGCTGTCTAATTCTGGCAAGGCCGAACCTACTTCGATTTTGATTTGCTCTGCCGAACGCTCTCCGATGAGAAGGTTGTGCTCGCGGCGCATGTAATCCACGATGTCTTTGGTGAAAACATCACCCGCAATACGAATCGACTGCTCGCACACGATACCCGAAAGGGCAATCACGGCGATTTCGGTCGTTCCACCACCAATATCGACAATCATGGTACCGTTGGGTTGTGTGATGTCGATACCGATACCAATAGAAGCTGCAATAGGTTCATGCACCATATATACCTCTTTGGCACCTGCGTGTTCGGCCGAATCTTTTACGGCCCGTTTTTCTACTTCGGTAATACCCGAAGGAATACAAATAACCATTCGATGCGAAGGCGTAAAGAAGCGATTGTTTGGAGCAATCATCTTAATCATCCCTCTAATCATCAATTCCGCGGCGGTAAAGTCGGCAATTACACCGTCTTTTAACGGGCGGATGGTTTTTATATTTTCGTTGGTTTTTTCGTGCATCTGCATCGCTTTGTGACCAATCGCCAGCACCTTCCCGTTGTTCTTGTCCAAAGCAATGATGGAAGGCTCATCCACCACAATTTTATCCTTATGGATAATCAGGGTATTGGCCGTTCCTAAGTCAATTGCAATCTCGCTCGTTAAAAAATCAAATAATGCCATATTGTTTGCTTTCGCAGAGTGACTAAAGTTTTATAAGCCGCAAAATTAAAGGATTTTATCGGCTTTTTGACAGAATATAAAACAAGTAATTTTTTTGATTAAGGTCTTGAAAATGAGTCGAACGTTTTCTGACCTTTGACAAAATAGCCCCAAATCACACTCTTGGGCGCAATAGGCAGGGAATGAGCCTCTTTTGGCTGTCCGATTTCTCGAATAATTTTTTCTCGCTTCTGCGATAAATTGCGCCCAATCCACCCATAAAACGCAAAATGAGCCCGAATGATAGCCCAAATGTTTGCCCATTCACCTTTTGGTATAAATCGAATGGCTGAAATTCCATCCACTACCAATCTCCAAAAAATAATGCCAAAGCGATTTTTAGAAGGCAAGTTTTTGTAGAGCATCGCAAGGCTATTGCGGTAGTTGAGGTAGGTTTTGAAGGGGTTGGAGGGCGGTAACGTGCCGCCACCTACGTGATAGACCGTCGATTGAGGAAGACAATAAATTTCGTGACCGCCCGTGTGCAGACGCCAGCAGAGGTCGATTTCTTCCATGTGGGCAAAAAAGTCCTCGTCGAAGCCGCCAAGTTCGTGGAATAAATGCCCCCGAATAAACAAACATGCCCCCGACGCCCAAAAAATGGGCATTGGGGTATCGTACTGGCCTTTGTCGGTCTCGCAATGGTCAAATATTCGCCCACGGCAGTAAGGAAAACCCAGCCAATCCATAAATCCACCCGCAGCTCCTGCGTATTCAAACTGCGTTTTATCGTGGTAAGCCAGCAATTTGGGTTGGCACGCGCCCACGTTGGGATGAGTGTCCAAAAACTGCACCATTGGAGCGAGCCAGTTGGCAGTGACTTCGACGTCAGAATTGAGCAAAACGTAATATTCGGCCTCAATTTGGCCCAAAGCAGCATTATAGCCACCCGCATAGCCTCGGTTTTGTGGAAGTTCTATCAACCGAACGCTGGGATAGTGCGCGCGCGTCCAAGCCACCGAATCGTCTTTCGAGGCACTGTCGGCTACGTAAATCGGATAGGATTCCGAATGCGCAATAACAGACGGGAGAAACTTTTCTAGAAAGTTTCTCCCGTTGTAGTTCAAAATAACAATGGCGATTTTATCCATTGCGTATTATTTCATGAATTTACTCAAGTCCAACCCTGGAATGTTGGGCAAAACGCCTTCGGTTGATTCTTGGATACGGACTTTGATTTTTTCTTCGATGTTTTCCATCGCCCGATTGACCGCCGCAATGATGAGGTCTTGTACGACTTCGGCGTCTTCAGGTTTCATCAAATCGGGGTCAATCGTCAAGTTAGTGATTTGTTTGCGGCCGTTTACGGTGACTTTCACCATACCCGCACCTGCTTCTGCCGACTCACTCAATTGGCCAAGGCTTTCTTGGGCTTCTTTCATTTTGGCTTGGAATTCTTTTACCTTTCCAAGCATTCCCATCATATCTCCAAACATAGTTTTTTCTGATTTTTAAGTGCGCAAAGATACACAATGTCGGTTTACCTTTGGGCGATAACGCAACGTTCTTTTTCCAACAAATGAAGGTTTTCTTCCACACTCAAGCGCGTTTTTTCGTTGTCAAACTCGTCGGCGTAGAGGTTTTTTAGCTCGCGGCGTTTGATGGCTTCCAAAAACCGTCGAATGTCTTCTTTGGAGTCCAACAACAACGGCGGAACTGCTGTAGGTTTGCCGTCATCGTCTTTGGCCACCATCGTAAAATACGAGGTATTGGTATGTTTTTGGGTGCCTGAGCGGACGTTTTCGGCAATAACCCGAATCCCGATGACCATCGAACTACGCCCCACATAGTTGACCGAGGCGTGCAACGAAACCAGTTCGCCGACTTCAATGGCTTGGAGAAAATTGACCCCGTCCACCGACACTGTCACCACATAAGTCCCCGCGTGCTTAGACGCACAGGCATAAGCGACTTTGTCCATGAGCGAAAGCAAAATACCTCCGTGGATTTTGCCTCCAAAATTGGCGTACGACGGAATCATCAACTCCGTAATGGTTGTTTGCGAGCTTGCGACTGATTTGGGCGTCATTATTTTTTGGCGTCTTTTAAGCTTACGTTTCCTTTGGCCAATTTTTCGGCTTCGTCAAAAAGGGTTGCCGCTTTGCGAATGCCTTCGTCCGTGTTGGACATGACTTGGTAGAATTCGTTGTTGAGGCCCCCTTTGTCGCGTTTTTGGTAAGCATAACGGGCAATAAGCGCCTTGAGGTACGTACGGATGTAAGGCTTAGAACGGCTAAACTCTTTTTCGTTGAACTTGATGTTATCAGCGGTCGCGTTTTTAACCACGCCGTTCAAATCAGCATCGGTGACATTATAGCTTTTCAAAAACTCGGCAAAAGTTTGTTTTTCAAACTGTTTGCGATTTTGGTTGACGTAGTTGAGGGCGTAGTCGCGTACGGTATTTTTGGCAAACAACTCGTACAAATACGGCGACATCATGCTGGTATCGCGCGGTACAAATACGTCGGGCGTAATGCCACCGCCACCGTACACAATGCGTCCAGCGTCGGTACGGTACTGAAGTTTAGGATTATTTTTGATGCTGTCAGAAACAAACAACTCGCCGTGTTCGAACCGATTTTTGATGTCTTTTTCGTAACCTTCCAAGTCACCCATTTTGTACGGTTTTTGGATGCTACGGCCGCTCGGGGTGTAGTAGCGCGAAATCGTCAGACGTAATTCAGAGCCGTCTGAAAGATTGACGGGCATTTGCACTAAGCCTTTTCCAAACGAACGGCGTCCGACGATGAGCGCGCGGTCATGGTCTTGGAGCGCTCCTGCCACAATTTCAGAAGCCGAAGCGCTGCTTTCGTCGATGAGAACAACCACGCTGCCGTTTTCAAACATTCCTGCATTTTTGGCGCGGGTTTGGCGGTCGTAGCGGTCGTCTTTGCCGTCGGTATAAACAATCAATTTATCCCCCGCCAACAATTCGTCCACCATGTTGGTGGCTCTATCCATGTATCCGCCAGGGTTGCCACGGAGGTCGAGCATGAGTTTTTTCATGCCTTGGGTTTTAAGCGAACTCACGGCGTTTTTAAACTCATCGTAGGTCGATTCGGAGAAACGAGTAACTTTGACGTAGCCCACTTCTTTGTCCATCATATAAGCGGCATCGACCGAGAAGGTAGGGATGCGGTCGCGGCGAAGCAAGAACGATAGGGGTTTGGGTACGCCACGGCGCAAAATTTCGATTTTAACCTCGCTACCGCGCGGCCCGCGGAGTTTGGAGAAAATGAAGGCATTGTCCACTTTTTTACCCGTAAAAATATCGCTATTTACCTTTAAAATTTTGTCCCCGCTCTGAATACCAGCAGCTTCCGACGGCCCGCCGACCAAAGGCGTGACTACGTAAACGGTATCTTTGTAGAGGTTAAACTCAATACCGATGCCATCAAAACCACTTTCGAGTTGTGAGCGAGCAGCTACGGCATCTTTGGGGTTAAAATAATAAGTGTGAGGGTCGAGTTTTTCGAGCATTTTGGTGATGGAATAATCCACCAACTCGTCGGTGTTGACGGTATCAACGTAGTTATTATCAATGAGTTGTAGTACTTCCTTGAACTTGGTATGTCCTCGGGCTACATCAGCAATTCCCTTGCTGCCACCAAAAAAAGTAGCACCTAACAACATGCCTGCGGCAAGGGTAACACTCAATAAAATGGGTAAACGAACTGTCCAACGGTCGTTTTGTATGGGATTTTCCATTTGCTTATTTTATCTTAAAAAACACCTAAAGTAACGAACAAAGGCAAAAGGTAGTTTACAAACTTCAAAAATCTCTCCAAACTTTGCGTTATTTGTAGCTAATATACATTCAAACACCCCATGAAACCCGAAAAAAAATTATTTCTCTTAGACGCTTTTGCCCTGATTTACCGTGCTCACTTTGCGTTTGTTAAAAATCCTCGAATTTCTTCTAAAGGGTTAAATACCAGTGCTATTTTTGGTTTTGCCAATACCTTATTGGAAGTATTAAAAGACGAAAAACCTACCCACCTTGGAGTGGCTTTTGATACACCGAAGCCCACATTTCGGCACGTGCAATTTGAAGCCTACAAAGCGCAGCGTCAAGAACAACCCGAGGACATTACAACGGCGGTTCCGTACGTAAAACAGCTACTGAAGGCAATGTGTATTCCTATCTTGGAAATGGAAGGATATGAAGCCGACGACGTGGTAGGGACGCTCGCCAAAAAAGCCGCCCGCGAAGGATTTGAAGTGTTTATGATGACCCCCGACAAGGACTACGGGCAGTTGGTCGAAGAGCACGTATATCTTTACAAACCAGCCATATCGGGAAAGGGAGTGGAGATTATGGGGCCAAAAGAAGTCTGCGAGCGTTGGGGAATCAGTGATATTAGTCAGGTGGTGGACATGTTGGGACTGCAAGGTGATGCGTCCGATAACATTCCTGGGATTCCTGGGGTCGGAGAAAAAACGGCGCAAAAACTGGTCGCTGAGTTTGGTTCGATTGAAAACCTGATTGTCAATACCGATAAGCTCGCAGGTAAACTCAAAGAGAAGGTCATTGAAGGAAAAGACTTGGCGGTGTTGTCGAAGCAATTGGCGACGATTGATATTAACGTGCCGATTGCCTTTGAAGAGGAAGATTTGCGCATGTGTGAGCCCAACCGCGAGCTACTTTCGTCGTTGTTGGATGAACTAGAGTTTAAAACCCTTAAAAAACGCCTTTTGGGCGAAACAGAAGCCCCCGTTGCTATTCCTGCGGCCAATAAAACGGGCCAATTGAACCTGTTTGGTGAAGCCCCAACGGCAGCTCCTTCGGTGAGTAAACAAAGCGAAGTGACTTCGGTAAGCACAGGTACCGAATCAGAAACGAGCAATGAGCGCCGTACGGTGGCTACCACGGCTCACCGCTATCATTTGGTGAATACCCCTGAGCTTCGTCAATCGCTGGCGTATTACTTGAGTTTGCAAGAATCTTTTTGTTTTGATACTGAAACCACGTCGGTGGATGCCATTGATGCTGAATTGGTGGGTTTGGCATTTGCTTACCGCGACGGCGAGGCGTTTTACGTACCCGTGCCAGCCGACCGTGCCGAAGCGCAAGCTATCGTGGAAGATTTTCGAGAAGTGCTTGAAAACGAAAAGATTGAAAAGATAGCGCAGAACCTCAAATACGATATGTTGATTCTGCAAAATTACGGGGTAGAGGTGCGCGGGCCGTTGTACGATACCATGTTGGCGCATTATCTTATCGAACCCGATAAGCGTCATAACATGGATGCGTTAGCCAATGCCTATCTCAACTACGAACCCGTGGCGATTGAGGCGCTTATTGGTAAAAAAGGCCCTAAACAATTGACGATGCGGGATGTGGCCATTGAGAAAGTGGTAGAATATGCCGCCGAGGATGCCGACATTACCCTCCAACTCAAGCATAAACTACAACCACTTTTGGTCGAAAACCAAGCCGAGAAATTATTCAAAGGCGTAGAAGTGCCGTTGGTGCCCGTTTTGGCCGCCATGGAACGTGAGGGGATAAGGGTTGATACCAACGTTTTATCCGAAATGTCGGGGGTGTTGGAAATCGACATGAAACAAGTGGAGCAAGAAATTTTTGGGCTGGCGGGAGAGGAATTTAATATTGGTTCTCCGAAACAACTGGGGGTGATTTTGTTTGAAAAAATGAAGTTGGTCAAAAACCCTAAGAAAACAGCAACGGGACAATACGCTACGGGAGAAGATATTTTGTCGGATTTGGAATCGGAACACGAAATCGCGCGTAAGATTTTGGACTACCGCGAGTTGCAGAAGTTAAAATCGACCTACGTGGATGCGTTGCCACAGCTTATTAACCCATCAACGGGACGAATTCATACGTCGTTTAATCAGGCCGTGGCAGCGACGGGGCGTTTGAGCAGTACCAATCCTAACCTTCAGAACATCCCGATTCGTACGCCTCGTGGACGAGAGATTCGGAAAGCGTTTATTCCTAGAAATGAAGATTATGTGATTTTATCGGCCGACTACTCCCAAATCGAACTTCGCATCATGGCCGCTTTCAGTCAAGATGCCACCATGCTCGAAGCCTTCAATAAAGGCATTGATATTCACGCCAGTACGGCCAGTAAAGTATTTAACGTAGCCCTCGAAGAAGTAACGTCGGACATGCGCCGAAAAGCCAAAATGGTCAATTTTGGTATCATTTATGGTATTTCGGCCTTTGGTTTAGCCCAACGCTTGGGGATTGCGCGGGGAGAAGCAAGTGAAATCATTAAAGCCTATTTCCAAGAATTTCCTGCCGTAAAAAGCTACATGGACATGGTGATTAACAAAGCCCGTGAACAAAAGTACGTTGAAACAATTTTGGGACGTCGGCGTTATTTGGCCGATATCGATTCTCAAAACCAAACGACGCGTGGTTTTGCCGAACGAAACGCCATCAACGCGCCGATTCAAGGCTCTGCGGCGGATATGATTAAGATAGCTATGATCAACATCCACGATTTTCTGAAACGCGAAAAACTACAGTCACGTATGCTTTTGCAGGTACATGACGAATTGGTGTTTGACGCGCACCGCGATGAAATCGAATTGTTGAGCCACCACGTAAATGAGTTGATGGTGAATGCCATTCCGCTGCCCGTAAAAATGGAAACGGGGATTGGAAAGGGGCTTAATTGGCTGGAAGCGCACTAGAGAAGTCAGTTTGTAAATGTGGGAAAAAATCGCGTACTTACTTTGGCATCGTGAAGAGGGTTGCTGAGCATTGTGAAGAGGGTTGCTCACAACCCGATGTATTGAGTGCTGTGAAGAGGGTTGCTCACAACCCGATGTATTGAGCATTGTGAAGAGGGTTGCTCACAACCCGATGTATTGAGTATTGTGAAGAGGGTTGCTCACAACCCGATGTATTGAGTGTTGTGGAAAGGGTTGCTCACAACCCGACGTATTGAGTGTTGTGGAAAGGGTTGCTCACAACCCGATGTATTCAGCAGTAGAATTTTAATTTTGTAAGAATGAATGCAAAAGGCTGGATAGTGGGTATGTTGTTGGTGATGATACAAACGGTGGGGCAAGCGCAGCAAGTATCGATGGTAAAATGGGCGGCGATGGATAGTCTTTTTGCTCAAAAAAGCGATACTACCTATGTATTGAACTTCTGGGCGACTTGGTGCAAGCCTTGTGTGACAGAATTGCCATATTTTGAACAAACCCAGCAAAAATACCTGAATCAGAAGCTCAAAGTGATTTTAGTTAGCATGGATTTTGCTAGAGAATTGACAACGAGAGTCGTTCCTTTTGTGACCGAACGAAAGCTAACATCGCACGTGTGGTTGCTCAATGAACCCGACGCCAATAGCTGGATTGAGAAGGTGAGTAAAGAATGGTCAGGTGCCATTCCTGCTACCCTGATTTTCAACAATGCCAAGGGAAAAAAAGTGTTTTTTGAACAAAAAATTGATGCCCTCCGTTTGCAAAAGGAACTCTCTGATTTTCTGTGACTTTTTAACTTGATTTCGTCAGAATGGCAAACATACCAACGACCATGAAAAATAAGTTTTGGGCGACATTATTCGCAGCGTTGACAGTGAGTATCGCAACGACGTTGTTGTTTCAGCAGCAACGCGCGCAGGCTTCTTCGGTGGGGTATCCAATCGGCGGGTCGGTAGCTGAGTTTAAGCTTCAAAATGCTAAAGGAGGAACCGTAAGTTTGTCGGATTACAAAGACAAAAAAGGCGTGATTGTGGTGTTCACCTGCAACCACTGTCCTTTTGCCAAAGCCTACGAAGAGCGCATCATTGCTTTGGATAAAAAATACGCCGCGCTCAATTTTCCCGTTGTGGCAATTAACTCCAACGATGCTTCTGATTACGAAGACGAGTCGATGGACAATATGAAGAAGCGAGCGACGGAGAAAGGCTATACTTTCCCTTATTTACAAGATGCAACGCAAGCCGTGGCCAAAGCTTTTGGCGCAACGCGTACGCCGCATGTTTTTGTTTTACGAAATGAAAATGCTAAATTCACGGTACAATACATTGGAACAATAGATGATAATTACCAAGACCCCGCAGGCGTCACCAAACGCTACGTGGAAGATGCAGTCAACAACATTTTGGCGGGTAAACCCGTCGTAGTGACCCAAACCAAAGCCGTAGGATGTGCGATTGGTTGGAAAGACGCTTAAAAACAATTGGTAGTCTATATTTTACAGTCGACAGTGAACAAAAAGGACAGCCCCAAGCTGCCCTTTTTTGTTTTTCAGGAAAAAACGCGGTCGCAAATTTCTCTGGTTGTGAGCAACCAGAGACACTCCTAATTCGTCATTCAAAATTCGTTCTTCGTCATTCGTTCTCGCTTAATCTAGCAAATTCCATTTCCATAGTCCAATTTTTGCCAAAAAGTAGCGGCTTGATACTCCCAAAACGCCAAAGCCGTATTTCATGCTTCGTTGGAAATTGATTGATGACGCTTCTTCAAAGTATTTGGTAGGACAGGTTACTTCACCAATTTCGTAGCCTTTCCAGAAAATTTGGGCAATCATTTCGTTGTCAAAAACAAAGTCGTCATTGCATTTCTGGAAAGGAACGCTTCGCAAAACTTCCCCCGAAAACGCGCGGTAGCCCGTGTGGTATTCGGAGAGTTTTTGGTTCATCAAAATGTTTTGAGTCAACGTCAAAATGCGGTTGGCGATGTATTTGTACATAGGCATTCCGCCTTTGAGAGCGCCTTTTCCTAAGATACGTGAGCCAAACACGACCTGATACAACCCATTGCCAATGATGGAAATCATGGCTGTTAATAACAGCGGAGTGTATTGATAATCAGGGTGAAGCATGATGACAATATCGCCGCCCAGTTCGAGGGCTTTGGTGTAGCACGTTTTTTGATTGCCGCCGTAGCCTTTGTTTTTATCGTGGCGAATGACATGTTTGATGCCCAGTCGCTCGGCTACTTCGACGGTGTTGTCTGGACTAGCATCATCGACCAAAATAATATCATCTACCAAGTCAAAGGGGATTTCTCGGTAGGTTTTTTCTAACGTTAGCGACGCTTTGTAAGCGGGCATGACGATGATTACTTTTTTTCCTTTATACATTAAAGAAATCTGTTTTCAGTTCTATAGCTCTTTTGAAACCTATGAGGTTTACCAGTGTCGTTTCTTAGCAAACCTCATAGGTTTGGAGTAAATAAGGCCGCAAAGTTACGATTAAAATGTCTCGGAGGGCTGATTCTCTAATTTTAGAAACGATTTTAAGCGACGAAATTGTTTTACTCCGTAAATAATCTAGCTAAAAATGTGCCAGCAAATGAGCGTTTTACGGTTAGAAATGCAGATATTTAAGAAAGATTAATCGAGAAGAATATGACAACGTACCAAGATATTCTCTTTTCGCAAGAAGCAGGAGTGGCCAAAGTAACGCTCAATCGTCCGTCGGTGTTGAACGCCCTCAGCCCCAATCTTATCGCTGAATTGGCAGATGTAGCGCGGAAAGTGTCGTTGGACGAATCTATTAAGGTGTTTGTCGTTACGGGGGCTGGACGGGCATGGTCGGCAGGAGTTGACCTGAAAGCGTTGAACGAAAGCATTGAAGGGGGGCACTTTTCTAACTTTGAAGTAATGGAAATGGGCGCGGCTTTTATTCTGACCTTACAGGCAATGCCACAAGTAACAATTGCCCAAGTCAATGGCTACTGTTACACGGGCGCTACCGAATTGATGCTTGCCTTTGACTTAGTGTATGCGGCCGACGAAGCCCAAATCGGGGACACGCACACCAAGTGGGGAATTGCGCCCAAATGGGGAATGACTCAGCGTCTGCAACAAAAAGTAGGACTGATGAAAGCGATGGAACTTTCGTTTACGGCCCAACCCGTGTCGGGCAAGGAGGCGGAGCGGATAGGGTTGGTAAATAAGTCAGTGCCTTTGGCAGAGTTAGAATCGACAGTAAACCAAGTCATTGAAAAAATAAAAGGCAACTCGGCGCAGACCATCGCCGCCATGAAAAATATGTATTATTTTGGTGCGCAGCACGGCCTTCACCGAGGCTTAGAATACGAATGGCAAGCCGATTTTAAAATCACTGACCGCGAGGAGTTTTTGAGGAATTTTGAGAAGAATAAGTAGTCCCAATTCACCACTCCAACGTCACCAATCCCACTCCTTGACGCTCCAAGGAAGTGGTAATAATCAGCTGATTATTTTGAACGGTTTGGGTTTGAGGTGCGCCTAGCTTCGCTAACTGCCCCGCTTTCTCCAGTTCCTTGATTTGTTCGGGAGTTGGACTGGCAGGAGAACCCATTTTTTTCCACACTTCGTAGCTGTTGCTGTGTTGGCTGTCGATGCGGTAGTGGGTGATTTTAACCTTTTTGGCAGGAAGGTGGTCAAGCGTTAACTGCACCGAAGAGGCGGCGGCAGAGACATCGTCGTCGTGGTAATTCCAAAAAAGTACGGTAGCTTTTCGTTGGTCTTTGGCGGCCAATCCACCCACGTCGGGGGTTGTTTTTCGTACGCTCGAATCCCGAACCGTCAAGGCAGGATACATTAGGTTGCCTTTGACTTCTACGCGTTGACCGCTCATTTTACCAAACATCCGAAATACGTTCAGTACGGGTTTGTCCACGCCGTTGGTGGCCAAATCACGAAATCCATAAAACCAAGGTTGGTCTTCAAACTCAAATGACCACGATACAGCGCCTTTAAAATTGACCTGATGGAGGTCGGCCAAGGCATATTTTCGGGCAAAAGACGCAGCGGTGTAGCTTGAGTACATCGTGCCATTGCGGTAGGCGTTTTGCGGGTCGGTTTTCATGCCACAGGCTGCACAGCCTTCGGGGTCAGACTCTCCGATGACGATGGGCAAGTGCTTTAATTCGGGAAAAGAGGCGACTATCTGGAAACCCGTCGAAATATCACGAAGCTGCGTTCCCATGTTCATTTGTACGTGCCCGTTGACGAGTTTAGGCGCTCCTTTGGCATGAAACGCAATAAAATCAAGGGGAGTACCAATTTTACCTGTTACGTAATTGGTATCAGAAACACAGTGTTTGAGGAATTTTTTCAGAAAATCACCACCACGGCGTCCAGCAGGGCCTGTGACGTGAGGGCCGCCGATTTTGGCCGTTGGCAATGCGCGCCGAACAGCATCAACTGAATAATCGTACAACTTGCAATATTCCTGCACTGTGCCGCCCCAGTAAGGGCTATCGGGTTCGTTCCATAACTCCCAGTACCAGCTCTCTACTTCTTTTTTGCCGTAACGTTCTACCGAATGTTTTACCCACTGATAGACCAATTCGGCCCATTTGGCGTAATCTTTAGGAGGGTGCGTCCAACCCGTGTAAATCGAAGTATAGTGCTGACCAGGCGCCCATTGGTGGCGATAAGGCTGGGGTTTGGTTGAAAGTGCCTCGGGCATAAATCCAATTTGAGCCATTGGCTTCATCCCTCGTTCGACGTACGTATCAAAAATTTTATCCACAATTGTCCAGTCATACACAGGATTTCCTTGGGCATCTTCGGTGTAAGCGTTGGTAGAACCCCACTTGAGCGCGGGAGTGCCGTCGCCTGTGGTTAGTAGGTTGTGGGCACGAACGTAAACAGGTACGGGGCTAAGCGCCGAAAGTTCGGACAGCAATTTTTTGCCGTCTTTCATGTAGGTATAATTTGGCTCATCGTACCCAAACCACGCCCATGCAGGGTGCATGGGGCCAATTTCTTTGTTAAGGTCGATTTGCAAAGTAGCATTTTGAGAAAAGGCCACTTGGCAGTATAAACACAGGGAGGCGACTGTTGCGTAAAGTATATCCTTCATGAATTATTGGAAGATTTCTATTCTCTAATTGCTAAACAGGTTTGAAATTTAGATTTGTTGGATTCCAGAAAACCCGAATATGACTTGTATCAACCTTGGGCCGTACTCTAGCGAGGTCGTAGTTTTCTTGTACTTTCAACCAAAATTCAGCACTTGTGTTTGGAAAAGCAGTACCCAATCGAATGGCCATTTCAGGACTAATACTTTGTTTGCCATTGATAATTGCCGATAGTGTTTTACGTGTTGTTCCTAAGCCTTCGGCTACCTCGGCGATAGTTAGTTTTTGTCCTGTTTCTTCGCGTAAGCCTTCTAATGTTTCTCGGATTAGTTCGCCAGGGTGGGCGGGGTCAAATAAAGCCATGTCTTCTTTGTTTAATGATAGTCTAAGTAATCTACATCCACTGCATTTTCGCCTTCAAAACGAAAAATGATGCGCCAATTTCCAGATACTTTTACCGCATAAAAGCCTTTCAAGTCCCCTTTCAAGGCATGAAATCCATACCCAACTTGATTCATCTGTTCAGGACTACTTGCGGCATCCAGACGCGTTAAAATCAGTCGAATTTTTGGAATATGTGCAGCAAGCAACTTGGAACGGTCACCTTTGGTTGCGTACAATTCTAGCCCTTTATGTCGGTAATTGATAATCATAGAACACAAATGTAACGTGAAACGTTGCGTGTTGCAATGATTTTGTGAAATAGTCTCATCTTAACCACAAAAAGTAAAATAGGAAAACCAAAACGCAAACTTTACCCTTCAGTTTTTGTTTTTCCAAGAAAAGGGCGCAACAAAGACCCTTTTTTTTGACTAATTTTGCGAAATCTTACACACAATAGACCGCTCTGATAAATCGGATGAAAATCAGTCTTCACCAACAAGAATCCTTTGAGCGCCGTCACCACGGCCAACGTCCCGAAGAGTTACAAGAAATGCTAAAGACCATCGGAGTAAGCACTGTCGATGAGTTGATTGAGCAAACCGTTCCTGCTGCTATTCGTTTAGCAAGACCGCTAGAGTTGCCTGCCCCTAAGTCGGAGTTTGAGTACCTCAACGACTTGAAAAAAGTCGCCCGCCTCAATCGCATTTACCAGTCATACATCGGTACGGGTTACTACGATACGATTGTCCCCAACGTGATTTTGCGTAACATTCTGGAGAATCCTGCATGGTACACGGCTTACACGCCGTATCAGGCAGAGATTGCGCAGGGACGCTTGGAGATGCTGCTCAACTTCCAAACAGCGGTGATTGATTTGACGGGAATGGAGATTGCTAATGCTTCGCTTTTGGACGAAGCAACGGCCGCTGCCGAAGCAATGACGATGCTTCATAGCTTGCGTACAGGAGCCAAAAAGAAAGCAGAAACGTTTTTTGTGTCGGAGCGTTGCCACCCACAAACCATTGATTTGATTTATACCCGTGCTACTCCGTTGGATATCAACGTCGTAGTGGGCGACCACTCTAAG
Organism: Runella sp. R5_40; assembly: GCF_057652295.1. Lineage (NCBI taxonomy): Bacteria > Pseudomonadati > Bacteroidota > Cytophagia > Cytophagales > Spirosomataceae > Runella > Runella sp. R5_40. The sequence continues at coordinate 674,640 of NZ_JBYFCH010000001.1, read as the reverse complement.
GTTGATTTGACTGATCCTGCCATCTTTGGGGTGTTGGTGCAATACCCAGCCACCGACGGAGAGGTCATTGATTATACTGATTTTATTGCCGCTGCCCACGAACTGAACGTTTTTGTGGCAGTCGCTGCTGATTTGTTGAGCCTTACGTTGTTGAAAGCGCCTGGTGAAATGGGGGCAGACGTAGTAGTCGGTTCGGCACAACGTTTTGGCGTTCCAATGGGCTACGGCGGGCCACACGCGGCGTTTTTTGCCACTAAAGATGCTTACAAACGTCAGATTCCTGGACGTATCATTGGGGTGTCGGTAGATACTGAAGGAAACCGTGCCTTGCGTATGGCACTTCAAACGCGTGAGCAGCACATTCGTCGTGAAAAAGCTACCTCAAATATTTGTACTGCCCAAGTATTACTTTCGGTGATGGCTGCTGCTTATGCAGTTTATCACGGGCCAGAAGGTTTAAAAAGCATTGCTTCAAAAATCCAAGGCTTAACGAAAGCATTTGCAGATGCTATTTCAGAAATGGGTTACGAAGTAGCGACGCAAAATTACTTCGATACCGTGACGGTCAATGTTCGTAATGCGCAACAGCTGGAAGAAGAGTCTCGTAAGCGCGGTATCAATTTGCGTCACAATGCCAATGGTTCGGTAGGAGTATCGTTTGATGAAGCGAAAACATTTGCCAACTTGATTGAATTGTTGGATTTGTTTGCAACTGCATCGGGTGAAGGTATCGAAATGAGCATTCCTGACGAAGTAGAAGTATCGTTACCTGCCAACTTAGCGCGCGAATCGGCGTATTTGACGCATCCTGTTTTCAACAACTATCATACAGAGCACGACATGCTTCGATACTTGAAGTCGTTGGAAAACAAAGATTTATCGTTGGTTCACTCGATGATTTCCTTGGGAAGCTGTACGATGAAACTCAACGCTACGGCCGAGATGATTCCAGTGACTTGGCCAGAGTTTGGTAAAATGCACCCATTTGCTCCTACTTTCCAAACGGAAGGGTACCAGTTGTTGTTCAAGCACTTAAATGATTGGCTTTGCGAAATTACAGGTTTTGCCGCCATGTCGCTTCAGCCAAACTCAGGAGCACAAGGTGAATACGCTGGTCTGTTGACGATTCGTGCCTATCACGAAGCGCGCGGAGAAAGTCACCGCAACGTGGCCTTGATTCCGTCGTCGGCGCATGGTACCAATCCAGCCTCGGCAGTAATGGCAGGAATGAAGGTAGTCGTGACGAAGTGCGACGAGCGCGGAAACATTGACGTTGAAGACTTGAAAGCAAAAGCGGAACAATACAGCAACGAACTCTCGTGTTTGATGGTGACGTATCCGTCAACCCACGGGGTGTTTGAAGAAAGTATTATTGATATTTGTTCACTTATCCACAGTCATGGTGGACAAGTGTATATGGATGGTGCAAACATGAACGCCCAAGTAGGACTTACGAGTCCTGCGACTATCGGGGCTGATGTTTGCCACCTCAACTTACACAAAACATTCTGTATCCCTCACGGTGGTGGTGGCCCAGGGATGGGGCCTATTGGCGTAGCAGCACACTTAGTGCCGCATTTGCCAGGGCATGTCAACCTGACCGAGGGCCAGGGAGGGGTTCACGGCGCCGTCTCAGCAGCACCTTATGGCTCGGCAAGCATTCTGACCATCTCGCACGCTTACATCGCCATGATGGGAGGTGAAGGGTTGACGAATGCGACCAAAATGGCCATTACAAACGCCAACTACATCAAGCAACGCTTATCGGGTGAAGGGCAATTTGAGATTTTATACACGGGAAGCAATGGACGTTGTGCCCACGAAATGATTGTGGATTGCCGTCCTTTCAAAGCCGTAGGTATCGAAGCCGAAGACCTTGCCAAACGTTTGATGGATTATGGTTTCCACTCACCAACCTTGTCGTTCCCTGTGGCAGGTACATTGATGATTGAGCCGACCGAATCCGAATCAAAAGCGGAATTAGATCGTTTCTGCGACGCATTGTTGAGTATCCGTGCCGAAATCCGTGAAGTGGAAGAAGGTGTGGCTGACAAAGCAAATAACGTACTGAAAAATGCACCACACACGGCTCGTATTGTGTTGACCGAAAACTGGGACCGCCCGTACAGTCGTGAGAAAGCAGTTTTCCCATTGCCTCACTTGCGTTTCAATAAGTTTTGGCCAAGTGTAAGCCGTATTGATTCGGCTTATGGCGACCGTAACTTGATTTGTGCCTGTATTCCTGTAGAGGAATACGCACAAGCGGAGGTGTAAGAATAGCTGCCAACTACTTGAAAAATAGGGCTTTCGACTTGTTCGAAAGCCCTATTTTTTTGTTTGTGCTTGTTTTTGTTTAATTTTTTTTGGAAAAGGTTAAACAATTTGCCTTATACAAAAAGTTATATGGGTGTTTTTAAACAATTATCTACCCATTCCATTTTTAAACTTTTTTCAAACTATGAACATCTATTGGAAAACACTCAAAACAGTTTCACTGGCATTGACAGTTTTAGCAAGCAGCCTCTTCTTAATGAGCTGTGAGAAAGATGAACCTACTTCCAACACCATTACTGACGTAGTTCTTCAAAACAATGACTTCACAATCTTACGGGCAGCTGTGAGCCGTGCTGGACTAGCCGATGCGTTGCGGGCAGGTAGCTTGACTGTTTTTGCACCAAACGATGCAGCTTTTACGGCGTCTGGATTAGACCTTGCCACGGTTAATGGTTTGGACGTAAATACGCTTAAGGCGGTGTTACAGTACCACGTTTTAGCAACAAAAAACCTTTCAACCGACCTCCCAACGGCGAGTAACACGGAAGTGACTACGTTGAGTGGAGGAAAAGCGTACATTACGAAAGGCACGAGTGGGGTGTCAATCAACGGAGCTCGAGTAGTAGCCGCTGATGTCGCTGCTGACAACGGGGTTATCCATGTAATCAACCGCGTTTTGTTGCCACCTGCGGGCAACCTGCTCCAAGTGGCGCAAGGAAATGCCAACTTTACGTTTTTGGTGGCGGCGCTCAACAAAGTGATTCAAGCCAATCCAGCAGTGGGTGCAACAGTTACAGCGGTGTTAACAGGTAGCTCACCTTACACCGTATTTGCTCCTACTAATGCGGCCTTCCAAGCTACTCCTTTCAACAGCATTGATGCGATTAATGCTGCTAGTGGTGCAACTTTGACTACTTTGACCAACGTATTGCTTGCCCACGTTGTAGCGGGCCGAGTTTTTTCTACCAACCTTGTAGCAGGTACAGTTGCGTCGGCAGGCCAAGCACCACTTACCGTGACATTGGGTTCGACAGTACAAGTGCGTGGAGCTGGAAACGGAACCAACAATGCCACAGTTACTTCGGCTGATGTTGTTGCTACCAACGGCGTTATTCACGTCATCGACCGTGTGATACTACCATAAGCGATTTTTCGGAAACATGATTAAAAGCAGGGTAAAACGGTAGCATTGGTCATAAAGGTTCTGCCAGAAAGAGGGTACTATTGCTCATCACAATCAATCAATCCTCCCAATGAAAAGAAGAGAACCAATTTCGCACATCATGACCAAAAACGTAGCCACTGTTCAAGTTTCCGACGATTTGCATGATGTTATTGACTTAGTAAAGAAAAATCACATTCGACACGTTCCTGTGCTGGAAGGACACGACGTAGTGGGAATCATCAGCAGTACCGACATCAATCGTTTGACCTTCAGTTCGTTGTTTGAAAATCAAGAAGGCGCCGACGAAGCCATTTTGGAGATGTTGAGTATTTCGCAAGTAATGACCCAAAAACCTCGTACGGTAGAGGCAACTTTGAGTATTAAAGAAGTAGCAGAGATTCTAGCTTCGGAAGAATACCACGCCTTGCCCGTTATCGAAAATGGGCAACTCGCTGGAATTGTGACTACTACGGATGTCATTAAGTACTTATTGGAACAATACTAGCAGTCAATAAAACATTCTTTCAATCGGAGCAGTTTGTCAAGAGACAAATTGCTCCGATTTTTTGTTATAACCCCAAAACTCACCTCAGCGATTGTTAGTATATCGGAGCCGTTTTCCCTACTTTTGTGAGTTTTGCAAACCAGCCCAATGAATCAAACGACAAGTAATCCGACTGTATCTTCTTCTGATTTTGAAGGACTAGACCCCAAAAAATTTATCCTCATCAAAGGGGCGCGAGTCAATAACCTCAAAAATATTGATGTGGCCATTCCACGAAACAAACTCGTTGTCGTAACGGGCGTATCGGGGTCGGGCAAATCATCGTTGGCCTTTGATACGCTTTTTGCCGAAGGCCAGCGCATGTACGTCGAAAGCTTGAGCAGCTACGCCCGTCAGTTTTTGGGGAGAATGGAAAAACCCGAAGTGGATTACATCAAGGGAATTTCGCCTGCGGTAGCCATCGAACAAAAAGTCAATACCCGAAATCCACGCTCAACGGTGGGGACGACCACCGAAATCTACGATTATTTGAAATTACTTTTTGCCCGCATTGGGGTAACTCACTCGCCTGTTTCGGGGGAAGTGGTTCGCAAAGACACGGTGACCGACGTGGTCAATTACCTCATGGGCCACGAGGAAGGGACGCGGGCAATGGTTTTAGCGCCGCTTATCATCAAAGAAAATCGTACGCTCGAACAAGAATTAACCATTCTACTTTCCAAAGGCTACACGCGAATCGTAGTAAATGACGAAACACGTTCGATTGAGGAATTATTGGAAGAAGGCAACGTTGAAGGAGCTTTGGAGGGAGCGGAGTTATTTGTTTTGGTGGACCGAGCGGCCATTAAGCACGAGGACGAAGATACGCTATTCCGTCTTTCGGATTCGGTACAAACGGCTTTTTTTGAAGGAGAAGGGTTGTGTTGGATAAAAGTAGTCGGTGGAGAAAAACGTTCGTTTTCTGATAAGTTTGAATTGGATGGGTTAAAATTTGAAGAGCCGAGCGTCAACCTTTTTAGCTTTAATAACCCTTACGGAGCTTGCAAACGCTGCGAAGGCTTTGGAAAAGTACTGGGTTTAGACCCTGAGTTGGTTATCCCCGATAAAAATCTTTCGGTATTTGAGGGTGCAATTGCCCCTTGGCGTTCCGAAAAAATGAGCGAATGGCAGGCACCGTTGTTGCGTCATGGCATTCGTTTTGATTTTCCGATTCACCGCGCCTATAAAGATTTGACCGAAGATCAGAAAACGTTACTCTGGACGGGGAATAGCTATTTTGAAGGTCTAACGGCCTTTTTCGAGCATTTAGAATCGCAGACACATAAAGTACAATACCGTGTGATGTTGTCGCGGTACCGAGGCCGAACCAACTGCCCCGAATGCCGTGGATCGCGTTTGCGTCAGGATGCGAGTTACGTAAAAATAAAAGGCACTTCCATTACTGATTTGGTTTTGATGCCCATCTCGGAAGTGTTACAATTTTTCCAAAACCTCACGCTACCCGATTTTCAATACGGCGTGGCCAAACGCATTTTGATTGAAATTGAAAACCGTTTGGAATACATGAACCGCGTGGGGCTGGGTTATTTGACCCTCAACCGCTTGACTAATTCACTTTCAGGGGGAGAATTTCAACGGATTAAGTTGGCGACTTCGCTGGGGAGTGCCTTGGTAGGTTCAATGTACATTTTGGACGAACCAAGCATTGGTCTTCACCCGCGTGATACCCGAAAGCTGGTAAGCGTGTTGGAGTCGTTGCGCGACATGGGCAATACCGTAATTGTGGTTGAGCACGAAGAAGAAGTCATGCGCGCCGCCGATCAAATCATCGACATCGGCCCAGATGCAGGAAATTTGGGTGGAGCAGTGGTTTGGCAGGGGAGCTGGGAGGAGATTAATAATGACGAATTACGAGGACAGAATGACGACCAAGCATCTGTATCCCACACCATCGACTTCCTCACGGGCCGCGACCAAGTACCCGTCCCCACCTTCCGTCGGAAAGCGACACATTGGCTGGAGTTGACGGGTGCCAAAGAAAATAACTTGAAAGACGTGGACGTGAAATTTCCGTTGGGAACGCTTACGGTGGTGACAGGGGTGTCGGGTTCAGGAAAATCGACACTGATTCGGAAGATTTTATTCCCCGCCTTGGCTCGCGTAAAAGGTGAGTACAACGAAGATGCGGGCAAATACGCCAATTTGACGGGAAGCGTTGAGCGCATCGACAACCTAGAAATGGTGGACCAAAATCCCATCGGGAAATCGTCTCGTTCTAATCCCGTTACGTACATCAAAGCCTATGATTACATTCGCCAAATGATGAGCGATGTGCCTTTGGCTAAAGCCAGAGGATACAAACCTTCTCATTTCTCTTTCAATGTCGAAGGCGGGCGCTGTGAAACCTGCCAAGGCGAAGGTCAAGTGAAAATTGAAATGCAGTTCATGGCTGATATTTACCTCAAATGTGAAGGCTGCGGCGGAAAGCGTTTCAAACAAGAAGTACTCGATGTCCGTTATCAACGCCCCGATGGAAACTCGGCCGATATTTCGGATATTTTAAACATGACGATTGACGAAGCCATTGATTTCTTCCAGCAAGAAGAGCCTAAATTGGCTGAGCGCCTTCAACCGTTGAAAGATGTGGGGCTGGGATACATCAAGCTGGGGCAATCTTCTAATACCCTTTCAGGAGGCGAAGCCCAACGGGTAAAACTGGCGTTCTTCTTGAGTAAATCGAATCCTAATCAGGGCAAATCGCTCTTTATTTTTGACGAGCCAACCACGGGACTCCATTTTCACGACATTCAAAAATTGTTAAAATCCATCAATGCGCTGGTTAATCAGGGAGATACGGTGATTGTCATTGAACACAATGTCGAAGTGATAAAATCGGCCGATTGGATTATTGATTTGGGGCCTGAAGGGGGCGATAAGGGCGGTTACATTACGTTTGCGGGGACGCCCGAGAGTATGTTGGCGCTAGAAAATAACTACACAGCTGAGTTTTTGAAGCTGAAAATGAACCCATAAAACGGGCTACGGTTGTTTTTTAGCTTCTAACTGCTGGTAAACGCCTTGAAAGTTGCGTCCTTCACGAAGATGCTTGACCAGAACGGGGATGGCAGGTTGTCCTGCGGCGGCTAGCCAACGAGATACTTCCATTCCCGAAGTCATGTAAGCCAACATAACACGGCCTTCGGGACCCGTAAAAAATCCGCGCATTGAGCTAATCTCGGTAAGCGCGAGGGTTACTTGTCCACCGCTCGAAATGTAATCACATTCGTCTTTGTAATCTATGTAGCGCTGGGCGGGAGGTTTGTTTTCTACAAAACGATAATCAACCATCAAAGCAAGCCCTTCGTTGAACCACTGCGGAATTTGTTGGGTGGTTTTCCACCAACCGAGCCGCGTGAAAAGTTCATCGTGACACATTTCGTGCGCGATGACGTCGGTATTGATACCGTCCAAATTGAGCACCACGTAAGAAGCGCCCCACGGTGTTCCGATGCTACAGCCTGCTCCTTCGTCGCTGTGGCAATATTTTGCATATTCGTGCGGATCGTAGCAAACAATGATTGTCGGCTTTCCTTGTCGGCCACCCCAAAAGCTTTGGATTCGTTTTTCTGCCTCAGCCACTACTTTTTGGGCGTATTGGTGGTGTTTGGGAGAGGATTTGGGGCTGACGTAAAAGTGAGTATTGAGCGCTTTAAAATCAGAAAAACCGACCCATTGGCAATACCAAACCTGCGGAAATAAGACAAAATAACTGATAAGGCCAGCGGCCAGTCCCCCAATAATCCAGAATAAGTATCGCTTGAGCATATTAGACGTGGTTAGGGAGACAGGCTGTTAGCCAAAAGCCGAAATATCAATAGCAAGTGCCGAAGCAGCCTCGCGGATGATGGCTTGCTGAAACGACGGGCCAATGTCGGTCAGTTTTAATTCTCCCCCAATAAGGGTACTAATGACCTCATTGCTGAGAATGTACGGGACAAAAAGCGATCCGTATTTTTCTTCAATCCAACGCTTCATCGGTAGAAAGGTTCCTTCACGCAGGGCGTTGCTTCGGGCAGCGCGTTGCTGCATTTCGGCAAATTCTTGCGGAGATGGCTTCACCCGTTCGTGCAAAAGCTGGCGCTTCGTTCCCTCGGCTTTTGCTTGGTGAATGACTTGTTTGAGTTGATCCACTGCCCAAGGAGTTTGCATACGTGGATTTACGCCTTTTAACTGTAGCCAGTTGTTGAGTGTTGTTGGGTCAATGAGAATTTCGTGTACTTGCGCATTGGTCAGTATTTGGTAAGTTGGCTTGCCAAAACGACGCGCTTGTTCATCACGAAAACGATACAATTCACTTAAAATATGTTGGTCAAACGGGCTAAAATCGCGCTGTTCTTTGGGGCTCAAAAACGTATTGCGTGTTTTGGGAACGTAGCTTTTGTTTTCCAAAAACGCCATACTTTGTTGAAACCATTCCCAGCGTTCTTGCTGCTGAAGGCGTTCCGTTAATTTGTCACGAAGTTCAAGGAGATAAATGACATCATTGGCTGCGTAGTCAAGCTGCATATCGGAGAGCGGGCGTTTCAGCCAATTGCTCTGCTGCTTCTTCTTACTCGACTCAATACCCAGTACTTCACCCAATACACTTGCTAAACCAATTTTTTCAAAACAAAGCAGCTTCGTGGCCACACTGGTATCGAAGATATTGCGGGGAGAGCATCCGTGAAGATAAAGCAGACGAAAATCCTCGCCACTGTCGTGGATTACTTTTTCGACCGCTGGGTTTTCAATCACGCGCCATAGCGCCGACAAGTCTTTTACCTCAAAGGGGTCAATCAAATAACACGCATCGGAGGTAGCTACTTGAAACAAACAAAGGGTAAAGCCATAGGCATAATGATTGTTATCAAATTCAGTATCAATCGCTATGGCTGGGAAGTGGTTCAATCGTTCAACGACACGCTCAAACTCCGCTTGTGTATGAATAAAAATGGGACTCGACATAGTGCCAAAATTACGAATAAATCCGCCATTTTGTCTATGATTTTTGATTTAACGGGCAAAATGATGCCAAAATTTCCGCTTTTAGGCATCGGCATGAGAATTTTAAAATCAGTGTTAACAAACCAATTAACCAACAGCAGAACCCGTGCATAAGCACCGAAGCCATGAACTTTAATCAATATACCATCAAAGCCCAAGAAATTGTTCAGCACGCTGTGCAAATTGCTCAGGGCAAGCAGCAGCAAGTTGTTGAAACGGGACACATTCTAAAAGCGATTTTGGAAGAAGATCCCAACACGTCGCAGTTTTTAGCCAAAAAGCTGAATGTCGCACTCCCAAATGTTAATACAAGACTTGAAACCATCATCAACGGTTATCCGCGCGTAGCAGGCTCGGCCAATACCGAATACCTTAGCAACGACCTCAACGCCACGTTTCAAAAGGCACAAAGCTATCTGAAAGAATTTAATGACGAATATGTAAGCGTAGAACTCCTCCTAGTGGGTTTATCGGCGGGCAAAGACAGCACCGCTCAGCTCATGAAAGAGGTGGGATTAAAAGAAAAAGAATTAGTAGCAGCTATCAAAGAATTAAGAGGGAAGAATAATCCAGTGAAAGACCAAAATGCCGAAGCTAAGTACCGTTCGTTGGAACGATACAGCAAAAACTTAAATCAATTGGCACGCTCGGGCAAGATTGACCCCGTTATTGGGCGCGACGACGAAATCCGTCGGGTGCTTCAAATCTTGGCGCGTCGTACCAAAAACAACCCCATGCTTTTGGGGGAACCAGGAGTAGGAAAAACGGCCATCGTAGAGGGCCTAGCGCAACGGATTGTACAAGGCGACGTACCCGAGCAGTTGAAAGAAAAAGAAATTGTCTCGCTCGACATGGGCTTGCTCATTGCGGGGGCCAAATACAAAGGCGAATTTGAGGAGCGTTTGAAGGCGGTAATCAAAGAGGTGACCGATTCTGAAGGCCAAATTATCTTATTTATTGACGAAATCCACACGCTCATCGGGGCGGGGGCGGGCGGTGAGGGCGCGATGGACGCTGCCAACTTACTCAAGCCTGCCCTCGCGCGGGGCGAACTCCATACCATCGGTGCTACTACCATCAAAGAGTACCAAAAGTACATTGAGAAAGACAAAGCGCTGGAGCGCCGTTTTCAGGTAGTGACCGTCGATGAACCCAACGAGGCTGATGCGATTAGTATCTTGCGGGGTATCAAAGACAAGTACGAACTCCACCACGGAGTACGGATTCAGGACGATGCGGTCATTGCGGCCGTGGAGTTGTCGAGCCGTTATATTTCTGATCGTTTTTTGCCCGATAAAGCCATTGACCTAATGGATGAGGCGGCGGCAAAATTACGCTTAGAAATGGATTCGGTTCCCGAAGAGCTCGACGATTTGAACCGCCGTATCATGCAGTTAGAGATTGAGAGAGAGGCGATTCGACGGGAGAATGACAAAGAAAAAGAAGCCAGACTTAACAAAGAGTTGGCGGATTTAAACGAAGAACGAAGCGCTTTTAAAGCCCAATGGGAGTTGGAAAAAGGGAAAATCAGCGAACTCCGCGCGTTAAAAGAGCAATTGGAACAACTACGCCTCGAAGCAGAACAAGCCGAACGGGCGGGGGATTATGGAAAAGTAGCGGAACTTCGTTACGGTAAAATCCCTGAAATTGAAAAACGTTTGGGAGAAAGCGGCCAACAATCAATTAGCGGTGAGCAGTTGATTCAAGAGGAAGTAACGGCCGAAAATATTGCGGAAGTAGTTGCCAAATGGACGGGTATTCCAGTAAGTAAAATGCTGCAAAGCGAGCGTGAAAAATTACTCAACTTGGAATCCGAACTCCAAAAACGCGTAGCGGGTCAAGAGGAGGCCATTGAAGCGGTAGCTGATGCGGTGCGTCGTTCGAGAGCAGGTTTGCAAGACCCCAAACGCCCGATTGGTAGTTTCCTATTCCTTGGGCCGACAGGGGTTGGTAAAACAGAGTTAGCCAAGACGCTGGCAAATTACTTGTTCAACGACGACAATGCCATGGTGCGCATCGACATGAGCGAATACCAAGAGCGCCACGCTGTAAGCCGTTTGGTGGGAGCGCCTCCAGGCTACGTTGGCTACGATGAAGGTGGGCAGTTGACCGAAGCCGTGCGCCGTAAACCATACAGTGTGATTTTGCTGGACGAAATCGAAAAAGCACACCCCGACGTTTGGAACGTAATGTTGCAGGTTTTGGACGATGGGCGGTTGACGGACAACAAAGGTCGCTTGGCGAACTTCAAAAATACCATCATCATCATGACGTCGAACATTGGTAGCGATATCATCATGGAGAAGTTCAAAGAAGCGGGCAATAAGATTGAAAAAGGCTGGAAGCTGTACTTCAAAGAAGAAGCTAAAAACGATGTTTTAGGCTTGTTGAAACAGTCAGTTAGGCCAGAGTTTCTGAACCGTATTGACGAAATTGTGCTCTTTGACCCACTTGGACGGGATAATTTGAAACAAATTGTTCGGATTCAGTTCAACCACATCAAAGACTTGTTGGCCGAACAAGGAGTGACCTTGGATGCTACTGACGAAGCTTTGGTGAAACTCTCAGAAGAAGGATATGACCCTGCGTTTGGGGCAAGGCCACTCAAAAGAGTCTTACAGCGCCGAATTTTGAATGAGTTATCGAAACAGATTCTCTCGGGAAAAATTCAAAAAGACGCCGTCATCATGATGGAACTCAATGAAGAAGGCGAAGTAGCTTTTGAGAATATTTCGGAGGCAAAAATAGAGGTTTGATAATGACAAGGTGTAAATAAGGGACCCCTACTGAATCATTCAGTAGGGGTTTTTGTATAACTTTGCTGTATGGAAATAGCGAATGACAACGGAAGATTTATTTCAATTCTCTCGGATTATGGTTTTAAAGTGACCTTTGGAAATGAAGTGGATACTACTTTTTTAAAGAAAGCGCTTCAGGCACTCATAAATTCCTCTGTCCCCATTAGAGAGGTCTCCTTTATTAAAAACGAACTCACTGCTATAACGATTGACAGCCGAAGTGGAATTTATGATGTAGCTTGCATAGACGAGAATGACAATCATTTTATTGTCGAAATGCAATTGAGTGAGTATCCTGAATTTATTCAGCGTATGAAATTCTATGCTTTGCATCGTTTTAATACGCTTGTCAAAAAAGGGGAATATCGTTTTGAAAATTTGTCAAAAATATATTGTATTGGTATTCTAGCAAGGGTGATATTTACACAAATATCTGATTATCATAATGTTTCCTTTTTGCGAAATGCAAAAAACGAAACTATTGACGATCAAATGGTGTTTGTCACGGTAGAGTTGGATAAGTTTTCCAAAGAAAAAAATCAAGTACAAACCGATTTAGATAAACTGGTTTATACAATGAAAAATTTACACACAGTGACCGAAACTTCTCAATTCCCTGAATTTTGGAGTGAAGAATGGCTTAAAAAAGCTATTGCAGAAGTTGACTTGCGTAATATGACGGCGGAGCAAAAACTGGCTTACGAAATGGTACTTTCAGCTAATGCTTTAGCAGTAAAAAACGAAAATAAGAAAATTAAAGAAGCGCGTTTAGAAGAGAAGAAAAATGCAGTTATAAAAGCCTTGAAGGCAGGAAAACTGAGCAACGAAGAAATTGCGGATTACAATGACACAACAATTGAATTTGTATTTGCAGTCCAACAAGATTTGGTAAATGTAAAGTAGATATTTTGCTAGAGAACGCATAAAAAAGGGGCTTTCAAGCCCCTTTTTTATGAATTAGTATGTTTATCTGGATTAGAAACGTGTCCTTCCGCGAGGGGAGTTTCTGAAGTAGGCTGAACTTCTTCAGCTGGCTCAGAAGGAGTCTCTTGAGTGGGATTTTCGTTTTCGGTTAAATTGCTACTTTCAGGCTCTGAGCCTTCGCTGACCTCTGTAAGTTGTTCCGTGGCAATGGCATCGGTAGTCGCTACGACTGCTTCGTTCGTAGGATTTTCCATTGCGATAGCTTCCGTGGTTTCGTCGCTTTCTATTTCATCTTGCGGTTCGTCCAAACGTGGAAAGAAGGTGCCTTGGAAAATAAGGATGATACACACGCCAACGAAAATACAAGCATCGGCGAAGTTAAAAATAGGCGTTGTATAATATTGACCACCCCACACAGGTACCCACTCTGGTACAAAACCTTCCCAGAAATCGACAAAAACCATGTCAATTACTTGTCCGTGAAACCAAGGAGTAGGAGAACCGTAAGGCGCATTGCCGATAAGCACGCCGTAAAAAATACTATCAATCAGGTTGCCGATGGCTCCTGCTAAAATCATGGCCATAGCCCACAATAAACCACTCGCAGCACCGCGTACCGAGAGCCGAACAATGTACCAAGCAATAAACACCATTGCCCCCAAACGGAAAGTGGTTAAAAATAACTTGCCGTATTCGTGGTCGATTTGCATTCCAAAAGCCATGCCTGGATTGGTGACGTAATAAAGCTTAAACCAATCGCCAATGAGACGGACTTGACCTGCAAAACCAGGTGCCATGTAATGATGGACGAGCAACTTAGACGCTTGATCTACCGCAATCAGTAGAAGGGCAAACAAAAAAAACTTTAGTGGGTTTCTGGCGGTATGACTCGTCATTCAGCTATCAATTATCTAGTGTAACCTGTGTTGGGCAAATGGGTTGCGCTTGCAATTTACTGAGAAATTCGTTGTTGATGACGTCTTTCTACTTCGCGCTTTACTAATAAATACTCACGACTACTTTGGCCAGCTATTGATTTATTTTCTTCGGCACGGCGGAACAAGTAAGGCATGACGGTTTCTACAGGGCCATAAGGTACGTATTTGGCGACATTATACCCTGCATTGGCCAAATTGTAAGAAATATTGTCGCTCATGCCTAGGAGTTGCGCAAACCAAACGTGTGGGTCATTGTGCGGAATATGGAGTTTTTCCATTGATTCGATGCAAAGTTGGCAGCTATGTTCGTTGTGCGTTCCCAAACAAATGGAAATAACATCACGGTTTTCAAGACAAAATTCGAGCGCTTTGTTGTAGTCGCGATCGGTGTCTTCTTTGGTGGCGTGGATAGGATCTTGGTACTCATTTTCGTATGCACGCAGACGTTCTTTCTCAAAGTACGCACCTCTTACGAGTTTTACCCCCAACAAATAGCCCGCTGCTTTGGCTTCACGCGTAGCTTTTTTGAGGTTTTCAAGCATATCGTGGCGGTACATCTGAAACGTATTGTAAACGATGGGGGTCTGGGTGTTGTATTTTTTCATGCCATCGTAAGCCAGTTGGTCAATGACATTTTGAATCCAACTTTCTTCCGCATCCACAAAAATCTTAACGTTCAAGTCGGCTGCTTTCTTGCACAACACATCAACGCGTTGCTTAATGCGTTCAAAAGCCTGTTGTTCTGAGGAATGAAGCTCTTCGCCCGCCTGAATTTTTTCCATAAGTGGGGTTGAACCAACGCCAGTTACCTTGAAAACCGAGAACGGAATGGCTTTGTTATTTGATGCTTTTTCGATAGTTAGCGAAATTTCGTTAGCAGTTTTGTCAAAACTCTTTTCATCGTCTTCTCCCTCGACAGAGTAGTCTAAAATTGTGCCTACGTTCGATTTTGCCAAATATTGTATTGTTTTTTCGCATTCTTTAATATCTTCTCCACCACAAAATTGGTTGAATAAAGTAGTTTTTATGAGACCCTTCACGGGCAATCTCAACAAAAGAGAGAGTTTTATAAAAAAAGTTCCTAATTTTACAAGCCAAACCTGATTCATCATCGAGAATAACCAATAGGTTTTCTTGAGTTGGCCGTTGGACTTGGACGAAAATGCGACCGAAGTGTCATCAAATGAAACACCCGTTTTGGGTGATACAACACTTAAAGGCATAGTTGTAGTGTTTTGTTGATAAATGAAATTGTACGTTCCGAATCGTCGGATTTTCAGGGGATTATCCCTATGACGCGGCGGACTGTCAAAACGGTTGCAAAATTACGAAGATTTAATCGCTTTCAAATTGTTACTATAGATTGTTGTACTAATTAATTTTTTTCTCAGTTATGGGTGCCACCTTAGACATTTTACCAATGAGCTCGTGGGTTGATACGGGAGGAAAGCCGCTCGTTATCGCAGGACCATGTAGTGCCGAAACAGAAGACCAAGTACGTGATACCGTTCGTCAAATCAAAGCAGAAGGATATGCCAACGTAATCAGAGCGGGGGTTTGGAAACCTCGTACTCGTCCGGGCAGCTTTGAAGGAATGGGCGAAGCCGCGTTGCCTTGGTTGGTAGATGCTAAACAAGAAACTGGATTGCCTATTGCCGTTGAAGTAGCAACGCCTCAGCACATTGAGCTTGCACTGAAATACGGCGTCGATATTTTGTGGGTGGGTGCTCGTACCACCGTTAACCCATTCAACGTTCAAGACTTGGCCGATGCGCTTCAAGGAGTGGATGTACCTGTGCTTATCAAAAACCCAGTAAACCCTGACCTAGCGTTGTGGATTGGTGCGTTTGAGCGTATCAACCGTGCTGGTATCAAGAAATTGGGTGCTATTCACCGTGGTTTCTCAAATGCGCAAGAAACGAAATACCGTAACTCGCCTATGTGGAACATCGCCATCGAACTCAAAACTATGTTCCCTGAGCTTCCGATGATTGGTGACCCAAGCCACATGGCAGGTAAGCGTGCGTATTTGTTTGAGTTGGCACAACGTGCCTTAGACTTGAACTACGATGGTTTGATTATCGAGTCTCACCGTGACCCAGACAAAGCGTGGTCGGATGCTTCTCAGCAATTGACGCCACATGCGTTGGGCGAAATGTTGCACGAATTGCACGTTCGTAAAGCGGAGTACGGCACAGATTATCAAAACCAATTGGATACGTTGCGTAGCAAATTGGATAACCTTGACCGCGAATTGCTCGAAGCTTTGGGCACGCGTATGTCATTGGTAGAACAACTTGGCGAATACAAGCGTGATAACAACGTAGCCGTTCTTCAAATGGATCGTTGGAGACAGCTTCGCAAAAACCGCGCTGATTTGGGTAAACAACTTAACTTGTACCCAGATTTCGTAGAAGAGTTGTTTGAGTTGATTCACATGGCTTCTATCCGTAAGCAAACTGAAGTAATGAACAACGAACCAGCTGCTTAATACAGCTAGGTAAATCGTATATTTAGAAGCCTCTTCCCAAACAGGAAGGGGCTTTTTTATGCCAAAATAAAATGATTCATCGGCAAATCTGTGTGTTAAGTAGCATTATCTTCGTCAAATTAGCCCCTTTTTTGTATTTTTGAATGAAAACCAATTTTACTTTCTCATGAGAAAAATTTCCTTCATCATCTCACTATTTTATGCAGGGCTGACGTGGGCACAAGCACCCACCATGCCCAACTACCACGCCAACGACCGTTTTGAACAATTGGGTACGGCGCTGCCTACGCCCAATACTTACCGAACTGCTTCGGGAGCGCCTGGAAAAGATTATTGGCAACAACGCGCCGATTATGACATCAAGGTGGAATTGGACGAGGCCAATAACAAAATCATTGGTACCGAAACCATTACGTATTTTAATCAGTCGCCCGATGCGCTTCCTTACGTGTGGATTCAGCTCGACCAAAATTTGTTTGCCAAAAATTCTCCTGGGCCAATAACTAGAACTGGAGACTTAGGAAATCAAACAACGATGACGAGTCTTTCGACTATTACCGATATGAATTACTCAAATGCGGATTATGGGTATAATATTCAGTCGGTGAAAGATGCAAAAACGGGGAAACCGCTTCGCTATACCATCAATCAAACGATGATGCGGATTGATTTGCCGCAGCCGCTTTTGCCTAAACAAAGCTATTCATTTTCCATTGATTGGAATTACCGCATCGTTGAGGTTGCCAAAGGTGGACGCCGAACAGGTTTTGAGGTTTTCAAAGATGGCAATAACGTCTATGAAATTGCGCAGTTTTATCCTCGCCTTTGTGTGTATGACGATGTAACGGGCTGGCAACATAAGCAATATTACAGTCAGGGAGAGTTTGCATTGTCGTTCGGAAATTTCAAATTGGCCATTACTGTACCCGATGACCACGTTTTGGGAGCAACGGGTGAGTTGCAAAACGCCCCACAAGTATTGACGCCAACGCAACTGAAAAACTACGAAAAAGCGAAGACTTCCGACAAAGTAGTGGTGATTGCGTCGCAAGAGGAGCGCGAGAAAGCCGAAAAAGGAAAACCTTCGGGTAAAAAAACCTGGATTTTCAAAGCCGATAACGTGCGTGACGTAGCCTTTGCGACGTCCAGAAAGTACATTTGGGATGGTAAAATGCAGGAAGTAGCGGGCAAAAAAGTGTTGTGCATGTCGTTTTATCCAAAAGAAGGAAATCCACTTTGGGGTAAATATTCGACCGAAGTCGTGGCTCATACTGTTAAAACGTATTCAAAGTTCTCGGTAGATTACCCGTATCCCGTAGCGATTTCTTGTCATGGCCCCATCGGAGGGATGGAATACCCTATGCTTTCTTTCAATGGCGGTCGCCCTGAAGCAGATGGTACGTATTCGGAAGCGACCAAATACGGCATGATTGGGGTGATTATCCACGAAGTAGGTCACAATTTCTTCCCGATGATTGTCAACAACGACGAACGTCAATGGATGTGGATGGATGAAGGTTTGAATACCTTTGTGCAATATTTGACCGAAAAAGAGTGGGACAAAGACTACCCAACGCGCCGTGGCGAGCCTCAAATGATTGTGGATTACATGAAGCAAGATCCCAAAAATTTGGTACCTATCATGACCATGTCTGACAACCTCATCAATGCAGGGGCAAGTGCGTACGCAAAGCCAGCTACCGCCCTCAATATTTTGCGCGAAACGGTCATGGGGCGCGAGTTGTTTGATTATGCCTTCAAAGAATATAGCCGTCGTTGGGCGTTTAAGTCGCCTACACCTGCCGACTTGTTCCGTACCTTGGAGGATGCTTCGGGCGTGGATTTGGATTGGTTCTGGAAAGGTTGGTTCTACGGCGTAGAGCCCGTTGACCAAGATTTGGTAGAAGTTGAATGGTTTGCCCTTGACACCCAAAATCCTGAAATTACGAAGGCCGAACAGCGGGCAGCAGCTAGCAGTAAGCGAGAAACCGTTGCTCGTCAGCGCGATAAAGACTTCATCAAAGAGTCGGTGGTAGAGAAAAATCCTGACATGAAGGATTTCTACAACTCGTATGATCCCTACAAAGTAACGGATGCCGACAAGAAAAAATACGAAACGTATTTGGCAAGTTTGACCCCCGATGAGCGTAAATTGGTCGAATCAGGGTTGAATTTCTATACCTTGAAAGTAAAAAACAAAGGTGGTTTGCCAATGCCCGTGATTGTAAAGATGCAATTTGAAGACGGTACTGATTCGGTGGCGCGCTTCCCCGCAGAAATCTGGCGTTTGAACGACCAACAAGTATCGAAAGTCGTAACGACGAAGAAGAAAGTGGTGCAGTGGACACTGGATCCATTCCGTGAGATTGCCGACATCGACGAAGAGAGCAACAGCTTCCCACGTCAGCCGACGAAACCAACACGCTTCCAATTGTTTAAAGGCGGAGGTTTCCAACGTGGCAGCAACCCAATGCGCGAAGCCCAGCAAAGCCAACAGCCAAAAGCAGGGCAACAGGGCGGGGCTAAGAATTAGTATTTTTTTACCACTAAGGTACTAAGAAAAGAATACTCTTAGTGCCTTAGTGGTTCAATAATAAACGTACATGACTTCCAAAGTAGCTTACCGTTTTTATCCTTCGTTGCTCAACACCTACTCACGGTTTTTGCAGGGGAAAATCAGTGAGCAGGAAGTGCTAGACCGCATTAATCGGGTGCCTATCCCACAAACCGAAGCCCAGTTTAGGGGAGTATCATTTGAAGATGCGGTATTGAAAAAAATCGGCGAAGAGCAATTTGACCCTCAAATTATTGCAACCGTTCGCCAAAAACTCCCTTCTCCCATTGTAAAAACCCAAGCCTACTGCCAATACCAAGTAGGCGATGTGATTATTTATGGCTTTGTGGATGTATTGGGACGTAAAGAAGCCGTTGACATCAAAACTACGTCACACTACGAAACCCAACGGTTTCTACAAGACCACCAAAACTTCTATTTACCAGCTCTTTACGGCCGTGGGGTTCGTCAAATGCGCTATTTGATAACCGATTTTGTCGGCGTTTATGAAGAAATCTATCCCGCTTCTGCCGATTTTGAAGGGCAGTTGGAGGAATTGTATTCGTTTAAAATGTTTCTGGAAGAACACCGCGAGCAAATAACGGATGCAAAGATTTTTGCCAAAAAGAAGTAATTTTGACCCTTCTGAAAAATAAAACCACTAAGGCACTAAGAAGCACTAAGTGATGATGACTAAAAAAGAGGTCAATCAATTAGCATACGAAATTGTGGGATGCGCAATTGAGGTTCATAGACAGATTGGGCCAGGGCTGTTGGAGTCTGTTTATGAGACTTGTCTAGTTTATGAATTACAACTCAAAGGTTTTAAGGTAATTAGACAACTTACCGTGCCTGTTGTCTATAAAGAGGTGCGCTTAGAGGCAGATTTACGGTTGGATTTACTGGTGAATGATTGTGTTGTAGTAGAACTAAAAGCGGTAGAAAACCTCATTCCCCTTTTTGAAGCACAGTTATTGACGTACATGAAATTGTTGCAAAAACCTAAGGGGTTACTTATAAATTTTCATACAGAAAACATCACAAAAAGCATTAAGCCAATGGTAAATGAGCATTTTGCGGCATTGCCTTAGTGAAACTTAGTGCCTTAGTGGTTAAATATAATTCTCTCACAGAAAACATCACAAAAAGCATTAAGCCGACGGGAAACGAGTAGTTTGAGTCATTACCTTAGTGAAACTTAGTGTCTTAGTGGTAAAAAAAATGAAACTCTGGCAAAAAGAAACGACTTCCATCTCCGAAAAAATTGAGAAATTCACCGTCGGGCGTGACCGTGAAATGGACTTGTATTTGGCTCCTTACGATGTGCAAGGAAACATCGCACACGCTACCATGCTCGAAAGCGTAGGACTTCTGACGAATGACGAATTACGAATGTTGAATGACGAATTACGAATTATTTACCAAGAGATTCAACAGGGTAAATTTGAGATTGAGGAGGGGGTAGAGGATGTACACTCGCAAGTAGAGCTAATGCTCACGCGGAAATTGGGCGATGTCGGCAAAAAAATCCACAGCGGCCGCTCTCGTAATGACCAAGTATTGGTGGACATGAAGCTCTTTACGCGCAGTCGGTTAGAAGAAGTAGCGCTAGCTTCTAAAAAACTGTTTGATTTGCTTATCAAACGCTCAAATCAGCACAAAAACGACCTTTTGCCAGGTTATACGCACCTCCAAATCGCGATGCCATCGTCGTTTGGCCTTTGGTTTGGTGCTTACGGCGAAGCATTGGTGGACGACATGAGCATGATTCAAACGGCTTATAAGTTAGCCAATAAAAATCCACTTGGTTCGGGAGCTGGTTATGGTTCTTCATTTCCACTGAACCGCACGATGACCACCGAATTATTAGGTTTTGAAACCTTGCATTACAACGTGGTTTACGCCCAAATGTCACGCGGTAAAACCGAACAAACGGCTCTGACGGCTATTGCGGCGTTGTCGGCAACGTTGTCTCGGTTGGCAATGGACGTGTGCCTGTACAATAGCCAAAACTTTGCCTTTGTCACCCTGCCTGACGATTTAACAACGGGAAGCAGTATCATGCCGCACAAAAAGAACCCCGACGTAGCAGAGCTATTACGGGCAAAAACGAACCGTTTGAAGGCGCTGCCAACCGAACTCACGATGGTTATGAGCAACTTACCATCGGGTTATCACCGCGATATGCAGTTGTTGAAAGAATTGTTGATGCCTGCTTTTGAAGAAATTTTGGATTGTTTGGACATCACGCATTTTATGTTGGAACACTTGCAAGTAAAACCCAATTTGTTGGTCGATGCCAAATACGATTTGTTGTTTAGTGTAGAACGGGTCAACGAATTGGTGGTACAAGGAGTGCCTTTCCGCGATGCGTACCGTCAAGTGGGCAAAGAAATCAACGAAAATACGTACCACGCTTCCCGCGACCTCAAACACACTCACGAAGGAAGCATTGGAAATCTATGCAATGATCAAATTGTAGGCTTGATGGAAAACGAAATGCACCGATTTGGGTTTGAAAAAGTGCACGGAGCTGTGGAGAAGTTGTTGAAATAAAAACCTGCCGAAATAACTTTAAAACTCTTCAGGTTTTTGACGGGTATTGCGAATTGTGATGATTTCGATGCTTGTATCAAGCACACGATAGTAAAATACGACGTGCTTGTTCATCACACATTCGCGTATGTTAGCTTGTTTTTGAGAAACTTTATAGAGGTAGGGCATTTTGCTGATAAGTTTCATCTGATCGGTTAACGTCAACAAAAATTCTATTTTGCTGCGTTCTGACCAGGTTTTGGCTAAATAATCAGCAATTTGTTCTATGTCTCGGCGGGCGCGTTCTGAAAGTTCAACGGTTAATTCCATACTGCGACTTCATAAAATCAAAGAAATCGGTTTTACGCCCAGCGTTCAAGTCTTGAAGCCCTTCTTGGATTGCCGCTTGAGTAGGAGTATCCAGATTATCCCAAAAATCAGGCACTCCTTCAGCTTCGCGTGATAATAAAACAACATACGCCTGTAAGATGGCGTCATCATTAATCCGTTCGATGAGCGTATGAAGGGTAGATTTTAACTCTGTTGTATTCATTTTAAGTGAAGGCTTAATCTTTATGCACTTACATAAAAGTTATTCTACAAGTTTACTGTGTAAATTTTGTAAAATCAAGAATCGGTATTTATCATTTTCAATAATTCCCACACAATATCACTTTCAAAACCTCTACTGAGGGCAAAACGCACCAATTTTTGTTTGGTCGCCGTTGGCTCGCCTTTGAGGGTACGCGCCTTTTTGATGAGCAAGTCTTGTAAAACAGCTTCGTACTCATCGCCATCTATTTCGGTAATCCCCTTTTGAATCAAGTCATTCGACAAGCCACGAAGCTTCATTTCTTGGCGAATTTTCAAGCGTCCCCATTTTTTTACCCGAAATTTTCCCCTGGCAAAAGCCCGCGCAAACCGTTCTTCGTTGAGGTAATTTTGGGCAATCAACTCGTGAAGAATAGGTTCCATCTCATCGTCAATGATTTCGAGCTCGTGCAGCCGTTGTTTTACTTCTTTGGTACTACGTTCTTGGTAAGCACAAAAGGCCGCGGCTTTGACGAGGGCTTGTTTTTGGCGTTCAGTCATTTATGAATTGTTTTGGCAAAAATAACAATAGAACTTTTAGAACATAGTCCGTAAATTGCAGCGTTTTTCCAAACCCCTCTAACACCTTTTAAAATGCCTCCCCATAACTTCCGTTGGCGGATAGTGTTTCTTCTTTTCTTGATTACGACAATCAACTACGTTGACCGAAACGTTTTGTCGTTTTCGATGCTCGACGATGCGTTTCGGAAAGAGATGTTGGGGGTGCCGCTTTCATATACCCTCACCCAAGCCGATTTAGATGCGTTTAAGATTCAATATGGTTGGGTTGATACGGCCTTCAAATTGGCTTATGCGTTGGGTTTTATTATGATTGGTTGGCTCATCGACCGTCTCGGAACCCGCAAAGGTTTGTCGTTTGCCATTGGTTTGTGGAGCTTGGCGGGCGTAGCCACTGCTTACGTAGGCAGTTTTCGGGGTTTGTTGGGAGCGCGTTTTGCGCTTGGGATTGGAGAAGCGGGAAATTTTCCTTCGAGCATCAAGTCGATTGCCGAGTGGTTTCCCAAAAAAGAACGGGCGTTTGCCACTGGCTTGTTTAATGCAGGAACCAACGTTGGAATTATTCTAACAGCCGCCCTAATTCCATGGATGACCCTCAAGTACGGGTGGAGAATGTCGTTCATGACGACAGGGGTTTTGGGTTTTGTGGTGTTGGTATTTTGGTGGCTCAACTATCAAAAACCCGAAGACCATCCCAAGGTATCGACGCGAGAATTGCGGTACATCAAACAAGATAACCAGCCCGAAGAAATAGAAGGCCGAGTCACTTGGTGGCGATTGTTACGCTTTCGTCAAACGTGGGCGTTGATTGTCGGGAAGTTGATGGCGGACCCCATTTGGTGGTTTTATCTGACGTGGTTACCCGACTTTTTCAATTCTAGTGAAGCACTCACCCAGCGCCTTGACTTACAAAACATTGGTTTCCCTTTCATGGTTATTTATATTATTTCGGACGGCGGGAGCATATTTTTTGGGTGGCTTTCGTCACGATTAATGAAAATGGGCTGGTCGCTGAACCGCGCGCGTAAAACGACGATGCTTTTGTGCGCGCTTTGTGTTGTTCCGATTTTCTTTGCTGCCCAAACCCAAAATGTCTATATCGCAACGGTCTTGATAGCGATTGCCGCAGCGGGGCATTTAGGGTGGTCGGCCAATGTCTATACAATTGCCTCAGACCTCTACCCCAAAAGTGCGGTGGCGATGGTAACGGGGATTGGGGGATTTTCTGGGGCGGTAGGCGGCGCACTTTTAGCGGCGGTAATCGGGCCAATACGCGTTCAATGGGGCTATTTGCCATTATTTTTATTGGCGAGTTCCACTTATTTGATAGCGTTGCTCTTTATCCATTTGTTGATTCCTAAAATGAAACCCGTTGAGATGTAAAAAATAATCTTTTGTCTTTTTAACACAATTTCTTTATCAAAACGTTATAGCTTTGCATTTGCGTAAGATTCCTTTATTTTTCATTTTAAAAGTCCAACCTAGGCATGAAACGATTCACAAAAATGTTAGTAGCAGCGGGAGCTTTCTTGGCAGTATCGACTGCGGCAAACGCGCAAGTTAAAATTCCTGCAGACATTGAAGCTTTATTGACTAAAAATACGTGTTTGGCTTGCCACAAAGCCGATCAGAGATTGGTAGGCCCAGGCTACAAAGAAGTAATGGCGAAGAAAAAATATAAGCCAGAGCAAATCGTAGAGTTGATTGCTAACCCAAAACCAGCTAACTGGCCAGGGTATCCTCCAATGGCGCCACTTAATGTACCAAAGGACGAAGCTATGAAAATTGCTAAGTGGATTGTGTCTTTGGGTAAGAAATAATCCTGAGTAAAATACCACTCCCTAAAAGCCGATGTACTTGCATCGGCTTTTTTTGTAATTCTGTTGGCTTTTTTGCAACTTGGCCAAGCGTTATTCGTTTGTTTTCTATGTTTCTAAAAAGACTTTGTTTTGTTCTCTTGCTCTTGGGGCTTGGTTTGTTGGCAAATGCCCAAGAAGAGGGCAAATCCACGCCAAAAGACACGGTTAGCTTACCTGCGGCGCTGGACAATGCCACGATGACGCCTCGTTTGCCTTCTGACAAGCGTCTCGACGATTACCTTGCTAGTCGTGATTATAATTACGAACGCGACGCCCCTCCGCCCGATAATCCGCTCGCCCGTATTTGGAATTGGTTGAGCCAAAAAATCAATGATTTTTTGAGTAGTAGTGCTTACGAAAACTTTTGGCAGTACGTATTTTTGGTGGGTATTGCAGGGGTAGTGATATGGCTCTTGTACAAAGCTGAATTTATTGGTGGAATGTTTGCCAAAAAATCGGAGGAAGAGCTGGTCTATAATCGTATCACTGAAAATATTCATGAATTAGATTTTGCCAATTTGATTGAAGAAGCAATCGCTGCCCGAAACTATCGTCTCGCAACTCGGCTCTATTACCTCAATACACTCAAGCAATTGACCGATAAAAAGTTCATACATTGGCAGCCAACCAAAACCAACCGTAGTTACGTAGAAGAATTGCAAGAAACGAAATTTAAAAAGGATTTTGAGCAACTTACGTACCAGTTTGAGTACGTTTGGTATGGTGAATTTGGCGTGACCGAATCTCAATTTTTACGCTTGAAAGAAGAATTTCAAGCATTTTCAACCCGACTTTAATACAACACAATAACGAAGGTGAATTGGCGTAGTTACTACTTTTGGTTTTTATTGTTGACAGTCGTAGCCTACGGCCTGTTTGAATACTACCGTCCTAAACCCATTGATTGGACGCCGACCTATTCCAACAAAGACAAAATCCCTTTTGGCACAAAAGCTACCTATGAACTTTTGCCTGATGTCTTCAAAAATGAAAAAGTGACGCAGCTACGGGTGCCGATTTATAATTATCTTTCAGAAAACCCAACCCTGCCCAAAAGCAATTACATTTTTGTTTGTCGAGAGTTTACTATTGACAGAAACGACCAAAAACAGCTACTCAATTACGCAAAGCGAGGAAATAATGTCTTTATTTCGGCCTATTATTTTCCAGATACGTTGGTAAAAACGTTGGGAATAATAGCGACGCTCAAAGACCCAACGTTACGAGATACGGCCTTGGTGATGAATTTTGTGAACCCTGCTTTGTCCAAAAAAGGAGGATATGTGTTCGCACAAGACGATGGTCGCAATTATTTTTTGATAAAAAAGCCTGAAAACGTGACAATTTTGGCTAAAAACGCCCGAAATGAGCCTATTTTCCTAAAGATAAAGTACGGGAAAGGGGCTTTTTATCTGCATAACCTGCCGCTGGCTTTGACCAATTATTACGCTTTACCTTCCAAAACGTCTGATTTTGCGTTTAAATCGCTGTCTTATTTACCCGTCTTGCCTGTTTACTGGGATGAATACCTAAAACAAGGCCGTTTTGGGGATGATGAGCAGTCGATTTTTAGGTATATTATGACGCAGCCGCCACTGACATGGGCATATTACTTGATTTTGTTTGGCCTATTGCTGTATGCTATTTTTGCGGGAAAGCGCACCCAACGTGTCATTCCTGTGTTGCCTGTACCGAAGAATACGTCGCTAGAGTTTGTGCAAACGATTGGTAAAATGTACTTTCAGCAAGGTGACCACGATAACATTGCTGAAAAGAAAATTCAACATTTGCTGCTCTACATCCGCGAGCGATTTGGGCTGCGTACCCACGAAATTGACAAAGAATTTATAGAAGACCTTATCCAAAAAACGGGGCTTCCTCGGATGGATATTGAGTTGCTGTTCAGCGAAATAGCCCATGCCAAGCGCACTACGTCCTTGTCTGAATTTGCGCTCCTGAGTTTACATCACCGTATCGAAGATTTTTACGAACGCGTTAAATAACTGCCATTTTCTCTTATGGATTTTGAATCACGAATCGACTTACAAGACCTCAACGACGCGATAACAGCCATCAAAGCCGAAATCGGGAAAATTATAGTGGGGCAACAGCAAACGATTGACTTGTTGTTGACGGCAATTTTAGCCGACGGACACGTACTTATCGAAGGAGTGCCTGGGGTGGCAAAAACGCTGACGGCTAAACTATTAGCGCGCACTGTTGCTACTGAATTTAGCCGTATTCAATTCACGCCCGACTTGATGCCTTCGGATGTGTTGGGAACGTCGGTTTTTAACCCAAAACACACGGATTTTGAGTTTAGGAAAGGACCGATTTTTTCAAATATTGTTTTGGTCGATGAAATCAACCGTGCTCCTGCCAAAACCCAAGCGGCTTTGTTTGAAGTGATGGAAGAACGGCAAGCAACCGTTGACGGAACTACCTATCCCATGGGCAGCCCGTTTATTGTGATTGCGACCCAAAACCCAGTAGAACACGAAGGCACTTACCGTCTTCCCGAAGCGCAGTTAGACCGCTTTTTGTTTAAAATTGTGGTAAAATATCCTTCCCAAGAGCAGGAAGTAGAAGTGCTTCGTGGGCATCACTTACGGTTAAATATGGCCGAGGCGATTGCAAACGTACAGGCCATATTAACGCCTGAACAACTAGCAGAGCTGCGCCGTAAAACGCACCAAGTTCACGTGGAAGACAAACTGTTAGAATACATTGCGCAAGTGGTTGTGCAAACACGGAATAACAAATCGTTGTTTTTGGGGGCTTCGCCTAGGGCGTCGGTGGCATTGCTCAATAGCTCCAAAGCTTTGGCTGCCATTCGTGGAAGGGATTTTGTGACGCCAGAAGAAATTCAGCAATTGGCGCCGTCTGTGTTGCGTCACCGTATTGTTCTAACGCCCGAACGAGAAATGGAAGGAGCAACACCTGACGATGTTGTCGCTCAAATTTTACAAAAAATAGAAGTACCTCGATAGTCGATGGTCCATGGTCAATAGTCCACAGTCGATGGTTTTAATTACCGTGGACTATGGACCATGGACTATAAAACTATAAAACCTTCTTCACTCTTTCTTGAACACTTTCCAAATCGGCCTTGATTTTTTCGATGTTCGTTTTTATTTCTTTCTGAATTTCAATCATTTGTTCGCCCGAAACCTCAGGTGCTGGTTTGTGGTCGTGGTGGTGATGCTCTTCGCCTTCGTGGTGGTGGTGTTCGTGAGGAAGTCCTGGCACTTCAACCAAGTTTTCTTCCCATTCCTCAAACGATTTAGCTACAGCATCTAACTGCGCCACTGTCGAATCAATGCTCGCAATAGCTGCGGCATCAGTTAGGGATTTCTTTTTATCGTTCAAAACTACTTTCAACGAATCAATTCCCTCAATTTGTTCGTGCAGTGCTTCTTCAATTTCCATGGAAGCCAAGTGAATTTTACCTGCTTCTTCCATTTTTGGGTCTTTGTCTGGCCCACACGCCACAAACACGAAGCTACACGAGGCAAGTACACAGCCGTAAACAAACGTACGGTGGATGAATGTTTTCATTTTGAGGTTGGGAGTTATTGGTTAGTCAATTGTTGTCACTTCGTATCCTTGTTGACGAAGTGCAGCCAAGATAGTTTGTTCTGAGGTTTTTCCCAAATAATACCTGACCGACACCACTTCATCGTTAAGTTTTATTTGTGAAGGTACTACGCCTTCTACCGACTGCAAGGTTATGCTTAATTTTTCAACCGATTTGGGTGGTTTTTGTAACTCAAATTGCGCCACTCGTGTGCTACGAATACGCTCAAACTGTGCTTGCGCCAAGCGGCTATCTTCGGCTTGAAAATAACGGTGAGGGATGATGTTAAGCACCACAGTAAGAGCCACCGCAGTCCAAAAAACACGTTTTTCAAAAAGAGAAGCCACGTGAGAAGATCTTAGATAAAGATCGTAAAAAGACCAAGCCAACACGCTTAATTGGAGAACCATCAATGGAGCACGGTACTCGGCCAGCCATGCAATTGAAGCTCCGTTAAAAAGGACTACCACCAAAGGCAACCAGCAACACAGCAAGTGCACCAGCCCCGTTAAACCTACATTTAATGTAACAGAAATAATTCTCGACATATCTATTTGCAACTGTATTGCAAAAGTACTAACAAAAACTCATCATTAAAAAGTTTACTACAAATGCTTTTTTCTAAAACTTGTTTCTAATTATCAACAAATCAGATTGTATGCAAAAGATAGCCATGCTCGGTTCGGGGTTTATTGGGCGTTTTTATGCCGATTCTATTCATGGTCAGCGCAGCCGCGACCGTGTGGTAGCGATTTATGCGCGGAGTGAAGCCAACGCTAAAAAATTTGCGGAAGACTACCGCTGTTCTTTTTGGGCGACTGACATGGAAGAGGTTATTGCCCATCCTGAGGTGACAATGGTGTGCGTAGCATTGCCCAACAATCTCCATGAAGCTGCTGTCATGTTGTGTGTAAAACACAAAAAAGCAGTAGTATGTACCAAACCACTCGGGCGGACGGCCGAAGAAGCGCTACGGATGATGCAAGCAGTAGAAGAGGCGGGTGTATTTGGCGGGTATCTGGAAGACCTTTGCTATACCCCCAAATTTCTAAAAGCGTTGGCCAGCGTAAAAGAAGGAGCATTGGGGCGAATTCTATGGGCAAAATCCCGCGAGACGCACCCTGGCCCCCACAGCAATTGGTTCTGGGACAAAGAACAAGCGGGGGGAGGTTGTATCTTAGATTTGGGGTGCCACTGCATCGAAATCGCGCGAAACTTTATTGGTAAAGACGTCAAGCCCGTCGAAGTAATGTGCTGGGCAGCTACGCAAGTGAAGCCGATTGATGCCGAAGACCATGCAATCGCCCTTGTCAAATACGAAAACGGAGCCATAGGGCAGTTGGAAGTGAGTTGGACGTTTCGGGGAGGGATGGACTTACGGGACGAAGTGATGGGTACAGAAGGTACCATTTGGATTAATAATTTTTTGAGGACAGGATTTGAAATGTACACAAGCGGCTCAGGAGGAGAGTACGTAGCTGAAAAGGCAGAAAGTAATACTGGTTGGTTGTTTCCAGTAGGAGATGAAGTGAACGATTTAGGATATAACCACATGTTTACGGACATGTTTAATGCGTATGAAGAAGGCGCTGTACCTGCCGAGACATTTTATGATGGCTATGTCGTCAATGCGGTCATAGACGCCGCCTACCGGTCGGCACAAACAAAGCAGTGGGAGCCCGTCGTTTTGCCAGTTTGGCGTGGGCAAGAAGGGGTGTCCCAAAAAACTACGTTAGTAGAGTACGACGAGCATTATTACCTCATCAAAGAGGAAGTAACCCACGACGGGCGTCACAAAATCATTTTGAAGGACAAGCAGAGTCAACAAATTATTGAACGCGACCTCTGATACTTTGATTTATTTTTCCAAAAATTGAAGAGAGGCATAGAGTAAAATAATCCTCTGCTTTTCTTTGGTTTTAGCTTTTGTCTATTTATTGGCAGAGGTATAGTTATAGAAGTGATAAAATAGGGTAATGCTCTTTTTTTGAGCCTTTTAGGGGGTAGAAATAGCCCTTTTGAGCTACTCAAAAGAGAAGGAGGGGAGATTAAAATATCCACTCAAAAATCCCAAAAGGTGATATTTTTATGTATTTTTGGGAATCGTTCACCGCATTTTTTGTAACTATTTCAGAGAATCGCCAATAAAAATTTTCTTGGCGAACGCATTACCCATTTAATATTTTCGTTTTCTTTACAGCGCAAACACTTAAACTATTTTTTCAATTAAACCCTAAAAGTAAGTCTGATGGAAAAGAAGGCTACATCTCCAGCACCGGCCAAGGCGGCCGCTCCAAAAAAATCAGCAGGTGGTCTAAACCCAATTTTGGTTATCCCTGTGTTGCTAGTCATTGGTATTTTATCGTATCAGTACATTTGTGGTGATCCTAGCCACTTTGTTGACGGCGACCACGAGAAAGGTCCAAAGTCGGGAGACTACTTCGGTATCGTTTATGAAGGAGGCCCAATCGTACCGTTGTTGTTTACCTGTTTCCTAACCGTATTGGTTTTCTCAATTGAGCGTTTCTTCATCCTTGGCCGTGCAAATGGTTCAGGTTCAATCGATGAGTTCGTTCGCAAAGTAAAATCCCTACTTGACAAAAACGAAGTTGAAAGCGCTATCAAAGAGTGCGACAAACAAAAAGGTTCAGTAGGTAATGTTGTTAAAACAGCTCTTCACAAGTTCGTATCACTTCGTACAGAGACTGAATTGACAAAAGACCAAAAATTAGCTGCTCTTCAAAAAGAAGTTGAAGAAGCAACAAGCCTTGAGCTTCCTATGCTTGAGAAAAACCTTACTATCATTGCTACCTTGGCATCAGTTTCTACCTTGACGGCTCTTTTGGGTACGGTATTGGGTATGATTCGTGCGTTCGCGGCGATGGGTAACGCTGGTGCTCCTGATACAGGTGCTCTTGCAACTGGTATCTCGGAGGCCCTTGTAAACACGGCCCTTGGTATCGGTACTGCTGCGATTGCAACCATCATGTATAGCTATTTCACTAGCCGTATTGATACGTTGACGTACAAGATTGACGAAATCGGGTTGAGCATTCAACAAAACTTCTCTGCTCATAACTAATTATGGGCGAAACAAGGTAAATGTTATATATAAAAAAATTATATATAAATATTTGCTTTGTATTTGTTAATGTTCTACATTTGTATAGTCAATCAAACCATAACGTATTATGCCTGCTTTAAAACCCAAGCGGAATTATCCGATGATGGACATGACGGCGATGTGCGACGTGGCATTCCTTCTACTGACCTTCTTTATCTTGACGGCTCAGTTCAAATCTCAGGATGCTGCAACCATCGAAACTCCTTCGTCTATCTCGGCGATTAAAGTTCCCGATAAGGATCTTATGATTATTAGCATCGGTAAAGACGGTAAAGTTTACTTTGGTGTTGACAATCCAACGACTCGTATTGCCATGCTTGAGAATATTTCTCAAACAGAAGGTGTACAGTTTTCGGATAAGCAGAAAAAAATCTTCTCACTTCAAGCAAACTTTGGTGTACCCATCCGTGGATTATCTCAATGGTTGCAAGTTGGAGCTACTACTCCAGATAAGTTGAAGGAGATTAATCAACCAGGTATCCCTGTCGATTCAACCGCGCAAAACGAGTTAGCAAAATGGATTTATCAAGCCCGTCGCGCTAACAGTGGGCTTCGTATCGCCATCAAAGGTGATAACGTAGCTAAGTTCCCAGTATTTAAAGATGTAATGGGCTCATTGCAAGCACAAAACATCAACAAGTTTAACTTGATTACGGGAACGGAGGCACCTCCTCAAGGCTGGAAGGCTGACTAATTTGTACCACTTTTAAAATTCGTATAAGAAAATGGCAGAAATAGCACAAGGTGGTGGCGGACATGGTGATAAGAAAGTCCGCAGTAAAAAAGCCTCAACCCGTGTAGATATGACCCCGATGGTGGACTTAGGCTTCTTGCTTATTACGTTCTTCATCTTGGCCACTACTCTTAGCAAGCCTTCATCAATGTCGGTGGCAGTGCCTGACAAACAAACGGATGTTAAAAACCAAGAAACTGAGCCATTAAAAGCTTCTAAGGTATTGACCTTGTTTCTAGGTAAGGATAACACTGTGTGGGCATTAGATCGCCTAGCAGCGGATGATGATAAGGCAAAAGCAGAGCTTAAAAAAGTGTCTTATGGTCAAGATTTGCGTGGATTGATTTTTCAATCGCAGGCTCAAGTTGATCGTGAACACGGTAAAGATGACAAAGGGCTGAGTCAATTCGTCTGCGTTATCAAACCGTTGAAGAGTAGCACTTACAAAAATATGGTGGATGCCCTTGATGAAATGGCCGTCACTAAAAGTAAGCGTTATGCCCTTGTAGATGCTCTTACTGATAGTGAGAAGACACTCCTGGGCGACAAAGCGGATTAATTGTAACTTAAAAACTAACCAAACGCAATGGCTGAAAATAAATCAACCGCGATGACTCTCGATGATATAGTATTCGAGAATCGGAATAAAGCGTATGGTGCGTATGACCTCAGAAAAGTCTATCGTCCAACCCTCACTAAATCAGTATTGATTGGTGGTGCCATCTTTGTGTTGGCGATGCTTTCTCCTGCGTTGATTAGCTTGATTCCAAAGGAAGAAGAGGAACAATTCATGCAGGAAATTGACTTGATGAAAATACCACCTCCGCCAATTGACCCGAACGAACCGCCGCCGCCGCCACCTCCACCAATCGAGGTGCCAAAAGTGGCTACGATTAAGTTCCTTCCTCCTGAAGTAAAAAAGGATGAGGAGGTTCCCGAGGAAACACCACCACCAGTAGTGGAAGAATTGGAAAAAGCAGTTGTTGCTGATAAAACCCAAGAAGGAGATGAAAACGCTCAAGAAGCGATTGTAGCTCCCGAAGAAACAGCTCCTGTAAAGGAAGAGGTTAAGGTTGTTGAAGCAGCCCCTGTAGAAGAACAAATTTTCCAAGTGGTAGAGCAAAACCCAGAATTCCCAGGTGGGATGGCAGCATTAGGCCAGTATTTAGGTAAAAACCTTAAATACCCAGCCGCTGCTTCTCGCGCTAACGTGTCGGGAAGGGTATTCTTGACATTCGTTGTTAACACCGACGGTAGTATCCAAGATATCCAAGTGCTTAAAGGTCTAGGCTTTGGCTGCGACGAAGAAGCACAGCGCGTAGTAAAGGGTATGCCTAAGTGGAAACCAGGTAAACAATCGGGTCGTAACGTACGGGTAAAATATAACTTACCAATTAGCTTCGTCTTGGAATAATAGCACGTATGAAGCGTAAACCACTTCACCAGCAGCTGTCGTCATCACTCTCGATGGTTATAGGGCTGGCATATTTAGGAGGAGGCCTCTATTTAGTGGCCTCCTCCGCTACTTTTGGCGTACTCCCTTCTGGAGCACTGAGGTATCTTTTTGGCGCAATGTTAATTGTGTATGGAGGGTATCGGTTCTATCGTGGATATAGTCTTTATAAAAGTGAAAATGAATAGAGTTCTTATTGCTTTTTTGAGTGTGGTAGTGTGTATCATCACCACCTACTCGTGCAAACAAGCCAACGACTCCGCCTTTCATGGCACTGTAACGATTACATCGGATGAATCACTTCAACCAATGGTAGAACAACTGTGTCAAGGATATGTGGGAACCCACGCGGACACTAAGTTTAACGTGAACTACCTTCCCGAACATTTGGCAATTGCGAAAGTACTGGAAGACAGTAGCCGCTTGGCCTTTGTAACGCGTGAACTGACCACTTCCGAACAGAATGTCTTCAAAACCCGTGGGATTCGGTATAGCCCCCAATTTATTGCCATAGATGGCCTAGCATTGCTCACCAGTAGGGCCAATGAAGACAGCCTCATTACCTTGAAAGAAGTAGAAGGTATCTTCAAAGGACAGATTAAAAACTGGTCGCAGCTCGAAGGAAGTCAACAAACAAAAGACATTGTATTGGTATTTGATAATGCCAACTCCAGCAACCTTAACTTTGTGATGAACAAGTTTGGATTGACTGATTTGAAAGGCTTGCAGATTTTTTCGGCAGGCTCGAATAAAAAAGTCATTGATTACGTGCGCCAAAATCCCAATGCTTTAGGGTTTATTGGAGTTAACTGGATTAGCGACGGTGAAGTCCCCCTGACCGCCGAGCTGTCAAAAGGGTTGAGGGTATTGGCGGTGTCGGATAAAGAAAAGCCCACAAGGCAGGACTATTATCAACCATTCCAGCAAAATCTACGCTTTGGAAATTACCCATTGGCTCGCAAGGTATATATTATTAGTCGTGAGATGCACGCAGGATTAGGGAGCGGATTGCTGAACTACATCATGCGAGATGTCGGAAGTTTAATTATCGAAAAATGTGGTCTTTGGCCTGCAAAACCGTTTAATCGGGAAGTAATATTAAAGAAAGAGATATAATATTTTTCCGTTAAAGGACAATTTCATAGTTTTGTTTCCCGTTTAAAAGTCAAATTTTTCTAATCACCCCACATTACAACCTACTGAAAGATGAACATTAGATCCAAATCGTGGTTGGTAGCGTTTGCCGCAAGTGCGTTCGTTTACAGTCAGGCACTTGCCCAAGACATTGCCACTGGTTTAAAACAATTAGATGGAAACCAAGCGTGCTTGGCAAAAGAAACTTTTGAAAAGTTAGCAACATCTACACCATCAGCAGAAAATCAGTTCTACCTTGGTTACTATCATTTACGTACCAAACAACCTGATCTTGCCAAAGAAGCTTTTGACAAAGGATTAACGGCTGATCCTAAAAACCCACTTAACAAAGTAGGAATTGGCGCTGTTGCGCTTGCAAAAGGTGACCGTACCGCTGCTCAAACTACTTTTGCCGAAGTATTGAAATCGACAAAGAACAAAAATGTAGAAGTATTGCAGCGCATCAGTGAGGCTTATACTGGTTACATCGTTATTGATTCTTTGAAGCCTATTTACAAAACGACGGATCCTGCTGAATCTATCAGATTGGCTGATTTGGCGGTTGCCCTTATGTTGAAGAGCGGCGCTAAAAACCAAGAGGTTTATATGTCGAAAGGGGATGCTTTTTACCTCAAAGGGGAAGCAGGTCCTGCGGTATCGGCTTATGAAGATGCCATCAATGCCAACCCTAGCTTAGGAAAAGCATTTGCAAAAATTGCCAAAATCTATTGGGGAGGACGTAACTTGGAATTGGCTCAAACGAACTTTAAAAAGGCGATTGAAGTGGATCCTGAATACGGCCCAGCAAACAAAGAGTATGCTGAATTGTATTTCTACGTTCGTCAGTACAAACCAGCATCACGCTACATGGATGCGTACGTAGAGAAACTTGGCGTTTGTGCTACCGATGATGAATTGCTCCGCAGTGCGCAGTTTAACTTCGTGGCAGAAGAATTTGCCAAAGTAAATACAAAAATTGCCAAGGTAATGAGCAGTGGTCGTACAAGCGATGTGCTTTACCGTATGCAAGGATGGGCAGCGTACAAAGAAAATCAGTACGACAAAGCGATTCAAAACTTGAAGAAGTTTATCCAACAAGCTCCGCAAAAAGCGATTGACAATGACTATCGCTATTTGGGTAATGCCATGCTACGTATTTCACCAGCAGATACAGCAGCTGCGGTTGCTTACTTGGAAAAAGCGGCTGAAATAGATACTGTTGACAATGGCTACAAAGAAATTGCAGCAATGTACAACGGTGCCAAAAACTACGAGAAAGCAATTGAGTACTACGAAAAAGTAATCAAGAGAGAAAAAAATCCATCTCTTCAGGACCTTGTTAACCTTTCGTTACCACTTTACAACGTTGCTAACCGTATTTACCCAACAGGCGCTGATTCATCAGCATTGCGCCAAAAGAAACGTGACTATTTCATGAAAGCAGACGAGCTTTACAAGCAAATGCTTGAACGTAAGCCTGACTACTTGTATGCTCACGGGCAACGTGCCAAAGCAAATTACTACGCTTACACGCGTGAAGAAGCGATGGCCAATGGTTTGGCGATTCCTTTGATGGAAAATTACGTGAAACTTGCTGAAGAAGATAAAGCACCAATGGACGAAGCTAAGAAGGCTAACTTGAAGTCGTTCTACCAAATCTTGGGTGCTTATAGCGTTATTACGTTGAAAGACGACGCAAAAGCAAAAGAGTGGTTCACAAAATTGATTACAATTGATCCAGGTAATAAAGTAGCTGATGATTTCTTGAACCCAAAACCTGAAACACCAGCAGCACCTGCAACACCAGCTAAAACGCCTGCCAAAGCTCCTGTTAAGAAAGCATAGTAGTTTTAGTAGTTAGCACAACAAAAAAACCTCTCGTCATCCGAGAGGTTTTTTTGTTGTATCAAAGGTTACTTTTTAGGTTCCGAAATAACACCCAAATACCGTCCGAGCCAGTAGGGAAGTAGCCAAATATCTCCAGCACTGTGTTCTGAGGTGCCATTGCTGCCTTTTCGGTCGAGGTCAAACATATTGGCATTGTGGCGCTGTACGGGGCGCTCGTCGGGAGGAAGCACCTCTTTCGTGGTTTGACCACGGAAGTTGGGCGAAAGTTTTTCGATGTCTTTGCGGTGGCTGTTTGAAATGCTCCAGTCGATGAGGTCAAGTGGATGTTCTTGCAAATACCAAACCGACTCGTTTAAATCAAAGTCTTTAGCTCCTGTGAGTGCCGTAAAAATGTTCCAAGCACCTTCTTTCTCGGGGCGTTCGATTTGCCAGTGGTCAATGATTGCCTCTTTGAAATGGGTTTTGAGGGTATCGTTAAAGGCGTATCGGTACAAACCCCAATAACACACAAAGTACATCTCATCGTCGGAGTGGTTCCAGCCGTCCGATAGTACTTTGCTGAGGGCGTCGGCATCGTCGGCAGCGGAGCCAATTTCTTTCATTGGGCGCATCAAATTTTCAAAGTAGCCGTGTTTGTTCATCAGTTCAAAAGCCTTCTCCTTGTAGATTTCTTTCTTCGTAAAATGGTAGGCAGTTTGTAACATCGCTACGATGTTGGACGACGTAATTTTACGATCGCCCACGTTTTTGGGCATGGCATTTACGTACTCAGGACTCCAGCGCCCCCAAGTCGTGGGCTTCCCGTCAAAATCAATCAAATAATAATTGT
This sequence comes from Runella sp. R5_40, assembly GCF_057652295.1. Lineage (NCBI taxonomy): Bacteria > Pseudomonadati > Bacteroidota > Cytophagia > Cytophagales > Spirosomataceae > Runella > Runella sp. R5_40. The sequence continues at coordinate 637,746 of NZ_JBYFCH010000001.1, read as the reverse complement.
TCTGAACAATGTGGCTCATCAAGCTGTCTATCAGTGTGATAGCGCGTTTTTTTAGAGATGGGTCATCAATCAACTCAGCCATCGTGCCAAAGGCAAAGATGTGTCCTACGGCCTCGTCACTGCTTGTGGTGGCTTTCCAGTCCCATTCAGGATCAGCGGAATGCTGCCAACGTTCGGGGTCGGATAACTGAGGAATGAAGCCACTGCGCTCATACGAGCGTGAAGGAAAGCCTTTCACAGGGTTGATGCTGTAAAGTCGCTCCATGGCCTCGAAAGCCTCACGGCAATTTTGAAGGGCTTCTGGGTCTTTGGTGACTGCATAACGGTAAACTTCCCCGCCCAAATACATGGAAGTCCAAAGGCCATCATTGTCAGAATCGGCCAAATAACCCGTGCCAATGTTGCCTTTTTCCATGTTGTCGAGCGAGGCGTTGAAGCCATTCCGAATGTGACGGCTGCGAACTTGTTGTTCGTAGTACATGGCTTTTTCGTGAAGGGTCATTTGCTTGAAACAAATTTGGCCGAGCCCGCCTTTGGTCAATACCAGTGCCGAGTTACTTGGGCCTTCCGAAATATGCACGACTTGGTTGCTTGGAAGCCAGCGCTCTCCGTTGTAGTAGTCAAACTTCCCGTCAGCACGTAGCGCAAAAGCACCGTCGGTGGTTCCAAACCAAATTTTGTCGCCAATGCTTTTGACGGCTGTGATGTCCGTCCAAGGCAATTTTTTGCGGATGTCTCCTACTTGTTTTTGCGTTGCCATATCCCATTCGATGTAACCGTCTGAAGTACCGATAAATATTTTTTTATTATCAGTCGAAACATCAAAGGCGGTCAGGTTAGCTCCGCTGAAAACTTTGTTTAGTTGGTTGTTTTTGAACGAATAAAGCCCTTGGCGGCTAAGAATCCAGTACGTACCGCTGCTGGCTTGGTAGCTCATTTGTAGTGCTTCATCCGATGACAAACTACCTTTCCAAAGAAGTTTGGAATCGTTGACGAGGTAAAGGGCTTTACCATCCGAAACCAAGAACTCAAAATTAGCACCACCCGCAAACAAACGAGCTGTAGGAAGTTGGTGTTTTGAAAAAAGCTTTCCTGCCCACGAGTTGCTCAGTACGGTCTTGTCGTCGAGATAAACAAACTGGCTTTCATAGACGCCAAGCGCGCTTATTCTTTTGTTTTTAAGCGGTCGATACGTCCCGTCGGGTTGCAACTTACCGTGGTACAAAAAATGTCCATCATAAGGTTGGGCAAGACCCTTGTCGGTCAAAACCTTAATGACGCCATTGCGGTCACTGTAGGCCGATAGCAGCGTGCCGTCGGTTGGTTGAGCGTAAAATTTGACACTATAATCTTGCCAAAATGGGGTGTCTTGGTGGACGGGTTGTTGCGTAGCTGTCGAGTTTTTGGGGCTGCACTTGGAAAAAAGCACAGCACAAAAACAGACAAAAAGTACGGTTTTGATGGTTGACATAAATGAAATATAAATAGTGAAACAGTTGTTGGTCTATCGAATCATCCCCAAATAGCGCCCCATCCAGTAGGGCAATTGCCAAAAGACAGGTTCGCGTTCGCGGTGCGGGTCGCCTCCAGCGGCAGTCCAGGGGTTTTTATCCCAGCGTACCGTCATTCGGATGCTGGGTGGTTGTAAAACATTGACTTGTTCGTCTTCCAAGACGGGCACCCTAACAATTGCGACGTCCTCACGTTGGCGGTGGTCGATGGGCCAATCAATAAGATCGAGTGGTGTATCAACCAGAAAGTCAACGGACGGCTTTAGCTCTACTTGCTTGTTACGGGCATAGCAGTAGATGAAGTTGATGAGCGGATTTTGGTCGCCTTTACGTTTTTCAAACCAGTCGTCCATGTGTTTTTGGTAAAAAGCGAGGCGAGTGGGGTCTTTTTCGCATTTGAGCAAAATGGGGTAAATATAGGCTTGTAAAACCACGTCAAAATAGATAAACCAAGCAGGATTTTGTTGAAGGACTTGGGCCATATTGTCGAGATAATGCTCTTTTTCGATAAGGCGAAGGTAATGTTGCTGGTAAAGGGGATTTTGGGTAATGTGGTAGGTAAACAAAAGAAATCCGAGCATTTCCATGGAGTTTTGCGCGCGGTCGGGTGCCCACTCGGGGTCGCGGTTGAGCTGGTCGGGCGACCATACCGACCAGCGAGTCGCTTTTCCGTCGATGTCAACAAAGTTGAAATTATGCTTAATAAGGTAGTCCATAATGCGCGCCACGTGGGTGCGAATGGTCTTTTTTTCTGCTTCGTCGGCCACCAGTTCATAATAAAAAAAATACCCAAAGAAGTGCCCACACATTTCGTCGCTACTGGTATCTCCCTTCCAAAGCCATTGCCCATCTTTTGATTTATGCCAGCGCGTTTCGACGGGCTTGAAACGGGGTTCTTTGACCAACTCATCGGCCAATTCCTGAGGAGTGTATTGGCGGTTGCCGTCGTGTACCCTCGTCCAATCGGCAGGCACAATAGTGCGCGCAAAAAAGCCATCGGTATCGGTGATTTGTTGTAGTTTTTGCAAGAAAAGAAACGCCTTTTTCGCGTTTTCTTTGGCGTCGGGTGCATGGGTAGTTGCGTAGCGAAAACTCTCCATTGCTAGGTAATTGCCAGTATATTCGCCGTCGTTGTCGTCATCTTCGGGTTTCCAGCTTGAAATATCTCCTGCTTTTTCGAGCCAACATTGCCCCGCAATCCAAGGGGCGCGAATATGGCGTTTGAGCAGTACGTCTTGAAAAAAATCGTTTTTGGAGGCCAAGGTCATTTGCTGTTTTTTGATGACACTAACCCCTTTTGGAGTGGCGAGGTAAGCATTGCCCACAGCATCAAAAGAAATGGCGTTGATGCGGTCATGGAGCAACCAACGCTGACTAAATAACAAAGAACCTTTGCTAGGATTGGTATATCGGACTATGCCTTTTTCGGTACCTACCCACATAGTACCATCGGGGGCTTTATTGAGGCAAGTGACATACACAGTCGGGAGGCTGTGTTGCGTGGTGATTTCTTGGGTTTTCTTGTAGTTGTTCAGAATACTAACCCCGCCAAGCCCCGCAGCCCAAAGCTGTTGTTGGGTATCCATCGCTACCCCTTTGATATACCCGCTCATGACTTCATCTTTTGCCTTCAAAATACGGGTAGATCCTACCTTATTAATATAATATAAGCCGACGTCGGTAGCGAGCCATACGTCTCCTTTCGCATCGCAGCTTGCCGCCCGAACCGAACGGGGGATTTGCACCTCTTTTTTGACAAAACTACGGCCGTCAAAACGCCACATACCCGCTGGGCCAATGGCATAGGTGCCTTCGGGAGAAGCACAAAAAACGGAGATGGGGCCTTCGGTACCCGAGAGTCGCTCCAGTTTGTGGTTGGAGTAGCGATAGGCACCGTTCCAAGTGCCCAACCAGAGCGTAGAAGGGGTGTCGGCAAAAACGGTGTAGGCGGGGCCATCGCCGATGACCGCTTCCCAGGCAGACTGGGAGGCACTTTTACGAAATACCCCACGTGGAGTAGCAATCCAAAGTTTGCCATCGGGAGTTGCCACTACGCTTCTCACTTCGTCGGTGGTAGGGTGGGCTTCGTGGGTTTCTTGCCAAAATGGACTGTCTGAATAAGGGCTATTTTGTGCGAGGGAAGTAACCCAGCTCCCCAAGAGACACCCAACGATTGACAAACAAGCGATGCAAAACTTCATGTTGTTGTGATTATGCTAAAAATAATACGCAACGCCAGAGAGCAAAGGCTATTACCTAACTGTTAAAATTTGAGCTTCATAAAAGAAGAAATGACATGTAAGTATAATCCTGTATTATGTTTTTATTATTATATTTTCACTTTGCGTGATTTGAGGATATATTTACGCAATTTGAGACGAAGTCTTCTAACCGATGACGTATCTTTACTTCACAAATCCACAAATAGTTCTGTATCTCATTTCCTCCCAAAACCCTGAAAAACCATGGCTTGTATTAATGAATACGTCTTACGGAAAGTAATCCAAGGAGACGAACTCGCTTTTACTCAATTGTATAATCACTACAAGACGCCAGCCACAAAATTTTGTGTTTCTCTGATCAAAGAAGAGGAAGAGGCGGAAAACATGGTACACGATGTTTTTATCAAAATTTGGGAAAAAAGAGGGCAAATCAACCCTGACCTGAATTTTAATTCTTATCTGTTTACGTGTCTTCGCAATTTGGCTTTCGACTATTTCAAGAAAGTAGAAAAGAACCAGACATTGAGACAAGAGTATTTTGATAGAATGGAAGAGGCGTACGAGATAGCCCCTGACACTGAAGAAGCTAAAATTGTACTGCTAAGGGCTGGGATTGAGGCACTGTCGGAGAAAAGAAAGCAAATCCTAAAGTTGAATGTGGAAGAAGGGAAATCGTACCAGGAGATTGCAGAATTGATGCGTATCTCAAAAAATACCGTTAAAAATCAGCTAGTTAAGGCAAAACAGTTTTTACGTGACCGCGTTGATTTAGCCGCGGCACTCTAATTTTATTCATTTATCGCACACTATTTCAGTGAAAAGCGAGGTCAGTGGATGCTACATCCATTGGCCTCGCTTTTTTATGCTTTAACCCTAAAAATATTACAAAAAGACATATTTATTAATTGTAATTTAATTCTGTTTTAATTTCGATTTAATGCAAATTAATAGAAGAAGCGTGCTTTTATACTTTATCTGCTATTTAATAAAATTCTGATAATCAAATAGATAGTAGTGAACTTGTTGCCAAAAGTCTTAACTAGCCGCCGAAAATGGTACCATTTTCGGCGGCTGCCTTTATAGGAAGTAAGTCAAATTGATTGACCAGAAACGAGGTATATTTTTTAATCGTATTTTAATCTCGTTTTTTAGCCTACCCAATGAGGTAGGGGGTATTTATGGGTACAATCAATTAAACAACTTACTAAAATGAAGGACAACTCTACTATGGGGCGAATGCTGAAGCGAATCCTACTGACGACGATGGTTGTGAGCGGATGCTTCGCGATGGTTTGGGCACAAACCAGAACCATTACGGGGAAAATTACCTCGAAAGAAGACGGGAACGCTATGCCGGGCGTGAATATCGTCTTGAAAGGCACCCAACGCGGTTCGAGCAGTAATGCTGCGGGAAACTTTTCAATCGAAGTTCCAAACAATAACGCAGTACTGGTATTCTCTTTTGTGGGATACAAAACCCAAGAAATCCCAGTGGCTTCGCGTAGCATCATTGAAATAGCATTGGAGCCAGGCGCAGAAAGCCTACAAGAAGTGGTGGTAACTGCCTTGGGGATTAACCGCGAAAAACGTTCATTGGCCTATTCGGTGGGAGAATTAAAATCAGAAGACATCGTAAAGGCATCTAACCCTAACTTGTTGAAAGCCCTAGACGGAAAAGTAAGTGGGGTAAACCTCACAAGCTTGAGTAGCGACCCTACGTCGTCGGTGTTGGTGAACATTCGTGGGTCGTCGGCGATGCCTACCTTGAGCGATGCCAACGTTTCGTTGAAAAGTCAGCCTTTGTACGTCATCAACGGTGTGCCAGTGGGTACGCAGTCGTTTACCAACAAAGACGGGGTTGATTTTGGAAACATTCTTTCGCAACTGAACCCTGAAGACATCGCCTCGGTAACCATCCTGAAAGGTGGAAGTGCTGGTGCGCTTTACGGCGCTGAAGGTGGTAATGGGGTGATTATGATTACGACCAAATCGGGCGTGGGATTGAAAAAAGGAATTGGGGTGAGCTTCACATCGGCGGCAACGACCGAAAAAGCCTACCAGTTTTTCCCCGAACAAACAGTATTTGGACAAGGAGAACGCGCCTATGAGTGGCAATATGACAATACCGATACTTGGGGGCCGATTCTTGATGGTTCCTATAAAGGGGATTATTGGGACGTAGCGGCCAAGCAATGGAAAAACGGCCCAATGGTATCGTCGGGCGAAGACCGCGTGAAAGAATACCTCCGAACAGGTAGTACACTGACCAACACCGTGGGTGTGACAGGCAACTACGATAAAGGGTCGTTCCGTTTTTCGATTTCGGACATGAACAACAGAGGCGTAATGCCTAACACCAAGACCGATCAGAAGTCGTTTACGTTGAATACCACGTACAATTTGACCAAAGACATTCGCGTATCGGTGAGCGGTAATTACATCAAAACTTTTACACCAAACAAAGCCAACGTTACTGGTTCTAACAGTGTATTGAATGATTTGTTGTTCAATTTGCCTACTAACCTACAGCCACTTTCACAAATGCGGGATTATTGGTTGACAGGTTTTGCGGGAGTTCGCCAAAACGGAGCCATTATGAAAGACAATGGCATTGATGTAGCTCAAAACAACCCTTGGTGGATTACCTATGAGAAAATCCACAAGTTTGCGCGGGACAATTACTTTGGCAAGGCGCAATTGGACTGGCAATTGTCGAAGCCATTTTCGTTGATGCTCCGTACGGGTATGCAAAACGTGAGAGAAAACTACGAATTGCGCCAATCTTGGGGAGCAAAAGGTGATGCCTACGGACAATACGTCGTGGGTAATAACAACAGCATGGAAGCCAATACGGATGCGATTTTGACCTACAACAACACATTTGGCAAAATGAACTTGTCGGTGTCGGGTGGGGGGAACTACCGCTTCACCAATGCCAGTACGCTCGAAATCACGGGAGGAGATTTGAGCTCGCCTAACTTGTTTACACTCGCCAACATCAAAGCAGGAACGCTGACAGTGAGCGGTACGGGTACTAACTTAGGTACAAACGTAGGTGCGCCGTATTTCAACGGAAAATCAGTAAGTGCGTACGGAACGGCGAACCTTAGCTACGATAACAAGTTGTTTTTGGAAGTAACTGGCCGCAACGATTGGAAAGGGGCGTACGCTCAAGAAAAAATCAGCTATTTCTACCCATCAGCTTCGTTGAGCTGGGTGGCTTCAGAATCATTTAAGTTGCCACAAGTAATTAACTATTTGAAAGCCCGCTTAAACTACGCCGACGTAGGAAACGGTTTGGTGCGTCGTCGTTCGATTGACACGTACAGTTTTGACGCCAGTCCTTGGGGTTCTATCAATACGGTTAGCTTGAATGCAACCATCGTTGACCCTGACTTGAAAGCGCAACACTCGATTTCTAAAGAAGCAGGTTTTGACCTTTGGATGTTTAGCAACCGTTTGAAGCTTGATTTCACTTACTTCGTGAAAGACCAAAAAGACCAAATCGACAACATTCCGTTGGTACAAGGAACAGGTTATACGGGCTTATTGACCAACATCGGCGACGTCCGGAACAAAGGGTTTGAATGGGGATTGAACTTTACACCTATCAAAACCAAAGATTTCACTTGGGATGTTTCGGCAAGTTTTACGCACTATAAAGCAACAATCACCCGCTTGTCTGACAAATTTGCGCCAGCAGGGTATGTGTTTGCCAGCTACGATGGTAAAACAAAAGTGAAGTTGGCCGAAGGTGAAGTAATCGGGAGTATCTACGAAGAAAACCCTATTTTGCGCGTAAAAACGGGTAAATACGCAGGAATGCCTTTGTTGGACAGCAAAGAAGGCAAAATCCAGAAATCAAGCGATGAGCGTGACCGTGGTAAACTCGGTAACTTCAACCCTGATTTTATCTTAGGCTTGAATACGACATTGAAGTACAAGCAATTTACGCTTGGGTTGGTAGGAAGCTTACGTAAAGGAGGTAAGTACGTATCGGTAAACCAGCAGTATGCGGAATCGAACGGGCGCGCCATGACCACTTTAGGGTCGGGCGACAACAACCCTTGGTGGGTAGGTGGACGTGACGCGGCGCACGGTGGCATGGTTTGGCCTGCTGAAAATGCCAGCGACTATGCGGCTATCAACTCAAATAACAACGACAAACGCTCTGATTTCCAAGATGCGAGTTACGTAAAAGGCGTTTTCTTGAATCCCAACTACAAAGGAGATCCTGCCGCTGCTACTGACGCCGACTACATTGTAAATGGGGCAAATCCTAAAAATACGTTCTACGATTTTCCTTACAACGGCTACGGTGACATCATCTGGAACTTCTCAGCCACCAGAACGTACGATGCGACCAACTTCAAAATGAGAGAAATCACGTTGGCATACACATTGCCCAAAAACCTGACCTCTAAGTATAACCTCAACAATGTGTCGTTGGCGTTTATTGGCCGTAACTTGTTCCAATGGAATGCTTCTGGACGCAATGAAGACCCTGAGTCAGCTTTTACGGGGGTAGGTACCAACCAAGGTATTTTGAGAGCAACTTTGCCAGCGATTCGTTCGTACGGATTGAAGCTTTCTCTTGATTTTTAAGCATTTACTATCACAGTACAATCAAGAACATGAAATCATACATAAAAATTTTCGCATTCTCAGCCTTACTGACAGGAATCACAACGTCTTGCAGTGAAGATGAATTACGGGTAGTGGACACCGTACAGCAGCTCGACGCGGTAGAATCGGTCAACGACCCGTTCTTGTTGGCGTCGGTCATTAAGCAAACGTCGCTTTTCTACCAAAACATGGGCTTTGATAACCGCCGCCTTCCTAGCGCGGTGCAACACATGCAAAGCAACTACCAGAGTGGCGACAACTTCTATTCAGGATTTAAGTCGCCGATTGACGACATGTACTCGGCCATGAACATCCTTAAACTGATTGACGGTTCGATTGGCTTAGCCGATAAACGGGCGTCGAAAGTACACAAGGGTATTTTTATCACGTTTCGGGTGATGTTGTTTTCGTACATGACCGATTTCTACGGCGATGTGTATTATACCCAAGCCTTGAAAGCACGCGAAGGGATTTTGTATCCCAAATACGACAAACAGTCGGATACTTACACGGGCTTGTTGAAAGAGTTGGACGATGCCACGGCGCTGATGAACTCAGGGACAGAACCCATCGACAAAAGTTATGACTTGATGTTTGGCGGGGATAAAACCAAGTGGCTCAAATTCGCTAACTCGCTCAAATTGCGCTTAATTATGCGTGCGTCGGGCAAATTGACAGATGCTGGTGCACGAATGACCGCCGTGCTTGCTTCTCCAGTTTTTACGGATGCTACCGAAAATGCCTCCATTGCTTACGTAGGAACAACGGCAGATAACTCGTGGAAAGGTGGTACAATCAACTGGGGTTCGGTCGATGAATTTAACAAACGTCGTCCTTGTAAAACATTGGTTGACAAGCTAGTAGAGTTAAAAGACCCGCGTTTGAATGTATGGGTAGCTCCCGTAGAAACTCCTTGGACTACCGATAAGTCAAAAGATGGACAAACGGTAGCAACAACCGATGCCAACGGCTTTACTTATACGTCAAAGTGGGAGTATTTGGACGTGAACAACAAAGACATGGCCGCGCAAGTATCCAATATCACCGATACCGACAAGCTATACGTAGGATTTATTGCGGGGATGTTGAGCGACTGGAAAAACGGAAACGGGCACTACAATACCGCCGCAGGTGGGGTCGTGGGTAACTTTAAAGTTTCGCAGTATTCGCAGTTGTTTCGCCAAAACAAGCATAATTTGCTCAAAGCCCAACTCATGAACAGCGACGAAGTGCAGTTCATTTTGGCCGAAGCTGCGGCTAAAGGTTTGATTTCGGGAAGTGCAGATACCTACTACCGCAAGGGCATCACCAACTCACTATTGCGTTGGGGAGTAAAACAAGCCGATGTGGATAAATACTTGGCACAAACCAGCATTGCTTTACCAGCTGATAAAGCAGGGCAGTTGGCCAAAATTGCAGAACAAAAATGGTTGGCTTTATTTACCGTTTCGACCGAAGCGTACTTGGATTTGCGTCGTACGGGCTTGCCAAACATCTTCAGTAATGGTCGCTTGACGGGTTATACATTCCCCGTTCGGTACCGCTATCCAGGCAATGAATTGGGGCAAAACCGCACGGCTTACGACTTGGGAGTAAGCACGTTATCTCCTGCAACAGATAACGAGTTTTCAAAAATGTGGTTATTGCAATAAACTAATTTATGTAGGTGAGGTAGATTTTTTTATTCCTCACCTACCTATTTTTTATGCGCAGGTAAATTGTTGATAATTAGAGAGTTAAAATATTTTTTGTCTATAAACGTTAATCGAACCTTTCCTTTTCTTTACCAAAAAATAATAAATCTGCAATAGTCTGAATATTTGGTTAGTACGTACCATTGGTACTAACTAATTAAACTTAGCAGACTATATGAAACACTTTTTTCCTTTAGAGCGGGTAACGAGGATGTTACTTGTAATAGGATTGGTATGGGGAGGCCTCTGTACTTCAGTGTACGCCCAACTTAGAACCATCACAGGTAAAGTAACGACTGGCGAAGACGGATCTGCCATGCCTGGCGTGAACGTCGTACTAAAGGGTACCCAAAAAGGGACCAGCACAAACGCATCAGGTAACTACTCAATTGAGGTAAACGGGGCTAATCCAGTCCTCGTTTTTTCGTTTGTTGGGTATGATCCAACGGAAGTTGCGGTAGGAAACCGTAACATGATTGACGTAAAATTGAACCCGGGTGCCGAAACACTCGGGGAAGTGGTAGTAACGGCCTTGGGTATCAAACGCGAAAAACGCGCCCTCGGTTACTCGGTAGGGGAAGTGTCTGGTAAAGACATCGTGAACGTACCGCAAGAAAACGTGTTGAACGCCCTTTCGGGGCGCGTGGCTGGGGTACAAATCAACCAGACCAGCGGCGTTGGTTCATCGGTAAGCATCATCATTCGTGGTGCAAAATCATTGAGCAATGATAACCAACCGCTTTTTGTGGTGGACGGTGTACCCATTGCCAACAGCTTGAACAACCTTCGTGCGATGGGAGACCGTAACAACGTTGACTACGGTAACGCCATCTCTGACCTTAACCCCGACGATGTAGAAAGTGTATCGGTCTTGAAAGGCCCAAGTGCAGCGGCATTGTACGGTTCACGCGCTGGAAACGGGGTGATTTTGATTACGACCAAGTCGGGCAAAAAAGGCAAAGGCTTGGGCGTTTCTTTCTCAACCAGCAACGTCTTCGAAACTCCTTACCGCTTCTTGGATTTTCACTACAAGTATGCCAACGGAAACCGCAATGCGCGCTTAGACGAAACGTCGGCGTATTGGGCGGGTCCAGAGTTGGATAAAGGTATCTTGGCAGCGCAGTGGAATAGCCCGTTGGATGCCAATGGTCAGAAAATTCCAACCGAGTTGAAGTCGTACAAAGACAACATGAAAAATTTCTTGGAAACGGGGATTACGACAACCAACAACTTGTCGATTTCGGGTTCGAGCGATAAGAGTACCTACCGCGTTTCGTACAACTACATGCAAAACAATGGCCCAATCCCTAACTCGGATTTGAAACGCCATACCTTATCAGCCGCAGGGACGTACGATATTAGCAACAAAGTTAAACTTAGCACTAACTTGAACTTCGTTCGCTCTTTCTCTAAAAACCGTCCATCGACCGCCAACCGTGGTGCTAACCCATTGGAAGCAGTGTACTTATGGCCACACGTGGACGTGAGAGATTTGAAAAATTACTGGGTACCTGGTAACGAGCAAATTCGCCAACTTTCTCCTTCAGCAAACGGTGACAACCCTTATTTCTTGGCGTACGGAATCAATAACGGTTTCAACCGTGACCGTGTGTATGGAAACATGAAGTTGGATTATAACATCACGCCAGAACTCTCGGCTTTTGCACGGGTATCGTACGATATGTTTACGGAAGACCGTGAAACCAAAATTCCTTGGAGCTACTCTCGTGTAAGAAACGGAGGTTACTACTTGCAAGGAATTGGTCGTAATGAAACAAACACAGATTTCTTATTGACTTACAAAAAAGCCATCAAATCGTTTGATGTGAGCGTGTCGGGTGGAGCAAACTACATGGTGCAGAACTACAAAGAAGACTACATGGGTGGTAGCATTCTGACTGTGCCAGGCTTGTACCGTATCTCAAACATTCCATTGGCGTCGTTGCAGGTGAGCAACGGAAGCAATAAGAAAGAGATTTATAGTGTCTATGGAATGGCATCGATGGGTTATAAAAACATGCTTTACTTAGACCTAACAGCTCGTAACGACTGGTCGAGTACACTTCCTGCCGAAAACCGTTCGTATTTCTACCCATCGGCTTCGTTGAGCTGGTTGGCCAATTATACCTTTAGCTTACCAAAATCAATTTCATTGTTGAAATTCAGAGCAGGTTGGGCACAAGTGGGTAACGACGCCGCTCCTTATCAGTTGGTACCAACGTTGGGTACAGGGACGTGGGGAAGCTTGATTACGACCAACGTACCAGGCACGTTGTTGAATGCCCAGTTGAAACCAGAAATCGCTACTTCAACGGAGTTTGGATTGGATTTTGGTTTGTTTGAAAACCGCATCCGTTTTGAAGGAACGTACTACTACGTAGAAAACAAAAACCAGATTTTGAGCATTACCACACCTTCTTCTTCAGGTTTTGGTAGCAAGCTTATCAACGCAGGTTTGTTGGCAAGTAAAGGTTGGGAAATCAACCTTGGTGGTAGCCCAATCCGCGATAAAAATGGCTGGAACTTAGACGTAAATGTAAACTTTACTCGTAACCGTACGCGTATCAAAGAGTTGACCGAAGGAATGGATTTCTACCAGCTTTGGGATGACAACAACGGTGGTGCCTTTACGTACGTAGGACAAGAAATTGGTGACATCTATAGCCGTGGCTACGCAACAGTGCAAGATGCGTCTTCGCCTTATTACCGTTGGCCTATTTTGGACAGAAATGGTAGCTGGATTCCTGTCAATGATCGGAATGCTCGGATGAAAGTAGGAAACTTCAACCCTAATTTTATCATGGGTATGCAAACCACGCTTTCGTATAAGCGCTTCTCATTGGCGGCTAGCTTTGACGCACGCATCGGCGGAAACTTCCAATCTTATACTTACCGCTACGGCGAGTCTGACTGGAAATCGCAACGCCAAATTAATAACCTAATTCCTGGTGGATTGTATTCGGAAGCTGAGCTAGTTGCTCTTCTTAAATCTAATCCAGAACAATACATCATTCCTGAAAACGGAAACTTCCCTCGCGTAGGTGGCTATACCAAAGCAACGGGTGGTATGGGTGCTGATGGCGATGGTGCTTTCGTACCAGGGGTAATTTTACAAGCTGATGGTACGTACAAGGAGCATTTGGGTGGTGCAGGTACTAACATTTTCCCTATTTCAAACACCTATCCTTGGAGCTACAACCAACAAATTACGTTTGACGCGTCTTTCTTGAAAATGAGAGAGCTTTCGTTGAGTTACAATATCCCTAACATTGGTGGGTTCCGTAATGCTAGTATCTCAATTTTTACCCGTAACCTCATGCTTTGGAACGCTGCAAAAATCGGAATCGACCCTGAAAGAGCATTCCAAGCAGACGGCGGCCGTTTCAGACAAGGTATTGAGTTGCAAAACGTAATGCCTTGGACCATGCCAATCGGGTTTAAGTTAAACTTCAATTTGTAATCAACTAACATTCATAGCGTACGATGAAAATGTTAAAAATCTTATCAAAATCGGCGTTGGCCTTGGCAATTGTGGTTGCCTCGTCGTGTAGCGATCGTTTGACGGAAACAAACGTAAACCCAAACGGGATTGACCCAGCTACTGCCAACCCCAACCTAATGATGCCTGAGGTAATGAACTCGGCGGCAAGAGCGTATTTGGAACTTGGCTACGGCGACGTAGCAGGGGTAGCCCAGCACATCCAACACGACGGCTGGTTTAGTGGCGTCAACCACTATGATTGGGGCCCGCAAGACTGGAGCGGCTGGTACAACATGCTTCGTAACAACGAGTTTATGTACAAGCGTTCGGTTGCGCTCAATTACAAGTTCCACCAAGGCGTGGCGCTGACAATGCGCTCGTTTATCTTTGGGGTTATCACGGATTTGTGGGGAGATGCTCCTTATACATCGGCAGTAAAAGGCGATCAATCTAACGAATTGTTGAAACCTGCTTTTGATAGCCAAGAAGTAATTTACAAAGGAATTATCGCTGATTTGAAGGCGGCTTCTGAGCTTTTTGGAACAAAAGATGCGACGGGTTATACGACAGGTTACGATTTGTTTTACGCAGGAAACCCTACCTCGTGGCAGAAATTTGCCAATACGTTGTTGTTGCGTTATTACATGCGTGTTTCTGAAAAAATGCCTGCTGAAGCAAAAGCTGGAATCGAAGCAATTTATAGCTCAGGTATTTACATCAAAACCCAAGCAGAAGACGCCACCATGGCTTACATCGGTGCAACTTCTGGAAACGCGTGGCCTGGCGCAGTAGCTTTTGACCAAGAACAGTCAAACTTTAGAAGAAAAAAACCTGCACAGGCGTTTGTAAATGCACTTGTGGCAACGGGCGACCCTCGTTTGAAAGTATGGCTTGCCCCCGTTCACGTTCGTTGGGTCGCTGACGAAACCCTCACAACCGATGTTGATAAGTTTATCCGTAAAGATGGGGTGATTCAACAAGGCGTAAGTTATTTGACAGACGTAGTGTTGCTCGCTGAGGTGAAAAAAGGGACAAAATATACGCGTCATTATAATCCTAAGTTGTATAAAGGTACGTTGGACACGGGCGAGTATGTGGGTGTACCTGCGGGGCTTATCCAGCCTGATACGTACAACAACAACCCAACGCCTGGCCAAACTGTACAAAACCAACACGTATCTCAGTTGGCAGAGGTATATCGTGGAAGCAGCGGTGGATTGTTGAAAGCGCGTTTGGCATCATCGGCCGAAGCGTCGTTTATTTTGGCCGAAGCAGCTTTGAAAGGCTGGTCGGTAGGAACGGCTCAGGCGAATTACAATGCGGGTGTCAAAAATTCTCTTGAAACTTGGGGAGTAGGTTCGCAGTATGATGCGTTTATAGCTAAACCAGGGGTTGCATTTAACAATACCTTGGCGCAAGTGATGGAGCAAAAGTGGCTTGCCAACTGGACAATGGCAACCGAAGCGTGG
Organism: Runella sp. R5_40; assembly: GCF_057652295.1. NCBI lineage: Bacteria > Pseudomonadati > Bacteroidota > Cytophagia > Cytophagales > Spirosomataceae > Runella > Runella sp. R5_40. Next base: position 622,743 of record NZ_JBYFCH010000001.1, on the reverse strand, counting down.
TTTGATTACCGCCGTACAGGTTTGCCAGCGTTGAAAGCAGGGCCTGCTTCGGCCGAGCCCGTTGTGGCAGTTCGTTTCAATTACGGAGACAATGAAGTAAACTTCAACCGTACCAACGCTGACGCAGCTATCAATAAATTAGAGGTAACAAAACATTCTGGTTTAAGAGGAAAAAATAGCCAATGGTCGAAACCTTGGGTTCTTCAAGGGACGAATAAGCCTTGGTAATTTTTTGGGTTAGTTGAACAAAAAAAGGGCAGAATATTTCTGCCCTTTTTTTTATCTAAATGTTTCCAAAATGGCTTTTATGTTACTTTATTTCAATTGGTTGTAAAAAAAGGTAAATGTGGATAGCCCTTTTTACTTTGGCATACGTAAAAGGGAATAATACAACTACTTAACCAATTAATGACATGATTAAAAACTCTACACCTTCTCAGATGCTGAGGTATTTGGGGATGATGATGTTGGTAGTTGGGCTATGTATTTCCCAAGCCATAGCTCAAACACGAACCGTCACTGGAAAAATTACTTCCAAAGAAGACGGTGCTCCTATGCCAGGAGTCAATGTAATCTTGAAAGGAACCCAAAAGGGTTCGACCAGTAACGCCACTGGAGCGTACAGCATCGAAGTCAGCGGCGCTAATCCAACGTTGGTATTTTCGTTTGTCGGTTATGATGCCTCAGAAGTAGTCGTCGGCAACCGAAATGTGGTGGACATTGTGCTCACGCCTGGGATTGAAAACCTGAAAGAAGTGGTCGTAACCGCCTTGGGTATCAAGCGCGAAGAAAAATCACTGGGGTATTCTGTGGGTAAAATCGACAGCAAAGACCTGAACCGCGTGGCCCAAGAAAACGTCTTGAACGCCATGGCAGGAAAAGTGGCTGGGGTGACTATCAGCTCAACGGGCGGTACGGGGTCATCGGTGAGTATGGTGATTCGCGGTGCTACTTCGTTGAGCAGCGACAACCAGCCTTTGTTTGTGGTTGATGGGGTGCCGTTGGCCAACACCCTCAACAACATTAGCCAAGTCGGGAACGATAACCGTGCTGACTTTGGGAACTCTATTTCGAGCCTTAACCCAGACGATATCGAAAGTGTGTCGATTTTGAAAGGGCCAAGTGCGGCGGCGTTGTATGGTTCGCGGGCAGGGAACGGCGTGGTGCTTATAACCACAAAAAGCGGCTCTAAAGCCAAAAAAATGACCGTTTCGATTACGTCTAATACGGTTTTTGACAAACCATTTAAGTATTTGAAATGGCAAACTCAGTTTGGAACAGGGCAGTTTTCGGCCATTCCACCTGCCATCAGTGGCACACCTTTGAGTAATCCATTTGGAGGTTTGATTCAAGAAAACGTTGCGGCTACTTACGGCGCAGCTTTGGACAAAGGCTACGAAGAAGTACAATGGAACAGCCCCATTGGCGCGGATGGAAAGCCCATGAAAATGCCGCTCGTGTCGCACCCAAATAACGTCAAAAACTTTGTGCAAACAGGGGTGACAACCACCAACGGCGTTTCGATTGCCAACAGCACCGATATGTTCAACTATCGCTTGTCGTATTCAAACATGCAGCACAAGGGCATTATCCCCAATTCTGATTTGTTTAGAAATACCATCAACTTAAATACATCGGTCAAAGTAAGCGACAAACTGCGGGTGAGTACCAACTTAGATTTGAGCCGCTCCAACTCAAACAACCGCCCCGCAGGAAACCGAGGTGCCAACCCGCTCCAATGGGCCTATGCTGTGTCGCCGCATACAGATATCCGTGACTTAGAAAACTACTGGTTGCCAGGGCAGGAAGGGTTGCAGCAGCGCTCGCAGTTTAAGGGTATTTGGAATAACCCGTACTTCTTAGCCTACGAAGTAAACAACAGTTTTGTGCGCGATCGTGCGTTTGGAAACATCAAAGCAGAATGGCAGATTACGCCCGAAATTAGTTTGATGGGCCGCTATGCCATAGATACTTACAACGAAAAACGCGAAATGAAGGTAGCCAATAGCTACACCAACGACCCGCGTGGTGCGTACGGAATCATCAACATCGCTAACTTTGAAAGCAATGCTGATTTCTTGGCGACTTACAAGAAAGACATCAAAGACATAAGCTTGTCGTTTTCGGTGGGTGGAAATGCCCGTTACCAAAAAGGCTCAAACGTCACCAATGCCACCAAAAGTGGGACAGGTTTGATTGTGCCAGGGGTTTACACCATCCAAAACATTGCCCCTGCTAACCTTGACTACAACAGTTCGTGGTTCCAAAGAGCTATTTATAGTGGCTACGGATTGGCAAACATTGGGTACAAAGACATGGTGTTTTTGGACGTAACTGCCCGCAACGACTGGTCAAGTACGCTCCCAGCGGCCAACCGCTCGTATTTCTATCCATCGGCTTCATTGAGCTTGTTGGTGAACGAAATGCTTCCGTTGACCAACCAAATCAGTATGTTGAAACTTCGTACAGGATTTGCTCAGGTAGGTAACGACGCCAACCCGTACCAGTTGCTCGGAACGCTGGGCAACGCTGGTACTTGGGATGGTGTGCCGCGCCTCAGTACGCCAGGTACGCTCCTAATTTCTGACCTCAAACCAGAAATTGTAACGTCGTACGAAAGTGGTATTGATCTCAATTTGTTCAAAAATCGTTTGCGCTTCTCTGGTACGTACTACATGGTAGAAAACCGCAACCAGATTCTAAGTACTAAGCTTCCGCCGTCGTCGGGTTATACCCTTAAAAACATCAATGCAGGACTTTTGGTGAGCAAAGGCTTTGAATTTGTGTTGGGTGGAACGCCCATCGACCGCAACAACTGGCGCTGGGACATCAATGCTAACTGGACCCGCAACCGTACCACCATCAAGCAACTTTCGGATGACTTGCCTTACTATACACTCTGGACAGATGCCAAAGGAGGTGCTTGGACGTACGTAGGTGAGCAGATTGGAGATATTTATGACGCCAAAGTAGTGACGGTTGAAAGCAAAGAATCGCCGTATTATGGCTACCCTATTTTGGATCAAACGGGCAAGTGGCAGTCGATTGATGCCATCAATACGAGAAACAAAATCGGGAACTTCAACCCCAAATTTATCATGGGCTTGCAGACCTCGATTTCGTACAAAGGCTTTAGCTTGAGTATGTCTTTCGACTGGCGTAATGGTGGCGACTTTGTGTCACAAACCTATCGCTTCGGGGAAGAAAACGGACAGTCGCAGTTGTTCTTGGATAAACTATTCAATCCTAATGGGTTGACGGGAAAAGCCCTCCGCGATTATTTGGTGGCAAACCAAGACAAAATGGTGCTCATCAACGGCAACAACTTCCCGTTGGTAGGTGGGCCAACGCCTGATTATGGTGGGTATCCGTTTAAGTATGGTCCTTACACGCTTCCTTACGGAGGAGTATTTATTCCTGGAGTAATAGCAACGGGCTACGATGCCAACGGAAATCCAACAGGTTTCAAAGAAAACTTGGGAGAAACAGGGACGTTGGTTTTACCATTTGCAGGAAGTACCGCTTGGTCGTTTACGAGAGCGTTTTTGTACGATGCCTCTTTCCTCAAGCTGCGTGAAATTACGCTTGGGTACGATTTGCCACAGAGCTGGTTGAAAAAAGTGGGTGTACAAAGTGCCAACTTCTCGGTCTATAGCCGTAACATCATTCTTTGGACAGCCGCCAAAATCAACATTGATCCAGAAATGGCATTCCAGCAAGAATCAGGTGTACAAGGCGGCGGAAGCCAGTTTAAACAAGGTATCGAACGCTACAACGTCAATCCTTGGGTTATTCCAGTCGGTTTTAAATTGGGTCTCACATTCTAAGAAAACATAAACAATAGTAAGGCAATGAAAATCAAGAACTTTAAATCAACTTGCTTGGTGCTTTTGTTTTCTTGTACGGTATTTTCTTGTAAAGATTTAACTGTACTCAACGAAAACCCCAACGGCGTCAACCCCGCTAATGCCAATCCAAACTTGGTGTTATCAACCGTTTTGACCGAAAGCGGAAAAGCGTTTGTCAACTTGGGCTACCAAGACATTGCAGGCGTGATGCAGCATACCCAAAAAGACGGCTGGAGTAGCGGCCACAACGAGTACGATTGGGGCGGAAGCCAAAGCTGGGCGGGCTACTACGATATTTTGCGTAACAACCAATACGTCTATGACCGTGCCATTGCTACCAACTCAGAGTTGCACCAAGGCATCGCGCTGGTGATGAAATCTATGATGTTTGGGTTGATTACCGACCTTTGGGGGGATGCGCCTTACACTTCGGCTTTGAAAGGAGCCGATGGCGGTGCTGCCAATACGTTCCCTTCGTACGATTCGCAAGAGGCGATTTACACGGGAATTTTGGCCGACCTTGAGAAAGCAAACACCTTGCTCTCCAAAAATGCGACAGACTATCCCGTAACTGTTGGTACAGCCGATGTTTATTATGCGGGAGCGCCTGCCAAATGGCGTAAGTTAGCCAACTCCTTGGCGTTGCGTTATTACATGCGTATTTCGAGCAAAAAACCTGATGTAGCCAAAGCAGGTATTGAAAAAATTGTAGGAAATGCGACGCAGTACCCCATTATCACGGCTATTGCTGACGACTGCGCCATGCCTTTTGCGGGAAATAGCAACGACGATTCTTGGCCTGCCAACGCCATTTATGATGCCAGCGAAAGTAACTACCGTCGTATCAAAATGGCGGCTACGTTTGTAGATAGATTGTTGGCAATCAAAGACCCGCGCCTGGGAGTTTGGGCCAATAAGGTGAAAATTCAGTTGGTAGTGGATCCGTCTTTGCCCAAAGGAACGGACAAAATCGACGGTAGCAAACGCTATTTGTCGCCCGATAAAGTGGCTGGAAAAGACTATAATACCAACGAGTACGTGGGTCTTCCAACGGCGATTGTGGGGGGAGCTTCTTACAACCTCAGCCCAACCGCCGAACAAGCGGCCAATAACCCGCACGTATCGTGGTTGAACGACATTTACAAACAAGCGAAAGGAACACTTTTGAAGTCGCGTTTGATGTCGGCTGCCGAAATACGGTTTATTTTGGCCGAAGCTGCGCTGAAAGGCTGGGCGGTAGGCGATGCCAAAACGCATTATGAAGCAGGAGTAAAAGCCTCTTTAGATACTTGGGGCGTAGGAAGCAGCTATGCTACTTACATTGCAGGAGATGGGGTGAAATACGACGGCACGTTGAAACAAATCATCGAGCAAAAATGGATTTCGAGTTGGACGGCGGCGCAAGAAGCATGGTTTGACTACCGCAGAACAGGGTTTCCTGCGTTGGTAGCAGGGCCACAAGCCAAGCGCAAAGTATTGCCAGTTCGGTTTTTCTACATGCTCGACGAACGTAATTTGAACAAGGTGAATACCGAAAGTGCGATGAGTAAACTAGAACAAACCGAGTTTTCGGCGGCAGATGGTAAAAATAGCCCATGGTCGAAGCCTTGGGTAGCCCAAGGAACAAGCAAACCTTGGTAAGAATAAGAGTTGAAGAGAATAAAAAAAGGTGGAAAACTTTCCACCTTTTTTTGCACATACCTTTATTCAATAGTCCACAAATGTAAGTTTACCGTATGCTCTTTAGGAGAGTTTCAGTGAGAAGGTTGCTTACTCAGTGCGGAGGGCTGCTGTCTTCATTCAGTGCAGAGGGTTGCTCACAACCCGACGAGTTTGCGAATGTCGAATGACAGTGAGGAGGGTTGCTCACAACCCGACCAGCGAAGAAGAAGCAACTTTAAACCCCAAACAGAAAACAACATGAAAAAACGAATAATACTTGGCGTAATCGCTTGGAGTTGGTTGGCAGTGGCGAGCATAGCGCAGGATCTGCGCGTGGGAGCGGCGTTGCGGGTCATCACGCCCAATCCACTGCTTCCTGCCTCGGGAGGAATAGGTACGCCTAAGCCCACCACGGAGAAAAAAGGTGACTTATTTGCCCGCGTGATGGTACTCGAAAAAGGGGGAACGCGCGTGGCAATTGTGGGCGTCGATAACCTTGGCTGGTCGTCGGTGTTGGGCAATAAATCACGGGCGCTCATCAAAGGCATTCCTCCCGAAAATGTGTTGATTGGCTGCACCCACACCCACAGTGGCCCCGATGCGTACGCGTTTCCTGACCAGACGGGCAAGTCGTCGGCCGATTTGAAGTACTTGGACGATTGTGTCAAAAAAATCGCCGATGCCGTCAATGAGGCAGTTTCAAAATTGGAACCTGCCACGCTGAAAATTGCGGTGGGGGAAGCCAAAGGCCAAATTGCGTACAATTATTACGCTCCGCAGCTATACGACCCGCGTTGTGGCGTGATTCAGGCGACCAATAAACAAGGTAAAACGATTGCAACGTTGGTCAACTACGCCATCCACCCCGAAATCATTGGGTCAGGAAGAGGAATTATGAGTCCCGATATGTGCGGGCCGTTGTACGATCGTATCGAATCAAAAGTGGGCGGAATAGCCTTGTTTATGAACAGTGCCCAAGGAGGAATGGTCACGGCTGATAACCGTCGCGAGTCGAACAACGAAGCCAATACGTGGGAAGAATGTATCCGAATCGGCGAGCTGCTGGCCGACGAAGCCCTGCGTATTGTTACTCCCGCACCTGCCCTCGAAAATGCTGCTCTATACTGCACGGCGCGCACGGTAGAGTTTCCTGTAGAGTCTGAATTGATGCGCTATATTCTTAAAAACTCACCCCTCAAACACCCCAACGCGAAAGACGCCAGCGTGAGTACGCAGGTGAATTTATTGAACATTGGCCCTGCCCAAATCCTGACCATTCCAGGAGAAGCTTTGCCCAACATTGGCTATTACCTAAAGCGAAACATGAATACTAAATTGCCGTTTTTGTTTGGCCTTACCAACGACGCCTTTGGGTACATGCTCACCAAAGTGGATTTCAATAGTTTCAAACGCTATGAGTACGTGAGCCGAACCAGTTTGGGAGAAATGACTGCCGAAATTTACATGGAACAAGCCTTAAAACTCGTCAAAGAGAGTCCAAAGGCGCAATAATTGAACGATAAAATGATGAAAAAACAGTGGCTCTGGTGGAGTATAATGGGGTTGTCGATAGGGACGGCTTGGGGACAACGAAACGTCAAAGACATCAAAAAAGATTTCTTGAACCCAAAATCGACTACCGTACTGGTGGCCTCGCACCGAGCAGCGCACAACCAATTTCCCGAAAACTCCATTCCCGCCATCAAAGAAGCGATACGGCTAGGGGTAGATATTTTGGAGATTGACGTAAAAGTAACTTCCGACGGTGTACCCGTCATTATGCACGACGGGACGGTCAATCGCACCACAACGGGCAAGGGAAAGTTAGAAGAAATGACTTTTGCGCAGCTTAATCAGCTTTTTTTGGTTGAAAATGGCAAAGCAACCACTGAAAAAATTCCGACGCTGGAAGAAGCGCTTTTGTTGGCAAAAGGCCATATTTTAGTCGATTTAGACCTGAAAACTGACAAAATGGACGCGGTTTTGGAGGTAATACAAAAAACCAAGACCGAAGATATTGTCATTTTCTTTGATAGTGATTACGAAATCCTGAAGTACGTTGACAAGAAAAACAAACGCTACATGATGATGCCACGGGCACATTCGCTGTCCGAAGCCGATTCGGCCATTGCGTTGTTTGAGCCCGAAATTGTCCACATCGACTTCTCGTTTTATACCCCCGAAGTGGTGGGAACCATCAAAAAACATTCGTCGCGGGTTTGGATAAATGCACTGGGTCCCGTGGATGCGGCGCTTCGGGCAGGCAAAACTGACGAGGCACTGGGGCAGCTTCTCAAACACGGAGCAAACGTGGTGCAAACCGACGAGCCCGAGTTGTTGTTGAAATTGCTCAAAGAACGAAAAATTCATTTATAACCCTAAAACTCTCTAACTCCAATCATAATGCGTAAGCCATTTTTTAAACTCTTTTTGATAGCGGCCATCGTTTGGGTTGCTACGCCGCTACTTCGGGCCCAACAAGCAAACGTTACCCCCGAAACTGCTCTAAAAAGTTACATCAACAACGGTGACGATACCTTTACGTGGGAATTGAAAGACTCGTTTCCGATGGGTGACGTGACGGGCTATAACCTTCTCTTGACTTCCCAAAAATGGCGAGGAATTACGTGGCGTCACCAGCTTACGGTGTTTGTTCCCAAAGAAAATACCCACGATGGCGCGCTGTTGTTTATTACGGGTGGTTCCAATAAAGACGAGCAACCCAACTGGAGTACCAAAGACAAGCTTTGGTTGCCGCTGGCGGGGATTTCTTCCAAAAATAAAGCCATTGTAGTATTGTTGAAACAAGCGCCTAACCAACCACTTTATGGCAAATTGACCGAAGATGCGCTCATTTCTTACACCTTGCACAACTTCAAAAAGGACGGCGATTATACCTGGCCGTTGTTGTTTCCGATGGTGAAAAGTGCGGTAAAAACCATGGACGCCGTGCAGGCATTTTCAAAACAAAAACTCAACCACGAGGTTAATAGCTTTGTAGTGACAGGCGCTTCAAAACGTGGATGGACAACGTGGCTGTCGGCAGCGATTGACGATGCGCGTGTAAAGGCCATCGGGCCGATGGTGATTGACATGCTCAACATGCCAGCAACGCTTGATTATCAGCTCAAAAGCTACGGTGAGTATAGTGTTCAAATCGAAGATTACGTAAAGTTGGAGATTCCCCAAACGGCCAATACGCCCAAAGGAGCCGCCATTACGACGATGATTGACCCGTATTCGTACCGTGCAAAGTTGACAGTGCCCAAAATCATTTTCATTGGCACCAACGACGAATACTGGACGGTGGATGCCATCAAACATTACTATGACCAGATTCCTGGACAAAACATGATTCACTACGTACCCAACGCAGGGCACGATTTGGGTGGAGGAGCGCAAGCATTGGAAGCATTGAGCGCCTTTTTTGGAACGACCATCAACAACCGTGCGTATCCAACCCCAAAATGGAAGGCGTCGTCGAGCCGTAAAGGCGTGAAATTGAGTATAAATACGGCAAGTGATGGTTTAGTCGATGCGATTGTATGGTCGGCTACTTCGGCAGACAAAGATTTTAGAAACGAGAAGTGGACAAGTCAGTCGTTGGGAGTCTCGAATACGTCAAAAATCAAGCTAAAAGAAAACTACCCAAGCAGCGGCTACAAAGCGTTTTACGTTGACTTAAAATATAAAAACCCAGAGGGAGGAACCTACACGGTAAGTACCCGTGTATTTCTGACAGACCAGAAAAAGGTGCTTTAAAGTAGTCTTTTGGGTAGTCTTTGGCGTACTTTAGATATACTGTATAAACAAATGACCATGGAACACTCCCGTCCAGAGTACCTAGTCGATAAGCTATTAAGCAACAAGCTATCGAAAGAGGAATTTGACGAATTGTTGGTAGGACTGGGAGCAACTGAAATGGCTCCAGAGTACTCTGTCATTCTGGAAGAGTATTTCAATAAGCTCATGTCAGAACATGATGCAAAGACGCCCTTTCAACTGAGATAGTTAATTCGTTTTTCTATGAAATATGCCCAAAGGTATGCGATAACACTGCTTATCGCGCTACTTAGCATTTTTACGGGAGTTGCTCAAACAGCTCCCGTTCTTCCTACCTCCAAGAATAAATTGGTGGTCATTGCTCACCGAGGCAACCACGTCAATGTTCCCGAAAATAGCTTGGCGTCTTACGAAGAAGCCATCAAAAGCGGCGCTGATTACGTTGAAATTGACCTACGGACGAGCAAAGATGGTATTTTGATGATTCACCACGATGCCACCGTTGACCGCATGACCAATGGAAAAGGCAACGTATCGGACAAAACGTGGGCCGAACTTCAATCGCTTCAACTCAAAAATCCCAAAGCCGACGACCCAACGGCCTACCGAATCCCTGAGTTTCGGGAGGTGTTGCGTTTGTGCAAAAACCGCATTCATATCTACCTCGATTTTAAAAATGCGGACGTAGCCGAAACCTGGAAACAGATTCAGGCGGAGGGAATGGAAAATCAAATAGTGGTCTATTTGAACAAAGTCCCCGACTACAAAAAATGGCGAAGCGTGGCTCCCCAAATGCCGTTGATGACGAGCTTGTTTGACGAGGTGAAAAACAAAGACCAACTGCGGTATTTTCTGGGACAAGTCAAAATCGAGGCGCTTGATAACATCTATGACAAAGAAATGGTGCAAGCCGCCCAAAGTGAGGGCGTGAGCGTTTGGTTAGATGTTCAAAGCCCTTCGGAAGGCCCCGAAGCATGGAACAATGCGCTTCAGAAAGGCGTCAATGGCATTCAAACCGACCAGCCCGAAGCATTGGTAAAGTACTTAAATGCCAACGGCTGGCGAAATGGACTGAGCCAAAATGCGGCCTCGTTGCCCAAGAAACCAAGCTATCAGTCGCTGTTGGATGTGGCGTATGGTGATGCTGAAGGAAAACAGAATTTGCTTGATGCGTTTTATCCCGATAATCACAACAGCAACACCAAGCTGATTGTCTATATTCACGGAGGGTCGTGGAGCCGAGGAGATAAAAGCGAGTTTCCCAAACAGTTGATTGAAGAGTTGGTCGGGAATCGGGGTTACATGGTGGTTTCTATCAATTATCGTTTGGTAAAAGAGGGTCAAAACCTTTTCCCTGCTCAAATTGAAGATGTCAAAAAAGCACTTGAATTTTTGTCGAGCAAGGCAAAACGGTACGGTTTTAACGGCAACGAATTTGCCCTCATGGGCGGCAGCGCAGGGGCGCATTTGGCAATGCTGTACGCTTACAAACACGACGCGAAAAAACAGGTAAAAACCGTCGTCAATTTGTGGGGGCCTACCGACTTGACGGACAAAACCATCCGTCCCGACGGCAGCGATGCCGACAATACCGTCATTCGCTTTCTGGGAACACCCGACCACAAAGCCCAAATCTGCGTTGATGCAAGTCCGTTATTACATTTGACCAAAGAAACATCGGTGCCTACCATTTCTTTCCACGGGGTTGAAGACCCGTTGGTAAATGTCAGTCAGGCCGAAAATCTCCATAAAAAACTACAATCGCTGGGAACACTTTCTCAGTTAGAGCTTTACCCAAAAGAAAAACACGGGATGAGTGCATCGGCGGCGGTAGATGTGTTTTCAAAAATCGTTGCTTGGCTCGAAAAGCAGTATCCTGCGAAGTAGGAACTATTACCTTCCCGAAAGTTTTAAACTTTCGGGAAGGTGGTAACTTTCGGGAAGATATAGATAAGTTTTAATTAATTGATTTTTATGCGATTACGTTTTCTCACACCATTCGTTTTTCTTGCTTTTTTTACGTTCAAACTCCAAGCCCAAACCACGGTCAAAGAAGTACTCGACGGCGCGGTGACGCGCTTGTACCAACAATTGACTCCCGCTCAGTTAGACACAATTTCGGACGAATACATTCTTGATTTTTTGTCGGCAAAAGAACGCCAAATTTTAGCGACGCGCTATTGGACGTTTGAGGTAAACGTGCCCGTGGTGGTTTCGCTCATGCGCGACCAAGCCCAGAAAGTTCCTCCGTTTTGGTTGGCAAAAAGTGGTTTCCAAAAAACTACCATGCAAGTCAAAAACGAAGAATATACCTACGAAGTTTGGCAAAAGAAGTTTAACAAGGGAACTGTTCAGTTGGGAATAAACGGATTTGATAAACACCGTCCAGTCTATTTTATCAGTGTCGGTCCCCAAAAAAAGGGTGAGAAAGTAAAGATTTCGCGGGTATCGCCAGCCAATCAACAGTTCCACGAAATGAAAGTAGGCGCGTTTACTTACCACGATTGGGACGATTTGGTACTGGAAGAAGTCCCTGAAGCATTGAAAGGCCAAATACTCTTTACGACGATTCGGGGACGGGCGCGGGAAGCCCATTTAAAAAACGCATTTCGACAGACGCCTTACCCGTCGCAGTCGCATCCTGACCAAGTAGTGCTCAACCTCAGCGGCGATCCCAAAACGACGATGGACGTGCAGTGGCGCACGCGACCTAACGTAACAAAAGGGCAAGTAATTTACTGGAAAGCCCAAACAACAGATACGCTGCGGACAGAAGCCTCAATGATAACGATTGAAGACCGACTTCTTCGCAACGACCGTTACATCAATCATTTTTCGGCGCATTTGAAAGGATTGCAACCCGCCACTACGTATCACTATCGCGTAGGTTCGGCGAGCGGTGGCTGGTCGGATGTAGCGTCGTTTAAAACCCAAGCTGCGACACCCGAAGGCTTTTCGTTCATTTGGTTTGGCGATACCCACAAGTCGCCCGATTGGGGAGCAATGGCGCAAAAAACGTTAGCCCGCCACCCCGAAATTTCGTTTTATTCTATCATCGGAGATTTGGTCAGTACGGGCCTGAACCGCGACGAATGGGACGAGTTTTTTCATCATTCAGGCAATGTTTTGAGTTACAAACCGCTGATGCCCATTCCAGGCAACCACGATAGCCAAGACGGCCTTGGGGCAGCGATGTACCAACAACTTTTTAGCTTGCCTACCAACGGGCCTGCGCAGTTGCCCAAAGAGCGCACGTATTCGTTTGAGTACCAAAATGCCCTTTTTGTGATGATTGACGGGACGTTTTTGAACCACGAACAAACGGCTTGGATAGAACAGCAATTGGCCAATTCAAAAGCCAAATGGAAGTTTGTGATGCTGCATTTTCCGCCGTATAATTTTGAAGAAGACTATTCGCAAATCCGCAAAGAGTGGGGCGTTCTTTTTGACCGTTACCACGTGGACATGGTCATGAGCGGGCACGTGCATTATTACATGCGCAGCAAGCCTATGAAGGCAGAAAAAATAGTAGAAACCCCAAAAAACGGGACGATTTATACCATTTCCATTAGCATTCCAAGCCAGCACAAAGAATGGCCCGAGGAGCCCTATGCAGCGGCGCGTTTTCAAAGCGGCCCTGTGTATCAGCACATCCGCATCGACGGCAACCGCCTCGTGTATCGTTGCCTCGACCCAGATGGGAAGGTAAAAGATGAATTGACGATTGAGCATTAACGAGGCAAAGCCCCCCACCATTGCAAGAGTTTGTTTTTTAACGGTTCGGTGATGGTTTGGTTTTCTGCTGCTACGTTTTGGCGTTCAGCACTATCTGTTTTAAGGTTATAGAGCTGGACGTCACTGCCGTTGGCATTCATCAATAGTTTCCAATTTCCTTCTCGCACCGCTAACTGAGGACTACGGTCTTTCCCTTCGGGATACCGAAAAGACGTTTCGTTGCGGCCATATTCCCAGAATAGCGTGCGTGCTTCTTTGGAGGGTTGACCAAGCAAGGTTTTTAGCTTGTCTTTGCCATCAACTTTAGCGTCGGTTTTTACCCCAGCCAAAGCGCAAAGAGAGGGAAATAAATCGTTGGCATGAAGCACCGACAAGGAATCCACTTTGCCTTTCTTGATTTTAGCGGGATAGTGCACAAGAAACGGCATTCGAATGCCTCCTTCGTACAGAGAAAGTTTTGAGCCCCTGAAATTGACCGAACGTGCGCCATCGAAGGTAGGTAATGCGCCGTTGTCGCTTGTGAAAATAACGAGGGTGTTTTGATCAATACCCAATTTTTTTAACCCTTCCATAAGTCGGCCAATTTCGCGGTCATATACCTCCATGACAGCCTTGAAATTGCGCTCGTCGGCAGGGCCGTCTGGGTATTTGGCCACGTCATCTTTAAATGGTACCCAAGGCGTATGAACATCATCAGGCCAAAGATTGATAAAACAAGGTTGGCCCTTGTGTTTTTGTAAAAATGCCAACGTTTTATCAACAAAATAGGCCGTCCGACTCCAACGCTTCACGCTGTCAGAATCAGCCCAAATCCAGTTGGTAGAGGTTATTATTGGGTCGGGATTGGGGCTTTCCCAGGTGCTACTCCATTCGTCAAAACCATATTGAGGGATGGTTGGAGCATTTTTTACATCTCTTCCTCCTCCCATGTGCCATTTGCCAAAATGCCCCGTTTTATAACCACTTTTTTGTAAAATCTTAGCAATAGAGGGCGCTTCAAGGGTCAAAAAATCGGCTTGTTGGCATTCAGCATTCCCTTTTTTTGTCTGTAAAAAGCTCGTAATCTTCCATTTGGCGGGGTGCGAACCTGTAAGAATGCCCGTACGTGACGGAGAGCAAATAGGAGATGCACTGTAATAGTTGGTAAACTGAATACTGTTTCGCGCTAAGTTGTCTAAGTGTGGGGTCGGGAGTACCTTGCCACCGTAGCAAGCGAGGTCACCAACTCCCATATCGTCGGTCAAAATAACAATGATGTTGGGCTTTTGGGCATACGTGTGGTATGTACAGACGAGAAGCAAAAGAATAGACCAGATTTTCTTCACAATGAACTGATGTGTTTTAAGGAATGGAAGTAGTATTTGAAAAAAGGGGGAGAAGGGGGGATTCTAATGAAGTAATTCGATAATTGCTAATTATAGCAGTGGCAGTGTACTCTTTGGGTCAGCCTTTGTACCTTTGCGGCAAAGATTACGAGTTGTATGTCAAAGCCCATCTTAGTTTTAAAATTCGGAAGTGCAGCCATCACCAAAGCGAACGGAGAACTCAATCAGCTTGTGATGGTGGAAATTGCCCGCCAAGTAGCGCAGTTATACACCGACTACCACGTCGTTATTGTGTCGTCGGGAGCCGTGGCGGCGGGGAAACAATACATCCGCAGTTACGCGGGAGAAATCACCCAACGCAAAGCGGCAGCGGCCATCGGTAACTTATTGTTGTTGAACAAATACGCGCAGTTTTTCTCGCCTTATGATATTCCCGTAGCGCAAAGCCTGTGCGAACGCGGACACTTTGCCAACCGCGACCAGTTTTTACAAATGAAAGATACCTTTCAAGAACTGTGGGAAAACGGCATCATTCCAATCGTCAACGAAAACGACGTGGTCAGTAGCCACGAGTTAAAATTTTCGGACAATGACGAACTCGCGACGCTTATCGCCGTAGGGTTTGGGGCAGATACCCTGATGCTTTGTACGTCGGTAGGAGGTTTGCTGGATGATAAAGGCCAAGTGATTCCGCGCGTGTCGCAGGTCAATGACGTGTTTCAGTTTGTGCGAAGCGATAAATCAAGTGTAGGCTTAGGAGGGATGACGTCGAAACTGACGTTTGCCAAGTTGGCGACGCGTATGGGTATTCGTACCATTATTTTTGGAATGAACGAACCCGATGGCATTTTGCACGCGATTCGTGAAGAAACAGGAACCGTTTTTGCTCCTCAAGACAATAGCCTTTCGGCGCGTAATCGCTGGTTGGGCAGTGGGAGTTTGGTGGCGGGCCGTATTACCATCGACGATGGCGCTGCTCAAGCCCTTCAAAATCGGAAAAGCCTTTTGGCCGTTGGGATTAAAAACGTAGCGGGCGATTTTGAAGCGGGCGAAGTGGTGGAGTTGCTTAATTCGGAAGGGAATTTGGTAGCAGTGGCCAAAGCCCGTGAATCTTCTGTGGTGATTGTCCAAAATCTACGTACCCAAAACTTTGAAGTCGCCAACGCCAACGATATAGTCTTGTTATAAAAAAAACGTCGGGGTATGAGTACCCCGACGCACATTCTAATTTGTGTATCGCGGTATGAGTACCGCGATATACATTCGACCCCAACCTACAAACGTACTTACGCAATTTCAATCAAGCGAGGAGTTTTCTTCGCTTCTTCTTTTTTAGGAAGCTCTACGTTCAACACCCCGTCGGTATAAGTAGCTACGATTTTCTCGCCGTCGATGGTATTCGGCAACGTGAAAGAGCGGCGGAAGCTGTTAAAGCTAAACTCTTTGCGCGTATATTTTTCGGTGTTTTCTTCGGTTTTTTGCTCTTTTTGAGCCGAAATGCTCAGCACATTATTTTCCAAGTTGATTTTAAAATCTTCCTTCTTCAAACCTGGAGCAGCTACCTCAAGACGGAATCCGCTTTCGCCTTCAACGATGTTTACGGCAGGGACACCGTAGTTTGTCAAGTTAGCGGGAGCAAAAAGCTCGTTAAAATCTTTTCCGAATACGTTGCCGAACAAAGTGGGGAAGTTGCCGTTGGTTTTTACTAAAGTTGCCATGGTTGCTAGTAGTTTTAAGTTTTTATGTTGTTTGTAATTGAGTTGTGCTAGTTATTGACTTTTTTTACTGCATCAACGCCTTACTAAGGTCAAATCCTGTACCACGCGATTTTTTTGATAATTTTAATGACAAAATGTCGCAATTGGCGAAATTTTCATTTTTTATTAATGACAAAATGTCTTAAATTACTGCAAATACCCCTATGCTTCCCCTTCAACCCAACTCCTTTATTGACGCTTCCAAGCAAGGCGACAACCGCCTTGGCCTTTACGTAGCGTTTTTTTTGCTGGTAGTTATTGCCAACGTCGTTGGGTCTATCCCAGGCGCTTGGGCAATGGTCGAATTGCGCTCAAACGAGCTATCTTTGCCTATTTACTTGGTGATGGCGTTGGTTTTTCTCTCCTTCGTCGTAGCCTTGGGTACACTTTGGTTTTGTGTACAGTACATTCACAAGCGCTCACCGTTTACGATGATTGTCCCGTCGGGGCAAGTCAACTGGAAACGCGTGGCGGCGTCGGGTGGACTCTGGCTTGGCTGTTCAGTAGCTGTGGAGCTAGTTACTTATTTACTTTTTCCTGATAAATACCGTTTAAGCCTCAACTGGTCGGAGTTTTTGCCATCGTTGATTGTGGGGCTGCTTTTTATTCCTTTTCAAACCTCTTTTGAGGAATTGTTTTTTCGGGGGTATTTGATGCAGGGCATTGGTTCCTGGAATTTTTGGGTAGGAGTGACCATTCCCGCTATCTTGTTTGGACTGGCGCACAGTTTCAACGATGAAGTAGAAGCGGCAGGTTCATTGGGCATTGCCATGATTTACTACATTGGCGTAGGGGTGTTTTTTGGCCTTCTTACGGTGTATGACCGAAGTCTGGAATTGCCTTTGGGGGTTCATGCGGCTAATAATTTGTACGCGTTTTTGGTCGTGGGCTATCCGAGTAGCTCTATTCCTACGGCGACCATTTGGATGATGAACGAGCTCAATTTCCCCTTGATGATTGGACAATGGTTGCTGACGTTAGGATTGTACCTTTTGTTGCGCAAACGATTGGTGAAGTGAGAGGTGTTTTTAGCTTAGGGTTTACGGTTTCCAGTTTAGGTTTTTTCTTTCGTTTCATTACTCATTGGATTATGATTTACGCTCAATATATTCGACATTCTGCACGTTCGCAGCAGTCGTCGGGTTGTGAGCAACCCTCCCCACGGAAATGATTTACGCTCAATATATTCGACATTCTGCATCGCTCGGGCGACCCCGTCTTCACTCGACATTCCCAGCAGTCGTTGGTTGTGAGCAACCCTCCCCACGGCTGGCTTTGCTCCTTGTTCTTTGCCTTTTTTCCCTTTGCTCCTTGGCGCAGCAGGTAGGAAAACCATTGCCGAAGTGGAAAGAAGGTGGGTTAGATATTCACCACATCAACACAGGACAAGGTAGTGCTACGCTGCTGGTATTTCCCGACGGAACAACCTTGCTGGTGGATGCGGGCGCTATTAATTCGCGAGATTGGCGGACGAATAAGCCCCGAAATATCCCAACAAAACCCTCCAACGAACGACAGGCAGGGGAGTGGATAGCGCGCTATGTTCAGAAAGCATTGGCGCACCAGACCTCGCCCGCTATTGACTACGCCCTAATTTCTCATTTCCACGACGACCACATGGGCACACCTCTCAATGTTGCCAAGCAATCGAGTGCTGGATATACCTTGGCTGGAATTACAGAAGTGGGAGAACTAATTCCAATTCGAAAAATCATTGACCGAGGTTGGCCTGATTACTCGTATCCTACTCCCATGACGGCCGATTCGATGGTGAGTAATTATCGGCGGTTTTTGCAATGGCAACAGCAGCACAAAGGGATGGCTATTGAGCGTTTTCGGGCAGGAAGTAACGACCAACTTGTGCTTTTGAAGAGCAAAAAATACCCTTTTGAGGTGCGAAACATTGCCGTTAATGGGGAAATGTGGACGGGGTCAGGTAATCAAACGACGCCGCTTTTTCCACCGCTGCCTTCGCTAAAATCGGCTGATTTTCCCAACGAAAATATGTGCAGTGCCGTATTTCAGATTCGCTATGGGAAGTTCGATTATTTCTCGGGGGGAGATTTACAAGGGGTGATTCGATTTGGTGCACCCGCGTGGCACGATGTAGAAACGCCGATTGCGCAAGTGGTAGGGCCAGTAGAGGTACAACTCGTTGACCACCACGGTTATCCTGATTCCCAAAATGGGACGTTGTTGACCCGTTTGCAGCCGCGTGTAATGGTGGTGCCGAGCTGGGCATCGTCGCATCCAGGGAAGGATGTGCTTGAGCGGATGTTTTCGGAAGAGTATTACAAAGGCCCGCGCGATGTATTTATGACCAACCTGCTTCCAGAAGCCAAAACGGCCATTGCTGACCTATTGCCTCGCCTCCAAAGCGAAGGTGGACACGTGGTGATACGGGTCGAAAAAGGCGGCAAAAAGTACCAAATAATGGTGCTGGACGATACCGCCGAATCGTTTCGTGTCAAGGCGGTGTATGGCCCCTACCAGTCGAAGTAAACCTACCTAAAGACGAAAACTAATAAGGCTAAAACCCCTCTATAAGATCATCTAGGTTACCTTTATTCATTTGATGAAACTTCTGAAATTCGTTTGTCCCTCCAAACCACTCTACTACTTCATCGCGCTTTAGTTTTGTGCTCTTTTGCGAGAGAAAAGCATGGTACGAAGAATGCTCCCAGTCATAAGGATGTGATACAAATCCATGATTGACGGGGTTTTGATGAATATAATTCACTGCCGCGGTAAAGTACTCCTCATTATCTACTTCAAATCGTTTGGTGTAATCGATAAAAAGAGCGCCCTTCCTTTCGTATTTAATATTGTATGCTCTCGCATACCCATTGAGCCAATTACTTATTTTTTGCATTACAAATTTGTGTACGTCGCCTTTAAATTTCGGGGTTTTTTCAAGTTCGTCCCAAGAGCATACACGAACTAATAAATGGAAATGATTGGGCATTAGGCAGTACGCATACGTCTTTAATACCTCCTGCGTGTGATAGGCATACCGATTTAGAAAATAATAGTAGTTATCGGTACATCGAAAAAGATTCTCGCTGCCAACAGCGTGATTTACCAAATGATAAAATTTATCTGGCTCAAATAACCCTAATCCTTTCATATAAGTTTTAGGGTTTAGACTTGTTGCTCTGCATGAAGTTACAAACCAGACCAGACCTATAAGGTTTTTGAAACCTTATAGGTCTAAAACCTTATACATCTTCCAGCAACTTAAACCCTTCGCCGTGGAGGTTCATAATTTGAAGCGCAGGGTCGTCTTTGAGGTATTTTCGTAGCTTGGTAATATAGACATCCATGCTTCGGGCATTGAAGTAAGAATCATCTCCCCAAATCAATTTTAACGCAAAACTGCGGTTGATGGGTTGGTTTTTATTTTCGCAAAACAACTTCAATAAACCCGATTCTTTGCTAGTCAGCTTCTGAGGAACGCCGTTTCTCGTGAGTAATTGATGGTCTGCGTCGAACGTATAACTTCCCAGTTGAAACACACTCGGCTGAGCCTCCAACGTAAAAGTTGTTTTTTGATAACGACGCAGTACTGCCTGAATCCGAAGCAGCAATTCTTCCATACTAAATGGCTTGGTGATGTAGTCGTCGGCGCCTACTTTAAAACCCTGAATCGTATCTTCTTTCATGCTTTTGGCCGTCAGAAAAATGATGGGCACGTCTTTGTCGGTCAGGCGAATTTCTTTGGCCAATGAAAACCCGTCTTTTTTGGGCATCATTACATCAAACAAACATAAATCGTACGTCCCGTCTAAAAATGCCTTTAACCCCGCATTCCCGTCGGTGGCTAATTCTGTTTTATAGCCTTTACTGATGAGGTATTCTTGTAAAAGTTGCCCCAAATTCGGGTCATCTTCGGCCAAAAGAATGCGGGTGATGGGTGGTTTAGTCATGTTTCAATGGCAATTTTACAGTAAATGTACTTCCTTTTCCTAGTTTACTTTCCACGTCGATAGCTCCACCGTGCGCTTCCACCATCTTTTTGACGTAGCTCAGGCCAAGGCCAAAGCCTTTTACATCGTGAATATTTCCCGTCGGAACGCGGTAGAAAGGGTCAAAAATTTTGGTTTGTTGCTCTTTGGTCATTCCGCGCCCCTGGTCGCTTACGCTTACATAGACAAAATCATCGTCGTTGTGGGTGCCAACAGCAATGTGAGGCGCTTCGGGCGAGTACTTGTTGGCGTTATCCAGCAGGTTGGTCAAAATATTGGTCAGGTGCAGCTCGTCGGCTTCTACCAGTTCGTTGGTGGCCTCAAAACTCAGTTCGATTTCGCCCTCTCGTTGCTCTAATTGTACACCCAAATTGTTGAGCACTTTTTCAATCACGTCATGGATGTTTACTTCGGTAGGTTTGAGTTTGATTTCGCCACGGTCGAGGAGCGCCATTTGTAATACCTTCTCTACGTGCCCACCTAAGCGCTGCGTTTCGTCTCGAATGATGCCCAAATACCGCTGGATTTTGGCTTTTTCACTTTGCGGCGTTTCTACTTGTTCGCGGGCCATGCTCACGGCCAACGAAATCGTCGAAAGCGGTGTTTTGAACTCGTGGGTCATGTTGTTGATAAAATCATTTTTGACATCCGAGAGTTTTTTCTGCTTCAAAATGGTCGTCACGGCCACGTAAAAACATCCCAAAATCACCAATAATAACAACGCGGAGCTAATCAGCGTAAAGCTCATGTTTTGTAAAATAAACGCTTGCCGTTCGGGAAAATAAACCAGTAGCTGACTCGGCAGCGTATTGATTTCGTTGGGAAATAAACTCGCCCGAAACAGCTCGCTCCCCGTCGTGTCGGGGCGGTAAGCAACGGTTGAGAACAGCACATTCGACTGATTGTTGTTTTGAATCGCAAATTCATAAGGCAGCCCAATGCCGCGTTCGGCCAACGATTTTTTCAACAACGAATCAATCATCAAACGGTTTACGCGCTGCTCCATCGGGCGTTTGCTAAACAGCAGGTCTTTGAATACATCTTTCAGCAAATCAGTCTGCGAAGCCAGCGTTTTTGATTTTGCCTCGTTTTCGTCACGTATTGCCCTTTTTTCGAGGGGGTGACGGGCTTTTTGCACCGACGAACGCACCGTCATCATCACCGAGCTATTGCCGAGCGTATCAGCGGGTATTAGTACCCGCCCCATTTGGTCAAACCACGCTTCAAACATTCGTTCTTGTTCGGCGTGAATCCGCAAAAACCGCTCAATATGCGGCAATTCGTCGTTGCGTTGTCGTAAAATTTCATTGATAAGATTGGCCTGAAAATCAGTCATCGACCGATTGCGCGGCGTCAGTGCGTCGGTCGGGTTGGTGCCCGTCAGGTTGCCATCTCGCCCCGCCGAGGCCGTGTATTCGTCGGGCAGTCGGTGCTTGGGTGTTTGGGTTTTTTGGGCCAAACGGTTCTTATTCAGCGCTTCCAGTTTACGCTGCTGCTGTTCGATTTCCTCGCGTTGTCGAATCAAATAAATGATTTCCTGTTTTTCCAATTTACGGACGACATCCTGCAACGCATCCGAGACTTTGAGCTCAAACTGCTCATTGCGCAACGCCAACGCACTCGTAATCCAATACCATTGAAACCCCATCAGACTGAGCGCCGCCAGCCCCATCAGAGAAATCAATAAGCGTATTTTTTGTTTCGTCATCATTTTTTTTCCAACTCATGCAACGTTTCGTTTCCCAACCCCGACCTTCTAAACGTATCCGTCGATTGTGCATTCAAAATAACGCAATTCGGTCAACCCTTTAACACATTTTAAGAAACTTTAACACGGTCAACGTCTGAAAGTTGCCGAACTTTCGGAGCCAATTCACCAATTAACAACCAAGCAATCCTATGAAAACAAACATGACTTTTTTTGCGCTGGTAGTAGGGCTGGGAGTAGCCACTACGGCAATGTCGCAAGACGTTAAGAAAGAAGAAAAAGCCGCCGACAAAGACAAAGTGACGATTCGCGTGCGGATGTCGGAGGAGAAAGACGGTAAAGTAGAAACGTTTGAGCGGACTTATACGTACAACGGTCTTTCGGAAGAAGAACGTGAGAAGAAAGTGAAAACCATCATGGATTCGCTTCGCAACGACAGCAAAGCCGCCGCTAATCGCCGTTTAAGCGTTGAAATTGAGGAGGGTTCGAGCGTGTTACGTGACAGAGAGCGTTGGGGCAACCAAGAACAGATTACCGTTATCCCAAAAGATGGCCGCAAACGCGACGTGCAAATTTATCGCTACGAGCAGCCGTCTGACCGACGCGAGCGCAATGGTGATCGCAAAAGCGAACGTACGTACGAGTTTAAGTTTGACGACGAAGCCTTTGCCGACCGTATGCAGCGGGTTGAAAAGCGGATTGAGCCTCAGATGCGTAAACTAGAGCGTAACATGGAAGAATGGAGCCGCGATTTTGAACCCAAATTCAAGGAGTTTTGGCACGGCGACATCAACATCAGCGGTGCAGGAAAACCTGCTTCCATCCGTGGCCTAGAGGCGTATCCTAATAACCCCGAAAAAAATGAATTGAACGTTCGTTTTTACGCCCCCGCTAAAGGCGACGTGACCATCTCGGTAACTGACACCAAAGGCAAACAAATCGCTAAAAAAGAAGTGAAAGATTTTACGGGCGATTACGTAGGTCAATTGGATTTGGGGAAAAACGTGAAGGGTACTTATTTTATTAGTGTTGTTCAGAACGAAGACGGTACTGTGAAGCGTATTGTGGTAGAGTAAAAAAATAACTATTATAATGGCTATATGAAAAGGCGATTCCTCAAAAGAATCGTCTTTTTTATGTAAACTAAAAATATTATTTAATAATCGAAAACTTCCTCGGGATGATTTCTTTTGGAGTCTCCATTCGGACGGAAGTACTGAACAGTTACTTTTCTTCCAGTTGGATTGGGGTACAATTCATAAGATATTGGGCGCGCAATCTGAACCTAAATTCGGGCTTCTTTTTTGAATTCTATCCAACCTTCATTGGTCAATCGTTGAGCATCGGCCTGAAGTTTTAAGTTCTTATCTTTTAAATACACAGGCTCATACTTAGCTTTCTTAGCATATAGAAACCCTGAAAATAAAAGAAAATAACATATTGAATATAAGTATTTTATGTTGAAATATGTGGACATCTCAGTGAAATTTATAAGTGAAACAAAAATTAAGGATAGCTACGAATAGCCGTTAATTCAATATGGAAGGAAGGAATAATAGGCTGTATTCCATCTGGGAGACAGGGAGCTTTAAGTAATCCACTTATCTGATAATTACCAGTATCAGGAGGAGAGGCCGCCAAACCATTTAGAAGTGTTCTGTCACAAGCACTCGCAAAGTAACTTACATAATTAGGGTCGCGATTTACAAAAAATACAAAATCGCCTAAGAACTGTACTGGTACATCTCGAATTTCCCTTATAACGGGGGAGTCACACCCACAATCAGGCTCGGGGTCTTCCTTCTTACAACTCACGCTCATCAGCAGCACAGCAGCGGCGTATAAAAATGGTTTGACTAATCGTTTCATGTTCATACGTTGTTTTTTAGTGTGAATTTTTTGTTACTAGAATGAAGGGTGTTTCATAGGCAGCAGCATGTAAAAGGGTGGATGGATGGCCAAAGGTACGTACTATGTTTTTAAAGTCAATATTATTTTTTTAATGATTTAATAAACGGTAATTGTGTAAGTATATAAAAAGATAAGTATTTGGCTGTGAGGGGTAATTAGTTTTCTTACATGCTAGATAAGTTAAAGGGAGTGTTGGGCACTATTTTACGGTTTTGAAGATTTAGTTGACTTTCTCGATTTTGTGAATTTGAACATAATATACATGCATGCCAACCGCGATAACAGGGCAGTTGATGCATTCAAACACTTTACCCCAAACACGGTATTTGAAAAGCTGGGGTTGCCCATCAATATAGGTTGACTCCAAATTTTCTATGTGTGGCAAATCGCTTTGCAGCACACAAAATCCAGCATAACCAAAATTTTCAATCAGTAAACCTGCCGGCTGTTGAACATCCGCCTTGACATTATCTAATGATCTAATAAAAACCAATTTTTGCGGAGATGGGCCACAACAAGAGCCGTCGTCGCAGGGGTCTTTTCGTTCGCAACTCACGCTCACGAGCATCACTGCCGTGGCGTATAAAAATGGTTTGACTAATCGTTTCATGTTCATACGTTATTTTTTTAGTGTGAAATTTTTTGTTACTAGAATGAAGGGTGTTTCATAGGCAGCAGCGTGTAAAAGGGTGAATGATCAATTGATATGCTCGTCTATCTGCTTTTGGTAGGTATCTTTGTCTTTTTGAGCCGAAGCTGACACCATAGATATAAAAGACAGCCCAATAAGGAGAAGGGTATTAACAACTCGCAATGAATTTTTAAATACTTTTTTCATAACATTGAAATTTAAAATTTGATTTTATTTGGGAAGCATCATGAAATCGTACTGCGTTTTTGAACCAATTTCTGCAGGACAACAATAATCTATTCGATTGCGGTCTTTGTAAGAAAAATAACCACGGTATTTCAAAGTGTACTTTAATTTATCAAAATACCTATTTAGTACAGTTATTTTGTGATAACTATTAGGAACATCAATCGTGGTATAGTAGTAGCCTTGTTTATCAGTATAAATTATCTTGAGTTCATCGGCATTAGAAGCAACTCCCCCTTTTCCTCCAGTAATCATAATTTGCACACTATCTACAGGCAATTTAGTATCGTTATCGGTCACTGTACCAAAGACGGTGGTTGTTCGGCTTTTAAAGGGGCTGGAAAAGCAGCCTTCTGTCAGGAGTAGCACAGCGGCGGCGTAGAGGAGCCCCTTAGCCCCTAAGGAGGGAATAACTAATCGTTTCATGTTCATACGTTGTTTTTTTAGTGTGAAATTTTTTGTTACTAGAATGAGGGATGTTTCATAGGCAGCAGCGTGTAAAAGGGTGGATGGATGGCCAAAGGTACGTACTATGTTTTTAAAGTAAATATTGTTTTTTTTAATGATTTAGTAAACGGTAATTGTGTAAGTATATAAAAAGCTAAGTGTTTGATTGTGAGTGGTAATTAGTTTTCTTACATACTAGATAAGTTAAAGGGGGGATTGGGTACTATTTCACGGTTTTGAAGATTTAGTTGACTTTCTCAATTTTGTCAATATGGAAATATTTCAATGTCCCTATTACAGCACTAGGACAGCTATCACAACTATACAATCTCCCCCAAACTCGGTATTTGAAGGGCTGAGGATTTCCTGTATAAAAATTATAGCTTTGTTGTAACTTACCGTCATACAGAGATTGTTGCTGATAACAAATTAGAGGTTCACCTTCTACATTTTCAATAATTAAACCGCTAAAACCTACATCAGCCCGTGCATTTTCTACAGTTTTGATGTAGCTTAGTTTTTGGCCAGTGGAACCGCAGCAAGAGCCGTCGTTGCAGGGGTCTTTTCGTTCGCAACTCACGCTCATCAGCATTACTACCGTGGCGTATAGAAATGGTTTGACTAATCGTTTCATGTTCATACGTTGTTTTTTAGTGTGAAGTTACTTCACCGTATAACTCCAACTGTGCTTGATGACTTTAAGTGAAAAGGTACTATTGAGCGTACCTATATTTTCAATTTTTGATAATTTGTTTCGGACAAAGTTATGGTATTCGTCCAAACTCCCTACGTTGATTTTTAACAAGAAATCCACTTGCCCCGCCATGTGGTAACATTCCTGTACTTCTTCTAATTTTTGAATTTCTTCTTCAAAACTCTCAATAAACGCCTTGTCGTGGTAGCGCATTGATACTTGGCAAAAGATGGTAATCGGCTGCCCGAGCAAGTCTTTGTCCAAAATAGCCACGTACTGTTTGATAAACCCAAGCTGCTCCAAACGCCTGATTCGTTCATAAACGGGCGACAAGGTAAGGCCCAATCGGGCGGCCAATTCTTTGGTTGTGAGCTTGGCGTCGGCCTGCAAAAGCCGTAGAAGTTTTTTGTCAATATCATCGAGCGATTCGAGTGCCATAAAATTTTCTTTTTATCCTATCTCAATTAAATCCTGTTTAGCGAAATTTTCTTTAAAAATAATAATATTCAGTAAAATTAATGGATTTTATTGGAATATATACGTCAATAGTAGTGTCTGTATAACTTT
Organism: Runella sp. R5_40; assembly: GCF_057652295.1. Classification (NCBI taxonomy): domain Bacteria; kingdom Pseudomonadati; phylum Bacteroidota; class Cytophagia; order Cytophagales; family Spirosomataceae; genus Runella; species Runella sp. R5_40. The sequence continues at coordinate 596,464 of NZ_JBYFCH010000001.1, read as the reverse complement.
GTGCCGTTAATTATACTTCATCAAAAGTTAAAAATCAGCTAAAACGCCACAGTTATGAAACAGGAAACGATTTTAGTGATTGGCGCAAATGGTCAGATTGGAACGGCATTGTTGCCTCATTTACAACGCCTCTACGGCTGGGAGAATGTCATCGCAAGCGACCTCCGAGCGGGAGAAAACCAACAAGCGATTTTTGAACGCCTAGACGCCACCGACGCCACGATGCTCGCCAGCGTTGTGCAGCGTTACCGCGTTACTCAAATCTATCATTTGGCGGCGATTCTTTCGGCCAAAGGCGAGGCCGACCCGCTTTGGGCGTGGAACCTCAACATGCAAACCCTGCTCAACGTGCTGGAAGTAGCTCGCCTCCACCAAGTCAACAAAGTATTTGTGCCGAGTTCTATTGCGGCTTTTGGCACGCAAGCCCCCAAGTACGAAACGCCTCAATCGGCCCTTCTCGACCCCTCGACGGTGTATGGCATCAGCAAAGTGGCCGCCGAAAACTGGTCGGTTTATTACCACAAACGCTATGGCCTCGATGTTCGCTCGTTGCGCTACCCAGGCGTCATTAGCTACCAATCCATGCCAGGAGGAGGCACTACCGACTACGCCGTTGCCATTTACCACGAAGCCATTCAAGGCAACCGCTTCGAGTGTTTTTTAGCCGCCGACACGTTGTTGCCCATGATTTACATGGACGATGCCCTCCGCGCTACGTTGGAACTGATGGAAGCGCCCGAAGCGGCCATCACGGTACGGACGTCGTACAATTTGGCGGGAATGAGCTTTACCCCCGCCCAAGTAGCCGCTTCTATTCAGACGTATTTTCCTGATTTTCAGGTTGACTACAAACCCGATTTCCGTCAAGCGATTGCCGATTCGTGGCCCAAAACCATTGATGATTCGGTCGCGCGGCGCGATTGGGGCTGGAAACCCCGCTTCGATTTGCCCAAAATGACGAAAGAAATGATTACCCACCTCACCGAAAAAGTTATCTAAACGTATGTACGCAAGCATCAAAAACGAACTCCAACAGGAACTAAACGCCCTCAAAGAAGCAGGGCTTTATAAATCAGAGCGAATCATTGTATCGCCCCAATCGGCCGAAATTACTGTTCAGAATGGCCGCGAAGTACTGAATTTTTGCGCCAACAATTACTTGGGTTTGTCGTCTCATCCAGAGGTGATTAAGGCCGCTCACGAAGCCCTCGAAACCCACGGTTTTGGCCTTTCGTCGGTACGGTTTATTTGTGGGACGCAAGACATTCACAAAGAACTTGAGCGCCAAACGGCGGCTTTTGTGGGAGCCGAAGATTGTATTTTGTACGCCGCCGCGTTTGATGCCAACGGTGGGGTTTTTGAGCCGTTGTTGGGAGAAGAAGACGCCATCATCTCCGACGAACTCAACCACGCATCCATCATCGACGGGATTCGTTTGTGCAAAGCCAAACGTTTCCGCTATCAGCACAACAACATGGAGGATTTGGAGGCACAACTCCGCGCCAGTGCCTCGTGCCGCCGCCGATTGATTGTCACCGATGGCGTGTTTTCGATGGATGGCACCATTGCGCAATTGGATAAAATCTGCGACTTAGCCGACCAATACCACGCATTGGTGATGGTGGACGAATGCCACGCCAGCGGTTTTATGGGCAAAACTGGTCGCGGAACGCCCGAACACAAAGGTGTGTTAGGTCGTATCGACATCATCACTGGCACCTACGGCAAAGCCTTGGGGGGCGCGTCGGGCGGCTTTACGGCGGCTCGTAAAGAAATCGTTGAGTTGTTGCGTCAGCGTTCGCGGCCGTATTTGTTTTCCAATACCCTCGCGCCATCCATTGTGGGTGCTTCGCTCAAAGTATTAGAATTGTTGCGCCAATCGACGGCCCTGCGTGATAAACTCGAAGCCAATACCCGTTATTTCAGAGAGGCCATGACGGCCGCAGGTTTTGATATTTTGCCAGGCGAACACCCCATCGTGCCCATTATGTTGTACGATGCACCCTTGGCGCAGGAGTTTGCCAAGCAGCTATTGGAAGAAGGCATTTACGTCATCGGCTTTTTCTATCCCGTCGTTCCCAAAGGCAAAGCGCGGATTCGGGTACAGATTTCGGCAGGCCACGAGCCAGAGCACTTGCAGCGCGCCGTCGAAGCGTTCGTGAAAGTGGGTCGGCGTTTGGGCGTTATTGCTGGCTAAACTTTTCCCCGCAGATGCACGCAGATTTAAAACCGCAGATGGTCGCAGACTACTATCAGCGCTATTCTGCGGGTATTCCATCTGCGCCAATCTGCGGGGAAAAAATGGATAAAAAAAGCAATTCAACGTAAAGTACTCATCTGAGCCCGAAATTCCCTGGGCGTACGTTGGTGTATTTTTTTGAACGAACGGTTGAAATACGACACGTTACTGTAACCACTCTCAAAAGCTACTTGCGTAATCGGCAAGTCAGTTTGTTGTAAAAGCTGACAGGCAAAGGCGATGCGTACTTCGTTTAAAAAATCTGAAAAAGTGCGGTAAGTAAGGTTTTTGAAAAAACGGCAAAACGAATGCAATTGTAACCCTGCCACCGAAGCAGCCTGCTCAATGGTGAGGTCTTCTCTGAAATTCTGTTGAATGTACTCCATCAATCGCGAAACGCGGTTCTGATTTTTATCCGTAAAAGTAGAAAGCAAAGGGGCTCTATTGAGCCAAATCATGTCTTCGGGGTCAAGCAAAAGCACCATAATCTGTAAGAAAGAGGCCAACAACTGCATATTCTTGCTGTTTACCATGTCCTGTAAATAGCCAATAATAAGCTCCTTTTTCTTCCCAGAAAAGCTAATTCCTTTTTTAGACTGCACAAAAAACTCTTCCAACAACTTTGTGTCCACAAAAGGCTTCAGGTATTCCGTCAGTGTAGTGGGGTTGATGTACAAAGCCACTGACACCGCAGGCTCGTGCTCGCTTGCAGCGTTAAATTCACTGTACCATACGTGAGGGACATTGGGGCCAACAAAAGTTAAATCTCCGCACTCAAAACGTTCGATGGTTCCCCCAATAATCCGAGTACCAGCACCCGATAAAATATAAACCAGCTGACATTCATTGTGAAAGTGGAAGTCGGTAGCAAACGACGACCGTACAATTTGCTTCACTACAAAGGGCTTTTGAGCCGTAGTAAAATCGGGCAAAAGGGTGTAAGTAGCTTTCATTTTTGCAGGGGTGGTTGGTTTTTGCAAATATAGTATTGATAAATAGCAACCAAAAATAGGTTTTTGCCAAAAATCGCCCATTATTTTGTGCAATTCCTTTGACTTACCTATTCTCATTTTCAATGAAAAAGCTTTTTATCATCCTTTGCCTATTTGCCCATGTACAAGTCTCGGCACAACAGTTGGCTAAACCTTCTGCTGTTCAGTATAAATGGCAGGAACAAGGACGCATTATGTTTGTCCACTTTGGGGTGGCAACTTGGCTCGGTCAAGAATACGACGAAACGGGCGAATTTGACATTTCCCGCATCAACCCCACCCAACTCGACACCGACCAATGGTGCCGTGTGGCCAAATCGTGGGGCGCTAAAGAAATCATTTTTGTGGCCAAACATGCGGGTAGTTTTTGCTGGTGGCCTACCCATACCACCGAGTATTGCGTCAGGAATATTCCGTGGAAAAATGGCAAAGGGGATTTGATAAAAGACTTGGCAAGTTCCTGTAAAAAAGCGGGGTTAAACTTGGGCATTTACATTTATCCTGGCGACATCAAATGGGGCGCAGGGCTCGGAAGTGGAGGAATCACCAAAGACCCGTCCAAACAGGAAGCGTACAATAAAATTTTCAGACAACAACTTACCGAGGTATTGGCCAATTATGGCGAGATGCTCGAAGTATGGTTTGATGGCTCGTGTAAGGTGCCCGTGAGCGATATTTTACAAAAATATGCCTCCAAAGCGGTCATTTTTCAGGGCTCAGATGCCACCATCCGCTGGCCAGGCACCGAAAGCGGCATCCTTCATTATCCCGTTTGGAACTCCCTCCAAGGAAAGGTTTTAAGGTCGGGGGTAGCAACCCAATACGACGATGACCCCGACGGCGATGTTTGGGCGCCTTTGGAGGCCGATGTCACTTTGTACAACCATAATTGGTTTTGGTCGCCCAAAAACGAAGCCAAACGCCGCTCGGTGGACGAGTTGATGGAGATTTTTTACAAATCGGTTGGCCACGGAGGTACGTTACTGCTCAACTCTAACCCCGATACAACGGGGCTTATCCCAGCGGGAGATGTAAAAAGATATGCTGAATTTGGGGCAGAAATCAACCGTAGGTTTGAGCGTCCCTTGGCGGAAGTAAACAACAAAGCCGCGAAAGAAGCCGTCTTGTCGCTCGAAAAACCAACGAAAATCAATCACTTGCTATTAAAAGAAGACTACCGACAAGGCCACCGAATCAGAAAATACGAAGTGTGGGGACTTGTCAAAAACAAGTGGGAGAAACTGACCACAGGTAGCTCAATCGGGGTGACTAAAATTGATTATTTCGACGATGTTGAAGTCACGGCGATAAAACTAAAAGTAACCGAACACAAAGGCACTCCCCTGATTCGGAGTTTGGCGGTCTATTACGTAACTGGCTTTGAACTCCCAAAAGCGGAGAAAGAAGCCAAAGAGTACACCATTTTGCAAGAATGGGATACCAAAGATTTTGTCAACGGTAAAGGCCAAATGAGTATTGATTTAGGAAAGTACATTACCGCCCCAGGCCAATACGAAGTAAGTTTTACCAATGCCGTTAGCGTGACGGGGATGTGGGTAGAAAAAGCGGAAATTATTTTTGATAAAGACCCCAATACATTGCAGGAATTTATCCAACGAAAACCCAAAGAGAACGTGTTTTTTATCAACCGAACAGGTCAGATTGATAAAGGAACAAGCTCCATCCTAAAAGTAGAAATGCGTTCAGACAACAAGTCGTTTCAGAATAAAGGCTTTGTCAAAATCAGAAAACGTTGAGAAGGAAGTAATTCGTTAAAGAAATAGAAACCACTATATCCTCACAACAGTTATGGTTATCTCTGCGATTCAGGTACTTGACCGACGTTTCGACCTCCCCAATGGGTCGGGTTCCGATGCAACCCACACCAATCCCCAATATGCCTATGCGGTTTGTGTGTTAAAAACCGATACCTCTCTGGAAGGAATAGGGTTGGCTTTTACCTTGGGGGCGGGCACTGAGTTGGTTTGCCAAGCCATTCAATTTTTATCCGAAAAACTGGTAGGTCAGGAGATTGAAGCCTTAATGGCCAACTTCGGGACGACCTATCGCTCACTGGTTGACTCCCCTTCTTACCGTTGGTTGGGGCCGCACAAAGGCGTTGTTCATTTGGCATTGGCTGCGATTGTCAACGCGTGCTACGACCTTTGGGCCAAATCGCGTCAGGTTCCTCTTTGGAAACTATTGCTGGACTTATCGCCCGAAGAGCTTGTCAATACACTGGATTTGAGTTATTTAGAAGACGAGCTTACGCGCGAGCAAGCTATTCAATTACTCAATGAACAGTATAAAACGAGAGAAAATAGAAATTCGGTACTCACGACTGGCTACAAAGGCTACGATACGTCGGTCGGTTGGTTTAATTTTTCGGATGAACTTATCGTTGAAAAAACCAAACAGGCCCTCGACAAAGGTTTTACGGCGCTTAAACTCAAAGTAGGTTCTGATGACCCCCTCCGTGACCTCCGCCGAGCCGCGTTGATTCGGCAAACGGCGGGAGAGGCCGCCACCATCATGCTGGATGCCAACCAAAAATGGAATGTACCGCAAGCCTTGGATATTTGTCAGCGGCTGGGCAGTATCAACCCGTATTGGATTGAAGAACCTACGCACCCTGATGATGTTTTTGGGCACCAAGCCATTGCCCGAGCCATCGCCCCTTTCAAAGTAGCCACGGGTGAGCATATTCCCAACAAGGTGATTTTTAAGAACTTTCTGCAAGCCAAAGCCATGGATTTTTGTCAAGTAGATGCCGTGCGCGTAGGGGGTATTTCGGAGTTTTTGACGATTAGTTTATTGGCCAAAAAATTCAATATCCCAGTGTTGCCACACGTCGGAGATATGGGGCAGATTCATCAGCATTTGGTGCTTTTTAATCACATCGGAATGGGGCACGAAAACCTGTTTTTAGAGCATATTCCGCATTTACGCTCCTATTTTGTGCATCCTGCCAACATCGTTGAAGGCTATTATCAAGTGCCGCAGGAAGCAGGCAGCAGCAGTGATTTGAAACCCTAAGCCACCAAAAACATGACACTATTGACCCATAAAGTAATTTTTCTCACGGGAGGTGCTTCGGGCATTGGCGAAGCTTGTGCTGAAGCGTATGTAAAGGCGGGTGCTCGGGTTTTGGTGATGGACAAAAACGAGACTTCTTTGAATCAGTTAATGAGCCGTTTAGGAAATGAACACGCTGGTTTTGTGGGAGACGTGCAACGGGAAGCAGACGTAAAATCAGCGATTGAAACGGCCCTTGCTCGGTTTGGAAAAATAGATGTGATACATAACAATGCTGGGATTGCCAGTCCTTCAAAACCGCTCGACCAAACCACCGAAAACGAATGGGATAGCTTGTTTTCCATCAACCTGAAAAGTGTGTATTGGACGACCCGTTATGGCATCGAAGCCCTGAAAGCGACCAAGGGCTGTATTTTAAACACCTCCAGCATGGTGGGAACGATGGGGCAGGAAAATCACGCGGCGTACGTGGCTACCAAAGGCGGTATGAGTGCCCTGACCAAAGCCATGGCCTTGGATTATGCTCCTTTTGGCATTAGGGTCAACGCCATTTGTCCTGCGGGTGTATGGACGCCCATGCTGCGAGATTGGGCAACCCAACAGCCTAATCCAGTGGCCATTGAGAATTATTTGGACAACATTCACGCCCTTGGCTACTGCCCCGAAGGCGACGTCATTGCGGATGTGGCGGTGTTTTTGGTTTCTGAGGCCGCTCGGTTTGTAACGGGCTGTATCATGCCCGTAAGCGGGGGAGCTGAGTTGGGCTATAAAAAATAACGAAGATGAACACACACAGAACTTGTTTGGCGCTCGATTTGAAAGACGACGACGAACTCATTGCACAATACGAACACTTTCATCAGCCCGAACACATTTGGCCCGAAATTCCCCGAGGAATCAGGGCGGGCGGAATTGTGGACATGCAAATCTATCGCATCGGGACGCGGCTGTTTATGATTGTCGAAACCGAAGAAGGCATTGACGTGAATACGGCGTTTGAAGCCATTGGTAAAATGCCTCGACAGCCAGAGTGGGCGGCTTTTATGGGGGGCTTTCAACAACGGTTGGCCGATGCGAAACCCCACGAGCATTGGGCGGAAATGAAACCTATTTTTATGTTAAATGAAGTTAGCTGAGTAGGTTTATTTTTTTACCCGCAGATAACCGCAGAATTACAAACGCAGATTTCCGCTGAAAAAGGACTGAAAGAAGCCATTATTCTGCGCCCATCTGCGACTTTCAATCTGCGCTCATCTGCGGGCAAATTTCAAAGAAACTTACCTGACACTATAATGAATGCCTAAAGTGAAAAATCGCAATCAATTTCTGGTGCCACTTTTGGTGGTCATGAGCCTGATGTTTATCTGGAATTTAAGCCGAAACATCAACGATGTGCTTATTCCGCACCTCAAAAGAGCTTGTCAATTGACTGATTTTCAGTCGTCGCTGGTGCAGTCGGCTTTTTTTGGCGGGTATTTTTTGTTGGCCTTACCCGTGGGCCAATACATCCGTCGGTTTGGGTATCGGGCAGGCATGATTACGGGGCTTTTCATGGCGGCATTGGGCGCATTTTTATTTTTCCCAGCGGCCGAAACCCGCTTTTATCCGCTTTTTTTGGCCGCTTTGTTTATCATGGCCGCAGGTTTCACCTTTCTGGAAGTGACCGCCACACCTTATGTCTCGGTTTTGGGTGATCCCGAAAAAGCCTCGGGTCGGCTGAGTTTGGCGGCGGCCGTGGGTTCGGTTGGTGCAACCATCGGCCCCTACATTGGGGCGGTGTTTTTGCTTCATGCCACTGATACGCCCGAAACGGCGGTTCAGCAATTTAGCCCGAGCCAATTAGCCGATTATCTCAACGCCGAAGCCCAATTGGTCAAAATGCCTTACCTAAGTTTGGGGGCTTTGTTTATGGTATTGGGGGGAGTGTTATTTTTTATCAAAATGCCCGCCATTCATGAAGAAGGAGAAGAAAATGTGCAGTTAAAATCCATTTTTAAGTTTAAACATACGGTGCTGGGCGCACTGGGCGTATTTTGTTATTTGGGTGCCGAAGTCGGGATTGTCAGTTTTCTAATTCGTTATTCCAAATCACTGAATATTGAGGGAGTAGGGGAACAGAAAGCCGCGTTGTTTATTACCTTATTTATGGCGCTGGTCTTGGTGGGGCGCTTGGCAGGGGCGTATTTTCTGCAAAAAGTAAATCCCTCCAAAGCGTTGATGGCCTGTGCGTTGGGAGCAATTACGCTGGTTACAGTCGCTATTTTGAGTACTGGTTATGTTTCGATTTTTTCTCTTTCCATCGTGGGGCTTTGCACGTCGGTGATGTACCCCATCTTGTTTACGTTAAGCATCAAAAATTTGGGGGCTTATACCAAAACAGGTTCGTCGTTGATTATCATGAGCATTGTAGGGGGAGCCATTGTACCTCCGCTTATGGGACTCATTTCTGATATGTACAGCATTCGCTTTGCCTTTGTGCTACCCATTTTGTGTTATGCTTACATTTTATACTACGCCCAAAAAGGTCATATTATCCGATAGTTAAACGCCATTTTCAATGAAAAAAACATCCGTCATTCTCCTGCTTTTTCTAATTGCTTTTAACGGTATTGCTCAAAAAAACAGTTCAAAAGAGCAGCGCCTAAAGTGGTGGCAAGATGCCAAAATGGGCTTGTTTGTCCACTGGGGGCCTGTGTCACTGATTGGGAAAGAAATCAGTTGGTCGCGCAATGGCTACGGTAAAAGCAAGTACGATTCGTTGTATTTGAGATTTAACCCCAAGCAATTCAACGCCAAAGAATGGGTGAAGCTGGCCCAGGCAGGGGGGATGAAGTACTTGGTTTTGACGTCAAAGCACCACGACGGTTTTTGCCTTTTTAATACCAAAACCACGTCTTACAATAGCATGAACAGCCCTTTTGGAAGGGATGTTTGCAAAGAACTTGCCCAAGCTGCCCACGAAGCAGGAATGCCCATTGGCTGGTATTTTTCGGTGGCCGACTGGAAAGACCCCGATTGTCGTAACCCCAAAACCAACGATATTTTTGCCGATCGGGTGGAGGAACAAGTTCGTGAATTGTTGACCAACTACGGAAAAATTAGCTTGTTATGGATAGATTACGAAGGCTCGCCCAGCCCAATTCACCCCAAAAGAGTGTTTGATTTGGCGCGTACGTTACAGCCAGAAATCATCATCAACAATCGGCTCGAACCTTTCAATCCCGACGAGTCGCACGCTCGGGTAGGGCCTTACGCCGACTATGCTACGCCCGAAGGTTTTGTGGCTGGCTATGGTGCTGTGCCTTGGGAAACCTGCACCAACATGGGGCATCAATGGGCGTGGCGGTTCAACGATACGCCGCGCAGTTTGAAGGAATCACTGCACACGTTGCTTCGATGCGTGGGTGGAAACGGCAACCTTTTGTTCAACATCGGCCCCGACAGTTTGGGCGTTTTTCCCAAAAACTTTGTCGCACGGGCAACCGAAATGGGCAATTGGCTAAACAAAAATGCGGAAGCCGTTTACCAAACCAAAGGGGGGATTTATACGCCGTCAAAAGACTACGTGAGTTCGTACCGAGGAAATAAATTGTATTTGCATGTATTGAACAACACGGGCGACGAAATCAAACTCCCGCCCATGACCGCCAACGTCAAAAAAGCCTCTTTATTAGACGGAAGCACTGTTTCATTCGTACAAACCAAAACCGACGTTACCCTGAAACTCCCCCAAAAGGGACGCGATTCCATTGCTACCATTGTGACGCTTTTGTTGGATAAACCCGCTTCGCAATTGGGGCAAATTATTCCTTTTACAACCACTCATTCATTGGCGTACGGCAAAAAGGCAACGGCTTCGAGCGCGTTGGGGGCTTTTTTGCACGACCCTTCGGCGGCTTTTGATGACAACCCTGCCACGCACTGGAAAATGGGGCGACGTACCGACGTTGATTTTGAGGCGTATTATGGAAAAGACGTACATTATCAGTCAGAAGCGGCTTTCAATTTATTTCAGAACAAAGGGTGGCTGGAAGTTGATTTGGGTACTAAACAAACGGTTAAACAGCTTAAAGTGAGTGAAGCGGTGTATCAAAAGTCTCAAATTAAAGGCTTTGAAATTCAGTACGAAAAAGACGGTCAATGGCTGACGCTGGCCCAAGATGAAAAAATGGGCAATTGGAGTAAAGATATTAGCCCCGTGGTTGCGCAAAAGTTTCGGTTGGTGATTTTAGATTCCTACGGTTTTGCAGGAGTTAGGGAGTTTCAACTGTTTTGAAAAGCATATTGTAGAGAATTATGTTTTCCCCGCAGACTTTCGCAGATTTTAAAACCGCAGATTTACGCAGAACTACCATCTGCGCCATTCTGCGAGTTAAATCTGCGCCAATCTGCGGGGGAAAAAACCTCAACAATTCACAGAAGACCCGCGCACAACCAACCTTGTAGGCAACTGATAGGTTTCGATGCGGGGGTTTTCCATTTGTTCCAACAAAATCCGCGCGGCTTGTCGCCCCATCTCCCAAACGGGCTGCTCGACGGTCGTAAGTGGCGGCTCAATGATGGCCGAAATGGGGTCGTTGCTAAAACCGACAATGCCTAGTTCTTGCGGAATTTTAACGCCACGGCTTTTAGCCACCAACATGATTTCGATGGCCGTAGGGTCATTGATGGCAAAAATCGCGTCGGGGGGCTGCGGAAGACTCAACAGGTAATTGGCATAAATCCGCGCTTTTTCTTCGGTCAAGTCGTAGTGAATAATCAACTCATTGTCCACGGGCAGGCCGTGTTTTTGCAGGGCATCCAAGTAGCCTTTCATCCGTAATCGGCTGACCAACAACGACACGGGCCCCGCCAAATGCGCAATGCGTTGATAGCCTTGCTGTACCAAATGCTCCACCGCCTGAAACGCTCCCGCATAATCGTCCACGATGACTTGGGGCGTATCCAGTTCAGGGCAAACACGGTTAAAAAACACCAAAGGCACTTCTTTCCGAAGCACCGTCCGAAAATGATCCACGTTGTTGGTTTGGGTAGTGACCGACACCAGTAAACCGTCCACACGGCTGTTCATCAAGGCTTTAACATTGGCTACTTCGGTGTCGTACGACTCATCTGATTGGCAAATCATCACGTTATACCCTGCTTTTGACAAAATTTCTTGCGCTCCCATGATGACGGTGGGAAAGAAGTAATGCCGAAATTCTGGCACAAGAATCCCTACGATGTTTGTCCGACTTTTCAGAAGTGCATTGGCCAAAGGATTAGGCTGATACTCCAATTGTTGGGCCAAATCCAGAATCATTTTGCGCGTTCCTTCGTGTATGTCCGTATGCCCCCGCAGCGCCCGCGACACCGTCGATTTTGAAATTCCTAACTCATTGGCAATATCAATAATCGTGACTTGATGCCGAGGTTTATTTTTGCGATTTTCGACGGCTTCGGGTAGCGTAAAATGATAATCGCATGCCTTACAAAAGTAACGTTGCTTTCCTCGCACAATCCCCGATTTTTGAACAAAATCTATTTGTCGGCATTTTGCGCATTTAATCATAACTTCTTGTACTTTTTTAATTTTTTGCTTCTTCTTCCCAAATCTATCTCTGCATCGGGATACTCCCAAACAAAGACGTATAGGTAGTTCAATTACTACTATCGCTACCAGTTTCGGGAAAGTTCCCGATAGTTTTTGTGGTTAAAATTCAATTTTTTCTGTTGATTATTTAAAATCACCTCCTAATTTCCCTCAAAATCGTCATTTCAATAGCTCATAGGGCATTTTGATAGCCGATGATTCAAACCCTTAAAAATTGTATATTTTCAATTTATTAAAACATTCAAATCCTATGCTGGGAAAATTACGAATATGGTTGCTTGTAGTAGGTCTTGTGACCCATGCTTACGCCCAAGACCTGACCATCAAAGGAAAAATCACCGACAATTCGGGAGATGGACTTCCAGGAGTAAATGTGACGGTAAAAGGTACGCAGAAAGGAATTGTTTCTGATGCTGAAGGCAAGTACCAACTCAGTGGGGTTCCTACCAAAGCAACGTTGGTGTTTTCGTTTATTGGTTACCTCAAACAAGAAATTGAGGTAAATAATCGGACTGTGATAGACGTGGTACTTGAAGCCGACGTCAAGTCCATCAATGAAGTGGTTGTAGTAGGATATGGTACGCAGCGAAAAATCGAAACTACGGGTTCGATTGCCTCCGTTAAATCTTCGGATTTAGTGCAAACACCCGTTGCCAACGTGGCACAGGGGCTACAAGCGCGCGTATCGGGGATTCAGATTAACCAAAACTCAGGCTCTCCAGGCGGAAATGTCAGCGTCCGAATTCGCGGTACCAACTCCATCAACGGAACTTCTGAGCCGCTTTACGTGGTGGACGGAATTCAGATTTCTAACGGTGGAGGTATCAACGACGTGAGTCCGCTTTCGACCATCAACCCCAATGATATTGAGAGCGTAGAAGTGTTGAAAGACGCCTCCGCATCGGCTATTTACGGAGCTCGTGCGGCCAACGGCGTGGTACTAATCACCACCAAACGCGGTAAAAGCGGCGGAACGCGCGTGACGCTTGATAGCTATTTTGGGGTTCAAAAAGTAACCAAAATGCTGCCCGTGCTCAATGCCGCCGAATTTGCCCAGCTAGAAAATGAAGTGTTCAAAAATAGCTATTACAAAGACCCTGCGTCGTTGGGGGAAGGTGTCAATTGGCAAAACCTCATTTTCCGTGAAGCGCCCATTCAAAACCATCAATTATCCATCAATGGCGGTAATGAAAAAACCCAAGTAGCGCTTTCGGCCAATTATTTTGACCAAGATGGAATTATCATTAGTTCCAATTTCAAACGGTACTCGTATCGACTAAACCTCGACCATAAAATCAGCAATCGCGTCAAAGTCGGGACGAGTATTTTGGGCAGTTATTCGGTCAACTCGGGGATTCAGACGGGTTCGACCAGCCAAGGTGATGCCGACGTCGTAACGGGTACCATCTTGGGTGCGGCCATCGGTGCACCGCCCACCTTGAAACCTTATCGCTCCGACGGCAGCATTTTTCCCTTTGGCGAGCAAGAAGACGGGCGGTATCGTGAGGTGACGAATCCGCTTGGACTTGCAGCGGTGTTGAACAAAACCGCCCTCAAACGGACATTGGTGAATCTTTACGGTGAAGCTACTATTTTGAAAGGATTGACGTATCGGGCGTCTTTTAACGTGGATTTACAGAACAATATCAACGACCGCTATTCACCGCGTTCAATCGTTAGTTTGAGAGACTTAAACGACAATTCTGGTTCGGGTTCAAAATCCAATAGCAATTTCTTGGGACTATTGCACGAAAGCATTTTGACCTATTCGCAAACCATTGCCACAAACCATAGCCTGAAGTTTACGGGAGTTTTTGCCTCGCAAGCCGAGTTTTCTAATGCCAATTCTATTAGTGCTTCGGGTTTTCCCAACGACGCTACCCAAAACGAAGCGTTGCAACTCGCCCTCAACCGCACCGTCAGCAGTAGCCGTAGCAAGCAACGTTTGGACTCGTACATGGGTCGGGTAAACTATGGTTACAAAGACAAGTATTTCTTGGATTTGACCGCCCGCGTGGATGGTTCAAGCCGCTTTGGAGCCAACAATAAATACGGATTTTTTCCTGCCGTATCAGCCGCTTGGCGCTTGATTGAAGAGCCATTTTTGAAAAGCGCAACTTGGCTTTCTGACCTCAAACTACGGGCAAGCTACGGAATCACGGGGAACGCTGGCGGCATTTCGCCGTATCAGTCGCTAAGTACAGTAGCCGCTACGGGAAGCGATTATGTTTTTAACAACGCTTACGTGACGGGCATCAACCCAACGGGTATTGCTAACCCTGACTTGCGTTGGGAAAAATCAACCCAAGCCAACGTCGGATTGGATGTGAGTATCCTCAACAACCGCTTTAGCTTGATTGTGGATGTATATGATAAAATTACCCGCGACTTGCTGTATATCAAAACGTTACCACTTTCTTCGGGTTATGCAAGCATTACGGGAAATTATGCTTCGTTGGAAAACAAAGGGGTTGAGTTTGCGGCCAATGCGCGCATTTTGGACGGGCCACTCAAGTGGAACGTATCGGCCAATTTGACCCGCAATCGCAACAAAGTACTCGACCTCGACGGAGGTACCACCACGGAGCGTTTTATCACGAGCTACACTATTTTGAAAGTTGGGGAACCGTTGGGATTAATCAAATCGTATATGTTCGACGGCATTAATCAAACGGGCGAAACCATCTTGCCAGGCTACGACGGGCGTTTGGGTGGTCATAAAGTCAAAGACCTCAACGGAGACGGCACCATCACTTCTGCCGACCAAACCATTACGGGGAACCCTAATCCCAACTTTATTTTTGGTTTCTCTACCAATTTGTCATTCAAAGGCTTTGATTTGAGCGCTTTCTTGTCGGGTTCGCAAGGCAACGATATTTACAACCTCAGCCGTTTGTCGTTCGAAAACCCACTCGGACAGCGCAACTTGTTGAAAGGCGTTGTCAATCGCTGGTCGCCCACCAATCCAAGCAACCAGTACGTCAGTGCTGCGCAAGGAGGACGTTTGCCCGTGAGCAGTTATTACGTAGAAGACGGTTCGTACATTCGTTGCAAAAACCTTACCCTTGGCTACACGCTTCCTGCCATCAAAGGCGTACAAAATATTCGGGTGTATGTCTCTGGAAATAACTTATTTACCCTTACCAACTACAGTGGGTTTGATCCCGAAGTAAATACGTTTGCAGGTTCTAATACCGTCATTGGTATCGACAACTTTGTGTATCCACAAGCGCGTTCGTTCTTGGGCGGTATTCAAGTTACGTTTTAAGTATCAGGTCTTAAGTGAGTTGACGAAATCCAACCGAATAGGCTAATGCTTTAACCCCATGCCTTTAGGCTGGGGACTATTAATAGAGTATTAGTAGGGCTTTAGCCCTGATTTTTGACATCTTACAACAAAAGAGTCAAGGCTAAAGCCGAGAAGGTTGCGGAGATATTTACCCCAGCCTAAAGGCGTGGGGTTTCAGGAGATTCGTGTTCATTTACCAATAAAATTCAGCGTGATTGACTATTTAACAATCACCTATTAATTGAACTAAAAAACTTCGTACAAGACATATGAAATCAGTAACCAAAAAGCTCTTCTTTTTACTCCCTCTTTTGGGGCTGGGGAGCTGTAGCTTAGACGAAACCATTTATTCCTCCATCTATACCGAGGCTTTTTATAAAACGGCCGCCGATGCCGAAAAAGGGCTTGTCGCTGTCTATGACCCTTTGGGTGACATGGGCGTTGGGCCTGCGCTCACCATTGTGTCCGATTTTAGCGCCGACCAGTCGTATCCACGGGCGGTAGTAGGTCGCAATACCCTGACGCTTTTTGCTTATGACGCCAATTACACCACCCAACGCACGGCAGGACGTACCAACGAATCGCCACAGCAAATTTGGGCGTCGTGTTACGATGGCATCGAAAAAGCCAATTGGATTATCGAAAAAGTGCCCGCAGCGGTCATGGACGAAACCCGCAAAAAACAAATCATTGGAGAAGCCTATTTTATGCGGGCGTTTTACCACTGGAATTTGGCCAAGAACTTTGGAGACGTTCCTGTCAAAACAAAACCAAGTACATCCGAAGCCGAAGCAACCATTCCCAAAAGCGCCAAGGCCGATGTATATAAGCAGATTTACAGCGACTTAGACCAAGCCCTCGCCGCAGGACTGCTCTCATATCCTGCTGTGGAAAAAGGTCGTCCTTCAAAGGAAGTTGTCAACGCCCTGTATGCGAAAGCGGCGCTGTACAACGAAGATTGGCAAAAAGCAATGCAAAAAGCCCAAGAAGTCATTAATTCGGGCAAGTACTCACTTATGCCCGATGTACGCGACGTGTATCGTTATGACAAAGAAGATGCGGCGCGGGTTGAAAACATGTGGGCGTTTGAAGTGGCACCCATTTCACCAGGGCGCGCTCACCAGCTGACGGGTCTTTGTGGCCCTCCAGGCAATGCGGGAGCAGATTACGCTCGCACGTCGTTTGGGTCGATGTTTGCGTATCAGTCATTCTTTGATTCGTTTGACCCCGCCGATAAGCGTCGCCAATTGCTAGACACAACGTACTTGGATAGAAGCGGTAAAACCGTGCCTCAACGCAGTATTACGCCGATTACGACGCAAGGGGTATTAATCAAAAAATACCAAGACCCGAACACCATCGTCGGACAGATACCGAACATTCCGATTTTGCGTCTGCCCGATATGTACCTGATTGCGGCCGAAGCTGAGGCTCGATTGAACGGAGCAACTGCTGTGGCGTATGGCTTTGTAAACATCATTAGAAAACGCGCAGGCTTACCCGATTTGAAAGCAGGATTGAGTAAAGATGCGTTCATTGATGCGGTGTTGCAAGAGCGTTCGTGGGAGTTTTTTGCCGAAGGTGATCGCTGGTATGACCTAACCCGCACCGACAAATTCATGAATGTCATTCCGAAAGCGGTGAACAACGTCTATCCAACGCGTACGCCAACGGCCAAAAACAAGTATTTCCCAATTCCATTAGACGAGATAAATGCCAATCCTAAGTTGGAACAAAACCCCGCTTGGAAGTAGTAAGTAGCGAAGCAATTGAAAAATGGACGTATGGAGTTATTAATCCGCGTCCATCTGCGTGGATTTAATCTGTGCCATCTGCGGGTAAAATTTAAAGCAACATTGAAAATGAAAAAGAAGCGTATCCTGTGTTTGTTGTACCTTATTGGCTGGGGGCTTATGAGCTATCCTCAAGCATTTGCCCAGATTTTGGTCAACCAAGCGGGGTATAATCGCGGAGAAGCAAAGCATTTTGTATGCTTAGGAGCCAAAGATGGAGCGAAGTTTAAAATTGTGAATACCGCTTCTGGTCGTGTCGAATTTCAAGGCGAAATTATCAACCAAGAAGGCTGGTTTACGGCTTTTAACCCCGTCTCCAAAGACGAATTTCAGGTCGAAATCGAAGGCTATAATGCCTCTGTTCCTTTTTGGATTGCCGACCACCTCATCGAAAAACTGTCGTCAAAACTAGGCTACGAGTTTTTTATTGATGTACGCGGTTCCGAAGACCCTATCAACGCCAATTTGCCCAAAGTCTATGGTGGAGGCCCTTCGCGCGACGGGGGAGCGTATGGCCTAGAAACGATTTTTGAATGCCTCCAGTACGCCTCCAATCCTTCGTTGTACGACCGTTGGAAAACCGAATTTGGGGACAAAAATACGCCCGATTTGATTGACTTGATTTTGTGGCACGCGGAGTTTGCCTATGCCCACGTGGCGTACCAAGGCCCTGTGGGCACTCGCCACGGCTCACTCGGCTACGAAGGACAACCGCGCATGAATTACGATTATTGGAACTTGCTCGACCAACTTTCGGTCGTTTGTGCCGCTTACCATGATTTTCTAAAGCCCTATTTGCCCCGCGAAAAATACCTCAAGTACCGACAAGTTTGCCATGAAAAATGGACGCAGTACGACCGCCACAAAGTGGTTCGCTACTGGACGTACAGCAACAAATGGGTGGATGCAGGTTTTCAGGAATTTAATGAAATGGGCAATGCCTACGGGCAGTCGGTGTTCAGCAATTTGTTCATGTATTTGTGCGAAAAAAACGAACCCGATGGCAAGCCGCAACAGTACCTCGCGTGGGCGCAAGAAAGTGCCAAAGACATCATCCAACACTGGGATTTCAACAACCCCCGCCACATGTGGTGGATTCGGAACGCCGAGCATATCACGCCGCAATCGTTGGCCTATTTTTTACTGATTGCTCCCGAGAAAGCTCCCCAAGGCACAAAGGAAAAATTGCAGGCTTGGGCTACGCACATGCACCAAAAAACCAATAATTTTTGGAAGTACCGCGTCCACAGCGAAACCGAATGGGCTCACCCCAAAACCAAAGAATTGGGCGGTGCTCCTGCCTTGGGTGGGTCGATGTTTGCCGTGGCGCATTTGCTCAACGACCGCCGCTTGCGCGACATCGGGTGGGCACAAGTCGATTTTGTGTTTGGGGTAAATCCCGTAGGTGCGCATTTGAGTAACAAAAGTCCCGAACGACTAGCTATCAATGGTTATTGGGAAGGCGTCGAGAAAGGTTGGCCGTCGGCTCATCCTAATGGCTACGGGATGCTGGGCAAAGTGCGCGGCACGCTTGATGGCTCACCGCTCGACAAAGATTTTCAGAAATCAGCCAGTACCACTCCGACGGGCAACGACCCCAAAGACTTGATTGGCAAAGATGCTTATGCCACCGAAGGCTGGTGTGTTTCGAACCGAGGCTGGCAGGCCACCCTGACGTTTTCGACGCTGGGTAGTCACCGAGTGACCCTTTTGGATGCTTCCGAAAAAGAAATCAAGCAAACCAAGGCGGAACAAACGGTAACTATTGAGCTAAAAGCCGCTTTGAACATGGACTGGAACAAGGTAGAAAAAGGGCTTGTCACGTTGAAAATAAACGGCAAAAAAAACGATACGTTAGAGGTAACCGAAACGGGTGAAAACACGGGTATTTTTAGGGCTACCTACAAAATCCCAACCGATTGTCGTTCGTTGGAGGTCGCCTACGGAACATTGGGTTTTGCCCAAAACGCAGCGCTTTTAATCAAATGAATTAAACAAAGTTGAGTGACAAAAAACAATACGATGACCAAAACAATACGCACCTTATTGGCAGTGGTTTTCTCAATGATGTATGGGGAAATATGGGCTCAGAAAGCCTTGGTTTTAGAAAATTCATCGGTAAAAATTCGCTGGGAAAACAGCGCGGTGGGTTGGCAAATCAAAGCGTTGTCCGTTAAAAAAGGCAGTAAGTGGGTACCATTAAAAACGCCTTCGGGAGAAGGCACGTTGCTATTCAGCACCGAAAAACCCAAGCTAGAGTCAGACTCCGTTTTTAAGAGTATTACGGGTAATAAGTTTCCCGAAGATGCCTATCATTACCAAACCAAACAGTGGGCAGAAAGTACCAACCCCGTTTCGCTCAATACGGCAGGAACTGCGACTCATTTTTACCCTAAAAAAGGAACACAAAACGCACCCAATCAGCTGACGTTTGAGCACGAAACCGAAAAGGCACGCGTGCGCTCTACCTGGCGTTTTGACCCTAAATTTCCCAACGACGTCCTCGTCACGCAAACGCTCACGTCCAAGCAAGCGGGCTATTTTTCGTTGGCTACCCCAACGTTGAGCTCCATCAGCGAGGCTGACATGGTCTGGGCGGCCGTTCCTGGGTATTTTCAGGGAAACTACATGCAACCCAATTTTGCCTTGGCGTATGCCTACGGGCATGGGGTGCCGACGTTGCCCGTGGTCTATCGCGAGCGCTCGGCCAGTACGCTTAGCCCACTCGTCACGACCAAAACAGGCATTACGGTTTCGGTCATTCCTGACCCCGATTATTGTCGTGATCCTTGGGCCAAAGACAAGCTGACCCTCCACGATTGGAACATTGGGCTTTCCCACAAAAACCGCAAAGCGCAGTTAGCGCCTACGTTGTACTATCCCGTTTTGGGCGAGCCGAAATCCGACCTAAAAGCAGGAGAAACCGTCACCTTTTCATTTCGCTATAGCCTGTCGGAAGGCGATTGGTTTCGCATGATTAATCACGCCGCCTACGACATTTACCAACTCAAACAAACCTTGGAGCTTCGCCAAAGTAAGCAGTCGCTGACCGACCGTATCCAAAAAATGCACCATTACTTGACCAATCCGAAAACAGCACTTTGGAACATTGAAGAATACAAGGGATTGAAAATTGGGGCGCAGTCGTACTTGGGGGGCGTGGTAGGTTCGCAGCGCGATGCCATGAAAAACTCCGACTACGGCGCTATGTGGATGCTGGCCAACGCTACCAAAGACACCCTGCTCACCAAAAACGTACTGCCCTACGCCCTCAATTTTAAGTTTACCCAACAAATCACCGAACCAGGTTTTTTCAACGGAGCCTTAGCGGGACAGTACTATTTGGCTAAACGAAAAAAATTCACGGAGGAGTGGGGTGAGGTAGTTGAACCCATCGCGGTGACGTATTACACTATGCTCGATTTGGGCAATATTTTATTGTTCGAGCCCGATAATCAACCACTTAGAGAGCGTCTTCAAGCGGGGGCTGAATGGTTGTTAAAGACCCAAAAAGCCAACGGAAGTTGGAGTGTTGCCTACGACCGCAAAACCGAACAAGAGGCTTTTCTCGACATCCAAGACGTACGTCCTACGTTTTATGGGTTGTTGGTGGCGTATCGTATATTGAAAGACCCCAAGTACCTCGCGGCGGCGCAAAAAGGAGCAGATTGGTTGGTAAAAAATGCGGTCGAAAAGGGAAGTTTTCTGGGCGTATGCGGCGATGCCCGCTACGCTCCCGACTTTGCCACGGCGCAGTCGGCACAAGCATTGCTGGATTTGTACGACATTACACAAAATCCTACCTACAAAACCGCTGCTATCCAAGCCGCCAAAGTCTATACCACGTCGATTTATACCCACCCCATTCCGAATCGTACCTTAAAAACTGTCAACGGTACTCAGCGTGAGGATTGGGAGATTTCGCAAGTAGGTTTGAGCTTCGAACACGGCGGGATTTTTGGTTCTTCCAACGCCCACGGGCCTATCCAACTGGCAAGTCATGCGGGCTTGTTTATTAGGATGTACCAACTGACCAACGAACGTATTTTCGCAGATTTAGCCCGCTCGGCCGCTTGGGGGCGCGATGCGTTTGTCGAACCCAAAACCAGCGTAGCTTCCTATTATTGGCGGGTGATGAACCAAGGTTCGGGGCCATATCCGCACCACGCTTGGTGGCAAATCGGCTGGCTTACCGACTACCTCATGTCAGAGGCAGAATTACGTTCGGGTGGGCAAGTTACATTCCCGCGCGGTTTTGTGACGCCCAAAGTGGGGCCGCATCAGAGTTACGGTTTTGCACCTGGCGTAATCAATGGCCAAAAAGCATGGTTAAAAATTGACGAAAACCTGGTCAAAATTGATAATCCTACGGTCGATTACCTCTTGGCAGAGTCAGAGAAGAAAGATACGCTTTTTGTGATTTTGTTAAACAATTGCCTACAATCCGCTGATTTTCAAATTAC
This sequence comes from Runella sp. R5_40, assembly GCF_057652295.1. NCBI lineage: Bacteria > Pseudomonadati > Bacteroidota > Cytophagia > Cytophagales > Spirosomataceae > Runella > Runella sp. R5_40. The sequence goes on along the minus strand of NZ_JBYFCH010000001.1, from coordinate 575,059 downwards.
TATCAACGGAAAGCCTTACAAAAAGCAATTGGCAGGTGCAGGCTTTGAAGTGATGACGGTCGCGAAATGATTAGTGTTTTTTTGGGATTGTAGGCAGGCCATGCTTGTTGACAATATCTTTAATAGATGCAATTTTTTCCGCAAATAAAGGTGTGCCATCAGCGCGTAGATATTGCTTTTTTTGCTTAGAAGCTGCTTTTATCGTTTCTGTTTTCATTGTTGTTTTTTTAGTGAAAATACCAGTCTATTTTAATTTAATCAAGAAAACCTCATAACTTTTGTTTGGTACAAAAAATTCCCACTCGTCTTTGTAGAACCCATACACATGAAAAATTTGAGAAATATCTTCGAAAGCATGGTTAATAGCCATTCGGTATAGTCGATTTCGTGCAGGGCTAGTACCTTGGAAAGCTACCAAGTGATTTGGTTTTCTTCGTGTATAGTCAACAGAAATTTGAAAAATAGTAGCTAAAACCTTGTTCAAATCATCATTATCACTGATAGATGTATCGCTCATCTCACTTGTTTCAGGATTGTAATCTACTAAGCCCAAATTAAAGATATTAAACTCAGGTACGGCAATGGAAAAAATTACGATTTTATGGATAATACCCTTAGAGCCAATACTTTCAAAGTGATACTCTTCGGTGTCTGCTTCGTAAGCAAAATTGTAATGAGGATAGTGCATAATGAAGTTAAATAAGTTACAAAACTAACCAAAACATCTTGAACTCACTGATTGATACCGCCGTCATCTTTATTTTCTCGGCTTTTGTGCTCGGAATTGGGATGCTGTTTGCCCGCACCGGGCGCAACCTCAAGTCCTTTTTTGCAGGAGGCGAAGCCGTGCCTTGGTTCATTGGTGGACTATCGCTATTCATGTCCTTTTTCTCCGCAGGTACGTTCGTGGCGTGGGGGTCAATTGCCTACAAACACGGCTGGGTAGCCGTTACGATTCAATGGACAATGTGCATTGGAGCCATTGTAACGGGCTTGTTTTTATCTCCACGTTGGCGCGCTACGGGCAATCTCACAGCGGCAGAGTTTATCCGCGAACGCCTCGGCGAACGCGTCCAGAAAACCTATATTGGTATTTTTACCTTGGTGTCAGTTTTTATCAAAGGGTCGGTGCTGTACCCCGTGGCCAAGCTGGTGAGTGTTTCGTTAGGCTTTCCCCTGATTGAGTCCACCATCGTGTTGGGAGTTTTTATGATTGCTTACACGGCCGTTGGCGGGCTGTGGGCAGTGATGGTCACGGACATCTTGCAGTTTGTTATTTTGACGGCAGCGGTGTTTATTTTGCTTCCATTGTCGCTCAGTAAAGTCGGTGGTTTTGAGAGTTTTACCCAACAAGTGCCCGATGATTTTTTCAACCTTCTCCACGGCGAATACACCTTCGGGTTTGTGATGGCTTTTGTGTTTTACCACATTGCGTACATTGGTGGCAACTGGACGTTTGTTCAACGTTATACCAGTGTCGATAGCCCTAAATCGGCCCGTAAAGTCGCATTTTTGTTTGCGGCGCTGTATTTCATTAGCCCCATGATTTGGATGTTGCCTCCGATGATTTATCGGGCTTTGAACCCTAGTTTGGAAGGATTAGACACCGAAAATGCCTACCTGATGATTTGCAAGGCTGTTTTGCCGCCAGGCTTGCTCGGGTTGATGCTTACGGGGATGTACTTTTCGACTTCTGCCAGCGCCAATACGACCCTTAACGTCGTTTCCGCCGTTTTTACCAATGATATTTATAAAGGTTTTATCAATCCTCAAGCCTCTGACGAACAACTCATTAAGGTAGCAAGACGCTCATCGTGGGGATTTGGGCTGGGGATGATTGTGATTGCCTTGTTGGTGCCTGCCGCGGGCGGGATTGTCGAGGTAGTACTGAGCATTTCGGCCATTTCGGGTGGGCCGCTGCTGGCTCCACCGCTTTGGGCGTTGTTTTCCAAACGTATCAACGGCAAAACTACTTTCTGGATTACGGTTATTGGCTTGACGGTCAACCTATTCTTTAAAGTGTTGTCTCCTTGGTTATTAGATTTTAAACTAAGCCGAGCCGTCGAAACCATCGTGGGCATTGGTCTGCCGTTGGTGTTGCTTTTAGCTTATGAATTGTACGCCCGAGCCAACCAAAAAATTGCCGAAGAATACGAACCCTATTTGGCTACCAAAGCCGCCCGAAAAGCCAAAGCCATGCTCGAAACCGAAGAGGAATCTGCGGAAATCAAACGCCAAAATCGCTTCGGAATGCAGGTCATTGCGGGAGCGTTGGTGTTTGTCGCAGTCGTATTGCTGGGATTAAGTGCTTTTGCAACATCGGGCGGAATGTTCACGGCGGGGATTGCAGTGGCAGTTTTGTTAGGAGCCATTATTCCGTGGCGTGCTGCTAGACGAATTACCGTCATGGGAGAAAAAATAGAGGAAGTCAGTCAGGGCTGAAGCCCGCCCATTGGGTCACTTAGCCCCTTCTCTAACCCCACGGCTTTAGCCTGGGGTAATGCAAATAAATAAAAATAGGCTTTAGCCCTGATAATCAATACATATCACACATGAAATTAACAAGTTTATTTTTCTTACTTTCATTTTCAGCTTTTGCCCAATTTAGCATTCGTCACTCCGACGCCATTCCGTTGCATGGACAATGGTCGTTTGCCATGGATACGCGAGAAGTCGGAGCGACTAAAGGCTGGTATAAAGACAACTACGCCGTAGGAGCGTGGGATAAAGTGAGCGTGCCTCACTGTTTTTCGGTGGACCCGCGCTATCAGTTTTACACAGGAACCGTCTGGTACCGCAAGTCGTTTCCGTGGCAAGTGCAGTCGGGTAAACGTATTTTGTTGCACTTTGATGCAGCTTATTATGCTACAACCGTTTGGCTCAATAACCAAAAAATTGGAACGCACGAAGGTGGCTATACGCCGTTTCATTTTGACATTACTGACTACCTAAAATCGGGCGATAACGTACTGGCTGTTTCTGTCAATAACGATACGTGGCAAACGGGCTCTATTCCTGGCGCGAAAGACAATGGAAATGCCAACGACCCTTTTCCAGGGTGGATTAACTACGGAGGATTAGTTCGCCCCGTTTATCTAACCATTGAGCCCGAACTATACCTCGAAAACCTTAAAATTGACGCTCAGCCCGATTTAGCGACGGGAACGGCGACCCTCCGCTTGCAAGCCCGCGTCCGCAACGCTTCTGCTCAAACCCAAAATCCCAAACTAACTACTTCCGTTATGTTGGGAAATCAAGCCTTAAAATTGGTTTGGAAAAATGCTTCAACCTCCGTTGGTGCTGGCAAAACGGGGCTGCTGGAAGCCGAAACTTCACTCAAAGCCGCCGATGTAAAATTGTGGAGTATCGACTCGCCTCAGCTTTATCAGCTTCAAGCCGTGGTAGGTAGCGATACCCTTTCAAGCTCGTTTGGAATTCGTAAAGTAGAAGTTAAAAATGCCCAATTGCTCCTCAACGGCCAACCTATTCGCTTGGCGGGCGGTAATCGGGTGGTTGATTATCCAAGTTTGGGCTCGTTAGAACCTGATTGGTTGGTCGAAAAAGATTTTCGCTTGATGAAAGAAGCGGGAATGGAGTTTCATCGCCTGACCCACTATACCCCCAGCGAAACGTTTTACGACCTAGCCGACCGCTACGGAATGCTCATTATCACCGAAGCGGGTAACTGGCAACTTACCCCTACTCAGATGGACAATGACACCATTCGTCAGAAGTTCAAACAGCAGTTTCGAGAAATGGCCGAGCGCGACTGGAACCACCCGAGCGTGATTGCGTACAGTGTTGGAAATGAGTATTTGTCCGAAACACCTTCGGGACAACGCTGGACCAAAGACATGATGGTCTATGGCAAAAGCCTTGACCCCAGTCGTTTGTTTACTTTCGCGTCCATGCGCCTCAATATTTTACCCGCCAAACCTGAAGACGAAGCTACTCAATACTGCGATTTTGTATCGACCAATACTTACGGCAACCACGCCAAGATATTTGACCACATCCACGCACTGTACCCCGACAAGCCTATTCTCATCAGCGAGTGGGGAATCCGCGCCGATACGCCCACGGGCGAAGCAGGGCAAGTCAGTCATTTGGAAAACGTGATGGCCGAAGTTCGTAAACGTCCGTACATTGTGGGCGCTTCGTGGTGGTCTTTTAATGATTACCAAAGCCGACACGTAGGCACCAATCCCAACGGCTACCGTCCGTGGGGGTTGGTGGGGCCAGATCGCAACAAGCGTCCCCTTTACCACGCCCATCGCCGTGAAATGTCGCCCGTTACGCTCGAAAAAGTACGTTTTCAAGCGGGCGGTCAAGGTGTTCATCAGTTGGTCGTACGGGTCAACAACCGCAGTGATTTCCCTGCCTATGCATTGAAAAACTACGCGTTAAAAGCGGGCGAAGCCACTTTTAACGTCCCCGACTTAGCCCCAGGGCAAAGTGCCGAAATAACGCTTCCTATACGTGGTTTTGAACCAAAACTCACGCTGGAAATCGTCAAACCGACGGGCTATTCGGTCATCAGTAAAACCTTTGAATTAAAATAGATACTAGACATTCCAAGTTTCCAAAACTTGGAATGTCTGACAAGGATTCGGTCATCAGTGAAACCTTTGAATTAAAATAGATTTCAGACCTGTTTTCAAAACCTTACAGGTCTCATAACAAATAACTTTTGCAAACAAGCATGATAAAAGCAGAAGCCATAGAAAAAAGAACTCCAAAAAGCGTTCATTATCATACCAATTTGGTCGTTGTAGGCGGTGGATTGTCGGGGCTGTGTGGTGCCATTACCGCCGCGCGCGCTGGAATCAAGGTCGTGTTGGTCACCGATCGCCCCGTGTTGGGCGGCAACGCGTCCAGTGAAGTTCGGCTGTGGGTGTTAGGAGCCACCTCCCACATGGGCAACAACAACCGCTGGGCACGCGAAGGAGGCGTTCTCGACGAATTGTTGGTAGAAAACATGTACCGCAATCCCGACAGCAATCCGCTTATTTTTGACACCATTTTGCTCGAAAAAGCCATCAGTGAACCCAATATCACGCTTTTGCTCAACACGAGCGTTTACGAAGTAGAAAAATCGGAGCCAGATACGATTTCGAAAATTCACGGTTTTTGTTCCCAAAACTCCACCCATTACGAACTCTCCTCACCGCTCTTCTGCGATGCTTCAGGCGACGGAATCGTAGGTTTTCTGGCAGGCGCGGCCTTTCGGATGGGGGCCGAATCGCGGGAAGAGTTTGGGGAGAAATTTGCGCCTTCCCAAGAATACGGCGAGCTGCTGGGACATAGCCTTTATTTTTATTCCAAAAACGCAGGCAAGCCCGTCAAATTTGTCGCGCCGAGTTTTGCCCACGATGTTACCCAGAAAGTCCCCAAATTCCGTTCTTTCAACGCCAACGAGTTTGGTTGTAAGCTTTGGTGGGTTGAATACGGCGGTCGGCTCGATACGGTCCACGATACCGAAACCATCAAATGGGAGCTCTGGAAAGTGATTTATGGCGTTTGGGACTACATTAAAAACTCAGGGAAGTTTCCCGAAGCCGAAAATCTTACCCTTGAGTGGGTGGGGCAAATCCCTGGGAAACGCGAAAGTCGTCGCTTTGAGGGCGATTATATGCTGATTCAGCAAGACATAGTAGAGCAACGGACGCATTACGATGATGTGGCTTTGGGCGGCTGGTCGATCGACTTACACCCTGCCGATGGTGTTTTTTCCGAAATTGGGCAATCAAGCTGCAATCAGTGGCACAGCAAGGGCATTTACGGCATTCCGTACCGCTGTTTTTATTCACGCAACATCAACAACCTGTTCCTCGCAGGCCGCATCATTTCGGCCAGTCACGTGGCTTTTGCGTCGTCGCGCGTGATGGCTACGAGTGCGCACATTGGGCAAGCCGTGGGAATGGCTGCAAAATTGTGCATCGAAAAAGGACTTTTGCCTCGCCAACTTTCGGAGAAGCAACATATTGCGTCTCTACAGCAAGCATTGCTAAAAACGGGACAACACATCCCCCAACTTCGCCTAAAAGACGACCAAGATTTAGTACAAACGGCCATCCTTTCGGCCAGCAGCGAGTTGGTGTTAGATGAATTATTGCCGTCGGGTGAACCCCAACCGATGGTCTTTTCGGTGGCCCAAATGATTCCTTTCTCCAATGCGCCTTTAGGAAAAGTGATTCTCCATCCTTACGCCGACGAACCGACCGAGCTTCAAATCGAACTGCGGGTTTCGAGTAAGGCCGATAATCATACGCCTGATGTAACGCTTTGTCAACAAACCATTTCATTGCAAAAAGGCCGCAACTGTGTGCATTTGGCGTTTGATGAGGCTGACTATCGTCCCCAACTCAATCAACTTCGGGCCGCCCAATCCGAAAGTACACTGGGCTATGCATTTATGACCATATTGAAAAATGAGAAAGTACGCTTACAATACTCAGACCAACGAATAACGGGCTTACTGACTGTCTTCAATCAAATCAACGAAGCGGTTTCTAACTACGGAAAACAGGAGCCTACGCAAGACATCGGCGTGGATACGTTCGAGTTTTGGTGTCCACAGCGCCGTCCTGCGGGTAAAAATTTAGCCTTAAAGTTCGAACCACCTCTGAGCCTATTTCAAGCCAATCACCTAAGCAATGGTTTGCAACGGCCTACTTGTCAGCCCAATGCTTGGGTCGCTAGTCCAACAGACGCGCACCCAACAGTGCAGCTCTCGTGGGACAGTCCCCAGCAGATTCGTGAGCTTGTCCTGCACTTTGATACCGATTTTGACCACCCGATGGAAACGGTCTTGATGTCGCACCCCGAAAATGAAATGCCGTTTTGTGTAAAAAATGTGCGGGTTCTGAACCAGCAGCAAGAAGTCATTGCCGAAATCAAAGATAACCACCAAAGCCAACGCATCATTACGTTTCGCGAGCCGATTGAAACAACAACGCTCTCGATTGAAGTAGAACATCCGTCAAACGTAGTTCCTGCGGCTTTGTTTGAAATTCGGTGTTATGGAGGCTGATGTGGAGTGGAGTAGCGAAAAAAGCATTTAGGGTTTATAAAAAAGGTGATTCTTTTAGGGAGTCGCCTTTTTATCTAGGTATCATCCTAAAATCATACTGTGCCTTTGATCCCATCTCTACCTTACAACAATTTTGAGTTTGTTGTCCATTCAAATAAGTATGATAGCCTCTGTATTTCAATGCTACGTTTGGGTCGCTGTTATAGTTGTTTATCAATTCAAATGAATGAAATTCTTTAGGAAGAACAATAACTATATTGTATTTCCCAGTGGAGTCCGTATATACAGTTTTTAAATCGCCACTAACAGAACTCCATACCCCCTTTTGGCCATAAACCATAATTTCCACATTAGGTACGGGTAATTGAGTGACATTGTCAATGACCGTACCAGATATAGTTGCTTGTCGATTTATAGTAGGGTCAAATGAACAGCTTTGTGTCAGTAGAATAATACCAGCGGCGTATAGCCATGGCTTGGTTAATGGTTTCATCTTCATACGTTGTTTTTTAGTGCGATTTTATTAAATCAGGGGTGGTTTTATATACGTATATAAAAAGTTAACTATTTGGTTGTTAGTTATTTGTGTGTGTGCTTTGCTTGTTAAATTTTGCCTGCAAGACGATTTCGCAATTTTTGATGGTCTTTTTGGTAAGGCTTTTAAATGCCCTGTTATCCTCTCACATAGGTATTTGAGTTGGCACTGCGAAATACCGCTTATTTGAGCGATTTATAGATACAGGGTAAAATATTACTGTATTTTTCATGATGCAGGTTGGTTAATCAATTTTTACAATTTTGTCAATGACAATGAAAGGAGCAGGGCCAGTGGTAAAAGTAGGACAGGCATCACAGTTGAATATTCGTCCCCAAATTCGGTATTTAAAAGGTTGAGGCTTTCCCCTCACATAGGTATTTTCATAAGGTAAGATTTTCTCTTCTTGAAAGGGACAAATAAGCGGTGCATCTCCTCCTTCAATGATAAAACCAGCACTTTGGTATAAATCAGCTCGTGCATCTTTGATAGTTTTGACGTAGCGGTAATGCCCATTATCTGGTCCACAAGCACTTGGGTCTTTTTTCTTACAACTCACGCTCATCAGCATTGCTACCGTAGCGTATAGAAATAGCTTGCTTAATGGTTTTATGTTCATACGTTGTTTTTTAGTGTAAAATTTTTTGTTGCAAAGTCAGGAGTTTTTCATAGGTTGCAGTGTGTAAAAGGGTAGATGGATATTCAAAGATACGTACTTTTTTTAAGGTTAATGTTATTTTTTAGTTATTTAGTAAATGGTAGATTAGTATTTGTATTGTTTAATTAGGTGTTAGATAAAGAAACATAACTACGTTTTACTATGTATTGCCACTGTTGAAGTTTGGGGTGCATAGCCGTGGGAGAGCAGGGTACGCGATGAGGGCGAAACAGGGTGGGCGAGGCGAGTGTAAAAGCACCCCCGCACCAGCCTACTTGGACAAACCTACTCCATTTTAGCAAATTCCTTTGTTAATTTGTGAGGAAAAACCGTTGAGGAGTGTTACGAAATTGTAAATTTGCATTTTATACACTTTAAACCGTAAGACTCCCTCTTCTAAACATCCTTGTATCAGATGCTTAACATTGTACTTTTTGGCCCTCCCGGTGCGGGCAAAGGCACCCAAGCGGCAAAGCTCATCGAGAAATACCAGCTATTTCACATTTCTACGGGAGATTTGTTCCGGATGCACATCAAAGAGCAAACCGAGCTCGGTAAGCGGGTGAAAGATTTGCTCGATAACGGGATTTTGGTTCCAGATTCCATCACCATCGATATGTTGGAAGAGGAAGTGCAGAAAAATCCTGACGCAAAAGGAATTATTTTTGACGGATTCCCCCGTACTGTTCCTCAAGCCGAAGCCCTCGATGCGTTTTTGGAGTCAAAAAACACCAATATCAAAGCGGTATTGCAGCTGGATGTTAATGAAGAAGAATTGAAACGCCGTATTGCCGAACGCAAAAAAATAAGCGGACGGGCCGACGACGACGAGGATAAACTGGTAAAGCGTATAGATGAATATTTCAACAAAACGGTTCACGTACTGCCTTATTATGAAGCCCAAGGCAAGCTGACGGTGGTGAACGGGATTGGCGAAATCGATCATATTTTTGGTCAACTTTGTGAGGCAATCGAGACCGTATAATAAATTTTAACGGGAGTTTCATACAGACTCTCCCTTTTCTTTCTCAACTTTGTAACTCGTGTGATGCCATTTAGGTCCATCACGCGAGTTTTTTATTTTACTATGGCAACTTCCAATTTTATAGATTACGTTAAAATAAACTGTCGCTCGGGAGCGGGTGGAGCAGGTTCTGCACACTTCCGACGTGAAAAATTTGTGGACAAAGGTGGCCCTGACGGTGGCGACGGCGGACGAGGTGGGCACATCATTATGAAAGCAAACTCGCAGCACTGGACACTCCTCCACTTGAAGTACCGCAAGCACATCAAAGCGGATGCTGGCGTAGGTGGCAGCGGGGCGCGTTGCAACGGAAAGCAAGGAAATGACGTCATCATAGAAGTACCGCTCGGAACCATCGCGCGCCATCCTGAAACTGGGGAGGTGATGGGCGAAGTAACCGAGCATGATCAGGAGGTGATTTTGTTAAAAGGAGGACGCGGTGGGTTAGGAAACTGGCACTTTAGATCAGCAACCAACCAAACACCCCTCTACGCCCAACCTGGCGAACCTGGACAAGAAGAATGGATTGTTTTGGAGCTAAAACTCCTTGCCGATGTGGGATTGGTTGGGTTTCCAAACGCTGGAAAATCAACGTTGCTCTCGACGGTATCAGCGGCAAGACCCGAAATTGCCGATTATCCGTTCACAACGCTTGTCCCGAACCTCGGAGTGGTGGCTTACCGCGATTTTAAATCGTTTGTAATGGCCGATATTCCTGGGATTATTGAAGGGGCTTCGCAAGGAAAAGGACTAGGATTGCGCTTTTTGCGACACATCGAACGCAACTCTATTTTGTTGTTTTTGGTGCCCGCCACTAGCGAAAACGCAGGGGATGAATACCGTACCTTGCTTCGTGAATTAGAATTGTATGACCCAACTCTATTAGATAAGGAACGACTTTTGGCCATCTCGAAAATGGATTTAATTGACGACGAAGCCAAAGCCGATCTCATCAAAACACTTCCTACCGACATACCGTACGTATTTATTTCGGCGGTGATGCAAGAAGGAATAAACGAGCTGAAAGATTTGATTTGGAAGGTTTTAAATCCTTAAAATAAACATCCAATAAAATCAAAATAAGGTGGGTTAGTACCAAGCGTAAATAGCTATTTATTTGCGCTGTTACTAACCTTTTTTTTGCGGTAGTAAACATATATTCCACCATAAAGCTGAACAAATGAAATTTAGTAAAGCATACTTATTCTATTTTGTCAACTTTTTACTATGGCTCTTTCTACCACTTACTATAGTTGCCCAAATTAGCATTACGTTCCCTAGCAGTCGAATCGTTTTTCAGCGCGATAATGCAGGCAACGGAACGATTCCTATTACGGGGCAGTATGCTCAAAGCATCGACCGAGTGGAGGCACGTGTGGTGCCAATGGTCGGTGGGCAAGGAGAGCAAACCGACTGGCGAACTATCCAAGAAAATCCGCAAGGTGGGTTTTACTCAGGAAGTATTTCGGTCAGGGGAGGCTGGTATGAATTGCAAATCAGAGGAATGGCCAATGGAAATGTGGTTACTACTACCGAGCTCCAACGGGTGGGTGTCGGAGAAGTATTTGTCGTGGCAGGGCAATCAAACGCCCAAGGTTTTTTCAACTACGGCGCACCCAGCCCTGGCGATGATCGCGTCAACTGCGTGAATTACTATAACGGTACGCACCAAAATAACTCCTTGCCTGCGCCGTCGTTTGTCAAGATGAGCGACAACAGCAATATAAGTCCGCGCGGGTTGTCTTCTTGGTGCTGGGGAAGGTTGGGAGATATTTTGACCAATCGGCTGAATGTTCCAGTGCTATTTTATAATGCAGGTTGGGAAGGAACTGCTTCCAAAAACTGGTCTGAAACCGTTGATGGAGGCACTACAAGTAGCATTTATATCAATGACACCTATCCACCTGGGCAACCCTATGCCAATTTGCGTTTAGCCCTCAATTATTATGCGAGCCTTACGGGGGTGCGGGCAGTGCTTTGGCACCAAGGCGAAGCCGATAATATTCTCAATACCAACGCCAACCTGTATGCGTCTAATTTGCAGACGGTCATCAACAAATCGCGGCAGCATTTTGGCAAAAATGTAGGTTGGGTAGTGGCAAGGGTTTCTCATTATAAAGGGAAAAATAGCCAAGAGGTGATTAACGGTCAAAATCAAACCGTTTTTAATACATCGGCTGCTTATTTTGGCCCTAATACCGATGAGGTTCAGATTCCGCGTCCTGATGGAGCTCACTTGCAAAATGGAGGATTATCAGATGCCGCCAACGTATGGGCTAATTCGCTCGATAATAATTTTTTTAATAATTGTTCGCCCCAAACAGGTACTTATCCTTCTTTTTCGGTTCGTTGTGCGGGAGGAAATCAACTCAATATCAACGTTCAAGGGCCGTTTGTTTCGGTGCAATGGAACAACGGTGCCACGGGGTCTTCTGTCAACTTTGGTCCAGGTACGTATCAGGCTACCGTCCGAGATGCCCAAGGAAATACCTATTTTACGCCTTCCATTACCGTTCCTAACAACCTACAAAGTGCGCCCGTTAGTATTGCGGTTGACGGGAAAGTCCCTCTTTGTCAAGGAAGTAGCATTGGCCTAACGTCGAGCAGTAGCATTGATAACAATTGGAGTACAGGAGCCACCAGCCAGCGTATTGATGTATCTTCGGGAGGAACATATACGGTGACTACTAGAAACCTGTATGGTTGTAGCAGTGCAGCCTCGTTTACCGTAAGTACCGTCAATTCGCCTCCGCCAGCCAAGCCTACCATCAATGCGTCAGGAGCGCTTACATTCTGCCAGGGTGGTTCGGTGAGCTTAACGGCCAGTGGTGCCAACGAATACCGCTGGTCAAACGGCGAGCGTGGCCAAACGATTGCCGCCCGTACGTCGGGAATTTATGAAGTACGGGTACTCGATAGCCAAGGCTGTACGTCGGAGCCTGCGAGTGTGGTGGTGGTGGTAAATACACCACCTGCCGCCCCAAGTATTAGTGCTTCGGGTAACACCTCGTTTTGTGAAGGGGGAGAAGTGACATTATCTTCCAATTATTCGGCAGGAAATGTGTGGAGCAACGGCGAACAAGGCACTAGCATTAAAGTAACAACGTCGGGCACATACAATGTTCGTTTTAGGGATAACAATGGCTGCGATGCCATTTCTAATTCCATCAAAGTAACGGCCAATCCGCTTCCCGCCAAACCCGTGATTACGGCGGAACGCCCACTTACGTTTTGTGAAGGCGATAGTACGGTTCTTACCTCTACCAATTCGGCCCAGTACAATTGGAGTAATGGAGCTCGTAATCGTCGCATCAGTATTTTACAAGCAGGGACTTTTACTGTGGCTATCACAGATGCCAATGGCTGTTCTTCACCTGTTTCTGACCCTGTTACTATAAAAACCAATCCGCTGCCAGCTGCCCCAACCATCAGCGCTGATCGGACGCCTACTATTTGTGAAAATGAAGTGATTACGCTGACTTCTTCTGCTCAAGCGGGCTACATCTGGAGCAATGGCCAGAATACAAGGACTGTGACGGTCAACCTCACGGGGCGTTATTCGGCCCGCACGGTGGACGCGAATCAGTGCCAATCACCGTCTTCTAATGTCATTGCCGTAACCGTCAACCGCCTTCCTGACAAACCCACCATTACGGCACTTGGTGCCACAACTTTTTGTGTAGGTGGGCAAGTACAGTTGACAACCAATTATAGCTCGGGTCTTTCGTGGAGTAATTTTCAAACAACCCAAACGGTCACGGCTACTACTGGGGGCGACTACCGAGTGCGGTATCGGGATGGCAACAACTGTGAGGCCATTTCTGATCCATTTAAAGTAACGGTTCATCCTTTACCCACGGCTCCTTCGGTGATTAGTGAAAGACCCACGACTTTTTGTTTATTTGATAATACGGTGCTCACCATTACCTCGGCGGGGAGTTCGTTTAAATGGAGTACGGGCGATGAAGGCCGAAGCATAAAAACGTACTCGGCGGGTAGTGTTACCGCCACCGTTTATGACCCAACCACGGGTTGTACTTCTCCCTCTTCAAATCCCATTAAGATTACGGTTAATCCGCTCCCTGAAAAACCGACCATCAATGTAACGGGCTCAACGACGATTTGTGCGGATAAATCTGTAACCCTCACCGCCTCACAAGCGGCGGGCTATCAGTGGTCTAACTCCGCAACGACGCAAAGTATCAATGCCAACGTGGCGGGAAATTACACGGTGGCCGTCAAAAATGAATTTGGCTGTTTTTCTTCGGCCTCTGATCCTATCACGGTTCGGGTGATTCAACTGCCTAATCCGCCATCCGTTATTGCTGAAGGGCGCACTACGTTCTGCGAAGGCGAACAAGTAGGTTTGAGGGTAGAAAGCCCCTATCAGGTGATTTGGAATACGGGAGAAACAACAAGTAGAATTATCGCCAAACAATCAGGTAATTACGCGGCTAGTATTCGTGATGAATCGGGCTGTCAGTCGCCATATACGGGTGCGGTTCGGGTGGAGGCTAAAACCCTTCCCGCTACGCCCGTCATTCAAAAATCGGGAATTTATGCCTTACAAGTGAGTAACCCGACCGAAGGCGCGACTTATGCTTGGACAAACAACGGCCAAGCCCTCAGCGAAACCGCCGCGACCATCCGAACGACACAAGCAGGAAGTTATACGGTGATTTCGTCGATTAAGCACAGTACTACGTTGACATGTACGTCCAAAGCATCGGCGGCGTATGAGTTTGTGCTGGAAAGTGGCAACGCCCGCATAGGTGTTTTTCCCAACCCAAGTACCGATGGAAATGTCACCATCGAAGCATTAGAAAATTTGAGCGATGTCACCATCATAGTCTATGACCAAACGGGGCGTACGTTGATGACCAAAACGTTTGCTAGTTTGGTAGGTCAACAAAAACTAGATTTGAGCGACCTGCCCTACGGAACGTATCATATCAAAGTCCGAACCCCAACATTTAACGAAAGTCAAAAAATTGTTTTAAGCCAACCATGAGATTATTTGCCCTAATTGGATTCCCGTTGACTCACTCTTTCTCAAAAAAATATTTTACCGAAAAATTTGAAAAAGAAGGCATCAGCGGATGCCGCTATGAGTTGTTAGAATTGCCGAATTACCAAGACTTTCCCCAACTCATTGCCGCACATCCCGATTTGGTTGGCCTCAACGTGACCATTCCGCACAAGCAAAACGTTATTCCTTTTTTGGATGAATTGGACGCGGCTTCGGCGGCGCGGATTGGGGCGGTCAATACCATTAAAATTCTTCCCAATGGGAAATTAAAAGGGTATAACACCGACTATTACGGTTTTCGGTCGTCGTTGGAGCAATGGCTCGACTCGTTGCAAAGAACGCCTGTCAATCTCAAAGCATTGGTATTAGGCAACGGAGGTGCTGCTAGGGCGGTTTTTGCAGCTTTGAACGACTTGCAAATTGCGTATCAGGTGGTTTCTCGTCAAAAAACTGAAACGACCATCAGCTACGATGACCTCACTGAGGAAGTTATCCACAGTCATTCGTTGATTATCAACACTTCGCCCGTTGGAACTTACCCCAAGGTAGAGGATTGCCCCGCGATTCCGTATCATTTATTGGGGGAGCAGCACCTTTTGTACGACTTGGTGTATAATCCTGCGGAAACGTTATTTTTACAAAAAGGAAAAGAACAAAACGCCCAAACGCACAATGGCCTTCCGATGCTCCATCTACAGGCTGAAAAAGCGTGGGAAATCTGGAATGCAGCACAATAACTACATTTTCACCAGCGAGCGTCTCGGTTTTCGACAATGGCAGGACAGCGATGTGCCTCGGTTCGTGGCTATGAACCAGGACGCACGTGTGATGAAGTTTTTCCCAAACCTTCTTCCCGAAAACGAAACCCGCGAGATGGTCGAACGAATGAAAGCGCTCATCGACCAGCGTGGTTATAGTTGGTTTGCGGTGGACGAGCTTTCGAGCGGTCAGTTTATTGGATTCATCGGCCTAAATCACCCTCGTTTTGAGAGTTTTTTTACGCCTTGTTTGGAAATAGGCTGGCGGCTTCACCCCGATTTTTGGCACAAAGGCTACGCCACGGAAGGTGGTAATGCCTGCCTTGATTTTGCGTTTAATACCCTCAAAGTAGAAAAAGTATATGCCTTTACGGCTGATACCAACCAGCCTTCTGAGCAGGTAATGGTTCGACTCGGAATGACGAAGGTAGGTGAGTTTTTACATCCTCTTTTGCCTAATCATCCGTTGAGTAATCATGTATTGTATGTAACTTCGAAGCGGGTTGTGAGCAACTCTTGATACTTAATCGGGTTATGAGCAACCCTTAACACTTTTTTTATGATACGTCGCGAATTTCTCCAGCTTTCCGTAGGTCTTGTAGCGCTTGGTTGTCAACCACCTTCGACCAAGTCTTCCCGTCGATTGCGTTTTGCTGTGGCCTCCGATGGCCATTATGGGCAAGCAAAAACCGATTATAAAGCCTACCACGAAAACATCATCAAGTACTTTAAGCAAGAACGGGCTGAAAAAGGGCTTGATTTTGTGGTTTTTAACGGAGACTTATTTCACGATAACATTCAGTTTTTGCCCGAAGTTAAGCAGTACTTTGACCAATTGGGCTTTCCGTATTACGTTACTCGTGGCAACCACGACCACGTTACACCTGCTCAATGGCGCGAAACTTGGGGATATGACCTTAATCACAGCGTAGAAATTGGTAAAAATGCGATTATTTTGGCCGATACGTCCAACGAAAAAGGAGAATACCTTTGCCCCGATATTCCGTGGATTGACGCTCAATTGGCCAAATTTACCAAAAAAGAACACGTATTTTTGTTCATGCACATTCCTGCCAAGCTTTGGTCTGAGCACGGCACAACGTGCCCCGAATTGGAAAAAACGCTGGCTAAATATCCTAATCTTCGAGCCATGTTTCATGGGCACGACCATGCCATCGACATGGGTAAAACGCTTTCAAAACCTGCCTTTTTCGACGGGCATTTTGGTGGAAACTGGGGCGTTGACTACAAAGGTTACCGCATTGTAGAGGCCCGTAGCAGCAGCAGTTGCTACACGTTTCAGTGGAATCCCGAGAAACAATTAAAAATCAACGAGCAAGTATTTTAGATTTTGTCGAAACAAAGTGGGAAGGTAGCGTGTTATAAAAACGTTCGTCGTACCTTTGCAGCGACGGTCTAAGCAACCCATTTTTTTATCCACGTCTAATTCTGCTCCAACAGCATGAAGACTTTCCAAATACCCGAATTTTATCGTAGTCGGATTATCACTCCTATCAAAGAGCTACGTCGCAAAAACGACAAGTTGAAGCGCGATTTGTCGCCGACCGTGCTGGATTTCGGGTCGGTGAAGTTTCTTATTGCGCGGCATTTTGGGTTTTGCTACGGCGTCGAAAACGCTATCGAAATCGCCTACCGGGCCATCGAAGAAAATCCTGATAAGCGTATCTTTTTGTTGAGCGAAATGATTCATAATCCTGACGTTAATCGGGATTTATTGGAACGTGGCGTGCGTTTTTTGATGGAAACCACTGGCCGTCAAATCATTCCTTGGGAAGAATTAAAGTCGGACGACATTGTTGTTGTTCCTGCTTTTGGAACGACCATCGAAATCCAAAATCGCTTGCAACTTCTTGGCATCGACGCCTACAAATACGATACTACTTGCCCGTTTGTGGAAAAAGTGTGGAATCGCGCAGCCCAAATCGGACAGAAAAATTATACGATTGTCGTACACGGAAAACCGTTACACGAAGAAACGCGGGCTACGTTTTCGCATAGTAAAGAGGATGCTCCCACGGTTATTGTTAAAAACCAAAAACAAGCCGAACGCCTGGCCCGTTACATTACGGGAGAGGCCAATAAAGAAGAATTTTTTGAGGAGTTTAGTGGGCAATATTCCGTAGGTTTTGACCCAGAACAAGATTTACAACGCATTGGAGTTGTCAACCAAACAACGATGCTCGCTTCGGACACGCAGGGAATTGCGGATTATCTCAAGCAGGTAATGATAAAACATTTCGACCTTGCCCCGCACGAAGTAGAAAGTCGTTTTGCCAACACGCGAGATACCCTTTGCTACGCCACCAACGACAATCAAGATGCGACTTACGCTTTGTTGAAAGAACAAGCTGATTTTGTGTTGATTGCAGGCGGCTATAATAGCTCCAATACTTCCCACATTGTAGAACTTTGCGAGACCAAATTTCCAACGTATTTTATTGAGTCGGCCAACAAAATTTTGGATCGCAACCTCATCAAACACTACGACTTACACCGAAAGAAAGAAAAAGTCACCGAAAACTTCATTCCAGATAAAGATTCGGTGACTGTCATGCTCACTTGCGGGGCGTCTTGCCCTGATGCCATCATTGAAGGCGTCTTGACGCGGGTGTTGTCCTTTTTTCCCGATGCCCGTTCGTTGGACGAAGTAATGGGAGAGGTGTTGTAAGGTCGAACAAAAACATTACGGTTTTTCTACCCGAAACGTTTTTGTTTGGGTAAACGTCCGCCCAAACATGTCTTTGGCACGAACTTCAATCGTGTGCGTACCTTCTACTTTGGTATTTGGAAATGCCACCGACCACAAGTGCGTTGACTTGACGGGATTGCTTGGCCGACGTCCTGGCATCAACTTCTCCGAGGCATCCCAGCGGTAAAGAGCCGCCACATAGCGAGGGTCGGCTTCCCGTGTGTAGGTCATGGGTTTCCAATCGCCGTTATCGAGGCGGTATTCAACCACATCTTTTTCACTTCCCATAAAAAAGTTGGCATATACTTTGGCCGCCGTTCCACGGTCAGACGGGATGACGTTTGGTGCATAAATATCAATTTGATAATCGCTAGGTTTGCCCACCACTTTGTAGTCGATGGTATATTGATTGCCGTTGAAATTTAGGAAAACGTAGCCCTTTGGTGTGCCATCGCGCATGGTAGAAGCAGGGACGCCCTGGTCATTTTTTTCGCCCGAATACCAGTCGCCCGAGGTTGTTCCAACGTTAAATTCATAGAAAGGTTTAGCGCCTTGCCATCCCTCTTTTGCACCGAAAAGGTTTTGTTGTTGGAAGTGCGTGTGGGCCGAAAGAGCAAGTGTGTTGGGATAGTCTTTGAGGATAGAAAAAAGACGTTGGCGGTCTTCCAAACGAAACGATTCTCCCTCTAATTCCAAAGGAATATGGAATGCTAAAACCACCAAATTTTCTTTAGGAACAAACTTGAGGTCATTTTCTACAAAATCGAGCTGGTCTTTGCGGAAGCCACCCCAATAGCCCTTGCCGTCGCGCGGGTCAGGATAGAGGATGTCGTCAAGCACGATAAAATGGACTTTGCCGTAATTGAACGAATAATTGACGGGGCCTAAATGCGATTGAAACGCCTCGTTGGCATGTTCGTCTTGGGTCACGTCGTAGTTCATGTCGTGGTTGCCTGTAAGATTATACCACGGAAGTCCCACTTTTCGAATCGTTTCTTTATACGCTTGGTGTAAATCAAGGTTATCGCCCACCAAATCGCCCAAACTCAACCCAAAAGCGACCTCTTTGATGCCTGCTACCTCTTGGACAACCCCTTTTTCAAAGTGTTTTATTTCGTCTAAAGTATAGGGTTGTGGGTCACCAAAAATGAGGGCTTTGAAGTTATCGGCTTCGGGAGAGGCCGTCAAGGCAAAATCCAATGAAGCAGGAAGTGCACCCGTTGGTGCTGCTCCTTTGTACTTCAATTCGGGTGCACCTTTGGGTTTGTGTAAATAGTAAGACTTTGGGAGGTTGTTTTCGTCCAAGGCTACTTTATAACCTGTGGGTTTGATGACAAAGAAGATATTATCGTCGCCAACGGGCAACTGATACTCACCCTTTGCGTTGGTAAGCACCACGTCTGTACCGTTGGAAACGGCAACGTTGGCAATGCCTTTTTCTTTTTTGTCTTTCTTAAAATTGCCATTTAGGTCTTCGTAAACAATTCCCTTGGCAACATTTTGGGCAGCAGCCGTGCCGAGCAGGAACGTGGATAAGAGCAGGAGTGTAAATTTGTTCATAAGGGAGAGGTTTGATTGAAACGGGGATAATTAACTGCAAAAGAACAATTGGTATGTTAACTCATGATGAAGACAGGATTATTATACACATCAACCCATAAAAAAAGGCAGCTTTTGAGGGCTGCCTTGGGGTTTCGCGCGGAAGGTTTACCAGTTGATACCTGACTCTCCAAATCCTAACTTCCTAGTAAACTGCGACGAAAGCTTTGACTTACTTGAGATATAACGCACACTGGCTCCAATGAAGGGGGCAATGTTGGGGTTCTGAGTTCCGAGGTTTTCGCGAGCGGCATTGAAGGTGCGGATTTGGCGGAAGGTTCCCAAGCCTGCTTCTAACGACACGTTGAAAACGGTAAACAAGTGCGCATTGGCAGCAACCGAAAATTTCACCTGCTGGTAATTGCTCCGTCGGAGCATTTTTTCTACACTGGTTACTTGTTGAAAACCACCACTATAACCGTCGAATGCTCCAATCATGTCGAAGTTTAGCCATTCATTGAAACGGTAGTTGACATCAGTACGAAACGGTAACAACGCTGACACGCGCCATTGTTTGTTGATGCGTTTATTAATACCAAAAACGGGTACGAAGCGAATTTTTTGGTTATAAATCAGCACTGTTCCGTAAGCGATTTGGGTATGGATTCCTAAAATTCGCATCCGCGCCCCTCCGCCCCAAAAGAAAGGCTGAGGTGTAAAAAACGTCTCGTTTGACTCCGTTAGTCCCAGACCACCGCCATAAATCCACAGGCGGTCGCGGAGGCTGGCTTGAAGCATCAAGACACCCGCAGAAAACGTTTTGTAGCCATTGTCGGGCGTGATGGTACTGTTGATACTTGGGTTGATTTGTGACGCATTGGCCAACATCAAAAAGTGACGGGCGCGTAAGTCCAGTTTTTTACGAAGACTAAATGCCACATCCACTTCGCTGCGGAGTGGAATGATGGCATTGAACGACGTTCTAGTAAGCCCAAAACGTTGACTGTTTCCCATGTTGGCATCGGCCATCATATCGGCGCGAAGTGTAGCATTAGGGTAAAAAAGACGACTCAAAGCAAAGTGCTGGGCGCGAGCGTGAGGGAAAATGAAAATCAAGAAAAAAGGAACGCACAAACGCAGTCTGGTCATAAAAATGTCATTTGGTGGAATTAACGTGTAAAAATGCACGATATTGCAAAAAAACTCAATTTAGGCAAATGTCAGGAGGGTTGCTAACGTGTGGAGGGTTGCTCACAACCCGACCGATTTGGAATGTCGAGTGCAGAGGGTAGAATGTCGAATGTGAGGAGGGGCGTTAATGTGAGGAGGGTTGCTAACGTGTGGAGGGTTGCTCACAACCCGACCGATTTGGAATGTCGAGTGCAGAGGACAGAATGTCGAATGTGAGGAGGGGTGTTAATGTGAGGAGGGTTGCTAACGTGAGGAGGGTTGCTCACAACCCGACCGATTTGGAATGTCGAGTGCAGAGGGTAGAATGTCGAATGTGAGGAGGGGTGTTAATGTGAGGAGGGTTGCTAACGTGTGGAGGGTTGCTCACAACCCGACCGATTTGGAATGTCGAGTGCAGAGGGTAGAATGTCGAATGTGAGAAGGGGGCGTTAATGTGAGGAGGGTTGCTAACGTGTGGAGGGTTGCTCACAACCCGACCGAATATGGGGCTCGCAACCCGACGACTAAAAACAGGAAATAGATGCTTCCTATCGTCAGCATGACAGGGAATTCTAAAGAAAAAAACAGGAAACCGAATATAAATGAACCTAACCAATAAAGTTGTTTGGATAACGGGGGCTTCGTCGGGAATTGGCGAGGCTTTGGCACATGAATTTGCCAAAGAAGGCGCCAAGCTAGTGCTTTCAGCGCGGCGTCTCGAAGAACTGGAACGCGTCAAACGAGAATTGTCTTTGCCAGAAAACGCCGTGATGACACTGCCGATTGACATGCTTCGCCCCGAAGAATTTGCGGCTAAAACTCAGAGCGTATTGGCGCATTTTGGTCGTATCGACGTGCTAGTACCCAACGCAGGAGTAAGTCAGCGCGAAAAGTTTTTGGACATTGCCCCTGCTGATTTTAAGCGATTGATGGATACTAATTTTACGAACCTTGTCCTGCTCACGCGCGAAGTCCTGCCGCATTTGTTGGCACAAAAATCGGGAGGAATACTGGTAACAAGCAGCGTAAGTGGCAAAATTGGTACGTCATTTCGCACGTTTTACAGTGCTTCCAAACACGCCATTCAAGGTTTTTTTGATTCGTTGCGCGGGGAAGTATGGCAAGAAGGAGTGCAGGTGACGATTGTGTGTCCTGGCTATATCAAAACCAATATTTCGTACAATGCCATTGGAAAAGACGGAAAACCCTTTGGCAAGATGGACGAAAACCAAGCCAAAGGGATTCCAGCCGATGTGTGTGCGCGTAAAATGGTCGCAGCCTTCAAAGCAGGAAAGCGAGAGGTCGTTATTGCAGGTTTTATGGAAACCCTTGGTACGTACCTCAAGCGTTTTGCGCCAGCGTTGTTGTGGCAGTTTACCAAAAATTACAGTATCAAATCCGTTGACCAATAGTTGATTACCAATTGAGCAAGGCTGTCACGGCGTCATCGCCGATGGCCGCATTGCTAGGGCGTGGGTGGTCGGCGTTGAATACTTCCAACAGCTTACGGTCGAGCAGTTGCGCATTACTTTCGTCGATACTGCCATCGGCCTTGGTCACTTTCGAAATATCTAAACGTAGGTGTTTAGCCAAAAAACGATAGGCTGCGGCTCTTTTTGAAGGGCCGTAGTCGTGTTTTTCGGTGGGTAGATGGACGTTTTCTACCAAATTAGCTTTTCCGTATAAGCGATAAATCTTCTGCAAATGCGGGTATTCCACCTCAGGATTGTGCTTGGTCCAGTCGGCACCATCCGAAACAATTAGCAAGGGTCGAGGTGCAGCAAGGGCGGCAATTTCTACGTTATTGGTCTGAAAATCTCCTTTTTTATGCACAGGCATGCCACTTTCGCAGGTACATCCGCCAAAAAAATGCGCCGAAACCATCACGACAGGAACGGCCACTTTTACGCGCGGGTCGAGGGCGGTAAGCATGAAGGTTTGAGTACCTCCGCCTGATTCACCTGTCACACCTGCCCGATTTTTATCGATACCAGGTTGGTCTAGCAAAAAATCCAATGCCCGAATGCTATTCAAGGCTTGCAGTTTAAACGCTTTGGGAAGTTTGTGTTGGCATTGTTGGGCGTCGCTGTACCCCAGCATGTCAAACGCAAAAACAACGGCACCCATGCGGGCCAGGTTGGCACAGCGAAACTGCATTGCCTCCAAAAAACGAGCATCGGCGTTTTGGGTATGTCCGTGTGGACAAAGTACTGCTGCAAATGGCCCTTTTTGCTGGAGGGGGCGGTACAAATTTCCCGTTACATAATAGCCCTCTACGCTCTCAAAAGCCACATTTTCAACGCTGTATCCGTTTAGCTCTCGTCGGCTGTGGACAATGGGTTTAGATGTTGGGCGGGGTGGAAGGTTTTTGAGTTCACCTCCTTCCAAAATGCGATTACGGATTTGGGCAGCGCGGTTTTCCCATTCTTTTTTGGAAGAAGGAACGTGTTTTTCTAAAAATTCTTTGCCCTGTGCTTCGGTAAAATAGCCACCCTGACACAATTCTGGGGTTGTTTGACCAAAGGCTAACTGACAACTCATGCCAACAATGAGAAAAGATAAAAGACGGTTCATGGTGATGGGAAGGATTGGTTTTATCCAAAAGCCATCGTTGCTTCCAACCTACCGTTGGGATAGGCAGGATGTAACCGTACAACTTCTCCGATAACGATGATGGCAGGGTTGGCCAATTGCTCTTTTTCAACCACTTCTACAATCGTATCAACGGTGCCTAGGCCAAGCTTTTGTTGGGGTGTGCTGCCGTTCTGGATAATAGCGACGGGCGTATGACCACGTCCTGCCTCCGAAAGCAGGGAGGTAATTTGGCTGAGGTGCTGCATTCCCATCAAAATCACGAGGGTAGCCGTGCTATGAGCGGCTTTGGCGACGTCGTTGGAGAGGCTGTGGTTTTTGGTGGTGCCCGTGAGTACCCAAAAACTTTCGCTCACTCCTCGGCAGGTAAGCGGAATACCCGCCAGGGCAGGTACCGAAATGCTGCTCGAAATGCCAGGAATTACGGCGGTTTGAATGCCAAATTCTTGGGCAAAGGCAATTTCTTCGTACCCCCTGCCAAAGACAAAAGAGTCACCACCTTTGAGGCGAACGACATGCCCATACGTGAGGGCATAGTCAACAATGAGTTGGTTGAGGTCGCTTTGGGCAAATTCGCAGCGCCCACGCCGTTTGCCTACATAAACCAGCTGCGCGTGAGCAGGGGCGTAGGTGAGGAGTTCGGTGGATACCAAAGCGTCGTAAAGAACAACGTCTGCTTGTTGTAATGCTTTGATGCCTTTGAGTGTGATGAGTTCGGGGTCGCCAGGGCCAGCCCCTACCAGTGTCAATGTTGGTTTCATAATCAGTCCCTAATTTAACTTATTTACTCACCAAAGAGCCGCCACCCTTTTGGTGTATTTTGTACTTTATAAATACTTTTTTGAAATATTATTTTACCAATGTGCATATTGATAGAATAATAGATTAAAATTAAGTATTTTTTCAAAATTAAGTATTATTTTTAAGTATTCGTAGGAAATAATATTCTATTTTTGCAAAAGCTAGTTTTAAAAACAGCCATCATTGGTGTAAAAATTGTAAAAATCAGAATATTTGGTTTTTGTTCTAAGTAGCACAGGATTCAACTTTTATAAGAATTACTCATTAAAAATTGAAGTACATATAGAGGATTAAATTAGGGATTGTAAAAACAATTTTCTCCATGACACAACCGCTAAAGGTAGTGGTAGTAGGCAACGGAATGGTAGGCTATAAGTTCTGCGAAAAGTTGCTGACAAAAGTAGGTGGCGGCCTATTTTCTATCACGGTAATTGGTGAAGAACCTCGTCCAGCGTACGATCGGGTTCATCTCTCCGCGTATTTTTCGGGCACGTCAGTCGAAGAACTGACAATGGCGCCCGCAAGCTGGTATGCCGAGCACGGCATCCAACTACTTACTGGGGAGTGTGTGGTCAAAATCGACCCCGCAGCTCACTATGTTCAGACCCACACAGGGTTACAAATTCCTTACGACAAGCTGGTGTTGGCGACGGGCTCAGGGGCCTTTGTACCTCCTGTGCCAGGCGTAGAAAAAGAAGGGGTGTTTGTGTATCGAACCATCGAAGACCTCGACGCCATCATTGGTTATTCCAAAGGGGCAACGCGTGCTGCGGTGATTGGAGGAGGGCTTTTGGGGCTAGAAGCCGCCAAAGCAACCCTCGATTTGGGCTTAGAGACCCACGTAGTGGAGTTTGCACCGCGACTTATGCCACGGCAATTGGACGCGGCAGGGGCTGGGATGCTCAAACGAAAAATGGAAGCGTTGGGGATTCAAATTCACCTCAATAAAAACACGTCACAGTTTGACGGAGGAGCGGCAGTTGTTGGGCTTTCGTTTGCGGACGGAACCTCGCTGGAGGTGGATATGGTCGTGATTTCGGCAGGAATACGCCCCCGCGACGAGCTGGCAAAACAAGCCGCTATCGCCGTTGGGCCAAGGGGTGGTATTGTGGTGAATGACCAACTTCAGACGTCGCATCCTGATATTTATGCCATCGGTGAATGTGCGCTTCATCAAGGAATGATTTATGGACTCGTTGCCCCTGGCTACGAAATGGCCGAAGTGGTGGCAAACAACCTAGTACAAGGCCCAACTGTCAAGGAATTTAAGGCGTTTGATATGTCCACAAAACTGAAACTCATCGGTGTCGATGTGGCAAGTTTTGGCGAGCCTTTCTGTGAACAAACTCCCCACGATACGATTGTGGTGGAAGACAAACTCAAAGGTATTTATAAGCGCCTGAATGTGACGACCGATGGGAAATACCTGTTAGGGGGGATTTTGGTGGGAGAAGCCGAAAACTACAACATGCTTCTTCAAACGGTCAAAAATCGTTTGGTATTGCCACCTAACCCCGAAGATTTGGTGCTGCCTGCGCGTAAAGGTGATGGTGCCTCGGCGGGAGCAGGCGTTGCTGCCCTGCCAGACGAGGCCAGTATTTGTTCGTGCGAAAACATTACCAAAGGAGCTATTTGTCAGGCCATTGAAGAACACAACTTGCCCGATGTAGCGGCCATCAAGAAGTGCACAAAAGCAGGAACGGGCTGCGGAGGTTGTGTGCCGATGCTGTCTGATTTGTTGACAGAAACCCTCAAAAAGCAAGGTAAAGTTGTAAAAAAAGTGCTTTGCGAGCACTTCGATTATTCGCGCCAAGAAATGTATCACCTGATTCAAACGTCGGGGACACGCACCTACGACGAAGTGGTAGCGAAGTTTGGAAAAGGCTGTGGCTGTGAGGTGTGTAAACCAGCCGTCGCTTCGATGCTGGCCAGTATTTATAACGATGTCATTGCCAAACAGGCGGTAATTCAAGACACGAACGACCGTTTTATGGCCAATATTCAACGAGGAGGGACGTACTCGGTCGTGCCCCGCGTCCCAGGCGGAGAAATTACCCCCGAACAACTCATTGCGCTCGGAACAGTCGCTAAAAAGTATGATTTGTATTGTAAAATTACTGGTGGACAGCGGGTTGACTTGTTCGGAGCGCGGGTTGAACAGCTGCCTTTTATTTGGGAAGAGCTGCTCGAAGTAGGCTTTGAAAGTGGTCATGCCTACGGAAAATCGTTGCGTACGGTCAAAAGTTGTGTGGGAAGTACGTGGTGCCGATTTGGGGTACAAGATGCGGTCGGATTTGCGATTCGGGTAGAAAACCGATACAAAGGCATTCGTTCGCCACATAAACTTAAAAGCGCCGTTTCGGGCTGTACGCGTGAGTGTGCCGAAGCCCAAAGCAAAGATTTTGGCATCATCGCAACCGATAAAGGGTGGAATTTGTACGTATGCGGAAACGGCGGAATCAAGCCTCAGCACGCGCTGCTGCTAGCCAGCGACCTCGACGATGAAACTTGTTTGAAGTACATCGACCGCTTTTTGATGTTTTACATCAAAACCGCTGAACCACTCCAACGCACCGCTACTTGGTTCAATAAATTGGAAGGGGGAATGGAGTACCTCCGCGACGTGATTATCAATGATAGTTTAGGGATTGCGGCTGAATTGGAACGCGAGCTGCAATACTTGGTCGATACGTACCACGATGAGTGGCGAGTGGCCGTTGAAACGCCTGAAATCAGGGCTCGTTTTTCTCATTTTGTCAATGTGGAAGAGCCTGATCCAACGTTGGAGTTTGTGGAGATGCGTGGACAAAAACGCCCCGCTGATTGGTAATCTATCCAAGTTTCACCCTAAAACTGAATTAAAATGAATAATCAACCTACTACTTGGTTCAAAGCAGCACCCATTTCTGCTTTTCCCGAAAATGGGGGTGCTTGTGTTAAATACAACGACAAACAAATTGCGGTGTTTCATTTCAAACAACTCGATAAATGGTACGCGACCGACAACGAATGCCCCCACAAGCATCAAATGGCCTTGAGCCGTGGGATGATTGGCGACCAGCAGGGGCATCCGAAAGTAGCGTGTCCTTTTCATAAAAAAACGTTTTCCCTTGAGACAGGACTGAACTTACAAGGCGAAGATTATTGCATCAATGTGTATCCCGTTAAGATAGAAGACGGATTTGTGTTTATCGGAATTTAACATTCCAACTTATGCCATTACGCGTACCTAAACGTTTTACTCGGCTGTATATCATGGCCTTATCGTTGGTTGCATTTCTGACGATACTCGGACAATTATTGGTTCAAAATTCCTTGGAGGGGTCGCTGCACGACTCCTGGCTGGTGAATTATGCGGGCCGTCAACGCTTTCAAAGTCAGTTGATTGCCAAAAGTGCCCTTTTACTTACCCAGCGACCAGATTTGGCCGATAAAGCAACGCACGTGACAGAGTTAAAAAAGGTGTTACGCGATTGGGAAGATCACCACGACCAATTAAAAACGGGAAACCTTCGGGATATTAAAGCGACTTCGGTAAACAGCGATACCGTACGGGCGATGTTTGAGGACATTGATGCGCATTTTCAGGCAATTGCGCGCAGTACCCATGCGGTCATCGGCTGGCTCGAACAGCCCGTCCGCGAAGGAACTGTGGATGTTCACCTAAAAAATATCTTTGCGCATGAACTTGTGTTTTTGCGCAAAATGGATCGAATCGTATTTCAATACGACCAAGAAGCCAAAGCCAAAGTGACAACGCTCCGACGCATTGAACTTTGGCTGATGGCTTTTACGCTTTGTGTTTTGTTAGTGGAGGGATTATTTATTTTTCGCCCCGCCGTCGTAAAACTTTCCGAAACGCTTCATCAGCTCATAGAAGCACGCGAAAAAACGCATCAGGCCAACCAAGAACTTCAAAAAGCCTATCAAGAGCTGCGTGCTACGCAGGCCAAGTTGCTAGAAGTCACGCAACATCGGCACCGCCAAGAACTGAAAGAACAAAAAATTCACACTTCAGCGCTGCTGCAAGGGCAAGAAGAAGAGCGTCGCCGCCTTTCCAAAGAGCTTCACGACGGGGTAGGGCAGATGCTAACTGGGCTGAAATTGATGGCCGAAAGCTTTTCAAATGGAACGGGATGGTCAGAAAAGGACCGCCAACAAGCCATCAATCTTCGACAATTGGTAGGGCAAACAATCCAAGAAGTACGAGGGATTTCTAACAACCTGATGCCTACCGTTCTGAATGATTTTGGGGTGAAGTTGGCCCTGAAACAGCTTGTGGATTCTACCGTCAGAAATACAGGCGCGCCGTTGGTTTTTGAGTCAAATCTTAACGACGAACGTTTTGAACCACGGATTGAAATAGGGCTTTACCGAATTGCCCAAGAGGCCATTCACAATGCCGTCAAACACGCGCAAGCCACCACTATTGCCGTTCGTATTTTTCGTCAAGAAAAAGACATTGTACTCAAAATTACCGACAACGGCAAAGGGTTCCGAATCAATAAAAAAACGCAATCAACGCTCGTGCCTACGCATGGCTTGACCAACCTCCAAGAACGTACGCGTTTGCTGGATGGGAAAATCAAAATTCATTCAACAGTAGGCCAAGGCACCGAAATCATTGTAAATATTCCTCAACATAACTAACAACATGAAGAAAATCCAAGTAGTACTCGTCGATGACCACACAATAGTCCGAAATGGGCTGCGGTCGATTTTAGAAAGTACCGACGAAATCGAAGTCATTGGCGAGGCCGCCAATGGGGAAGAAGCCCTCGAAAAAATTGCCTACTTAAAGCCTCAGGTGATGCTCATTGACATTTCGATGCCAGGCATGTCGGGTATTGAGTTGGTAGGTAAAGTGGTGAAGCAAAGCACTGCCATCCGACCTGTCATTTTATCAATGCACAACGATGACGCGTACATCCTCAAGTCTGTGGAGGCAGGGGCGTACGGTTATTTGTTGAAAGATGCCACGCGTGATGAAATTTTAGCGGCCCTACATTCGGTTAAAAATGGCGAAAAATATTTCAACCCTTCAGTAGCGGCAGTGATTGTGAATGGGTATTTGTCGCAGGTTCAAAAAGTAGAAAAAGCGTCAGAATCACGAAAAACATTACTTTCCAAAAAAGAAAAAGAAGTGCTAAAATTGCTGGTGGAAGGCATGAGTAGTCGTCAAATTGCTGATACTCTTGATCTTAGTGTTCGTACTGTTGACAACCACCGTGCCAACATGATGCGCCGCCTTCAAGTACATAATGCGGCCGAATTGGTAAAATTAGCCTTAGAAGAAAAGTTACTGTAAATTTGTAAAGCACAGTTAGTCGCCAAACCATCCTCCTAGCTGTGCTTTACTTTTATGGAAATCATTGGGTACGCAGGAGCGCTTGTGATGGGGCTTTGCTTGGGACTTATTGGTAGCGGTGGAGCTATTCTTACCGTACCCATTTTAGTATATTTGTTTGGCGTTGAGCCACTTCTAGCCACCACTTATTCTCTTTTTATTGTGGGGCTCACGAGCCTAGTTGGAGCCACGGTCCGAGCGGGTGCGGGGCATATTCATTGGCCACTGACGTTAACTTTTGGAATTCCTTCGGTGGTGAGTGTGTTTTTGACGCGTACCTATTTGCTGCCCCTTATTCCCAATCCAATACTTCAAGCTGGTACTTTTATTCTTTCTCGTTCGAGCTTTTTACTGGCATTGTTTGCGGTATTGATGGTTTTTTCATCATTTTCGATGATAAAAAATCCGCCAAACCAATTCCCAAGGAATAGCAATCCATCAGTAGGTGGGTATTGGCACGTCATAAATATGTTGCTCAAGGGTTTTTTAGTGGGCGGAATCACGGGATTGCTGGGAGCGGGAGGCGGTTTTTTGATTATTCCAGCGCTGGTGCTGATTGCTCGCCTTCCGATGCAACAGGCCGTAGGGACATCGTTAGTCATCATTGCGACAAACTCCCTGACGGGTTTTTGGCGCGATTACGAATTCCATTCGCGCATCAACTGGCCATTTCTTGTGCATTTTTCTACCCTTGCAGTCATCGGTATTTTACTGGGGAGTTCGCTGGCTCGCAAAATCAGTGGTGATAAATTAAAGCCAATTTTTGGTTATTTTGTGCTCGTGATGGGCTTTTACATTTTATTCAAAGAACTGTTTTTATCTTAACTTTTTTCACAACATGAAAACGCTGCTTGCAACTTTTACTTTTGTTATTGTGCTATTGGCTGGCACCTCTTTGCGTGCCCAAGAAAACTTAGCCCCTAAAGACTTTATTCAAAAACTCAAGACCACACCCAATGCCCAATTGTTGGACGTCCGTACCCCCAACGAATGGAATGCGGGAAAAATAGCGTCATCGAAATGTATTAATTACAACGACCCAGCATTCAAAGAGCAAGTCCAAAAGCTTGATAAAAACAAACCCGTCTTTGTCTATTGTGCCGTAGGAGGGCGTAGTACGAAGGCATCACAAATTTTAAAAGAGTCAGGCTTTAAATTAATCTACAATTTGCAGGGTGGTGGCTACGCCGACCTAGCCAAGGAAGGAATAAAATAGGGATTTGTAACGTAGAAGTGGCGTCAATAACCTATATTTGTTTTGAAACAAAAACGTTTTTATGGAAAAATTGTTCTCATTTCAAAACAATATACTGCAAAATACGCCTCTATCGTTTAAACGGTATTTATATCAGCAGATCCCTTTTCATAGCCGTTTAGTAGGTGTGAAGGGAATTCGGGGAGTAGGAAAAACAACGTTATTGTTGCAATATTTTAAAACACAGTCGTTGTCAACGTCCTTGTACGTCACAGCTGACCATCCGTGGTTTTACCAACATTCATTGCTCGAAACCGCTGAAGAATGGCACAAACAGGGCGGGCGTTTACTAGTTATTGATGAAGTGCATAAATACGCTCATTGGTCGGCGGAGTTAAAGAATATTTATGATGGCTTTCCTGAAATGCGGGTACTTTTTACGGCTTCATCTGCCCTTGATATTTACCGAGGAGAGGCCGATTTAAGTCGTAGGGCTTTGAGTGTTACCTTACATGGAATGTCGTTTCGAGAGTATTTATCATTATACCAACTGGCTGATTTACCTTCTTTTCCATTAAGTGACCTGCTCGAAAACCATCAAATAATAGCAATGGAGTTGATGCAAACACTAAAGACTCCATTGCTACACTTCAAAAAATATCTTCAAACTGGCTATTTACCACTTGGAGTTCAAACTTCTTCTGAGCAAGAATATGGGATGAGAACTTTCCAGCTCATTGATGCTGTATTGGGCTTTGATTTAGCTTTTTTGCATGATTATTCAGCGAGTCATCAATCTAAAATTAGACGATTGTTGGGAGTTCTAGCTGATACAGTTCCTTACATTCCCAATATTCAAGAATTAGCTACGGTACTACAAGTTAGCCGAAATACCGTACTAATGTGGCTTCAACACCTAGAACAAGCGGCGATCATTCGTAATATTCACAAAGAAGGCCATGGAACTTCGGTACTTCAAAAGCCTGATAAAATTGTTTTGGAGAATACGAATTTCAATTACGCGTTAGGTAAAACGCCCAATGAAGGTACCCTACGTGAAACATTTGTGGCAAATCAACTCTGTAATAAAGGACACCATTTGGTATTAGCTGAACAAGGTGATTTTATGGTAGATGATAAATATACGTTAGAGGTAGGAGGAAAAAACAAAAAAAAGAAGCAAATAGCGGCATTATCCAACGCCTGGATTGTAAAAGATAACATTGAAATAGGTTATACAAATGTCATCCCCTTGTGGTTATTTGGTTTTTTATATTGAACCACAGTTTTGAGAATAATTTTCTCCAAATAGCATACTTACTAAAAAAACTTAGCGTATATTCTTGGTGATCAGAAGATAAACTTCTATTTTTGCACTCCCATTTTTGGGGTGGTATAACCATTTTTGAAAAAAACAGTATAAAATGCCAACTATTTCACAGTTAGTACGCAAAGGACGCGAACAAATGACGTGGAAATCTAAGTCACCAGCCTTAGATTCTTGCCCACAACGTCGCGGTGTATGTACGCGTGTATACACCACGACCCCGAAGAAGCCAAACTCGGCTTTGCGCAAAGTTGCGCGTGTACGTTTGTCAAACATGAAGGAAGTCAACGCTT
Organism: Runella sp. R5_40; assembly: GCF_057652295.1. Taxonomy (NCBI): domain Bacteria; kingdom Pseudomonadati; phylum Bacteroidota; class Cytophagia; order Cytophagales; family Spirosomataceae; genus Runella; species Runella sp. R5_40. The sequence continues at coordinate 543,048 of NZ_JBYFCH010000001.1, read as the reverse complement.
ATATCCCAGGCGAAGGTCACAACCTCCAAGAGCACTCAATCGTATTGGTGCGTGGTGGTCGTGTAAAAGACCTTCCAGGGGTACGTTACCACATCGTTCGTGGTGCGCTTGATACCGCAGGTGTAAACGGTCGTAAACAAAGCCGCTCACTTTATGGTGCTAAACGTCCGAAACCAGGACAAGTAGCTCCAGTAGGAAAGGGTGGAAAACCAGCACCAGGTAAGAAGAAGTAATTAAAACGCGTTAGCGTTCGTCCTTTTGTTTGCATAGTACATTATAGCATAAAAGGGTAGTAATCCCGAAGCTAGTTCGGGATGAATCAGTTGAAAAACGAAACCTACATTGATTAACAACTCAGTACAATGAGAAAAGCAAAACCTAAAAAAAGATACCTATTGCCTGACCCTAAGTACAGGGACGTAATGGTAACCAAGTTTGTGAACAACTTGATGTTGGAAGGTAAAAAAAGTACAGCGTACGAAATTTTCTACGGTGCATTGGAAATTGCTGAAAAACGTCTTAACGAAAGTGGCCTTGAAGTATGGCGCCGTGCGTTGAACAACGTAATGCCTGCTGTAGAGGTGAAAAGCCGCCGCGTAGGTGGTGCTAACTTCCAAGTTCCAACTGAAGTTCGTCCAGACCGTAAAGTTGCTTTGGGTATGAAGTGGATGATTAAGTACGCTCGTTTGCGCGGTGAAAAAACCATGCGTGACCGTTTGGCGGCTGAAATCGTTGCGGCATCAAAAGGTGAAGGTGCTTCTGTGAAGAAGAAAGACGATACGCACCGTATGGCTGAAGCCAACAAAGCGTTCTCGCACTTCCGTTTCTAGTAAACTGAAGCGCCTGACTAGGCAAAATATAAAAGCCGACTCTCTTGAGGGTCGGCTTTCTTTTTGTTCGTGCTTTTGGGCGGTTATTTCTTAAATAAAGAATCGACAAATTGGGTACGGTCAAACACTTGTAGGTCGTCCATGCGTTCGCCTACGCCAATGTATTTGACAGGAATTTTGAACTCGTCTGAAATACCAATCACAACGCCCCCTTTGGCAGTGCCGTCGAGCTTCGTAATCGCCAGTGAAGTAACTTCGGTGGCTTTGGTAAATTCACGTGCCTGAATCACGGCATTTTGGCCTGTGCTTCCATCTAACACCAACAATACTTCATGAGGGGCTTCGGGCAATACTTTCTGCATCACACGCTTAATTTTCGTTAGCTCGTTCATCAAGTTTACTTTGGTGTGTAAGCGCCCAGCAGTATCTACAATTACCACGTCAGCACCCATTTCTACCCCTTTCTTGACGGCATCGTGCGCCACGGCAGCAGGATCGGTATTCATACCATGCTCGATGACGGGCACGCCAGCGCGCTGTCCCCAGGTTTTGAGCTGATCTACAGCAGCAGCGCGGAAAGTGTCACCTGCGCCCAAGACTACCTTCTTGCCACGTTTGTTGAACTGGTGGGCCAGTTTTCCAATGGTCGTTGTTTTGCCAGCGCCGTTTACCCCCACAACCATGATGACATAAGGTTTCGGTAGGTTGTCGGTTTCAAAGCTGTCTTTAACATCAAGTGATTGATTCTCGGTAAGCAAGGCAGCAATCTCGTCACGAAGGATACGGTCGAGCTCGCCAGTGCTTGTATATTTGTCTTTTGAGACGCGTGCTTCGATGCGTTCAATGACTTTGACGGTCGTGCCAACGCCCACGTCTGAGCTAATCAGAATCTCCTCTAACTCATCTAAGACTTCCTCATCGACGGTTGATTTACCGACGAGTGCGCGGCTCAATTTCCCAAAGAAGCTTTCTTTTGATTTTTCGAGCCCTTTATCGAGCGTCTCTTTTTTTTCTTTCGAGAAAAAATCAAATAAACCCATGTTATCGTTTGTATAAATTCTGCCACAAATGTACAACAAAAAAAGTCCCTCATGGGGACTTTCTTAGAATATCGTTACGGTAACAGAGATTGCGAATTAGTTTTTCAACGCAGCCTGTACCTCATCGGTAGGAACGATAACCTCTTTAAAAGTGTAAGCACCAGTCTTTGGAGATTTCACAGCTTGAATCACCTTAGCATAAGTCTTACCACCTTCTTTTTTCAGGGTTGCAACTACTTTCTTTGCCATTGTAAGTATCAGTTAAGATTGTTAAAAGTTAGTGTCTAATCGTTTAACAGTACCAATTAACTAGTTAACGATCAACAAATAACAAATTATTTAATTTCTTTGTGAACCGTTACTTTCTTCAAGTATGGATTGTATTTCTTCATTTCCATACGGGCAGGTGTGTTTTTACGGTTCTTTGTCGTGATGTAACGCGACATGCCAGGAACGCCTGATTCCTTTTGAACCGTACATTCCAAAATTACTTGTATTCTGTTACCTTTCTTTGCCATTGCTTTTCAAAAATTTCAAAACGGAGCGCAAAGTTACAGATAGTCAAGCATAAGACAAAACATTTTCTTAAAATTTCAGGAAAAATATTTGCGTAACTTTGCGGCAGAGACATCTTTACCCTCATGCGATTTACGCCACGTATCATTGCTTTCTTACTTGCTTTGGCCATTTCGGCCATTACTGTCGCCTTTCTTTCGTTTGTAAGTGGTACCAACGGAAGTATGTTTTTTGTGGCAGGTCTCGCCAGTTTTTCGGCCGCTTTTTTTCTCATAATGTACGCCATTGAGATTTTGGTGTACCGTGAAGTGACCAAAATGCACCAGACCATTCAACGCCTGAAACTCAAGGACTTTAGCTTTCCAAGGAAGTCGATTGTGAGCGATGCCAATCCGTTGAAAAAACTCAACCAAGAGATTTTTGTCTATGTGGCTCGAAAGCAGCAAGAAATCGACGAACTAAAAAAACTAGAAATATTCCGTCGGGAGTTTTTGGCGGATGTTTCGCACGAATTAAAAACGCCCATTTTTGCGGCGCAAGGGTTTATTCATACCCTGCTGGATGGTGCCATGGACGATGTAAAAGTGCGGGATAAGTTTCTGCAAAAAGCCGCCAAAAGCTTGGATGGGCTCGATGCACTCGTCAAAGATTTAGTGGCACTGTCGCAGATGGAAACGGGAGAAATCCGAATGCACAAGGAAATGGTGGACTTGCGTTTGCTGACCTTGGAAGTCTGTGAACAGCTTGAACACAAAGCAAACTTGCGCAAAACCCTCCTAAAAATTAAACCCGACCAACTGGCGCACGTTTGGGTAAAAGCCGATGCCTATCGAATTACGCAAGTGATGACAAACCTCATCGAAAACGCCATTAAATACGGAAATGACAACGGAAAAGTCGTTGTCCATTTTGAGGAAGAGAAAAAACATTTTGTAATATCCGTACGTGACAATGGCCCTGGGATTCCGTCGGAACACTTGCCGCGCTTGTTTGAGCGGTTTTATCGGGTGGACAAAAGCCGCTCGCGTGAAAAAGGAGGAACGGGGCTGGGACTGGCCATTGTGAAGCATATTTTGAGTGCGCACGGGTCAAAGATTTCGGTAGCGAGCAAAGTGGAAAAAGGGACAACCTTTAGTTTTAAACTGGAGAAAGCTGACTAACTGACTTATTTTACGGATTAGGCGAATTGAACTTTTTTGACTTATTTTACGCCTTTAAAAGAGAAAAATAGAAATTTTCCAATATACATAACACTTCAAAAGACGATTCTTGTATGAACATTGCACTTGTCACTGGTTCGGCTGGATTGATTGGAAGCGAGTCGGTCGCTTTTTTTGCTGATAAATTTGACCTCGTGATTGGGGTAGATAATAATTTACGTCAATATTTCTTTGGGCAAGACGGAAACACGGAATGGAACCGCAACCGTTTGCAAGATGCGTACACGAATTATAAGCACTACAGCGCTGATATCCGTGAAGTGAGCCAGTTGGAGCCCATTTTTAAAGAATATGGTGCCGACATTAAGCTAATCGTTCATGCCGCGGCTCAACCAAGCCACGACTGGGCGGCACGTGAGCCTTTTACTGACTTCGGGGTAAACGCGGTCGGAACGCTCAACATGCTTGAAATGACCCGCCAAAACTGCCCAGAGGCGGTGTTTATCTTTACTTCGACCAACAAAGTATATGGCGATAACCCTAATTACTTGCCATTGGTAGAACTAGAAAGCCGTTGGGAGATTTCGGAAGACCACGCGTATTTCAAAAATGGTATCGACGAGCACCACAGCCTTGACCATACCAAACACTCTATCTTCGGAGCGTCGAAAGTAGCGGCAGATATTATGTGCCAAGAGTACGGTCGTTATTTTGGCATGAAAGTAGGCGTATTCCGCGGTGGATGTTTGACTGGCCCTAACCACTCAGGTGCGCAGTTGCACGGCTTTTTGGCGTATTTGATGAAGTGTACGATTACCAATAACCCGTACACCATCTTCGGTTACAAAGGAAAGCAAGTACGTGACAACATCCACAGCTATGACTTGGTGAATATGTTCTGGCATTTCTACCAAAACCCACGTCCAGGAGAAGCCTACAACGCAGGTGGTGGCCGCTATGCCAACTGCTCGATGTTGGAAGCAATCGCCATTTGTGAGAAAATTGCGGGCAAAAAATTAACGTATCATTACTCAGAAACCAACCGTATCGGTGACCACATTTGGTACGTAAGTGACTTGACGAAATTCAAGAGCCACTACCCAGATTGGAACTGGACTTATAACCTCGAACAAACACTTGTTCAAATCCACGACGGTATCGCCGCTCGTTTGGCGATGACTGTGTAGAACTGTTATCTGTTAAACTGATAACAAACTCAATGACTTCAAAATACGTCATACTCATACCGCAATACAACGATTGGGAGGCGTTAAACCTGCTTATCGAACGCATTAATCAAGACGTAGTGGCCGAACTGTTGGCCACTACGTCTTTGGTTATTGTAGATGATTGTTCTAGCCAAGATTTAGAGCATTTGGTGGCGTTTCGGGGGCAACAGGTGCAAATTGTGCGTCTATATCGCAATTTGGGCCATCAACGAGCCATTGCGATTGGGTTGTCTTACATTGCCAAGGAGGTATCGTGCGAAAAAGTGATTGTGATGGATGCCGACGGCGAAGATGCGCCCAAAGACATCAATGCCTTGGTGGCGGCCTCGGAGCAATCGCCTGACCGTATCGTTTTTGCGCAACGTACCAAACGCCAAGAAAGCTTTACTTTTCGTTTTTTCTACGGTATTTATAAATTTATCTTTCGTCAGTTGACGGGGAAAGTGATTACGTTTGGAAACTTCTCTTTGATTCCGCAACGACGTTTGCAAAACCTTGTGCGCGTTTCCGAAATATGGAACAATTTTCCTGGGGGCATTATTAGGTCAAGGATTCCGTACGTAGCCATTCCTACCGAACGTGGAAAACGTTTGGCGGGCGAAAGCAAGATGAATTTTGTGTCGCTGGTATTGCACGGACTAAGTACGATTTCGGTACTGATTGACGTAACGGCGGTTCGCATTTTAATCTTTTCGATTGGGATGTCATTGGCGGCGTTGTTGGTCATTTGTGTCGTATTGTTTTTGAAATGGATGAACGACGCCTCGCCAGGCTGGGCATCTACGCTCAGTTCGGCCTTGTTAATTGTGGTACTTCAGTCGTTTTTGATTTCGCTTTTTCTTGTTTTTATGGTGCTTCAATACCGTACCCAACAGCAGTTTATTCCCGTGCTTCAGTACCGCGATTTTATCGAGAAAGTAGAAGACATAAGTTAAAATCAGTGTTCATCAGCGAATAACCAATAAGCAATTGTGTTGAGTTTCGACGATTTTCCAATAGTGTATTTTGCCCTTGGCTATCTCCTTGCAGGAGCGATAGTGGTGCTGACATTATTGAAAAATAAGCGCTTTCAAGAAATTCTTTTTCTGGGTTTGTCGGCGGCATTGTTGTTGTTTATGCGCTTGCCCGTGGTGATTTTCAACCAAGAAATTAACCCCGACGAAAGCCAAATGTTGGCGCACGCCATTACCCTCAAACAGTATCCTATTTATTGGCAGTCGGTGGATGGAACTACCATTGGCCCACTCGATAATTATGCTCTTTTGCTGCCCTCGTTTTTTGGACGTGCGATAGACTATACCTCGGGGCGTTTGGTGGGCTTGCTTTGTGTGCTGGGAAGTTTGTGGTTTTTCTACCGCAGTGTGAAAAATTGGTGGGGAGAAAACGCTGCTCGCGTTGCGCTACTGCCGCCGTTGTTTTTGCTCGCATTTACCCAAGAAGCGGATTATGTGCATTATTCGAGCGAACAACTCCCCATTTTGGTACTAAATATAGGGCTCTGGCTACTGTCCAAAAATTGGAATCCTTCGCCCAAAATAGCCCCTTGGTTCTTGCTTGGGCTGGTCTTAGGCATGAGCCCATTTGCTAAAATTCAAGTAGTGCCTCAAGCTGCGGTGATTGGGCTATTTGCAATCATACAGGGGTGGAATACGGAGAAACGGATAACCAAACTCAGTGCCTTGGTACTTGGGGCAGTGACATTTCCGATATTGACCTTAGTGTGGGCGTGGACGTACGATGTGCTCGACGATTTTTGGAATTTTTACGTTCTTGGAAACCTCATTTATGCAGGTGGTAGTTCGTTGATAGATTCGATTCTTCGTTTACCGCATTTTTTTGCCAAAAGCCCCAGTTTTATGGCGTTTTTGCTGACTACCTTGCCGTTGGTATTGTTGGCTTTTAGAGGAGCAAAAAATAAAACAACATTGTTCTATTTTGCCGTGCTTTGGCTGTTGACAGCGTTGTATGCCGCCACCAAGTCGGGAAATGATTTTGTACATTACCTCAACCTGTGTATTTATCCATTTGGACTGATGGCGGCGTTAGGGATCAATACCTTGGTAGCCCAATCCAAAACAATGGCGGCGCTGGTAATACTTACCGTGGGGGTGTGGGTAGGCTGGTTTGGCTACAAAGTGCTGAAACGCGAACCGCTCAATGCTTATCTTTCGACGGCCGACCACCGCGTGCCTGTAAGTCAGGTGTCAAAATTGATTCAACAGTACGCTTCCTCTAACGACCGCTTGGTGATTTGGGGTTGGATGTGTCGATACCACGTAGAAACCCAAATGCCTCAAGGAACGGCCGAGAACCATTCGGAGCGATGTATTTATCCGCATCCGATGCGGGAGATTTATTACAAACGCTATCTGGCTGATTTAAAACAGAATACCCCTAAAGTATTTGTAGATGCCGTAGGGCCGAATAGCTTGTGGCTCTACGATCGCGCAACGCAAGCGCATGAAGCTTTTCCAGAACTAAAAGCCTTGATTGCAGCGCACTATCGACTGGTGGGAGAAGTAGAAAATACCCGCGTTTTTGTACGAACCGAATAATAAATCCCTCCTTTGGTCTAGAAACCATCTTTGCCAAAGTATAAAAGTTGCGTTAATTTTGACCCTCTTGATGATTAGTTTAGAATCCTAATAGAATGACACATACTCAATTCCTTGCTTCATTGGTTTGCCCTAAAACGGGACAGCCGCTACAAGTTGCCGAAGATGGCCAATCGCTTACTGCTCCTGATGGTACAGTTTATCCTGTGTTGGATTCAAACATCATCGACATGGTGCATCCGCGCGAGTTGTTTGAAGATGATGCCCGCGAGCAGCATCTCTACGACCAAGCGTATCAACGCTACGACCGTGGCGTTTCGTGGGTGTTTGAAACATTGAACCACTCTGACGAAGCAGCCACTCGCCAATTTATGATTGGATTGATGAACTTGCAACCTGGCCAAACCGTGCTTGAAGTAGGAGCAGGAACGGGAAAAGATTCGGCTTTGATTATTGAGCAAATTAGCCCAGGTGGAACGGCGGTATTGTCAGATCTTTCACCTAATATGTTGCGCCTTGCTACGCAGAAATTGAAGGCGGAGGATGTAAATATTCATTTCTTTTTGGGAAATGGCTCATACTTACCTTTTGCGGACGGGACGTTTGATTCTGTATTCCATTTTGGAGGTATTAATACATTCTCAGAGCGTAAAAAAGCCTTTGCGGAACTTACTCGCGTGGTGAAAGTAGGAGGGAAAGTCGTGATTGGAGACGAAAGTATGGCGCCATGGCTTCGCAATGAGCCCACGTACCAAACGCTTTGGAAAGCCAACCCGTTGTTCCGTGCGGAGGTGCCCATCGCCGATTTACCTGCCAACGTAGAAAACTTTAAGTTACACTATATCTTTGGAAATTGCTTTTATGTGATGGAATACACCGTCGCTGCCAAAGCCCCTGAAATTGACATTGATTTGCCAATCCCAGGCAAAGATTTTGTGGATAACTGGCGCTTGAGAGCAGAAAAAGCCTAGTGTTAGTGTTGAGGGTTGTTCACAACCCGACTTTAGTGCGTCTGACTGTCGTCTGACGCATGACAACAGTACGGCGCCAGACGATAGTCAGACGCAAAACAGATTGTACGTGCAAAGGGTTGCTCACAACCCGACTTTAGCGCGTCTGACTGTCGTCTGACGCATGACAACAGTAAGTACGGCGTCAGACGATAGTCAGACGCAAAACAGATTGTACGTGCAAAGGGTTGCTCACAACCGACTAGATGATACAGTATCAAAATACAAAGCAGAAAACCTGAAAACAGTAAACTGCAAACAAAAATGGCTTGGCAAAAAAAGGGAGTAATTTATAAACCAGATGGGTCGTTGGCGCACAGTCGTTCGCACGCACAAGTGCCGTATGCGTACAAGCACCCTGATTTTTTACGTATTTATTTTTCGTCACGGGATGACAAAGGGCAGTCGCGTCCTACGTTTATCGACGTGGACTACGACGACCCTAAAAAGATTTTATACATCCACGACAAGCCTGTATTGGAGCTTGGTGGCCCAGGTGAATACGACGAAACGGGCGCCATGCCAGCGTGGTTTGTCGATATGCCCAACGGCGATATTTGGTTGTACTACACGGGTTGGAATCGTACCCACAATTCGTACCGCCTTTCGATGGGACTTTCAGTAAGTCACGACGGGGGACTGACTTTCAATAAGATGTTTACGGGGCCTATCATGGACCGTAGCATTCAGAATCCCATTTGGGCAGCGCAGCCATCAGTAATGCGCGAAGAAGATGGAACGTGGCGGATGTGGTACATTTCAGGGCATAAATGTGAGTACATTCACGGCTACCCTGAGCCCTACTATCGTTGTCAGTCGGCCACTTCTACCGATGGCATTCACTGGAATATCAGCGATGTACCAACGCTCGATTTTGACGATTTCTTGCACGCCGTTGGTCGTCCAAGTGTATTTAAGGAAGATGGTGTTTATAAAATGTACTATTCATTCCGCCACACGCGCGACTACCGTACCGACCGCAACCAAAGCTACCGCCTTGGCTATGCCGAGTCGGTGGATGGAGTGCATTGGGAGAGAAAAGACCATTTGGTAGGTATTCATAAATCAGAGACGCCAGGTGACTTTGATTACAACATGATTGACTACGCTTATTGCTACGAACACAAGGGTAAAAAATACCTATTGTACAATGGCAACGGTTTCGGAGCGGCTGGTTTTGGCTATGCCGTGTGGGAAGACTAAAAGTTGGAAGGTTTGTTGTAACTTTACTTTTGATTTTTGACCAAGGTCATTCTTTCAAAAGGCCGTGATTCGTAACATTGGGGGTTGTTAAACCAAACAAATCAGTACCATGTCAACATTAGCAGAGCAATTTCGTCAAGATGGGTTTTTACTCATTCGTAACTTCTTAGATAAAAGCGTGGTGGAAAACATCTACCGCGAAGCGCGTGAAATATTTGCCGTTCAGATAAAGCACGTTACAGGCCGTACGGTTGATATCGACGACCGCGACGCCTTTGAAAACGCTATGTTTGAGTTTTTTCAAAAAGACTTTACTGCATTTCGAAATACAGGCGTTACGGTACAGCACAGCTTGTCGCTTCACCAGTTTGCTGTGAGCGAGAAAATTGTCAGTCTCTTAAAAGAAGTAGGCATCGAGCAACCCGTTGTAGGCGCGCGTCCTGCCATGCAGTTCAACAGCCGTTTTTTGTCAAAAGATGGTAGCAAACACTGGAAATTGGATGCCCACCAAGACTGGCGTACGGGTCAAGGCTCGCTCGATAGCACGGTGATTTGGTTTCCGATGGTGGATGCAGGGGCTGACTTGGGAGCATTACAGGTGATTCCGCGTAGTCATACGTGGGGACTGCTGGAGTCGAGTACGTCGGGATATCAAGGAGGAATTACCGCTCAACTGAACGACGAGGATTTTGTCCAAACCGAATTCCAAGTAGGAGATTTGCTGATTTTCTCAGCCTTTTTAGTACACCAATCGGGTAATAATATCACTAATAACATTCGTTGGTCGGTACAGCTTCGTTACAACAACTTGGCCGAAGCCACTTTTATTGAAAGAGGTTACCCAATGGCCTATATATACAAACCAGAGGCTGAATTGGTGACACCAAATTTTCCAACTGTAGAACAACTTGAAGCTGTTTTTGCTTCACCAACACCTGCCGTATGATTAAAGTAAGCGTCACGATTCTTACGTACAACCAGAAACAATTTATTGGCAAAGCCATTGAAAGTGCGTTGTCTCAGAAAACAAATTTCGATGTTGAAATATTGGTAGGAGACGATTGCTCGACGGACGGTGCGCAAGAAACTATTTTAGCTTACCAAGAAAAATATCCTGATAAAGTAAAGGCCGTTTTGCATTCCAAAAACTTGGGGCAAAATGGCCTTTTCAATACCATCGAAACCCTCAAACTGGCCAAAGGAACGTACATTGCCCCGATGGACGGGGACGATTACTGGACCGACGACCAGAAACTGCAACGCCAAGTCGATTTCATGGAGGCTCATCCTGATTTTTCGGCTTGTTTTCATAATGCCCTCATTACCTACGAAGACGGTACGCCCTCGCACGAACTCAATTCGCCCGACCAGAAAGAAGTCATTACGGCGGCAGATTTGGTAGGAGAAGACGAAATTTGGTTCATGGCAACGTCAGCAGTCATGTTTAAAAATGGCATTATGCACTATCCCGATTGGTTTTTGAAATCGTCGAGTGGAGATATTCCTCGTTACGTGATTTTGGCCAAGCATGGCCCAATTGGGTACGTGCCAGGCGTAATGTCGGTGTATCGAAAAAATAGGGGAGGGGCAAGTTTTAAAGATCACTACCGCGATGCGCGCTTTTTGTACAACCGAATTGCGATGTACGAAGGCATTGATAAAGAGCTTGATTATCGCCACCATGATTTGCTACGGCTCAACATCGCACGTTATTATCGTATGCTTCTGGATGCCAAGCAGTATCAAAAAAGCTACTTCCGCCGCGCAAGGTTGGCGTTGAAATACCTTCAATTGGGACAACCACCCCGCGAAATTTCCAAAGAAGTTATCCGAGATTACGTGCTTCCAAAGTGGATGATGAATGTTTATAGCTTTTTTGCGCTGTTGCCTCACCGTTTGAAAGAATCTTCCCGATGAAAGTTAGCGTTTGTGTTCCCACTTTCAACCACGAAAAATACATTGCACAAATGCTCGAAGGAGCGTTGATGCAACAAACGACGTTTCCATTTGAGATTGTGGTGGGCGACGATGCTTCTACTGACGCAGCCCCGCGTATCATTCGGGAATACGCCGAGCGGTTTCCTGATAAAATCAGGGCGTATCTGCATCCCGAAAACTTAGGACCGAAAGAACCTCGGGAGTTTGGCGGGCGAAACAACGTGCTTTTTTTGCTCAAAGCTTGCCAAGGCGATTACGTGGCGCTTTGCGAAGGGGATGATTACTGGACTGACCCGCTGAAGTTGCAAAAGCAAGTCGATTTTATGGAAGCTCACCCAGATTTTGCCATTTGCCACCATAATTTAGAGGTAATTTACGAAGATAATTCCCCGAGCCACCCCTTCAATGAACTCGACCAAAAGGCGATTTCTACGGTAAAAGATGTGTTGGAAGACCGTTGGTTTATTGGAACGGCCAGTTTGTTGTACCGAAATTTTTTCCTTACCGAAGATTTTGCCGAATGGCATCATCGCGCGGCGGCGGGCGATTGGGCGTTGGTGATTCAATTGGCAGCGCGCGGGAAAATTGGGTATTTGCCCGAAATAATGGGGAAATATCGAAAACACCGTGGAGGACTCAGCCATGTTCACGCAACGACCAACCCGTACTTTCTCCAAAACCGACGCCAAATGTTTGCCGATGTAAACGAATGGCTTGATTTTATTTACGACGATACGGTTCAGAAAACCTTGCAGTATTACGACCGTTTACTGGAAAAAATTGGAAATTAGGTCAAAATGACCCAATTTTGCTGTATAATCCTCTTAGGGTCATTCTCTCAAAATCATTCATAAAACGCCCGCGCCCAGACAATTGTCGTAGCGAAAGCGGGCCTGCCACATAGATGAAATTAAGCGTTGTCATACCCGCCTATAACGAACAAGATTCTTTGCCACAAACATTAGGCACGTTATACCAAACGTTGTCGAAGTACGACATCCCGCACGAGATTTGGGTGACCAACGACAACTCAAAAGATAAAACATTACAGGTTTTACAAGAGCTGTCGAAAGAAATTCCGACCTTAGTTTACGAAACCAACCCTGGGCCGAATGGTTTTGGGTACGCCGTTCGCTATGGCCTTGAGCGTTTTTCGGGCGACTGTGTGGCGGTTTTTATGGCCGACTTATCGGACGACCCTGAAGACTTGGTGAAGTTTTACAAAAAGATGGTCGAAGGAAACTACGATGCAGTGTTTGGGTCGCGTTGGGGAAAAGGCGGCAATGTGTATGATTATCCGACGATCAAAAAAGTAATCAACCGTTTGGCCAATTTTATCATTCGGATGGTGATGGGTATTAAGTACAACGATACCACTAATGCCTTCAAACTCTACAAACGCGAAACCATGGAAGGGCTCAAGCCTTTTCTTTCTCCTCACTTTAACTTAACGGTAGAATTGCCGCTCAAAGCAATTGTGCGAGGATATAGCTACGCTGTGGTTCCCAACAGCTGGACTAATCGTAAATACGGCGAATCGAAACTCAAAATCAAAGAAATGGGAAGTCGTTATTTCTTTATTTTGATGTACTGCTTTATCGAAAAAACGTTCTCTCGCGGCGATTATCGCAAGAAAAATTAACGTGCAGCGGGTTGCTCACAACCCGACCTTTATCACCTTCCTTCCCGAAAGTTCAAAACTTTCGGGAAGGTCTAAAAACCCGAACGTCTGGTTGTGAGCAACCAGACGCACATTCCGTGAGCAATCAGACGTACATCCCTCTTAATTCGTATCGACAGTCACGGTGGCAGAAGGACCGTTAATTACGCCTGTTCCGCAGGTGTTGTTGAGCGATACTACTTTGTATTCGGTGGTAGTACGAGGGTTGACCGTAATTTGGTAGGGATTGATGAAGGTACCGTTTACGGTAGTTCCGTCAGACAACACAAACGACCAAGGCGGCAAACCATTTTTGAACGCTACTCGGATCCGAGCCGCTCCCCCAGGCCGAATTACTCCCCCGCCCGTAACGGCCGCCGAAGCCGCGTTTTGCATCATCACGTTGATATTGGTAGGAACCCCCTCGGTAAATGGAAACGTACCAATGACGCGTAATTGATGCGTAGTGAGGGTGTCTTTGAGAAACGGTGGGGAAATCTTGGCACGAAGTGCACTTAATCCTCCTACGGTAGGAAGGTTTACCCACTTACCGCTTGTATCGGCAATTTGTACAATGAATTTATTGGCATTCTCAAAACGCCCCGTCGTCGTGAAAGGCACGGTAATTTCTGTGCCCGAGCAAATGATTTTATCCGAAAGGTTACCCGTGGAGATGGTCGCAGGTGGAATTTTCACTTTGACCACGGCTGTCCCCGAAAACGTTCCCACGCCGCAATAGCCTCCCGCCGACGTAATTTTATAAGTCGTTGGGTCGTTAGGACTTACTTTTAATGTGTAGGGCGTCACCCGAATGTCGTTTTGGTACGTGCCGTCCGATAGCAAGACAAACCAAGGACCACCACCTCCAAAATTGACGGTAAGGTTGGTAGAGCCTCCTTCGGGGATTTCGAGCGAGTCGCGGCGAAGGGTTGCTGTGGCTGGAGCCGAAACGTTGACATCGACGGTATCACTGGAAATCGTTGGAAAAGTAGAAACGACCCGAAGTTTATAATTGCCCGCCTTCAACGAAAAAGGCGTTTTGGCCATGATGGGGCTTTCGGTGGCGAGTTCGGAAATGTTGGTAAAATTTTGTCCTGTGGTATCGCTAAGTTGGACGACGAAGCCGTTGCCAATGTTGTATTTCCCCGTCGCGTTAAAATTGATTTGAAAGGGTGTTCCTGTACAAATACGAAATCCTGCTTTGGGCACGGCTTTGAGGGCAATGACGGGCAAGGTATCTTGGCTTACTTGTACCACCAATTCGCCCGAGCTAGTACCACTTCCGCAGGCATTGAGGATGGACGTAACTTTGTACGAAGTGGTTTCTTTGGGGCTTACTTGGGTTACGTAGGGGTTAACCAAGGTATTGGTGACAACGGTGCCGTCCGAAATGGTGAATGACCAAGGAGCGGCTCCCGTGAGCGATACGCGGTAAGTGGCGGCTTGGCCTGGGCCAATTTTAGCGATACTTCCGCCGTCGTTGGTTTCTATTTTAGCTTGGGGCAAAGGCAAGACCATCAGGCGCGTAGGTGTACTGACCACGCTAGGATGCGTTGAAATCACGCGAACAGCGACCAAACCCGCGCGATTTTGGGGAAGGACAATGCGGGCGGGGCCATGTCGAAGGGAGTCAGAAATGGTACTAAACCGTCCTGATACGTCCGAAATCTGAACCAAAAAGCGATTTTTTTCTTCAAATTTGCCATCGAAGTCGAACGGGACAAAGATGGTGCTGCCAGGGCAAACCGAAACGTGCGATAAGTCGTAGATACGGACGGCGGCGGTGATGACTACAGCGGCGGTGTCGGCGCGGTAGGTAGTGTCTCGTTGAAGGCCCACAGGGCTGGGAGCCGTTTGCTGTGCGTACGAACTCAACCCTATCCCTGCGCAAATGACTAAAAGACAACTAACAATGATTCTGTGCATAATGAACAATTTATGCACAAAATTAGGTGTTAAGGCGTTCTTTCAAAAGCAGGAAGCTCAAAATCAGAGAAATCTGCGTTTTTAACGTTGTATGTATATCAGTGCTGAAAATAAAAAACTGTACTAATTAATTCTATTCCAAAACAGTACTTGGCAAAGGGTGGGATATTTTTGAATGTAATAAATCATGCGATACTCTTTAAACTTAGATGCAGCATATTATCAATTTATGTTGCAAGATGTGACTTTAGAGGTCTCAGAAGACGAGATTGGTGCGGATTGGTGGACTGAAAAAGACCAAGAAAGGATGTTATCTGTTAAGTTTGATGAACGACTTGTGGTCATCGGAACTTTTAGAGATGCTAGAGTGCCAGTTCATGTTGAGATTTTTAAAGAGGAGCCTATGATTGATTCTAATGCTTGGGACCAAATTTCAGAATGTTCCTTTGAGGCTCCTTCAGAAATGATATTTATAATGGGTAATTTTGATTATTTTCCAGAGCGAGAAAAGTACTTCTTAGGGTTTTCGTTAGTAGGTGTTAGAGTTTACTATGGAGGTGCAGGTACAATCGACAAAATGGGAATAAATGGTCAAGATTATTATATGGTTCATTTGTGGCCTATTAAAAAGAAAAAAAAGGTGAAATTAATCAAATCAAGAGTAGTTCTAGATTGATGGGTTTCTCTACCGACAGCCAACATTATTGATTGTATTTTTTTATGATACGTTTAGTGATAGAAAACCTTGAACAAACTAAGGCAGGCCAAATTGTTGGGGTAATATACCTGAGAATTGGAATGAGGTATTTTCCTGAAAAATGTTGGAATGATTTTCCTATTACTATTTTGAATTGGTGGTTGGAAAATACGTTAACAGGAATTGAAGGACATTATTTTTTCATGGATGGCCCTTTTTCGTTTAGAATTTTAGACAAATCGGTCGGGTATTTTATAGAAGGGGTTTACAATGAAGAAGTTATTTTTTCAGATACAATAGATGAAAAAGAGTTTGAAACAGAACTCAGAAAGGCAGCTAAGGAGGTTTTAAGTAAATATTTGCCTGATAATCCTTGTTTTCAATCTAATGATGGAATTCTAAAGTTGAAGAAATATACAGCAGAGTGGTAAAATAAAAAAATGGTTGAGCTGTCAAGCTTAGAGTATTACAACGTAAGTCATAAAATCCATAATCATATCTAAGCCAAAATATGATGATGTTTTAGACAATGTAATCACTATTCTACCTCCATTCATTCCTCTGAGGAAGGTAAAACTATGGTATCTAAGTTTCCCTACCTCTACAAGTTCCCCACCGCTTGGTGAATATGCGCGGCCATTTTGGGTTCATACACTACGCACGGAAACCCAAACAGACACTTGTTTTTAATCATGTCGGCTACTTCGGTGGGTACGCTCTCTTCCCAACCAGGTTCGCCTCGCTTGATGAGTTCGAGAACGCGGTCGGTCGAAATCCGTAGGTTTTCTTCGTTGTAGTCGCGGATGTCCTCGATTTTATCATTGCACACCAAATAGTGGAAAAGCGGCTGCAAATTGGTGGACAACTCGAAGTTTTGGCAGTTGTACAGTTTTCCGTTTTTAAACGTAGGATACACAAACAGCTTCACGTTGCGACTAAACAAGGTCGAAAACGACTCCAAAATGCCGCCTGGGAGGTTTTGGTAATAACTTTCTTCAAAAATGTACTCCAAATTAGGAACTCCCAACACTAACCCAATTTTGAGGCGGGTGGTTTTGGCCAAAAAAGCCACCAAACGGTGATACTCGTGGTAGTTGGAAATCATTACCGTTTGACCAATCGAGCTCAGCACGTCCACGCGGTCGAGGAAATCCTTCTCGTTGATGTCTTTTTCGAGGCCACGGAGGTTTTGGAGCGTCAGCTCGGCTACCATCATCACTTTTTTCTCGTCCACGTCGGGTTCAGCCTTAAACTGTTTGAGGCCATTGCGAAGCATATCGATGTGGACGTTGGTGATGGGACGAAGCCGCCCGCGCAGTAGCAAAATATGTTTTTTGTAGAGGGCTTCCGACGGCTGCAATACCTGCCCGTCGGGGCCAAACATGGCTACTTCGGTAAAGCCGTGTTTGACCAAATACAAACTTAAAAGTCGGTTGTCAACGTGTTTAAAATCAGGTCCTTGAATCCGAATCATGTCGATATGGACACGGTCGGGGCCGAGGTCGTCCATCAACGACATCAACAACGTTTCGGGCGATTTGTAGTAATTAAAACAAGCATAAATCAAATTCACCCCAATCACCCCCAGGGCTTGTTGCTGCAAAATGCTGTCGTTGTCGAGCATTTTGATGTGAATCACCACGTCGTTATATGGGGCACGGGGCGTGAGTTGAAAACGCAGCCCGAGCCAGCCGTGACCTTCGTTGCTTTTTTGGTAATTGAGGGCAACGACGGTGTTGGCAAATGCAAAAAACAAACTATCGGCGCCGCGCTTTTCGGCCAAACGCTGTTCGACGAGGTCATACTCGTGCTGAATCATTTTCATCAAGCGCGATTCTACCACGTAGCGACCGCTGGGTTCGGGACCGTAAATTTCGTCGCTAAACTTCATGTCGTAGGCCGACATGGTTTTGGCGATGGTTCCTGAAGCACCTCCTGCCTTAAAAAAGTGAGCGGCAGTGTCTTGCCCCGCCCCGATTTCGGCAAAAGAGCCATAAATGCGGCGGTCTAAGTTGATGCGAAGGGCTTTTTGTTTGGTGCCGATGTGTTTATCGTACTTGATGCTCATGGGAAAGACGTTTGTTGATACCCAGTTTTATAATCTTTTCAAGGTTTTTTAAGACAATAGCTTGAAAAGAAAAGCGACTACTTGGTCTTGACAAAAATACAATAAACTCCCATATCAGCACGCTTGCTCGTGGACAAACTACTCTTTTTCTGACATAAAATATGCTACGATGGTATAGGCAACGCCTACTAAAATCACCCTGAAAAACCAGTTTATGATTGTTTCCATGGTCGAATGTGAATGTTCATTGACCTCAATCAACGCGTGGACAGCGTAAATGGCTACAAGGATAAATAATGCCCAACCAACGGGGGAGGTGGGCTTAAAAAAAATACCTTTTCGAACAAACCAGTGCATAAAAGTGGTGATTGTATAGTATATGGATGAAAAAATGAGCCTGAAAACATCAATGGAAATGCTGGAGAAGCGCGTGGAATCCGATGAAGAGGGCAGCTCCAAATCCCACAAAAATCAAGAAAAGATTCCAGAAACGTACTTTGACTGTGATGATAAGCTCACGGCGTTCGGCATCGTAAAGCACGTTGAGGAGCGAGAGCAGGTTCATCCCCGCCGCTACCATTGGAAAAAGTACAAAGACCAAAGGAGAAAACCAGCCGCCGTGCGAGCGGTCAAAGGCTTCGAGGGTGCTGAATAGCATGTCCAAGACGCGAATGCTACCGCCCGAGACGAGCTGCATGACAACGCAGGCCAGCAACAAACATGGAAGTGCCACCAGCCACCAGCCCATGGCCGCCGATTTGCGGGTGTTGAGGATGGGTAATTTTAAATACGCTTGATGTTCGGTCATCACCTGAGGTTTTTTTAGGTTTTGTAATTTTTTTTCGAATTCGTCCATTGGTTCCATGGCCAACTTGAGTTAAAGTGGTTGGGTAATTAGCCGCATTTTTGCCGTAAATAGTCGATGCCCCGCGACAATAGCGACTTGATGGTGCCTTCGGGTTTGTCTAAAATAAGACTGATTTCGGCAATGCTTTTTTCTTCAAAATACTTGAGCGCAATCACCTCTTGGTACTTGATGTCAAGGGTTTTGAGGTGACGTTGTACATCGGCAAATGCTTCATAGTCGGCCATTTGGCGCTCGGTTTCGTTCTTTTCGCGTTCAAAAACGGTGAGCAGTTCGCGGTCAGAAAGCATATCGTCCGATAACTGTCCAAACAAATCGGGGCGGTATTTTTGGTTACGAAAAAAGAGCTTGATTTCGTTGGTGGCAATTTTGTACAACCACGCCGAAATGTGGTGTCCTTCAAAACGGTATTTTTTTAGGTTTAAAAATGCCTTCAAGAACGTTTCGGCGGCCACATCGCGGGCAATGTCATAATCTCCTACCCGACGAAAAGCGTATCCAAAAATTTTGGAATAATACGCATCATAGAGATGCCCAAATGCTTGCGCATCGAGGGGTTGGGAGACGTTTATGGGGTCAGCGACGGTTTTCAAACTCAATAACAATTTGAATCCATAATGCAAGAGAAGAAAAAAGGTTGCAGTTTTCCACCAAAATAATTTTTGATTCCTTCAAATTGTGGATAAAGTGATAATTTTGTGGAAAAATTGAGAGAATGCAAATAGATAAAGATACGCTTCACAAGATTGCGCATTTGGCGCGTTTGGAAGTGAAACCCGAAGAAGAAGCTCCGTTGTTGAAAAGCCTAGAAAGCGTGTTGTCGTGGATGGAGCAGTTGGATGAATTGGATACGACAGATGTAGCACCTCTGACGCATATATCGGCCGAAATCAACGTGATGCGCGAAGATGTGGTCGGAAATCACTTGCCTAGAGAACAAGCGTTGGTCAATGCGCCTTCGCAAGACGGAACGTACTTCCGCGTGCCTAAGGTGATTGAATAAAAAACGGAACCTCCCGAAAGTTTTAAACTTTCGGGAGGTTTGAACTTTCGGGAAGTTGTATATTACACGGGCAAAACAATTTGCTGCACGGCTTCTTCAAACTGCGCCAACTCCGCCCGCATTTCATTTAAGTAGCTTTCGGCCTCGTTTTTGAGGTGAGGAATCAGCCGCTGATAGTACGAAATCCCCTCCAAAAGATTGGCTTTGAACAACTGTAGCGACCGAAGTTTTTTGGTCGTAAGCTGTTCGGTATTTTTCTTCAAATCTTTCTCAAAATAGTCGATGTACATCCGCAGTTCGTTCACAAACAAATTGGAACGCTTCACCGAATTGAGCAAATTAGTGCGTCCGTAAATGTGGTCTACCATTTGTTTGAACGAAAATATGCCCGAAAAATACGCCAAGTTAGGGCCTGGGCATACCGATACTGCTTTTAAGTTGTGGGCGGGGGCCAAACCGTCTTTCAACAAAGCCGAAGCACCTAGCCCTTCACATAAACAATCTTTTTCGACTACTGTCGCAAGTTGTGTTTCGTAGTCGGTGGTAGGTAGTCCTTGTTCTTGCAATTGCTTGATTTTGAGGTGCTGATACTGGCGAGAGGCGGCACAAATGGGGATTTCGGTAAACTCGGTATTGGACACCAGAAACTTCTTGTAGCAGGGACTTCCAGGGCGGTTTTTGGCAATGCGTTTTTCAATTTGCAGGTGCGCGGAGCTTTTACGAAAATTGTTGAACGGAATCCCAAGCGGCGACGCGTGACTCAAGTAATAATCGTCGGGCTTGGCCGTGGCGAGTTGATGAAGCGTGACCTCATCGACACTGGTTGCTTCAGGAACCAATAAAAACGGACTCCCCCAGCCAGTGGCGTCGGCTTGGTAGTAGTCGAGCAAAAATTGGTTTTCGTTGGCCGTGCCAATGCCTCCTTGTACCGTAATCCGAAGGTGTGGGACGGTCGCAAAGGTGGGTACTCCCTTGGCAGTTAGGGCTTGGTTGCAAAGCGTCCAAAGTTCTTCGGCAAGGGCTTCGCGGTTGTTTTTGAACTCCTCCATGATGGGGCCTAACAACAAGCCGTCGGTAGCGAACGCGTGCCCGCCGCAGTTGAGGCCCGATTCAATCCGAAATTCGGAAACCCATAAACCTTTTTTTGCTAATATTTTTCCTTGTGTAAGCGCTGAACGGTAGTCGCTTACTTTTAGGATAATTTTTTTCTTCAACCGCCCCGTTTCGTCGGGCAAAAAGTCGGGGAAGGTGTCGATGTAAGCGTACAAACGCGGGTTGTAACCTGCCGAAAACACCACTGACGATTCCAATTCGCTGGTAGCAAATCCGCGTAAACTCGACAACGCATCCGAAAACTCTTTTGGAAGCATTTCGCCGTCTTTGGTGTAGGTATTACGATCGACTTTGGACATAATATTGACGTCGATAGCCCCTGCTTTTACTTCGCTCCGAAGTTGTTCTTGAAGCTCTACTTTGGCAGGGCCGTCTTCGAGCGTTGTCATTTTCTGGTAAATAAACTTGACGGGTGAGTCGTCAGGAAGGAGTTCAAAGTACTTCACGAGGTCGTTTCCAAGGGAAAAAGGAAGGTTTCGCAACGTTTCGATTTGTTGTTTGACGATACGATTGACCAAGTTGAGGTACGACGCAATCCGACGCGCGCGGTAATCTTCTTCGTGGGGAGCGATGGGGGCAAAAGAATCGTTTACCCACGGACTGTATAATTCGCGGAGGCGTTCCATGAGTTCGTCTTCGATGATTGAAATCACCGACGAAATCCCGTAACGAGCGACTTTAATGGGTGTTTCCATTGTAAACCCCAGCCCCATGACAGGAATATGAAAGGTGTGTTGTTTGGCCATGTGAAAGCAGTTGTTAGTAAAATCAAAAACATAGATACGCAAGCATACCTCTTCAAAAGTCGCGATATTCTGCGGGGGAAAAGATGACGTAGGTCAGGAAAAGTAGGATTAAAAACGTAGGCAGGTGAATTTTTTAGCCTCCGAATGAGTTTGTAGAATAGCTAATAGCCTATCGAATGTATTAGTTTATTTCCCAAAACAAAATCCTAAAAATTCAAATGAAAAAAGTCGCTGTACTTCTTTTGTCCCTCATTTCGTTGGGGTCAATGGCGCAAGGAATCAAGACGCCTGCTCCTAGTCCAACCCAAACCCTCAAGCAAGATTTTGCTCTTTCTTCTATCGAAATCAACTACTCACGCCCTGCTGCGAAAGGCCGTAAAGTATTTGGTGACTTAGTGCCTTTTGGAAAAATCTGGAGAACAGGTGCCAATGGCGCTACTAAAATCACGTTTGGCGAAGATGTAAAAGTAGGTGGAATGCCCGTAAAAGCAGGTTCGTATGCTATCTATTCGGTGCCAAATGCTAATGAATGGGAAATCATCATCAACAAAGGCGCAAACAACTCAGGTTTGACAGGTTACAAAACGGAAGACGACGTAGCTCGTTTTAAAGTGAAGCCTATGCAATTGCCAATGAACATTGAATCGTTCACAATTTTGTTGGGCAACTTAACGGCTTCATCAGCAAGTGTACAAATTTTGTGGGAGACGACAGCGGTAGAATTCCCCGTTGTAGCCGACATCGACAGCAAAATCATGGCGCAAATCAACTCGGCCATGACCGTAGATAGCCGTCCCTATTTCCAAGCGGCTAGTTATTATTTCGACAACGGAAAAGACAATACCAAAGCGTTGGAGTGGGCAAATAAAGCGGTAGAAGCGCAGCCTACGGCGTTTTGGGTAATGCACTTGAAAGCTAAAATCCAAGCAAAAGCAGGTGACAAAGCAGGCGCAAAAGCAACTGCGATGAAGTCGATTGAATTGGCCAAAGAAGCTAAAAATGACGACTACGTAGTGCTTAATCAAAAATTGATTGCTACACTTTAGTCTTTAAATGAGTTAGTTGGAGATGATTACACCTCCAACTAACTCTCATATTCTCCTTCTATTTTTTCTTCCGTTTTTTCTTATCAGTCGGAGCAGGTTCTGGGGCGGGTTGTTCAACGGGCGGAACCACCGTCAAATCTTTTACGCGAATGTTGCGGAAACGAACCACATCGCCGTGCCCCAAAAAGCCGATGTATCCCGAAGTACGGTTCAACCCTGGGTGTTCGCGGTGGTCGGCAGTTCCATTTTTAGAAGCTTCAGCTAGGTCGCCGTCCAAAATGACCGTTCCGTTGAGGGTTACTTTTATTTTTGATCCTTTTACTACTACTTCTTGGTAGTTCCATTGTCCAAGCGGTTTGTGGAACCCTCGTTTGGCAGGAATAATTCCGTAAGCCGAGCCGTGGTACTGGTAAGGCTGCAACGACTTATAAATCTCCGCGTCGTTGTCCAAAATCTGTAATTCAGTCATGCCCACATAAGCCGCATCGCCTTGGAGTGGAGCGCGTATTCCTAGGCCGTTGTTGGCGCCAGGTGTCAGTTGGAACTCAAAACGGAACTCAAAATCGCTGTATTCGTCTTTGGTATAAAGATTGCCTTTTCCACCACGGTTAGGATAAATCACCATATCGCCGTTTTCGATGATGTAGTCGGTGGTGTTTCCTTGCCATTCAAACATGTTGGTGCCATCAAATAATACTTTGAAACCGTCGTTTTTCTCTTGCTCACTCAATACAAATGGCTCAGGACTAGGCAATTCTTTGACATAAATGTCGCGGTAGGCTACCAACGTTCCATGGGCTTGAAGTTCAAGCTGCTCGCTGGCAAAAATGGGAAGTTTTCTATCCCAATAATTTTCCAAAATCACGTTGTCCACCACTAACTCACCGTTCAAATACACCGTCACGCGGTCGCCTTTCATGATAATACGGAAGGTGTTCCAGTCACCAATCGCATTGTCGGCTACTTTGAGTGGCTTGCTTGGGTTCTTTTGGTTGTTGTACAATCCTCCCGAACCAACTTGCGCACCCACCTCTACGCGTGATGTATCCCAAACTTGCACTTGAGGAGAGCCGCGTAAATAAATACCTGCGTCGCCTTTGGGTTCGATTTTCCAGTCCACAAACATCTCAAAATCGCGGTATTTTTTCACCGTACAGAGGTTATCGCCGTGGCCCGTGAAAACCAAATCACCCTCTTTGACGACCCAGCCTTTGCGCATGTTTTCGTCGGCTTTGAGTTGCTTGGCGGCGAGTGTATCGGGGTGCATTTTGGCGCGGGCAATTGGGTTGGCGACCAATCCTTTCCAGCCTGTCAGGTCTTTTCCATTAAACAATGAGACAAAGCCATCTCCCGCAGGAAGCTCGGCCAAATGTTTGCGCACTGCTTCTTTCTGCGCATCGCTAGAGGCAAAGTTGAGGGCTTTGTTAAGGTAAGAACGAACGGTCGTACCGTTGAAGTCTTTGTTGGATAGCGCAGCATTGATGACCACTTGGGCGGCTGTTTGTTGGAGAGAAGCATCGTCTAAGTAAGGGCCTGCCAGCAAGAGTGCATTGAACGTACGGTTGCGCACCAATTCTTTTAAAACACTTTCTTTTTGTGCCGATGTTTTGGCGATGGACAAGGCTTCGCGCAGTGAAAGTACACGCTGGGTTGGGTTTTGTTTCGATGCCGTTACCGCGCGGATAATTCCTGCCACGGCTTGCTCGGTGACAGAGGCATCGGTCGCGCTTTTCCCAATGTTGTGCAACTCAGGAATGGCACTTACATCCGACCAATTGGCCAGCGCAGAAAGTGCTGCTTGTTGGGCTGAACCTGAGCCATTGGTAAAAGAAGAACTCACAAATTGCAACGCTTTACGGGTGCCAATGTTGGCCAAAACGCGCAAATACGCGGGCTTTTTCTCTGCACTTACGTTGTTGATTTGACCCAATAAAAGTTGGGTTTGTTGATTAGCATTTCCTGTACCTTTGAGGGCAGCGGTGATGGCTTCTTGAGTGGCAAGCAGCTCAGTAGGTGCCGAAACCGTGCCTAATAGTTCGTACAAGGTTGGTAAATCCTTCGGCATCGAAACGCGCTTGAGGGCAGAAAAAGCCGCATTCTTAACGCTGGGGTCGTTATTCTTTAATTGTCCTACTACCACGTCAATTTTTGAATCAGCCGCGCGGGCAGCCAAAAACTCAAGCAAAGCCACTTGGGCGTTGGCTGGTTGTGTCGGCAGTGCCGTGGCTACTTGATTGACCACATTGTCTCCTTTGAGCGACAAAAGCGCCGTTTTTACGGCCTTCACTTCGTCGTCTGAGCTTTTTTTCAAGACGTCCAATAAGTTCTTTAAGACGCTTTCTTGGCCAATCTTTGCGGAAGCGCCAATCGCCGCAATTTTAACCACACTTACTTTGCTAGAAAGTTGCTTGAGGAGAGCAGGAAGTGCCGTTTTGGCGTCGGCTTGTCCTAACATCGTAATCACCTCGGCTTGGGCTTCGGGTTTGAAACGTGGCAAAGCGGCTATCCATTGTTGCGTATTGGCGGGAGTAAGGAACTTTTGAGCCAGTTTCAAAGCGGCAATTCGCTCCTCAATGGCAGGACTAGCTACTGCTTTTTGGAGACTTGGGACGCTCAACGCTCCTTGTGCATCGGCCAAAATTTTCAAGGCAGCCGTGCGAGTAGGCGTTTGTTTGTCGGAGATGGCATTCTTTAAGAGCGCAGTAGCGCTTTTAACCGCCAACGCTTTTTGGCCATTTTCAACCAAACGTTCTAAATAGACAAGGTACGACGAGGTAGCGTTCGCGACGTCGTATGAATAATTGGCTTTAGCAGCGGCATTCGATAACGTATATACAGAGGTGTTACCCCCAATTTGGGCCAAAGCGTAAAGTGTTACCTTTTGCAAATTGCCCGTAGCACCCGCAGCGATTCGCTCAATGGCAGGGGCGGCGTCGCTAACTTTGGCGTCGCCAAGGGCTTCGATGAGGGAGATTTGTGCCTCACCCGTTGCGGTGGAAAGCGCTTGGTTCAAGGCTTTTGTTGCTTGAGCGGTTCCAATTTTACCAAGGGCGCGTGCGGCAGGGCCACTCAATTGTGCGTCTGTCAAGTAGTTGGCCAACGTGCCTACGACCTCGTCTTTTCCCACTTGTTGAAGTTGAAAAATCAGAAAAGCTTGGTTGTTTTTATCGCTCACGCGGGGTAGTGCTTCGGCGTAGGCTTCGGCCGCCATTTTCCGCCATTCTTCCTTGCCAGCTTGGGTAACGTAATACGTAAAGCCACCGATTGCATATTGTACTTTTGCGTGTTCTGTTTTATCGGGCGATGAAAGTTGTGAAGCCAGTGCAGTAATTCCAGTTTTGCCAAGCGCGGCCATGTCGTCCATGTTTTTTTGCTGCTGTTTGGCGTTTTGGGAGGGAAATTGCCGTAAAAGATTGGTAATTCGGGCATCCACCTGCGCCATGGCAGCGGTGGTACTTAGCCAGAGTCCTAAAAGTAAATGTATGGTATATTTCATAGAAAGTCGAAGTTTTAATTTTGCAATTTGAAAATGAGCAAATTTGAAAATGAAGTGCTAAATTGTCTCAGTAGTCATTCTTCAAATTTTCAAATTACCACATTATCTAATTAATTTACATAGTCCAAGGGCCGCGCATGGGTTGGTCGATGAGGCGGTTGGCCCCTTCGTCGTCCACAAACAGCTGCTTAACAGGGTCAAATTTGAGCGAGCGACCCAAACGCAATGCCGTTAATCCCATGTTGACAATCGTGCAAGAACGGTGGCCGTTTTCTTCGTTGAGCGCAAATTTTTGACGTTTTCTTACCGCTTCGGCAAAGTCCGTTACTTGAGGTTCGGGGTCGGGGAAAGCAGCTAGTTTTTTCTCCAAATCAGGAATATCTGACCTGAAATTGGGGTAAAGCTTGCCTTTTGGCCCTTCGATGTACGGAACGTTTTCGTCTTTTCCTTCGCCGTCGAGGATGATTTTACAGCCGTCGGCGTAGGTGTATTCGATACGGCGCCAAGTACCTACGGCGTCCGTATGTTGCTGTGGCGCATCAATTTCCACGCTGATGGGGCTGGTATCGTCTTTTCCTAGGAAATACTGGATAGGGTCTAAGTAATGTTGCCCCATGTCGCCCAAGCCACCGCCGTCGTAGTCCCAGTAACCACGGAAGGTATTATGGACGCGGTGGGTGTTGTAGGGTTTGTATTGCGCAGGGCCGAGCCACATGTCGTAGTCGAGGTCGGCGGGAACGGGTTCGGGCGTTAGGTCGGTTTTGCCTACCCAGTAAAACTTCCAATCGAAGCCCGTGTGGCGGCTTACGGTGACCTTGAGCGGCCAACCCAATAGCCCACTTTCTACCAGTTTTTTGATGGGTCGAACGGTAGAGTTCATGCCATAAAAGTTGGACTCGAACCGAAACCAAGTATTGAGGCGGAAAATCCGACCGTGTTGCTGTACGGCTTCTACCAAACGTTTCCCTTCGCCGATGGTTCGGGTCATGGGTTTTTCGCACCATACGTCTTTGCCTGCGCGGGCGGCGTCGGCGGCAATGATACCGTGCCAGTGAGGGGGAGTCGCCACGTGAACAATGTCCACTTCGGGCAATTGAATCAGTTCTCGGTAATCCCCAAAGGTTTTTACGCCAGAGGCATTGGTGCCCAGTTCATCGAGGGCTAGTTTGATGTGTCGTTTGTCCACATCGCACACGGCCACTACCCGCGTTCCTGCGTACGGAATATGGCCGCGGCCCATGCCGCCTACGCCGACGATTCCTTTGGTAAGTTGGTCGCTAGGAGCGAGATAGCCTTTGCCCAGCACATGCCGAGGCACAATAGAAAACGTGGCTAAGGTAGCCAGCGAACCTTTGAGAAATTTTCTCCGAGAAGTCTGTGAGGTCATAGCAGATAGTCAATTAGGTGCTTATGTCAGTAAGGCAACAGTGACTATACATTACTCATTTTTTTTAAAATAAGGCCAAGGGTTATTGAAGAAAAATAGAAAAGGGGGAAGGGCTAACCCTTCGGATTTTGTGTATCTCACTTCTCAAAGCAAATGTGCAATATCGGACAGGTCTTTTGGTCTGCCTGTTATTTTCTTGTCTGCTATTAAGTCCTCGCGACTTATGAATGGAATCTCAAGCTCATTTCCAGTAAAGATTTCTCTCCTGATATACGATTCGCTGAATTTTAAAGGAGCATTTATTCGAGGTAAGCAATCGAGCGTGTAATTATCAAATTCAAACTTGAAAAACGATTTTTTCGGATCTGGATTAACCTCATTAAGATAGGAAGTTATATCCTTTCCGAGGTCTTTTACAGCGTTAAGAAGAGAATAGTAATTTTCATAATTCGGGTTGTACCAAATATCAATATCAGGTTTTTCAGTAATTTCACCAGCGATATTAGTAGAAAGTCTGCTGTGGCCATAGAAAGCGACTGCCATGCCTCCAACAACTAAGAATTGTACATGGTGCTTATTTAAAGATGTGAAGATGGAGGAAATAGGGCTATCACTCATACTATCATTTAGAGGTAGGCTTACGGCTTTTTGAAGCTATTTTTTTTGCATGCTCCTCCCTAACAAACCCCATAAAGGTATCAAACATAGTATGGCGTTCCATTACTTCAGTAGCATTAGTTGGGTTTATTGAAGTAGAGTTGATTTTCATTTCATGAAAGCTACTGTATTTTTCTTTCTTTTTCATGTAAAAGTCATTTTTCTTTTGTACAAATATATAAAATAAGTGGGGAAAGCACTTATAACGTGAATCACAAACACAGTCTGTCTTCTCGAAGACAGGCTGTGTCCATTTGCTTACTTAGGCGTGGCGTAAATATTAATGGTTTTTTTCCATTTTGTAATTTCTTCCTTGGTGTTGATTGGAATGACCTCAGCCGTTGTTTCAAACGCTTCAACGTAATAAATTTCGTATCCGTGTTGGGCAATCGTGGTAAAAAGCTCCATTTTGTCGGTATCGGTATTTTTACCAAAGCTCTCAGCGATAATCACGGGTTTATACTGAGCAATCAAATCAGCAATCGACTTGAGAATTTCTTTGTCATAGCCTTCGGTATCTACCTTAATAAACGACAACTTAGGCAACGATTCGGCATAATTTTTTTCTAAAAATTGCTTCATTGGCACCCCTTTGATTTTTTCGGGATGGACAAATTTACCATGACGACTCTCTTTGGTGGGCGAAATCCCTCCGTTGACAAACGAAGCTTCGGAAGAAATAAAATAAAACTCTTCTTCTTGCACCGAAATAGCAAACGGCAAAGGATGAATCGTTGCTTTATCCCGATTGAGCAAAGCATTTTCCTGTAGAATTTTAAAGACGTACGGATTTGGGTCAAACCCTAAAACAAGACCTTTCTGACCAGCAGCTAAGCCCATCGGAACGGTAGTATCTCCGATGTTGGCACCAATATCAATGGCCAAATCCCCTTCTTTGATAAACTGACGGAAAAAATCTACCGTTTCTTGTTTGAGTCCAAGTGGTGTCATAAATGGATTTGTCCATTCGGCAAAGTCAACTTTACCTTCTTTTTCCAAATGATATTGATGAATATGTGACGGGTACTCTTTGGTAAAACGCCGAGCTACTTTTCGCCGAAACGAATTTTTTAAATACGTGAGCATGTAGAGTGTAATGGTTTTAATACAGTAGTTGAATTCGGAGATAAGCTACAGGTTTTTCTTGATATAAACTAATAATACTTTTTATTTTAATTATTAGGTAACAAAAAAGCCTGTCTCCTCAAAGACAGGCTTTCAAATATAAAATCGTTGGGGATTAGCCTTGCGATAATGCTTCGGCACCACCCACGATTTCGAGGATTTCTTTGGTAATGGCCGCTTGGCGTGAGCGGTTGTATTCCAAACGCAACGCTTTCAAAAGCTCTTGGGCGTTGTCGGTGGCTTTGTCCATCGCCGTCATACGCGCACCGTGTTCCGAAGCGTTTGATTCGAGTACGGCACGGTACAATTGAATTTTGAGCGTTTTAGGAATCAAATCTTGCACGATTTGCTCTTCTGAGGGCTCAAATACGTAGTTAGCACCCGAAGCGGATACATTTTGTGATGCTGTTTCGTCAGCGACGATAGGCAAAAACTGCTCGGTACGGATGATTTGGGTTGCAACGTTTTTAAATTCGTTGAAAACCACTTCTACCGCGTCGTATTTTCCAGCTTCAAAGTCGGCCATGATGCTTTCAGCGGCTTCTTTTACGACGCCAAAGCTCAAACGAGTATATACATCCATGTAGGTTGTATTTACGTTGAAGCCCCTGCGCTGAAATGCCTCACCTCCTTTTTTTCCCAACGCCAAAATTTCTACGTTGCCTTTGGCAGCTTGCGTAGCGTATTTTTCGTTGATGAGCAGGTTGGCGGCTTTAGCGATATTGGAATTGAACGCCCCACAAAGGCCACGATCAGAAGTAACAGTGACAATCAACACTTTTTCTACCGAACGGACCTGCTTAAATGGGCTTTCTGCGGCGGTTTCAGCTCCCGCTGATACCGTTGCAAGCATTTCACTCAACTTCTTGGCGTAAGGGCGCATCTGAATGATGGCGTCTTGCGCACGGCGAAGTTTAGCGGCGGCCACCATTTTCATGGCCTTCGTAATTTGTTGCGTCGAGTTAACCGACGTGATTCTACTGCGAACTTCCTTCAGTGAAGCCATTGTGTGTTACCGTTAACTGTTATTTGTTAATAGTTTCCGTACAGGATAAAACTATTTAAACTTACTGCTTTTTACTTGGTTTTTCTCAGCCATATACTCGACCCTCGTCCACGCGTGGCGTAGGTTGGCATGTGCTGAGCTAACCACTCTGAATGAAACGTTTGAAGAAAATCGTTGTAAAACAACACTTCAAACTGGTTTTGGTACATCAAAAATGCCCGCATCATGTAGGCTTCGTTCCAGCCAAAACGCCCGTTTCCGTCGATTACCCACGCTTTGGGGTACTCAAAAGGATAAAATACGTCGTGAACGTGAACGATAACCCCAGGTTGGAGGCGAGGGAATATCTCAAACAAGAAATAGTTGACGTCGCTTCCTGTTTTTGAGACGTGGGTCGAATCAATAAACAGGATGTCGTTTTCGCCTAATTGCTCAAAATACGTCACAGGAATATCCTGCAATGTTTTTTCAAAAATGGTTGTCTGTTGGCGGTCGGCGGGTGTCAACAACGAATACAAACGGTCGGGATAAGGCTCAATAAACGTGAACTTTACGCTTTGGTTCAAAAACCGTTCGTTGGTATCCAACATCACAGCCGACGAAAACCCAGACCCTGCTTCAATGATGTGCTTGGGCTTAAAGTGCCGCATCATGCAATGCAGCGTGGTGGCGTCGGCGTGAATAAAATATTTATTAACAAAATAATACCGAAAGCCTTCTTGGGGGTTGTCCGTAAACGGAACACTCCCAAAGTAAGACGAGGCAAACGTCTGCATCAAGGCGACTTGCGCTTCTTCGCGAAGATCAATACCTGGCAACGTCCGTGGCGGAGGTGTGGGGTAAATCTGTTCTTCACGTTTACGTATTTCGTCCACCGATACAATCGGGCTATAAAAGTGCCCTGCGGGTACCCGTGTGCGATATTTTCCGATAAATCGGGCTACGTCCCCAATGAGGGGCGTAGCCTTTACGATTTCTTTGATGCGAGACATTCGATATGAACCTGCTAATGCAGTAAATTAAGCGTATTTAGGAGCGAGTTCGCGACCTAGTTTCTTGATAGTATCTGTTACTGAATCGTCCAATTTGCCAGCAGCCAATGCTTTCAACACTTCTGGATGCGAAGCTTTCAATTGGTGGATAAATTCGGTTTCAAATTCTTTTACTTTTGAAACGTTTACTTTATCCAATACTCCGTTGATAGAAGCATAGATAATCGCTACTTGGTCGCCCACACTTACTGGTGAGAACTGACCTTGTTTCAAGATTTCTTGGTTGCGGCGACCACGGTCGATGGTCAATTTAGTAGAAGCATCAAGGTCTGAACCAAACTTGGCAAACGCTTCCAATTCACGGAACTGCGCTTGGTCAAGTTTAAGCGTACCTGCTACTTTCTTCATTGACTTGATTTGTGCGTTACCACCCACGCGAGATACCGAGATACCTACGTTGATGGC
Organism: Runella sp. R5_40; assembly: GCF_057652295.1. Lineage (NCBI taxonomy): Bacteria > Pseudomonadati > Bacteroidota > Cytophagia > Cytophagales > Spirosomataceae > Runella > Runella sp. R5_40. Next base: position 511,315 of record NZ_JBYFCH010000001.1, on the reverse strand, counting down.
TGGACGGATACCTGCGTTGAAGAGGTTTGATTCCAAGAAAATCTGACCATCAGTGATCGAGATTACGTTGGTTGGAATATACGCCGATACGTCACCCGCTTGTGTTTCAATGATTGGAAGGGCGGTCAATGAACCACCACCTTTTACTTTGTCTTTCAACGAAGGTGGCAAGTCGTTCATGTTTCTCGCAATTTCGTCCGACGTGTTGATTTTCGCGGCACGTTCTAGCAAACGGCTGTGAAGATAGAATACGTCTCCTGGATAAGCTTCGCGGCCTGGTGGGCGACGAAGCAAAAGAGATACCTCGCGGTAAGCAACGGCTTGTTTTGACAAGTCATCGTAAACTACCAAAGCAGGACGGCCAGTGTCGCGGAAATATTCCCCGATGGCAGCACCCGTAAATGGTGCAAAGAACTGCATTGGTGATGGATCTGCTGCTGACGCCGAAACGATAACAGTGTAGTCCATTGCTCCATAACGACGGAGGGTAGCTTCTACTTGCTTCACGGTAGAGGCTTTCTGACCGCAAGCTACGTAGATACAATATACTGGCTCACCTTTGTCGTAGAATTCTTTTTGGTTGATGATGGTATCGATACAAACGGCTGTTTTACCCGTTTGACGGTCACCAATCACCAATTCGCGTTGGCCACGTCCGATAGGAATCATGGCGTCGATTGATTTGATACCTGTTTGAAGAGGCTCAGTTACAGGCTGACGATAGATAACCCCAGGGGCTTTACGCTCAAGTGGCATTTCGTACGTTTCGCCTTGGATAGGTCCCATACCGTCGATAGGTTCCGCAAGCGTGTTTACTACACGTCCGATGATTCCTTCACCTACTTTTACAGAGGCGATTTCGCCAGTACGTTTTACGGTATCACCTTCTTTAATTTCGGACGATTCGCCGAGCAATACCGCTCCGACGTTGTCTTCTTCGAGGTTGAGGGCAAGGGCTTTGAGGCCATTTGCAAACACGAGAAGCTCTCCTGCTTGTACTTTGGTAAGGCCATAGATACGGGCTACACCGTCACCTATTTGGAGCACCGTACCTACTTCTTCGAGTTGGGCGTCGGTTTTGGCTCCTGCCAATTGTTCCCGAAGTATCGCCGAAACCTCATCCGGTCTTACAGCTACCATATTATGATATAAAGTTTATAGTGATTCATAAATTTGCCGCAAAATTAACGATAAATTTTCTTTGATAACAGACGAGCGTATAAAAAATGTACAATTTTTTGCTAAACAGCAGGTAGATGCTCTTGTGAGACCAAACAGCCTATTTTTGAGGCCAAAATTACAAAGCATAACTACCGAGAGAATAAACCCCCATCAGAAGGATATTTGAAAGGGTATCGGTAAAATTTTATTTTGGATAGACTTTTTCTTGTACCTTTGGGTGTCTTTTGTTACCCCAAAGAAATCAGCACCAACCCAAAGGTGGTATGAACCCAGTCGTCGTCGTTATTCCTGTATATAAATCTGATTTTACTGCATACGAACGGATTGCTTTTGTTCAATGCCTGAAAGTTTTAGGAAAATACTCCATTCAAATTGTTAAACCTCAATCACTCGACCTTCAATTTTTGACAGAAGTTCGGCCTCAATTGCATTTTGAGTCTTTTGATGATAGCTATTTTAAAAGTGTTCAGACGTACAACCGATTGATGCTTTCGACGGAGTTTTATGAGCGTTTCGCTAGGTATGAGTACATGTTGATTTACCAATTGGATGCGTTTGTGTTTCGGGATGAGTTGCTGGAATGGTGCCAGAAAGGATACGATTACATTGGAGCACCTTGGCGTCTTGAACGCGATTTTTCATCGGTAACGGACAAGCTTATTTTTCGTCTCAAGAAACAATTGGCGATTTGGTTTGATTTGCGCGACAAAAACCGAAACAATCAACCGTTGGATGTTATTCTCAAAATGACCGTAGGCAACGGTGGTTTTTCGCTTCGTAAGGTTCAGAAAATGCTTGATATTGTGCGTTCACAACGCCCTATGATTGAGCGTTATTTGGCAGGAAAAGGTTCTTTTTACAATGAAGACGTCTTTTTTTGCATCGAAATGAACCGATACTTCCAGCGGGTACGGGTACCGCATTGGCGCGAAGCATTGCGGTTTGCTGTGGAAGATAAACCGTCCAAATCGTTTGAGCTCAACGGCCAACAGCTTCCGTTTGGATGCCACGCTTGGGATATTCATGAGTTAGAGTTTTGGAAAGAGAAATTTAGCCAACTGGGTTACACTTTGTAAATAAAGAATTATAATTGATTGATGAAGCGATATTACAGCGGCACCCCTCGCGAGACAATTCCAATGCGTTTGACTGATTTTTTTATAGATGCCTATGCAAGGTGGTTCTATAAAAGGAGAGAACGTGGGTCTATTTCGAGTAGTCCCAAGGTGTTGATTGCTTCGTTGGGGCACATGGGCGATGCCCTGACGGTTTCGTACCTGTTTCCGCTGATTCGTCAAAAATACCCCAATGCCATCATTGATGTGATTACGCCGACATGGTGCAAGGCCGTTAATGAACATAATCCTTACATTCATCAGGCTATTTACCTCGACCACATCTTGAGTAATCGTGCCAAAAGTAGTAACTGGCAGAAAATCAAGCAGTTTTTTGCTACGTTCAAAACGGCAATTGCGATTTTAAAACGGGAAGAGTACGACTATTATATTGATGTCCGTACCTCCAACGCGGTATCTCATTTTATCCTGCCTTTTACGAAAGTAAAAAAAGCGATTGGATTTAATCGACGAGGGCAGGGAGGTTTGCTTGATGTGGAATTGACGTTGCCCGAAAATACGTGTTTCCATCATTTTGACACTTATGCAGCGCTCTTGAAAGAGATGAATATTACGGCCAAACTCGAAGATGTAAAGCCGTATTTTCATATTCTTCCGTCAGTTTCTTGGGAATCCGTTGGGACAAAACTTCCCTATCCGCTGGTCAATTCCTACGTCATGCTTTTTCCTGAAACGGGAGAGCCGCATCGACAAATGAGCCTTGCTTTTTGGGCAGACATTGTCCGAAAAGTTTTGCAAGAATCGTCTTATTCAGTAGTGTTTTGTGGCCAGACTGATTTATCTGCCCGCATTATCAACGAAATAAATCCCTCGTCAGTCGATTCAAATCGCCTTTTAAATGCGTCGCGGCTGTTGTCGATTCAGGAGTTGGCATTGGTGGCTACCCAAGCAGAATATGCCTTAACGCTTGATTCTTTTCCTGAACATTTGGCCTGTATTTTTTGTAAAACCATCACCATTTATCGGGTTTCGGGCTTGCCGTTTTTCCCGATTGCTAATTTTCCTGCATTGCTCTTCCACGGGCATCAACCCAGCGTAGGCATAGAATACGTCCGCAAAAATGTTGAAATTCATTACTATCCCGAAACGGACATTCCTGAAGTGAAGAATAAGATTACGGAACGAATACTACTAGAGAAAGTGGTTAATACTGATTCACAAGAGTGGGAGTAGCTTGTTAACAGTACTTTAAAGGTGCTAATGAGCTTGTATGTATGTGCTGTACTTCAAATATGTTTATACCTTCCTGTAGGCTACGAACTTTGTAAAAGAGCAAATAATGAGTTTGCAAAGTCTGAACGTAGATTTTTGTCAACTAGGTCTGTATGAAAATCTGATGTCACTAAATATTGATTATTTGATACGTCTATTTTTAACACAAAATTCAAGTTATATACATCAGAGACTTCAACTTTTCTTTTTCCAGCTTTAAATGACTCTTCGTAATCGCTAGTTGTGACGAAAAGGTATCTATCTTCACTCAATTTATTAATATAGTGAATCCTGAATTTTCCTATGTTGTTTTTATCCTTGTTTAGATAAAAATCAAGCTCTTTAAGACTATCGCTATTGTTAATACTCGACTTTTTTACTAAAATGTCGAGTGATTCTGCAAAAGCGTCTTCGGTATCAGTGTCTTTCTTTAATTGCTTAATGAGAGAACTAGTTCCCGATTTTGTTCTAAAATTCTCAATAATTTTATATCCAATATAAAGGATAGCAGCAGAACCTATAATAACTATTTTTGGGCTCATTCGATTGAAAATCAATAAGTTGAGTATTTTTTATGGGTGCTGCTAATAATCAATAAATACATTATTCTCCAATCAAATTTTGAGTAGGAACAAACGAAAGTGTCAAAGTAATTAATAGAAAAATACCTAACAAGATAAGGCCTATTGCAGCTCCATTACTAAACCCTTTGTCCCCTCGCTTCAGTACAATTGCATTAGCATTTATATGTAATCCTGACGAGGTAAATAAGTTTAAAGTTTCGTTTGTTAACTTTTCACCGCTATATTGCCCCTCTATACTGAAAGTTGGACTATTGAAATACGTACCAGTACTATCAAGGTCATTGTCTAAAACATGAGTATCGTAAATTACTAAATTCGCCTCTATATTGTCTGTGTTTTTATAGATAGCTATATTTCCTGTAGAATCAGCAATGATTTTTGAATTATCACTCTTTAACTGTGATACGGAATCTAAATTTATTTTTACAGATTCGTGTGGATATACAGGATAGTAAATACCAACCAGTGAATTATTTTTCTCCTTACGATATTCGACATAAGAACCAGAAGGAACAACAGCGTCCTTTATTTTTAAATAACGAGGTATATTTTCTGGGGATGTTTTTAATAACTCACTAATTGATACTTCTACAGGCTTACTTGAATATATATTGAATTTTAAATCAGGGATTGCTTCCCAAAAAACTACAAAAAATGACAAAAATATGCCGATGCCACGGTAAATAAAACTAAGCCTTTTGAAAAAGAGAGCAATTTGGATTATAGCTTTTTTCATAATTGTATTTAAAAACGTTAATTTATCTTATGATTTCATTGAAAAATAAAGAAAGGCAATAGTAACTATAAATTTAACCTTAAAAAAGAAAATTATAAAATATTTTTAAAAACATACGCATAGAATTAAAACAATATACCTAAAGGTTGGAGTTTTGGAAGTAAAATAGGCTTGAGAAAAGTACTGCCGCTTATACTTACCCAAGCCTATTGTTTTTAAATTGAAAAATGAACTGCTCATAGCCCTACTAATTTCTTCCGCTACCACTCAAACAAATACTCTCCACTTCCAACTTCCAATGCTCCTTCTACAAGCTTGAGGCGTTGGGTTTGGGCAAGTTGATTTAACTTATCTGCACCAATGCTAGGAAGTTTGACAAGGGCTTTTGAATTGGTGGGTACGCTTATTTTTAAGGTAGTTTTTCCGTTTTGTTGTTCCCACGACGAAGCTATCGTTCCATACGGAGATTCATAGGTAGCTTTGGTGGAAGTAAACCCGCCGCCAGGTTTGGGTGCAATCACAAATTTTTTGAAACCAGGCTCTACCAAATCAATTCCTGCCATGTTTTGATACATCCAATCGCCAATGGCACCGTAGGCATAATGGTTGTAAGAGTTCATGCTAACATCCTGAAAACTTCCATCGGGTTTAATTCCGTCCCAACGCTCCCAAATCGTGGTTGCGCCTTTCTTAACGGGGTAGAGCCACGAAGGGTACGTTTCTTGATTCAGTAGGTCGTAAGCGACGTCGTTTTTGCCAAAACGAGTCAGGACGTGGCACAAATAAGGCGTACCCAAGAAGCCCGTAGTGAGGTGGTTGCCGTGTCGCTTGATGTCTTGCACGAGTCGCTCAACGGCCTGTGGACGAAGGTTTTCGGGTAATAAATCGAAATGAAGTGCCAACACATAAGCCGTTTGGGTATTGCAAACCAACCGACCATTGGGTGAAACGTATTCTTGCAAAAAGGCTTTTTTGATGTTTTGGAACAACTCCCCGTACAAGACGGCATCCGTGGCTTTGCCTAGGGTAAGTGCCGCTTTGGACGTTAGGTTAGCCGAATGGGCAAAAAAGGCCGTCGCAATAAAGTCATTGTCGGTTACAGGCTCTCCAAATTGTGCGGCACCACGGTACGACAGCCAGTCACCAAAGTGTTCGCCGTTGGTCCACAGAAGCTTAGCCCCCGCGTTTTTACGGACATACTCCACCCATTTTTTCATGGATTCGTACTGCGTTTCTAACAGACGACGGTCGGAATACACTTGGTAAAGTGTCCAAGGGGCAATCGTTGCGACGTCGGCCCAGCCTGCCGATGACTTAATGTCGTCTGGGTTTTTATTTTGAATCACGTCGGGTACGACGTGCGGAACTCCGCCGTTGGGCTTTTGATCAATCGCCACGTCGCGTAGCCATTTGCTAAAAAAGCCTGCTACTTCTTTGTTGAACGTAGCGGTACGAACAAATGCTTGGGCGTCGCCCGTCCAGCCTAGGCGCTCATCCCGCTGCGGGCAATCGGTGGGTACGTCCACAAAATTGCCAATTTGTCCCCAAACAATGTTTTTTTGAAGCTGATTTACCAGCGGTTTTGACGTTTCAAACGTTCCTGAATTGGGGAAATCAGAGTGAATGACGATGCCCGTGAGGTTATCGAGGGTGGGTGGATTGGGAAGCCCTTCGATGCGGGCGTAGCGAAAACCCATGAACGTAAAACGAGGTTCATAGACTTCGATGCTGTCGCCTTTCAGGGTATAATTGAGTTCACATTTGGCCGAGCGGAGGTTGGCGGTGTAAAAATTGCCTTTTTGGTCGAGGACTTCGGCGTGGGTAATGCGGATTTTGGTGCCAGCAGGGCCTTGCACGCGCAACCGAACCCATCCGACCATGTTTTGGCCAAAATCATAAACGGTTTCTCCCGCGGGCGTTGTCAGTACCTTGAGGGGTTTCAACTCTTGGGTACGGCGTACGGGCGGACCAGCGGGGGCAATTAGGTTGTCTTTGGGGTAATTGCCAAGACGGACATTCCACCACGCACTTTCGTCGAAACCAACGGCTGCCCAGCCTTTTTTCTCCAAACGTGCGTCGTAGGTTTCACCGTTGTAGAGGTCATTTTCGCGGACAGGGCCGTTGTTGTTGGCCTTCCATGTTTCGTCGGTACCAATGATTTGTTCGGTTCCGTCTTCGTATTTAATCACCAATTGACTCAGCAGGGCGACGCGTTCACCCCATACGTTGCGGTTGTTTTCCCACACCAAATAGCCACGGTACCAGCCATCGCCCAGCATGGCACCTATCGCATTGTTGCCTGCTTGAATAAATGCTGTGACATTGTAGGTAAAATACGGAATACGAGCTTGGTAGGCCGTCCAGCCTGGGCTGAGGACGTCTTTGCCGATGCGTTGGCCGTTGATGTACATTTCGTTGAGTCCACGGCTGGTGACGTACAAACGGGCGGAGGCTATCTTTCCTTTGGGTTTGGTAACAAACTCTTTGCGGAGAAGCGAAGCGGGTTGTTGTTTTTTGAAATCAATTCCTTCTTTTTCGGGTTCAATCCATTTGGCTTGCCAGTCGGAAGCGGCTAAAAGGCCCATTTCAAAGAAATTGACGGCCGATTCGGCTACGTTTCCGTAATTATCGACGACTTTGACTTTCCAGAAATACCGTTGGCGACTTTGTAGGTTAGGACCTTGGTAATCAATGAGGTGAGAAGCGTCAGAAACAACGTCGCCCGATTGCCAAATAAGCCCTTTTTTGGAAAATTTATCGTCTTTTGAAACTTGGATTTGATATGATTTTTGAAGGGTATTGCGCTCCTTGGAAAAGAGCTTCCAGCTGAAACGAGGCAAAAAGGCATCAATACCAACGGGATTGGTTTTGTACTCTACCCGCAGCTGCTCCACGCGCAAAGGGGAAGGCGGAGGTGTTTGTCCAATTACCGAAAGCGACAAACACAAAAAGAACAACAAAAAACGATTCATTGGGGAAAACGATTGATTTACTAGATAAAGGCTGAAAGGAGGGGAATCTACACGAAAGAACCGTGAAGAATGCGAAAAGCGGCGGCCAGTTCTAAACTGACCGCCGCTTTTTTATGTGTAGGGTTGCTCACAACCCGACTGTACTAGCTTAGAGGGTTGTGAGCAACCCTCTACACCTATTAGTGCTTAAAGTGACGAACGCCCGTTGTCACCATCGCCATGCCGTTGGCGTCGCAGTATTCAATCGAATCTTTGTCGCGGATAGAGCCACCTGGTTGTACCACTGCGGTAACGCCTGCATTGTGCGCGATTTCGACGCAGTCGGCAAACGGGAAGAACGCATCCGAAGCCATTACCGAACCTTTCAATTCAAAGCCAAACGACTTCGCTTTTTCAATCGCCTGACGAAGGGCATCCACGCGTGACGTTTGACCCGTACCACTTGCAATAAGTTGGTTTTCGTTGGCCAATACAATTGTGTTTGATTTGGTGTGTTTACACACTTTCAACGCAAACTCCAATGCTTTTACTTCCGCGTCAGTGGGGGCTACTTTCGTCACGGTTGTAAATTGAGAAGCGGTTTCTACTACCAAATCTTTGTCTTGCTCCAGTACCCCGTTGAGGATGGTTTTGAACATTTTGGTAGGCAACTCAATGTTTTTACGCTGGAGAAGAATGCGGTTTTTCTTCGATTGCAACAACGCCAACGCATCTGCTTCGTAGGCAGGAGCAATCAAAATCTCCATGAAAAGCTTGTTAAGTTCTTCAGCCGTAGCCAAGTCCACCGTTGTGTTGGTGATAATAACCCCTCCGAAAGCCGAAACAGGGTCGCAGGCCAAGGCATTTACGTAAGCCTGATGAGACGTAGCGGCCGTTGCTACGCCACAAGCATTGGTATGTTTGATAATCGCAAAAGTAGGTTCATCGCCAAACTCGTCGATGAGCGCAACGCAAGCGTCAACATCGACTAAGTTGTTGTACGACAACTCTTTTCCGTGAAGTTTGTCGAACATCGCATCCAAATCTCCGTAAAACGTCGCGGCTTGGTGCGGGTTTTCGCCGTAGCGAAGGGTTTGTTGTGGACAGTTTGCTGTTTGCAGTTCAGGGAAATTACTAACAGGCTGGTTCAAAAACCACTGATTAATCGCGGTGTCGTAGTGGCTAGTAGTGGCAAAAGCCTCTTGCGCATAACGACGACGGTCGGCAAGGTCGGTAGCGCCGTCTTTTTCAGTAAGAATAGCGAGTACGTCAGCGTATTGATTCCGCGAAGAAACGATGAGTGAATCTTGGAAGTTTTTAGCACCTGCCCGAATCAATGAAATACCTCCGATGTCGATTTTTTCGATGATGTCTTCGGCACTTGCCCCCGACGCAACGGTTTCCTCAAAAGGATACAAATCGACAACCACCAAGTCAATCGATGGAATGTTGAACTGAGTGGCTTGAGCCAAATCGCCAGCGTCGTCACGACGGTACAAAATACCTCCAAAAACAGCAGGGTGAAGCGTTTTTACGCGGCCTCCGAAAATAGAAGGGTAGCCCGTAAGGTCTTCCACCGCAGTCACAGGAATTCCCATGTTTTCGATGAACGTCTGTGTTCCACCCGTTGAGTACAACTTTACGCCGTGTTGGTGGAGGAGTCTTACGATTGGTTCAAGACCGTCTTTGTAATAAACCGAAAGTAAGGCCGATTGGATTTTTTTCATTGGATTGGGAGTTTGCGCACTTCAAATAGTTGCTTCTAAATCGTGTTTTTTGGTTTAAAATACTTTGATTATTAGGCAATTAGTGCGGTATGTGGTGGTAAAATAACTAGGGATGACTTAGTTGTAAAAAATGAAGCCGCAAAATTACGGCTTTTATAACAAAAAATCGCCTTGTCGATGAAGACAAAGGCGATTTTTAGGGTAAAAAATGAGAATCAATTACCAAATTTTCACTCGATTGGCTTCAGGACGGTACATTTTGTCGCCAGGTTGTACGCCAAATGCTTTGTAAAATGGCTCAAAGTTGGACAACGGGCCATTGGCGCGGAACTGCCCTGGAGAGTGCGGGTCGGTGTTGACTCTCAAGCGAAGGGCTTCGTCGCGGAGTTTGGCACGCCAGATTTGTCCAAAAGCCAAAAAGAAGCGTTGCTCAGGTGTAAAACCGTCGATTTTTTCGTTGCCTTTACCTTGCTTCGTAAATGTCTTGAAGGCTTCATACGCGACCGAAAGCCCCCCAATATCGGCAATGTTTTCGCCTAACGTCAACTGACCTTTTACGTGCAAATTATCCAAAACGGTAAAGCCGTCGTATTGGTCAATCACCACTTGGGCGCGTTGTTTAAACTGGTCGTTATCGTCTTTTTTCCACCAATTCTTCAACATTCCCATGTAGTTGTATTGACGTCCTTGGTCGTCGAAACCGTGCGTCATTTCGTGGCCAATCACGGCCCCGATGGCACCGTAGTTGAAGGCATCATCGGCTTCTGGGTCAAAGAACGGCCACTGCAAAATTCCCGCTGGGAACGCGATTTCGTTGCGCAATGGGCTGTAGTAGGCGTTCACCGTTGGCGGCGTCATGCCCCATTCGGTTTTGTCAACGGGCTTGCCCAAACGACCCAACATTTCTTCGTAACGCCATTTGCCAAAGGCTCGCACGTTGCCGTAAAAATCGTTGCGTTTTACGGCAACGCCTTCGTACGTTTTCCATTTAGACGGATAACCGATTTTGGGCGTAAATGCTTTGAGTTTGCGAAGGGCTTCTACTTTGGTTTCAGCAGTCATCCAGTCGAGTTCGTTGATACGTTTTTCAAACACCTTCTGAAGATTGGCTACCAACTCGTCCATGCGTTTTTTGGCTTCTGGTTTGAAGTGTTTTTCCACGTAAAGTTGTCCCAACAAATCGCCCGCAAGGTTGTCGGTAAGGCTCGAAATCCGCTTCCAGCGGTCTTGTTGCGCTTTTTGCCCGTTAAGGGTTTTGCCACTGTACTCAAAACTAGCCTCTACAAAGGGTTTGCTGAGGTAGTTGGCGGCGCCACTGATGACCGAAAACTTCATTTTGGCTTTCAGCGTTTCGATGTTGGCCTTAGGCAACCATTCGTTGAGGGCTTCGTAGTACTTTGGTTGGCCTACAATGATGCTGTCGGTTTTCATACGCATCGTCGTCAATCCATTCACCAAGTTGAGATTGGGCACTTTGGCGGCAAAATCCTTGGTGGCAAATTTGTTGTACATCGCCACAGGATTTCTCATTTCGATGCGACCCATGTGCGAAGTAGCGATTTGGGTTTCCAAAGCCAAAATATCGTCGGCCAACTGTTGGGCTTTGGCGGCGTCGGTACCTGTGAGGGTAAACAGCGTCGCGATGTATTTTTTGTAAGCATTCCGAACCTTGATAGTAGGCTCGTCGGTCTTGGTGTAATAGTCTTTTTCGGGAAGCCCTGTGCCCGTTTGGCGCATACTCACGATGTACGTATCGGGGTTTTTAGCATCTTGCCCAATGCCTGCACCAATAAATGTGCTTCCTCCGTCTTGGGGGTGAGTGGCCGAATAACGGAGTAAATCTTCGTAGTTTTTGATTTTGTCGATTTCGGTCAAAACGGCTTTAATAGGTTCGTAACCAAGCTTTTCGATGGCAACGGTGTCCATACCCGACGCAAAAAAGTCGCCAACGCGCTGTTTGACACTTCCCTTAGGGGACTTGTTCGCGGCGGCCTCTTCCAAAATGGCTTTGAGGTTTTTAGAATTGCTGTCTCGAAGAATGTTGAACGACCCCCAAGCCGTTTCGGAGGCAGGAATGTCGGTTTTTTTCAACCAGCTACCGTTGGCATACAAAAAGAAGTCTTCGCGCGGGCTAACGCTCAAATCCATGCCAGATAGGTCAAGTCCTTTGTTGGGCTTTGGGTCGTCTGATTTGACGAATGCGACAGAAAGTGCTCCTGCGAGCATCCAACTAGCCGTAAATCGTAATTTTTCCATTTTTGGGTTGTTAGTTTGAATGATTATTAGGCAAAATTCCTCAATACCAAATGAAAACCGATGGCGTATGGTCTATTTTATGTACTAACCCGATGATTTTGTCGATAAATCAGTCTTTTATATCATGCTCTAACCATCCCAAGGTAAAATTAAAAACTTCCAATTTTTGAGGTTCATTGTGAATTTCGTGGTACATACCCTGCCATTTTTTGTAAGTGACCGAACTACCAACGCGCTGAGCAAACTCTTCGCTGGCGGGTTGAGAAGTGAGCAAGTCTTCGTCGCCGTGCATGATGAGGGTCGGGATGGGCATAGGTTTTTCGTACGAATTGAGAAAAGCAGCGGCTTCAAGTAGTCCAATGCTCGCGGAGGCAGTGATGGTACCGTGAACCAACGGATCATTTTTATAGGCTTCTACCACGGCGGGGTCTTTGGAAATATGGTCTTGTATCAAGCCACTTCCTTGCGAAAATCCTGGGAGCACCTTGCGAAAAAGTTTACCGATGGTCACTAAAATAGGCTTCGGTTCAAACGCCAGTCGAATCCACGGCCCAGTGGCAATCACACCTTTGAGGGCAGGTTTGCGACGAAGGGTGTAATTAAGCGCCAAATTTCCCCCCATCGAGTGCCCGTAGAGATAGATAGGTAGCTGAGGTACTTGTTGTTTGGCATAGTTGAGAAGGGTTTCAATGTCATTGAGATAGACATCGTAAGTAGGAGCGTGCCCACGTTTACCTCCCGATTTGCCATGGCCGCGGTTGTCCATCGAAACGACAGAATAGCCGTTTTGGTTAAAAAAATCAGCAAAATGAGCGTAGCGACCACTGTGTTCGCCAAATCCGTGAATGAGTACGATGACTGCTTTGGAAGAAGGTGCGAGCCAAGCGCGGGCAAAAAGAGAGGTGCCGTCGCTGGCCGTGAGGGTAGTAGTAATTTCAGACATGGTTAAGGAGTTTTGGGGGGAAGATACAGAATTTGCGTCTATATCCATTCTAAAACACATAGAGCCCATTAGAATTTTCACATAGAAAACATAGCTCTGTTCTCTGTGCTCTATGTGCAAATTCTATCTGAACTATGTGTTTACAAAGTAACTGAAACAATTGATTGATTGAGAAAAAGAGACTCCAATTTAAAACACATAGAGCACCTTAGAATTTTCACATAGAAAACATAGCTCTGTTCTCTGTGCTCTATGTGGAAATTCTATCTGAACTATGTGTTTACAAAGTAACTGAAGCAATTGATTGAGTGAGAAAAAGAGACTCCATGCCTTTTATAAATGGAAAGGCTAGATTTGATTTTTGAAGAAAACAAGAAAATGAAATCAAAATGGATATTGACGGGGGCTGCGGCGATTGTGCTGTTGAGTTCCTTTTCGTTTTTAGGAATTTTTAGTCACCAAATCAATTTTAATGAGGAGGTAAAACCCATTTTGAACAAGCACTGCATGGCGTGCCACGGTGGGGTTAAGAAAGCAGGAGGCGTGAGTTTTTTGTTTGAAAAAGACATGTACGACCCTGCCAAATCGGGGAAACCTCCTGTGGTGGCGGGAGACGCCGAGGAGAGCGAAATGATGCGGCGGATTTTGCTGCCCGAAGGCCACGAAGATAAAATGCCCAAAGATGGCCCGCCGCTTTCAACCGAAGAAGTTGAGATTCTTACCAAATGGATTGACCAAGGGGCTAAGTGGGGCAACCACTGGGCGTATAACCGAGTCGAGCGGCCGAGTGTGCCTTCTGTTGGTAGTTTTTGGGCGCGATTGGGCTTTACCGACGATGAGGAAACGCGCTGGGCTAAAAACGAAATTGACCATTTTGTGCTGGAAAAGCTGCGCGAACAGCAACTCAAACCCGCTGCCGAAGCCGACCGCGCTACGCTGATTCGTCGAGTGAGCTTGGACTTGACGGGATTGCCTCCGACGGATGCTCAAGTCCAGCGATTTTTGAAAGATACTTCTCCCAAAGCCTACGAAAATTTAGTGGATTCGCTCTTGGCCTCGTCGGGCTACGGGGAGCGCTGGGCGGGAATGTGGCTCGATTTGGCCCGTTATGCCGATACCAAAGGATACGAACGCGATCCTGGGCGAAGCATTTGGCGCTACCGCGATTGGCTCATCAAGGCGTTTAACGAAGATAAAGCCTACGACAAGTTTGTGGTGGAGCAGCTCGCGGGCGATTTGTTGCCTAACCCAACCGATGCTCAGTTGATTGCGACGGGTTTTCACCGCAATACCATGAACAACGACGAAGGGGGAACGCAAGACGAAGAGTTTCGGGTAGCGGCGGTTATCGACCGAGTAAATACGACTTGGGACGTTTTTCAGGGGACGACATTCGGGTGTGTGCAATGCCACAGTCATCCGTATGACCCGTTTACCCACGAAGAATACTACAAATACTTGGCCTTTTTCAACAACACCCGCGACGAAGACGTGACGAGTGACACGCCGACGCTGCGTTTTTATGGAAAAGAAGACTCGGTGCGGGTTGTAAAAATTGGGCAGTGGATAAAAGCTCACCAAGGGCAAAAAGGGATGAAATTGCCCGATTTTCAGCGCTTCGCGCGAATTATGGAGCCGAAGGTCAATTCGCACGATTTTGACCAACACGTCAATGCGTCGTTGTTGGATGCCAAATACTTTGGGATTCAAGACCAAGGAACGGCGCGCTGGCCGAATGTGACGCTGACGGGCAAAAATAGGTTATTACTGAACATCGGTACCAATGCTGAAAATGCGCTTTTGCAACTTCACCAAGATAGTACGAAAGGGAAAGTCATTCTTTCGCTCGAATTATCCAAAGTAGGAGATACCGTGATGGTGCTGCCTGTAGCGCCTGATGGGGGGAAACGTTCGCTATTCTGGACGCTCCATAGCCCCAAAACGCCCAAAGAATGGGTAAGAATCAAGTGGGCGGCGTTTCAGGAGGCTTTGCCAGGGAAAGACGAAGCTGGCTTTGCCGATGTTGAAAAATTGTACGCCGAAATTCTGACGGGTGGGGTGGAAAGTACGCCCATTATGTACGATGGACACGGCGATTTGGCGCGTACGACACACGTTTTTGAACGAGGTAACTGGACGGTCAAAGGCAAGAAAGTAAACCCTGACGTGCCCAACCTCTTTAGAGAATCGGGAGCAAAAAACGCTTCTATGAAAAACCGTTTGGATTTGGCCCAATGGATGACATCGCGAGAGCATCCACTCACGGCGCGGGTGGCGGTAAATCGGATTTGGGAGCAGTTGTTCGGAACAGGCATCGTCGAAACGGTCGAGGATTTTGGCTCACAGGGCATTACCCCCACCCACCAAGAATTACTGGACTGGCTGTCGGTGGAGTTGATGGAAACGCACCAGTGGAGTCTTAAAAAACTGCTCAAACAAATCACGCTTTCGGCTACGTACCGACAAAGTGCTGCCGTCACTCCCGAAAAATTAGCCCAAGACCCCTTCAACAAATGGTTGTCGCGGGGGCCACGGGTGCGTCTTTCGGCCGAGCAAATTCGTGACCAATTGCTGGCTACCAGTGGTTTGTTGTCGCACAAAATGTACGGACGTAGCGTGATGCCCTTGCAGCCCGATAATATTTGGCTTTCGCCCTACGATGGGGCAAAATGGCAACTGAGCGCAGGCGAAGACCGCTACCGTCGAGCGTTATATACTTATTGGAAACGGACGGCTCCTTATCCGTCGATGGTGATGTTTGATGCCCCCAGTCGGGAGTTTTGTCAAGTAAGGCGTATCCGAACCAATACGCCATTGCAGGCATTGGTAACGCTCAACGACCCCGTGTATTTGGAGGCAGCGCACTGTTTTTCGGAAGCTATTGCGGCGAAGTACGCGAGTCCGCAGGAGCAAATTCGCGAAGCCTACCGCCGTTTGACGTACCAATCCATCTCTCCCAAACGTTTACAAGTTTTGCTTAATTTGTATAACAAGTCATTGGCAAACTATCGAAAAGATACTGGTGCAACGAAGAAGCTTTTGGCCAACGATGGCAACGCCACGCCCGAACTGGCGGCTCTGACTGTCACCGCAAATGCCATGCTTAATTTGGACGAAGTAGTGACAAAACCATAAAGTAGTGACGAATGTCAAATGCAGAATGTCGAGTTTAGAGTGCAGAATGTCGAATAAATACGTTTAATTCGAGACTCGGGGCTTTACGTTTAAACAAAAAATCAGATGAAAATACAATTCTTTGGCGCGGCGCGCCGCGTAACGGGCTCTAAGCACCTGATTACGACCGAAAAAGGAACAAAAGTTTTGCTTGATTGTGGGATGTTTCAAGGGATTAACACTCAAGATCTTAACCAAAATTTTGGCTTCAAAGCCAATGAAATTGATTTTGTGGTGCTCTCCCACGCCCACATTGACCACACGGGGCTGCTGCCTCGCTTGGTTCGTAAAGGTTTCAATGGCCCCATTTATTGTACACCTCCAACGGCCGATTTGTGTAATATTATGCTGCTTGATAGCGCTTTTATTCAGCAAAAAGACTTGGAACGCATCAACGAACGCCGTCGGAAACGGGGCGACGAAGAGTTGGAGTTGTTGTACGATGAAAACGACGTGCGCAAAACCCTTGAATTGCTGGTGACAGTCGATTATCACCAAGATTTTTGGCTTAATACCGACGAGATAAAAGTACGCTTTACCGACACAGGACATATTTTGGGAAGTGCAGCGGTGCATTTGACCATCAAAGACCAAGGAACTGAAAAACAAATTACGTTTTCAGGAGACGTGGGTCGCCCAGACGACAAAATCTTGCGTAGCCCTGAGCCATTCCCGCAGGCCGAAGTGATTATTTGTGAGTCAACCTACGGGAATCGTCAGCACGAGCCTGAGCCCGACATGAAGGCGCACTTGCTGCGGGTGGTGCGTGATACGTGCGTAACACGAGGAGGAAAACTGATTATCCCTGCTTTTGCCATTGACCGTACCCAAGAACTGATTTATGCCCTAGATCAATTGGCCAACGAGGGACTTTTGCCCCGTCTAAAAGTATTTATTGATAGTCCGTTGGCCATCAAGGCAACGTCTATCATGCGCAAGCACGATGAATATTTTAATCCTGATATTTTGGAATATATTGAGAAAGACGGCGATGCGTTTAACTTCCCTAACTTACACTACGTGTCTGATGTACAGGAGTCGAAGGCCATCAACGACCTCAAAGAGCCTTGTGTGATTATTTCGGCATCGGGGATGGCCGAAGCGGGACGGATTAAACACCACATCAGAAACAATATCCTCAACCCCGATAACACAATCATGTTGGTAGGTTACTGTTCTCCTGATAGTCTTGGGGGAGCGCTAAAACGCGGTGATGCGGAAGTGCGGATTTTTGGAGAAACGTACCAAGTAAAGGCGAGAGTAGAGGTGATGGATTCGTTTTCGGCCCATGCTGATTACAACGAATTGATTCAGTTTTTGAAATGCCAAGACCCCGCGCAGGTGAAGACGTTATTTTTGGTGCATGGGGAGTACGACAACCAACTTGCTTTTAAACATCGCCTTGAAGCGGAAGGCTTCCGCCATATTGAGATTCCAGACCAGTTTACGGTCTTTGAGGTGTAGAAGCCAAACTTCCCGAAAGTTCAAAACTTTCGGGAAGTTGAAAGGAAGTTGAAAACCTTCGGGAAGGTATCTACGAAAGAGGAGTTACTTCCACCACGGCTTCGCGATTGATACCACCATAAATGTGCGGGAACAATTCTCCGTTGTGCGGGGCAGGTTCGTAAAGTAGCGTTGAGGTAAGTTTTGACTCGTCGATGTGCAGCAAAACCAAGCCTGTGACGCCCACATAATACCGCTCCAATACCCCCGCAATCTGCTCTTCGAGGCTACAATGGATGAACGTTTCAGCGTCGAATGTTTCGCTGAAATAAGCGGGTTGGCCTTCAAAGCCTTTCCAGTAATCTTCCGAAACAATGTGATAAATCATGCGTTAGCAGGGGTTTCTTCTTTGGGAGGAAACAAAAGCGAAGCAATGACTGCCACGGCCAAAATTCCCACAATGATGTACAATGAATAGATGGTTTTGAAACCCCATTTTTCCAAGTAGCTGTGGGCAATCATCTTGGTTCCAATGAACGAAAGCAAGATACCCAAGCCTGGCTTGAGGTAATGGAATTTGTCCATGATGCTCGACAAGAAAAAGAACATCGAACGTAGCCCCATGATGGCAAATACGTTAGAAAAGAAGACGATATATGGGTCTTTGGTGATGGAGAAAATCGCGGGAATAGAATCCACGGCGAAAATCAAATCAGTGAAAGCAATCACAATTACCACCACAAAAATAGGTGTGATGTACCATTTTTTGAACCGCTTATGATAGACAAAAAAGTGGTCGATGACATTGCGTTTATACACATTGAAGTATTTTGACGCAAACTTCACCGCAATGTGGTCGTTGGGGTTCATTTGTTCGTCTTCTTCTTTTTCGAACAAAATTTTCACCCCCGTGTAAACCAAAAAACCACCAAAGATGTAAATAATCCACTCAAACTGCTGGAGCAAGGCCGAGCCCACAAAAATGAAGATAAAACGAAGCACAACTGCGCCCGAAATTCCCCAAATCAAGACTTTTTTGTAGAACTTTTCGTGGACGCCAAACGAATTGAAAATCAGAATAAAAACAAAAATATTGTCGGCCGAGAGCGAATATTCCACCAAATAACCTGTGATGTACTCCAGGGCCATGTTGTTTTCAAAGATTTGGAGACTCGCGTCAAAGTTATCGGGCACAAGGACGAGGTGTTTGGCGTATTTATCTACAATTTCTTGCAAATGAGCCATGTCCGACACGTCGTGGATGAGGTAGCCATATTGTTTGATAAAGAAATAGAAGGCAACCGACAACGCCACCCAAATGGCACTCCAGATACCTGCTTCCTTAAAACTAACAATGTGGCTTTTTTTCTTGGAAAACACACCAAGGTCGATGAGCATTACGAAGATGACAAAAATCGTAAACGCTCCAAAAAATAGAGTTTCGTTCGAGAGCATATTTGTTTAGTGGGTAAAATAGCTTGAAAACATCCGCACGGAGGCTTTCGCAGGCGCCGTTTCTAGGGGTAGAAGCGAGAACTGTTGGTCAAAGTTCCATAGATTCTTTCAGAAAGCCAAGAATAGCAGTTCCTTATTCGATATTTTTCAGAAACTCCGCCAGCGCATTTGCGCAGGCTTCGGGCGCTTCAAACATACCCATGTGGCCTACTTCGGCCAGCACGAGCGTCTGCGCATTTTGGGGAAGTTCGCTGAGCCCGATGTTCTTTTCAAAAGGAATAAATTTATCTTCTTTCCCAAAAATGAATAAAACAGGAAGAGACGTTGCCTCCAAAACCGCCGTACGGTCGGGGCGATTCATGATGGCTTTGAAGCCTGCAATCACCGCATCGGTAGGAAGTTGGGAGTACGTTTGAATATGATTTGAAAGTGCTTCTGGATTCGTTTCGAGGTAGCTTTCGGCATACATGTTGGGAGAGGCCTGTTTAATAAACGCCGCTGCCCCGTGGGTTTCCATAAACCGAAGCGTTTTGATGCGTTGCTCGCGCTTGGCTTCGTCGTCGGCGTAGGCCGTGGAATGAAACAACCCAAATCCAGCCAATAACTCAGGGTATTTTTCGGCAAAAGCCAACGCAATGTAGCCACCCATCGAATGCCCCACCAGCACACAGCGCTCAATGCCTTGTTCCAACAACCACTCCCGAAGCCCTGCGGCATAGTCTTCGATGCTCACAAAGCGAGTTTCGGAGGCAAGTTCAGGGGTAAAGATAGGGTACTCAGGAAGGCATTTTTTGATGCCTTCCCAAATTGAACTATCAATACCGTGGCCGTGAAGAAGTACGAGCGGTGTCATTAGGCGACTGATTTAAGGATGTGTATAGACGAACGCTCAAACTTCTCGCGGGCGTAATCGAGCGTAAGGGTAAACTCGGTAACGTCTTTGTTGGATGGCAAATCGAACATCGCATCGGTCATAATGGCTTCACAGATGGAGCGAAGACCACGGGCCCCGAGTTTGTACGCCAACGCTTGGTCAACAATGTATTCAAGCACTTCATCATCGAAAGTGAGTTTAATCCCTTCCATTGAAAACAGCTTTTTATACTGTTTCGTCAACGCGTTTTTAGGCTCAGTCAAAATCTGACGAAGTGCATCGCGGTCGAGCGGATTGAGGTATGTCAACGCTGGAAGACGCCCGATTAGCTCAGGAATCAAACCAAACGACTTCAAGTCTTGGGCCGCTATGTAGCGCAGCAAGTTGCCTTTGTCGAAAATTTCTCCCAAACGGCGGTCGGTCGTAAACCCAATCGGGCGCGAATTAATCCGTTTGGCAATGTGGCGGTCGATACCATCAAAAGCCCCTCCGCAGATAAACAAAATGTTTTCAGTATTAAGCGGGATTAGCTTTTGGTCGGGATGTTTACGACCTCCTTGCGGCGGTACGTTCACCACCGAGCCTTCCAACAATTTAAGAAGCGCTTGCTGAACCCCCTCGCCACTCACGTCGCGGGTGATAGAAGGATTGTCGCTTTTACGCGCGATTTTATCAATTTCATCAATAAACACGATGCCGCGTTCGGCTGCTTCGGCGTTATAATCGGCCGCTTGGAGAAGGCGCGTCAAGATGGTTTCTACGTCTTCGCCTACATAACCTGCTTCGGTCACGACGGTCGCGTCGGCAATACAGAAAGGTACTTGGAGCATTTTGGCGATGGTACGGGCCAAATAAGTTTTCCCCGTCCCTGTTTCACCTACCATGATGATATTCGATTTCTCAATCTGTACATCATCGTTCGACTTTGGCTGCATTAGGCGCTTATAGTGGTTATAAACGGCCACCGAAAGTGTTCTTTTTGCCTCGTCCTGGCCAATGATGTATTGGTCGAGGTAGCGCTTCATTTCCAGGGGTTTAACAAGGTTAAACTTCGGGGTAGAAGGCTTTTCTTTTTTCTTTTTTGGGTACAACTCTTCTTGCACTACCCCGTATCCTTGTTCGATACAGAAGTTACAAATATGGGCATCGATGCCCGAAAGCAGGAGCTGAACCTCGTTCTTGCGTCTGCCGCAAAATGAGCAATTAATTGCAGCCATGGAAGGTGTCAAAATAGGCGAAGTATGATTTTAATATGCAAAGGTAGATGATAACAACCACAATCGCGAATAAGTTTATCTTGCGAAATACGCATAAACCGCAAAACATGTTGCTAGTTTCGCAAAAACGGCGACGAAGCTACCAACTAACGAGACGTACTAGGACAGGTCTCAACGTTGAGTAGTTAGAAAAAATCCCCCTCGAAAGAAATTCGAGGGGGATTTTTTAGTCCTTGAGAAGACCCAAAAACAAGCTTACGCTCCTTGGAAAGTAGCTTCTGCTTTGTTCCAATCTACAACGTTCCAGAAAGCGTCCACGTAGTCGGGGCGTTTGTTTTGGAACTTCAAATAATAAGCGTGCTCCCACACATCAAGGCCGAGGATAGGTGTGCCTTTTACTTCGGCAATGTCCATCAAAGGGTTGTCTTGGTTGGGAGTCGAAGTGATGGCTACGCCTTCGGCAGTTTTGATAAGCCACGCCCAGCCCGAACCAAAACGGCCCAACGCTGCTTTTTTGAACTCGTCTTTGAACGCATCAAATGAACCGAACTTAGCGTCGATAGCCGCCGCCAAATCACCTACTGGAGCGCCGCCACCGTTGGGTGAAAGGATATTCCAGAAAAATGTGTGGTTCCAGTGGCCACCGCCGTTGTTACGAACGGCTGGTGAAATAGCGCCTGCGTTGGCTACCAATTCTTCGAGGCTTTTGCCTTCGTTTGGCGTACCAGCTACGGCATTGTTGAGGTTCGTAACGTAAGTATTATGGTGACGACCGTGGTGGATTTCCATTGTCGTTTGGTCGAAATGGGGTTCCAACGCGTCAGATGCGTATGGAAGCGGATCTAATGTAAAAGCCATGTGATTGGTTGTTTATTTTAAAAGTAAGATTGTATGTTCGAGAGCAAAACATCATGCCCGCGTTTTATGTTCGCAGCTTGAGGAAAAAATTCTTCAACAATTGCGTATTTTCTTCTTCAAGCACGCCTCGGCGAACCAACGTTTTGGGGTGGAGCAGGGGCTGTTTGACGAGCGAAAAACCGCGTTTTTCGTCGGAAGCACCATAGACTACTTTGCCAATTTGTGACCAATACAGTGCGCCCGCACACATCACGCAAGGCTCAAGCGTTACGTAAAGCGTACAATCGCGCAGGTATTTTCCACCCAAATACGAAGCCGCTGCCGTGATGGCCAAAATTTCGGCATGAGCAGTGACATCCGTTAATTGTTCGGTTTGATTGCGGGTTTTGGCAATGATTTTACGTTGGCATACGACCACCGCTCCCACGGGGATTTCGCCTGCTTCGGCGGCGGCTTCGGCTTCGTAAAGGGCCAATTGCATGTAGTATTCGTCCGAAAATAAAGGGTACATAGTCGTGTACAGTAAGTCACAAAAATAAAGAGGATATGACCATCATAGCCATATCCTCTTAAAAGTGTTTGAATGGGTTGCTTGCCTTAGGCGGCCATCGCAACGCTTTGTTCTTCTTCAAGGTACTGGATAAGTTTACTCAATGTAGTGAGTTTGTGATAATCTTCGTCGGGGATGCGCAAGCCAAACTCTTGCTCAAGCTTCATCATTAAGTCAACAGTGTCGAGGCTGTCAAACCCTAAATCTTTTACAAAATGAACATTTTCTGTGACGGCGCGGCGTTCAACGCCAAATTCTTCAAGGATGTTTAAAATACGATCTTTCATGGCACTGTACGTTATGGTGACTACTGGTTTCTACTATGCTTGTTTAACGTCGAGTTAGGCATAAAAATTTCACAAAATAAGATGAAACGAATGCTTAGCTGGCTGCCTTTTGCACAACCTCCTTTGAAACAGTAAGATAGGGGAAACGTTTTTTGTAAAAAAAGTAGAATCTGGCTTTTTTGCTGCCTAATTTATTCTGAGGGGCTGAGTAGTCACTTGCAAAAAAAATGACGTATAGTTTGGAAAGATTTTTGTAAATTTCGCTTTGAGCGGCACAGTACCGCACAGTTATTTGAAACAAGTTTTTTAAACTTGCCCACTTTCTTCTGAAATTGATATTTATACTAAAAATACTGATAGGTTAAGGAACGAATGAAAGCAAATGGTAGTAGTTAATCACTACTACCATTGTCCATTTGGTTATCTTTTTTTAGTAGCTTGCTCCCTCGATTTTTCTCCCTGTCGTTTTTTTTTAAATTAACACAGAATTTATGAAACAGCTAGTGGCTAGTTTTTGCCTTTTGATGGCTTTTTTTTCGGGATTGGCGCAAGATTTTCGACCAACGTTTCATTATACTCCTCCCAAAAACTGGGTAAACGACCCCAACGGTTTGGTCTATCTTGATGGAGAGTATCATTTGTTTTATCAGTACAATCCTTTTGGGAACAAATGGGGGCACATGAGCTGGGGACATGCCGTGAGCAAAGACCTAGTGACGTGGGAAACGCTACCCGTTGCGCTACCCGAATATCCCAATACCGACGGCACAACGACCATGGTGTTTTCGGGCTGTGCGGTAGTTGATAGCCTCAATACGTCAGGCTTTTTTGAGGAAGGGTTTCATAAAGGGCTGGTAGCCATTTATACGTCGCACATTGAAGGAAAAGCACAGCACCAAAGCATTGCGTATAGCAGCGATAAAGGCCGTACGTGGCAACTGTACGAGAAAAACCCTGTGCTAGATTTGGGAATGAAAGACTTTCGTGACCCCAACGTAATTTGGTATCCTGAACACAACGCTTGGATTATGACGGTGGTAAAACCGCTGGAATACACCGTACAGTTTTATGAATCCAAAGACTTGAAAACGTGGGCGTTGTTGAGTGAATTTGGAAAGCAAGGCGACATGACCAAGATTTGGGAATGTCCTTCGCTGATTAAAATACCCGTAGAAGGGAAAGGCAAAAACCAATCGAAGTGGGTATTGATGATTTCGAGCGGGCATCGGCAAAAGGGTTATTTGGCGATGCAATACTTTGTTGGGGACTTTGATGGGAAGCAATTTATACCTCAAAAACAGGAAGAAATTTTGTACGTGGACGAAGGGAAAGATTTCTACGCAGGAATTCCGTTTAGCAATTTGCCTCCAAAACACAAAAAGCCAATCATGATAGGATGGATCAACGACTGGGAATATGCCAACGATATTCCTACGGGCGATACTTGGCGAGGGGCGTTTTCAGCACCGCGTGAGATGTCGCTACGGATGACACCCAACGGGTATCGGCTTTTTCAACGGCCTATTCCTGTGTTTCAAAAAGTGATGAGTAAAAAAGCGTTAGTGGCTAAAAATGCGGCCATCAGTGGTGTATGGAAAGTGCCTTTTCAGGGAGATTCGTACGATTTACTGCTGGTGATTCAACCTCAAAAAGCAGAAGGATTTACGCTTCGTTTGCTTCAAAGTGGAGAGGAAGCGACCGTGCTGCGCTATGATGTGGCTACCCAAGAACTTTTGCTCGACCGTACAAAATCGGGCTTGACCGACTTCCACCGCCGTTTTTCGGGTATTGATCGGGTAAAAGTACCACTCCGAAAAGGTAAACTGTATGTGAGGGTATTGGTAGATAAGTCCATCGTGGAGGTGTTTGCGCAGGGGGGAGAAAAAGTAATGACCAATTGGGTGTTTCCCACCAAAAACGCGGGTGAAATCTCTATTGCTTCAGAAGGTAGCAGCATTAAAGTAAATTCCTTGTCTATCAAGACCTTCTAGTTTGCAAATCACGAAAGCATTTCTAACTTGCAGGCCATTACAAATATACCTATGATGAACAGAAAATACGCTTTAGTATCGGTCGGAGAACTACTGGCCGACCTTATCGGAACGGAGTTTACCCAAAACTTAACGGACACCACTACCTTCCAACGTTTTCAGGGAGGAAGTCCCGCCAACTTAGCCGCCAACATGGCGCGTTTGGGCAACCAGACCGCGCTGGTGTCGTGCGTCGGTACCGACAATGTGGGGAATTATCTCATTGAAAAAGTGGCTGAAACGGGCGTTGATACAGCTTACATTGCCAAAGATGCCTTGGCTCCTACGAGTATTGTGCTGGTGTCACGTACCAAAGGAACGCCCGATTTTATTGCGTACCGTACGGCCGACCGAATGATTCAACGGGAACATATTTCGGATGAATTACTCCAAAATGCCTCGTTTTTTCATACTACTTGTTTTGCCCTGAGCCAAGAACCTGCCCAAAGCGCCATTGTAGATGCGGCAGCACGGGCGCAAGCAGCGGGCTGCATCGTAAGCCTTGATGCCAATTATGCACCGCCCATTTGGCCTGACCGTGCGCACGCCCAAAAAGTGATTGCGGACTATTGTAAAAACGGTGCTTTTGTAAAACTAAGCGAAGACGACGCCGAGCGAATTTTCGGTGAAGTTCGCTCAAATGCAGCGGTTATTCAGACTTTCCACCAAATGGGGGCGCAGTTGGTGTGTCTTACGTTGGGGGGGAAAGGAAGCATTGTTTCGTCTAATTATGGCAAAGACTACGTCGAAATAGAAGGCCGTCCGATTGAAGTAAAAGATGCCACGGGTGCGGGTGACTCGTACTGGTCAGGGTTTTTGACAGCGTGGCTGGACGGAAAAACGCCTGCCGAATGTGCCCAAGCAGGGGCCAATATCGCCGCGTTGAAAATCAGCACCGTAGGCCCGCTTCCTGCCAAAGTCGATAGGGCTATCTTGTATTGATTTTGTCGGATTGCCTTGATTCTGTCGGGTTGTGAGCAACCCTACTCACGGTGAAGCGGGTTGCTCACAACCCGCCTTACTGATTCTATTTAGTAGAAGTAACTTGCAGTCGATTTTCGTCGCCCGTTCGGTAGGGAACGTAATAAATCACCATTTCCATCATTTCGGAGGTGGTATTCCAGCCAAAGCCTACGTCGCGGGCGGGCTTGAAGGGATTGAGGAGGTTTTCTTCCGTATTGTCATAGGCTGCTTCGGCCAAAATAACGGTGCCGCGGGGTACTTTCACGAGCTTTTCAAACTGGTAGGTCATTTGCCAATTAAAATCCCAATTGTCAATTTTAATAAACGGTGCCAAGTCGCCGTCGGGTGTGATTCCAAACGACTTGAAGGTTTTGCCCAAATAGTGCATGTGGGGCAAAATCGAAATCGCTGAAATGTCTTCTTTGAGCGGGCCTAAGCTCATAAAAAATGACGCTTTTTGGTTGGCACGAATCAAAAAAGGCGGGTTGGTGATGTGCTGCTCGTGAAGAATCAATGACTGAACTTCTCGCTCGACGGGCTTACGGGTGTAGTAAAGACGGATTTCTGATTGGTCGGTTTGGAAGGTGGCCGAGGGCGAGTAGTGCATGTACAAAATCAGGTTGGAATGCGCCTTGATTTTCTTGGCAACGCCATCGGGAAACTGAATGCGGTCATTGCCAGGCACCCAGCCGTACAGAAACTCATCAGCCATCGGAATTTTTTGAAATTCGGCCAATTTTGGGTCAGCGCCGTGCATCCCTTCCAACCCCGCCATGCGCCCACTGGTATCGACCATCACACGGCTGTGGTGTACCACCTTGCGGTTGCCAGGCAAAAACTCGATGGCTTCCACCATCACATCTTCGGTCAGCCCAGTGGGAATGTGAAAATACCTAAACTCCTCAACGCCCGTATTGGGAACCGTAAACGCATTTTGCATTTTCAGAACCAAATCGGGTTGGCGCATTGTCATGCTGACGAAGGAAGCATCTATTTCCTTGCCCTTTGCCAATTTTTGCTCCTTGCTTTTTTTTCCTTCCACACTCCCTTGCGCTACCCATTGCTGAATCAACGCAATTTCTTCATCGGTAAGTCCGCGTTCGTTGGCATAATGCTGAAAAGAGCGGTCGGCAGGAAAAGGGGGCATGTAACGAATTTGGGTTACTTTGGCTACAAATTCGGAACGTTTGGCGACTTCTTGGTAGGTTTGAAGACTAAATGGCCCAATGCCGCCAGGGCGGTGGCAACCCGTGCAGTTTTTGGCAATGAGGGGTTCTATATGCTCATAAAACGTTAGCTTCGTTTGAGCCCACGAGTTCGTAATAAAAAACAGTAAAGAGAGCGTTAACCCCAGTCGCATTAGTTGAGGGCATCAAAGTTTGCGTCTAAAAAATGCCATATTTTTAGTTTCAGAAAATCTTCACGCAATTGCCGATTATCTCGCTCTGTGATAATAATAAAATCAGATTGGCTCATGCGTCTCACCTCGTCTTTGAATTCCATGTTTTATGACACTTTATTGCTCTCCAAAAATAAAACAAAACCCACCCAAAAACAAAAATAGCAGACCCCGAAGAATCTGCTATTAAATATTCTATGGAATTGGCGGTGAGAATACCACCAATGGAGTTATAAGTTGTTATTGGTAATATATTAAACAAGCCAAATCACAACCACAATCCCCCAATTCAATTCCATAACTTCCTATAAGGTCATTAGGACAATGTGAACCTTCAAATTCAGAACAGTCTGCTATTTGAATCGTAATATAACTCGCATTACCGCCGCCAGCCACTACTGTTACCCACGTACTGGTAGGGTCTTGCCATGGGGCAGAGCTACAAGGACAAGAAGTAGAACGATAATATGTAACTGTTGCTCCACAATAAACTTGAGTTGGTCCCGTAATACCTTCTACAGCCTTCTTTTCAGAAGTTAAATGAGTAAAACTCATTCTTACTAGACGCACCAATACTGATAAAGCTCATTAGGGCAGCTACACAGAAAGATAGTAGAACTTTCATAAGAGTAATAAGTTTAGAGGTTACAAATATTAACTAAGTTACAACCTCTAAACTTAAAAAGCAAATACTATTTGACATATTTTATCTGACATCCAACGTCAATCGGCAATTTGCATTACCTTCTGAAGGAGGGGTTGGGTCAAGGCAGATACTGTCTTCATTCCACACACTAAATACTAA
The DNA here is from genome assembly GCF_057652295.1 of Runella sp. R5_40. Lineage (NCBI taxonomy): Bacteria > Pseudomonadati > Bacteroidota > Cytophagia > Cytophagales > Spirosomataceae > Runella > Runella sp. R5_40. Next base: position 483,533 of record NZ_JBYFCH010000001.1, on the reverse strand, counting down.
GCCAGATGTTGTAGTTAAAGCCCATGTAACTTTGATTAAGTCAGCAGCAGCACCTGTTTTTGCTGCTTGTAAACGTGCTCCCGCAGGGCGAGGACGCGCTGGGTTATCAAATACTTTTACCGCATTTACTTTGTCATACTTTACAGTAGCATCCTTAAACAAATTATAAATTTCGTCAGGAGTAATGCTAAAGTTATTCCATTGACGGTTAGCAGTAACACTTGAAATGGACTTAATAACTTTTTTACCAAGTGAAGCAACTTTTGGATTTCCATCAGGGTCTGTATAGGACTCCTGCATTTCCACGAAGATGTCTATTTTATTTACTGTTAACTGATTATCCAAGGATACCCAACGAATTTTGAAGTCAATTTTTTGGGTACTTTGATCTGCTTTGGTAAAGTAATCTGCATAATCTTTCTTAAGTGAAAGATATTGTTCAGTTGCTTTTTCTGCATCCGTTTTTTTGGCGGCGATATTAGCAATATAAGTCGGGTTCGTAACTTTTACAAAAGACCCTAATCCATGCACACCTGGTTCCCAAGGTTTGTTTGGGTTCAACGATTCATCACGGCATCCTACCAAAAGGAAAATCGCCAGAGATAGTGAGTATATAAGTGTTTTTTTCATTTTGTATCTTTCTTTAGGTTTGGAGAATGAAGAGTGCTAATGTTAACATTCGGCATTCTTCATTCTAAATTCGTCACTATTTTAAAACTCCCACTTCACTTTAACTTTGTCCCAGAAGATTGGGTCGCGGTCAAAAATCACATCTGTGATGTACTTAGAGGCGTTAGGGTTTAGTGCACCTTCCGACTGAGGATAAGGCAAACGCAACGCGTACTGACGTGGTGGTTTTGAGATTGGAGTCATGATACCTACCGAAAACTGCTTAAATTGGCCTTGGATAGGATAACCTGTACGGCGTTGGAAATTCCACAAATCCATGCCTTGACCCCAAGAACAGAACCAAAGTTGTTTGGCCACTACGTTTAATTTAGCCGAATTACTTGCAGCAGCATCATAAAGACCTAACCAAGTTTTTACGTAAGCGTCCACATCAGCTGTAGCTGGTGCTTTGGCGCGGGTTGGATCCGACTTTAGCCCTTGTGCTACTACTACTGCCATTTGCTCGCGCATTGCTGCTTCAAACAACGCTTTTGCGTCGCCTGTTACCCCTGTATTATCCAAGATAGCTTCAATTTGGTAATACTTAGTGTTCCAGCTATGGATGATAGGCCATTGACCATCACCACCTGTGTTAAGGGCAGCTTGGCCAGTAAGTCCTACGGCAGCCACACTGCGGTCAGAATATACCCCACCCGCAGGATAACAACCTGGCGTAGCGCGAAGCGTTCCATCGGCAGCAGCTCCTGATACGTCTCCACGGTCACGGCCAAAGAAACCAGCGATGTAAGCTAAGTCGGCTGCAGGAATATCGCCTGTGATGTTAAAGGCTTTTTTATACTCATCTAAGAATGTAGCACGCAATGGCAAGTAAGAACCCCCAAAAGGAGTCGTACCACGGTCAGTTGGGTTGTTTTGATCCAAGATGCGGCTTGTCTGACGATAGAAATAGAAAGGCAAACGTGGGTCTTTGTTCAAAAGCATTTCTCCCATCAATTGGTGGTTGATGTAACTTGGATCACCAAGACCTGCGTAGGTAGCATACCATGGGTGCGTATTTCTTTCAGGAGCTACTTGCTTAGAGTACAAATAAGACCAGTTTTGGGCAGCAGTAGTAATGTAACCACCTGCTTCAAAAGCTGCTTTCAATTCTGCATTTCCGTTGGCACGACCCTTACGAGAGGTAAGCAACAAACGTAGCTTAACAGATTTTGCGATACGCGTCCACGTAGCAGCGCTACCACCACCAAAGTAATCATTTTGAACGGCTACGGCTTGAGGCTTTGCCAATTCAGTAACCGCTTGGTCACACAATTTGAGCAAGTCTTCATAAATCTCCGAATCTTTGTCAAACTTCGGCGTTTTATTAGGTTCTGTGGCGTTTCCTTTCCAGGCTTCAGTGTAAGGAATATCGCCAAACATATCCACCATGTGACCTACTGCAAATGCTTTCAAGGTCAAGGCAATGCCGCGATATACGGGGTTTTTACCATCTGCGGATGCTTTTAACATTTCTTCGATGGTCTGAAGCTCACGGAAACGAGAGTTCCAAGTTCCTTGGTAAGACGTATTGCTGAGGTTATAGGAATCACTAACCGTACTTAGACCTGCAAAGCCCATAGCGTCGTTGTTGACTGCTACGTGTGCGTTGATGGCAGCGTTTTCTGCTACTGGCAACAAAAGCGCCAATGAGCCCGTTGCAGGGCGGTTGGGGTCGGTGTTGATATCCAATTCTGTCAAAGTACAAGAACTTGCAATCGCAATAAGTCCTCCTAGCGACAGGGTTTTAACTATGTTTTTGTAATTCATTGTATGTCTCTTTTGAATGATGAATGAATTGGGCTACTGATTAGAACGTTGCCGTTAAGTTCACCCCAAAACGGCGTGTTGAAGGTGAAGCTCCCAAGTCAAATCCTTGAATATTTGAATCCGAGAAGTTTGACAAAACTTCAGGGTCAAAGTTCAAACCTTGTAACATATTTGGAGCGTAGAACCACAAGTTACGTCCTGATACTGAAGCACGGAGGCCACCAAATACTTTGAGGTATTTTTTCAAGAACGTTTTAGGAACTTCGTAACCCAAAGAGATTTCACGAAGACGTACTACTGAAGCATCATAGATGTTTACTTCATCAGCACCGTATGCACCATAACCATCAGAGAAGTGGTATTGGAAGGCAGACATGGCAATCGTGTTTTTGATAGGCTTACCGTCGTCACCCAACAATGGCTTGTACGTAGCTGGATCACCCAATACACCTGGGATTACGCGCATTCCTTCGCGATTTTCAGAGTTTTTCAACTGACCACGCAACAACAACGATGCTGCCGTAGATGAGAACAAGCTTCCACCCGCTTTGTAATCAAGCAAGATATTCAAGTTAAACCCTTTGAAAGACACTGTGTTTGTCCAACCTACAGTATATTTCGTGTTAGGATCTCCGATGATGGATGCACTAGCCGCGCGTATTGGCAAACCAGTATTAGGGTTAATCAATAAGTTACCGTTTTCGTCGCGAGCATTTACTGAACCGTAAATTTGCCCATAAGGCAATCCGTTACGGAAGATAGTTCCCAATGACGAAAGACCTGTACCGCCAATGAAGATTTCGCCTCCAGGGCCTGCATCTTCCACTTTAGAGCGAATACGTGTGTAAGCTACAAACGAAGTCCAAGTAAAGCCGTTGCGTAATTTTACTGGTACAAGCGTTAAGCCCAATTCCCATCCCTTGTTTGAGATTTTACCTGCGTTGGTAATTTCTGTGTTAAAACCAGTGGTGTTTGGCAATTGGCGTGTTACAATCAAATCGGTAGAAACACGATTGAAGTGAGCTAAGTCAAGACCGATACGGTTGTTCAAGAATTGAAGTTCTGCTCCTAATTCTACTTCAGAAGTGAATTCTGGTCGTAGCGTGGCGTTGTTCAACTGGCTTGGCAAAGACGCGGTTGAAATAGCCGTTCCGTTGTAGAAAGTACGACTCAAGTTGTAAGCCGTATTTACTTGATATGGATCGGCATCTTTACCTACTTTAGCGTAGTTAGCTCTGATTTTACCAAAGTTGATGATGTTTTTAGGCAGTGCTAAGATATCCGTAAAAATAAGTGATCCTGAAATCGCAGGATACAAATAGCTGTTGTTAGCCGCAGGTAATGTAGAAGAATGGTCTTGACGAACTGATGCCGTGATAAAAGCATAGTTGCCATAGCCCAAAGTCAATTCAGAGAAAACACCATACAAACGACGCTTGCGAGAATATTCGTACGCAGTTTGGGTCAACGTTGCTGCGGTTGTCATTACGTTTGGATCAATTACAGGAGACCCTGATACACCAGACTCACTATAGCTACGTTCGTTGGGGTTAAAACCAACCAATAATTTTGCGTTGAATTTTTCGGTGAAATCGTGTTGTGCGGTTGCCAAAAACGTAAAGTCAACCTCCGTATTGGTCAAATCTTGACGTGAAACTGAGCCCAAAGGTTGGAAAGTACCGCCTGGACGGATGGTGTTACGACGAATTTCTGAGTAGGTGTTCAAACCACCACGGGCTGTTAGGTTTAACCAAGGCGTTACGTCGTAGCTCAATGCCATGTTTCCATAAACACGGTTTACGCTTGAGTGATAAAGGTTGTATTTCGCTGTCCAAAGTGGGTTGTCCAATGCACGGAAATAAACGTTTGAGCCATCCACTGGGTTTTCAAATGGATAACCAGCAAGGTCAAAGTTACGTGGCTGATAAAACAAACGACCATAGATAGAACCCGCAGAAGCAAGTCCGCCGTAGTCGGCGTAATAACCAGCACCCGACTGCGGGCTTTGCTGATTGGTGCGTGTGTAAGCAACACTACCACTTACGTTCAAACCATTAACCAAGGTAGCATTTCCACCAAAGCTAAGTGTTGTACGATCAGTTGATGAATTAGGAATAATCCCTTCGTTTTTGGTACGCGACATAGAGGCGTTCAACGAAGTTTTGTCCCCAGTAGAGTTGATTTGAACGCCATTTTCGATGACATTACCTGTACGGAAGAATCCACCGATGATGTCATAAGGCTGCAAAGGTACTGCAATACCACGGCCATTTGCTTGCAATAGCTCAGGAAAAGCTGTTTTATAACGTGCTGCGCCGTAAGCTACAGTTTGGTCCACCAATGGGTGAGGAATTGTACCTGCAGGATAATCAGGGTCAATAATTTTTGAATAACGCTCAAAGCCCAGAGCAGCATTAACACGATCTACTTCAGAGGGGAATACAGTTCCCCAGTTACCGATAAATCCACCGTTATAGGTTTGGCTGGACCCTTGGGTATAAGTATTTTGGTAGTCTGGAATAGATGAAATCTTTTCCATTGAATAAGAAGAATTGTAGGTTACTTCCAATCCTTTGCGGGCCGATTTACTACCTGCTTTTGTGGTGATAACGATAACCCCGTTGGCAGCACGTGAACCGTAAAGTGCCGAAGCCGCCGCACCTTTCAACACCGTCATTGACTCAATGTTGTTAGGGTCGATGTCGTACGCACGGTTTGAGGTTACAGTGTTTTGGTTGTAACCTTGGGTTGAGTTTACCCCGTTGTCAAAAGGAATACCGTCCACAACGAAAAGGGGCTGGTTGTTACCTGTAAATGAGTTGTTACCACGGATGGTGATACGTGTACCCGCACCTGGGGCACCGTTACCCGCTGTGATGTTAACCCCTGGCACTTTACCACTCAATGCACGAAGTGGGTCAGGCTCAGAACGTTGTTGTAAGTCAGAGCCTTTTACGTTAGAAACGGCAAAGGCCAACGCCTTCTTGTCGCGCTGGATACCAACCGCCGTTACCACCACTTCCGACAATTGCTTGGTGTCAGCTGCCAAGGTAACGTTGATTTGCGTACGACTACCTACTGCAATTTCCTGAGAAACAGTACCAACAAAGCTAAACACTAATGTAGAGCTGTTAGAAGCATCTATTGAATAGCTTCCATTCCCGTCGGTATTCACACCTTTCGACGTACCCTTTACTACTACCGACACACCTGGCAGGGCACTCCCGTCCTCTGCCGAGGTCACTTTTCCTGTAATCTTGCGATCTTGAGCCACTACTGTGACACAACCTGCGCATATCAACAGGAAGCTCAGAAATAGAATTTTCCTCATAGGGATGTTTGATTTGATTTAGTTTGGTTAGATAAGTGAAACATTAGTTATGGTTAAGAAAAACGCGTGAGCGCAAAAGCAAAAACGGCTATATAATCATCGCAGAACTGTAATAGAATCCACACCATAGAATAACTATATAAGACTACTATGGTAAGAACGTAGCTTGTGTTATTCGATGTTTTGAACCTGTCTGTCTGGAATGAAAAATAGCAGCGCTATAAGAAATACGAAGAAATTGAGAAAGTAGAGTTTTTTGTCATATCAAGATTTAGTTAGGTTAAGAAAATTCCGTTCGTAAAGTAAATCAAATAATCCAAGAAATCAAATAGGAAGTAAATTCTGCAAAAGTGCCAATTTGCCAAAAATCATCTATGGAAAAATGGGTACTTTGGAAAGAAAAATTTGCTATTATAAGCGTTTTTAAGCGAATATTCTAGGTATTTTAGGCGAATGATAAGCCATGATAATCCTAGTGCAACGTTTTTTTTTCGATGCAAATTTAAAACAAAATTCTTCAAAAAATACAATAAAAAAGTGAAAAAAGAATGTTAAATTTTACTGATACCAAGGTGTGTCATTCAGGTTTTCGTCTTCAAAAAAAGGTAGTTCGTCTATTTAGTGTGTCAATTTTGATAAAATTGGAAGCCTTACTTTTTGGAGAGGGAAGAAAGAAGCATGGGTTGCTTGAGCGCACAACGATAACCTATCTGAAAAATCTCACGTGCTTTGCGCACGTCGAAAATATCATAACGGCCTACTTCTTTGGGTTCGAGCACAATATCACAGCGTTGGAGTCTTTCTTGGGTTTTGTTGCGAACAGCCAAAAGCAAGCTCCGTTCAATGATGGTGCGCGTAGAGTTGAGGGGCTTGTCTAGGGAATGTGGGTTGCAGTTGGAAGCGATGAGAAAATCGGCCTGGCGGTCGAGTAGGGGTTCAATGGGAAGGTTGTTGAGAACTGCCCCATCGACTAACATCCTTTTGTGAAAATTAACGGGGGCAAAAATACCTGGCAGGCAGCTTGAAGCCATAAGCGGACGAATGAGCTCGCCCTGGTCAAAATAAACAATTTCGCCTTGTTCGATGTCAGTAGCCGCCACAATGAGCGGTGTTTTGAGCTGGGCAAACGAATTATGGGGAATGAGCTGGAGGTATAAATCTTCTACTTTGTCCATTTTCAGTAATCCTGGGGCTGAAAATGAGGGACGTAAGTATTTGAGAAAATTGGTCTTTAACAGGATTTGCAATACTTCGTCGGGGCTGTATCCATGAGCTACCAAAGCACCTGCAATGGCTCCTGCGCTTGTGCCAGCAATAAAATCGGGGACGATTCCTTGTTCGTTCAATGCTTTAATAACGCCTAAGTGCATGATGCCACGGGCGCCTCCTCCCGATAGTACAAGTCCGATTTTCATATTATAGTTTTATATTTGTCGTCTGTATCGCAACAAATTTGTATAAAATAAAGATTCAATCATTCGTCACTCGACAATATAAATAACATGTCTATTGATTTTACAACCCTTCCGTCGCCTTGTTTTGTATTGGAAGAGCGCTTATTGCGTCAGAATCTACAACTTATCAAAGGAGTGATGGACGAGGCTGGCTGCCAAATCATCTTGGCTCTGAAAGGTTTTTCAATGTTCAGTGCTTTTTCGATTGTAAGGGAATATTTACCTGGCGCAACGGCGAGTTCGCTAAACGAAATTAAACTGATCAATGAGTATTTAGAATACCCATCGCATACGTACATTCCTGCCTACAAAGACAATGAGTTTGACGAAGTATTGGAGCGTAGTAGCCACATTACCTTCAATTCGCTTTCTCAGTGGAATCGCTTCAAAGACAAAGTAAGTGCTTACAATGCTGCTCACCCAGCGGCAAGTGTTTCGTGTGGGATTCGGGTCAACCCGCAGTATTCGGAAGTAGATACTGACATGTACAACCCGTGCGTGCCTGGTTCACGCTTGGGCGTGACTCGCGACCACTTTGGAGAAACGCTCCCCGAAGGTATTGAAGGGATTCATTTTCATACACTTTGTGAAAATGGTTCGGATGTGCTTGAGCGAACACTGGAAGCCTTGGAAGCGCGGTTTGGAGATTTGTTGCACCAAGCAAAATGGCTAAACATGGGTGGAGGTCACCTCATGACGCGCGAAGGATACGATATTCCAAAACTCATTCAATTGGTAAAAAGGTTAAAAGAAAAATACCAATTAGAGGTTATTTTAGAGCCAGGCTCGGCGATTGCTTGGCGAACAGGGTATTTGACTTCTACGGTTTTGGATATTGTCAATAGCCAAGGAATTGAGGTGGCGATTTTGGATACATCCTTTGCGGCACACATGCCCGATACCCTCGAAATGCCGTACAAGCCGCGTATTTTGGGGGCTTACCATGAGCCGCAGGCAGGAAAACCAACCTATCGCCTTGGCGGAATGACCTGCTTGGCGGGTGATTTTATGGGAGATTATTCCTTTGACCAGCCGCTAGAAGTGGGGCAAACGTTGGTATTTGATGACATGATTCACTACACAATGGTTAAAACGACGACCTTTAATGGAGTAAATTTGCCCTCAATTGGTATATTTCAGCAAAATGGTACTTTTAAACTTGTCAAAGAATATGGCTACGATAGTTTCAAAGACCGCTTGAGTTAGGACAAGTGTAATGTACTCAAATTTAATAGACTATTGAAAAAAGTCGTAAAAAATATGAGTTGAACATGATAATCTATTGTTCAAATCGACTAAATTTGCAAAAAAGTCTTTTTCGTTTATAACCCTCAACCATAATGATTAACTCATGATTTCTAAAAAAGCCAAATACGCCCTCAAAGCTTTGAAAGTTTTGACCGAAGAGCACGGCAAAGGCCCAGTGCTTATTTCTCATATTGCAGAGCGCGAAAATATACCTAAGAAGTTTTTAGAGGCTATTCTGTTGGAATTGCGTAATCACGGTATTTTATCAAGCCAAAAAGGCAAAGGCGGAGGGTACATGTTGAGAGTTGATCCAGAACGTGTCAATTTTGCGCAAGTGATTCGGGTTATTGATGGTCCCATTGCCCCAACGCCGTGTGTGTCTTTGCATTTTTATGTAAAATGCGACGACTGCATCGACGAAGCTACCTGTGCTTTACGACCTATCATGGAAAATGTTCGGGATGCAAACTTGGGCGTATATGAGTCAACAACCCTTTCAATTTTTGTGAAATAGTTGAAAGTCTGGTATTTAGTCAACAATTAACAAATAACAGTGGCTCGCCACTTTAAACAACCCAATCCCAAATGGAAATTCTCGTTCGTGCACATTCAGGCTTGCGATATGTTGTATTAGGGCTTTTGATAGCGGCTATTATTACAGCATTCGGTAAGAAAAGTGAAAGCAATGCCCCGTATTCTAAAGTGTATTTGTTTGCCATGATTGCGACGCATACACAATTACTTATCGGTTTAATTTTGTACTTCATGAACATTGGTGTGAAAGTACGATTTGATATGATGAGCGATAAATTTTACCGCTTTTTTGCCGTTGAGCACCTCGTTGGGATGCTTATTGCCGTAGCCCTTATTACGGTCGGCAACGCCCAAGGGAAAAAAGGAAACCACGCAAAAGTGTTTACGTTTTATTTAATCGCATTGGTCGTTATTTTCTTATCGATTCCTTGGCCTTTCCGCAACTTGGGTTCAGGTTGGTTTTAATACTTGGTCAGACGACAGTCTGACCGAACCTGCAATTTTAGCATTCAGTCTGACTATCGTCTGACTTGGGACTCGGTCAGACGACAGTCAGACCGAACCTGCGATTTTAACATTCAGTCTGACTATCGTCTGACTTGGGACTCGGTCAGACGACAGTCAGACCGAACCTACGATTTTAGCATTCAGTCTGACTATCGTCTGACTGAGACTCTACAAACAAAAATCGGTCAAATAAAGGTATGCAAACCTTTGTTTGACCGATTTTGCTTGAAAAGCATCTGACATTTTCGTATATTAGCCACAGATTCAGAATTTTAACCCTCCCTGCCCATGAAACACGGTTACGCGCTTGCTGGATTGTTGTGGTGGTTTTCGTTGTCGTCAGGATTTTGCCAAAACCGCCTTTTTAGAGGACACTGGTACGTAGGTGCCGACGTTGGTATTTTAAGTAGTCAAACCCGCATGGTGGCGGGAGAACTCCAGAAATATAGCTCGGGAGGGTCGGGGATTATGCCCATCTACGGCCTCAAAGTAGGAAGAATCTTGAACCCTTATTTTTCGGTAGAAACGGGGGCGTATGCTTTACCGCTCAATCTTGTTTATCTGTACCAAACCGACCGGGTCATTGGAACCAACTCCTTTCGTTTCTTGAGTATTCCTATTCGTGCCAATTGGCGAGTACGGGTTTTTCATGACAAACTGGAAGCACACCTTGGTGCAGGGTTACAATACGTTCGTTCTAATACACCCTATAATTTTACTAAGTTTAGTGGCCTAATCACGTCGCGTGGGCATACGTGGACTGATTCGTTGGCGTATTCAGGTTCGGTTGGGGTGGTTCGCCAACATTCGATAAATGCCGAACTCAACGCAGGCATTCATTGGGCATTGTCACGCCGCTTGACATTGAGCATGTATGCTCGCCAAATGTTCGGTATGATGAACATTGCGCAGATGGAAGTGGCGATTAAAAATAACCAAGAACCTACCGATAAAGCAAGGTTTGTCTCCAAAGGAGCGGGCTTTACCACTGGTGTAGGTATCCGATACAACCTTGCTCCTAAACGACGTTTCAACTAGCCCCCAGTACGAATGGCTTTACAAACATCCTCACTTTTACGACAGCTCACGGCTTTTTCGCACCGTGGTGTTGGTAGTAGCTCAAACACAAAAACGGCGACCCTGATTGCCGAAACCCTTCAAAAGATTGGCTTTACCGTCGAAAAACAAACATTTCAAACCCCTGCGACTTATGTTCCTATTGTTTATTGGCTGATTGGGGTTTTGGCGCTTGGGCTGTTGAGTGTGCAGTGGTGGGGATTGGTTTCTGTATTGTTGGTAGCCATATCTGCGGTCAATGGTGTTCTTTACTTCGATTGGCGTCCCTCTTGGCTGCTATACGCCCCGCCTTTGGTGCGTGCCGAGAACGTGATTGGGCGTTATGGAGAAAAAGCCAATGGTCAAAAAGTGATTTTGATGGCACATTTCGACTCTGCTCCTGTCTCTTTTTTGTACCGACGCCAAACCAAAGATGGTTTTCGTAATTCCATTCGGGCAAGTATGGTTTTGATGGCTTTGGCGGTTCCTGTGGTAGGGTTGAGTTATCATTTGCCCCAAAACCAGTATTTACTGGTGATTCGGGTGTTGTTAGTCACTTATTTTCTGGGGCAAGCCATTTTGGGGACAATAGGTTTTTGGCAAAAAGGGTTTACCAACGGTGCGAGTGACAACGCCACGGGTGTAGTGGCTGCGTTGGCAACTGCGGAGAAATTGAAGGCATTACTGAAAGATGCGGAGATAGAAGTCGTACTGACCAACGCCGAAGAGGCAGGCATGATAGGAGCCTATCATTACTTTCAGAAAAAGTTTGATAAAAGTCGCCAAAATTACCTCATCAACTTCGATACATTGGGAAATGGCCAGTTGAATGTCATTACAAAAACGGGCAGTTTGTCGTTGATTGAATACAACAATGACCTAACAAAAACGGCATTGGCATTGATTGAAACCCAGCCCCAATTTAAAGAGATAGCCGTAGGAGATTGGCATACGGCTGATTTTGACTCCGCTTGGTTTGTCAGGGCGGGAATTCCTTGCATGACGCTTTCGACCTTAGACGCCGAGGGAACCATGCCCAATATTCACCGCCCAGAAGATACCATTGACCATGTGGACGAAGCTCCTATGCACCAAGCGATTGATTTTGCGGTGGCCGTTGCCCAAAAAATTCCCCAGTAATTATTGGCTCTATTTGGAATAATTTCGGTATTCCTTTGTCCAGTTGTAAGCCCCAAAAGCGGCGATAAAACAGAAAACAAAGTAAAGCAAAGCATACAGCTTCACGTCTTTGAGCGAATACATGTAGGTAGAAATGGCATCGATCAAGAGCCACACGTACCACGCTTCAATTTTTTTGCGAATGAGCATAAAAGTAGCAACAATGCTCATCACCGTAGTGAAAGAATCCATGTAAGGAAACGCGCTAGGCTGACTAAATAAGGTAGGAAATAATCCGTGCAAATTTTTGGCAAAAGTGCCTAACAGTACCGTACAGATAAGCCCACCGACGCCCAGAAAAAGCCATTGTTGCACCGATAATTTGCTAATTCTAAGTTCGTTTTTGAGGTTGGCTTCTGCTGCCTTCGGGTATTTCCATTGCCACCATCCGATGAGGTTGGTAATGAAAAAGAATACCTGCAAAAACATATCGGGATATAATTGTATCTGATAAAACAACACAAAAGCCAGTACGACATTGACCAAGCCAATGATCCAGCTCCACACATTTTCACGGGCTGAGAGCCAAACTGCCACGCCGCCAGTGATGGTTGCCCAAAATTCGAGGTGGCTCATTTGGTAGCCTAATGCCTCAAAAAAGATGTTATTGATGTCAAAAAAATCCATTTGTGTAGGTAGCCCGTTAAAGAGATAGGGGGAGTATTTTAATTGGAAAAAGATTTTTTAAACTTAATAGTACAATTATGGCTCGAAAAAATCTATTTTGCGGCATATAACCTATAGTGAACCAACTCTAAGCTCAATATTATGGCAAAATCAACCAAAACAAAAAAAGAAGTTGTAGCCGAACCCTCTGTCCCTAAAAAAACGCGCAAGAAAGCCGAACCCGTTGTAGAAGCAGCAGAAACTGCCGAAATAGCGGTGGAGTTGAAAAATGTTGAAGAATATTCCCTGTTTTCCGAATTTGATATTTACCTTTTTAAATCAGGAAAGCACTACAAACTGTACGAAAAACTCGGTTCGCACGTCGTCGAGTTCAAAGGTGTCATTGGTACGTACTTTGCAGTATGGGCTCCCAATGCGCGTTTCGTCTCGGTGATTGGAAATTTTAACGGCTGGAACCGTGGAAGCCACCCACTAAGCGCTCGCTGGGATGGCTCAGGTATTTGGGAAGGGTTTATCCCGAATATTGGTCGTGGCGAAGTTTACAAATACTTTATTCACTCCAATAACCACGGCCAAGACCTCGAAAAAGCCGACCCGTTTGCTTTGTGGTGCGAAGTGGCGCCCAAGACGGCTTCGGTGGTTTGGGATACGTGGTACGAATGGCAAGATGAAGCGTGGATGCGCGACCGTCGGAAAAACAACGCCCTCAATGCGCCGATGTCGGTGTATGAAGTGCATTTGGGTTCATGGATGCGCGACCCCGCCGATCCCGAACGGTTCCTTAATTACCGCGAGATTGCCGATGCCATGGTGCCTTATGTCAAGGAAATGGGCTTTACCCACGTAGAGTTTATGCCCATCATGGAAGCGCCTTATCCGCCGTCGTGGGGCTACCAAATCACAGGCTATTTCTCGTGTGCGTCGCGCATGGGAGCGCCGCAAGATTTGATGTACCTGATTGAAAAGCTTCACGAAGCAGGGGTTGGGGTGTTGATGGACTGGGTACCTTCTCACTTCCCAGGCGATGCGTACGGGTTGTACAATTTTGACGGAACACACCTCTACGAGCACGCCGACCCACGCAAGGGTTACCATCCCGACTGGAAGAGCTATATCTTTAACTACGGCCGCAACGAAGTGCGCTCGTTTTTGATTTCTAATGCTTTGTTCTGGCTAGAACGCTACCATGCCGATGGTTTGCGGGTGGATGCCGTGGCGTCGATGCTGTACCTCGACTACTCACGCAAACACGGAGAATGGATTCCTAACGAATTTGGAGGCCGTGAAAACTTAGAAGCAATTTCGCTCTTGCGCGAAATGAACGAAGCGGTTTACAAAGAGTTCCCCGATGTTCAAACCATTGCCGAAGAATCGACGGCCTTCCCTGGCGTTTCTCGTCCTGTGTATTTGGGCGGTTTAGGCTTTGGTATGAAGTGGATGATGGGCTGGATGAACGATACCTTGAAGTATTTTGAAAAAGACCCAATGTATCGTCGTTGGCACCAAGACCAAATCACGTTTAGTTTGGTTTATGCCTTCTCCGAAAACTTTATGTTGCCACTTTCGCACGATGAAGTGGTGTATGGTAAAGGTTCGCTGATTGGAAAAATGCCAGGGGATGATTGGCAACGCTTTGCCAACCTCCGTTTGTTGTTTACGTACATGTACACACACCCAGGAACGAAGCTAGTATTTATGGGTGGGGAGTTTGGACAAGAACGCGAATGGAATTTCCAGCAGTCGCTCGATTGGCATTTGCTCAACCATGGCTCGCACCAAGGTATGAAAGCCTGCATGAAGGCCCTCAACCAAACACTGCGTAGTCAGCCAGCTTTACACGATTACAACTTCTCACCCGAAGGGTTTGAATGGATAGATGCCCAAGACCGCGACAACTCGATTGTGATTTATATGCGCAAAGGCATCAATCCAAGCGACACCATAGTGGTGGTGCTCAACATGACGCCAACGCCACAGTATCAATACCGCATAGGTGTTCCTGCGGCGGGTAGTTGGGAAGAGGTGTTTAACAGCGATTCGACTGCGTATTTTGGTAGTGGCGTGAGCAATGCGACACCGATTGAGGCCGAGCCTATCAAGTGGCATGGGCGGGAACAGTCGGCCTTAATTACGATTCCGCCGTTGGCGGGTATCGTGTTGAAACGCAAAGGATAATACATTAGACCTACGCATAAAAAAACTCCCTCGGTACATGCCTGAGGGAGTTTTTTTATGGTTGTGTAAAATCCAAAATTAGAAGAGTAAACTTAAACCTCCTCCAAAGCTCAATAAACCTATTGGATGTACTTCTCTGATTTTGTCATCTACCTTATCTTCACCGATGGTGAGGGTGCTGGTGAGGTTGTTGTACGACGCACGCGTGCTGATGTAGTCGGCATGGACGGCGAGGGCAAAATTGCGGGTTACTTTCACGCGAATGCTGCTACCAGCACCTACAGAAAACGAACCGCTTTTGGTCTGGGAGGTTTTGATGGTCAAAGGGACATCATAAAACTGCCCTTTGAGTTCTGTCGATGGACGCTCAATCCAAGAATAACCACCTGTGACCCGGGCATCAAACATCAAAAGCCCTTTGGACAACGTCAGGTAAGGACCTACCATGAAGTGCGAGCAGTTCCAAGTGCCTCCCGTAACACTCCAACTTCCTCCAGAGTGACTTGTTTGGATATTTTGAACTAGCTTTTGGGTACTTGATTCATTTAAACAATTGGTAAACGAACCTACCACCCCCAAACGGCGCGTAAGACGATAGCCGCCTGTGATTTGCATAGAAGTACCACGCAGCGCTGATACGTCCGAAGGTGCTGTGGGGTCGCCTTTCATGAGCGACTTTACAGGCATACTGATACCCCCTGAAAGGTTGATAAAACCACGGTGGTCGATGTGTGATAAAATAAAAGTTTGCTGGCCAAAACTCATACCTGCGATGAGCATAGCAACAACCGATGTATATACTTTTTTCATTTTATTGTATGGATTAAGGTTACTTGATTAGGGTCTATCAAACTCCGTGCCAAACTTTTAAATCGCTGATTTACAGTTGGGATTTGGTGCCAATGTTTTTGGTGAAAAAGATTTTGCGATATTCGTACATGGATTTAACTAGCGCAGAACTACTGGAGAGAATCATCGGAAAAATTGCGGCTTTGCAGTCGAAAGGGGAAGGATGTTTTGATGAAGGGCTTTTTCCAGCCCAGCGCGTCAACCGCTCAATTGGGTACGTAAGGCCAGATACGACGGTGTTTTTTACGGCCGTTGTTGTGTTTACACTACAAAAAATAAAGTCAAAGCTACCCAAGAAAGCCCAACAGCAGGTGGAAGTAATGGAAGAAAAAGCGTTAAAAACGTACCCGCTTTTTCGGAACAAAGATGGCTTGAAAACGTATAATTTTTGGAAAACACGGCCGTCTAATCATTTTCCAAATGGCTATTTATTTCGCCGATTCGAACATTTTCGGATTCCTGATGACGTGGACGATACGGCCATGATTTACCTGACTTCATCGCCTACCAACGAAGAGGTAAAATGGCTAAAAGAGAAGCTGATTTTACACGCGAACCTCACGAAACTACAGGTGAAGAATACCTACGCCGATTATCGGAATTTACGGGCGTATTCCACGTGGTTTGGAAAAAATATGTACATCGAATTTGACGCGTGTGTGTTGGCCAATTTGATGTATTGTATTTATGAATACCAACTTCCGCTCAATCGACACGACGAGGATAGCTTGACCTACATTCGGTCGGTTATTGAAACAAATCGATACCTTGAGGAGCCGTTTCGCTGTGCGCACGAATACCCAAGAACGGTTCCGATTATTTACCACGTAGCTCGGCTTATGGGTGCTTTTGTCGTTCCAGCGTTGGAGCCCATTCGGGAAAAATTGATGGCAGATACGCAGCAGTTGTTGACCAAAAAACAACCGATTTTGGACGAAATTGTGTTAAAAACGTCATTGATACGCTTAGGGGTGACGGAAGGGATAACCGTGAGCCGTGATTTGTCAACCTTGACAAAGGCGGACTTTGAAGGGTTTTACTTTTTTATTGCGGGTTTGTTGACGGCCTACGAACATCCTTGGCTTTACCGATGGGCCAAGTCGCCACTGGTGCAAATGCGTTGGGAGTGTGAAGCGCACTGTTGGACGCTCATTGCTGAGTACGTGGCCTTATCACAAAGCTTGTAACGGTACTTCAAGCCATTGTTCACTGCTTGAAGTACCGTTGTTGGAATTAGAAATTAAACCGAAGTTTACCAAAGAAAGAGCGACCTACGTAGCCCATCTGTACAGATTCGTACATGCCTCCCGTTTCGCTTTCGTTGGGGTTGTGGTTGTTGGTATAAGTGCCTAGTAGGTTAGAGCAGCCGATGATTAACCGAGTACCTTTTTTGAGCAAAAAGCCGACGGAGGCATCAGAAATAACACGGGCGTTGTAGATGTTTGAGATGTAATTCCCTTGGTCGTCTTGGCCGTGGCTTTTGATGTCAATTTTGGAAAACCCAATAAAACGAAGATTCGCATTAAACTTGGGTTGTTGAAGTGCAAAGGTCAGGTTGAATTTATATTTTGGCGCAGCATATAAAACGTAAGACTGGTCACGTTCCGAAAAATAGTACTCTTCTTTTCCTGCCAAAGACGCCGTTGTGTTGATTTTTCCCAAAGAAAGGTGGTTGTAATTCATGGAAAACATCGTTTCGAGCTTTCCTTTTTCACCAATTTCTGAAAAAGCCGTTCCCACAATGTCCACCCCATAACTTTGTGTACTCAGGGCGTTGGTAAAAAATAAGGCCGATTTTACGTCCAAAGGTTTGAGGTATTTGGCAAGGTCGGGGTCGTCTTCGCTAAAATCGCCTGTCAACAAAATACGGTTTTTGACCGATACATAATAACCATCCACAGTTAGGCTAAAGTTGGTATTGGGCTTAAAAACAGCACCTGCGCTGGCGTTGATGGCGGTTTCTTGCTTGAGAGGTTGGACCCCAAGGGCGCGCGTAATGGAGCTATTGTTGGCGGCCAGTACTTTTTCAAAAGAGACTCCATCTACAACGTCGTTGAAAATAGAGCTAAAATGCGACTGGGCCAACGAAGGCGCGCGGAATCCCGTACTGGCCGATCCTCTGAGGGCGAAGGTTTCATTTACTTTTAGTCGAAACGAAACTTTGGCATTGAGGGCGTTCCCAAAATCGCTATAACGCTCAAAACGAGTCGCAAAAGTGGCCAACAGCGAGCGCGTAAGGTCGGTTTCTAGGTCAGCATAAGCGCCCAAATTGGTACGAACAGCATTCACTTCGTTGTCGGGCCGATAGCCTGGGAATGTCTGAGCACCGCCAGGCAAATCGGCGGCGTTGGGGTACTTTTTCCAAGAAGCTTCTTCACCAGCAAACACATAGTAGTCTTCAACCCGTAATTCGGTACCTAGCGCTACGTGGGTCGTACGCAGGCCATTTCGAAATTTGCGCGTTAGGTGCGCTCCTGTCACGTTTTGCAATAACCCAAAGCCGCCTGCATCAAACGAACGGGGCGAGTTTGCTCCCAACGAAGCGTTGAGGGTATTGGCAACGGTATAGTGCATTTGGTTTTGGCCAAAGGTATTGTTGATGTCAAAGTTCCAAGCATTGTTGGTTTTGGTCTTGACGCCCACTGAGAGCGTTCCGTCCCAAATTTGTGACAAAATACGGGGTTCAAAACCATTGGGATAAATCGCTTTGATGTTCCGTTCGTTGTCGGCCTCATACGTCCAAGAATTGGCATCCGTACCACGTGATTGAATACCGCCAAAAGCATAGAAAAACAGTTTTTTCTGACGGTTAAATGGCGCTTCAGTGTTAAAATACACACTATAACTGTTCACTTTGGCATCGCCAAATTTGGCACGTGGCACTTCGCTATAGGCACTGTAAGAGGGGCGGTATAAGCGACCACGGCCCATGTAGTCGGCGGTTACATCAAAAAAACCGTCGTTTTTAAGTGCTTTCCCGTAGTGTAAACTGTAGTTTTGAGAAAAGCCATCTCCTTGGTCGGTAATGCTGTGGTTGGTATTGACTTTTAGTCCATTGGTGCTAGATTTCAGTACAATGTTAATAACGCCCGCAATGGCATCCGAACCGTACTGGGCACTGGCGCCATCGCGTAATATTTCGACGCGGTCAATCGCCGCTACTGGAATGGTGTTGAGGTCGGTAGGGGTGTTGCCACGACCTGTGGTTCCAAACAAGTAAATAAGCGAAGCTTGGTGCTTACGTTTACCATTGATAAGTACCAAAACTTGGTCTTGGCCTAGCCCCCGCAATACCGACGGGTCAACGTGGTCGGCACCATCCGAACCCGACTGGCGGTTGGAGTTGAACGAAGGGAGTACAAAATGGAGTAGTTGACTCAAATCCAACTGTCCAAAGGCATCGGCAAACTGCTCAATCTTGAGGTTGTCGATGGCCACGGGGGTGTCGGTGTACGTACGGGTATTGGCGTCGCGCGTGCCGACTTCGGTTTCTTCCTGCGTAAGGTCGCTAGAAACGCGCATGGAGATGTTGAGTTGATAATCGACAACTCCAAAACGAATGAGGGTGCGGTAGGTGACGTAGCCTGGCATTGTAACTCGGACAAAATACTCACCTCGACTGACGGGGATACTGTACCTGCCATCGCGCCTTGTGGGGGCTGAGACATCAAGTCCTTCGACTGTGACTTGGGCTCCGATGAGGGGCTTACCTGTTTGATTTTCATACACGCGCCCTGTGAGTTGTTGGGCAATGACGGCAGAATAGGCAATAATGAGCAAGAGTAAAGTTGTAATAACTTTTCTGGTAGAGAATAGCAGCATGATGGATTAGAGTAGTGTTGAGGTCAATAATTTCTACTTTGTTAAAGTGGTTTTTTATGAGTTGTGTCTTGACTTTGGTATATGCCTCATTTTTGAGCCACCTAAAAAGTAGCGTTATATTAAATCAATTGTTTGAAAATAACAATGATTTGTAAAAGGAACATTTTGTATTTGAATGCTTTTAAGAATAAATAGGCTTAATTCAATAGATATGAAGAGATTATCTGCGTTTTTGGGATTCATTTTATGTTTATTAGTAGGAATGGCATTCGTTCCAAAGGAAAAACAACAGTTGAAAATTCCGCCAAAAAAGTCGGTATTACATGCTGTTTACGACTCAAAAAACTCAACCATTTCGGTGGCTCGTTTAGGTATAAAGCAGCCGATTTTGGTACAAAATGTAAAACCCGACCACCGACCTTATCTGCACCCCATCGTGGCGCCCGATGGTAAGGGGATTCTGACGGAGTACAGCCCAGGTCATCACAAACACCAAACGGGGATTTACTGGGGATTTACGCGGGTCAACGGCCGCGATTATTTCCATCATCCCGAAGGCGATTATTGGCGTAAAGTTTCGGCCAAAGTCATCAAAGCACAGGGCACGGAAGTGAAATGGGAAACAGTGTATGACCTGCTCGACGAAAAAGGCAACGCCGTACTGACCGAAACCCAGACGTGGGTGATGCGCGAACAGGATGGCCGCTATCTGCTGGATTTGGAATGGGCGGGCGAAGCCCAAACCGACGTCACCATCGGTAAGTACGACTACGGCGGGCTGTTTGTACGGATGCCGTGGAAGCAGGGCATTAAAGGAGAGGTAATTAATGCGGCTCGCCAGAAAAATGAGAAGGCTGAGGGGCAGCGTGCGGGCTGGGTTGATGTAGGTATGCAGATTGAAGGTCGTTCCGACTGGGCGCATATCGCCATACTAGATCACCCCGAAAACAAAGGCTTTCCGCAGCATTGGCGGGTGGACGGTCAGCTGGGAATTGGTCCTGCGAAAGCGCGTCTGAGCGACTGGCAGATTCCGAAAGGAAAAGTGGAAGTGATTAAACACCAGCTGGTGATTTATACGGGCGAGCTCAATGATGTGAAAATGAACAACACGTGGAGCGACTACAGCGGACAGGAAATGATGTATTCGTTGTGGGGCATTGCGCAGCAGGAAGGCCGCGACGCTAAATTTCTGACGCCCGAAGAAGCTATAGCCAACATGACGTTGAAGGAGGGTTTCAAAGTAAATACGTGGGCGTCGGAACCGATGATGACGCAGCCAATGGCCTTTTGCTGGGACGACCGTGGTCGCTTGTGGGTGGCCGAAAACCGCGATTATGAATCGCGCGGAAGTGGTTTTTCCAACGCAGGAAACAGCCGTATCCTGATTCTGGAAGATACCAACCACGACGGCGTGGCTGATACCAAAAAGGTGTTTCTAGAAGGTATTGCCTTTCCTGCGGCCATGGCGGTGGGTTTCGACGGGCTGTATCTGGGTGCTCCGCCAAACCTGCTTTTTGTGCCCGACCGCAACCACGACGACGTGGCCGACATGAACGATATTGAGGTGCGCTTAACGGGCTGGGGCATTCGCGACCGCCACGAAACACTGAACAGCTTGCATTGGGGACCCGATGGCTGGTTGTACGGCTGTCAGGGGTTTGCGACCCCGTCGAAGGTGCGTAAACCACAAGGCAAAGGCAAGCTGTATCGCCACAAAGACCCGTTCCCCGAAGACTTGTTGCAAGGGGAAGGCGTGGACATCAACGGCGGGGTGTGGCGTTATCACCCGACTAAAGATAAATTTGAAGTGGTAGCGCACGGGTTCAGCAATCCGTGGGGAATTGACTACAACGCCAAAGGGCAGCTGTTTATCAGCGCCTGCGTGATTCCGCACATGTGGCACATCATTCTGGGTGGGATTTATCACCGTCAGGGTGGTCAGCACTTTAACCCCTACATTTACAGCGACATACGAACCATTGCCGACCACAGCCACCGCTCGGCCCACGGCGGGGCGCGGGTGTATCAGTCGGACGCGTTTCCTGAAGAACACAAGGGGCGTATTTTTATGGCCAACATCCACGAACACGCCGTTTTATCGGATGTACTGGTGCCGCGCGGGTCAGGGTTTGTGGCCAAACACGGTGACGAACTCCTGATGGCAAACAACGCTCAGTGGGTGGGATTCAGCATGGAAGTCGGGCCTGACGGCGGGCTGTATGTGCTCGACTGGCACGATGCCGACATTTGCGGTAAGGAAGTGGTGAACGGCGAAACGGGGCGAATTTTCCGAATTATGCCCAAAGAATCACTGGCCAAAAACTGGGACGGCCGCTACGATGATTTATCAAAACTGACGGATAAACAACTCGCCGCCCTGCAAACCAGCCCGAGCGACTGGCACGCACGCCGTGCACGGGTGATTCTACAGGCACGCGCCGTCAAAGGAAGCATTGCTGCCGATGCGGTGACGGAACTCCAGACTATTTTTCAACAAAACGCCAATTCCGATTTTCGTCTTCGGGGGATGTGGGCGTTATACGTGACCAACCGATTGTCCGCCAACGATTTACAGGCATCGCTGGCCGACAAGGATGAATACGTTCGGGCGTGGGCGATTCAGTTATTGTGCGAAGACAAAGCCCCTAGTTCGGCGGCATTGGTCGCATTTGCGAAAATGGCCAAAGACGATCCTTCGCCCGTCGTTCGGTTGTATCTGGCATCGGCCATGCAGCGGGTAGATACTGAAACGGCGTGGAAAATAGCGGAGCAATTGTCCCGTCACGGCGAAGACAACGAAGACCACAATTTGCCTAAAATGATTTGGTTCGGACTGGAACCACTGGTAAAAACCAACCCGCAAAGGGCGCTGGAGTTGGCCGCTCAGGCGCAGATTCCACTGGTGTCAAAATACGTAGCCCGTCGGTTGATTGATGCCAATGCGCCAGAAAGCGTAGTCGGAACGTTGGTAAAGTTCCAAACTTTGCCAAAGCTCAATGTTGTCAGTATGCTGGAAGGGATGCGGGACGGGCTGGAAGGCCGTTTTGACCTCAAAGCGCCTGCCAACTGGTCGGGGTTGTACACCAAACTCAAACAAAGCGGGGGGGAAACCGCCCAACTGGCGTTACAGATTGCCCAGCGTTTTGGCGATACCGAAGCCACACAAAAGTCGATGGTGACGCTCAAAAACAAAAATGCGCCGTTGGTACAGCGTCAGCAGGCGTTGCAGGCCATTGCCGTTCGCAAGCGCGAGGAACTGGTGGCCGAAATTCCTGCCTTGCTCAACGAACCAAAACTGCGTTTGGACGTGATTCGGGCCATTGCCGATTATGACAAAGAACCGCTGGCGAAGTTGTTGATTTCGAATTACAAAGACTTTACGGCGACCGAAAAACAACAGGCCATTCAGACCCTTTCGTCGCGGCCAAAATACGGCTGGCAGTTAACGCAAGCTCTTAAAAATCAGGTCATCCCCAAGCGGGACGTGCCGCCGTATGCCGCACGACAGTTGCTGCGGGTAGTCGGTAGCGGGTTCATCGAAGTGTGGGGGCCGATTGAGCAGGAGCCATCGCTGGAAAAATCGTACGCCAAATACCAGCGCATGATTACCGAAAAAGCCGTTGCGGCGGCCAATCCCGTGAAGGGCGAAGTGGTGTTTCAGCGGACGTGCGGAAGCTGCCACAAAATGTACGGTAAAGGCGGCAATATTGGCCCTGATTTGACAGGCTCCAACCGCGCCAGCCTCGACTACTTATTGTTCAACGTGCTGAATCCCAGCGGCGAAATTCAGGACGATTACAAACTCGTCGTCGTCACTACCCGCGACGGGCGCACATACTCAGGCAACGTCATTGCCGAAAACGAGCGTCAGTTGACGATGCGGATTGTGGGGCAAGATGCTGTGGTTGTCAACAAATCCGCCATTCAGTCGCGGGAGGTAATGCCCACGTCGTTGATGCCCGTCGGTTTGTTCGACAACCTGTCGGAACAGGAAGTGCTGGATTTGGTCAAGTACCTGCGGTCGGTGAAAGGCGAGAAGCAAGCAAAGAAGTAAAAAGATTCGCGCTGCCGAAAGTTTGAGCTTTCGGCAGCGGGGAAAGTAATTAAGTACATACTGACATTTTTGAATTTAAATTGTACTTCGGTTGCTTCCCTTCGGTTGTATGGAGACCCAATAAAAATTAACTTTCTCACAACCTTTGTTCAATAAGTCAATCCATTACCCTATGCGAAACCACTATCTTCTAGCTTGTTTATTGATACTGAGCCACTGTTTTGGTATAGTGGCACAAACCAAAACCCAAACCGTGCGTGGACGAGTGATTGACCGTGTCAATCGGCAACCGATGGTGGGTGTATCGGTGATGGTAGTGGGGACGACGCAGGGAACCCAAACCAATACCTTGGGTGAGTTTGTGCTGCCCAATGTGCGCATTGGTCGTACGTCGGTGAAGTGTTCGATGGTTGGTTATGAGGATTTTACAACGGAAGAGTTTATCCTCAACTCAGTTCGAGAGGTGGTATTGAACATCGAATTGAAAGAAAATCTATACAATTTACAAGAAGTAAAAGTTGTGTCGGCACAAAACCTCAGTCGGCCTGTCAACGACCTCGCGTATGTCAGTGCGCGTTCGTTTACGGTGGAAGAAACCGAGCGCATCCCTGCGTCGGTCAACGACCCTGGGCGGATGGCGTTGGCGTATCCAGGCGTAAAAGCAGGGCGTGACGAAAACGAGAATAAAATCATTGTGCGAGGCAATTCTCCTTTTGGCATTTTGTGGCGTTTGGAAGGTATCGATATTCCCAATCCCAATCACTTTGCCCAGCCTGGTTCGGGGGGCGGGGGTATTTCGGTGTTTAGTGCCCAACTTCTCGGGCGCTCCGATTTCTTTACGGGAGGAATGCCCGCCGAATACGGGAATGCCTTGTCGGGGGCTTTTGATATTCGTTTTCGGGAAGGAAACCTACAAAAACGAGAATATCGCGCCAAAATCGGGGTACTGGGACTCGATTTCTCGACCGAAGGAGCCATTAAAAAAGGACGTTCGTCGTACCTTATTAACTACCGTTATTCGACATTAGGACTGTTGAGCCAAATGGGTTTTTATTTAGTAGGCGAACGTGTCACGAACCTTTTTCAAGACTTATCCTTCAATTTGGCGTTTCATAGCAAAGATGGCAAACGTACTACGACCGTTTTCGGGTTAGGAGGTCTCAGTGAAGAACATTATATGCCCGTGGAGCCTGCCGAAAAACGAATAGTGGGAAAAGCCGATAACTGGGAAGACCGCGTACGACCTGCCAACATGGGGGCGTTGGGCGTGACGCATACGGCGAATCTCAGCGAAAAATCGTCGATAAAATACGTAGTAGCGGTGATTGGAAGTGGCATTAAGCGCAACTCGGATACGCTCAATTTGCAAGATGTACGGTTTCGGTACGATACCCAACAATACGATGAGTTTCGACTGGCCGCTACTGCCGCTTATAATTATAAATTTGATGCCAAAACACGCCTAAAAGCAGGACTGATTGCCAACCATATTCAGTTTTCGTTCTTTAAAGAAACCGCCCCGCGCGCTTCCGTGACCGATATTAATGTCCTCAACGCGGGGCGCCAGCAGTCGGTCAATGGCAAAGGAACGACCCAAACGGTGCAGGCGTACGCGCAAATTGTCCGCAACCTGACCGACCGATTGGTGATGAATGCGGGCTTACATTCGATGTATTTGGCGTTAAACAATACAACTTCTTTGGAGCCACGCTTATCGTTTCAATACCGTTCGCCCAAGGCGCATACGGTGAGCTTGGCATACGGGCTTCACAGCCAATTGTTGCCGATGAGTACCTATTTTTACCTCAAAAAAGACACCATTGCGGGAAAAATTGTGGAATCTTATCCCAACCAAAACGCTGCTTTCCCACGGTCACATCATTTGATTTTGAGTTACAATTACATCACACCAAGCTTGTGGAAGTTTTCGACCGAAGTGTATCTACAACTGTTGCGCAAAGTCCTTGTAGAACCCAATGCGGGTTCGGCGTATTGGATGCTTAACGGCGCAGATGGCTTTCCTGAGTTTACAACGGTGGCGAAAGGCAAAGGGAAAAACTACGGAATAGATATGTCGGTCGAGCGCTTTTTCTCGAAAAAATACTACTTGCTTATCACAGGTTCGTTGTTTAACTCGACCTACCAAACCGCCGATGGAAAAACCTATAATTCGGCTTTCAATGACCGATTTAGCACAGCGCTGACGTTCGGACGAGAGTTTACGTTTAAAAATGGTTCGGTGTTTCAACTAGGCGCTCGTTCGATGTACAATGGCGGGTACCGATATACCCCGATTGATGTGGTGGCATCGGCCAAAGCCAAGCGTTTTGTCCCGCTCGCAGGGGCTGATTATGCCGCCCAAGCACCTGCTTATTTCCGCGTTGACGGGCGGGTGTCGTACCGTTCCAACCGCAAAAAGTACGCAACGGTGCTTTCACTCGATGTCCAGAATGCGACCAATTACATCAATTATACCAGCACCAGCTATAACGTCGCAACCAATACCCTCGAAGCACGCCGCGCAGGAAATGGATTTGTACCAGTGTTGAGTTATCAAATTGATTTTTAGGCGCTTGTGCGCCGTTAACTGTTATTCGTTATCCGTGGAGGGTTTTCTATGCAGTCGGAACTTGATTTTATTACGTATTTAGAAGCATTTATTCCGCTGTCGGTGGAGGCGAAAACGGCTTTGTCGGACGTTCTGAAAGTGAGGCAATACGCTAAACGTGAGCATATTGTACCGTTGAATGGCGTCAACGATGTGATTTCGTTTGTGGTAAAGGGATGCGTTCGAGAATATTATCTCAATGAACAAACCGAAGAAGTAGTGGTGTGGTTTGGACTCGAAAAAGACATTGCGGTGTCGTTGCCAAGTTTCATTTCCCAACAACCGAGTCACACGGCGATTCAGGCCATTGAACCTACCAAAGTGATCCAAGTAAGTCGCGCGGATTTGTATCAACTGTACGACCAATTTCACGAGATTGAACGTTTGGGACGCATCATTGCGGAATATTATTTGATGAACAGCGATGCGTACATCAAAGAGCTACAAACACAAAATGCTGCCGAACGCTATCAGCACCTGATGGAACAAAAACCCCAAATTTTGCAGCGCGTGCCGCTGTCGATGGTGGCCTCGTTTTTAGGAATCAGCGGTGAAACCCTCAGCCGAATCCGCGCCAAACGAGTAAGTCGTTGATTTTTTGACAAATGTCAAGAAACAGTCTGCCAATAAGACGGTACTTTTGTCCAATAACCATAAACCTCTCACCTGTACATGAAATTATTAACAACCCTCGTCGGGGCTGTCATGGTAGCCGTCTTGATGACCGCCTGTGGTTCCAAAGAAACCAAAAAAAGTAAGCTAGACATTGCCGCTTTGCCCAAAGCTACGCCCGAGCAAATGGAGGCGCTGGTTGCAAAGTTTATTGAAGCAAAAGAAGGTGAAACGATTGAAATTCCCGAAGGCTTTTACCAAATGAATACCCAGTTGATTTTAGATAAAGTCAACAAAGTAACCATCAAAGGAGCGGGGATGTATAACACGGTGTTGTCCTTTAAAAACATCAAAACGGGAGGCGAAGGGGTGAAAATTGCGGGCGATGGCATTACGCTGCAAGATTTTACCGTCATGGATGCGCCTGGGGATTGCATCAAAACGCAACATTGCAACAACATCACGTTTCGGGCAGTGAACACCACGTGGACCAATGATAAAAATTCTAAAAATGGTACTTACGGCATTTATCCTGTTCAGTGCAAAAATGTATTGGTAGAAAAATGCGAAGTTTCTCACTCGCGCGACGCGGGGATTTACGTGGGGCAATCGGAAAACATCATTGTTCGCGACAATTATGTGTTTGAAAACGTAGCGGGTATCGAAATCGAAAATTCGGACAATGCCGAAGTGTATAATAACCTTGCTGAAAACAACACGGGAGGAATTTTGATTTTTAATTTGCCAGGTTTGCCCAAGGCTTTTGGTTCGCGTACGAAAGTGTATAACAACACGCTCAAAGAAAACAACCACGAAAACTTTGCCGAGGTGAGCAACGGTCAAAATGGCAATGCCGTAACGATGATTCCTCCAGGAAGTGGCATTATTGTCTTGGCAGGAAATGAGGTGGAGATTTTTAATAATAAAATCTTGAACCACAAGACATACTCAATTGCCATCGCAAGTTATCACATCACCGAATTGCCCATTCCTAACCACCCAGGTTGGTCGCCGTTTACGACCAACGTGTCGGTGCATGACAATACCTTTGAGCGAACGTTCGGGGTGCCTGACTTAACCAAAGAAATGGGGAAATTGGTGGCGGCGAAGTGCTTTAAATCGCAAGATGTGATTTATGATGGCATCATCGACGAGAAAAAAGGAAAATCGGCGGAGCAAAACCCGATGAATATTTGCATCAAAGAAAACCAGAAAGATTTTCGTTTTTCGCGCTTCTTAATCCCTGCCAGCGGTGCAGTCACCGAAATCGAGGTATTTAATGATGTCAAGCCGTTTGCTGCGTGTAATGTAGATGTAAAAACGGACGTGAAAAATCTAAACCTGTAAGGTTTGTAATAACTGTTTTCAAATTTTATGTTTAAATCAAAACTCATCTGGTTATCGCTCGTAATGATAACAGTAGGTTGGTTGTACAGTTGTAGGGTTCAAAACAGCTTAACGGCGCACCCTTCCCAACTGAATTTTAGCGAATTTCCCCTTAAAAAACTCTCAGAATACGGTTTTTATAAAGGAGAATTAAAGCAATTGTCCCCCAACGATAACGTACTTGAATACGAACCTGCCGCGACGTTGTTTACCGATTATGCCTTTAAAAAACGCTTTGTTTGGATGCCCGAGGGTACATCGGCGACGTTTGACGTGAGTCAGCCCAACGAACCGTTGGATTTTCCTGATAAAACAATTTTGGTCAAAAATTTCTACTATCCCCAAGATTTCTCCAAACCGACGGGCGAACGTCGTATTCTTGAAACGCGCCTGTTGGTAAAAGACCAAGGAACGTGGAAAGCCTATCCCTATCGCTGGAAAGACGACCAAACCGAAGCCGATTACAAAATAACGGGTGAAACGATTCCAGTAAACTGGAAAGACGAAGCAGGGCAAATGCACCAGATAAATTATGCCATTCCCAACAAAAATCAGTGCAAAAGCTGCCACAATCGGAAGGACGTTTTTATGCCTATTGGGCCAAAAATCAAGCAGTTGAACCACGAACTTGCCTACCAAGACGGCAAAGAAAACCAGTTGGCACGTTGGCAAAAAGTAGGGTATCTAAAAGCCAAAGCAGAAGATATTGCTAAAATTGTGCCTTTGGTGGGCATGAACGAGGCGAAGGCGTCACTCAATGACCGTGCGCGGTCGTATTTGGATGTCAACTGTGGGCATTGTCACCATGCCAATGGCCCCGCTTCTACGTCGGGTTTGTACCTGAACGTCGAAGAAAAAGACCCGTTTCATTGGGGGGTGTTGAAATCGCCTGTGGCAGCGGGGATGGGGGCAGGGCCTTACCGATTTGACATAAACCCAGGCAAGGGAAAAGAATCCATTCTTACCTACCGCATGAATTCGGTGCATCCGGGCGTAATGATGCCCGAAATTGGCCGAGTGAGCATCCACAAAGAAGGCGTAGCGCTGATTACGCAGTGGATTGATGGGTTGGAGAAGAGGAAATAGGAGGTGATATAAAATAGTACCTATTTCAAGAGGGAGATGTTATTTTTATATCAAATAGAGGTTTTTGGCGTATTTTGTTGACTAAGTCGAAGTTGATAGGGTCAGGTTCAAAGAAGACTTTTGCGGGAACCGTTTCAATTGTAGTAGTTTGGATAAGGTCTAACCTTTCGAGCCTTTCAATTAACTCGTAATATGACAGGAGAAACTTACTGTAAGAATTGATATTTGAGTTAAAGGAAATACGATCAAGGTCAGAGCCTGTTTCTGTTATCACGTAATCATTTAAAAAAGGCTCTTCTTGTTCTGGAATGTATTGAATTTTATCATGAATTGCATGAACTATCGGATGATAAACCCCAAAAAAACTATCCAATACAATTTTGAATTCATTTAAAAAAAATGTTCTATGTTGATCTGTTAAGTCAAAAGTGCCTGTTGACTCAATCAGGTGAATCAAGCTATTGAATCTAGGTAAAAATGTTCTATCTGTGTAAAGAAAGACGTCAAGCACATTTGGGCCGGTGGTTTTACCAGCAGGATTATGAACATCTTTGAAAGAATCTGGATCCTCAATATATAAACTCTGATGATGCCTTTCTAATGCTTGTAATAACAAGTCAAGATTTGTTGCGCTTTTAGAGTGATTATTTGAGGAACGTTGGTCTTGAAAGGTACGATAAACAAGGACAAAGGTAATGAGTCCAATAACAGGGGAGAATAGTCCACCAAACGTATCTCCAAGAGGACCTGAAACAGCAACTGTATCTTTGAGGTTGCCATAGTGTAATATCAGAGACCCAAGAAAAACGACGGTACAAATAGCAGTAAGTACAACATTAATGACTAATCTAGGATCTTTCAGGAGATTTTTCATACCTTCATTTGTCGCTGTAATGTCCTTTAACGGAGATAATTAAAATAAGCTCATCAGATTCCACTCTATATACCAAACGGTGCTCATCAGTTATTCTGCGAGACCAATATCCTTTCAAATCCCCCTTCAAAGGCTCCGGTTTTCCAATGCCTTCGAAGGGATGTCTGCGAATATCTTTTAAAAGCTCATAAATGCGCTTGAAAACATTGCGATTGTAAATTCCCCAATCTGCAAAATCATCAAAGGCATCAGCATCAAAAACCAACTTTCTCATTTTTGTAATAGTCGCTTAGCCATGTCATCTAGCTCATCCTCTGAAACTTCTACGACCTGAGTCCTTGATTCTACATTGGCAGCGGCCTTTTTTAATCGTGTCCAATAAGCATCTTCACTTTCAGGTTCATTAAGCCCAAAATCGTGCGAGGCGGTAACCGTAATTTGTAATTCCTGCTGATTTTTAAACAGTGTTTTGATTACTTCAATAAATTCGGTATTCAGTTCGTCGCGGCGTAACACAAAGGTTGATTCCATAACTTTATTGGTTTTCTTCAAAATTACACATTACTCCAACTCCATCTTCAAAAACTTCCCAGTAAAGCTTTCCTTTACTTTCGCTACTTGCTCTGGCGTGCCCTCACCGATGATGCGCCCGCCGCCGTTTCCACCTTCGGGGCCAAGGTCAATGACGTGGTCTGATACTTTGATGACATCCAAGTTGTGCTCAATAATCAGTACCGTGTTTCCCTTGTCGGCGAGTTTATCCAAGACATGAAGCAAATGTTTAATGTCCTGAAAATGAAGCCCCGTCGTAGGTTCGTCCAAAATATAGAGCGTTTTGCCTGTGTCTTTTTTAGAAAGTTCTTCGGCCAATTTTACCCGCTGTGCTTCCCCTCCCGACAAGGTAGTGGCGTGTTGGCCAAGGGTGATATAACCTAAGCCTACGTCGTTGAGGGTTTGAACTTTACGGTGGATTTTGGGAATACTTTCAAAAAACTCCAGCGCTTGTTCCACCGTCATGTCGAGGACATCGGCCACGGATTTTCCTTTGTATCTTACTTCCAACGTTTCACGGTTAAAACGCTTGCCTTTGCAGGTGTCACAATCAACGTAAACGTCGGGCAAAAACTCCATTTCGATTTTTTTCATTCCCGCGCCTTCGCAATCCTCACAACGACCGCCTTTTACGTTGAACGAAAAACGTCCAGGTTTGTAACCACGAATTTTGGCTTCGGGAAGTTCGGCAAACAACGTACGAATTTCCGAAAATAAGTTGGTATAGGTAGCAGGATTGGAGCGAGGCGTGCGGCCAATCGGTGACTGGTCCACCTCAATTACTTTGTCGATATGCTCTAATCCTTCGATGTTTTTAAAGGGAAGAGGCTCGCGTTTTGAATTGTAAAAATGGCGGTTGAGAATCGGGAACAACGTCTCGTGAATGAGGGAAGATTTCCCGCTGCCGCTCACGCCCGTTACGCTCACCATTTTACCAAGCGGAAGTTTGAGCGTTACGTTTTTGAGGTTATGCCCCGTTGCACCTTTCAACACAATGGCATTACCGTTTCCTGCGCGGCGTTTTTTAGGAATTTCGATGGCGCGGCGGCCACTCAAAAAGTCGGAAGTGAGAGAGCCGTTCTCAAGAAACTCAGCGGGAGTTCCGTGGCCTACCACTTGTCCGCCGTGGCGTCCCGCGCCAGGGCCGATGTCGAGGATATAATCGGATTCGAGCATCATGTCTTTGTCGTGTTCGACGACGAGGACAGTGTTGCCCAAATCCCGTAGTTTTTTCAATGAATCAATAAGGCGAACGTTGTCGCGTTGGTGCAATCCGATACTGGGTTCATCCATGATGTAAAGCACGCCCGTAAGCTGCGTCCCGATTTGCGTAGCCAGACGAATACGTTGCGCTTCGCCCCCCGAAAGGGTTTTTAAGGGACGGTTGAGGGTAAGGTAATCCAAGCCAACGTCTAGCAAGAAACCAATTCGCTTTCTAATTTCCTTGAGCACTTCACGGCCAATCAACCGCTGACGTTCGGTGATACGCTCTTCCAGTCCGTCGTTGATCCAGCGGCTCAATTCGCTAATATCAGCTTCGGCCAGTTCCGCAATGTTTTTATCCCCAATTTTAAACCAAAGTGCTTCTTTTTT
Source organism: Runella sp. R5_40 (assembly GCF_057652295.1). Lineage (NCBI taxonomy): Bacteria > Pseudomonadati > Bacteroidota > Cytophagia > Cytophagales > Spirosomataceae > Runella > Runella sp. R5_40. The sequence continues at coordinate 451,550 of NZ_JBYFCH010000001.1, read as the reverse complement.
CAAACGAGCTCCCTTGCAATCGGGGCAGGTATTGATGTGCATAAAATCCTTGAGCCATTCCTGAATTTTCTCCGTTCCGTTTTCTTGCTGACGGCGCAAAAACGGAATGATGCCCTCGTATTTGGTGTTCCACTCGGTGCCTTCGTACTTTTTGGAAGGCACGGGCACAGGCTCGTCGGTGCCGTTGAGCATAATGTCAATGGCCTCAGCGGGAAACTTCTCAATCGGGGTATTGAGGTTTACTTTGTAAGGTTTGAGTAATACTTCAAGTTGTTTGAATATCCACAAATCGCGGTACTCGCCGATGGGAGCAATAGCGCCTTTGCTGAGACTGAGGGTTTTATCGGGCAAAATACTGTCTTCCGTAATTTCCTCAATCACGCCCAGTCCTTGGCACGTAGGGCACCAGCCGTAAGGGGAGTTGAAGGAAAAACTGTTGGGAGCAGGGTCGTCGTAACTGATTCCCGACTCAGGATCCATGAGGTTTTGGGAGAAATAATGCACTTGGTTTTTTGCGTCCAAAAGCATCATTACCCCTTTTCCTTGTTTGAGGGTAGTTCCGACCGATTGACTCAATCGAAAACGATCATCCGTTTTTGGAATCAACCTATCAATAACAATTTCGATGTCGTGGATTTTGTAACGGTCGAGCTGCATTTTGGGCGTAATGTCCTGCACTTCACCGTCCACCCGCACTTTGGTGTAGCCTAGTTTGGCAATTTGAACAAACAATTCGCGGTAGTGCCCTTTCCGTCCTTTGACGACAGGGGCGAGTAGGATAGACTTTTGATTCTCAAACTGACCGAGAATTTGGTCAATGATTTGGTCTTGCGACTGCTTAATCATTGGTCGCCCCGTGGCGTAGCTGTAAGCATCACCTGCGCGGGCGTACAAAAGGCGCAAAAAGTCGTAGATTTCGGTTACCGTCCCGACCGTAGAGCGGGGGTTGCGCGAGGTGGTTTTTTGTTCAATGCTAATGACGGGACTGAGTCCTTCGATTTTGTCCACGTCGGGGCGCTCCATGTCGCCCAAAAAACCACGAGCGTAGGCCGAAAAGCTCTCCATGTAGCGGCGTTGGCCTTCGGCGTAAATGGTATCAAACGCAAGGGACGATTTTCCACTGCCGCTGATACCCGTTACTACCACGAGTTTATTTCGCGGAATGGTAACGTCGATATTTTTTAAATTGTGTTCTCGGGCGCCCATGACCTCAATGCGGTCGTGGCCTGTGAGTTCGATGTCTGTTAAAATAGGCTGATTGTTCTCCATGAATTGGTAACGCAAAACGAAACCGTAAAGTTACCAATTCTATTGGGAGGGCGTATTAGGGAGCAGCTCTGTTTCGAGCGAAGATTGAAATTTTTTGTGCAAACGCCACCCAGGAATAGTGTTTAAGTATTGTTCGTCGTTTTTAGTACCTTCTGCTGCTTCAATTAGAGAGAGGGAGGACGTTGGGTTTTGTGCCTCAAATAAATCTTGAAGTTGGTCTAATAAATTGATTAGACGAGTTTTGGTTTGTTTTGATAATTTTTTGTTTTTTAATCTCTGCTTTATATCATTCATAAAATCAGTAAGAATCTCTTTATTAATAAGCATGTCAGCTTCATCGTAACTTTCCTGGTAAGAAATACGTAGCGATTCTAAAAGATTGTGTGAAAACAAATCAGGCTTTTCTTCCTTAGGTTTATGAGTAAGTATAGCCATAATCAAATTTCGTAAAGTAACACATTTAACAAATTACCGCGCTCGTCTTGCAAAATATCAACAACCTCAAAATTAGTATTACACCGAAATAATACTTCTCGCTCATTTTGAGAGTCATTTATCCCAAAGTTAGCAATATGCTCAATCTTTTTACCCGTTTTACTGTAAATTTTTATGGATGTCTTTCCAAACATGTAAGCCGTTTCTTTGCTTCGACTTGAGGAGCAGAATTGACTTTTGGTTATAATCTCATCTTTCTCAAATGCTCTAATGTATATTTCTGCTTGCTTTTGAGATAAATCTTCACCTCGATAAACAACTCCTTCATGGTCGGGTAATTTTGACAAACATTCATTAAGAAGTTGGGCAAACAGTGGTAAAGTCTGACCTTGATTTAATCGCAGTTGTTCATTTACATCTTCGTATCCAGTTACAGAATATTTATAGATAATTGCCTTCTCAAAATTTGTGAGTAAAGGCTCTTGCCTATCTTTTACTAACTAAATTTCTTGCTGTAAATAAGCTATAGCGTATTCTTCTACTGTCATATTCTAACGATAATTGTCCAAAAACCCCATTGATAGACCCTAATTAGAGCCACCAATGAGGCTTTTGAAGATGCTTCCTCTACTTCACCTCTTTCACCAATTCTTCTACGGCACGTTCTAGCTGTTGGTCCTTGCCTTTGCCTACTACGTCGTACTCGTTAGAAACCTTGATGTTGGGTTCGGTTTGGGCGTTTTCTAGGTAGGTGCCCGCCATGCTTTTCACTCCCACAGGCGGTACGCCCCAGCGGATACTTGGGTCTTGTAATGTTTCCCAACCTGCAAACGTACAAGTTCCTGGTACGGGCATCCCGACGAGCTTATTGAGCGAAGCCGCTTGTGTCATGTGGGCATAACAGTGGCCGTCGGAATAGTTGGCTTCGTTGGCCAACGAAATGCTCGCTTTGCTCCAACGATAGCTTGGCTCCGAATAAATAACCCGTTTGTCGGTGGAGTTGTACATGTAGGTTTTACCCGAAAAGAAAGTGGCCAAATCCGATACCAAGTCGCCACCGCCGTTGTTGCGGGTATCGACTACAATGCCTTTTTTGAGCGCATATTTACCCATTACTTCGTCGTACGTGACGCGGAAAGGCCCATCGGCCATGCCAGGAATGTGAATATAGCCCAGTGTTCCGTTGCTCTGTTTTTCTACTTCGTCTTGGTTGCGGCGTACCCAGCGTTTGTACAACAATTGGCTTTCTTCGCCCACCGAAATAGGTTTTACCACTACTTCACGACGTGCTGTGCCTTCAAGCAAAGTCAATAAAACGTTTTTGCCCGACTTGCGATTCAAAAACTGCGCATAGTCACGGTCGGGCATAAGGGTTTCGCCGTCGATGGCTTCGATGATGGTTCCTGCTTTGATGTTTAAGCCTGCTTTGTCAAGCGGGCCATCTTTTATCACTTCTTCTACGCGCATTCCTGTTCCTGTAAAACTTTGGTCGTAAAAAACACCCAACGCAGCCGTAGCGTCGGCTCCCGCAGCTCCTCCTCCAAAATACGAAGCGCCCGAGTGTGAGACGTTAAGTTCGCCTAATAACTCTGAAAGCAATTCCGAAAACTCATAGTTATTTCCGATATGAGGAAGGTGTTTTTCGTAATCAGGTTTGTAGCTATCCCAATCCACGCCGTGGAAAGTAGCCGTGTAAAAGGTAGTCTTGGTACGGCGCCATACGTGCTCAAACATAAACGCCCGTTCGGCCGCCACGTCGAGGTTCATTTCGCCGCTGATGCCAATGCTTTCTTGTTTGCCAGAAGTAGGGTCAATTTTCGAAATTCGCCCGTCGGAGTTCAAGAAAATAGATTTCTGTTCTTTGTCCCATACCATGCTACCACCGCCGTTGGCATTGAGTGCCACAAGCTGTTTGGTTTCGCGGGTGCGTAGGTTGGTGCTCCACAGGTTATAGCCTTTTTCAAAGCGCGAAAGATAATAAAGCATATCGCCATCTTTGTTGATAAGGGCATCCGATAAGTTGGATGAATGAATGGTCAAACGGGCTTTGCGCAATTCCAACCCGTCGAGTTCAATCACCACCGTCGAATCTTTTTTGGCATCTTTCTTTTTGGTGGTATCAGCTTTCGCCGCTTTTTCTTCTACTTCTTTGGCCAAAGCGGCTTCTTCTTTGCTCAATTTAAACTTATCGAAAGCTGCTTGGGTAAAAAACATCGCATAAACGTCTGATTGAGAATTGCCTCCCTGAGAAAGGCTTTTCAAACCTTCGCGGTTGCTAAACCACAACATGGTTTTTCCGCCTTGCACCCACTTGGGACTTTCGTCTTCAAAGCCACTTTGAGTAAGGTTGGTGATTTTACCTTTGCCGTCGGTAGAAATAAGACCCACTTCGCCTTCGCGGAGATTGGGGATTTTATAATCAAACAAAAACCACTTTCCGTCGGGACTCCATTGAAAATACTGGTCGTGGTCGCCCCACGAAAACAAGTCTTGGTTAGTCAGAATGGTACGGGTTTGTTTGGTAGCCAACGTAAGGATTTTGAGCGTCGCGCGGTCTTCCACAAAGGCGATTTCTTTGCCGTCGGGGGAATACTTTGGCAGGTAGTTTTCTTTCTCATTGGCAATGAGTTCGCTTTCTTTTAACAAAGTAGAGGCATAGAAGTACGGTTCTTCTTTGCGACTAATGCGCGTCTCGAAGATTTTCCAACGGTTGCCCCGCTCCGACGAATACACCAAGGCTTTTCCATCAGGTGAAAAACTTACGCTCCGCTCTTGGCCTGCGCTGTTGGTGATGCGTTTGGTGATACCGCCTTCCACCGAACTGACAAACACTTCACCGCGAAAAATGTAAGCGACTTCTTTTCCATTGGGTGAAACGGCCATGCTGCTTACGCCACCGTTGACCGCAAGTACACGGTCGTTGTTGGCGCGGGTATCTGCCGCGATGCTGACGTTTACCTTCTTTGGACTTCCTCCCTCGGTGGGGTTAAGGGTGAAAATTTCGCCATTAAACCCAAAGCAAAGTACTCCGTCGTTAGCACGGCTTAAAAAACGAACAGGGTGTTTTTTGAACGAAGTAATGGCTTGGGACTGAGCCGTATTGTCCAATGAAAGTTTGTGAATATTGAACGAACCATTGGCTTCGCTTAGGTAAAAAAGCGTTTTGTCATCGTTCCAAACGGCGTTGCGGTCTTCGCCTGCGAAATTGGTGAGCTTGGTATGTTTCTGGGTTTTGGTGTCATAGACCCAAAGGTCTCTTGCGATGGCAGAAGTATGGTGCTTGCGCCAAGCATTTTCGCCTCCTTTGCGGTCGTGATAGACAAACTTGCTGCCGTCGCGGTTGTACTTGACGTCTTCGGCAGGAGTGGTCAGGAGTTGTTTGACGCGGCCTCCGTTGATTGAAACACTGTACAATTCGGTCATGTAGCCCGCAGGGTACTGACGGTTGGTGGCCAAATCTTGCCGAGCACTTCCGAAAACAACGCTTTGGTTGTCGGTGCTAAAATCATAAGGAAGTTCATTGGCCGAATGGAACGTAATGCGCTTGGCTTCCCCACCTTCGACAGGAATGGTAAATACATCGAAGTTGCCGTGGCGGTCGGAGGCAAAAGCGATTCGTTTGCCATCGTGCGACCAGACGGGCATGTAGTCGTGGGCTTCATGGAGGGTGAGTGGAACGGCCGCTCCGCCCGAAGCAGCAACTTTCCAAATGTCTCCTTTGTACGTAAAAACGATGGTTTTGCCATCGGGGGAAATGCTAGGATAGCGGAGCCAAGAAGGGGGTGTTTGTGCGTGGCTCAACGTACTCCATACCACTAGGCAGAGCGTAGAAAAGTTAAAAATGTTTTTCAATGGACAAATAAGGTTTAATGATGAAATGTAAATGGGAATAAAAAAGGGCCTAACCAGAAAAACCAGCATAAATATCCTAATAGACAGGCGATACTACCAAAAAAGAGCAAAGAAATTCGCTGAGATAGCGACCAATGGTTGAAAAGAATCTTAAATCCCCAATAAATGTATATGCAAATGAGAATTGGATTGAGGTAATAATCAAGACGATAACAGCTTAATTTGGCGAAGCTACTGCTAGAACTTATATTTGTTTACCAAATAATTACGAAAATGAAAATTGAGTTAGAAGTTCCTGACCATAAGGTAGCTTTTGTAATGGAGTTGTTGACAAGTATTCCATTTATCAAGGCGAAACTTTCTTCAAAAAAAGCAAAACAGGACACAACTGAGTATTTATTGAGCTCGGAAGCGAACAAAGAACGTTTACTTGCTGCGATTGAAAGGTCAAAAAATGGCGAAGTTGTTGCACATAACCTCTTAGAAGAATGACGTTATCATGGGATAGAGAGGCATGGGAAGACTATGTTTTTTGGCAACAAGTTGATAAAAAAGTACTAAAACGCATTAATGACCTAATAAAAGAAAGCCTTCGGACTCCATTTGAAGGCAAAGGGAAGCCAGAAGCCCTGAAGGGTAATTTGAGTGGTTATTGGTCGCGTCGAATTACGGATGAACACAGGCTTGTGTATGAAGTTAAACAAGATAGTATTCACATTATACAGTGCCGTTTTCATTATTAAATGGCCCAAGGTAGAAAATACAAAAAATAACGACGTATGAAACAGATAGCCGTAGCCTTGGTGCTTGGGTTGGCAGTTGGAAAAGCAGTTGCGCAAAAAATCCCCGTCAATTACGACGAAAGCCAAATGCCAGCTTATACGTTGCCCAATCCATTCGTACTTCCCAATGGAAAACCCGTGGCGTCCGTTTCGGTATGGGAAAAAACACGTCGCCCCGAATTACTCAAGCTATTTGCCGAAGAAGTCTATGGCGTGAATCCTTTTCCGAGTACTATCAAAAGTACGGTGGAGGTCAAAACCGTCAACGAAAATGCGTTGGGTGGGAAAGCCATTTCCAAACAAATTACCCTACGTTTTCCAACCATTTCGCCTAATGCGGCGCTGAATGTTTTGTTGTATTTGCCCAAAAATGTGAAGAAAGCCCCCACGTTTGTGAGTCTCAACTTCACTGGAAATCACAGCACTACCCACGAAAAAGAGGTATTGGTGACGGAAAACTGGGTCAACTCAGGTTTTGATAAAAGTTTTGTCAACAACCGTGCGACCGAAGCCTCACGCGGTATTGCCGAACGACGTTGGCCTTACGAAGCGATTGTTGCCCGCGGATACGCCGTCGCGACGGCCTATTACGGCGACCTTGAGCCAGACCACGCCGAAGGTTGGAGAACGGGCATACGCTCCGTGCTGACCCCTGAGCAACGCGAAAAATGGAGCGCTTTGGGCGTATGGGCGTGGAGCATGAGCCGCATGGTCGATTACTTGATTCAGCACGAAGGGCAAATAGACGCAAAAAAAATCATTGGCGTTGGACATTCGCGCATCGGAAAAGCGACGCTCTGGGCGGGTGCCGAAGACCCGCGTTTTGCGGTGGTGATTTCCAACGACTCGGGCGAAGGAGGGGCGGCATTGGCTCGCCGATGGATTGGTGAGACCGTCGAACATCTGAACACGCAATTTCCCCATTGGTTTTGTGCCAACTACAAAAAATATAACAAAGCTGTGTCGGAGTTACCCGTTGATCAACACGAGTTGTTGAGTTTAATTGCTCCCCGACCGCTTTACGTGGCAAGCGCTTCCAAGGATACGTGGGCCGACCCCAAAGGTGAGTTTTTGAGCGCCGTGGAAGCGGGAAAAGTGTATCAATTGTACAAAAAAACGGGTTTAGGTACTTCCGAAATGCCTGCGGTAAATACGCCTGTAGGACAAACAATCGGCTACCATTTGCGCGAGGGAGGTCACGATATTTTGCTTTACGATTGGGAACAATACATGAACTTTATCGACAAGCACATTAAAATCCAATAAACCCACTATTTTTGCAAAATAAAAATATCAAATAAGCTCAGTTTGTCGTGGACGATTCTTCTAAAAATCCTTTGCAAGCGTGGATTTTACTGATTCTGGTAGCCCTCACTTGGGGGACGTCCTTCATTTTAATTAAAAAGAGCTTAGGAACGTTTAGTGTTACGGAAGTGGCAGCGGGGCGATTGTTTTTGGCTTCGCTTTTTTTTGTGCCCATTATGCTCAAAACCCGTAACCAAATTCCGCTCGACCGTTTCCCGTTTATATTGGTATCGGCATTGATGGGCTACGTGATTCCTGCGTTTTTGTTTGCCAAAGCAGGTACGCGCCTCAATAGCTCGTTGTCGGGGATGCTCAATTCGTTGAGCCCACTTTGTACGCTGGTATTGGGCGTCGTATTTTTTGCCCAACCGCGCCGCCCCATGCAAATTGCGGGTATCATTTTGGGGTTACTTGGGTCTTTGTTACTAATTCTGTCGAATCTGACGGGGGCCATTAACGTGGCTGACCCTTACGCGTTCCTGATTTTGAGTGCTACGCTGATGTATGGCGTCAATATCAATACCATTGCGTTTCGATTGAGCCACTTGCCAGCGCTGACCATGACGGCTTGGACGTTTGTTTTCATCGGCCCTATTTCATTGATTGCGCTGTTTACCACTGACTTTTTTACCAAAATAACAACTCCCCAAAACTTGCAGCCTTCGCTGTATTTGCTGGCGTTGGGTGTGGTAGGTTCAGGATTGGCGTCGGTGTTGTTTAATCGGGTAGTTCAGTTGGCTTCGGGACTGTTTGCATCGTCGGTGACGTACTTGATTCCGATTGTGGCAATTGGCTGGGGAATTATGGATGGCGAGCGAATTAGCTTTCAACAATACCTCGGAATGGGGGTCATTTTAACGGGTGTTTATTTAGTAAATCGCCGAGTGAAATCCTCGGAAGTAGAGTCGTAGGCACATTCATCTCACAATTTATAAACTACCTAGTACCATGTTAAAAGTAATCATCAACGAACAACAAGCTTTTGAAGTAGAAACAAAAAACGAAACTACGACGCTCAACGGGCAACCGTTTGCGTGGGATTTGGTAGCCTTGGACAATGGTCATTTTCACATTATCAAAGACGACCGCTCGTTTAGTGCCGAAGTTGTAGAAGCCAACTACGCCGATAAGAGTTTCAAAGTAAAGGTAAACGAAACCATTTATAACGTGGCTGCCAAAGACCGTTTTGACCTGTTGCTTGAACAAATGGGGATAAACAACAGCACCAAAAACAAAGTAAATAACCTCAAAGCGCCGATGCCAGGGCTGATTTGGGACGTCAAAGTACAAGTAGGTGATGTCGTAAAAGCGGGTGATGTGGTGTTGGTATTGGTGGCAATGAAAATGGAAAACGCCCTCAAGTCCTCAGGCGATGGCGTGGTAAAAAGCATTAAAGTCAACAAAGGCGATAGCGTTGACAAAAATCAAGTACTTATAGAGTTTGAATAAACCGATTACATTTATTATGCAACAACCTAAATACAAACGTATTCTCCTAAAACTCAGCGGTGAAGCCCTCAGCGGCCCCGATAAAAAACAAGTCATCGACTTTGACGTTCTACAGCAATTTGCCCAAGAAGTAAAAACAGTGGTTGATGCAGGCGTTCAAGTCGCGATTGTGATTGGAGGAGGAAATATTTTTCGCGGTGCCTCGGTCGAAAAATCGGGCATTGACCGCGTGCAAGGAGATTACATGGGGATGCTTGCAACCGTCATCAACAGCATGGCGATTCAGAGTTCGCTCGAAAAACATGGCATGTACACGCGTTTGATGTCGGCCATTAAAATGGAACAAGTGGCTGAGCCGATGATTCGCCGTCGGGCGGTACGCCACCTAGAAAAAGGTCGGGTAGTGATTTTTGGAGCAGGTACTGGAAACCCTTACTTTACAACCGACTCGGCAGGGGCGCTTCGCGCCATCGAAATCAATGCCGATGCGGTATTGAAAGGGACGCGGGTGGATGGTATTTACACGGCAGATCCTGAAAAAGATCCAACAGCGACGCGCTACGAAAAAATCACGTACGACCAAGCTTTGACAGAAAACCTGAAAATCATGGATTTGACGGCTTTTGCCCTTTGTAAGGAAAACAACTTGCCAATCATTGTTTTTGACATGAATAAGCCAGGCAACCTCTTGAGATTGGTCAATGGTGATTCGGTCGGGACGCTGGTGTCGAATTAATAGGGAATTATGCAACGTATCGAAGTCAGAAATTTTGGGCCACTGAAAAACATATCTTTGGATATCAAAGATTATATGCTTTTCATTGGCCCACAGGCTTCGGGGAAGAGTACACTGGCCAAGCTCGTGTGGTATTGGAAGGAGTTTGAGAATACGGTCGTTAACTTCTATCAAGATGCGCTTTTGAATGAACAGAGCACGAACGCTCATACATCTTTGCTTCAAGCGTACTGGCGACGATTGGAATACCCAGAAAGCTGGTGGTATCCTAATACATTCATTTATCTCATTTTTCAAGAAAAACTGAGCATTCAATTAGGGCGGGAAGGAGTTGTTTCTCAGTCGATTGAAATGACAAGTTTATTGGACGAGTTAGATACAGTTTATGCACATTTAAAAAATATTTTTAACGCATCAGAAAGTACTGATGAAAGACTAATTATTGCAAAAAATCTTAGATTTGAAATTCGGGTAGTTCTCAAAAAAAACGGTTTTGCTACTCATGGTCAAAATATTTTTGTGCCCGCAACCAGAGGAATTTACGCATTGTCAAGGGATTACAGGTTAGGAGCTAACCCTTATACCCAGTTGCGTTCCAACGACTTTTTACATACTTTTTTCCTGTTGATAAAAGAAATTACGGATAAGGTTTCTAAAAATGCGTCCGATTATTTGGGGCAGAATGAATATACAGAATTAGCGAAAAGTATTCTAAAAGGGGAAGTTAAGTTTGATAGCGTTTATTTTGATTTTGATAGAAATGAGAAGGGGTTAGTGCCTAAGATTAGTATAGGAGAAAGAACCATAGATTTGGAAAATGCTTCTTCTGGTCAGCAAGAGTCACTTTGGATAATTTTAATGGTAATTTATTTTTGGAGAAATAAGCAGTCTCTGTCCTTGATTATTGAAGAACCCGAAGCACATTTGTTCCCCGAAGCGCAAAGGGATTTAATTTATTTGATTTCGCTGTTGGCAAACCAAGAATCAAACCAAGTTCTTTTAACGACTCATAGTCCTTACATTCTAGCATCATTAAATAATTTACTAAAAGCGTACACTGTTGGGCAAATTGACCAAAACCGTGAAGCAGTTAGTAAAATTATTTCACCATTGTTGTGGGTAAACCCAGAAAGGGTGTTTGTAGGATACATGGAAAGTGGGAGTATTACCCCGATTCTAAATCGCGAACTTCAACAAATTGAGCATGATTCGTTAGATAATGTTTCCAATGATATTATGAGAAAGTTTGATGAATTGCTTGAAATTCAGTACAACCAATGAACGTAAACTGCAACCCATTTGCGGAGGAGGATGTACGGTGTGAAATTCAGACAGGTACCGTAAAAAATGTGGTTTTCAAAGATGATAGGGCGATTTCAGAATTCAGAGTCAGTAACCCGAATCACAAATTTATCGTAAAACTGCAAGTAGATGGTTGTTTGATAAATACATCTGCTAGAAAATGCGATTTTTTATTGCTGGTATGCAATAACCCTCAAAGAGGAGTCGCCTATTTTATTGAATTGAAAGGGGGAAATTTGGCAGATGCTATTGTGCAAATAGAGTCAACGATAGAGATATTATCTAACCAGTTGAAAGACTTTGATTTTAGATGCCGTATCGTGCAGACACGTACTCCGCCAACGCAAGTAATCAATCAAAAAAAAGAAGTTCTACTTCACTTTTTAAAAAAAGCTAAATTTGCAGCCAATGTACGTGATGTTAAAGTAACAGAGTTAGTACAAATTAAAAATACACCTTACACAGAAACGATATAATTAATCAACCAATGGAAGAAATCGAATTGTATCTCGACGATGCGAAAGATACGATGGACAGAGCCATCAAGCACTTGACGATCGAGTTGTCGAAAATTCGTGCGGGGAAAGCTTCCCCTAACATGCTAGACGGAATCCAAGTAGAATACTACGGAGTGATGTCGCCTATCCAAAACGTAGCTTCGATAACCACCCCCGACGCACGTACGATTGCGATAAAGCCTTTCGAGAAAAAGATAATTGGAGAAATTGAGAAAGCGATTCGTAATAGCTCGCTCGGGTTGTCGCCCAACAACGATGGTGAAAACATTCGTTTGAGTATTCCAATGCTCACCGAAGAACGTCGCCGTGATTTGATGAAGCGGGTAAAACAAGAAATCGAAACGGCAAAAGTGAACGTTCGTAATATTCGCCAAAGTACAAATAACGAACTCCGCAAACTAACCAAAGAAGGGGTTTCGGAAGACGAAGTAAAACGCGCCGAAGAACGCGTACAAAAACTAACGGATAGTTTTGTCGCTAAAATCGAAACGATTTACACCGCCAAAGAACAAGACGTAATGTCGGTATAAAACAAAAAAAGGGGAGCATTCCGCTCCCCTTTTTTTGTATGGCGCACGGCGAAGCCTAATCAAGTTCGTTGTAGGCAAGAATGCCACCAATGACGTTACGAACATTCGTAAAGCCTTGGCTTTGCATAAACCGTTGGGCGGTTTCGCTACGCTTGCCTGAGCGGCAATGTACCAATACCTCTTGTTCTTTGAGGTGGTCGATTTCGGAGAGGCGATGCGGAAGATCTCCCAATGGAATCAACACGCCTCCAATGTTATCGGCTTCGTATTCGTAATCTTCGCGGACATCAATGAGGTTGATTTCTTCGCCGCTTTCGATGCGTTGTTTTAGTTCTTCTACTGTAATATCCATCGTTGTTCTTAATTTATTTGCTCAACAAAATTTTCTTCACGACAGTTTTCTTTTCGTTGGAAAGCCGTAAAAAATAAATTCCATCTCCTAACGGCGTCAAGTCAATGCTGCGTTCGGCGGGCTGAACAGGCTGAGAACGCAATCGTGTACCGTTGAGTTGATATACTTCAATGTATTTTACATCTCCCGAATTCCAACTTACGCTGCCTCGGGTAGGGTTTGGATATACCTCCCATTCGGCCTCTTCGGTAGGTTCGACTGACGTCAGCGGGTCTGATGCCTTCACGGTTCCTAACACGGGGCGAAGCATCAAACTTCCTTGAAAATACGCCAAACTCGCGTCGTTTTTGAAACTCGTATAAGGTACCCACTCTTGTCCAGAATTGATAAATATTTGGTCTTCGTGAGCATTGTTGCGGTCGAGGCCAACGGGGATGCCATCTTGCCCAATTTGAAGCCAGCCAACGTAAAATGTATCACGAACAGCCACGCCATAATCGAACGGAAACTCAATAAACTCATTAAACTGGGCAGGATATGATACTTTATAGGCTTTTTGGTATAAAATACTTTTAGGACGGCCTCTTTCACTGCTCCACACTTGAATTGTGATGGATTGGCCCGAAACATCTTTTACAACGGGCACGATATTCATCCGAACTCCCGAAAGGTTATCAGGAGTATTGACCGTAAACCGAACCGCAGTACGCCCCAACGAACGGTTGAAATAAACCGCGCTTTCGGCACTGCCGTCGTCGTAGGCATAGAAGTCAGAAAGCTCCGTTATGCCCGAAATGCTATCATTTCGGCGTAGGTCAATGCCTGGAATGGACGAGTTTTGGTTGTCCGTTGTGAGTACTTTAAACTGCGTTTTCAAGACCACTCTTTTAAGGGTATCCGAAAAAGAGATAGGGGTGGGTTTAAAAATAACGGGTTTTTGAGACGAAGACGAAATGTTGTCAGGTAATTGGGTAAAATCTATGTGCAAGCGATTATTGGCAATATCTCGAACTGTATATGAAACTGTAATAGGGTTAAAACTATTAAAGAGGTTGTTGAGCTCGCTCTTTAGGGAGTCTGTGGTTTCGGCAACGGGGCGGGCCAAGTATTGTTTGATTGGCATGGCTGTATAGCGCTTCAAGAATGAATTGACTGGAAGGCGATAGGCAACATCTCTGGTAAATTGATCGGGTAGCCGACGGCTGCTGTTGAGATAAACATAATCCAAGTGCCACATATCAAATTGTCCCGACAAACGGCCATAGGAAATGAAGCGAAACTGGAAGTTGGGATGAAGATATTCAGGCTGAAGAGCCAATTTTGTGTAATTAAAGTTATTATCAGGCTTAAGCCCTTCTTTTTGCCAGACATTTTTCCATTCTCCTTGCTGATTTAAAAAATACAAACGGAGGAAATCGGTCGTATCAGGAAGTTCTCCCAAGCCGCGCATTTGCGCATAAAAACTTAAATAAGCTGAAGTATCTTTAACCGAAGATAAATCAATGGGTTGAGAAGTGAGCGTATCTCCGTTTCCTTGGGCGTAGGGACTAGCAAAGTTATAGGGACGGCCTGTGGCGTCTGCGCCATCGAAAGTAACGACATTGAGGGTAGGCTGGCCTATTGTTAATGTGTTGTTTACGTAAGTGCCGCCATTTTGCCACAAGTTAGGGTCGGGGCGGCCATTGGTTGACAATGAAAAATCGTCAAAAAAAGGCAATGTAAGCGCTTGGGTACGCGCTGCTTTTTGGGGGCTTTTAGAAACCGACGGCCCAACGGGGACAACGACCCACTGAGCAGCTACGGATTGGAGTATCCCAAAGAAAAACAGAAGAGACAGGGACATGTTCTTTGCCCTATCTCTCGTAATAAATGACTTGCCGCGATGGCTACCTTTCTGCACTGTGACGTTCTTACTTCTAAAGTTGTTCATTCTGTGGTTGCTGTTGCGTATCTGGCGACCCGACTACCCACAAGTCGATGATTTCACCGACGTGAATTTTGTTGCCTGCTCCCGCCTCAGGGTTTTGTCGTACGATAGTTCCTGGCGGCTGACTTGGGTCATCCACGTATTGAATAAGCGGTTTTCCTAAGTTGGAGCCTTTTAAGACAAAAAGGGCATCTTCGAGTGTTTTACCTACAACGTCAGGAACATCAAATTCAGTATTTCCGATGCCATCTCCTAAGTTAAGATCTATTTTAGACCCCTGCGGAATCAGTGTTCCTGGCAAAATAGGCTTGCCGTTGTACAATTGTTCTAGCACGGCATCGTGGGCAGGATCGGGTATGTAATTGATACGGCCTAACATTAACCCAAGACGTTTTAGCTCGGCGATGGCGCTGTTTTTGGTGCGATCCACTAGCTGCGACATTTTTACATTAGGCGCATTGAGGGTCGTTATATACAAATACAACTTTCGCCCTTCTTTTACCCGCATTCCTGCTTTGGGATGTTGTCGAATCACACTGAGCGGTTTCTGCCCAACGACAAACGTACAATCGGCCACTTCATACCGAAGATTACGGTCGTCGAGGTAGTCTTCAATTTGTTCCAAGGTCATGCCTTTGAGGTCAGGCACCGTGATACTTTGTCCGTGATTGGTTGTAAATGGTAAATACACGA
The DNA here is from genome assembly GCF_057652295.1 of Runella sp. R5_40. Taxonomy (NCBI): domain Bacteria; kingdom Pseudomonadati; phylum Bacteroidota; class Cytophagia; order Cytophagales; family Spirosomataceae; genus Runella; species Runella sp. R5_40. Next base: position 436,400 of record NZ_JBYFCH010000001.1, on the reverse strand, counting down.
AAAAGAACCCCAAAAATAATGCCACAACCAGAGCTACTACCAGAGCAATATGTACATAAAGGTCTGTGCGCGAATTGGTACTGATTTTCATACAATAGACTGTGCTAACTATGAGTTTCCTGCAAAGAAAATCTAAATTTCTGAATTGGTACTACATCCAACGCCACTTTTATCGTCACCAATTAAACTACGGGATTGCCACTTGTGTAAAATGTTTGCGAAAAAAGCGTCATAAATCGAATTTTGTTTTCAATACCGAAAATTCCGTAACAACTTAACTATTAGCGGCCATGAAGTTTTTTCGACAAACCTTTGAGAGTTTGCGTTTTGCTTGGCAAGCACTTCGCTCAAATATTCTTCGTACTACCCTTTCTTTGTTGGGAGTAACGGTAGGGATTTTTGCGATTGTGGGCGTATTTACCATTGTAGATTCGTTGGAAAAAAATATCCGTCAGAGCTTGGACGAAATCGGTACCGACGTACTTTATGTCCAAAAATGGCCTTGGGGTTTTGGGGGTGAATACCAGTGGTGGAAATATTTTCAATGGCCAGAGACTTCCTACAGCGATTATAAGTTCCTAGCCGAACGCATCGAAGGTGCCGAAGCTACCGTTGTGATGGACTTTAAAGGGGGATTGACGGCAAAAAATGGCAATAATAGCATGGATGCGCTCCTTCAAGGGGTGTCGTACGAATACAACAAAGTTTCGGAAGTAACCGTAGAAAAAGGCCGCTACTTTACCCCACAAGAAGTGGATGCAGGCCGCAGTGTAGCCATTATCGGGGCAGAAATCGCCGAAAACCTCTTCCCAAGCGACCCCGACCCGACGGGAAAAAGCTTTAAAATCAAGGGTTTAAAGTACATGATTGTGGGGATTCAGAAGAAAAAAGGAAAAAGCCTATTTGATATTGCGGGTAATCCCGACACCAAGGTGTTGTTGCCGTACTTAACTTTTGCTAAATCTTTTCAAAATCGGGTTGAAAACAGTGTCGATATTGTGGTGAAAGGAAAGCCTGAAGATGAAGGGCAAGTAGAGCTAGAAGCGGAGATTATAGGGTTGTTGCGTACCAAAAGAGGGCTTAAACCGACTCAAACTACCAACTTTTCCATCAACCGCCCCGAGGCAGCAACCAAAGCCGTGTCGGGGGTATTTGGTGTGATTACCATTGCTGGGTGGGTCATTGGTAGCTTTTCGATTTTGGTAGGTGGTTTTGGTATTGCCAACATCATGTTCGTATCGGTCAAAGAACGTACCAACCTCATCGGGATTCAGAAATCATTGGGAGCGAAAAACTATTTTATTTTATTCCAATTTTTGTTTGAAGCCATTTTTTTGAGCTTGATTGGTGGCTTGGTTGGCATTGGGCTGGTGTATTTGCTGTCTTTCATTTCGTTAGGAAGTTTGGATATTATTCTTTCGCCCCAAAATATCATTCTCGGGCTCAGTGTGTCGAGCATCATTGGGGTAGTGGCAGGCATCGTTCCTGCCCTTGGAGCTGCTCGCATGGACCCCGTAGAGGCCATCCGCTCAAAATAGCTGCGCTTTTTATTCCAACATATTTTTGGGAAGTTTGTACGTGAGATTCAACGACAGCTTCCCATGTATTACTTTTTTCTGCTTTTAGCTTTTTTGATTGGCGTGACCAACACCTTTCAGTCGGGAGTGAACTCTCAGCTTCGGTTGGCGACTCAAAATCCTATTCTTTCATCCATCATCTCGTTTGTGACGGGGCTGGTTGGCTTGTTGGTTTGCTATGCCTTGTTCAACAAAGCCCCCATGCCCTCGTGGGACACCCTGCGCAGTATTGCTTGGTGGAAGTGGCTGGGAGGGGCTTGCGGGGCGTTTTATGTACTCACGGTTATTTTTATTGTCAAAGACATTGGCCCTGCCAATTTGCTGTGCCTGATTATTGCGGGGCAACTGGTGGCAGGTGTGCTTATCGACCACTTCGGGTGGGTGGGTTTTGCGGTGCATCCCATCAATGCGTGGCGAGTACTGGGCATTGCGCTGATTATGGGCGGCGTGTGGCTGGTGCTCAAAAATTAAAACATTTTTATGCGATTGGATGCTTCCAAAACACCTTGGTTTACTTTTATCGACTTATTTGCGGGAATTGGTGGTTTTCGTATTGCCCTACAACGCTTGGGTGGACGCTGTGTATTTAGTAGTGAATGGGATGTCCAAGCCCAAAAAACGTACGAGGCTAATTTTGGCGAACGCCCTTATGGAGACATCACGCTCGAAGCGACCAAGGCGCATATCCCCGACGGCTTTGATGTGTTGTGTGCGGGGTTTCCGTGTCAGGCATTTTCGATTGCGGGGCGGCGAGGTGGTTTTGAAGATACGCGAGGAACCCTGTTTTTTGACGTAGCCGATGTCATTCAACGAAAACGACCCAAAGCGTTTTTTTTAGAAAATGTCAAAGGGCTACGAACGCACGACAAAGGAAAGACCCTAGCCACCATTCTTGCGACACTGCGCGACGACTTAGGTTATTTTGTGCCCGAACCTCGCGTGCTCAATGCGCGTGATTTTGGCATGCCACAGAATCGGGAACGTATTTTTATCGTGGGATTTCGTGGCGACTTGGGCGTGGATTCGTTTGAGTATCCCGCGCCTACCAACTCAGCAGCCGTGTTTGGAGACGTAAAAGAGCCACAGCCTGTTTCGGCAAAATATTATTTATCGACCCAGTACCTGCAAACGTTGATTAACCATAAAAAACGCCACGAGAGCAAAGGGAACGGTTTTGGTTACGAAATTATCTCAGACAAGGGTGTGGCCAATGCCATCGTAGTTGGGGGCATGGGACGTGAGCGAAACCTCGTATATGACCATCGGCTTACGGATTTTACGCCCCAAACGCGCATCAAAAGCGAAATAAATCGGGAGGGAATCCGCAAAATGACTCCGCGCGAGTGGGCACGTTTACAGGGTTTTCCTGAAGATTTTAAAATTGTGGTGGCCGATATTTCGGCTTATAAACAGTTTGGAAACTCGGTAGCCATCCCTGCCATTCAGGCAACGGCCGAAAAAGTGCTGGGAAAATTGAGGTTACGTTAATTCTCTTTCTTCGCTTCTTCTTTGGCGTCGGGGCGGGGAGCGTTGGGGTCGTATGAGAGTTTGTTGACATAAAAAACGTCGCGAGAACTGCTTGTCCACTTTTCGCCACCTACTTTTTGGTACCCGTACGCCACAAAAAAACGGTCGTACCAAGCCGCTAATACGCCCTGCTCACTGTCAACAATTTTTTCACCTTCAACGGCAGTTTTTAGTTCGTGGATTTCTTTTTCTCGTACTACGCGACTGCGCTCGATGACTTCCGTATGAATTTTTTCCTCTTTGGGATAGGCCAATACCAGCAACCCATCGCGTCGGGTGACTTGTACCATTGGCAAAAGCTCAATATTCTCGACGTTTTCGAGGGCAAAGCAGTTGTCCCACAGTAGTTTACCCGATTTGTCGAACCCACAAACGATGGCGTGGGTGTATCGAAAAGCATCGTATTCGCGGTGAATGTTTGACCGCCCACCACCGTAATACATATTTCCACTTTTATAAACAGGATAATAAACTTCGGCGACTAAGATAAACTCCTCTCCATTTTTAATGATGTCGTGTACCAGCATTCGGTAACGAAACTTGGGTTCTTTTCCTTCTTCTTTTTGTTTAGAAATTTTCTCGACCACGCGTTGTTTTCGCTTGGGTTTGAGGTAGTTGAAGAAGTTTTCTAGTTTAGAAAAATCAACCCACTGAAACCCTTCGGGTTCGGCATCTTTGATTTTAGAAAAATACAATCCTTGCGAATATTGTGTACAACCTTGGGCATAATTGCCAACAATAAGCGACGACGACTCGTCGAGTGGTAAGATTTTTCCCGTAATCAGTCCGTTATCGTTTTCAAAAGGCATGGCGGTGGTTTTGACGAGTTTGCCTTCGTACGAGTAGGTTTTGATGGAAAAATGGCAATCGCCGCGCTTGGTCGTGTAAAGCAACACATGGAGCTGATTTTGCTGTTCGTCAAGTTCGAGGTTGCTGATTTCGGTATTGGTGGTGTACAAAAACGGCAGTGCTTTCACACTTTTATCAAAAAATGAAAAAGCCATTACCATGGGGCGGCTGTTGTGATAACCGCCAATAAAAGCCACATTACCAAGTACTTTGAAGTGAACAATGTCGGCACGGGTGTGCAAATCTCCTTTGAAGGTTTCGGTTTCGCCATTTTGAAGGTCAAGACGCAGTACCATTACTTTGTCGGTATCGGTTTCTTGAAGCAGCCAATACAAAAAGTGCTGATTGTGGTATGACTTAATCGGGTGAAGCTGGTCTTCTAACGTAAATTCTGACATCCACCGCTGTTTGAGCAAATTATCGAAACGATAGAATGTCCATTTTTCTTTTTTAAAATATTCTTCTTTACGCTGGGTTACGAGCAGCCCATCTTCGTCCAAAGGAGTGACATCGAAGTATTCTTCGAGGCTTTGGTTTACTTTAAATTCTAAACGCACTGACTGTTCCAACTGCGCCGATGCAGGGAGTGTTAGCCAACTGATGACCAATAACAGGAGGGTAACTACCTTATTTTTCATTTCATGGCAAAGCTAAATGTGGAGAATGATACGAAAATAGAACCAATTTTTGGGAATACAAGTATTTGCTTGTCGAATTTGCCGTACTTTTGCGGCTTATTTAGCTGTCTCCGCTTACTAGGAGGAGCAACCAACGAACCACGTCTTATGCAAATCGAAGCCATTATCAAAACTTCTCTCCAAAGTGCATTAAAGGAGATTTATAATGTTGAAGAGTCAACAATCGCACTTCAACCTACCAAAAAAGATTTTGAAGGTTTTTATACATTCGTAACGTTCCCGTACACCAAAAGCCTCCGCAAACCTCCCGTTGAAATCGGGAATGCGCTCGGGGCATACGTGTTGGAGAAGTCGGGAGTAGTAAGCAGTTTCAACGTCGTACAAGGGTTTCTGAACCTTAGTATTGACGAATCAGCTTGGGTGGGCGCCCTTAATGCCTTGGCCCTTGACGAAAACTTTGGCTTTGCCGCTCCCAATGGACAGTCGGTGATGGTAGAGTTTTCTTCGCCCAATACCAACAAACCGCTGCACTTGGGACACTTACGGAATAACTTTTTGGGGGATTCCGTTGCCCGTATTTTGAAAGCCAACGGCTACGACGTTATCAAAACTTGCCTTGTCAACGACCGTGGGATTCACATTTGTAAGTCGATGCTGGCCTATGCCAAACTGGGTAACGGTGAAACACCCGAGTCGGCTGAAATGAAAGGTGACCACTTGATTGGAAAATACTACGTGTTGTTTGACAAAGAATACAAACAGCAAATCCAAACCCTTGTAGCGGAGGGAATGACCAAAGAAGAGGCCGAGAAAAAAGCACCGTGGATGCTCGAAGCCCAAGAACTGCTTCGCAAGTGGGAACAGGGCGACGAGGCCACCGTTACGCTTTGGAAAACCATGAACGAGTGGGTGTATGCGGGCTTTAACGATACGTACCAGAAAATTGGAGTGAGTTTTGACAAAACTTACTACGAGTCAAATACGTACTTGCTTGGGAAAGACGCCGTAGAAGAAGGGTTGGCCAAAGGGGTATTTTTCAAAAAGCCCGATAATTCGGTATGGATTGATTTGACCGAAGAAGGGCTAGACGAAAAACTAGTTTTGCGTGGCGATGGTACCTCGGTATACATTACCCAAGACTTGGGCACAACGGATTTGAAGTTTACCGATTTCTCTACCAATAAGTCGATTTGGGTCGTTGGAAACGAACAGGATTATCACTTCCAAGTGCTTTTTGCCATCCTCAAACGCCTTGGTCGTACTTACGCCGAAGGTTGTTATCACTTGAGTTATGGAATGGTGGATTTGCCATCAGGAAAAATGAAGTCGCGAGAAGGAACGGTGGTGGACGCCGACGAACTTGTGGCAGAAGTAACCGCCGCTGCTGCCGAAGAAGGTAACGCCAAAGGCAAAATCGACGATTTTACGGAGGCCGAAAAGCAAAAGCTCTTTTCGATGCTTGGGTTGGGGGCGTTGAAGTATTATTTGTTGAAAGTAGATCCGCAAAAACGGATGTTGTTCAACCCTGCCGAATCGGTGGAGTTACACGGACATACGGGACCGTTTATTCAATACACCCACGCCCGTACGCGTTCGGTGTTGCGAAAGGCGGTGCAGTTGGGCATTGACTGGAATAAACCTGCCTCGACGGTAGAATTGACGGCCTCTGAACAAGAAGTGATTTTTGCCCTTACGCAATTCCCTGACCGCGTGGCGGATGCGGGGCGCAACTATTCCCCTGCGTTGATTTCACAGTATGCGTACGAATTGGCGAAGGTATATAATACGTTTTACGCTGAAGTTTCGATTTTACAAGAGCCAAACGCGGCGGCACAACACGTGCGGTTGCTACTGACCCAAGCTATCGCTGATTCGGTTCGTAAAGCGATGGAACTCTTGGGGATTGAAGTACCCGATAGAATGTAGGAGAATGTCGAATGTCTCGCAAAACCGCAAGGCCGTATGTGCTTTGCGGTTTTTTTATGGGTTTGCGATTTCTAGCCCTCTATAAAGCCGTTTGAGAGACAGTGGGCATTGTTGAATGGCGTACAAAATAGCGGTGGCATCGTCGCCGTCATAGTCGCGGACAATCCAAGTGGCATCGGGTTGTTTGGTATAGACCGATACGTGTTTTCGGTCTTGATGTACCAATACGTATTCTTTGAAACTTGGAATGGTGCGGTAATACTCGTATTTGAGGGTTCGGTCGTACTCTTTGGTGGAATCGGACAGTACTTCTACGACGACGAGAGGATTGGTAATTGTATCTTTTCGATTTTGATAAAACTCTGGCTTTTCACAAATCACTACTGCATCGGGATACACAAATTTGTTGTACTGCTCAATTCGAATTTTAGTGTCGCTACCATTGACTAAGTAGAGCAAATTATTTTCCTCCAAAAAAAGATTGATAAAGGTGACTACTTTACCTGCTAAATTATCGTGATTGAAAGTTCCTCCTGCCATTTTTTTGATAATGCCGTCGTGGTATTCGTGTTTATAAATGGATTTGCCTTCTGCCCTGAAATATTCTTCAATAGACACCTTTTGAGGAGGCAGTAGTGCTTTTCGACGAGAGGTTTTCGTTAACATGGTCAGTTTCTTTAAAAAGTATCTTTGGTAAAGATAAATAAAAACCCTGAAAAAGATAGGTTACTTTTTCAGGGTTTTTCCAATTATAACGTCAGAAACGTTATACTATGAGCGTTCCGAATTGCATCTTGGGACTAGCTTTTAATTAGGCCAAAACGCGAACTTCTTTGCTCAACGCTTCTAAAAACAAATCAGCTTCTTCTTTTTTGAGTGCGAGCGACGGCAACAAACGAATGGTGTTTTTGCCTGCTACACCCGTGAATAATTTATAGTCGAACAACAGCTTGTTGCGGAGGTCTTCAATGGCGAAATCGTATTCGATTCCAATCATCAACCCACGTCCGCGAAGCTCTTTGTAGCCACCGATTTCGGCAATGCCTTTCATCAAATAATCCCCGATTTCTACGGCGTTGGCCATGAGGTTTTCTTCCTTCATGATGTCGAGTACAGCAATACCCGCCGCACACGCCAAGTGATTTCCGCCGAAGGTAGTTCCCAACATGCCGTATTTGGCTTGGAACTTGGGCGAAATCAAAACCCCCGCAATCGGGAAACCGTTGCCCATGCCTTTGGCTGTGGTGTATAGGTCGGCGTGAAGGTCGGTGTAGTGTTGGTTTGAGAAAAATTTCCCCGAACGACCATAACCGCACTGTACGCTGTCCAAAATAAAGGTAGCGTTGCTTTCGTCGCATTTCTGACGGATGGCCCGCAAAAACTCTTCTGATGCTACTTGGATACCACCCACGCCTTGGATGCCTTCAACGATGATGGCACACACGTCGGTCATGTCGTGCTGACGAACGGCTTCGGCGTCATTGAACGGCAAAAACGTGACGTGTTTGTTGTAGTTGACAGGTGCAACAATCGACGGGTTGTCGGTCATCGCAACTGCTCCTGCCGTACGGCCGTGGAACGACTTCGTAAAGGCGACTATTTTGCTACCGCCGTTGTAAAAAGAGGCCAACTTAATGGCATTTTCGTTGGCTTCGGCACCTGAGTTGCACAAAAAGAGCGTATAATCGGGATAGCCAGCGAGGTCGCCTAGTTTTTGGGCCAATTCATCCTGTAACGGTATCCTGACAGAGTTGGAGTAGAAGTTAATTCGTCGCAACTGTTCCGTCATTTTTTCGACGTAATGGGGGTGACAATGACCCACCGAAATCACGGCGTGACCGCCGTAAAGGTCGAGGTACTTCTCGCCTTTGCTGTCCCAGAGCCAAGAGCCTTGCGCTTGGACGGGTTCGATGTCGTAAATCGGATAAACGTTAAACAGGTTCATGATACTAAGTGGCAAGCCACCGTTAATTGTTATTAGTTAGTCGTATAACAAACACGTTATCAAACTAACTTGAAATAAAAAAACTCCGCAAAGATACCGAATCTGGCGGAGAATGTGGTGGAATAGATAAAATGTCTTTTAAGGGATAGTACGCTTGTTGGCAATAGCCCCAACAGGTTAGTGGTGGTTGATGCTCAGGTCTGTCCACTGTGCTTTTACTTCGGCATTCGCCCATTTCAGTGCTTCTTCCAACAACGTTAACGTTTGCTTGGCTTTCTCCCTTTGGCCTTGGCTGACCTGTGCTTTGTAAATCCCCGACAACGCCCATCCATTGCGCGGGAATTGGCTGAGGTCTTTGGCAAAAATAGCTTCAGCTTCCTGGTAGCGATTTGCTTTTTGTAAAACCAAACCCAAATGATGACGAACGGAGAAAAACCAATCGGGAGGTTCGTTATAGTTTAATTGGTCTTCCAAATGCACGGCTTCTTCAAGTAATTTGATACTAGCAGGAAACTGCCGTTCGTGAGCCAGAATTTCTGCTTTCAATACCCGACGTGCTATCTCTAAAATGGAGTGCATTGAATTAATAGACCAAATGGTTAGAGAGGCGATACTAGGGTCGTTTGTTAATTTATCAAGTTGTTGAAGTTCCAACTTAGCTTCGGCGATTTGTTGTTTGCCTACCAAAGCCATTCCACGGGCATAGTGGCGGATAGCAGTAGGGTATTTTAGCTGAACAGTATCGGCTTTGCACCTATTGAGGAGTTCGTCCCATTGCCCAAACTTAATCGCTACGTGATAGGGAATCGTATAATAATGCTGTAGTGTACTCCAGCTAGGGTTGGCCATCAATGTTTTCTGGGTATTTGCGGCTAATTGCTGTGCTGAGTTCATTGCCCATTGATAATTGCCTTCCAGCGTGGCAGTGGCTACTAAAAAGTGATAATTGTGCGGGAAATAGCTAAGTGGAAAAGCTCCCTGCGCATACTCGCCCATGAGATAAAGGCTATCTGCCTTGACTGCCTTCCAGTTGCTAAGGGAGCCTTCATGGTAGTGGCCTGTGCGAATGTAAATATGGGAAGGCATATGTACCAAATGACTGGCTTTGGGAGCTACTTTACTGAGTATTTCGGCACTCTTTAGACCACGTTCGGGCGTTTGAGAGGCTTCTACGGCATGAATGTAATAATGATTTAGCGCAATGTGGTTGGGGTTTTGTTGGAGCAGTTTTTCAAGTGTCGTAACGATGGCAGGAGTCCACGGTTTGGGGGTGCCATCACGTTCCCACAAATCCCAAGGGTGGAGATCCATAAGCGATTCGGCATAGAGGGCTGCAACATCTGCATCGTCTGGAAATTGTTTGTGAACTTGCTCCATCGCCTGCGAATAGGCTACATCATACGGTTTTCGGTCTTCAACGGGCTGGGCCGAGTAGCGTTTTGCAAGCGCATTGATTAATGCTTTTTCTTTGGCCGTACCATTACTCGACAGTTGACGAGCCTGCTGAATAGCTTTATAAGCGCGTTCATAATTATCGGCTTCCATGCCTGCGTTATAATTAGGCCCCAGCACATAGCTAAATCCCCAATAAGCCATAGCACAAGTAGAATCTAGCCGAATAGCTTCATAAAAGGAACGAGCAGCTTCGGCGTGGTTGAAGCCCGCTGCAAGCATTAGTCCTTGATTGAAGTAACGTTGCGCTTCTTGGCTGCGTGTAGTAATGGGGAAATTCAAGTCTCCCAAGCTATCAAAAAGCGCTGCCTTCTGCCCTGAGCTGTACCAAGCTTTGTCAATGGGCTGTGTACGACAGATGACCTGTGCGGTGGTGAGCGTACTAGTGGATTCTGAACGAGGCTGACAAGACATTACTCCTCCTATCAGCAATAATATCCACAACAAGTGTTGGTAGTCTTGGTGCTTGAGTATCATTGTCTTATGCGAGATATAAAACGCGTGTAAAGATAACTTATATTACCAATCACTCATACTTAACATCAAAGCGTCCTTCGGTAACTTTTACGGTTTCTTTAGAAACAACGAATTCGGCATCAAACGCAAATCTGCCTGAGACGATTCGGTTCACGGTGTCTAATCGAGAGATGACGACTTGTCCAGGATTGGATGATTTTGTCTTGAAAAGCTTGAAATTGTTGTCGTAATAAATCCCGAAAGGTTTGTCGTACAAATCTTCCAATAGATTAGTACCCACGACACCTTTGGGCAGCGTTAGCTGAACGCGGTCTTTGGTACTGGCATTGGTATGGATAAACAGATAAAAAGTAGTGGCGCTCAACCGCTTAAACTCTACCTCGATGGCCTTGGCGGCGGGGCCTTGGTCGTTCCGAATGCCGTCTGCAATCCATACTTTTCCATTGATTTTACAACCAAAAGTATTGAGCCCCTCGGTCGTAGGAGCGGGTAAGGCGTCTTCTTTGGGTTGGCAGCTATGGATGATTAGTAGCCCCAAGAGTAGTAGTGTTAGATGGAAATTCTTCATAAGAAATTGTGGAAATAGTAGTTATATTTATCAGATAGCTTTGTAAGTCTCGTTGGATCCTACGGCTAAGAATTAACCAATGAAAAAACGCATCTTCATTTATCTTCTTTTCTTCTTGTGCAGTAGCGCAAATGCCCAAGAAAAACTCTTTGGAGAAAGAGGGTACGAGGCTAGATATACTCCCACGGAAAAGGATAGTCTCGTCGTATATGTAAAAGATGCTCAGGATAATAGGCCAATGCCGAGTGCGTTTATTTGGTTAAATAAACATAAAGTTGGCGAGGCTATGGGAAGGTATGTGACGGATTCGTTGGGAATGGTAAAAATTAGCTTGGCGGAGAAACTAAGAGCAGTAATAATCAAAAGTTTGGGATACCATCACGCCAAAATTGACCGAGTTTTTAGGGGGAATAATAGAGGTAAATGGACGCTGACTGTTTACATGATACCTGTTCAGGCTAGTTTTCCCAATGAGGTTTTTTATCCGAGAAAGAAGAAATGATAGCTAATTTTTCTCGGATAAAAAAACAACTTATGCTTTCTCAAACAAATGCCCCCAAATCACGTCATACACATCCGTAGCTTGGAGTTCAGTTTGGGTGATGGGAGCGTCTGTAATACAAATGGGATAAAATTCGCGGGGTGCACTGATACCCCCGTGTGAACCTTTGATGAGCGTAGCATCCAGCGGAATAACATCCATTAAATAACGGAAACCGAGCAGCTTACGCGCTAATTTATAGCCCGCTCGAAGTTTGATAAACGGATTTTTGGGGTCCATAAACATCTCAACGGGGTCGTAGCCTGGTTTGCGGTGGATGTCAACCAAATGCGCGTAATCGGGCGCTTTGGCGTCGTCGAACCAATAGTAGTAGGTAAACCAACTGTCGGGCTTGGCTACCGCTACCAAGTCGCCCGCCCGCTCGTGGTCGATGTGGTGCGCTTTTTTACCTTCGTCGTCCAGTACAAGCTCAATTCCTTCGGTTTGTTCGAGGCGCTTTTTCACCTGCGCTTTTACGGCAGGGTCGTTGATATAAATGTGGGCAATTTGGTGGTCGGCAGCGGCAAATGCTTTCGAAGCTCCCGCGTCCAAAAGCTCGTACCAACGCTCCGTACGCACTGAAATCAACCCTTCCTCGCGCAAAATACGATTGATATGAACAGGACGGTGAACGGGATTAATGCCGTATTCGGAAAGTAAAATAATGCGGGTATTTTTGGCTTCGTAATGCCGTACCAAATCGGCCACGACTTGGTCTATTTCGTTGAGTTCTTTGCTGATTTTTGAAAAATCAGGGCCGAATTTTTGCAGACAATAATCCAAATGCGGTAAATAAATGAGCGTCAGCGTAGGGTCGTGTTTGCGGTCAACCCACAGCGAAGCATCCGCAATCCACTTCGTTGATTTGATATTGGCATTGGGACCCCAAAAATTAAACAACGGAAATTGTCCCAAATCTTGCTGAAGTTCGTCGCGCAACGACGCAGGGTAGGCGTAACAATCGGGTGCTTTCACCCCGTCGGCGTGGTATTGGGGGCGGGGCGTGACCGAAAAGTCGGCGGTGGAGTACATGTTGTACCACCAAAACATCTTAGAACAGGTAAATGACGGGTCTTGACGTTTGGCGGCATCCCAGATTTTTTCGGCTTTCACCAACTTGTTGGATTGCTTCCAAAACTTCATTTCGGCATCCTCGCGGTCGTACCAGCCGTTGGCCACAATCCCGTGTTCCGATGGCCATTTACCTGTTACATAACAACTCTGTGAAGTGGTCGTTACGGCAGGCAGCACGGGCTTAATCGGCGTTGTGTGGCGTGATTTAACGTACTCACTCAAAAAAGGAGTATGCTCTCCAATCAAATTGGCACTTAGGCCAACAATATCTATGACAACGGTTTTGTTCATTATTTTAAAAGTGTCGAATTTAGAATGCAGAATGTCGAATAAGCGTGTTGAGGGTTGCTTACAACCCACTTATCCTAAGTAGTGAATGTCGAAGTCAGAATGTCAAATAAAAAACCTTCTGATTCGACATTCTGCACTTTGCACTCGACATTTCAAACAAGTTGTTCTTGTACCCATTGCATTTCTCGGACGATAGACTCGCCGATGGGTTTTTGCATATCGGTAGGCAACACGCCCCACGTATAAGTTTCGACTTCAAGGTGTTGGGTAAATGGCGTAGCCTTATGTACATTGAGCGTCTTCACAATTTCAGCCTGTGTTGAGTCAAGTAAGCCGTACGAATCAATAAACAGCGGCACGTGGAAATGAATCCGCCATTCGTTGTGGGTACTTGCGTCGGCTTGGAGGGCTTCGGCCAAATCAGGGAATTTCTGGAACGTTCCTTCTTCGGTTTTGGCTACGACTTGGTGCAAATACACGGGTTCGTCGAAGCTTCGAATGGCGTCTAATTTTTCGGCGCGTTGATCGCTCAATGTCATTTTTACGGCCGAACTAATCTGAATTTTTCCGACTCGGATTCCTACCTCTTTGAGCTGGTCAACAATGATTTGTGGCTCTTCATAACTGACCGCAAAGTGGCAAACATCGTAGCAAAGTTGGACGTGCGTTAACAAGGTTTCTTGGGCAGCTTCGGGCGCAAGACCGTATTTTTCGACCAAAAATGCGGTGCCTTTTGGTAAAAAATACTCACTGTACCACTCGATAAACTCCTGTCCATTTTCCAAAATCCCGTCGGGCTCAGGCTCAATGTCAAGGTGCATCAGTTTGCCTGTCGATTTCCGCAATTCCATCAGCGTTTCGACCACCTGCAAAATGTTTTCGGTCGCCGTTTTGATGGCTTGTTGTTTATCTTCTTCGGTTTCCCACCAATAGCGGTACGAAAGCGGAGAGGTTGAAATTCCGCCTTCCATTCCTTCGGGGAGCAACTGGGCCAAAATCCCAAACAAACGCTGCGTATAAGCCGTGCGGTCGTCGGTGGTCCAGTCGGGCGTGTGTACATCGTCTTTCACGCGGGTCGCATGAAACCCGCCGTACGGGAAGCCGTTCATGGTAAAAACGTAGATATTATTGGCGCTCAACCATGCCTTAAATTCAGCCAATTTTTCGGGCTCAGCCAACTCGACAGACGCGTCGTTGGCAAGGCGAAGTCCCAACGCAAAAGGAGCATTGGGTGAAAGCTGCGATTGGATGTACGGCAGGTTGTCGCGCAGGGTTTTAAAATGATCCTCCCATCGTTCGCCAGGGTGAATATTGCTACAATAAGTGAGGTGTCCGTAGGGAGTTTTCATGGGTATAAACGTTTTTTAACCGACCATCAAATTTGCATAATGCCCTTCCAAATAATCCACTGACTCAGCAATGAGGTCGGCGTCCATTTCGTGGACTTCAACGCCCTTTCCGATGCGGTCGAGGAGCATGATGGTCAGGCGGCCGCCCAAGTGTTCTCTAAATTCTTGTAGGCCGTTGCGAAGGTTGATTTTATCGTTTTCGGCGAGTTTGGGGTGGTAAAGGTCAAAACCTAATTTTTGGATAACCGTTAGAATACGCTGCAATTCGGCGTCGGTGAGCTTCCCTACTTTGACCGAATACACGCAGTCGAGGGCAATGCCAATGGCGACCGCTTCGCCGTGGCGCACTTGAAAATCAGTGAGGTATTCGAGTTTGTGAGCCGCCCAGTGGCCAAAATCCAACGGTCGCGAAGAGCCAAACTCAAAGGGGTCGCCGCTGCGAATGTGTTCAACGTGCATTTCGGCGCAACGATGAATCAAGTAAGCCATCACCTCTTCGTTGCGCTGGGCAAGGGCTTCGGCGTTGACTTCAATCCACTCAAAAAATGATTGGTCTTTGATGAGCGCAACTTTGATGGCTTCCGCAATGCCCCCCCGCCAGTCGCGGTCGTCGAGGGTTTGAAGAAATGTCAAGTCGTTAAATACCGCTACGGGCGGAGCAAACGTCCCCAAGAAGTTTTTCTTTCCACGGTAGTTGATGCCATTTTTTACCCCTACGCCCGAATCATTTTGAGACAATACCGTCGTCGGAATCCGAATGTGTTTCACGCCACGGTGCGATACAGCAGCGGCGTATCCGACCAAATCTAAAATGGCTCCTCCACCGATGCCAATGACAAACGAATGGCGGTCGATGCCATAATTATCAATGGATTCTACGAGTTCGTCGAACAAGCTAGGGTCGTTTTTTGCCGCTTCTCCGCCAGGTAACACAACGAGCTGCGGCACAAGTTTCACCAGGTCTTCAAGGGATGAAAAATAATGGTTAATCTCTTCTTGAAGTTGTGGATGATGGGCTAGAAAACCTCCATCAATGGCTATCAATACTTTACGTTGAAAGCCAGCTTGGCCAAACGAGCCAAAGAACGAACGCAACGTATCGTTGGCAACGTCGAATAGCTGTTTGGTAAAAAAAATAGAATAGGTATAAGGTACCTGAAACGTTTGTTGTAAGATTTGCATAAGTTTAAACTCGCTAAGTCACCGCAAAAATACGGGCCAATCGTATGGATAACGGAAGTAGTAGCAGAACACCAAGGGCTAGAGGCCAGTTCCCAAATACTACGCACCAAGACGCATCCATTACAATAAGCGATAAAACGCCAGATTTTACCGCTTTACCGATGTTTGGACCAATAGGATTTTGTATGGCTGTCCACAACGGACGCCCTACCAACCACGCATGAAGAGCAATGAGAAGGAATGCCAATGGCGCATTTCCTTGTTGGAGTGCCACCAGAAATTGCACCGCATGGACAGTAGTATATAAGGAGGCGGCGATGTACAACGAGCGCCGTTTTCCTCCGTGAACTTCGTCCTGACTAATGAGTGTAATGGCTCCGATGTAGGCAATAGGCACCAACGCCACCCAGCCCCATTCCGACAAAGAAGGCTCAACGGCACTCATACCGAGGAGCAAATTTCCTCCCCGACAAAGCCCCATGGTGAGCGGCCCCCAAAAGGCACTATGTTTGGCAAAACGGTCGTAAACGACGGCCAAAATAGCCACTGTAAAGGCAATTTCGGCGCTTAAAATGCTAAACTGCGCAGCGGCCAACACGCCTAAAAGTAGTAAACTAACCCCCAAAATGGCAGCAGCTTGTACTGATACTTTACCGCTTGGGATGGGTCGTTCGGGGCGCTCGATGGCGTCGAGTTGGGCGTCAAAGACATCGTTCATCACCACGCCGCCGCCATACAAACCGATCGTGGCTGGAATGAGCCAATAGGCGCTGTTGGGAGCAGGTTCAAAAACGAACTGGGCAATGGTCATCCCTGCCAAAATATCGGCGATTGCTGTCACAATGTTGGCAGGACGAGCGAGTTGAAAATAGGGTTTGAGGCTACTCACGTTACTTGATGATAAGCGTATTTGTTTTTTTTGCGCCAGGTTCTTGGCCGCCGCGCAAAATGGTATTGCCATTAAATTTCTGGCTTTGGTCAATGGTCAGGCCATTTTCAAAATCACTGACGTCGATTTGACCACTTTTGGCAAAGGCGTCGATGGCATTTTGGTACGTAACCAACCGAATAGCTTCGTCCGAAATGCCGTTGAGTTTCATCAAAACGGCCGTTTTTGGAATCGCTAACGGGTCAGAAATCCCCCAATCGGCGGCGGAGTTGACCATGATGCGTTCGGGGCCGTATTGCTCCACGATTTTTACCATGCGTTCGTTGCTCATTTTGGTGAAAGGGTAAATCGTAAACGCCGCCCAAAAACCTTGGTCGAGTACACTTTTTACCGTCTCTTCGTTGTTGTGGTCCACAATCACCCACGACGGGTCGATGCCGTGCTCCAATGCGATGGCCATGCTGCGCTCGGTGCCGCGCTTTTTGTCGCGGTGCGGGGTGTGAATTTGCACGGGCAACTTGGCTTTTTTTGCCAGTTCCAACTGTAAACGGTAGTATTTTTCCTCGGCAGCGGTTTGGTCGTCAAACCCAATTTCTCCCACGCCTACTACCCCTTCTTTGTACAGGTATAGCGGCAATATTTCCATCACCTGCTCGGCCAAAGGCTCGTTGTTGGCTTCGCGGGAGTTGAGGCCAATCGTGCAGTAATGTTTAATGCCAAACTGAGACGAACGAAAGCGCTCCCAACCTACAAGGCTACTAAAGTAATCTTTGAACGTTGAAAGACCTGTTCGGGGTTGCCCTACCCAAAACGCGGGCTCAATCAGCGCCACGATGCCTGCGTCGCGCATGGCCTCGTAGTCGTCGGTGGTGCGGGATACCATGTGGATGTGCGGGTCAAAAAAGCGCATTCCCCGAATCAGGTCGCGGTGCGATTCCCAACTCAAGTCAGTGTGGGCGACTACCTCCTCTGACTCTTCAAAATGAGAAGGATTTTGTTCAAGTTCTTTATGGTTTTGACACATAGGTATTCAGGTCAGAAAATTCAAGATTTGTCCACGTAATGTGGTGATTGTTAACAACTTTTTCTAAATGTGGATAACTCGCCAATAATTGTAAAGCAGGCTCGTAATTGGAATGATAACAAGCCAAGGCTGCTGCTTGTTGGTCGTATTCAACGTCTGACTGAAACAAATGTTTCATATCTTCCAACAACGTTTCGTTCAAAAACTTGGAAGTCAGTCGCCATACTTGAGGCGCTACCCACCGTCCTGCGGCCCAGCGTTCGTGTGCGAAATCAGAAAGCGTGAGTACGAGTTTTTCGTTGCTACGCTCTTCCAACCCATAAATCAGGTGGAGCGGTTTGTCGTTAAAAATTCCCTTCAAAACCAATTGATTCCACGCCAATTCGGAAAAATGATGGTACGGATAGGGGTTCCCCAAAGCAATGGCTTCATAAACCACGCCCATGTTGGAACGAACGGCATCGGTCGCCCTAAACAGCCATTGGTCGGGGTAGGCCAGAAGAGGCAACGCCGAATAAAGCGCCACCAACTCGTTCATTTCGGCCGTATCAAAGAGGGTTTCGATGTGGCGGCAATACGCTTCTTGGTTGGAAGCATCCAAGCAACTCAACAACCACACGCGGCTGAGGCGTACAAAACTCCAGCCTTCTACCGAGAAACCTTCAATGAGGTTGTCAAGCTCAGCGGCTTGTTCGGGACTGGGTTGAACGAATCGTTTGGACAAAAACCGCGGGGCGGCCACAAAAGCGGTCATCAATTCGAGCGGGTGAGCGACGCCCTGTTTTTCGAGCCATTCCGACTCGGCAGTGGTGAGGTGGGTGGTCAAAATCTCCCACAACAAGCTCTTTATTGGTTCATACATAGCATTCAGTCGTTCTTTGTTCAAAGACCCATGACAAAGGTACAATGGTAGTCAATGAGCGCAGACAATACAATGATAAAAATTAGGAAATCGACGTGTTTAGACTTTCTTAGATAACCACATAGGGAACATAGAAGTTTTCACAATAGGAATCATAAAAAACTAAGTGGTTTATGTGGTTAAAAAGAGAATCAAACCCTGTTACTTTGCATATAAAAACAAGAAGGGAATGTCTCTTACTCATTTGAATGCCGACGGAAATCCCAGCATGGTTGATGTGTCGGAAAAAGCAGTCACGAAACGCGTCGCCAAAGCGCGGACTATTGTGGTATTGGGCGATGAAATCATGGATTTGCTCCAAAACGACGAAATTAATACCAAAAAAGGCCCCGTTTTTCAGACCGCGATTATTGCAGGAGTGATGGCGGCCAAGCGCACGGGCGAGCTAATTCCGCTTTGCCATCCGTTGGGGCTCGAAAACTGTCAAGTAGAAATATCGGTCAACGAAGCCCGCGAGGTCGTGATTGAATGTACCGCCAGCGTGACGGGGAAAACTGGCATTGAAATGGAAGCGTTGACTGGAGCAAGCGTAGCTGCGCTGACTATTTATGACATGTGTAAAGCCATGAGCCAGCACATTATCATCAAAGAAACCCGCCTTATTGCCAAAACAGGAGGCAAAAGAGATTTTATTTTGTAGCGAAAAAAAAGTATTTTTGGTTAGGAAAAACATCCATTATCATGACTTTGGAAGAAGCTATTGTGTCAGACCCTGAAATTTTGGGAGGAACACCTGTATTTAGGGGAACGCGAGTCCCCGTCAAAAACTTGTTTGATTATTTGCATCATGGAGATTCGTATCACGCCTTTTTGTCTGACTTTGATTATATCTCAGAAGAACAAATACAGGCAGTGCTAGATTTTGCCAAACGTAATTTTACTTCTCATGATACGTCTGCCCTTGCGAGTGCTGCTTGATGAAAATCTGCCGTTTATTGATTTATAAAAAAATGGGCTGGTCGATAAGGCCAGCCCATTGAAGTTTGTGAGGCTATTGGTCTTTGATAACCAGTACTTTTATTTTTCGTTCGGCCTCAACTAGCTGCAATCCTATTTTCCTTAATTCTTGATGAATCTGTTTGGGATTTTCATTGTACCAAGGAATGTCCAAATCGTACAAGCTTCCCAGACCTGTTTCGTCGATGACGGGTTTATTAATCTGACTTTCCAAAAAATCGGCAAGGGTCGCCACGCCCGACGCTTTCATGGATAATCCTTTTCCACTGTAACTTGAGGAGGGCTGAGTTCCTGCTTTCGATTCAATGAGATTAGCACCAGTATCTTTGATTTTCTGAAGAACTTTAACTGGACGAACCCTTTCCTCAATAGACGATTGATACCCAAAATAGATTTCCAATTGTTGCTTCATTAGCTCAAACCGTTTGTCGCCAAGCTTTTCGGGTACGATTAAATCAAAGCAGACAATGTTTTGCTTATTGTCCCACGAAAACTTTGAAGGGTCAGCTACTTCCAGCGCTGTTCGGATGCTTGGCGGAAACTGGTGAGCGATTTCAAACAATGTTTTGGCAGAAACGTTGACCGCCACAATTCGGCGACCTTCATAGGGGATTCCCCCGAGTGAATTCGAGAAGGAGGGAAAACCTTCTTTGAAAGGCGTCATGGTGAGCTGATACGTAAAGTCGCCATTGCCAGAAAGTGGCAAAGAAGGGTCAAAATCAATGACATCTTTTTTCTCCCTTACACTTACTGCGTTGCCAGCAAGAATGTTCTTAATCAATTCTTCTGATACTTCGGAAGAGGTCGTGATGGCTCGTACAATCCCCGACTTATCAATGACTACCGTGTGGGGAATGGTGCGATGGGGGAAAACCTGCGCCAGCGCTCTTTTTTCATCAATCACAACGGGAAGGGTTGTTTTTCGCTTTTCCAAAAAACGTTTTATCCGCATTTCGGGGTCGTCCGTAATGGTAATCACCTGAAGGTCGTTGCGGAATTTGGCTTGAAGTTTTTCCAATTCTGGAAACGATTGAATACAAGGCCCGCACCAAGTTGCCCAAAAATCAAGGATGATAAGTTTGCCACTGAAGTCGTTGAGGGTCGCTTTGGTTTTCTCAAAATTGACGATAGTTTCAAATGTCAGTTCAGGAGATTTTTTGCCCAGTAAGGATTCCGTTTGAGCAAGTACGTTCAAAGAAACGGCCAGAAATACGAAGAGGACTAAATGCTTCACGCGTTTTTATGGTATTATGTTAACAAGGTGGGATGGCTGTTTTAGCATTGAGGCTGGCCTTTTCGACCAGCCTCAGAAGTGTGTGCTATTTTTTCTTTCTTAAATAGACATTGCCCTGCGTAGTACGAAGCATGATTTTGGTTTGTGGCTCGTTTAATACGTATTTGGGGAATGATTTGTCGCTGTCAAGCCACGCATAAGACAAGCCATTAGTTGAGATAATGCTATTCGCATTCCATTCATTGCCATCCCATACATAGACGCTACTTGGAGCAGGCGCGGAAGCACTCGCCGCTGAGCCAGAAAAAGTCCTAGACTGCCCCCAGCCCGAAGAAGATGCATATCCGTTTACAGTTACGGTACGGTCACGGTCAGCATCTCGCTGGGCAATGACAGCATCCAACGCGCGTTTTTCTTCTACTGAACCTTCGGTTTTGGTCGGTGTGGTATAAGATTTCAAATCAAGGTCAGTAAACATATTGCCGTTGGCCGATGAAATACTGAATAAAACCTTGGCTTTATCAGGAACGGTTACGTCCACATCGTTGCCATACGTGACAATCGACGAAGGTTTATCGGGCATTTTATCGTTAAAAATTACCTTGATTTTTCCTTGCTGCGAATTGGCCACAATAGGGCCTGACACGTCGGTGAGCGTAATAGCTTCGTAATTGGTGTTGATTTCGAGCGGGCCTTCCATGCCAGATATACTCATTCCGTTTTCGTTGCAAGAGCAAGAATGGCGTTTTTTAACCGTAATGCCCAATTCTTTTGGCACCCGAATTTTGTACATCGTTTTACCTTTCATCACGGTGGTGATGGTAAGCGTGTTGCCATTGGCGTTGACTGATAGCCCAATGTTGGTATTGTCAACTCCCGTGGCCGACAAAGGGCGGAGTCCTTCAGCGTCTTTGGGTACAGAAGGAACATCTTTGGCTTCAATGATGACTTCGTCGCCGTTGTAGCCTTCCATATCGAGTTGTTTGGCATCGATGTTCATGACGAGGCTTTTGCCTGGACCATTAAATTTGGTCTTGAATACTTTGGCGTCTTGCGCTACTACGGTGGTTGCAACGACGAAAAGGGCTATGAAAAAAGAGGCTGTTTTCATGGGATTGTACATAAATGTGTTAATGAAAAGAGTTGATAATGTGTTAATTGTCGGTTTACTCGGTAAGCATGGTAAGCTCATTCATGCTGCTTTTGGCTAGTGCCCTTACCGATTCATCCACGTTGGTGTCTTTTTGTAATTTATCAAAGACAGGCAAACTTTCACGAACCCTCATGCGCACTAAGGTTTCGATTAAGGTTGTTTGTTCGGTAGGCTCACTGGTTTGGGTAAGTTGACTTACCAGTACTTTTTTGACCTCGTCGGTAGGTTTAAACCGTTCCAACGTTTCGATGGTCGATAAGCGAACGTTCAGACTTTCGTCGTCCCGCAAGGTGTTGATAAGCGCTTGAATCACGGAGGGTTTAGGGTCGTTGAGCGCGGCGGCGTAGTTGATGCCTTTGAGGCGCTCAGAGGCCGAATGGTCTTTCAATAATCCCAAAATAACCAACTCCTGCGTCATTTTCATCTCTTTCCGAAGCGACGCAATTTCTTGCATCATGTTGGGATTCGATGATTTTGAGACGTTGGCCAACTCCATCGGTAGT
This sequence comes from Runella sp. R5_40, assembly GCF_057652295.1. Classification (NCBI taxonomy): domain Bacteria; kingdom Pseudomonadati; phylum Bacteroidota; class Cytophagia; order Cytophagales; family Spirosomataceae; genus Runella; species Runella sp. R5_40. Next base: position 414,322 of record NZ_JBYFCH010000001.1, on the reverse strand, counting down.
TCGGTAGAAGCTTGAGGTTCTGCTTTTGTCTTTTGTGGAACCTCCGACGGCGTTTGTACGGCTACAGTGCGGTACTGAATTTCGACGGGGGCAGTTTGGCGACCTACCCAAAACGTAAGCCCTAGCCCTGCGACCGCTGCCGCGTACCGTAAATAACTTTTCCACGGAGTGGGTTTAAAGGCAATTACCGTACGTTCGAGCATTTTTTCGCCTTGCAGGGCTTTGTAAAACGCATCGTCCATGTCTTTATCCGTATCGGCTTCGGTGCGTTGCAGTGCTTGCCAAACTGCTTGCAGCTCTTCCACTTCTTTTCGTAAAAGCGGGTCAACGGCCAAGCGTTGTTCAAACACAACCCGCTCGGCTTCTGGCAAAAGCCCTAATAAGTAATCGGTTATGATTTGTTCGTTTAGCATGTTGTTGCTTTGTGGAGTTGGATTCTCCGTCTGTGGAGTTGGATTCTCAAATCCAACTTTTGTTGTTTACTTTTATTTTACTCGTTGTCGGGGTTTTGAGAAACCCCATCTCAGGATTTGAGAATCCTGAGTCACGTGTGGAGCAGGATTCTCAAATCCAACATTTGTTTATTGATTACTGACATTCATGTATAAGTCTCGGAGCTTTTGCATGGCTCGGAAGACCCGCACTTTTACGTTTGGTACTGATAACCCCAAACTTTGGCCGATTTCTTCGTAACTCATGTTCTGGAACCGACTCAGCAAAAGCACTTCGCGGTATTGGTCAGGCAACTGAGCCAGCGCACGGTGCAAAAACTGATGTTGTTCTTCGGTTTCGTCGTAGCTATCGCCGATGTCTGCAATTTCAGTAAGGTCTGTATGGGTTGGATTTTTTTTGAGGTAATCAAAGAACACATTGCGCGCAATTTCCAAAATCCAAGTCCTAAACGACGCACCTTCGCGGTAGGTATGCCGATAGCGTAGCATCCGTAAAAATACCTGTTGGGTAAGATCACGGGCGTTTTCGCGGTCGTTTTGGCGGTAGAGAAAGAAATTAAGGAGCGATTTTTTGTAGCGTTCGTACAAAATGGCCGCTTTGTCCAAATCTCCTTGACTCACCGCATACATAGCCTGTTCGTCGGTCATGCGCTGTTTGGGTTTTCATGAAGAGATTACTAGAGGAGGGGGCAAAGGTTACACGGGAACAAAAAAAATCTTCAAAACTTTTTTGCCAACAATAACAAAAGCCTTTCGATGAATCCATTTCACCAAAAGGCTTTTGTTGTAACTTATTGAAAATTAACGTTATAACGTTTCTAAAATCTGCTTCAATACCGCTTGGGCTGACCAGAGGCGGTTTCCTGCCTGTTCGACCACGATAGACTGTGGGCCGTCAATCACCTCGTCGGTTACTTTGACGTTGCGACGAACGGGCAAGCAGTGCATAAACTTGCCGTTGTTGGTCAAGTCCATTTTTTGTTGGGTAATCATCCACGACGGGTCTTTGGTGAGCACCTTGCCGTATTGCTCGTACGAGGACCAGTTTTTGGCGTAAATAAAATCGGCTCCCGCAAACGCCTCGTCTTGGTTATAGACCACTTTTGCGTTGTTCAAATAGTCGGGATTCAATTCATAGCCTTCGGGGTGAGTTACCACAAACTCCACGTCGCGGCGGGTCATCCATTCGCAAAACGAGTTGGCCACCGCTTGCGGAAGTGACTTAAAGTGAGGTGCCCACGTGAGCACAACTTTGGGGCGTGCCGTGGTTTTGTATTCTTCGATCGTAATGCAATCGGCCAAAGATTGAAGCGGGTGGCGCGTCGCCGACTCAAGGTTGACGATAGGGACTCCTGCGTATTTTTTGAACTGCGTCATTACTAACTCTGCATAGTCTTTCTCGCGGTCTTGCAGCCCTGCAAACGCCCGAACGGCCAAAATATCGCAATATTTGCCCATCACGGCCGCGGCTTCTTTCACGTGTTCGGCATTTCCACCGTCCATGATTACGCCCTCTTCCAATTCCAAGCCCCAGCTATCTTGCCCTACGGTCATCACCATGGTGTTCATCCCAAGGTTTTGAGCGGCGCGCTGCGTACTCAGGCGGGTGCGAAGACTTTGGTTAAAAAACAGCAAACCAATGGTCTTGTTTTCGCCGAGGTGTTTGTGGGCAAAAGGTGATTTTTTAAGTTGAAGCCCTTCATTTACAAGGGTATCAATGTTGGTTGCGTCGTGTACAGAAAGAAAGTGTTGCATTGTGAAAGAAATCGAATCGTCGATGCGATGAGTTATAAAGAAACAAAATTTGAAAAATTGTTTTAATATCGCCCTCTTTTAAGATATATTTATAAAATAACGCTTTTTTGAAGTTAAATTGACTTTATTGTTGCTATAAAAAGTGTATTATAACATTTGTATCGGTGGGTGGTTTATTCACATCAGTGACGTGGGTTGTTCACATCGGTGACGTGGGTTACTATAACCCACGCCGAGGTTTCTCAAAACCTCGTTAACAAAAAACGGTTGAGCGCAGCCACCTAAGGTAAGCTGCACTCAACCGCTGTAAAAAAATCGTAATTCGTTTATTCGCCTTTCGACATTCCGATTAGATGCCTACTGCTTTTTTGAATTCTTCGTCGGTAGGTTTGATTTTTGAGGCAAAGAAATGCGTCAATTTCCCGTTTTCATCCACTACATACTTGCAGAAATTCCAAGTAGGAACTTTGTCATTCCAACCGTTGAGCGATTTATCCGAAAGCCACTTGTAAAGTGGATGTTGATTTTCGCCTACCACGTCGATTTTTGAGAACATTTGGAACGTTACGCCGTAGTTCTTTTGGCAAAAAGTAGCGATTTCATCGTTTGAACCCGCTTCTTGAGCGCCAAAATTGTTGGCAGGAAAGCCCAAAACCACTACTTTATCGCCGTATTGCTCGTGGAATTTTTGCCAGTCGGCATACTGAGGCGTATAACCACATTTAGAGGCGACATTGAGCAATACAATTTTCTTGCCTTTGTACTTGCTCAACGAAATTTCGTCAGCCCCAGTCAACACCTTCATTTTGTAGTCATAGACAGAAGCAACGGGTTTAACGTTGGCGGTGTTGGTTTGAATTTCTTTTTTGTTGGCAAAAATGCCCGAAAGAAGCGATAATAGCATGAGAAACAAAGATTTAATCGTTGCCATTTGTGAGTTTGTGTTAATGGTTGCTTTTTAAAAACGAACTTTTGGGCTAGATTGTTCGTAGAACGAAATTAAAATGGATACTTTTTGGGATTGTGCTTGATGAATTGTTAGAAGATACTCATCACTTCTTGGTAAGAAATTAAGAAAATGGCCAATACGGCGATGGCCAAACCTACTTTATTGAGCGGTTCGAGGGTTTCTTTGAACAAAAGCCACGCCATAAAAGCCGATGTTAGCATACTTAAAACGTTGTAAATTGGAAAAACAAAGGCCGCGCTGTTGCCAAAATCACTCAATGCTCCGAGTAAAAAATAAAAAGACAGAAAGTTGGGAAAGCCCAAAATCAACCCTCCGACGACGCTTTGCCACTGCACCTTTTCCCCAAAAAACAACACTCGAATCAGCAAGTAACCGTTCCCAATCAGAATAGCGCCCGTGCAGGCAATGGCCGTAAAGAGCGATGATTCGCTGGGCTGATAAAAAGTAGAGCTGGTATAATTGATAAGGGTATTGTTAGTGCCACTGGCAAAAAAGAGAATGACAGGTAAGAATAACACGGCCCCCGTTTTGACCGATTCGGCGTTGCCATTTTTTTTCAACGTACTCAAGGCCAACGCCACAAGCGCGAGCAGCAAACCAAGGTAGTTGAGAAAAGTAAAGTCTTTGTTGTTGTTTTTGAAGACAAATAACCCGAACAACACAGGAATCACCAACGACATGTTTCCTGCCAGCGAAGCCGCCGTGACGCCCACTTTGGTGGTGGTGATGCCAATAAGGGCAAAAACCACGACAAACATCGCCCCCAGTGCCAGCGTAAGTAGGGTTGGCGTAGAGCCCCAGTCGGTAGAAAAATACTGCTGACGGTTGGGCATGAGCATCAGCCCCATCAACACGCACGAATAATAATTGAAAAATACCGCGTGAAAAGGTTGAACTTTGTACTTGGGAAACGCCCGCATGATGAGATACAAAGACACCGTAAAGACAACAGCCAGTAGAAAGTTTAACATAATCGAATGGGGTTGAACAGGGAACAAATTGTGGCGCGCTGCGATTTACTTAAAAATACCTATCAAACCAAAACAGTCCGTAATTTTACAATCCTCATTTGAACTCCAACCAATATGCAATTAGATAGAACGATACCGCCCGCTTTCCGCACTATTCAGACAGTACAGTTTCCATCTCATCAGAGCGTTATGCTCGACAACGGTCAGCCGCTATTTGTGGCCAACGTGGGCGAGCAACCCGTTGTGAGAATAGAAGTGCTGTTTGAGGCAGGAACGTGGCACGAAGACGTCGATGGGGCGTCGTTTTTTGGAGTAAAAATGTTAACAGAAGGTACCCAAAAACGGACATCCGCTCAAATTAGCGGGCATTTTGACCAAATTGGGGCTTTTGTTGATTTGAGCCACACGCCCGACCGCGCCAATATTATGGTGTATGGCCTAACCAAACACCTCGGGGCAATTCTCGAAATGGTGTCGGAACTTATCCACGAGGCAACTTACCCCGAAAAAGAGTTCAATGACCTGCGCAATATCAGCCTTCAAAACCTGCGGATTAACCTCGAAAAAAATGCGTACGTAGCCACAACTACCTTCAAAGAACGCTTATTTGGCGCGACGCACCCGTACGGAAAAAGCCAAAACGAAAAATCAATTAAAGCCCTTTCGGTAGCTGATTTACAAAATTTTTATACGAATCGCATCAAAGCGCGTCCTTTTCGCGTATTCCTTTCTGGACAGGTGGGTGACGCTGAGGTGGCTTTGGTCAACCAGTATTTGGGACAACATTTGGTGGTGCCTTCGCCCGAAGTGAATAAGTCGCTGGAAATTGTTTCGCAGACCGAACCTTTGTGGGTTGACAAAGCAGACGCTGTACAGTCGTCGGTAAGGGTAGGGCGGATGTTGTTCAAACGCCAACACCCTGATTTTTACCGAATGATTGTGGCCAACGAAATTTTGGGCGGCTATTTTGGTTCGCGATTGATGCGTAATATTCGGGAAGAAAAAGGCTTTACCTACGGCATTTCGTCGAGTATCGTCCCGATGCGCCAAGCGGGTTATTGGGCGATTGGAACGGATGTCAAAAAAGAATTTGCCCAAGCGACCTTGGACGAAATCCAAAAAGAAATTCACCGATTGCAGACTGAACTTGTCCCCGAAAATGAGCTTGAAACCGTTAAAAACTACTTAGCAGGAGAGTTTGCGGGGTCACTCAATACACCTTTTGAAATTGCTGATCGTGTGCGATTGATGGTACTGGAAGGACTAGATGTTGAATTTTATTCCAACTATATCCAACGATTGCGCGTCGTTACGGCAGAGGATATTCAAAAAATAGCAAATCAATACTGGCAATGGGAAGATTTGCAACAAGTAATTGTAGGATAAAAAATAGAGTTGATGCCAATCACTCTCAACAAACAAATGAAGAAGATTCACTTAGTAATTGCGGTGGTATCCGCCCTGAGCATTGTTTCTTGTCAAACTATGCTCGAAAACGATGCACAAAAACAGTACGAACAAAACGAGCTGGACATTCAAAACTACATCTCGTCGAAGCAGCTTACGATGCAAAAAAGTACATCGGGTTTGTATTATAACATTTTAAAAACCAACCCCACAGGTCAAAAACCAAACGTCGGGGATGAGGTGTCGATTCACTATACATTGTTCAAAATGTCGGGGGTGAAATTCGACAGTACCGAGCGTGTTAAGAACGTTCCTTTTTCGTACATCTACGGCGTCAATCGCCTCATTCTTGGCATGGATGAAGGCATTGCGATGATGCGCCAAGGCGAGCAAGGGCTGTTTTTGATGAACCATACGCTTGCTTTTGGGAGCCAATCGGATGCGCAGTTGCCTGCTTATTCGGCCGTGGGGGCAGACGTAGAATTGGTAAAAGTCCGCAATGAAGAGCAACAAATGGAAGATTATATTTCGTCAAAAAACCTGACAATTACGGAAAAAACATCGTCTGGCCTGCGGTTTTTCTTAACCACCACTACCACCAATGCCCAAGTGAAAGCAGGAGATGTAGTTTCGGTAAAATACACAGGAAAACTGTTGACTGACAAACAGTTTGATACGGGAGAAATTTCGGTAAAAATAGGCTCAGGCGGTGTAATCAAAGGTTTTGAAGAAGGAATTAGCAAGATGCGCCTCGGCGAAAAAGCCACTCTCATCTTCCCTTCATCATTAGGGTATGGCACCACTGGCTCGGGTTCCGTGATTCGGCCTTACGCTCCGCTTCTTTTTGAAGTAGAGATTGTGAATAAATAGGAAAGTGTGCGTGCGGTTGCTCACAACCGCACGCACTTATAAAACTAAAATCGCTTCAAGGCCAGTTCTGCTACTGTTTGGCCAATCGACAGCGACGAAGTCGCGGCGGGAGAAGGGGCATTACAAACGTTGATGGCGTTGGGGCGTTCGATGATGCTGAAGTCATCAAGTAAGCCGCCGTCGCGGTCGCAAGCTTGGGCTCGCACGCCTGCACCGCCTGGGACCAAATCACTCTCTTTGATTTCGGGGATTAATTCTTGTAGGGCTTTGGTAAAGGCCGCTTTTGAAAACGATCGGTACATTTCTCCTAAGCCTGTTTGCCAATATTTTGCCGCTACTTTCTGAAACCCTGGCCACGTGAGCGTTTGCCAAAGTTCTTTGGCGTGAATGTCCAATTTTTTATACCCTTCGCGGCGGAAAGCCAACACCGCATTCGGGCCTGCTTCGACGCCACCGCCAATCATCCGCGTAAAGTGAACGCCCAAAAATGGAAAGTTCGGGTCGGGAACGGGATAAATGAGGTTTTTGACCAAATGCTGTTTCTCGGGTTTGATTTCGAAGTACTCTCCTCTGAATGGAATAATGCGTAAATGAATCGGGTCTTGCTGGGTAAACTGAGCTACTTTGTCGGAATACAACCCCGCGCAGTTGATTACGAGTTTGGTTTGGTGGTAACTTTGTTCCGTAATGACGTTAGAGAACTTTTCCCCCTGCTGAATGCTCGTAACGCGTTGACCAAAGATAATTTCTCCGCCTAATTCGCGCACTTTTTCGGCGTATTTTTCGCAAACGGCTTTGTAATTAATGATACCCGTTTGGGGAACAAAAAAACCTTTAATGCCTTGTACGTGAGGCTCGTATTCGCGCATACCTGCAAGGTCGAGCATTCTGAAACCTGTCAAGCCGTTTTGGTGGCCGCGCTCGTAAAGCCCCTCCAAAATCGGTACTTGTTCGGGGCGGGTTGCCACCACAATTTTCCCACAAAGGTCATACGGAATGCCTTCTTGTTCGGCAAAATCAATGAGCATCTGATACCCCCGAATGCAATTGGTTGCTTTGAGGCTACCAGGTTTGTAATACAGGCCCGAGTGAATCACACCGCTGTTGTGGCCTGTTTGGTGCATGGCTACTTCATCTTCTTTTTCAATCACCAACAAGCGAGTCTTGGGACGTTGTTGCTTGAGTTTAAGCGCCGTTGCCAAACCAACGATACCGCCTCCTACAATGATGATGTCGTATGTTTTTTCCAAGTGAGTATGCGTTTTGTGTGCTACAAAGTTAGGCGAATCTGCTTACATTTGAAGCATGAAGAAAACCATCGTTGCGCTCTATTCGGCTTTTTTAGCCTTCAAAGATTATCTCTTTCGAGAATGGGTCATGTCGATTCCCTTTCATGCTGTTCGGCGTTTTTTTATTCACCAAACCATAAGCAAACTGGGAAAAAAAGGTTTTGTGATGATGAAAGTGGAGTTTCGGAACGGAAAAAACATCGAAATTGGCGACGGCTGCTTTATCAATAAACATACCTTGTTGGATGGTCGAGGCGGACGATTGGTGATTGGAAACCACGTGGACATTGCCCAAGAAGTAAACATTTGGACGCTCTCGCACGACCCTCACGACGATTTTCACCGTGTTTGGGGCAAAGACGTCGTCATCGAAGATTATGCTTGGATTGCCTCTCGGGTGACCATCATGCCTGGTGTGCGAATAGGCCGAGGGGCTGTGGTGGCGGCGGGTAGTATCGTCACCAAAGACGTGGCTCCGATGGCGATGGTGGCGGGAGTTCCTGCCAAAGTAGTGGGCGAACGAAAAAGTGGTTTGAAGTACAAATTAGATTGGGAGCCATGGTTTAAGTAAGGAAATGAGGGCTTTTGGCAACGTTGCCGATAACGATTGCATAAAAAAATCCAATTAATAGGTTGTTTTGTACTACTCTATGGGCTAATCTCGTAGATAATTATGGCTATTCAAACCAACCCAATGAAACTACTTCTTCGAATTTTTCTCCTACTTTCTCTGACGGCTTTTCACCCTGCCGACGATCAATTGACGATATTTTTGTGCGGCGACTCAACTTTGGCCGACAAACTCCCCGCCGACGCGCCCGAAACGGGCTGGGGCATGGTGCTGCCGTCGTATTTCAACGAGGCCGTCAAAGTGCAAAATCACGCCGTGAATGGCCGTAGCACCAAAAGCTTCATCACCGAAGGCCGCTGGCAAAAAGTGGTGTCGCAGGTGAAAAAGGGCGACTGGGTGTTTATTCAGTTTGGGCACAACGACCAAAAAGTGGCCGATACGACCCGCTCGGCTCCTGCGCAGACCTTGTACCGCCAAAATTTGATTCGTTTTGTGAACGAAACCCGCGCCAAAGGTGGAAATCCGTTGCTAATTACGCCCGTGATGCGCCGTAAATTTGACGAAAATGGGGCGTTTGTGGACCAACACGGCGAGTATCCACAGGTAGTGAAAGAGGTGGCCAAAGAGCTAAAAGTGCCTATCGTTGACTTGCACGCCAAAAGTCAGAAAGTGATTGAAAAGCACGGGGTAGAGGCGTCGAAGTTGCTGTTTTTGCACTACGGAGCCAACGTTTTTCCAAAAAATCCAAAAGGGTTGACCGACGATACGCATTTCTCAAAATACGGAGCGGCTGTGATGGCGAGTTTGGTGATGGAAGGTATCATGGAATTACCGATTGATTTGAAGAGTTTTGTAAAAAAATCGGAGTTTACGAACAAATACGCGTTTGAACTTCCAAAATACGCTACGCCTACCTTTCGTAAAGATACGTTTAACATCGTTCGTTACGGTGCCAAAGCCGATGGTTATACGGTCAATACGAAGGCGATTCAACAGGCGATTGATGTGTGCAACGAGGCAGGTGGCGGAACTGTCCTGATTCCCGCAGGCTTGTGGGTAACGGGTCCGATTGTGCTGAAAAACAACGTGAATCTTCACTTGGCCAAAAACGCATTGTTGCAGTACAGCCGTAACCACGACGATTATCCAATTGTGGTTACGACCTGGGAAGGACAAGACTCGTACCGTTGTCAGGCACCGATTTGGGGCGTGGACTTGACCAATATCGGTATTACGGGCGAAGGCGTTATCGACGGAGGAGGCGACGTTTGGCGTGCCATCAAACGCGAAAAACAAACGACTTCGCAATGGGCTGCTCTGCAAAAATCGGGAGGAGTCGTGAGCGAAAAAGGCGATATGTGGTATCCGTCGGAGCAGTCGAAAAAAGGAAATAACACGCCCAACGCGGGTCGTATTTTGAACGGAGTGCATCCAACCCAAGCTGAATTGGCGTCGTACAAAGATTTTCTCCGCCCCAACATGGTAAGCCTTACGCGTTGTAAAAGCGTCTTGATTGAGGGAGTTACGTTTCAAAACTCCCCCGCTTGGACGCTTCACCCGTTGTTGTGTGACCACATCAGCGTTCGCAACGTAAATGTGCGCAATTATTGGTATGCCCAAAACAGTGATGCGATTGACTTGGAATCGTGCCGTAACGGAATTTTGGAAGGATGTACCTTTGATACGGGCGACGACGGAATTACGATTAAGTCGGGACGTGACGAGCAAGGACGCAAACGTGGCGTGCCTACCGAAAATTTCATTGTCAGAGATTGTAAAGTATATCACGCACATGGCGGTTTCGTGATTGGCTCCGAAATGTCGGGGGGCGTGCGTAATATGTTTGTTTCCAACTGTACGTTTATGGGCTCCGACGTGGGGCTTCGTTTCAAAACCGCCCGCGGTCGGGGAGGGGTAGTAGAAGACATTTACGTCACCGACATCAACATGACCGAAATCCCAGGCGAGGCCGTTATTTTTGACATGTATTATGCGGCCAAAGACCCCGTCGCGTTGGTGGGTGAATCCAACGAGTTACCTGCCATTAAAGCCGAGCCGTTGAATGACGGAACGCCGCAGTTTAAAAACTTTTACATCAAAAACATTGTGTGTAAAGGCGCTGAAACGGCGATTATGGTACGAGGCCTGCCCGAAATGAGCATCAAAAATATTAACATTGACAATGCCTACATCGAAGCCAACAAAGGTTTGGTATGCGTAGAAGGGGAAAATATTAACCTCAAAAACGTCACGATGTTGACCAGGGACAAAACGGTGATGCAAGTGCAAAACAGCAAAAACATCACGCTCGACGGCATTACGTACGGAAAAGACAAGGACGTATTGCTCAAAGTAATGGGCGACCGTTCAGAGTCTATCAAACTGCTCCGCACCGACGCCACTGGTGCCAAAAAAGAAGTAGAACTTGGCGTAGGAGTAAAGAGCAAAGTCATAAGTAAAAAGTAATGTCGAGTGCAAACGGGGGCGCCCGAGCGATGCAGAATGTCGAATAAGCCCATTCGACATTCTGCATTTGACACTCGACACTTATTTGACTTCCGGTTGGGTTAAAATAGCCATCCACGTTTTTATTCCCTCCACGTAATTGCCGAGGCGGAGGTTTTCGTTGGCGGCGTGTTGGTTGTTGTCCGAGTTCACCATCGGAACGTGAATGGCGGGTAAATTTAATTCCCGCAAAAAGGGCACAATCGGCACCGAACCACCCGTCATCCGAATCTTAATCGGCTCTTTGCCAAACGTACGAACAATCACTGCCGTTAGCCAACGGTCAGGATAAATCCCAAAATCGGTACGGAAAGGCAACATCCGCGCTTCACGTTCGAGTAAAGTGACGATTTTGGGGTATTTCAAGCGTTCGGCATCGGTGGGTTTTCGGTCTAAAATAACATAACCTTTACTTTCGATGTGTTTTTTGACCAAGCCAATCAAGCGCTCAGGGCTAGATTCGGGCACCAAACGGATGTCGATTTCGGCCGTGGCTTCGTCGGGCACAATCGTGTTGGCTTTTTCTCCAATATTGGCAGAAACCAACCCACGGATATTGAGCGAAGGGTACTGCAAGGATTCTTGGTAATTAGCGCCTACTTTGTCGGGTTGGGTAAAGACCAGTTTTTGACGAATCAATTCAGGATCGTCGGGGACGGCGGCTAGGATTTTGCGCGCGCTGGCGTCAATCGTGATACCGTCGTAGTAGCCAGGAATGGTCACACGACCGTCTTCGTCTTTCATTGAGGCCAACAATTGCGCCATCCGAAGCGCAGGATTGGGGGCATAATTGCCGTAGTGACCGCTGTGTTGTGAAATTTTGGGTCCATAAGTAGTCAGCGTAATCGACGCAATACCACGGCAGCCGTAGGTAAGGGTCGGTTCGTTCGACAAATGCCGCCCGCCGTCCATCACCATCAGAAAATCCGCGCCTAGTTTTCCCTTGTGCGTTTTGACCATTTCGGCCAAATGCGGCGCACCAATTTCTTCTTCACTGTCCAAAATCACCTTGAGGTGGTAAGGCGACTGCACGTTTTCTTTCTGCATCATGTCCAACGCCGCCAACAACATCAAAATCGGGCCTTTGTCGTCCGAGACGGCGCGGGCAAAAATCCGCCATTCGGGGTCGTAACCCGTCTGAAGGTTATCCCAAGAAATGGCTTCCCATTGACCGTTAGCGCTTTTTTTCTTCAAAACGGGTTTATAGGGAGACTCCTGTTGCCATTTTTCAGGCTCCACGGGCTGCCCATCGAAGTGCATGTAAAAGAGCAACGTTTTGAGTGGCCCAGGAGCGGGTTTAGCCGATTTTTTTTCCGCAAAAAAGACGGGATGACCTGCCGTTGGTAAAAATTCCGTAGTAAATCCTTGTTTTTCAAAGGCTTTTTTGAGCCAATCGAGGTTGGGCTGAATTTGTTCTTTGATGTGCGCATTGCTCGGCAAACTCATAAAATCGTAGAGGTTGCCGTAGTAGTTTTTAACGGTTGTTTCTAAGTCTGTTTGAGACTGAGCGTGAGCAATCACGGCAGTGAAGAACAAAAGAGACAGTAATTTTTTCATTAAGGTATAGAGTATTTATTTAAGAAAAAGAAGAGTAGGTTATTTGGCGGCATTTTCACCAAAAACCCATTGGCTAAACCACGATAAATTTTCTTCCATCACCTGCCGCATTTGTTTGGGTTTGGTGATTCCGTGGCCAAAGCCTTTGTAAACGACCATTTTAACGGGAACGTTGAAATCTTCCAGCGCCAAACGAAGCTCATACGCATTAGCAATCGGAACGCGCCTGTCTAGCTCGCCGTGTTGGATGAGCGTCGGCGTTTTAGCGGTTTTGATGTACGAAATGGGCGAGGTTTTGCGGTAAATATCGGGGTCGCTCCAAGGCGTTCCTTTGAGGTATTGGCGGGTAAAAGGAGTGATGTCGGTGTTTTGGTAATACGTGGCCCAGTTAGAAATTCCTGCTCCTACCGACGTGGCTTTGAATCGGTCGCTGAACGTAGTGATAAAGGCCGAAATATACCCCCCTTGGCTCCAGCCCATGGCGCCTACTTTGTCTTTGTCCACTATACCTTTCCCAATCAAAAAATCAACGCCCGAGATGACATCATCGTAGTCACCGACGCCCAAATTGCGGACGTTGAGCGCCCGAAATGCCTTGCCGTAGCCCGCTGAGCCACGGTAGTTGGGACGGAGAATAAGTGCCCCTTTGGCCGCAAACAACTCGATGGGGTAGTAGCGGTCGGCAGCAATGCTTGGGAGGTCGATGCCCGTAGGCCCACCGTGAATTACCACCAACAACGGGTATTTTTTGGTAGGGTCAAAGTTGGCAGGCTTTATCAACACGCCTTCGATGGTGGTTCCGTCTTTTGATTTCCAACTGACTACCTCGCGAGTGGCTGTTTTGAACGGCTTCAATTGTTCACCTAGTTGGGTAAGCGTTTTGGGGGCAAAGGCGTTGGTGGATGAAACCACGATTTCCGCGAGGCGATTGGGTGAAGTCAAAACGCAGGCAAGTTGTTGGAAGTCGTTGGAAAACGAAAATTGAGTGGCCAACGCATCCGAGGGTTGGGTGATTTTGGTGAATTTCTTGGTGCTGGGGTTGAGCAAAAACAAATGAGAGGTTGTTTTTTGGAGCCCACTAAACCAAATTCCATTTGCAGACCATTTTAAAAGGCTGGCGTTTTCGTCAAAACTTTGGCTAACCACCACGGGTGTGCCTCCTTTTTCGGGAACGACGGCAATGTAGCGGTTGGCGTAGAAAAAGAACTCGTCTTCGTTGGTGGTGCTAAACGCGATTTGGCTGCCGTCGGGCGACCAAACGGGGTTAGAATCGGGGCCTTTGAGGGAAACAATTTTAGTCAACGAGCTGTCCGCCAGCGTCAACACGTAAATATCTGAAGTGTGCGAATTGATTAAATCGGGATTTTTGGCGGCATCAAAGGCGATTTTTTTGCCATCGGGAGACAATGAAAAACCACCTACTGAAAAGTCAGTGCCTTTGGTCAACGCCTTGGGCGTAGGAAGCTTGCTAAGGGTATCGGCAAACGGAAGCGTGTATAAATGCGTCATTTTGTAGTCTTCGTGGACTACCTCGTAATCGCTGTACTTTTCGACGCGTTCTTTGAAGGCTTTGGTATCGGGCGTCGTGGCTAAAAAAACGATGCTTTTGCCATCAGGAGCGAAATCAAAGGACGATACGCCCGTTTCAAACTTCGTCAATGCTTTGGCTTCACCACCTTGCGGTCGAATCCAATAAATCTGACTTTTATCGTCGCGGGTAGAAAGAAAAGCCAGCACCTTTCCGTCGGGCGACCACACGGGGCTGCTGTTGGATTTTTTGGAGTTGGTCAACTGAAATTTTTCACCTGAGGCAACGTTGGCGAGCCAAATTTCGGTTTCGTAGGCGTTTTCCTCCCAATTGGTTTCCGTTAAAACGTAGGCGACCCATTGGCCATCGGGAGAAAGTTGCGGACTTCCGACGCTTTTCATCGAAAGAGATTGGGTAATGGTGGGTGCTTGGGCAAAGGCTCCGACCCAAAAAAGTACAAATAATGGTTGAAGAAGTGTTTTCATTGAAGTAAATGAAGGATTGCCCTTAAAGTTAGAAAATTTACTTTCAGGAACAATACACTGCGGAGTACTTGGCTCAAAACACTTTTCTCAAACTGCGATTTGTGCTATTTTCCTAAGCCGTTTACGATTTGTCGCATGGCTTCGGAAGGAATGACAAAATTGAAGTTACCCCAAATCAGTTCGTCGTATTTGGGAACGGTTTGCTGGGTAAAACTTTCGGTGTCTATCAAAACATCCGTTTCAGGAATTCGCATACCGTTGCTTTTTTGGATGTCGGTCGCCACAAATTGTAACTTAATGGTACCTAATGTTTGGGTATTTTTTTGTTCAAATTGGGTGTCCAACAGCATTCGATAATCTTGCAAGTACCATTTCCCACCAAAAGGTTTGTAGCTAATGCAGGTGTAGAGGCGTTTGGCGTCGCGTTTGGTTTTGCCAAACATCTTGTCGGATGCACTGGTTTTCAAAACGTCTTTGACGCCTTCGGGGGTAAAGTCATATTCGATGCGAACGATGGCTGTATCCGAAGAATTGATGTACATAATGCCGTTGCGGGCCGCTTTGATTCCTGCGCTCACGGGGCGGAACAAAATTCGATACACTTGCTTGTCGAGGTAGGTGGTAATGGTATCGTCGAGCTCATAGCCGTAATCGTACAAATTTTTGCCGTCGAGGTATTCGGGGATAGAAATGTCAATGGAGTTGGTCACAATACTGGCACCGTTCGGGAAAGCGTATCCTTCCATTACTTTCGAGCGATTTTGACTGGCAAAGTTGCGCCCGCGAAGGGCTTTTACCTTCTGAGGAACCAAAATTTTGGGGCGAGGGTCTTTTTCGGCTTGCAATACCGCTTCGCGAATGTCCACGTATTCGCCATTTTGTTGGAGCGATTCGCGGTAAAAACCCGTCAGTAGGTAAGGATTAGGCGAGCTGTTTTTCTTGATTTTACGCAACGCCTCCGACACCCAATTTCGGGCTTCAAACGACTTGATGTACGAACTATCCACCACCCGTAGTTGGGCAGGTTGAAGCTCAATGACTACGTCTTTTTGGTTGGGTTGAAACGCCGACGCTTTTTGTTGGAAAGGCTGGTAGCCAAACACCGAGACCACCAAAGCAGAATCTGACGCAATACGTGGGAAGCGGTAGAAAAACTGCCCGTCTTCGTTGGTGAGTGTTCCTGTGCCTTTACTCATCATGCCAATGTACGCATGAGGGATAGGCTTTTGGGATATTTTATCAATGATTTTACCCGAAAGCAATAAGTAACCTCCCTGGGCATAAAGCGCACACGACACTAGAAAAAAGCACAACGTTGAAAGCAGACCTCGCATAAGTAGCGTTTTTTATTCGATATAAATTGCCAACAAGAATCAGGCCAAATCGCCCAAATGGTAGCATCTTCGGCAACGCGCCTCGTAAGAGTCGGTTTCGCCCAATAAAATTTTATCTTGAGACGTTACCTTTCGGTAGGAGTATTGGGCCACCGAGCCACAGGTAACGCAAATAGCGTGGACCTTTGTAACATATTCTGCCACAGCCATTAAGAGCGGCATAGGCCCAAAAGGCTTGCCCGAAAAGTCCATGTCAAGGCCCGCGACGATGACGCGCTTTCCGCTGCTGGCAAGTTTATTACAAACTTCGACTAGATTTTGGTCTAAAAATTGCGCTTCATCAATGCCGACCACGTCGCAATCACCTGCGAAAAGTACTATTTCTTCGGAGGTATTGACGGGAGTAGAGCGAATCGAATTTTCGTTGTGCGAGACAATGTCCTCGTCATGATAGCGTTTATCAATGGCGGGTTTAAAAATTTCAACTTTTTGGCGCGCAATTTTAGCACGATTGAGGCGGCGAATGAGCTCTTCGGTTTTGCCAGAGAACATCGAACCACAGACGACTTCTATCCAGCCAAGGCTTGTTTGTTTAGGTTGGGAATGATGATTGGGTTCAATAAACATACGGTAGGGTTGATGTTCTAGTGACTTATGAACTAAAATAATTCGGATAACTGATTTTCGCCGATTACCTTTACAAAACAAACAAATTTTAGGATGCTCCACAAGTTTAATCTCAGCGCACTCAACGACTATAGTCAGCGGTTTGCGCGGAAAGTATGCGATGATTTCTTTGCTCAGAACACCACGGCGTCGGGTCAGCAAATTCTGAATTTGACAGCGATTCCACAGATAAATCTGTTTGTTATCAGTAGTTTATACGAAAAATGGCGAGCCGATGCGGAGACCTTTCGTAGTCCTTATTTCGACTTTGAGCAGGGCGAGGTGAAAGAAGCGTTGAAGCAATTTATGAATGTTGTCTCGCGCAACATTTCGGTCAAGCGAGAAGCACTAGAACCTATTTTATTGGAGGCAACCAAAAATACGTTGGTATTATTGATTGATCCCAACTCGTATTTTAATGAGCTTTTTCGCGACCAAGCTAATTTTTCGGTGACGGCCGATTTGGTGCAGCAGCTTTGCAAGTACGTTCGGTTTAATAAATTTATTCCGCAAGAGCTGGCCAAAGGAATGAAAGACCGCAGCTTCGTTTATGTGAATCAGGCGATTGAATGGTCGGAGCAAGCCTTGCAAAAACACGCTGACGAACTGGATAATATTGAACAGTGGGTAGGGCATTTTTCGGCAAAAGTACCCTTAGATATCACTCATCTTGTCAAAAAAACAACGCGCGTTGAACCGCCAAAGGTAGTTGATGAACCCAATCGCTCCTTCTTTGATACCCTTGTTCCTGAACCTGAGCCAGAAGAAGAACCCGAGCCTGAATATACGCCCGTGGCTATTCCTGCGCCCGAGCCAATACCAGCAAAACCAACTGAACCTGTGCAAAAACAAGAGCCTGTGAGCTATACGCCGCCTGCTCCTGCAAACCCTACGCCCGCCACCCTTAATCAAGTGGTTGGTGGAAGTGAAAATGGGGTAAAAGAGTCACTCAATGACCGTTTGCGGGTAGAACAATCGAGTATTTCGGATGTGTATCAGAAGCAAGCGATTACCAGCATTTCGCAGAGTATTCCGTTGAACCAGAAGTTTATGTTCATCCACCATTTGTTTAACGGAAGCAACAGTGCCTACGAAACGGCCATTTCGGAATTGGAACAAGCCCCTGATTACGATACAGCCCGTTCGTTGATTACGTATAAATTTGCGTCGCAGTACCTTTGGGACATGACGGGGGATGTCGTTGGCGATTTGCTTGAAATCGTGAAACGCCGTTTCCGACAATAAAAGTGATACGAAAGATTTGATTCGGGAGAATAACCCTCCCGAATTTCCTAACTCATAAAAATCAATGATTTCTTGCCAGAACCTTACGTTTTCGTACAGTCCACAAAAACGATTTACGTTTCCAGACATAACTTGCGCCGACCGTGAAGCCCTGTTGATTTTGGGGCAGTCGGGGCGAGGAAAAACTACTTTGCTTCACTTAATGGCACTTTTGTTGCGTCCCGAAGGGGGGAGCGTCATCATTGGAGATAAGGATATTACTCCCTTGTCGGTAGCAGAAGCGGCAGCGGTTCGGGCGAGCCAAATCGGGATTGTCTATCAAAAACCCCATTTTGTGAGTTCGCTGAGCGTGTTAGAAAATGTGCTTTTGCCCAATTATTTAGCCCAAAAATTTCAAGATAAAAACCGTGCTCGCGCGCTGGCCGAAGAGTTGGGTTTTGCCGAACATTTATCCAAAAAAACGCATCAATTGAGTCAAGGGGAGCAGCAACGCGTGAGCATTGCCCGTGCTTTGATGAACAATCCTGCGGTGATTTTGGCCGACGAGCCTACTTCGAGCTTGGACGATGACAACTGTGACAAAGTAATTACGCTTCTCAAAAATCAATCGGAGCAAATTGGGGCAAGCCTCGTCGTTGTAACCCACGACCAGCGCCTCAAAGACGTAGTAGCGAATCAAGTGAAGTTGTAGTGCATTGTGCGCTCAAATGCGGAAACGCGGTTGTGAGCAACCGCGGGCACTGTGAAAGCGGTTGCTCACAACCGCGCTTGTCGTGAAAGTGGTTGCTCACAACCACGTCTATCGTACCAGCGGTTACTCATAACCGCGTCCATTGTGCCAGTGGTTGCTCACAACCACTTTCAGTGCTTCCTAGAATTTCGGACAAGACAATTGTTTGTCTTTCTTAACCCGACGTTTGCGGGGTGAAGGCTCGTAGTCGAAGGTGTAAGCGAGTGAAATCTCGTGCGAACCGCCGCTAGGTAGCCCCAACGATGACACCGTGATGTCGTAGCTATACCCAAACGAGAAACGGTCGTGGCGGTAACCTACCAAGGCAATGAGCGACTCGCGGTTAGAAATGTTGGCGACGTACTTTTTGATGGGCAAGCCACGGTACCAAAGCCCAAGGACAATGGGTGAATAGGTGACATATACCCCCAAATCGAGCTGGTCGTATTTTCCTTGAAACTTATAATTGATAGCGGGCGAAATGCTCATTTCGCGGTCTAATTCATCGCCTAAGCCCGTGTATCCCCCAAACGGAATGCGCAAACCCGCGTGCAAACTTCCTTTGAGGGGAAGGCGCGTCCCATCCGCTACTTGAAAAAAGCCTTGTTCGGGGCGGTTGATGTGGTGCGCTGCCACGCCTATCCAATATTTGTCGGAGTAAAGTAAAAGTCCCGTTGAAAAACTTAAATAATGTATTGAAGGTGAGCCGTTAAGTGCAATCGGGTCGGCGGTAGCATTCCCTGTAAAACCACGGTTGGTGTATTGGTCGCCAAACGTTAAATCCGATAAATTGGCGCGGCGATTTCCGTACGTACCTTGTAAGCCCATGCGCAAGGCAGTGCTTTCATTGAAACGCAACTGATACGAATATTGTCCCGAAACTTCGGAGCTACGAAGGCTTCCCGTTCCTTGCGAATCATTGACAAACATCAACCCAACCCCGCTGTTGACATTGGAAAAATAATGATCAACGGCGAAAGAAGTAGTAACGTAGTTGGCCGATAACCCAGGCCATTGATTACGGTAGTTCATCATGACACGAGGCGCCAAGTCTCCCCCCGCAAAAGCAGGGTTAAGGTACAAGGGGTTCGCATAAAATTGCGAAAACTGCGGGTCTTGGGCGTAACCTACTCGCAAACAGAGTCCCAATAAGAAGGTGAAAGCTAATCGTCTCATCATAATACCAAACGCTACCGCAAACATTTTGCCAAAATAATCACTAAATCTCCGAGAAAGTAACGGTTTTTTCTAGTAAATGTTATTCAAGGGTTCAAATCAACACATTTTTATTTGATTTTAAAGCAAAACCGCCCAAATGCAAAGAAGATATGTGTATTGCCTATTGTCTTTGTGAGTAACTGACCCCCAAAAGCTGACTTTAAAAGAAAGCATTAACTTCATTTTTGTTACGTATGAAACGTCTCCTTCCCGTTGCGCTTATCGCCCTCGTGGCTGCTCAGTTTCCTTGGGGAAATAAAATCCAAACTTCTTCGGAAGAATGGCCAGAATACCTCGGCGGCCCTGAGCGTAATCACTATTCTACCCTTACGCAGATTACGCCCGAAAACGTGCAAAATTTGAAAGTCGCGTGGACGTATGCTACACCTGATTCGGGACAAATGCAGGTAAATCCGATTGTGGTCAACGGTGTTTTGTACGGCGTGACGGCCTCCGTGCAGGCGTTTGCCTTGGATGCGGCTACGGGAAAAGAATTGTGGCGGTTTGGCGACCCACTCAAAAACTGGGCGAGCACCAGCCGTGGTGTGGCGTACTGGCGGGAAGGAAACGACGAGCGAATTTTGCACACGATGGGGCCGTATTTGTACGCCATCGACGCAAAAACGGGTAAAACGATTCCTTCTTTTGGCGAAAATGGTCGGGTGGATTTGCACACAGGATTACCCGAATCGGCCAAAGATAAATTTATGGTGTCGAACACCCCTGGGACCATTTTTGAAGACCTGATTGTGATGCCCGTTCGGTTGTCGGAAGGGGCGGATGCTGCTCCAGGCGATATTCGGGCGTTTAATGTCAAAACGGGGAAATTGGCGTGGACTTTCCACACCATTCCGTATCCTGGAGAGTTTGGGTACGAAACCTTTCCCAAAAATGCCTATAAAAATACGGATGTAGGAGCGGCCAACAACTGGTCGGGGATGTCGGTGGATCGCAAGCGAGGCATTTTGTTCGTGCCGACGGGCTCGGCTGCCTACGATTTTTATGCGGGAAATCGCAAAGGGCAAAACTTGTTTTCCAACTGCTTACTCGCCTTGGATGCGCGTACAGGCAAGCGATTGTGGCATTTCCAAACCATGCACCACGACGTCTGGGACCGCGATTTGCCCGCTCCGCCTAATTTAGTGACGGTTAAACAAAATGGCAAGAACATCGACGCCGTAGCCCAAGTGACGAAGCAAGGCTATGTGTTTGTATTTGACCGCGTAACGGGAAAGCCGCTGTTTCCTATCAAAGAAGTACCTGCGCACAAATCCAATTTGGTGGGCGAACAAACGTGGCCAACCCAACCCGTCCCGACCAAGCCTGCACCATTTGCGCGTCAGTCGCCTACGGTGACGGAAAAGGAAATCAGCCCCTATGCCGAAAACCGCGAAGAGCTAATTGCGAACGTGAAAAAATACAAGAATGCGCTCTTTGCCGCGCCTTCAAAAGAAGGAACAGTGATTTTTCCTGGCTTTGACGGTGGGGCCGAATGGGGCGGGGCCGCCGTGGATCCTGAGGGTATCATGTATGTCAACAGCAACGAAATGGCGTGGATTTTGACCATGAAAGACACCCCTAAGCAAGACGCGCTGGCGCATTTGCCACTGGGCGAACGTACCTATGCCACGCTTTGTACCTCTTGCCACGGGCCAGAACGGAAGGGAAATGCTAAAAGTGGGTATCCGTCGTTGGTGGATATTTCAACCAAACGCGACAAAGCCTTCGTGTCCAACCTCATTACGTCGGGCAAAGGCATGATGCCAGGTTTTACGACCCTCAGCGCGGCCGACAAGCAGGCGTTGGTGGCATTTTTGTTTGGTGAAGAGAAAAAAGAAGCCAGCGGCGGCGGTAATTCAAAAATGCCTTACTTACCTTACACAAGCACGGGTTACAATAAGTTTTTGGACAGCAAAGGGCTCCCAGCCATTACGCCGCCTTGGGGAACACTCAACGCCATTGACCTCAATACGGGGGAATACCGTTGGAAAATTCCTTTTGGATATGAGCCTGCATTGCTCGAAAAAGGAATAAAAAATACGGGGGTAGAAAACTACGGTGGCCCCGTGATTACGGCCAGTGGACTGCTGTTTATTGCCGCCACGAAAGATGGAATGTTTAGGGCATTTGACAAAAAAACAGGTAAATTGCTTTGGGAAACCAAACTCCCCGCGGCCGCCTTTGCAACGCCTGCTACCTATCAGGTCAATGGCAAACAGTACATTGTGATGGCCTGCGGAGGAACGAAACTTGGAACAAAAAAAGGTAATCAATACGTTGCTTTTACGTTACCATAATGTATAAGAATGTTTTGGTCACCAACAGCCAGCTATGTTAAATTTAGTTCAGACACAAAAACAATCGCTCAAAATATCCCCAGCGCAGATACAGCTGCTCAATTTTTTGCAACTCAATACCCTTGAGTTGGAGCAACATATCAAAAACGAGCTGGAGGAAAATCCTTTTTTGGACGAAGGAAACGAAGAATCATCGGACGACGACTGGGATAATGCCGCCGAAGGTGGTGTCAGTGACCGTGGCGATGACCGTACGCAAGATTACATGGATTGGGATGAGTTTAGAGACGACGATGTGCCTGATTACAAAACACGTATCAATAATTATTCTGACGACGATACGACTTACACCCCTGCCGTAGTTGAAAATGTTTCTTGGCGACAAGAGTTAAAGGAACAGTTTCATTTGCTCTTGCTGACGGAGCGGCAACAGATTTTAGCCGATTTTTTGGTAGATTCCCTGACCGACGAAGGATACTTGACTTATACCGCCGAGGCGCTGGCAGATGATGTTTCGTTTACGAGCGGAATTTACGTGGAAGTCACCGAAATGATGGAGTTGATTGACCTGCTACGCCACATGGAGCCTGCGGGTTTAGGAGCTAAAAACCTGCAAGATTGTTTGTTGTTGCAGTTGGAACGGCGTCAGGAGCCCGAAGCTACGTTGGCCAAAGAACTGGTCAAGAAACACTTTGATGACTTGGCGGGGCGGAGCTACGAAAAACTCATGAAAGGGCTGGGAATCAATGCTAACCAACTCAAAGATGTATTGGCGTTTGTCGGAACACTTAACCCTCAGCCTGTTAGTACAAGCAACCAAGCAGAGGTGTTGGGCGTAAAAGATAACGTGATTCCCGATTACATCGTCATGGTCGATGGGGATTTGATAGAAGTGGAACTGAACAATCGACGGATTCCGCCGCTGAAAATCAACAAATCATATACCCATGACTTGGGGAAATCACGAGCGGCCAATACCTACGTCAATTCCAAAATCAATGCCGCCAACTGGCTCATTGATGCGATACAGCAGCGTCAAAATACGATGTTGAAGTCGATGCGTACGATTGTGAAATTGCAGGAAGACTATTTCCGAACGGGCGATGTACGGATGCTCAAACCGATGGTACTTCGCGACGTGGCCGAACGGATTCAGATGGACGTTTCGACGATTTCGAGGGTGACCAGCGGTAAATACGCCCAAACGCCTTTTGGCGTCATTCACCTCAAAGATTTGTTTACGGAAGGTGTTAAGACTGACTCGGGTGAGGAAGTATCGAATCGGCAGATTCAGCTGGCCTTGGCGGAGTTGGTGGCGCAGGAAGACAAACAAAGCCCGCTAAACGATTTCCAACTGGCAGAATTATTGGCCGAAAAAGGGTATCCCGTGGCCCGCCGAACCGTGGCAAAATACCGCGAACAACTTGATATTCCGACGGCTACTTTGCGCCGAACTTTGTAGAAAAAAAGGTAAAAAAATGTATTTTTAACCTTCTATTGCCAATTGTGTAATAACCCAACTAATAATCCCCAAACGCATGTTTGTTCATCACGTATTCTTTTTCTTAAACAACCCTGATAGTGCCGCTGATCGCGAGGCGCTTGTGGCAGGTTTGCAAACCTTGACGTCGATTGAAGGTGTAAAATTGGCCCATATTGGCAAAGTTGCCGATACACACCGTGGGGTAATTGACCGTTCGTATTCGGTGTCGTGGTTGATGCTTTTTGATACCAAAGAGGCACAAGATGTCTATCAAGACCACCCTGTTCACCACAAATTTGTGGAAAACTGCGCGCACCTGTGGGAAAAGGTCATCGTCTATGATTCGGATGATGTCTGAGAAAGAACCCATTCACATTCGGCAAGCGCACCTTTCGGTTCCGTTTGTGTATCGGACGATGCAGGAGGTCGAAGAACGGCGCAACCAAACGCCTGATTTGCCCCACCGCCACGATTACTTTACGGTATTGGTGGTGGAAGAAGCCGAAGGAACGCACCAAATTGATTTTACCAATTATCCGCTACGGCCCAACACCGTTTATTTTGTGTCGCCTGAGCAAATTCACCACGTGACCCTGACGCAGCCCACGCCGCGCGGTCACGTGGTGTTGTTTCGTCCCGATTTTCTTCAAAATTATAGCATTGCTCCCGCGCAGTTGTACGACATGGATTTGTTTTTCAACTGCGACGAATCGCGCCCTATCGAACTGACAACCGCCGAAATGCACCAACTTCAACCGTTTTTGTCGGCCATTGCCAACGAAGTGGCGGAGTCAAATCTGCAAAAATGGGAGGCCGTGGGGGCGTGGTTAAAACTGTTTTTAGTGCAGTGCAAACGCTTCAAAGCGGCTAACTATTTGCCCAATAAACCCCTCGACAAGCGTAAGTCGGAGATTGTGAAGCAGTTTAAAAACGATGTGGAGCAGTTGTTCAAGCAGTTTCACAAAGTGGGCGATTATGCCGACCGACAGCTCCTAACGGCCAATCACCTCAACGACGTTATCAAAGCTGAAACGGGGACATCGGCCAAGGATTTTATCCAAAACCGTTTGGTATTGGAAGCAAAGCGCTTGGCGCGTTATTCCGAATTAAGTGCCAAAGAGATTGCGTATCAGCTTGGTTACGAAGATGTGGCGCATTTTAGCAAAGTCTTCAAAAAAGCAGAGAACGTAGCTTTTACTGAGTTTAGAACTAATCTTCCGAATGTCTAGTGCTAACCTCCCGAAAGTTTCAGAACTTTCGGGAGGTTTTCTAACCCCCATTTTCTTATGAACACACAGCAATTACTCAAAGGACTTCACCACGTCACGGCGACGGTCAACGACGCGCAGGAAGACTATGATTTTTATACCAAAATCCTTGGGCTTCGGTTGGTCAAAAAGACCGTCAATTTTGATAATAATTCGGTGTATCACTTTTACTACGCCGACCAAGTAGGTACACCTGGTACCGTTTTTACCACTTTTCCGTACAAAGGCCAAGGCGTGCGGGCGGGTGAAGAAGGAACGGGTTTGATTATTTCCACCGCTTTTTCGGT
Source organism: Runella sp. R5_40 (assembly GCF_057652295.1). Classification (NCBI taxonomy): domain Bacteria; kingdom Pseudomonadati; phylum Bacteroidota; class Cytophagia; order Cytophagales; family Spirosomataceae; genus Runella; species Runella sp. R5_40. Next base: position 389,434 of record NZ_JBYFCH010000001.1, on the reverse strand, counting down.
GCCAAGTACGGCATTGGCATTTTGGTCGGAACGGTTGACCGAAAATGGCTTTGCCGTTACCACTTCGAAGCGGTTTGGGCAAGAGGTTCGTTGGTTTCGCGACCCGTCGGGCTTGCAGTTGGAATTCATTGCCGACGATTCGGATACCCGCACTCCTTACGTCACGGACGAGGTGTCGGCTGAGGTAGGGATTCGAGGCATTCACCACGTGACGTTGTGGGTGGCGGCGAGCGATTGGGACGTCCTTCGCGCGTTTTTGACTTCCGAAATGAACATGGCCGAAATCGGGCAGGAAGGTGAGCGTATTCGCTTGAAAGTCAATGAAGGAGGAGCGGGAAGTTGCCTTGAGCTTGTTCGGGCAGCGGCCGATGCACCACGCGGCAAAAACGGCTTGGGTACAGTTCACCACGTGGCTTGGAAAGTCGAAACGTTTGAAGCGTTATTGGCTTTGCGTCATCGGTTGGTGGAGGAGTTGGGAATGCAAGTGACCGAAGTCCGCGACCGCAAATATTTCCGTTCGATTTACTTCCGCGTGCCTTCGCATCAGCTGTTTGAGGTGGCCACCATTCCGCCAGGATTTGCGGTGGATGAGTCGGAAGAAGAACTAGGGACACACCTCATGCTGCCCGACGACAAAGAAGCAAACCGCGCGGCGATTGAGGCTGTTTTGCCCGTTATTCAAGGGGCGTAGCACGGTCTTGGGCAGGTCGCACATTTATTTTAAATAATTACAAACGTTTGCATTGAAAAATAACTCAGTGCCATTATTTTGTAGAAAAATTATATTTTATACTTGCAATGAAAGAACCCATTGGTTCGTCATGTCGCATCAAATATTCTTAACAACATAAAAATGGAAAATGTAAATCCAACACCGCTTCAAAGCCTGGAAGATTGGGAAGACGACGTACTCGAACGCTACCCCGAACCTGGCACAAAAGCCAAGGATGATTATCGTAACTATGAAGATTCTGAGCGGGTAAATACCGTTAGAGAGTTCTATCGTTTGAACCACACCTATCAAACCTACGATTTTGTGGTGGAAAAAGAGCGCGAATTTTTGGCGTTCAACAAACGCGAAATGTCTATTTGGGATGCCGTTGCGTTTTTGAATACCTTGGTGGACGACTCGGATCCAGACACCGATTTGGATCAGCTTCAACACTTGCTCCAAACGTCAGAAGCAATTCGTCAAGATGGTCACCCTGATTGGTTTGTTTTGACGGGCTTTTTGCACGATTTGGGTAAAGTTCTTTGCCTTTTTGGTGAGCCACAATGGGCGGTGGTTGGTGATACTTTCCCTGTGGGTTGCAAACACTCAGATCGCATCGTTTATCCTGAGTTTTTTGATTTGAATCCCGACAGCACAGACGCACGTTTCAATACAAAATATGGTATTTATGAGCCAAATTGCGGTTTGGACAACGTAAAATTGAGCTGGGGACACGATGAGTACATCTACCAAATCATGAAAAACTACATTCCTGAAGAAGGATTGTACATGCTCCGTTATCACTCATTTTACTCGCAGCACCGTGAGGGCGCTTACGACCACTTGATGAGTAAGCACGACCACAAAATGTTTGAGTGGGTAAACAAATTTAATCCGTACGATTTGTACTCAAAAGTGCCTTATCCGCCAAACGTACAAGAGTTGAAACCATACTACGAAGACTTGGTAGCCAAATATTTACCAAGTACGTTGAAGTTCTAATACAGGTATTTGAGGGCTGCTTTCGTTGGAAAGCAGCCCTTTTTCTTAGTAAATTTCTAGTGTGTGCTGAAACGGACAAATGGCCGTTAGGAATACGTAGCGCCCGTTGGTGCGGAGTGTTCCAAAATGGGTACTGTACAACTCGCCCTCCAAGCCTCGGATGGATTCGTGTTTTTTGACGCCAGGACCAAACGTAATGGTGTCGTTTCCTGCTTTGAACTGGCCGTAACCTTCGGGTAAAAAGTGATCGGTAGGGTTGGCAGATGAAGGAATGCAATGAGCTAATTCCCCTTGTTCGTGAAAACACAATTCCACCACTACCCGCACGCCTTCTGGCCCGTTTACGGTCAAATGGAGGAGCTGTTTTTGGTCTTTTTCTTCGTAAACAATCTCTGTTTTTAGGGTTTGGACGTTGCTAACGGGGCGGTGTTCAAAGTCCATTTTGTTCCAAAAACGGCCATCGGTACTTTGGGATAACTGGTAATCGCCGTCGGCTTTTTTGTATTTATTGGGCAAAGGCTGGTAATAAGGCGCCTCAATCGTTTGCCCAATTCGATACCCTTTCGCCGTTTTTTCAATTCCTTTTCCCCGAAAATAACCTGTACTGAAAAAAGACGTAGAAAGCCGAACGTGTTTTAGGATGGCTTGGCCTTTGCGATAGGCAAAAAAGTTGGGGTTGGTTGAGCGTCCCGAAGCTACTTGAATCGGCCAATCGGCACCCGCAAAGAGGTAAAGACTTTCGTTGTTTTTGCGTTTGCGCAAGAGCGAAATTCCGTCAAATTTTTTCTCGTAAACCAAAGGCAAAGAGCCGTTGGTAGGAGTTTTCTTCAACAGCGGATTTTCAAGCATATAGTAGAGCAAATCTTTCTCCACCGTTTCTTGAAAATTGGGCATTGTCTCAATAAACTGTACCATAGCACCAAAAAGCGGGTCGTTTTGCTGAATCGCCATGTACCGATAGTGCACATAAAACTCGGTGATGAGGCGTAGCATAAAGGCGTCTTGGCGGCGCGATTGTACCGTTACCATGTCGCCGTTGGGTTCCATGCAGTAATAAAGCCAAGTGAGGTTTTTCTTCACTTTTTCGAGCAGTTGGGTTTTGCCGCCGTAGTGCGCCATAAAAATCAACGAGCGGTTGACCACCTCGGCGTACGTAACGCTGCGTTCGAGATAAACCCCATCTTTGTCCTGAAACACCACTTCCGAAAGCCATTCGTTCATCCGATTGACATACGCAGGGTTGGGAAACAAACTGTTGGCTTTGGCGAGGGCGGCACTTACTACCCAGCGGTGGTTGGGCGTATGCACCCCACCGACGGTTAGCTGCCCACAGGCTTTTTGAATAAAACGTTGCAGCTGTCCAAAAATCGACTGGAGTGAGGGTTCATTTTTGATAATACGGGCCGCCGCACAAAGTGGGTCAATGATAAAAGCCGTATCGGGTGGCGACGAAAGATTGCCAAAATCGAGCGTACCGTCGGGTTTTTGTTCTTTCTCCAAAAAGGACATGATTTTTTCCATCATTCCTAGCACCTCTGGTTGACGAAAATAACGAGAAGTAGGCTCGACGTACCCCGCTGACAAATTGGCCAAGTCAAACCCTAAACTCCGCCGAAGTTGTTTGATGGGTTGGCTTAGAGCAAGCGTAAGTCTGGCGAGTTCTTTCGCATTGGCTTCTACCACTTTTTTGTAAAAATCGTCTTCCGAATCGTGCTTCAAAAAAGGCGAATTTTGCAGAAAAGGGACGGCGCATCCCACCACGGAAAGCTGTTTTATAAATGTCTTACGGTTCATGGAGCTTGTACGAGAATCTTGTATTGACTAAGTACAAAAGCGCCAACGGCAAAAGTTTTACCCCAGCCACAGCTCCATCGCCACGTCGGCGCGGGAGTAGGGCGAGCTGAAGTCTTTGACGGTTTTGAAGCCTAATTTTTGGTAAAGGTTGAGGGCGGGAAGCAGGCGCGAATTAGTTTCCAAATACAAGCGTTTTAAACCCATGCGGTGCGCTTCATCAATGATAGACTGCCCCAATAATTCACCAATGCCTAAACCTTTGGCGTTGTTGTCCACGCCCATTTTAGACAATTCCATGCAATCGTCGGTCATGGGTTTAAGGGCCGATGTACCCACAATTTGCCCTTGGTATTCGGCCAACAGCACGATGCCGCCTTTTTGGATGTAGAATTTCTCTGGATGTTCGAGCGACTCCATGTCGAGGGGTTCTACTTTAAAATAGCGCTCAATCCATTCGTAATTAATGCGTTTAAACCCTTCGCGGTGGCGTTCGTTGGCTGGGTCGAAGGGTACAATTGTCACTTTATTGCGTTCGCGCTGTTTTAAGCGAGCCTTGATGCGTTCGGGTAACGGTTTTTTCAAAATGACTTGTTCGTATTCCATCAACGACCGCAGCACGTCAGTTTCGCATTCGTTGCGCACTTCATTCATCGTATCCTGCAAATCCTCCAGCAGTTCGTTCATGCGAAGGTTCATTTCTTGCCCTTTTTCGGTGAGTTTTACGAGCGTTTCACGTTTGTCGGTTGGGCCTTTTTGGGTTTCAAACAAACCCGCTTTGGTCATTTCTTTGACCATCAAACTGACCCCAACGTGCGATTGACCGATGTATTCGGCAATTTTAGAAACCGTTTCGGCCTCGTTTTGCGCTACTGACAAAAAAACGGGAAACCATTTAACCTCCATTTCCATGCCGTACATCTGATACACTTGGGCCGATGCTTGTAGGCTCACTTCTCCGAGGCGGCGCATGTAGCTCCCAAGCGCTACGTAGCCTAAGGTACGATAAAAATCCATGCGACTGTTGTGTTTAAATAATTACGTAATTAATTACGTAAATAAAATAAATTACAAAAATAAACGCAAGCATTGAGCAGAATTTTGAGAAAAAAACAGCTTCCTTGATTTTGACAACGTATTCCTGTGTTTCGCCATTGAACGGCGTGGGGTTTTGCATGACCTTTGTAGCATCAAAAACAACCCGAATAACAATAAACAACTAAGAACATGGAAACGACACAATTAATAAAAGGAATACACCACGTAACAGCCATTGCCGCTGACCCTCAACAAAATGTTGATTTTTACGTAGGTCTTTTGGGATTACGTTTGGTGAAAAAAACGGTCAATTTTGACGCCCCCGACGTATATCACTTTTACTACGGCGACGAAACAGGCAACGCAGGTAGTATTTTGACCTTCTTCCCGTTCGGGGCTGGGTCGCAAAAAGGCCGCCACGGAAAAGGCCAAGCCGCTACCACCGCATTTTCGATTCCGACTGCTGCCCTCGATTATTGGTTGAAACGTTTTGACCAATACGGGATTCTTTACAAAGCACCCCAACAACGCTTCAACGAAGTAGTGGTGTATTTTGAAGACCCCGATGGCTTAGGTTTGGAGTTGATTGCCAACGATACAGATTTTCGTCCAGGATTTACCTACGGTCATATTCCGCTTGAGTATTCGATTCGTGGATTTTGGGGCGTAGAACTTTGGGAAACGAGCTACGAACGCACTGAGGCTTTGTTGGCCAACTCGCTCAATTACGAGTTTATTGCGGAATCAGGCCCAAGACGCCGTTACGCGGCCAAAGGCAACACAGGAGCGGGTCAGTACGTGGACATCGTTTGGGATAGCAACAACCGCTGGGGACTTGGCGGGGCAGGTACCGTTCACCACATTGCCTTTGATACGCCTACCGACGCTTCGCAGTTGGAAGTGAGAGAAGCCGTGATGTCGGCTGGATTTATGCCTACCAACGTGCTTGACCGTCAGTATTTTCATTCGATTTACTTCCGCGAACCAGGTGGAGTATTGTTTGAAGTCGCTACCACGCCTCCAGGCTTTTTGTTGGACGAAGAAAAAGCTAAATTGGGTCAAGCCTTAAAACTTCCCCCTTGGCAAGAACGCAATCGTGAGAAAATTGAGCAGTTGTTGCAACCTATTTCAATCGAAGCGGTTTATAAAAAATACGGGATTGAGTAACCTCACCCTAACATTAACTGACAACTAACATGCACACGATAAAAAATACGGTTTGGGCGGGTGTACCCCTTGACCAAGCCAAACGCGTACTCATTATGACTCACGGTCGGGGTGCAAGCGCTCAGAGTATTTTGAGCCTTGCGTCCGAATTGGCCGTCGATGGTTTTGCACTAGCTGCCCCCCAAGCGACGGGAAATACGTGGTATCCGTACAGTTTTTTGGCGCCAGAGGCCCAAAACGAACCTGGTTTGTCGTCGGGCTTGGCCGTGTTGAAGAAGTTGCTTGATACGGTAAAAGCGGCGGGTATTTCGTCGGAAAACGTGTATTTCTTGGGCTTTTCGCAAGGAGCTTGTTTGACCTCGGAGTTTGTTGCCCGTCATGCACAGCCTTTTGGGGGCGTGTTTATTTTGAGCGGCGGTGTCATTGGAGACAGCGTAAAAACCGAACGCTACACGGGAAATTTTGCAGGAACACCGATTTTTTTGGGCTGTTCGGACGTGGATGCGCACGTTCCCAAAGACCGCGTACAAGACAGCAGCGAAGTGTTTCGGACGTTGGGCGCGACTGTTACCGAAAGAATTTATCCCAACGCACCGCACAGTATTTTTCAGGACGAAATTGACCACATCAATCACATTTTAACGACCAAATAATGAAATCATTCAAAAGTATCGACTATACGTGGGTAGGCCGCCCGCAGCAAGTAGGCGACGGTTTTGTGGGACAAAGCATGATTCCTTCGCAGCGTTTCAGCGATTTTAGCCCTTTTTTGATGCTCGACCACCACGGGCCTATGCAGGTGAAACCGTCACCTGTACCAAAAGGGGTGGACGAACACCCACACCGTGGTATTGAAACCGTAACGGTGGTGTTTGACGGGGCATTGCAGCACCGCGATTCGGCAGGAAATAAAGGGGTGATTTTTGCGGGCGACGTGCAGTGGATGTCGGCGGCTTCGGGGTTGGTACACGAAGAAAAACACGAAATCAATTTCTCGCGTCAAGGCGGTGTGCTTGATTTTGTGCAGTTGTGGGTCAACCTGCCGCGCGCTCACAAAATGGAAAAGCCGCGTTATCAAGAACTCACTTCGGCACAAATCCCAACGGTGCAGCTCAACGACCAAACGCAGTTGCGGGTAATTTCGGGGGAAATAGAGGGGGTCAAAGGCCCTGCGTTGACCTACTCGCCCGTTCTTTTGGTGGAGGTAATTGTAAAAGGAAACACCGAATTTGATCTGCAATTGCCCGAAGGTTTCAACATAGCCGTACACGTAGCGCGGGGAAGTGCGAGTTTCAATAACGAAAAACAACTTCCTGCGAAAAACATTGCCAAATTGAGTCAAAAAGGCGAGTGGGTGACCGTCACGACACAGGGTGATGAAACTCGTTTATTGATTTTAGGAGGCGAACCCATCAACGAGCCGATTGTAAGTTACGGCCCGTTTGTGATGAATACCCAAGCCGAAATCATGCAGACCTTGCAAGATTACCAATCGGGCAAAATGGGCTTTTTAGAGCCTGTGGATTATTAATGTGCGTGCGTCGGGGTTGTGAGCAACCCCGCTCACAAGCGATAACGTGCGTCGGGGTACTCATACCCCGACGGCAACCGCGTATAAGCGAGGTTGTGAGCAACCCCGCTCACTGCGACTCACAGTGCTTCTATCTTTTTCCAAATCAACTGCCATTCAGCTTTCGAGGTCGTGAGTTGGATGGCAGTTTCGTAATGGGCTTTGGCGGTGGCTTTTTGGGAGAGTTGGGCGTAAAAATCACCCAAAGCTACTTGGTAGTACTGGTTTTTGGCCAAATTTGTCAGGGGCAATAAGGCATCAATGCCGCGCTGCGGGCCGTCGGCAAAACCAATGGCGATGGCCTTGTTAAACTGCACCATACTGCTGGGATTGATTTGTTCCAGCAACCGATACAAATACGTAATTGCCTGCCAGTTGGTTTTTTCAAACGTCTCGGCGCGGGCGTGGTAGCTGGCAATAGCCGCTTCGAGGTGATAGGAACTGATTTCATCGCCGCGCGAGGCTTCATCGAGGTAATAAATACCCTGTTTAATAAGCTGAGGATGCCATTTTTGGCGATTTTGGTGCGCCAACAGCACAATATTACCTTCTTCATCTTGGCGCGCCTCAAAGCGAGAGGCTTGAAAATACATCAGCGACAACAAAGCCGCCGTTTTGGGCAAAGCCGTGTAACGGTGTTGGTACAACAATGTCCCCAAACGCAGCGCTTCTTCGCACAGGTCTTTTCGGATGAGCAGGTCGGGCGATTGAGAAGTGTAACCTTCGTTGAAAAGCAAATAAATGGCCTTTAAAATGGCGTCCAAACGCGGTATAAGCTCGTTGCCAGTTGGTACTTCCAGCTCAATGGGCGTACTACGAATTTTGTCTTTGACCCGATACAGCCGTTTGTTGATGGTTTCGTCGTTCGATAAAAAGGCTTTGGCGATTTCGGGAATGCTCAGACCGCATAATGTTCTTAGAATGAGCGTGATTTGCGCTTCGGGGGGTAAGCTAGGATGACAGCAAGCAAACATCATTCGAAGCTGACTGTCCTCGATTTCGTGCTCCAAAAAAAGCTGGTCGATGTGCTGCTGCATGGCTTGTTCCGATTGAAGTTGATGAGATAAATGCACACTGAGTTCGTTGTGCAGGCGTTCGCGACGGAGGCGGTCAAGCACCTTGTTTTTGGCCGTTGCGTACAACCAGCCCGTGGGGTTGTCGGGAATACCGTGAACTTTCCAGTGTTGCATGGCTGCCAATAGGGTATCTTGCACGACATCGCGGGCGGTGTCGTAATTAGGAAAACCAAACAAACGCGTCAGGACGGCGAGCATCTTTCCCGACTCGTGCCGAAAAAGATGCTCCGCCAGTTGGTGAACCTCTGTCATTCAGAAATTACGCAAAGCTTTGGATTTGACGAACTTCCACGCGCCCTTCCGATTCATAAATAGGGCAGCCTTTCGACAACTCAACGGCCTCGTCGATGCTATCGGCCGTAAGGAGCATAAAGCCCCCAATGATTTCTTTTCCTTCCGTAAATGGCCCGTCGGTAATGACATGGTTTGAGCCCGAAACCGTTTTGCCCGTTGGATAAAGTGCTTCAGTGGCAATCATCTTGCCTTGGGCGGCAATGCCACCAATCCAGTTGTTCCATTTTTGAATTTCGGCTTGGATGTCTTCAGGAGAAAGGTTGGCAAAAGCATCTTCCGCAGGGATCGCGTTCCAGAATGAAAATAAGTACTTGTTCATGGTCGTAAATGTGTTTTAGTGATACGAAATAATTGAATTTGTACGAATGACGAACGGTCAGATGGAAACTGGACACAAGTGACAAAAAAAATTTATATATTTTTGAAAATTGATTCACAATACTGACATAGGGTTGTCAGTGGAGGATACTAAATTTGTTGTGTCATCTCAGACTTTCTAAGTTTTGACCGCAAAAAGACTTGCCAAGTTTCGACCTACGATGAAGAACAAACTTGGTAAGTCTTGAAAAAAACTTTCCAAGTTTTGACTTATGATGTAAAACAAACTTGGAAAGTCTTGATAAATGTCTTGAAATACGAAAAACAATGGTTGCATTTACCGCAGAACTACGCAAGTTTGACAAAAAAGGAGAAAAAACGGGGTGGACGTACATCGAAATTCTGCCCGAAATAGCCCATGCGTTAAACCCAAACGTAAAAGCGTCGTACCGAGTAAAGGGAAAGTTGGACGATTTTGCCATCAAACTCGTGGCGATGCTACCGATGGGCGACGGAGGATTTATTATCCCAATCAATGCAGAAATGCGTCGTGGCTTGCGTAAAAAAGAAGGGGCAGTGGTGAGCGTGCAACTGGAGGTTGATACGGATGAGTTGCCGCAATCGGCTGATTTGCTGGCTTGTTTGGAAGATGAGCCCAAGGCGTTGGCGTATTTTAACAAATTGCCGCTTGGTCACCAAAACTATTACACAAAGTGGATAGAATCGGCAAAAACCATTGAAACAAAAACAAAACGGATTACGATGGCCGTGAGAGGAATGGCGATGGGTTTGGATTATGGGCAAACCCTGCGTTATTTTCGCGACAACTAACTTTCGGGAAGGTTAGTAGTGATAATGGAACTTCCCGAAAGTTGATATTAGGGCAACTAACTTTCGGGAAGGTTGGTAGCGATAATAGAACTTCCCGAAAGTTGATATTAGGGCAACTAACTTTCGGGAAGGTTGGCAGAGCGATAATAGAACTTCCCGAAAGTTGATATAGGGCAACTAACTTTCGGGAAGGTTGGTAGCGATAATGGAACTTCCCGAAAGTTGATATAGAACAACTAACTTTCGGGAAGGTTGGCAGCGATAATAGACCTTCCCGAAAGTTAAAGTTGATAAAATGATAGATGTAGAAAAAGCGCATGAAGTATTGGTCAATATGCCAAATGCAAAAGAAGAAGCGCACTTTGACAAACCTGCGTATAAAATCAAAGGAAAGATTTTTGCGACCTTTAATATCGAAAACAAATGGGTAACGTTGAAGTTTACTCCTGAACAACAAACAATCTTTTGTGAAGATGAAGCCTTTTATCCCGTTCCTAATAAATGGGGGCAGCTAGGATGGACACACGTGAGTTTGGACAAAGTAAGACTCATCGCTTTTGAGGAAGGTGTGAACACCTCTTATGAAAATATAGTAGCAATGAAAACAAAGAAACGAGTGGAAAAACCCACTCAGTAAAGCAGAAAAACCCTAACGATATGAGAAAAGTTATTTTAGGTCTTGCCATGAGTTTGGATGGGTATATCGAAGGCCCCAACGGAGAGTACGATTGGTGCTTTACGGACCAGGACTATGGACTGAATGAATTTTTTAAACGGATTGATGCGGTGTTTGTAGGTCGTAAAACGTACCAAATGGCGTTGACCAACGAAGGCGAAACCGCTTGGATGCCTAAAGTAACCGAATACGTGTTCTCGAATACGTTGCCTGACTTCAAACTCGAACGCAAAAAACTTATCAAAGGCGACATCGAACGGCAAGTACGTACCATCAAATCGCTGCCTGGAAAAGATATATGGCTTTTTGGCGGAGCAGAACTGGCCAGTAGCCTCATGAACTTGGGGTTGGTGGACGAAGTTTGGCTTTCCATTCACCCCATTGTATTGGGCGCTGGAAAACCGCTATTCAAAGAGTTGAAAGAACGTAAATGGTTGACCCTTGTTGATTCTAAAGTATATGAAAGTGGCTTAGTGTCGCTTCGTTATAAAATGAGTTGGGACTAATGTCAATCCATTAGGTTTGACGAAGGTCATACCTTTCTAAAGATAGAAATAGTAGTTTTGCTCACATGATACTACGACAACTTTGGAAAGGCTTGCTGCTGGGGCTTTGGGCGATAGCCCTAAGCTGTGCGACGCATGACCAAACGCAAACTGATACCCAAAAAAAGGAAGTACCAGACGATAGCACACGACTAGCGGCTTTGCCTACGCGTGTGCCTACCCCCGCCGACAATCCCACCACTCCCGAAAAAGTTGCTTTGGGGCGATTGCTGTTTTTTGACCCTATTTTGTCGGGACACAAAGACGTAGCCTGTGCCACCTGCCATCAGCCAGAGTTTGGCTTTGCCGAAAGTTTGGAAATTTCCATTGGAGTCAATGGCCACGGACTGGGAAGCAAACGCACTTTTCGGATGCCCAACGACATTCCTTTTGTCAAACGAAATTCACAAACGGTTCTCAACGCCGCTTTCAACGGTATTCGCGAAAATGGCCGCGTTGAGGCGAGTATCGCGCCCATGTTTTGGGACTTGCGGGCAAAAGGGTTAGAAGCGCAAGCGCTCGAACCGATCAAATCGTTGGAAGAAATGCGGGGACATCGTTATCCCAAAGAAGCGGCGTTGGATAGTGTAATTAACCGCCTCCTCGCCAATGCGGAATACCGTTTGTTGTTCCAAAAAGCGTTTGGTTCTAAAGATTCCATCACAAACCGTACCCTCGGACAAGCGATTGCGGCTTACGAACGAACGCTCGTTGGGTGTAATTCTCGCTTTGACCAATACATGCGCGGCGACAATACCGCGCTTTCTATCAATGAACGCGAAGGGATGCAAGCGTTTCTGAAATCGGGCTGTGCCAAGTGCCACAATGGCCCCATGTTGTCTGATTATCAATTGCATACGCTGGGAGTGCCTGACAACGAAAAACTCCCCGAAACGGATGCAGGAGTGGACAATCGTTACCGTTTTAGAACGCCCACCTTACGAAATTTACGCTACACCGCTCCCTACATGCACAGCGGAAAACTCCGTACTCTCGAACACGTTTTGGAGTTTTATGAAGACTTGTCGGGTGACAAAATCCGTAACCCCAACGTGACCAAAGCGCAGCTTGACCCGTTGCTAAATTCATTGAAAGTCAGCTTTAAAGACATTTCAAACATAGTAGAATTTCTGAATACCCTCAACGATGAAGGCTTTGACCGTAGCATTCCCAAACGCGTACCAAGTGGGCTTAAAGTGGCTGGGAATCTCAACTGAAACGGCTATCTTGCGTAGGTAAAATCCTTCATTGACCAACCCTATGCAAAACCGATTACTCTCGTTAGACGTGTTTCGCGGTCTGACCGTGGCTGCCATGATTTTGGTAAATAACCCAGGCGATTGGGGGCACGTCTATGCTCCCTTGCTCCATGCCCACTGGAACGGCTGCACGCCCACCGACCTTGTATTTCCTTTCTTTTTGTTCATCGTTGGCGTTTCTATTGCGTTTGCAATGGAAAAAAAACCGCCCACGGTACTGAAAATTGCACGGCGAAGCGCGACTCTGTTTGGCTTGGGACTTTTTTTGAGCTTGTATCCAAAGTTTAATTTTGAAACGGTTCGAATTCCTGGGGTGCTCCAACGCATCGCTATTGTGTATTTTGTCTGTTCGCTTCTTTACATAAAAACAACCCGCAAGACCCAAATAGGGTTGCTGGCGTTGGTGCTGTTGGCTTATTACGTGCTGATGACGTTCGTGCCTGTCCCTGGAGTTGGCTATGCGAATTTAGAACCCGAAACGAACTTAGGCGCTTGGGTAGATCGGACTATTTTGGGTACCAATCACTTGTGGAAAGCCGCCAAAGTGTGGGACCCCGAAGGAATATTTAGCACCATTCCAGCCGTCGGGACGGGACTACTGGGGGTATTGACGGGGCAATGGCTGCGTACCGACAAGCCTGTGGCCGAGCGAATTGCGTGGTTGTTTGCCGCTGGGAATGGATTGGTTGTTGCAGGACTCATAGCGGACTTGTTTTTCCCAATCAATAAATCGTTGTGGACAAGTTCGTACGTGTTGTACGCGGGAGGCTGGGCAATGGTGGGGTTGGCGCTGTGCTATTGGCTCATCGACGTTCAAGGGTATCGTAAGTGGACGACGCCTGTGGTCGCTTTTGGCGTGAATGCCATTACGGTTTTTTTCTTGTCGGGTATTATTCCTCGGACGTTGGCACTAATAAAAATAGACACCCCCGACGGGCCGATAAGTTCGCAATTATGGATGCAGAAAAACCTGATAGGGGTTTGGTTTGTCAACGAATACAACGCCTCTTTGGCAGGAGCACTAACCTTTTTGACAATCTGGTTTGTGATTTTGTACGTGATGTACAAGAAGGGGATTATTATTAAAGTGTAGCAATAAAAAGCGCTGCCAAGTTTTTGAAACTTGGCAGCGCTAAACCATTAACAGATAACAGGACTCTACTTCGTCGCAGGCTTTGCTTCCTCTTTCACTACTTTCATGACTCCGTTCATAATGCGCCAGTGGCCTGGGAATGTACAGATGTAAGGGTAGTTACCAGGCTCAGTAGGAGCCGTGAAGGTGAGGCGATACGACTGATCAGGGTTGACCAAAGGCGTAAAAGCGACTACCTGAGGCAAGTTCGGAATGTAGTTTTTTTCCACTGCATCTTTTTGCGTAATCATTTTATCAGCGGCGTTTCCGACGATGTCCATCGCTTTTGGCTTCACAATCACGAGGTTGTGCTGCATCGCGTCTGGGTTGTCGAATACCAATTCTACGGGTTTTCCTGCGATAACCGTAAACTCTTTGAGGTCAAACTTCATCGCTTCTTTCACCGACTTGATTTTGATGACTTGCAAGTTAGGGTCAACAGGTACAAGCGCATTAGCCCCAAACGACTCGATGATGCCCGTAAATTTGCTTTTCAAATCCTCTGGAATACCGTCTTTCGCGCTGACAAGCAATAGTTTGTTGGCATCGCTGGTGGTTACTTTACGACGCGGATTCCAGCCATTAACCACTCCCTTCAACACCGCATAACGAGCGTCGTCGTCCAAGGTATTGGCTTTGGTAATCAATTCTAACAACGACTCTGGACTCAATGAGGTAGAAGAGGCTTGGCTACGAGCGGCGCGTTCTAAGGCAAAATCAGAGAGCTTGGCAGGGCGTTTTATGTCAAAGGTTTTGCTCAACGAGTTGTTTTTAACGTCGTCTTCTTCAGAAATGGCATTGTCGCCGTCGATGGTGGCACTGATGCGTAATTTCCCTGCTTGTTCGGCCGTAAAGCCCATACGACCTACCCACGGACCGTTGTTGCTTTCGACCAACTGAATGGTTTCGCCCGCGCCGATGCCGTTTTTAAGCTGGTAGCTTACGTAGTTGATTTTAAGCCCCAAACCTTCGATGGCTACCTTTACCACAGGAACCGTTTCTTTCGGAATGGCTACGCCTTTGTTGGTAATCTCAATCGTAATACTTGCCGACTCACGTACCGATGGTACCGCAGGATTGATGGTGATATTGGTAATGGCCAAATCTGGTTTTGTGGCTCCAGCAGATGCTTGGTTGCTAGCGCCGTGATTCATGGCGTGGTGGTCGTGATTCATCGCGGCTTTGGGTTCGCTGCTCTTCGTTTCGGTACGCTGACCTACCGTGCGTTTAGCAAGGTAAGTTTGCATAAGTTTACCACCATGCGCATTCAAAATAACCGAGAAAGCGTCGGGCAACCAACGGTCGTCGGCTTCGTTTGAACTTTCAAAGCGAACTAAAACTGCCTTCTCAACGTCAGACGTTAGGGGAGTTTCGGTAAATTTCAACAAGGTATTCAATACTACCAACGGCTCTGAATCATTGAGGGTATTGTTGTTTAACAACGCTTGCGCCGTTGCATTCGTTGAAGGCAATACTTGCACTGCATTTTTACGCACGGCCGCACTTGGGTGCTTGAGCGCAGCTACTACTGCTTTGAGAACGTTATCGTCTGACATAGCCCCTAACCCTTGCAATGCCCACAACGCGTGGATAGCGGCTGGATTTAAACCAACTTCGTCCACTGAAGTGTCATTTACTAACGCAATGAGCTGTGGAACAACGTCTTTGTTGCCGCGTTCTACCAACATACGCTGCGCATGGTTACGCCAAAACATATTGGTGTTTTTGAGCGCCGCCACCAATTCTTGCGGGCGGTCTTTGCTAAGCGACATCGGTGTATAAGCAGGCGCTTCTTTGTAGCCCACGCGGTAGATACGTCCGTGGGTATAATCGCGCAGGTCGGTTTCGTAGGCATTTCCTTTTCCGTTGCCAAATCCCTGTGGAGTAGGGTTGTGCTGAATGATAAAACTGTACCAGTCGGCTACCCAAACGGCACCGTCTGGGCCTACTTCGGCAAACACTGGCGAGAACCATTCGTCGGCACCTGCCATGAGGTTGAAGGCTTCTTTGTCTTCGTAGTCAGTTCCACGTTTAACGAGCTGGTTTTGGTGCAATACGTGCCCCGTTGGCTCGGCTACAAACGCAATTTGGTTCCAGTATTTTTTAGGAAAAGCCCGAGCCGTGTAGAAATTATGCCCTGCCGCGGCCGTAAATCCACCGAATACGTCCACTTGACGAATGCGTGGCGTAATGGGCTTCATGTCTTTGTGGGTGTCGGTACCACGGCTACCGTTGTCGCGGCCCATGCCGAGGCTTCCCGTAAAGTAGCGGTGAGGAATCGCCATGTACCAGCCGTGCGAGTTGTTGGCGGTTGACCCAAATACATCGCCTGCTTCGTTGAAGCCCATGCCCCATGTATTGTTAGACGTACTGGTAATCCACTCCATTTTGGAACCATCAGGTTTGAAACGGAAAAGTGCTTGGCCAAACTTCAAGCTATCGGTATTTTCTTTGAGTTTACCCTCAAAACCCGAATAACCTACACAACCCCAAATCCAGTTGTCGAAACCGTAGTGCAAGTTACTAGGCCCTGCGTGGGTATCGCCCGTTCCGAAGCCTGAGAAGAGGATTTTCTTTTCGTCCGCTTTGTCGTCGCCGTCGTTATCTTTCAAAAACAACATGTGAGGTGCTTGGCTTACGATAAGTCCTCCGTTGGCAAATACCATCCCCGTTGGAATGCTTAGTCCTTCGGCAAAACGGGTGAATTTATCTGCTTTGCCATCTTTATCGGTATCTTCACAAATCAGGATATAGTCAGTACCGCCCGTGTCTTTGCGTTCGTTGGGGTAATCTTTGGTAATAAGCACGTACAAACGGCCGCGCTCGTCCCAACTCATCGCGATGGGGTGCATGACGTTAGGCTCTGACGCAAACAAATCCAACGTAAAGTCAGCAGGAACTTGAATGTGTTTCATCGACTCTTGCGGCGAAACGGCATTTTGTTGAAGTTGTGGCCCTGGGCGTTTTTCGTAGTTAGGAAGTTTTGATTCTTTGTACGTAAACGGAAGTGGATCGAGGGCGGCTAAATCTTTGACGGCTTGGTCGCCTACGGCCCAGCGAATTCCTTTTTCCAACAAAGTCATAAATTCGGGTTGGCTCCACGTACGGTCGTCGTGGCCATACGCCGTGTAGAAAATGCGGCCTTTGCCGTGCGTCCTAACCCACGTATAAGGCTCGGTTTTGGTGTTGGGCTTGTCTTTGTATTGGTCGGGCTGAATTTCACGCTCAGTCAGCACGAGGTTGTCGGGCTGTAGCTTGGTGTGAAGGTAGGTTTCGTCCAACGTTTTGAACATCTTCGCGCCCATGATGGCAGGGTGGTTGGGATTGGTCCAAACGGGGCGAATCGTATCCCACGTATGGCGCCAAAATTGTCCCCCCATGATTTTTACCAATTCGTCCGAATTGCGGAAGCAATACGAAGCGCAGTGAACTGGAATAAAACCTTTTCCGCTGGCGATGTAATCCACCAACGCACGTTCTTGGGGTTTGCTAATGGTATCCCAGTTGGCGTACAAGAGCACGCCGTCGTACTTGGCTAGGTTGGTTGCGTTGAGGTCGTTAAGGTCGTCCGAATAGGTAAAGTTGATGCCTTTGGCGCCCAGCGCTCCCATGATAGACGGCACGCGCTCGATAGGTCGGTGGTGGCCGTTGTCGCCCAGAAACAAGATTTCGATGCGGCGGGGCTTGGTCGCTTGTTGCGATTGGGTCGTTTGCGTTGTTTTTTGAGTGGCGCATTGCCACAACAAAATCGCCGACAAAACAATGGTTAGAAAGCGTTTCATTGTATGGTTAGAAAATTATTTGTTACTAAGGGAAATAGATTTTATGATATGATTTTTTATAAACGTTATTTTCTACAAACGTTTTGGTTCTCCGAACCATTTGTGGTTTTGGTGTGATTGTTATTTTCTACAAACGTTTTGGTTCTCCGAACCAATTGTGGTTTTTGGTGTGATTGTTATTTTCTACAAACGTTTTTGGTTCTCCGAACCATTTGTGGTTTTTGTAATATGATTTTCTACAAACGTGACTGGTTTTCCGAACCAATCACGTTTGTAGAAATTATCGCATTTTATGCGTTAAAGAAATCAGGTAATTGCAAAAGTTTGCCGCCTTGCATGGCCGATTCGTGCGCAAGAATACCCACCGACGTCCAGTTGGCCGACTGAGCAGCATTTGGGAACGGCTCGCGGTCGTCCACCAACGCCATCAAAAATTCGTGTACCAAGTGCGGGTGAGAGCCACCGTGTCCAGCACCTTGGGTAAATGAAAGGTGCGTATTTTCAGCAATGTCATAAACCCCTTTGGTCGTGAAATCTTGAATTTCGGCGGGTAAAAGGTGCGCGTAATCTGGGGTAGCTACTCGCTCTGGAATTTCGTGCTCTTCTTTTTTCGCCGTGTGAATCACCGCCTCTTCGCCTTCGATGAGTGGCCATTCAAACGATTTCTTAGAACCATACACCTCGAAACTCTCGCGGTACTGACGCGCTACGTCAAACAACGAACGATAGACATACGCGCTCAAGTCGCTGTCTTTGAACTTGATGTGCGCCGACTCAACCGCGAAAGGCGAGTTGTGGATTTTGGCCAACTCTTCACGAATAGTGCCCGAACCAAAACACGACACATACTCGGCTTCTAATTTGAGCAAACCTGCCACTGGCCCAACGCAGTGCGTCGCGTAGTGCATTGGAGGCAGCCCTGGCCAGTAATCAGGCCAGCCGTCCATGTCTTGCTGGTGCGATGCTTTCAAGAACTGAACTTTCCCTAGTTCGCCTTTTTCGTACAATTCTTTGACAAACAAAAACTCGCGGGCATACACCACGGTTTCCATCATCATGTATTTTTTGCCCGTTTCTTTGACGGTTTTTACGATTTCCATGCACTCTTCTACGCTGGTAGCCATCGGAACCGTACAAGCCACGTGTTTGCCTGCGCGAAGTGCTTTTAAGCTTTGTTCGGCGTGGTTAGGAATGGGAGAGTTGATGTGAACCGCGTCGATATTTGGATCCTTGAGTAACTCGTCGTAATCAGAATAACGCACGTCAATGCCAAAAGCATCGGCAATGGCGTTGAGTTTTTCGACGTTACGTTGGCAAATGGCGTACATATTGGCGTTTGGGTGGCGCTGATAAATCGGAATAAATTCGGCACCAAAGCCCAGACCTACAATGGCAATGTTAATTTTTTTCATGGAAAAACGTGTTGATTGGGTGTTTTTTGGAATCAAATAAAGAGGTGAATATAAGTCGTTAAGCTAGAACAGATTTTTTGATAAAGGCCAAGCCGTCGCGCATGAGTTGTTCTTCCGAATCAAACATTTTGCGCCAAATATTGGCCGCAGGGAGTTTCGGACTGAATGCTTCGATGCTCAACCAGCCGTCATAATTGATGTCTTTGATGGCTTGGAACGTGCCTTTCCAGTCCACGTTTCCTTTTCCTGGCGTGCTGCGGTCGTTTTCTGAAAGTTGAATAAACGCAATGCGGTCGCCCATGCTGCGGATACAATCCCCAATGTTTTTCTCTTCGATGTTGGCATGGAAGGTATCAAACATGATTTTGCAGTTGGGGTGGTTGACGTCATCGACGAAGCGAGCGAGTTCGTCGCCGCAACTGGTGAGGTATAATTCAAAGCGATTGAGGTATTCTAATCCTAATAAAATGCCTTGCTGTTGGGCGTAGTCGGCCAATTGGTAAATTCCTTCTACTCCCCATTTCCACTCGTCGGTTGTGGCAGGTTGCCCCGTAAAAACGCCCAAAGCCGAGTGATAAGGCCCCATAAGCTTGGTTGCTCCAAGCACAGCCCCACAGTCAACAACCCGCTTGAGGTTTTCGAGCGCATAGGCACGAATGGCAGGGTCGGAGCTAATGAGATTTTCGGCAGGACCGCAGAACGTGTCGCATTCGCGGTGCAGTCCCAATTCGTCCAATTTTTTACGCCACTGATGCCAAGCGTCAGGGTTGGTATTGAAAATGGGTACTTCCACCCCTTCAAATCCGATTTCCCGAATCAGTTCTAAAGTCGGGAAGAGGCTCTCGTCGATTTGAGTGCCCCAAAGCAACAAATTCATACTGTATTTCATAATGCAATTTTATGGAGAAATAGTGCTAAAAACCTATTGTTTGTTTGCAGGTTTCGACTATATTTTGATTGAAAAGTTTTATTTTGAATGAATTTTGGTTAAAAAAATGTTATTGTAAACAAGGCTAGCGAAAATCTAACCTGTTTCTAAAAGGCAAGGTTTCGAAGAATATAGCCTACTTTTGTGCATGAATTATTTCAAAAATTTACAAGAATTACTGAAAGTAGAGCGTGAAGAAGATTTACGCCAATACCAACGATTGACAGAACAAGCTTCGGTAGCCGAGCGCCGTGCCAATGGCCTCACGTGGTATCCCGTGGCGATACGTGGTTCGGAAATGAGTAGGGGTGATTATTTGACGGTCGAACTCGAACGCACGACGCACCAAGATATTTCACACCAATTTCGTTTTGGGATTCCTGCGGTTTTCTTTGGCAACCACGACCCTAAAAATGACCGTGTAGAAGGCACGATTGCGCACCAAAGCGGAAACCGACTGCGAATCACCCTCCGCACCGACGAGCTGCCCGACTGGACCCGTGATGGGAAGCTGGGCGTGGAAGTGCTTTTTGATGATAATAGTTACGAAGAAATGCAATCGGCGCTCAAGCAAGCGATGACCGTAGCAGAAGGGGCAGCCACTCCCACCAGAGAACTTGTACAGGTGTTGGCGGGAAATAAAACCCCAACATTTAAAGAAAATGAGCCCGAAGCAGCGCTTCCGCGACTTAATGAATCGCAGCAACGCGCCGTACAGACTATTCTGAAAGCCAACGAATTAGCGATTGTTCACGGGCCTCCTGGGACGGGTAAAACGACTACGTTGGTGCAAGCAATCAAAGCGTTGGTTCGCCGCGATAATCAGAAAATATTGGTGGTAGCACCAAGCAATACGGCAGTTGACTTATTGAGCGAAAAGCTTCATTTAGAGGGTGTTAATGTGTTACGCGTTGGAAATCCTGCCCGCGTTACCGAACGCCTCATGTCCTTGACCCTCGATGGTAAAATGTCGGAGCACCCCCAAATCAAAGAGGTGAAGCGTCTCAAAAAGCAGGTGCAGGAGTTTAAAAACATGGCGCACAAGTACAAGCGAAGTTTTGGGAAATCGGAACGTGACCAACGTAAGTTACTCTTTGAGGAAGCGCACAAAATCATGAAAGAAGTCGCAAACACGGAGCAGTACATCATTGATGATTTGATGACCAAAACGCAAGTCGTGACGGCTACGCTGGTAGGGTCTAATCATTATACAGTACGGTCGGGGAGGTATCAGACGGTGGTGATTGATGAAGCGGGGCAAGCCCTTGAACCTGCCTGCTGGATTCCGCTGCTGAAAGCTGAAAAGGTGGTATTGGCGGGTGACCATTGCCAACTTCCGCCAACCATCAAATCGGAAGCAGCGGCAAAAAGTGGATTGAGTAAGACGTTGCTCGAAAAATGCGTCGAACTGCATCCGCAAGCCGTGACGTTGCTCGAAGAACAATACCGCATGAACGAGCAAATTATGGGTTATTCGTCGCAGGTGTTTTACAAAAATCTGCTGAAAGCCCACGCATCTGTGGCCAAACGACGCCTTTTTGCGGAAGATAAACCTTTGCTTTTTATTGATACCGCTGGCTGTGGTTTCGACGAAAAAATAGAAGGTACGAGCGCGACTAACCCCGAAGAAGCGGGTCTTTTGCTCAAGCACCTCAGTCAGTTTATGACCGAATGGGCTTCCAAAACCAAAACACCCAACGAAGTGCCAAGCGTGGCCATTATTTCGCCTTACAAACAACAAATCCAAGTCCTAAGCAGCCAATTGACGCAGGTCGCTGATTTGCAATCTTTTTTGCCTGCTATTGCCGTAAATACCGTGGATAGTTTTCAAGGACAAGAACGGGATATTGTCTATATCAGCATGACCAGAAGCAATGCCGAAGGTGTGATTGGGTTCTTGTCAGACATCCGACGGATGAACGTAGCAATGACCCGAGCCCGTAAAAAATTGGTCATTGTGGGCGACAGTGCTACCTTGGCGCAGTTTCCGTTTTATGCAGATTTTATTGCTTATGCCGAGTCGATAGACGCCTATCAAAGTGCTTGGGAATGGATGTAGTAAGTGTTTTTAACTGTATTTTGACCGAGATAGGAACATATTTCTTCTATTTTTGTTAAATAATAGCTAACCCACACGCAAGATGAGAATACCCTTACGCAAAGAGCTGAGTGCGCCAACGTCTTCTTTTATGGCGCTTGAGCTAGTTGAAGCTCATTTTGACCCTAATTGGCATTTCCACCCCCACTACCAGATTTTTACCGTAGTAGAAGGGTCGGGGACGCGGTTTATTGGGGACGATATTCGACATTTTGAAGCAGGAGATACTGTTTTTTTGGGCCCTAATGTTCCTCACCTTTGGCGTAGCGACCGAGCGTATTTTGAGGGAAACTCAGGGCTAAAAACGCACGGTGTTGTGGTGTATTTTACGGAAGATTTTTTGGGAGAATCATTTTTCCAAAAACCAGAAATGCACTTGCTCCGACAGTTATTGCAGAAGAGTTACCGAGGGCTTGACATTGTCGGAAGTGCGCGTGAGTACGTACGTCAGAGTTTAAATCAATTGTCGAAAACAGATGGTTTTGAGGCAATTATCCAGCTTTTGACCATGCTGAATTACTTGTCGCATTCTACCGAAACTACCTACATCACGAGCGTTGGGTACGTCAATACCCACAAAGTTTCGGAAACGGAGCGAATGCAGAAGGTGCACGAATACGTGATGAAACACTTCAAAGAAGAACTCCGCCTCAACGAAGTGGCAGCGCTCACTAATATGACCGAAGCGGCTTTTTGTCGGTATTTTAAAAGCCGTACGAATAAGACTTTTTCTGACTTCGTGAGTGAGATTCGGGTGGGCTATGCGTGCAAGTTGTTGATCGAAGAAAAATTTTCAGTGACCCAAATCTGTTACGAAAGCGGCTTCAACACCGTCTCAAACTTCAACAGACAATTTAAAAACCTCACTGGAAAATCGCCCTTGCAGTACCAAAAAGAGTACAGACGCGCGGGCGGCTAACGCACACGCTCATGGCAGAACATTTGGACACTGGAAAACAAGGCGAAGACAAAGCCACCGAATTTTTGGCCGACAAAGGCTACGAAATCATTGTCAGAAATTACCGCTACCGCCACGCTGAAATAGACATTATTGCCAAAAAGAACAAAATTTTGGTATTTGTGGAGGTAAAAACCCGTACCAACCTCAGCTACGGAATGCCCGAAGAGTTTGTGGACGCCACCAAGCGCCGACTCATTATGAAGGCCGCCGAAAACTACATTTTTGACCGCGATTGGCACGGCGACATTCGTTTTGATGTCGTTTCGGTCATTATTAATTCAGGTACTGTGAAGGTTCACCACATCGAAGATGCGTTTTATTGAACCACGTACGCAATGCCTTCTTCGTCGAGAAGAGAGATGATGCGTTCGCTGGTTTGGAAAACGATTTTGACGTTTTTAGGAGCCATGTCATCGTCCACCCATTTCCAGTCTTCGGCAGTGGCATCAAGCAGGTTGAGAAGTTCAAATAGTTTTTTGGGTTTTTCCTGCGCTAAAAAGCCGTCTGAGTTTTTGACAAAAATGGCTACGTCCGACGCCGAAATCCATTCCAAATCGTTCAAAAAATCGTCGAGCGATTCCAAATCATGTTCAAAATCTTCGGGAAAGCCAAGTCCCTTTTCGATGGCTTGGTAAAAAGCAGTGAGGGTCGGGGTTTTTGCCCCGTCAATAATAGCTACGCGATAGGCTGAAAAACTACTGCCGAGCATAGGCGTGGATAGAAGAATAAAATTGGCCATGATTAAGATTGTTTGGCTTTTGTTCGTCCTTTTTGAAGGAGTTCAATGCGTTTGTTACGGTAGGTTTGGTCGGCAATATTCCGCAAAGTGTTGAGCGAATCCGCCGTGTTTCTCGACGATACCCCGCCATAAATCACCCCGTCAATCGACCGCAAGGCTTCGGCCAATTGTTCGTCGGGCAGGTTATCCATAATCTCCTTGGTGGTGTAAGTCACGTAAGGTTTACGTTCGAGTCGCTGCAAGTAAATTTTCCAAAGTACCACCACTTTTTCGGCATTTTCGATGCCTTTGGGGCCGTTGATGTCGCGGGTAAGGCGGGTAAAGCTTCGTTTAAATTCCCGATTTCTCAAGAACATTTGATACAACTCCCATTGGCGGGTCAGGGCTTCGCCAAAGAGCAAATAAACGCCCGTTCCAATCAAACTAATGAGTAATCCTATGAGTACCAAATACGGGTAGTTGGTTTGGCTTTTTAACGTTACCACCAATGTATCAGCCTGTAAGTGAAGCGAATCGGGGATGTTTCCTTTGATGAGTTCACGCAATTTAATAGCATCGACTTCGGAATAAATGGCCGTACAGTCGCGACCTTCTTTTACCCAAACTGGCACCGAAAGCGATTGGTTTTCGACGAGTTCAAACGAAAGAAGGGTATAGACGGCGCTGTCCAAACTTCCTTTGGCGTTGGTTTCGGTCGGGAAATAGTCGAGCTTGATGACCTCAAAGGGGCGAAAAGCAGTGCTGGTATCGGGAAAAAAAACCTCAACCCGAGGCGAATGTCGAAAACTTAGTGCGTACTTAAAAGGCTTTCCTACCTCAATGCTATCGGTCAAAAAGTGGCCGTTGGGGCGTTGTTGAGGATAAACGGTAGAAAGCGAGCAGAAGAAGAAAAGAAGTAAACCTAAGCGACGCACTGGTAGAAAAAGAAATTCCCCTCTCCCAGTATTGAGAGAGGGGAAGAAGAACAATTTATTTCGCTATTTTAGCCTGTAAGTTGGCATCAATAGCATCCAAAAACTCTTCAGTATAGAGGTAGTGCTCTCCGTGGTTTACTTTGTTACCATAGATACACACTGCCAAATCTTTTGTCATTTTTCCGCTTTCAACCGTCTCGATACACACGGCTTCGAGTGCGTTACAGAAATCAACGAGTGGTTGGTTGCCGTCCAATTTACCGCGGAAAGCCAAACCACGCGTCCATGCAAAGATAGAAGCGATTGGGTTGGTCGAAGTACGGTTTCCTTTTTGGTGCTCGCGGTAGTGGCGAGTTACTGTTCCGTGGGCAGCTTCAGCTTCCATCACTTGACCGTCTGGCGTCAAAAGAACTGAAGTCATCAAGCCCAATGAACCAAAGCCTTGTGCTACAGTATCCGATTGAACGTCTCCGTCGTAGTTTTTACATGCCCACACGAAGTTACCGTTCCATTTCAAAGCCGACGCCACCATGTCATCAATCAGACGGTGCTCGTAGTGAACGCCTTTGTCTTTGAATTCGGTTTCGTAGATTTCTTGGAAAATATCTTTGAAGCGGCCGTCGTATTTCTTCAAAATGGTGTTTTTTGTCGAAAGATACACAGGCCATCCTTTTTGCAAACCTACTTGGAGACAAGCACGGGCAAATCCACGGATTGATTCGTCGGTGTTGTACATTGCCATGGCTACACCATCGCTTTTGAAGTTGTAAACTTCGTGTTCGATAACCGTTCCGTCTTCACCTTCAAACTTGATAGTCAACTTTCCTTTACCTTTCGTAACGAAGTCAGTAGCGCGGTATTGGTCACCAAACGCGTGACGTCCAACGATGATTGGCGCATCCCAGTTAGTTACTAAACGAGGTACGTTTTGGCAAACGATTGGCTCACGGAATACAGTACCATCCAAGATGTTACGGATAGTTCCGTTAGGTGATTTCCACATTTGCTTCAAACCAAACTCTTCTACACGTTGCTCGTCAGGAGTGATAGTAGCACATTTGATACCCACACCGTATTGACGAATGGCATTTGCGGCGTCAACCGTTACTTGGTCATTTGTTTCGTCACGGTATTCGATGCCAAGGTCGTAGTATTTAATATCAACGTCTAAGTATGGCAGGATAAGTTTATCTTTGATAAAACGCCAGATGATTCGGGTCATTTCATCGCCGTCAAGTTCGACGACAGGGTTAGCCACTTTTATTTTTTCCATGTGCGCAACTTAAAATTGGGGGATGATGAGTTAAACAAAGATGCAAATATAACCAACTATGTTGAGTAACCCTTACGCATTTGCCACCAATTTATGGTGATTATCAATAATGCAGGCGCGGCGTTGAACAAAACAAACTGTGACAGTACCGTCAGACTGAGCAGCAAGGTGGCCGCAAAAAGCGTAGAAAGGTAGAAATAAGCCGCCGCAAGGGGAGGGTTAGTGAAACGGTACTTTTGAAAAAGGCGGTCGAGCCAGCGATAAATAATGCCAATTAGAAAATGCCCGATGGCGACAAGTAGCATCCCACCGTTGAGGTACAGCTCGCCTGCAACGGGAATGACCTTGTCTTGTGCTTGAAGGTTGTTTATGACGGAATTGTACAAAAAAGGGCCACTTTCTTCGCGAAATGCTTTGCCCACTATGGGAACGGGTTCGAGCAGTGAAGCAACAAGCGTAAAAGGCGGATTCACGACCGATAGCAAAGGCGATAACTGGTAAGGACTGCCAAGGTAAAGCTGTGAAGCGTATTCGAGGTAGTTGTTTTCGGCGTCGGTGTAATGGTCAAATAACAGCACGACTTGTTCGGTGTCGAGCGACGGTTGCACCCGTAAATGCCCGTAAAACAGCACCAAAAAGATAAGACCAATGCCCAAAGCCTTAAATAACCATTTGCGTTTGGGTTGAAAATAAACGAGAATAACGCTCAGAAAGGCGAGAACAGGAAAGGCCATATTGGCCCGATTACTACTAAAGGTGAGGGTAAAAGCCAGCAATAGAAAAACGAGGTGCTCAAACCATTTTAAACGCCGTGACTGGCGAATGGTGTAGCTGTACCAAAGCAATACAATTCCCCAAAAACCAAATCGCTGACCAATATTAGCCAGTACGCCAATAAAATTTCCTTTGAGGTTTTCGATGGCCTCATGGGTGGTGTAGGTAAACAATGCCCCCGTCCAGTAGCTAGAAAACGAACCATAAAACAAGAGGATAGAAATAAGACCGATAGCGAGGTAAAAACAACCATAACGCGCTGGGTACGAAAACGGACGCCATAAGACTTGGGAAGGCAAAAGTGGACTGTAGTGCCAACCTAAGGCAAAAAATAGGAAAGAGGCCAGGATAATGCAGCATTCGAGGGCGATGGATGAAACAGTTTCGCTAAAAGAAATGTGGTTGCCGACCCACAGAATTTCGGTGGGAATGATGACTAACTTGCACAACCAAATAAAAAGAACGCCATTTTTTGGGGTCATCAATGGGGCATCATCATCGAGGCTGGGAAATGTCACAAGCGTACATTTCCAACCCAAAATTAACAGAAAGAGAAGAGCAGAGGTGCAAGGATGAAAGATAGGGTTGTGTAAACACGCAATACCTATCAAAACTACCACAAACAGTGCCCACCAGCCTGCTGCGAGTAACGGACGACGCACAAATAGCATAAGCAAACCATTGAGCCTGCGTTTTTGACCATAAATCGGAAAAAAGTCACCGTTTAGTCAAAGCCTATTGCGAATAGGGGAATCGGTTTCTAACTTCGTGAAAAATTCAACCACAATGAGCAAGAAAAAAGCAACCCCGCCCGAAGGGACCGAGAAACCTCGGGTTCATAAAGACCTCGATGGCTTCGACATTCGTATCAATTCATTTGGGGAAATTACGTCAACAATTGACATTGATAAAATCAATCAGTTTTTGAATAAACACGTGGACGATAAAAAATTACGTCACCGCGACGACCTCAATGAAGGCGCGGACACCGAGTAATGTACGTAGAAATTCCAAATAACCTTAACAAACAGTAAACCATGTATTCTCACGAAATTGACTACAAAATCATTGGCGAAGACATCCAAATCGTCGAAATTGAGTTAGACCCGAACGAAACGGTGATTGCAGAAGCAGGCTCGATGCTTTTTATGGAAGACGGCATTCAGTTTGAAACCAAGATGGGCGACGGCACAAATCCCAACCAAAGCATCATGGGCAAAATCTTCCAAGCAGGTTCTCGCTTACTTACTGGAGAGTCGTTGTTTATGACGCACTTCACCAACCGTGGTTATGGCAAGCGGAAAGTAGCTTTTGCGGCACCCTATCCTGGCACTGTCATGCCTATCGACTTGAGAAATACCTACGGCAATACGTTGATTGTTCAAAAAGATGGCTTCTTGTGTGCTGCCATGGGTACAAAGTTGAGCATTCACTTCAACCAGCGTTTGGGAAGTGGTTTGTTTGGGGGGGAAGGTTTCATTCTTCAAAAATTACAGGGCGACGGCTTGGCGTTTGTACACGCAGGTGGGGTTGTGATTGAGCGCCAACTCAACAATGAGACCCTTCGTGTGGATACGGGCTGCGTTGTGGCATTTGAACCTTCTGTGAATTTCAGCGTTCAGCGCTCGGGTAGTCTCAAATCAATGGTATTTGGGGGAGAAGGTATTTTCTTGGCAACCCTTCAAGGAACAGGAAAATGCTGGATTCAGTCAATGCCAATCTCAAAATTAGTCGATCGCCTTTCTATCTATGGCCCACAAGCCCGCAAAGAAAGTGGCTCGGTTTTGGGAGGATTGGGGAATTTGTTTGAGGATTAATAATGTGTGTGGAGGTTGTGAGCAACCTCCACATTCATGTTCTTTTGTATTCTAGTCCTAATTCTTCCCTCCGCCCAAGGAGCCACTTGCACCGCCTAATTGTTGGTTGATGGCCACAATTTTGGTGTTGAGCGTATCAATCGCTTTCGCGTGGCGGGCTTCCAAATCAGGCAAATTGGCCGTTGACTTCAACGATGCTTCGTACTGGAAAGCGGGCAACATCCAAGACGCATACCCACTGTAAGGATCAGACGAGGCATACAACGAACGGTACCACGAGCCATACGCCATGCCTTTAGGATCAATAAAGGCTTTTTCCAAATCCCGTAATTCTTTGTTGATAGCCGTCACTTTGGCTTTGTCGATTTGGTCGGCGGCCAAAAGCGTTTTGATGCGGCTTTCGTAGTTTTGAGCGTTTTGCTTGAGCGTTTCTACTTGCGCCAACAACTTATCCAGTGAATAAGTAGGAGCGTAAGCTTTGATGGCTTTCTCGGCGGTTTTGAGGTGCGTCGCCAAGTCGGTAGCATAACGCGAAACGTCGTAAGGCAAAATGTCGGCATTAGCCAAACGCAACGACATCGTTCCTACTACTTGTTCTACCATTGGCCCCATTTTGTAGGTAGAGTCCACAAATTTATTGTAGAAAAATAAGTCATCGTACTGAGAATGGTACAAAGTTGGCCCGCCTACGCCCGCGCTCAACGACGGGATACCTGCGTGCATATAAAACGCAATGTGGTCAGAACCACCGCCTAGGTTGCCAATGCTGGGTTCGCTATCGGCCAATACGGGAGCCGAACCACCTACATTGGTCGTGCTACCACGGCGCCCGCCTTTTTGAGCCATCCAATGTTCGTAAACAGTTTTGTTAGAGTCGGGGTATTCTACGGCCTGAGAAGCCTCAATAAGTAGTTTTTTGAGCGAAGGGGAAGCACTTCCTCCGAAAATTTTTCCCGATACCGCTGCGTCGTAGTTCATGTAGGCAACTGCTTTGGCACTCAGTTCGTCGCGCATTTGCTCTACCCATTCTGCCGAGCCAATGACGCCGTGTTCTTCAGCATCCCAGTGACAAATCTTAATGGTACGTTTGGGCTTTTGGGGCATTTTACCCAACGACTCGGCCAGGGTCAAAAGCATGGCAGTACCGCTGTTGGGGTCGGTGGAGCCAAAAGACCAAGCATCGTAGTGACAACCCGCAATGATCCACTCGTCGGGAAATTCGCTACCTGTAAGAGTCCCAACTACTTCATAAATTCGGACAAACTCTTTGTCTTGTTTTACCTTGAGCCGCACTTTGAGTTCTGGGCCACCCTCTAAGCGATACGCCAGCGGCAAACCACCCTGCCAGCCCGCAGGGACACCTTTGCCCGTCATTCTTTTGAGAATTTCAACGGCCGAGCCCCAAGGCAATGGCGTCACGGGGATTTTATGGAAAGCCGCGTCTTTGGGGTCAAGGCGCTTTACTTTCTTAGGGCCATCGAGTGGGAGGGCGGGTTCAAAAGGAGTAAGTGGGTCGCCTGTGTAATCGACGGTCAACAACGACCCCCGTTGGATGGTGTTATCGTTCGACTGTGAACCTTCGGGAAACGTAATGCCTTTGGTATAGCCATTATCAGCAGGATCGGTATAAATAATGACGCCCGCTGCACCCGCTGCTTCGGCGTGCTTGGCTTTGTAGCCACGGAAGTTGCCACCGTAACGCGCCAGTACAATTTTTCCTTTGACCGAAACGCCCATGGTTTTCAACTGTTCAAAATCTTCTTTGCGGCCATAGTTGGCATACACAACTTCGGTTGTTACGTCGCCAGAGCCCGAATACGAGTTCCAGCCAGGCGTAAGGCGAGGGTCGCTCGAATACTTGTCTTCTTTTACAATATACTCGCGATTGTTGAGTGGAAGGCGGACAGGCTCTACCACTTCTACCAGACTTTCACCTGGGCTTTTTGATAAATAAATATCGTGCGGAAAAATTTCCACTTGCAAGCCAGCCTTGCGCATGATGTCGGCGATGTAGTCGCGGACTTTTTCATTTTCAGGAGTCCCTGCCAAGTGTGGTACACTGGTCAGTTTTTGTAAGTGAGTTTTAAAACGTTCGGCCGACTGCTTGGTGCGGTACTCTTGTTCGATTTTTTCTTGTTTCGACTGATTAGATGCCGAAAAACCCGAAATGTTTTTTTGTGCAAAGGAGAGGGTGGAGGCACAGAGTAGCCCGCCAATGAGGAAAGTTTTTTGCATGGAAATGTTTGGTTGATGATGGTAAAAAAAGCCCGTAGCAAGTTACTAAAATCTTTTAAAAATGCTGTTAACAATCATTAACCAAGGCATTATAAACCTTTGCCCTTTTTAGCGTTCTAAGAGTAAAATAACGAAAAATAACCGTTCACATAAACCAATAAAAGCCATGAAAAAGTTAGTGTTTGCCGCAGCCATGATTTTAGTTTCTATCGGTGCCAATGCACAATGGGGAAACAACAACAACCGCGACCGCCGTTATGACGACCGCTATGACAACCGCCGCGATGACCGTGGATATGACAATCGGGGAGGAAGGGGAAATTTGGGCGACCGTATTGATGATTTTCAACGCGAAGCCCGCCAACGAATTGCGGATGGTATAGCGAAAGGGCTAATTACTTCACGCGAAGCGAAAGGATTATTAAGAGACGTAGAACGTATCGAACGTAAAGAACAAATTTTCTGGCGCGACCGCGTGCTTGACCCACGCGAACGCCGAGAATTAGTGGATGACTTATACGCACTTAATCGTGAGATTACCCACGAAAAGCGAGACAATGAACGCTCAACCTACGACGACTACGGTCGAAACGGGCAGCGTAACAGAGGATGGTGATTACATAACAGCGGGTCGAAATTTCGACCCGCTGTTTTTTTTTGCGCTAAGCGTAACCTTTTCACTAAGGTCGAGTACACGTTAGCTGAGGCTCCTCCATTAGATTTAACAAACTTTAATATAAAATTTTCTTTGTATTGTTAGGTAATAAACTAATCGGATAGTACGTTTGTAGTGTAATAGCCATTTTCTAACCATTTTTAAACACATTTATAACCTAAACAGCCATGAAGAAACTTCTCCTCGGGGCACTTATGTGCCTTAGTGCGTTGTTTGCGTGCGCCCAAACTCCCACACGTTTCCAAATCCAAGGTATCACTGCTGATACGTCCTCAGGACCGCTAGGTTCGGCAACAGTCATGTTGTTGCAGCGAAAAGACTCGTCTTTGGTCAATTTTACACGCTCCAATGATAAAGGTGCGTTTGTGCTTCGTAACGTCAAAAAAGGTGATTATTTGCTCAAAATTTCATTTGTAGGGTATATCCCATTTCAAAAAGACATTGTGTTTGGTGACAAAGAGCTCATTGACCTTGGTACTTTAGAAATGAAAGCCATCACCAAAGAATTGTTTGAAGTCGTAGTCAAAACCGCCCGCGCGCCACTCAGTATCAAAGGAGATACGATTGAGTACAACGCCGCTTCGTTTAAAGTCCCGCCTGGGTCAACGGTAGAAGATTTACTTCGAAAATTACCAGGGGTTCAGATTGACCAAGACGGAAACATCGTAGCCCAAGGCCAGCAAGTACGGAAAGTGACCGTCGATGGCAAGCGTTTCTTCGGAGATGATCCTAAAATGGCTACTAAGAACCTTCCTGCGGAAGCGATTACAAAGGTTCAGATTTTTAACGATAAGTCGGAACAAGCAAAGGTGACAGGTGTAGATGACGGTAAAAAAGAAAAAACGGTTAACCTTGAATTAAAAGATGGATTCAAAAAAGGTGGCTTTGGAAAGGTCACCGCTGGCTTAGGTGCCGACGGCAACAATTCGAGAGGAGCGCGCGGGGAAATCAAAGGAAACTACAATAAGTTTGATGATAAAAACCAGTTTTCGCTTATTGGCCTCACCAACAATACGAACCAAACGGGGATGTCGTGGGACGACTACCAAGATTTTAGAGGAAGTGGTTCGTTTAATAGCTGGAACGATAACGGCGACTTTGGCTTTGGTGGAGGCGGTGGACGCTTCTTCGTGATTGGTGGAGATGACGACGGCGGACTCAACATTCCCGTTGGTGGAGGAAGAGGACAAGGTTATTCCAACAACGTTGCCGCGGGTATTAACTACAATTACAACGGCAAAAAAACCAAAGTAAATTCGAGTTATTACTACAACTCAACCCGTCAAGTATTGGATGCGCTTCGTAGCCGTGAAAATTTCTTGACCAACGGTTCGTTCAAATCACAAGAAGAAAGCAGTCAAATTAACTTCATCGGAAACCACCGTTTGTCTTTCCGTTATGAACAAATGATTGACTCGACCAACACCATTATTTTTACCAACAACAGCCGCCTCAATGGTGGAAATACCAGCCTCAATAGCCTTCAGCAGTATTTCCAAGCAGGTAACTTTAAGTCGAACGAAACGACCATTAAAAACGCTACGGACGTTGACAAAATGGAAACCGCTAATACACTTATTTATCGGTGGAAGGCTAAAAATAAAAAAGGACGGAACTTCGCAGCCAGCGGTTCGTACGGATATGTTCAAAACGACGGAATTGCGGATCAAAATTCATTGAACTTGTTTTATTCGGCCAACTCAGCCAATGATGTAATTCGGAGAGCGCTTGATTTGACCAACAATACCAATAGCCAAGTAAATGAGCTAAAATCAAGCTTGTTGTTTGTGGAGCCTGTATCGAAGCGGGTATTTTGGGAGAGCTTCATAAACTTGAGCCGCCGTGGCAACTTTGTTGATCGCGATGCCTTTGATTTGGCCCAAGAAAGTGGCAGAAGAATCCCCGTTGATACCTTGAGTAGCTATTTCAAAAATGACATTACTTACGCGCGGATTGGTTCGGCAGTACGCTATTCGTACAAAGGATTTAACATTTCGGGTGGAATGGCTGTGCAGCGATTCGGATTGGATGGTAAATTTGCGTTGGGTCAAAATCCAACCTCTTTTATCAACGTTAATCGCACATTTGTGGCGTGGATACCTAACGTCTCGGTGAATTATGACCTCAAAAACAACCGTTACCTTTGGTCAGGCTACGATGTAAGTGTGAATCAGCCAAATGTTCGTGACTTACAGCCAGTTATCGACAATAGCAATCCGTTGTACATCCGTCAAGGAAACCCCGATTTGCTTCCTTCAGTTAACCACAGCGTTAATTTTGGGTACAATATGTTTAACCCAGCAAGCTTTACCAACTTGGGCCTAAACTTGTTTTATTCGTACAATGTCAATCAAATTATTTACAATCAGCAAGTTGACCCAAGAACGTTGGTGACAGTGACTACACCTACCAACATTTCGGGTGGACAAAGCATTGGGGCGTGGATGAACTTTGGCTTCCCGTTGAAGAAAACGAAAAGTAACTTGAGCGTAAATGCGAATCCTAATTTTAGCCGTAACCTGACTTATATCAATGGGGTTCTTAACGAAACCAACAACGACAGCTACCGTTTTGGAATGCGTTTGGACTTAACGCCTAGCGACAACTTTACGTTTTTTGCCAATGCCAACTGGGGCGTTACCAACTCTCGTTTCTCGGTAAATACGGCGCAAAATATGAAAATCATCAACCATACCTATGGTGGTACGATGAACATCAAGTTGCCAAAAGATTTCTTTATTAACTCAAACCTTGATTATCGTATTTATGTCAACAACCGTTTCAACCTTGACCAACGTTTGCCGATTATGAATGCGTCGATTTACAAGGTTTTGGGCAAAGCGAAAAAGGCCGAACTTCGCTTGTCGGTGTATGATGTGTTTAACAAAAACTTGGGTATCAGTCAGTTTGCCAACCAAAACTTTGTATCACAAGAAAAAGTACAGACCTTGGCCCGCTACGGAATGCTTACCTTTACTTACAACATGCGCGGTATGAACACGACTCTCAAACGCCGTGGAGGTTTCTAGTCAATCGTTAATCCAACCAACCAAGATAATCGCTATAAACATGAAAAATAGATTGAACTTTTTGATAGTGGGTCTGTTGTGGATAGCCAACAGTGTGTATGCCCAATCGACCGAAGGGATGGTCACGTACGAACACAAAAGCTACTGGACAAAAATCAATGCTCGGTTGACCTTTTTGAGCAAAGAAGAAAAAGACCGTATGAAATTGACGTGGGGAAATGAGGATGGGTACGGCGTAAAAATGAAATTGTATTTTGACGAAAAGCAAAGTCTTTATACGTATTTCAGTGACCAAGGCCAAAGCGAAGATGGCCAATGGTCGTGGCGGCAAGACGATTACCTGATTCACCGTAATTTTGACGCCAACAAGCTTATTGAGCACCACGAAATGTTGGGAAAAACGTACCTGATGGAAGATTCCTTGGTAACTTACAATTGGCGGGTACAAAACCAAATCAAAGACGTGGCGGGTTACATTTGTATGAAAGCGGAGACATTTGACCCTGTTAAAAATCAAAAAATTACGGCATGGTTTGCGCAGGACATTCCTGTGGCGGCGGGCCCTGAGCGTTATTTTGGCTTACCAGGCTTGATCTTGGAACTAGATATCAACGACGGCGACGTAGTGGTATCGGCCCAGAAAGTGGAGCTTAAAAACGTGCAGAAAGAACTTGCTTTACCCAAAATGAAAGGAAAGAAAATCAAAGTAGCCGATTACAATCAAATGATTCAAAAGCACATTGCGGAAAGCATGAAAGCGCAGCGAAACCCTTTCTGGTCGATGCGTTATTGAGTGAGGACGGGGTGTTTAGAACCCAACTGGTTTAATGTGCAAGCCAATACAAACAAAAAAAACGGGGTATGAACTACTCCGTTTTTTTGTTTTTTAATAGTAGCTTTACAAAATGGAACAGCTAACAATTGAGCGACTAATAGAAGAAGCAAAACTTTTTTGCATTGAGCAATCAAAAATTCCACATGGTGAACTTTACGGTGTGACAGATGGTAAAGCCGTTGGAACACTAATTGAGCATAAATTTCAGATTTATCTAAAAGAGAAATACAAGGTTTTACTGGGTTCTTCCGCCAAAGGTATAGATTTGCCATCTGATGATATTCTGACGGATATAAAAGTGACGTCAATAAAACAACCCCAATCCTCTTGTCCATTTAAGGATGCAAAACAGAAGATATTTGGGCTTGGATATAATCTTCTAATTTTCGTTTATGACAAAGCTGACAACCCTAAAACTCAAACGGCAACTTTGGATTTTGTTAGTTGTTCCTTTGTGCATAAAGAATACACTGCAGACTATACAACAACTTATCGTTTGCGAGAAATGATAAAAGATGGCGCAAATGAAGCAGATATAATTGCATATCTGCAAGATAAAAATATCCCTGCCGATGAAATAACACTTTTAAAAATTGCAGAACAAGTTTTAAAAACACCACCAATGCAAGGTTATCTAACTATTTCTAATGCGCTACAGTGGAGATTACAATACCAAAGAATTGTTGCATTAGAAAATGACATAGAAGGTGTTAATAGAATTATTAGTTATAACAAGCCACAATGATGAACGTATTTGAAGCAAACATTTCTCTTCAAGTTTCAGATTTTTTGAACAGCCATCTGAAAAGTATTGAGTCTGCCGAAAAAGCGAACCAAACAATATACGAGATTTTTGGTATTACGCATTTTTTTGAAAGTGATGAAGATTTACACGTACTTAAAGATATTATTTCAATACCTCAAAACACCTTTAAAGAGCCTGATAGAGCAGAATATGGGGATTTCCAGACCAATATTGAGTTAGCAGATAAAGTTGCATCTTATTTGATAACGACTAATTGTGTCCCTGAAATTGTTATTGAACCTACTTGTGGAAAAGGTAGTTTTATTGTTGCCTCTTTGAAACATTTCAAAGGAGTTCGGAAAATATTCGGTATCGAAATTTACAAACCATACATTTGGGAAACAAAGTTTGCTATTATTGAATACTATCTCAATAAGCCAGTTGATACTAAATTGGAGCATAATTTACCTATTATTTCTATTATTCACAGTAGTGTTTTTGACTTTGATTTTAGAACTATTGTTAAGGAAAATAAGACAAATGAAATACTAATTGTCGGAAATCCACCTTGGGTTACAAACTCAAAATTAGGTGCACTAAATTCATCAAATCTCCCTAAAAAGAGTAATTTTAAAAACCATAATGGTTTAGATGCAATAACAGGAAAAGGCAATTTTGATATTGCTGAGTATATTACAATGATGCTGATTGAAACCTTTCAATTTCAAAAAGGAAACATAGCTTTGTTGGTTAAAAATACAGTAATTAAAAATATTATTTTTGATCAGAACGTGAAAAAATATGCTGTTTCAAGTTTTGAAAAGCATTGCATTGATAGTAAAAAAGAATTCAATGTTTCTGTAGAAGCAGCCTTATTTTTCTGTCGTTTAAACTCAAAACCAACTTATACCTGTACAGAGTTTGATTTTTACAATAACTTAAATCCGAAACTAACATTTGGGTGGTTAGCTGACAAATTTGTATCTAACCTTGACACATATTCAAATGCTGAACAGATTGATGGAAAATGCCCTTTTGAGTGGCGTCAAGGAATTAAACATGATTGTTCTTCAATTATGGAATTTGACAAGTTAAATGGACATTTTGTAAACGCTCTCAAAGAAGAATTTCAATTGGAAGATGCCTTGGTTTATGGTATTTTGAAGAGTTCGGATTTGAAAAATACCGTTACCAGTGTACCAAGAAAATACACGATTGTTACTCAAAAGAGAGTAGGACAAGAAACAAATTATATCCAGTACGATTATCCAGAAACATACAAATATTTAATAGAACGTAAAGATATTTTTAATTTACGAAAGTCTAGTATTTACAATAATAAGCCAATATTCTCGATTTTTGGGGTGGGGGATTATTCGTTTAAGCCTTACAAAGTGGCTATTTCAGGTCTTTATAAAACGTGTCGTTTTACTCTTATTTTACCTGAAGACGGAAAACCGATAATGCTTGATGATACTTGTTATATGTTAGGCTTTGAAAAGCTGGAGTTTGCTGTTTATTCATTGGTACTTTTGAATGCAGAAACAACGACTCAGCTTTTGCAGTCAATCACTTTTTCAGACGCAAAACGAACGTTTACCAAAGACGTTTTAATGCGCATCGACCTTCTGAAATTGGCTAAAATAATCAGCAAAAGCGAAGTACAAGAAGCGCTCAATGAATTGAATGAGCAGTATTCTTTTGATTTGACGCTAAGTTTGTGGGACGACTTCATCCAAGAAATGACACCGATAAAAAGTGGACAGTTTGAGCTTTTTGCATAACATTTGTTTCACAACCCCTCAAACAAAAAGGGAACCGCATCGTGCGGTTCCCTTTTTTGTACCAGACAGAAATGTCTTAGTTTTTCTTTGCTGGAGTTGCAGGCGTTTGAGTCGCTGGCTTGGTTGCAGGCTGCGTAGCAGGTGTAGTTGCACCACCTGTTTTTTGCTGCAATTGCTGAACAGCTGCTTCTGCTGCGGCTTTTTGTTGTTTTTCAACTTCCGCTGGGTCAACACCCAATTTTTTCAAAATCAAGTTGCTAACGTTCAATTCTTCCGAACCTGCAAACAAGATGATAGGAGTTGTGTTAGCACCTGCATCCATGTTGAAGATATACGTGTAGCCGTTTTCTTTACCAACAGCGTCGATCGCTCCTTGGATTTTCACCATCACAGGCTGAAGCAATTGTTGTTGCTTTTTCTGCAATGACTCTTGTGAAGAGCGTTGGAAATCTTGGAAGTCCGTTTGAAGGCGGTTCAATTCTTTTTCTTTATCTGCACGAATGATTTCAGACCACTTTGCAGCGTTTTGTTGATAAGCCTTGTATTTGTCTTCGAACTCTTTCGATTTCTCCTGCATCGCTTTTTCAATTTGCTGTTGCTGAATCGTAAGCTCGTTCTCAATTTTCTTATAGTCAGGTAACAACGTCATCACGTAGTCCACGTTGGTCCAACCGATTTTGTTCGTAGCCTGTTGTGCTTTGCTTTCAAAACTCACTAAAGCAATAATCGCAAGGAAGGCTACAGTCAATGTACGTTTCATTTTTATCTACTGTTTTGGTTTGGTTACTTTATTAGCTGGGGTATTTGTTGCTGGTGTTTTTGTTGTTGGCGTATTAACGCTATTAGTCGCTGGTTTAGTATTTTTTTCTTTTTCTTCGGTACCTAAACCAAGCTCTTCGATAACATAATCAGTATAGTCATGTACTGGATTGGAATAAATAATGACAAAATCGCTTGATTTGTCAAGTAGTATATCCAACCTCCGCTGACGACACACGCGTTCTACTGCTTTATAAACCTGATCAGTGATGGGTTTGATGATTTCTTTTTTCTTTTGAAACAACATCCCTTCAAATCCAAAAATTTTGTTGTTATAATCTTTGGCTTCGCGCTCTTTATCAGCGATTTCCTGCTGACGTTTGCGTTTCATTTCGTCGGTCAAAAGTACTTCTTCTGCCTGATAAAGCCGCTGCAGGCGGTCTATTTCGGTATATTTATCTTGAATTTCTTTTGCCCAACGTTCCGAAAACTTATCAAGCTCAGTTTGTGCTTTTTGGTATTCAGGCATTTTGCTCGTCACATACTCCATATCCATGTATCCCCATTTCTGGGCTGATAATGAGTAGGTTACCAAGACGAATTGCAAAATTAGTAAAAGCCCACGGGTTTTCATTGTAGATGCTTGGATTTTGTTGATGGAGTAGGCTATAATTTACCTACTCCATTCGATCTATGTCTTTTCTAACGAATTTGTTGTCCAATCGTGAAGTGGAATTGTGGCCCACTGCGTTTTGTTTGCCCAGGTAGTGGGTCAAATCCATACGCCCAGTCAATACCAATCAAACCGAAGGCTGGCATGAAAATACGCGCCCCAACCCCCGCCGAACGTTTCAAATCAAACGGGTTGTAGTCTTTGTATTTCTTTTGAGGTTGATCGGTACCCCAGTTGTTTCCTGCTTCTGCAAACACCAAACCAAAGATGGTCGCTGATGGGTTAAGCGAAAGAGGATAACGTAATTCCATCACGTACTTGCTATAGGCAACCCCTCCAAGACTACTTACACTGCTTGTGGTTGTACTGGTACTTTGCGAGGCATCAACGGTACTAAGTCGGTTGTAGATAGGTACAAGCGAGCGGTCGGTGTAGCCTCTCAAACCGATGATGTCTTGGGCTAAAGCAAACATACCATAACCCGCCAATCCCGAGCCTCCGAGTACAAAGCGTTCAAATGGACTGATGGATAAGTTTTGGTTGTATCTACCCAAGAAACCAAGGTGAGCGCGGGTACTTAATACCAGCTTGCCTGCCACGGTTTGGTACCATGTCGCATCAAACATCCACTTGTGGTACTCTACCCATTTGTACTGTGCTTCTTTTGTCGAGAAAGACGTGTTTCCAGTGATGGCAGAATAAGGTGGCGTAAAAGTGCCACTCAATGAGAACGACGACCCTCCCCGCGGGAATTGAGGGTTATCAATCGTATTCCGCGACAATGTTAAGTTCAAAGTTACGTTGTTGGAAACCCCGTTTGGATAGCCAATGCCAAACAAGTCAAGGCTGTCCATTCTATATCTTTGGTATGAAAGTGCGGTACTTAATACGAAGTAACGATCAGGTATTTTGAGGCGTTTACCAAGCGAGACAGTAACCCCTGTGTTTTTGTAAGAGCCCAAAAACTTTAAGCCGCTTGTTGAACGAGTATAAAGGTTAGAATAGTCAACCGTACGATATACCGTGTGACTCAAGTTAATTCCAAAGTTGACAGGTTTTTTACCTCCCAACCAAGGTTCTGAGAAACTAAGCGTATATGTCTGAAACTGACGACCACTTGCCTGGAAACGTACCGAAAGCTTTTGCCCGTCGCCCGATGGAAGTGGTTTCCATGCTTTGAGGTTTGTGATGTTTTTGGTAGAGAAGTTGTTGAAGACAAGTCCTAACGTACCCACAAAGCCGATGTATCCACCCCAACCACCAGAAAGCTCAATTTGGTCACTTGGCTTTTCTTCTACGGTATATTCAATATCCACTGTCCCGTCTTCTGGGTGAGGAATGGGGTTAATTCCAATTTTTTCAGCATCAAAATACCCTAGCTGAGACAACTGACGTTGGGTATTGATGATTTCCGTTTTGCTAAATTTCTGGCCTGGCAACGTAAACAACTCGCGCAATACCACGTGGTCGCTGGTCTTGGTGTTACCATTCAAAATAATCTTGTTGATGGTCGCTTGTTTTCCTTCAAAAATGCGCATTTCAAGGTCGATAGAATCCCCTTCAACGGCTTTTTCGATGGCGCGGCAGTTGTAGTACAAATAACCGTCGTCCATGTACAGCGAGCTTACGTCTTGGCCTGGGTTGGCTTCAAGGCGTTTTTGGATTTCTTCAGGGTTATAAATATCTCCTTTTTTAAGGCCAAATACCTTGCTGAGTTGTTCGGTCGTACGAAGGTAGTTGCCTTGCCAAGTAATATCACGGATGTAGTAGCGCGGCCCTTCTTCGATGTTCAACACCACATCAATGGTTTTTTCTCCTGGATTGTGAATAATGGAATCGGAGATAATGGTCGCATCACGGAACCCATTTTTGTTATAGAGTTCGATGATTTTTTCTTTGTCTTCTTCGTATTTCTTAGGAATGAATTTTGAAGGCGTAAAAAGGCGACCAAAACGCATTTGTTTTGTTCCCTTCAACTTATTGCGGAGTTTTCCTTCCAATATCTCTTGACGGCCATTAAACACAATTTGACGAATCTTCACCTTTGCGCCTTTGGTGACGAGGATTTTGAGGGTTGCATTTCCGCGAGTAGAGTCTGAAATCTGGTTGATTCTGACTTTCACGTTCATGAAGCCTTTGTCAATAAAATAGCGTTTTACGGCCAATTGGGTGTTCTTAATCATCGTGTTAGAGATGATACGCCCTTTAGGAAGCTTGATTTTATCATTAAGAGACTCTTTTTCTCCCTTCCGAATGCCGTCAAATTCGACTTTGAAAAGACGCGATTGCTCCTTAATGCGAATCTCTAACCAGATTTGTTCGCCTTCGATTTTGCGAGCTAAAATTTCGACATCTTCCAAAATCTTTTGATCCATCAATTTTTTAATGGCTCCATTGATGGCATCGCCAGGAACTTTGATTTTGTCGCCTACTCTCAATCCCGACATTGAAATCATGGAGTTAGGATCCAAAAATTGGTTGCCAGTTACAATAATTTCGGCAACGACATAGTCTTTAGGTTCCGCATAGTTGATAGCTTCGTCTTTCGGAGCAGACGTAGTCGCAGGGGTGTTTCGTCCAAGGCCCAGCTGCTGCGCATGAAGGCATACGGTGGTCACGACGAAAACACCAAAAAAGCTAACGAGACGGATAAGTTGGTTGAATTTTTTCATAGATACACTGTTCTTTCCCATTTTCTACTAACGGCAAAAGAAGGGGTTTATTTCGCTTCGGTCACAATCTGTTCACTGGTTTTACCAAAACGTCTTTCTCGTTGTTGAAACGACAAAATGGCCTCATGTAAATGCTCTCGGCGGAAGTCTGGCCAAAAGACCTCGTCGTAGAAGTAAAGCTCGGCATAAGCCAACTGCCACAGCAAGAAATTACTGATGCGGTGGTCGCCTCCTGTGCGTAGCATCAGGTCAACATCGGGGCGGGGATAGGTCGAGAGCGTTTGGTTAAGTAAGTCTTCGGTAATGTCTTCTGACTTCAACGAACCGTCTTTCACTTGCTGCGCTAAACGTTGGGTGGCTTGGATAATATCCCATTTGCCACTATATCCTAAGGCCAAAATCAGATTAAGACCTGTGTTATGCTTCGTTTTTTCTATGGCTTGCGATAGCTCTTTTTGGCAAGATTTAGGCAAACTAGCCGTGTCGCCAATGGTGTCAAGCCTGACGTTATTTTTTTGCAATGTGGGAAGCTCATCGCCGATTGTATGTACCAATAGTTCCATCAAGGCCCTTACTTCGGCTTCAGGTCGCCCCCAGTTTTCGGTCGAAAACGCATACAATGTCAGGTACTTAATGCCCAGCTCAGCGCAGCCTTCGGTGGCTTCGCGTACGGCTTTAATAGCGTTTCTGTGCCCAAACACCCGCATGGCACCGCGCTGCTTGGCCCAGCGGCCGTTGCCATCCATCACGATGGCGATATGTTGAGGAAGTCTAGTACGGTCTATCTGTTCTTTCATTCGCACTTAAAAATGGCCTGCAAAGTTAGAGGAAATTATCAGGTAATCAAAAGGATAAACCTTGAGGCTATACCTTCTTGGTTTTCCACTTTCCGCGTCTAAAAAGGAGAATCCCCACCACAGCAAGCATTGACTCGCTGAATGCAACGGAAATATACACGCCGTTGGGGCCTAAATCGAGGTATTTTGCTAAGAAATAAGCAAGGGGTATTTCGATAGCCCAAAAGCAAACCAAGTTCATGAGAGTTGGGGTCAGGGTATCGCCTGCGCCGTTGAACGACTGACTGATAACCATCCCATAAGCAAAAAATAAATACCCAAAACAAATGATTCGTAGGCAGTTGACGCCTGTGGCTACCGTGGTGGGGTCGTCGTTGAACCAGCTAATAATATTGGCCGAAAAGACAAAAAATATGACAGCAACGACGGCCAAAAACACAAAGTTGAAGAAGGCTGCTCGCCAAACCGAGGTTTCGGCGCGTTCGGGCTTGTTTGCGCCAAGGTTTTGTCCTACCAAAGTGGCGGCGGCATTGGCCATGCCCCACGAAGGTAAAATGGTAAACACAATAACGCGAATGGCGATGGTATAACCTGCCACAATTTGAGGGCCAAAGTCTGACAAAATACGGGTCAGGAATACCCAACTGGCAGAAGCAATAAGGAATTGGCCCGTACCACCCGCCGAAACACTGATAAGGTTACGAATAATGGTGAAATCAGCTTTGAGTTGTGATGAAAGTACTTTGACAACCCCATTGCCCTTGGTCAAAGCATATAACTGGTACAGAACCCCAAGACTGCGGCCTATGGTGGTGGCCATGGCTGAGCCCGCTACTCCAAATGCAGGAACAGGCCCCCAACCAAAGATAAAAAGTGGGCAAAGAAGCATATTGACGCCGTTGGCAATCCAAAGCGAGCGCATTGCTACGGCGGCATCTCCGCCTCCCCGTAAAACGCCGCTAAGGGTGTAAAGCAAAATAATAGCGGGGCTACTGGCAAAGATAATTCGGGTGAAATTGGCCCCTGAGGCGATGAGGTTTTCGCTGCCACCCATGGCGCGTAGGATGGTTTCTGCCCCAAAAAAACCACCAAGCCCAATCGTGATACCTAACACAACTGACACCAAAATAACCTGCGCTGCGGCATGGCCTGCTTCGGCGTGTTGTTTCTCTCCGATACGTCGCGACACGATGGCGGTTGCAGCTGTACTAAGGCCAATAGCCACGGAGTAAACAAGCGTTAAGACAGATTCAGTAAGTCCTACCGTCGCAACGGCGTCGGTGTTGACTTTAGATACAAAGAAAATATCGACAACCGCAAAGAGCGATTCCATGACCATTTCTAAAATCATGGGTACGGATAGTAAAAAAATGGCGCGATTGATGCTACCCGAAGTGTATTCGTGCTCTTCGCCTTTAAGGGCTTGTAAAAATAAATCAAAAAATTTACGCATGGCTGTTTAGTTGGTCTTTATGTCCCAGACCGAAATTCGACGGTCGTCGCTGGCTGAAATGAGTTGATTGTGAAAGGACGTCCAAAGGAGTTTATTGATAGATGTACCGTGACCTGCATGTCGAGCACGGTCAATCACCTTGAGAAGTCGGAAAGTGGTCGCGTCCCATAGCTTGATTGATTTGTCCATGCTACACGAGGCAAACAACCGTTGGTCGGGGCTGTAAGTAAGGTGATTGATGGCGAAAAGGTGAGCGACAATGTCTTGATGAAGTGCGTATCCATTGGTTACGTCCCAGATTTTCAAGTGCGCGTCGCGGCTTCCTGATAACAAATAACGGCCGTCGGGCGAGAAGCAAACTGAGAAAACAGAATTGCTATGGGATTCCCACGTGTGTCGTAAGTCTAGCTCGTCGATACCAAACACGCGGATGTAGTTATCGCTATAACCGATGGCTATTTCGCGGGTAAGGGCATTAATGGAGATACACCGCGCTGACTGCTGACTGGCTTTGATATGTTTACGAACGGCAAATGCTTGACGGTCCATTACGATAACAACGCCGTCTGAAAGAGCCAAAAACGCTTGGTTTTCAAAAAAAACAATGTCAAAAATAGCGGCTGTGGTCAGTTGTGCCGAAGCGACAACGCGTTTTTCGAGCGGGTCAATGACCTGAATTCCTTCGTAGTTTTGTCCTACCCACAGTTGGTTTTGGGTAGTGTCAAATGCCAAAGCATAGACAGATGCAGGCACTTGAGCTACTACATCGCCCCAGTCAGGACGGGTTAGGTCCCACTTGACAATCATGCCATCGCCACCAGCTGAATAAAAGTACTTATCTTCTGCCGAAGGTTGAAGCGCATATACGCAGTCGCGGTGACCAGAAAATGTGTCTATTTTAGTTACTTGAAGCATAAAATTCCAAACGCCCGTATTTTTGTGCAAAGTTACACCAAAAGATTGCATCTATGCCTATCGTTCGCCAGTGGACTGTTTTTGAGGAATGTTTGCTCCTGATTTGGGAGATTTTTGAGCCTATCGAAGAATTGCAAGAAGGACTTGTGGCCACTGCCGAAGAATGGGCCGAATATGAGACCATCTCGCACCCACAAAAACGATTGGAATGGATAACAGGCAGACGAGCGATGCAGTCGATTGTAG
Organism: Runella sp. R5_40; assembly: GCF_057652295.1. Taxonomy (NCBI): domain Bacteria; kingdom Pseudomonadati; phylum Bacteroidota; class Cytophagia; order Cytophagales; family Spirosomataceae; genus Runella; species Runella sp. R5_40. Next base: position 344,506 of record NZ_JBYFCH010000001.1, on the reverse strand, counting down.
AAGCCAGTGGGCGTATTTATACAGGGATGCGGAAAGACAATTTTGGAAAACCGTTTTTGAACAATGCCGTAGCGGAAATTTCGCTTACGCACACGGCGCGGTTTGTGGTGGTGGCCTTGCACCCGTCGGTATCCCTTGGCGTGGACTTAGAACGAGTTGCGCCTAAGCTCGCCCGCGTGGCGCCCAAATTCCTTTCGGATTCAGAAACAACCCACGCGGGCGAGCAGCTAGAGCGCCTTTGCACGTACTGGTGTGCCAAAGAAGCGTTGTACAAATTGCACGGTACTCGAAATTTGAGTTTTAAGGAGGAAATTTTCGTTCACCCTTTTACCGACGGAAACGACTTTTTTACGGGCGAAATTTTTCCCATTCATACCCCACTACCACGCCAACAACACCGCCTGTACCGTTTTCGGGTGGACGATTTTTTGGGGGTGTTGGCAGTGTAATAAGCCGTTCCTTTATTCCTCAATCGGTTCCTGCAACACTGCCGACATTCGCTCAATTTCTTTTACTTTATCGCTATCGCCCGTTTTTTCAAATGCAAGCGTAAGGTTCCGAAGAACCCGACGCAAGATGTCGAGGTTAGAACAAGGCTGATAAAACGAATCGTTGGACTTGAGGTTGAGCTGCGCAATGTAATGGTCGATGTCGGAGCGCATAAACACCAAGCCTTTGTTAAAGACATTGATGTAAAACTGCACTGCGTCCTTTTTGTAAGTAAGTACAAAAAGGTTAGGTAAATTGACCCCGTAAACGGGCATATTGAGGCGTTGGGCCACAATCATGTAAATACAACACAGGGTAATGGGATTCCCCTTGCGGGACTCCAACACGATGTTGATCATCGAGTTGCTTGCCGCGTGGAAATTTTTGGTGTTTGAACCAAACTTTAGCTTTGAAAAAAAGACGTGATTCAAAGCTCGAATTTGATCAATCGGGTGCATGTCTTCTTTAAACTCAAGCCATGTTTCGTAATAAAACTGTTCGAAGTCGCTTCGGAGGCTTTCCAGCGACAAATCAGGATATTGGTAGGTAGCAATTACCCAGAGCCCTTCCAGTAAGTCAATTGCGCCGCCGTGGTGCCAAGTGGACAGGCGTTCAAGCAAGACTTCAAACTGAAGCTCGTGCACTAATTCTTCGATGCGGCGCTGAATTTTTGGATTAAAGCCCGCACCTTCCCACTCATTCTCTAAATAGGGAATGATAATCTCTCTTTGCTGTCTAATTTCTTTTTCAACCAACTGCAACACCTCTTTGTCGTCGTCGTCGAGAAGCGAAACCAGCGCTTTGATTTCTTGTTCTGTCATGGAGCAATGTCAGTGAAGTTTGCGTTAAAGAAAAACATTTTTTTTTCAGTGCCCAAATTTTATAGTTTTGTCATTCAATTTTCTACACTTTACATGAAAATATTGGTCACAGGAGGAGCTGGTTTTATTGGCTCTCATACGGTTGTTGAACTGCATCAGTCAGGTTTTGAGCCAGTTATCATTGATGACTTCAGTAACTCAGAAGAAAAAGTACTTAGCAGGCTAGAATCTATTATTGGGAAGGCTGTTGTGTCATACAGCGCCGATTGCAATGATGAGACAGCGTTGCGGCAAATATTTGCAAAAGAAAAATTCGATGGCGTGATTCATTTTGCGGCAAGTAAAGCCGTAGGAGAGTCGGTGGAAAAGCCATTGATGTATTACCAAAACAACCTAGGCTCTACGCTTGCGATGTTGAAAGTAATGCAGGAGTTTGGCGTAAAAAGCTTTGTATTTTCTTCGTCGTGCACGGTGTATGGACAACCTGACGTGCTACCTGTGACGGAAGAAACACCTCGCCAAGAAGCGGCTTCACCGTACGGAAATACCAAGCGTATTTGTGAAGATATTATTCGTGATGTGGTTATCTCAAAAACGGGTCTTAAAGCGATTTCGTTGCGCTATTTTAATCCAGTGGGTGCGCACGAATCGGCGCAAATTGGGGAGTTGCCGCGCGGTGTACCAAGCAATTTGGTGCCTTATTTGACGCAAGCTGCGGCGGGTTTACGCGAAAAATTAACGGTATTTGGGGACGATTACAACACCCCCGACGGTACTTGTATTCGTGACTTTATCCACGTGGTGGACTTGGCGAAAGCACACGTAAAAGCACTTGAGCTATTGGCCAAAACCGAAGAAGATAACTTTTATGACGTGTTCAACGTAGGAACGGGCGAAGGCGTAACGGTGCTTCGTTTGATTCAGACGTTTGAGCAAGTAAATAACATCAAGCTAAATTACGCAATCGGGCCTCGTCGTGCGGGTGACATTGAGCAAATTTACGCTCAGGTAGATAAGTCGCACAATGTGATGGGCTGGAAAGCTGAAAAAACGCTCGAAGAATCACTTCGGGATGCCTGGCGCTGGCAACAAGCGTTGGCAGCAGATAACGCAACTGTTTAACAGAAACACATTTTATGCAAACTATACTTATTACAGGCGGAGCAGGTTTTATTGGCTCACACGTAGTGCGCCGTTTTGTGACCGAATACCCAGCGTATCAGATTGTGAATCTCGATGCACTGACGTACGCGGGGAACCTCGCCAATCTTACCGACATTGAAAATGCCCCCAATTACCGTTTTGTCAAAGGCGACATTACCGATGCGGTATTTATTGATAAATTATTCAAAGACAATGATTTCACGGGGGTGATTCACTTGGCGGCGGAGTCGCACGTGGACAGGTCAATTTCTGATCCGATGGCTTTTGTGGTGACCAACGTCATCGGAACGGTCAATTTACTAAACGCGGCCCGTCAGAGTTGGAAAGGAAAAGAGGAAGGACGCCGCTTTTACCACGTTTCGACTGATGAGGTTTATGGCGAACTTCATGACCCCAACGAGTTTTTTGTGGAAACGACCAAGTACGACCCACGTTCGCCTTATTCGGCTTCAAAAGCCTCGTCTGACCACTTTGTAAGAGCGTATCAGAATACGTACAAACTTCCAGTAGTAATTTCAAACTGCTCAAACAACTACGGCCCTAATCACTTTCCAGAGAAATTGATTCCGTTGATGATCAACAATATTCGCCACCACAAACCGCTTCCAGTGTATGGAAAAGGCGAAAATGTGCGTGATTGGTTGTACGTAGAAGACCATGCACGGGCGATTGATGCTATTTTTCATCAGGGTGTCAACGGCGAAACGTATAACATTGGCGGTTGCAACGAGTGGAAAAATATTGATTTGGTGCATTTGCTGTGTACTATCATGGATCAAAAACTAGGCCGTGAAGAAGGTACATCGGCGCAATTGATTACGTACGTGACTGACCGCGCTGGCCACGATTTGAGATACGCCATTGACCCCGCAAAGTTAATGAATGAGCTAGGCTGGAAGCCGTCGGTGACGTTTGAGCAAGGGCTTGAAAAAACGGTGCAGTGGTACTTAGATAACCAAGAATGGCTCGACAATGTAACGTCGGGTAATTATCAAAAATACTACGAAGGGATGTACGAAGATCGCTAACTAAGACTGATTTAGCGAATAATTTTAAAGGGCGTTGCACATTAGTGCAATGCCCTTTCTTTTACAATCCCTCCACGGGCATCGTCAATTCCGTGTTGGACTACAAAAGCCTGCGGGTCTATTTCTGAAATGGCATCCCGTAAACGGCTGACTTCTAGGCGTGTCACGACTGAGTAGAGCACTTTAGTTTCTTGGTTTTGAAGTCCACGTTTTCCAAAACCTTTTTCACTGTTTAAGACCGTGACCCCTTTGTGGAGTTTGTCCGTAATCATTTCGCGGATGGCTTCGTGATGGTCAGAAACAATCCAGACGGCTGTATATTCTTCGATACCATGTATCAAATAATCGACAGTTTTGGAGGCGGTGAAGTAGGTTAGCATCGAATAAAGGGCAATGTCAACCCCCAAAAAGTAGGCCGCCGTGGCAAAAATGAGAATGTTCATGCCCAAAATCACATCACCAACACGAATCGTAGAATTTCGACGGCTAACAAGCAATGCCGCTACTTCTGTACCGTCCAAAACAGCACCTCCTCGCATGGCTAACCCAATACCAGCCCCAATAAAAAAACCACCAAATACGGATGTTAATAACAAGTCGGGAGTCACATCGGGGAAGTGAACAAAAGCTAGGCAAATGGATAAACCCGTAATGGCAAAGGTACTTTTGATGGCAAACGCTAAACCGATTTGACGGTAGCCCATCAAAATAAATGGTAGGTTAATGATAGGAATAAGTACAGCCAGGGGTACTTTTAAGATGGACGAAAGAAGCATAGAAATGCCCGTGACACCGCCATCAATAAAGTGGCTCGAAAGTAAAAAACCTTTCAGGCCAAGTCCCGCGCTAAAAATACCTGCTGTAATTAAAATAGCATCTTTTAGTAAAGAACGTTTGGTAATTCCTTGCATATTCATCGAAATAGAAAAGAGTGGTTCATTACTTATTGTAACGCATAAAATACAATATCGTTTCCTTTTTTCAAAAAAGTGAAGAAATGTTGCTGAAAACGCAAGTGGTCGTTACATTTGAGAAAAACCTAACCTTTTACACTTCATGAATTGGCTTTTTGGACTACTTTATCGGCTAGTTGGCTGGCGTACAATAGGACATGCACCCACCGAACTAAAAAAAGGGATATGGCTTGTAAGCCCGCATTGGTACAATTCGGATTTTTTTGTAGGTGTAGGCGTGAGGGCGTACATAAATCTTAAAATTGGCTACCTCGGAAAAAGCGCGTTGTTTAAGTGGTATTCTGGCTGGCTATTTCGCGGGCTTGGGGGGTACCCTGTAGATCGGACAAAAAACAATAACTTGGTGGAGGCGGTAGCGGCTACGTTTCAAGAAAACGAAACAATTCACATTGCCATTGCTCCCGAAGGAACACGCAGCAATGTGTCAAAACTAAAAACGGGCTTTTATTACATGGCCCTAAAAGCCAAAGTCCCCATTATTTTGGTAGGGTTTGATTATCCACGAAAAGCAGTGGTTTTTGGCGATGTTATTTATCCCACGGGCGATTTTGTGAAGGACATGAAGCCCATCTATGATTTTTTTCTCACAATTCAAGGTCCTAAAAAAGAATGGTTGGTCAACTACGCCCAAACAGGAGAAATTCCTTTGCCCAAAGAAGGGCGTTAGCCGTGCCGTAGGTTTGTGTCGTCGGTTACTCCTAATCGACAATGCTCGCTAGAAAATCAATAATTCGTTGACTCGCAAAACCATCACCGTAGGGGTTGTTGGCTTCTGACATTGCTTGATAGACAGACGCTTGTGTCCAAAGCTCAGTAACGGCTTGGGTGATGGTTGCGCGATTGGCTCCCACGAGTCGAACGGTTCCCGCTTCGACGGCCTCAGGGCGCTCGGTGGTGTCGCGCATGACCAGCACGGGTTTGCCCAAACTCGGAGCTTCTTCTTGTACACCACCTGAATCGGTCAGGATGACCCAACTTTTTTTCATCGCATACACAAAATCGGCGTAATCCATCGGGGCAGGTAAGTGTACATTGGGCAAGTCCCCTAAGCGTTCATAGACAGGCCGTTGAACATTAGGGTTGAGATGAACAGGATAGACAATTTCTAAGCTCGGATGCTGCTGGGCAAGTTCACGTAAAGCGTCACAAATTTGAATAAAACCTTCGCCAAAGTTTTCGCGACGATGCCCTGTAACCAATAAAATCTTGCGATTGGTAGAAAAAAGCTGCTTCAAGTCCTCTGATACCCGTTCCGAAAACCCTTCCACTTGTTTGCTTACGTGCAGGAGTGCGTCTATGACGGTATTTCCTGTTTTGATAATCACGTTTGGGGCAACACCTTCACGTACCAAAGCTTCTACATTGCGGTTGGTAGGGGCAAAATAATAGTTGGCGAGGCGGTCGGTGATGAGTCGATTGGCTTCTTCAGGAAAAGGCGATTGCAAGTTTCCTGTGCGTAGTCCTGCCTCAACGTGGCCTATTTTAATGCCAGCGTAAAAAGCCGCCAACGACGTAGCCATGCAAGTAGTGGTATCGCCGTGTACGAGCACGAGGTCGGGGCGATACGACTGGAAAAGGGTACGTAATCCCGTGAGGATTCGACACGTGATGTCGGTCAAATCCTGCCCCGCTTGCATGATGTTGAGGTCAAAGTCAGGCGTTAGCTCAAACAATTCGAGCACTTGGTCGAGCATGTGGCGATGCTGACCCGTTACGCATAATTTATGCTCAAAATGCGGGTGGTGGCGGAGCTGACGAACCAGCATGGCCATTTTGATGGCCTCGGGGCGGGTGCCAAAAACAGTAAGGATTCTCATAATCCTTCGGGTTTCCAACCAATTTTTACGATTTTTCCGCTGTTTTCAATCACGGGACGTTTAATCAACGAAGGTTTTTCGAGCATCAATTCAAGGGCACTTTGCGAATCGACAATAGCTGCTTTTTGCTCGTCAGAAAGAGCTTTAAAGGTAGTCCCTGCTTTATTTACCAACGTTGTCCAATCGGTTTGAGAGAGCCAATTTTCAATCGTTTCGCGCGAAACTCCTTGCTTTTTATAATCATGGAATAAGAATTCCATTTGGTTGGATTTGAGCCAATTGAGCGTTTTTTTGATGGTGTCGCAGTTAGAAATACCGTAAACAGTAAGCATAGTGTAAGTAATGGTCGAAAACTTTTGTTATGTATCTAATTCAATAGGAGCTACAACGCTGTTGAATTACTCTTTATGATAAGGGCCGAGAAATTTGTCCCCGTTAAAATGGACTAAATGGTCTGGGTTATCAGCAATCCAAACTTCTGTTTCCCACGCGATTTCGGTCATAAACTGCCTAAATTTTTGTCGAGAATTGAAAGCAGTGATATAAACGATGCTTGCGGTGCAATTTTGGGTTAGTTTTTGAAGTTGTAGAAGTCGAATTTCAGAAATAGGTCCAGAAGAATGGACAGCTTCAATCAGGTAAAGCCAATTCTTCTTCTTTGAGTAAGCAATGATATCGGGAAGTTCTTCGTGAGAAATTTCAAAGAAACTTAGCGCTGCTAACTTCTCTTTGTCAAGAAAAAGGTATTTGTCAGTGGTATCACCAACATACAGAACTTCTGCCCCAAAACCATATCTTGGAAGGAATTCTTCGATAATTGCTTTTTGTAATGTATTGTGTTCGCCTGTAGAAAACACAAGCTGCTTTCCAGAAGGAAGCAAAACTTCGACTTTTGAAATATTTCTTTCTCGCTTTAACTTTTGGGATAAAGTATCATTATTTTTTAATTGATTGGTTACAATTTCTCCCCATGTTTCTTTTCCAAAATCTCGTAGGAGCTGGGCGTAAATCGGGTTCAGTGCGTACCCCCGAGTTGAATCATTTGTCGCTGAATTTGGGCTTGACTGAACGACAATTCCAGCAATTGTAAGCAATTTTAAGTCATTTCTTCGGATATTATCATACGAGCCAGGGCTAATTGTTTCGTTAAAATGCTGGTTGAGATACTGAATGATGTCTCTCGTTTTAAGCGAAAATCCAATTGTTAAATCTTTGGCTTTAGGTATATCTCCTTGCGTTTTGATGTCGCCAGTGGCTAAAAAAGCAAGAGCCATTCGTTCAAGCCTTCTAGCTGAGCCTTCAATGGGAATTCCAAAAGTTTCGAGAATATATAATGCTACATTGATGAGTTCTTGAATTGCTTTTGGCTTTTCGTTGAATGTTTTTGAAGTAGAAGAATTAATATACTGCTTCATTCTCAAATAATTTTAGTTGCCCAAACTCAATAATAGGAGCTTCGTTCGCTGATTTTATTGTGAGGTGCTTTTTAATATGTTTGGCTAAATGGAAGGCGAAGTTAGGAGCTACTGCATTACCTATTTGATTAAATTGATGCGTTTCTGTTCCTTGAAATTCAAACCAATCAGGAAAACTTTGTAATCGCGAAGCTTCCTTGACGGTTAATCTTCTTCTTCGACCATCTTTTAATCTAACCCTGTGCATGTCTCCTGTGGCCCCAGCAAGGTTTCTACAAGTGAGTGTACGGGCAGGTTTATCTAAATACAGGTCTCTAGGATTGATACATTTGGAAGCTTTCTCATAATTTGCAACGTACTTATCCATTGATTCGGTGAAAAATTTGGATTTTTCGTCAAACTCAAATGCAAGTGTTCCCAATGCCTCACCTGCTGTAATGGTTCTCCGAATGGGTGGAGGAAGTTTGATGTTGGTTTTAGCGCCAATGACAATCACTCGTTCTCTATTTTGAGGGACTTCGTAATGTACCGCGTTCAAAAGGGCGTAGTCGATGTAATAGCCAAGCCGCTCAAGTTCATTAATGACTTCCTTTAAATACCATTGGTTTTTATACAACATCCCACGGACATTTTCAAACATAAGAACTTCAGGCGCTAGTTGGCGAATGGCAGAGAGGAAAATGGGAAAACCGTCTCTGGCATCTTTTAAACCAAGTTGTTTTCCTCCAACACTGAAAGGCTGACAAGGAGGGCCGCCAATAACAATATCTGCCTTTGGATAAATTGATTCAGGGGTAAGTTTTTCAGTGAAACATTCTCCTAGAAGATTTTTATTGTAAGTACTTGATGCGTTTGCGTCCATTTCGAAGCCAATGGTTTTAAAACCATTCGCTTCAAACCCAAGAGACAAGCCGCCACAACCTGCAAAAAGGTCAACTACCGTTTTGTTTAAATCTGTATCAATCCAAGGTTGAAGCTTGTTATCTATCTCTTTCCAGTATTCCATTGGGTAAAATTACAAAATTTTTCCTAGCCGCAAGGGTTGGTGATACTTTGGTAAAACTACTAAAACTCGAAAACTTTTTGCAGAGCAGGAAGTTTATACTGCATGAAATTACGTATTCAAACGCATGTAAGTCAGCCTTACCAAGTGGTTTGGCAAGGGTTTAATGAGGAACTGTTTCGCAAGCTTAGTCCGCCGTTTCCTCCCGTGCGGGTCGTGCGGTTTGATGGTTGCCTAGCGGGCGATATGGTGGTATTAGAACTAAATTTTCTCCTTTTTAAACAGCAATGGATTAGTCGGATTACGGAACAACAGTCGTCCGAATCAGAGATTTATTTTGTTGATGAGGGAACAAAACTGCCTTTTTTCTTACGTTTTTGGCGGCATCGCCACCGAATCATCCGTGAAAAAGCAGGCGGTACAATCATTGCGGACGAAATCGAGTTTAAAACACCTCTTTGGGTAACCGACTATTTGATGTATCCGTTATTGTGGGCGCAGTTTGCCTACCGAAAACCCATTTATAAGAAAGCGTTTGCGTTATCTTCCCATCTCTCGTAGGCGCTTGCTGGCAAAGACAAACTCGTTGAGCTCTTTAACATCGGCTTGGAGAATGGTGTTGTTGTCGCCTTCCCAAAGTTTATAGCCTTTGTAAAGAAACATTACTTTCTCCCCAATTTCGAGCACTGAGTTCATATCGTGCGTAATGACGACGGTGGTGATGTTGTATTCGTCCGTAATTTCCTTGATTAACTCGTCGATTTTAATCGAAGTAAGTGGGTCGAGGCCCGAGTTGGGTTCGTCGCAAAACAAATACTTGGGGTTCATTACAATCGCCCGAGCAATACCGACGCGTTTTTTCATCCCCCCACTAATTTCAGAAGGCATCCGATTGACAGCATGGTCAAGCCCTACCCGCGTGAGACAAACCATGACACGGTCGTTTTTTTCGCTCTCGCTCATGTCGGTGAGCATATCGAGTGGAAATCGTACGTTTTGTGCTACTGTTTTAGAATCAAACAGTGCCCCGCCCTGAAACAAAACCCCCATTTCGCGGCGAACTTGCTTTCGTACTTCTTCGTCGCTGTTCCAAAAATCGCGGTCATTGTAGAGTACTTGGCCGTTGTCGGGGCGAATAAGGCCAATCAAGCATTTGAGCAAAACGCTTTTTCCCGTCCCACTACCGCCAATGATAAGGCTGGTGTCGCCAGGCTTAAATGTGCCTGAGACACCTCCCAATACCATTCGTCCTTCAAACGATTTTTGTATATCAATAAACTGAATCATTTATGCTATGATTTTCATTAGACATCGGCGTCGGGTGTCCAAGGGTTGTTAAAAGCATCGTCTTCCTCTTGTTTGGCTTCGAGTTCAGCGTCGGCTTTCTTGTTACGCTCTACCCAAGCCGATACAAAAATACTGATTTCGTAAAGCAACGAAAGCGGTAAGGCCACCAATACTTGGCTAAGAACATCAGGTGAAGGCGTGATGATTGCGGCTAAAATAAGAATGACGACGAACGCATGGCGGCGATATTCACGCATGAAACGTGGATTGAGAAAACCAATTTTAGAAAGTACAAAAGCGACAACAGGCAATTGGAACGTAAGACCGCAGGCGAGGGTCAAAATAGAAATTAAGCCTACGTATGATGTAATATCGAATTGGTTTTTGATGCGCGGGTCAAGCTTAAAATTGGCAAGGAAGTTGATGGCCAATGGAGCAACAATGTAATAACCAAAAAGCACCCCTGACATAAACAAAAACGTAACGTAAAATACCGCCCCGCGCGACATTTTGCGCTCAGAGGATTTTAGACCTGGTTTAATGAATCGCCAAACTTCCCAAAACGCATACGGAAACGCAAAGAGAAGGCCAATGATAAGCGCCGACATCAAGGCCATCGTAAATTGCCCTGCCATTTCGCGGCTTTGAAGCTCAAAATCAAGTTGGTTGATGCAAAGCCCTTGGGCTCCTGTGAAATCTGCGATTTTACACAACATTCGGTAAGTCCAGAAATCCGAACGAGAGGGGGCCAAAATAATTTTATCGTATATCTCTTCAATAAAGATGAATGCCCCAATGGTAAAAACAATAATTGCACCTACGGCTCGGATAACGTGCCAGCGTAGTTCTTCGAGGTGCTCAATGAACGTCATTTCTGATTCTTCGTGGGTGGGGTTGTCAAATTCTTGATCGAGTGGCATTTTGTTTCAAATAAGGAATGATTGGTAATGTATAGGAACTACAAAGGTACGCGCTTCGACGTGTTTGCATTACAATTTCTTTAAAAATAAGGTTCTGTTTTGGGCATCTAAGAGGTTTTTACGACTTTTGAGAAAGAATTAGCTGATTTTTTTAAGCAGATTTTAATGCTTAACGATAAAATAACCACCCAATGGCATCACTTCCTAAAAATATCCTTTCGTTTGAAGAGCCTTTCGGAGATACCAACAGCCGCAAAACGGAGCTGAAGGAGGTATCGGAAGGGTACCGTAAACTCTTGGAAGAAAAAATGACGGATTTGAAAGATGACGCGGCGCGTGTCGGTAAGCAGGCTTTGGTGATAGGCGGGGCAATTGCGGCGGTTTATTTAGTGCTAGAACTACTGTTACCAGACGATGAGCCCGAAGTCAAAACCAAACAACAAGCATCTTTTGCATTGCCCGAACGAACCAACAACCAACCGTCGTGGTTAGTAAAAACAGCGACTTCGTTGGCGATGACGTGGGCGTTGGATATAGCACGTCAAAAATTAATGGATTTTTTGGCTACACAGCAACAAACGAATGAGGTCAAGAATACGAACGATACTCCAGGATAATCTTCAAGAAAGACGTAAGGCATTTGCCGTTTTGCTCGATCCCGATAAGGTCGAGTTTTCGTCGTTTCCTTTTTTATTGGCCGAGAGTGTACGTCACGGGGTTGATTTCTTCTTTGTCGGAGGAAGCCTCATTACACGCTATGCCGCCGACGACATCATCAAGGCCATTCACGAGCATACATCCATCCCTGCCATTTTATTTCCTGGCAATAGCCTTCACATTGAGCCTTCCGCCGACGCTATTTTGTTGTTGTCGCTGATTTCGGGACGTAATCCTGAACTTCTCATTGGCCAACACGTGGTGGCAGCTCCTTTGTTGAAACGTAGTCAACTGGAAATAGTACCTACGGGGTATATGCTGGTGGAAAGTGGCCGTGCAACGACGGTTTCTTACATCAGTAACACCACGCCTATTCCGCACGATAAACCTAGCGTAGCCGCTTGTACGGCCATGGCAGGCGAATTGCTGGGGCTTCAAGTGATGTACTTGGATGCAGGTAGTGGGGCTCAAAAACCCGTTTCGCCTGAGATGATTGCGGCTGTTCGCAAAGCAGTAGATACGCCCATCATTGTGGGTGGAGGAATCAATTCTCCGTTCAAAGCACAAGCTGCTCTGGAAGCAGGTGCTGACGTGATTGTGGTAGGAAACGGCATTGAACAAAATCCCGATTTACTTCCCGAAATTGCCCAACTTGTCAGGGCTTTTAATGATAAAGTAACCGCCTGAAAAAAGGAAGGGACAAATAGCAAATAGGCAAGTTAGCAAAGAGGCAAGTGGGCAAAGGGCAAAACTTGATTCTTGCCAATTTGCATTTTGCTCCTTGACCCTTTGCCTCTTGCCTTTTATGCCCTTTGCCCACTTGCCCTTTTCATTTCGTTATTTCTTCGCAGAAAACGTATAAATCGTTGTTGTTTGGTACGTTTCACCTGGTTTTAGCACCACTGTTGGGAATGCTGATTGGTTAGGTGAATCGGGATAATGCTCGGTTTCGAGGCAGAGGGCAAAGCGTTTTGGATAGTTTATCCCTTTCTTCCCTGTGATGCTGCCGTCCAAGAAATTGCCTGTGTAAAACTGAATCGCAGGTTCGGTCGTCTGAACTTCCATGATACGGCCCGTTGTAGGCTCATATACCGTAGCAGCTAGACTAAGCTCCTTGTCTGTTTTGTTCAACACCCAGCAGTGGTCATAGCCGCCGCCGTACTTGATTTGTTGGTCTTTAGGGTCATTGATACGTGCACCAATGGCCGTCGCTTTGGTAAAATCAAATACATTTCCCGCCACAGGTTTTAATTCTCCCGTTGGAATCAATGTTTTGTTAACGGGTAAGAAGCGGTCGGCGTTCAAGGTCAGTTGGTGATCGAGAATGTCACGTTTTGCTCCTGTTAGGTTAAAATACGTGTGGTTGGTTAAGTTAATAACCGTCGCTTTGTCGGTAGTGGCAGTGTAATCAATTTTAATCGAATTGTTTTTTTGAAGCGTATAAGTCACCGTTACGTTCAGATTGCCTGGGTAGCCTTCTTCGCCGTCTTTGCTTACGTACGAAAGTTTAAGCGCAGGCTCTTCACCTTCAATCGGTTCGGCTTTCCAAAGAACTTTATCGAAGCCTACTGTACCACCATGAAGGTGATTGACCATGTTGTTGACAGCTAATGTGTACGTTTTACCATCAAGTGTAAACTTCCCTTTGGCAATGCGGTTTCCGTACCGACCTACCAGTGCGCCAAAATAAGGGCTCGATTTGAGGTATCCTGCTAAGGAGTCGTACCCCAAAACCACATCGTCGAACACACCGCTAGAATCAGGGGCCGTAAGATGGGTAATGATGCCGCCATAATTGGTGATTTTTGCTTCCATACCATTAGCGTTTTTAAGGGTATAAAGCTCGGCGGTTTGTCCGTCAGGAAGTTTGCCAAAATCGGTTTTTTCAATTTTGAGCGCTTGCGTTTCGGTGGTTGACTCGCTGCTTTCTGAGGATTTGTTGGAGCAACTTTGGAAAATGACTAGCCCTGCCAAAAGGAGGGGCAAAAAAGTGGATTTCATGGAATAATTGGTTGGGTTGAATGTTTAAATAAACTAAACCATTCTTTTGGAAAAATATACTCAATTGTTCAAGGGTTTGTGGTGAGGGTTGCTAACAACTTCCCGAAAGTTGTACAACTCTCGGGAAGTTCAGCCCTTGGAACCTCCAAACATCCTTGCCCACGGAGACCTTCCCGAAAGTTTCAGAACTTTCGGGAAGGTAACGATTCGACATTCTGTCTTGAGAGACTTACTCTCTAACATCCTTGTCCGTAGTAGGCATTTTTGCCATGCTTACGTTCGTAGTGTTTCATACGGAGCGTATCTTTAATACGCGGAGTATTGGGGTTGATTTGTAGCGTGAGGTAAGCCATTCGTGCTACTTCTTCCAATACCGCAGCATTATACACCGATTTCTCCGCGTTTTTTCCCCACGTAAATGGGCCATGATTTTGTAACAAAACCATTTCAACTTCCTTGTGTGAAATTCCTTTGGCCGTGAAGACGTCAAAAATCTGGTTACCCGTTTCGTGTTCATAATCGCCCTCAATCATGGCGTCGGTAAGGACGGGTGCACAAGGGATGTCTTGGTGGGTATGGTCAGCGTGGGTGGTGCCAAAAATGGGAATATCGAGACCCGCTTGGGCCCAAGCCACGGCATAGGTGCTGTGCGTATGGGTGATTCCGCCGATGTCTTCCCAGGTTTTGTACAACAACGCGTGCGTTTTTGTATCAGACGATGGGCGCATACTGCCTTCGACCACCTTGGCGTCGTAATCCATGATAACGATGTCTTCTGGACGTAGGTTTTCGTACGGAACTCCGCTTGGTTTGATGGCAAACACGCCCTTCGAGCGGTCAACGGCGCTTACATTACCAAAGGTAAAAAGCACTAGCCCGAGCTTGGGAAGCTGCATATTGGCCTCAAAACACTCTTCTTTCAGCGATTGGTAAATACTCATACTTGGTGGTGGCTAAAATTCTAACACAAAAACTATTTGTACGCTACTTCACTGAAACGTAGGTCGTTTTTGAGCCCACGAATGGTCGTATTTTTGTCAATGACAACAAGCTCTACCCCCAGCATTTCGGCAAAATCTTCGATGTATTCGGTCGTCAAGTTTTGACTGTAAACGGTGTGGTGAGCACCGCCCGCCAAAATCCACGCTTGAAGGCCAACTTCCATACTTGGCTGTGGTTTCCACAGGGCGCGCGCCGTTGGAAGTTTTGGGAAAGTTTCGGTTACTTCTACGGCTTCTACTTCGTTGACTAACAAACGGAAACGGTTGCCTAAGTCGATCAATGAAACGTTGAGGGCAGGTCCTGCGGCAGCGTTGAATACCAAACGAACGGGGTCTTCTTTTCCACCAATTCCCAACGGATGTACTTCGCATTTGACGTTATTGGCGGCAATGCTTGGGCAAATTTCGAGCATGTGCGAGCCGAGTACCATCGGATTGGCGGGGTCGAAATGGTAGGTATAATCTTCCATAAATGAGTTGCCACCCTTTAAGCCACTCGCCATTACTTTCATGACGCGTACCATGGCCGAGGTTTTCCAGTCGCCTTCTCCACCGTAGCCGTAGCCTGCGGCCATCATGCGCTGAGAGCCAATGCCTGGAAGTTGGCGCATTCCGTGAAGGTCTTCAAAGGTATTGGTATAAGCCGAAAAACCACCTTCTTCCAAAAATGCTTTGATACCGAGTTCGATACGTGCTGCTTCAAAGACCGACTGACGCATCAAGCCGCCGTTGAGCAACGATGGCATCATCTCGTAGGTGTCTTCGTATTCTTGAAGAAGGGTAAAAATATCGGCTTCCGAAATCTGATTAATGTACTTCACCAAGTCGCCTACTCCGTGGGTATTGACCGAAAATCCAAACTTCATTTCGGCCGCTACTTTGTCGCCGTCTGTTACGGCTACTTGGCGCATGTTGTCCCCAAAACGCACCACTTTCATGGTTTGCATGGTGTATTTAGCGGCGGCAACGCGGCTCCAAATGTTGATTTTTTCGAGAACATTTTCTGACTGCCAGTGCCCTACGACCACTTTACGATTGAGACGCATCCGAGTCATGATAAACCCAAACTCACGGTCGCCGTGCGCCGATTGGTTGAGGTTCATGAAATCCATGTCAATGTCGTTGAATGGAATGTCACGGTTAAATTGGGTATGTAAATGGAGCAACGGAAGTTGAAGTGCATTGAGGCCATTTATCCACATTTTAGCGGGCGAAAATGTGTGCATCCACGTGATGATACCCACACAGTTAGGAGTGCTGTTGGCTTCTTTGCAGATAGTCAAAATCTCGTCGGGCGTTTTGACAACGGGCTTAAAAACAACTCGTACGGGGATGGTAGGGGAGTCGTTGAAAAAATCGGCAATGATTTGAGAGTGTTCGTCAACTTGACGGAGCGTTTCTTCTCCGTATAAATGCTGGCTTCCTGTGACAAACCAGACTTCAAACTGTTTGAGCATATTAGGTAATTAAATTTAATGTTGTTAAATGGTCGATGATTTCGAGGACACTACATACTCTCCATTAACCTTGCAAATCTTACATCGGGATGTAAGATTTGCAAGGTTAATTCACTGAAATGCCCTTTTCAACAAACTCGCCAAGTTGGATGTATTTTTGATAAAGTTTTTGATAAACAGGGGTTTTGTTAGTATTTGGCTCGTAAAGCGCATCAAAACCTGAGCCCATCGCTTTTTGAGCATCCAATAATGTTGGGTGCACTCCTGCGGCGACTGCGGCATTCATAGCTGCCCCTAAGGCGCAGGCTTGGTCCGAACTAGCCACTTTGATAGGCATGTTTAAAACGTCAGAGAGCGTTTGCATTACAAAGGGTGATTTTTTTGCCACACCTCCAATTGCAATGACTTGTTTGATGGGAACACCTTCGTTGATGAAGCGGTCCACAATGGCTTTGGAACCAAATGCCGTAGCTTCGACAATGGCTTTAAACAATTTGATGGCGTCCGTGCCGAGGTTAAGTCCAGAAATGGCAGCTTTGAGTGAGTGGTTGGCGTCGGGGGTGCGTCGGCCATTGACCCAATCGAGCGCCACGGTGTCTTTGTCCGTCACGGGTAGTTTTGCCGCTTCTTTCGAAAGGTACGGAATCAATTTTTGGGCGAGCTCTTCGGCGGCAGCTTCACCTAGCAATGTGCGCACAGGTTCGGTAATGACCCGCTGAAACCACGCGTAATAATCGCCGTAGGCCGACTGACCTGCCTCCATTCCGAGCATTCCTGGGATAATCGAACCATCGACTTGCCCACAAATACCGCGAATCAACAGGTGCCCGATTTCTTCATTGGGAGCAATGAGCATATCGCAGGTAGAAGTACCCATGACGCGCACAAAATCGTAGGGTTGAATTTCGGCTCCAACGGCGCCCATGTGGCAGTCGAACGCCCCAACACCAATCACGACGTTGTTGGGCAAACCAAGACGAGTGGCCCATTCTTCCGAAATCACGCCCATGGCTTGGTCGGAGGTATGAGAGTCTTGAAACAAACGAGCACGTAAGCCCTCCAATAGTGGGTCAATAGCCACCAAAAAATCTTCGGCAGGTAGGCCGTTAAACTCGTTGTGCCACATGGCTTTATGTCCAGCGGCGCAGCGTGAGCGTTTCATTTCTAACGGATGGGTATTGCCCGTTAGCACCGCCGAAATCCAGTCGCAATGTTCTACCCACGAAAAGGCACGGGCACGTACCTGCTCATCGACGCGGAGGGTACGTAAAATTTTTGCCCAAAACCATTCCGAAGAATAAATGCCCCCGACGTATTTGGTGTAATCAATGGGCCAGCGGTGGGCTACTTCGTTGATTTCCTCGGCTTCGGCGTTGGCGGTATGGTCTTTCCAAAGAATAAACATGCCGTTGGGGTTTTCGGCAAATTCGGGAAGGAGTGAGAGCGGTGTGCCTTGTTCATCGACGGCCACAGGGGTAGAGCCTGTCGTGTCAATCGAAATTCCTATGATATTGGCTGCTACTTCGCTTGGAAGTCCTTGTAATGCCCCTTTGATAGATGCTTCAAGCCCTTCAACGTAGTCGAGCGGGTGTTGGCGAAATTGAGATAACTCAGGTTGGCAGTAGAGCCCTTTTTTCCAACGTTCGTAGTAATGTACGGCTGTACCCACTGCTTCACCCGTTTGGGTATCCACAACCAAGGCCCGAACCGAATCAGTACCGTAGTCGAGCCCAATAGTGTATTGATGTTGCATGATATATTTTGTTCTATTTCGTTGAATGTTAACTGTTTAGGCGGAAGGTTCTGGCATGAAATACCAAAAAGAGTGAAACTTGTCTTCGTATTTTTCTTTGTCTAAGCGATACAAAACGGCTTTTTTTGTCGCCGAGTTTTCATTTTTTTCGCCCGTATCTACCAGCAATCCCGTGGACAAAATCTTACGACTGAAGTTGCGTCTGTCCAACTGCATTCCGTAAATGGCTTCGTAAAGTTTATGTAATTGGGGAATGGTAAATGTTTCGGGCAGGAGCTCAAAACCAATGGGGTGGAGGGCGGCTTTATAGCGCAGGCGCTCAAGGGCATTCTGAACCATTTTTTCGTGGTCAAAAATGAGTTGGGGCATATTTTTTAAACTTACCCAATGAGCATTGTGTGCCCGAACAGACTCTTCGTCGTGGCTGTGGATGTTGATAAGCGCAAAAAAAACAACCGAAATGGTGCGCTCGACGGGATCACGATTGACCTTGCCAAACGTCAGTAATTGTTCGACATAAATATTATTTAGTCCTGTCAGTTCATACAAAATCCGTTCAGCTCCAACTTCCAGGTCTTCTTCTTGATTTACAAACCCGCCCATCAGCGACCACTTGCCGCGTTCTGGTTCAAAATTACGTTTGATAACTAGCAGTTTTATCTCGTCTCCGTCAAAACCGAAGATGATACAGTCGATGGCAACCAGTAAGCGGGTTGAATGAGGGTATTGGTTCATTCTTCTGAATGTGTCGTTTGGACACAATATTACCCTCTTTTCTATTATTTTTCAAATTATTTTTTTGAATTTATTGATTTAAAAATGCCTAACCTTTTTGGGAATACTTTCCAAAAAAGTTAGGACAAAAAAGAGGCGCTAAGTTAGGGGTAAAATCAGCCTCGAAAAGCTTGTAAAAATGTTTTGGTGGAGGTATATCCCGAATGGTACAAAGCTTGTACTTGCTGCGGTGTAATGCTAAAATCAGTAGCCGAAATTCCTAAATCATCAATTTGGATGGTGCGGTCGCTTTCGTATAAATTCTTCTCAATCATCCAATTCTGAGAGTTTAGCAAGGCTTCAAACAGCGACTTGATGTAGGTTTCTAACTGGTCAACGCCGTAGGTTAATTGGTTAGGCGGGGCGGCTTTTTGTAAGTCGGCCAAGAAGAAGCCCAAAGTAGCATCAGCTGGGCTAGTTGCGTTATCAAACGTATCAATTGGATAGTTATACATCACGCCGCCGTCCACATAAAGGTGGCTGCTGGGGTTGGCGTCAGGAAATTGCCATGCTTTGAAAAACATAGGAATCGACATGGAGGCTCTCACCGCCATCGCGATTTGAACATTGGGGGTTTTTGCTACTGAAAACTCCTGAATTTGTTGCGTGTTTAAGTCCGTTGAAAATACCTTTAACGTGGTTCCAAACTGGGCATACACTTCTTCAAAAGTAATGGCGGGATTGATATTTTGTTGTTGGAGAAAAACTTTGAACCAACTGTTCAAAAAATAATCGCCTTCGTAAGGGCCAAATTTGTTGGCAAGGTCTTCCACAAAATTGAAAATACCTCCTTTGTCTTTGAAGTTTTCGTAGTTGGTGGAGGCCAAAAACGTATTGAGGGTATCGGAAGAAATGCGGCAAGCTCCCAAGGCGGCCACAATAGAGCCTGCCGACGTACCCGCAAAGCCGTTGATTTGGGAGCTGATGTTGGCTTCTTCGAGTGCTTTCATGGCACCTACGTAGGCAATGCCTTTGACGCCCCCGCCTTTGAACACAAGGTGTTGGAATGGAAAAATAGACATAAGGTTGAGTTATTGGTTAACAGTGTTTACAACGTAATTTTTGAAATCGAAGAGTTGGGTGTAAGGAACGAGCTTTTTGGTATTTTTATCGTAGTTGAAAAACAATGCTTTAAAAAATACCCCCGTTTTTTTGCCTTCGACGTTGATTAAATCGTTGCAGTTGGAAGTCAACTGAAACGTGATGCCTTCAATTTTGAGGGTCTGAATCCCACTCTGGTTTGTGCTATTGTTTTTGGTTTGGAGCGATAGCGAATCGGAATAGACGACGCTCGTAATCACCATAAACAACACGTTGTCTTGGTTGAGCTTGGCAAAGGTTTCGTTTTGTTCGGTTTCGATTTTTTGGAGAAAAAAGTACGGTCGATTCAGCCGTACACGGGTGGCATTTTTGAGTTTGAGTTGGGTATTTCGCTCCAAACTTTCTTCCACTTTAGCCGAGAGTAGTTTGATTTTTGGCGTCTCCGAATCAAGCGAGGTCGATAAATTGATGTCGGCCGAAATCATCAAAGAATTGATGGAATTATCCACCAAAATATGGCTCGAATCGGGTTGTTCGTGGAATATATACCCCACAAACTTGTCTTTTTGATTGATGTAATACACGTCGCCGACGGTCGCTTGAATGGAGTTCAATAAGCCGTAGGGTGACGTATAAGTGGCGATGTCCTTGCAATTAATCGTTCCTGTTACGATGCGCCGACATGAATAGAAGGGGAGGGTAATAGAAATGCCTAAGGCATACCCTAAGAGCGTTTTTTGGGAAAAAATACGATGCACGATTGAAAAGTGTTTGACTTACGTTGAGTAATAAAAAAACGGCGCAAGGGCGTATCAATGAGGGAGATGATACGCGTAACTCGCGAAAACAAATCTACAAAAATCAGGGATAGATGTCAAGAGGAAATTACCCCCATTGTTCATCGGCGTATTCACTTTCGCTTGATTTGGAAACAAACAAGGGGCGAGCTTTGACGGGGCGCTCGGGCTTGACGGTTCGGAAGTTACGGTATTGCTCGTCCGAAATGATTTCGAGTAAAAGAGCACGTTTGAGAATCACCGTAAAAGGCATTTGGAAAAAATCAGCAATATCCATCGCCAACGAAGGCGAAAGTTTGGAGATACCTCGGTGAAAGAAACTACGCACGTCGGCCTCGGGTAAGAAAGTTTCAAATACCAACTGCTCGGCGCGGGTGCTAAGCTCAGCGGCGGGGTAATTCATGTACAACCCCAACGAAGTGACCAAAAAACAGGTGTAGTAGTGGCGTTCGTAATCAGAGGCTTTGGCATTGATAAAAACCCATCCTTTGTTTTGATACAAAGCCGAAAAGCCTACAAAATCGTTTTCGACGTGGTGAAGTTGGGCTACTTTTACGTCTTCGGGATAAGCAAGTCGGCGCCCAATTTGCCGAATAATCTCCTGTCCCGACGACACGTCGGCGGCTTCGCCAGCGGGTTCGAGTAGCCATTCCTCTGTCAAAAGCGTTTGGAAAAGGCGCTCCCCTTCACGTTGTGCCGCGATTTGCCCCAAGTGCAGCACCGTGCGATTGGGCAAATGAAAATCAATGGCTACTTGATTAATAGGTGGCTTTTTCTTTCCCATGGCTTTCTTAAAAGCTTGATTCCTAGACAAAAGTACGCGGAATTTATAAATGCCCCTAAAGCGTCTTGTTCATTTTTTTGAAATAACTCGTTTTTCAAAACCTGCACTTTTCTGATTGTCAATTTAGAAAGGTAGCTTTGCACCCAAAATTTCAACAAGCCAAGAACATGACTGAGCAACTAAAAACAGTTCCTCTTAACGACCTACACCAACAGTTGGGGGCAAAAATGGTACCATTTGCGGGCTACGTAATGCCTGTTCGCTATTCGTCTGACCTCGAAGAACACCACTGCGTTCGCAACGGCGTGGGTGTGTTTGATGTGTCGCACATGGGTGAGTTTATTGTCAAAGGCCCCAAGGCTTTGGACTTGATTCAACGTGTGTCGGCCAACGACGCTTCGGTGCTTTTCGACGGAAAAATTCAATACAGTTATCTTCCCAACGGAAAGGGTGGAGTAGTGGACGATTTGTTGGTGTATCGAGTGAGTGCGGATGAATACTTTTTGGTCGTCAATGCTTCTAATATCGAAAAAGATTGGAATTGGATTCAGAGCCAAAATACCGAAGGAGTCGAAATGCACAACATCTCGGACGACCTTTGCTTGTTTGCCGTTCAAGGCCCCAAGGCGGCTGAAGCGTTGCAATCACTCACCGAGGTGAATTTGTCAGAAATGGACTATTACACTTTTGTGAAAGGTACGTTTGCGGGTTTGCCTGACATCATTATCTCTGCCACGGGCTATACGGGTGCGGGCGGTTTTGAGTTGTATATTCCAAAAGAATCGGCGGTTGAAGTATGGAATGCTATTTTTGAAGCAGGCAAAGAGTTGGGTATCAAGCCAATTGGCCTTGGTGCACGCGATACGCTTCGTTTAGAAATGGGCTATTGCTTGTACGGAAACGATATTGACGATACCACTTCTCCGTTGGAGGCGGGACTGGGTTGGGTTACTAAGTTTACCAAAAACTTTATTGACTCAGACGTGCTTCTTGCCCAAAAACAAGCAGGTCTTGCCAACAAATTGGTAGGTTTTGAAATGATTGACCGTGGAATTCCGCGCGGGCACTACGAATTGTGTGATGCTGACGGAAACGTGATTGGGCACGTTACCTCAGGAACGCAGTCGCCAACGTTGTCAAAAGGAATTGGACTTGGCTATGTTCCATTGGCAAGCAGCAAAGTAGGAAGTGAAATTTTTGTAAAAGTACGCGAGCGTTTGCTCAAAGCCCAAGTGGTGAAATTGCCTTTTGTAAAACCAACGGTCTAATATTTTTTGTATGAAATCAATTGATGTTTGTTTAACCCCCGATTTGCTTCACCTTCATACTATTGACAATACGATTGTCGTCGTGACGGACATCTTTCGGGCTACCTCGTGCATGGTGACGGGGCTGGCGTATGGCGTAGGAAGTATCACGCCCGTAGCCACGGTGGAAGAATGTTTTGAACTTCAACAAAAAGGCTACATCGCCGCCGCCGAACGGAATGCCATGAAAGTCGAAGGGTTTGACCTCGACAATTCGCCGTTTAGCTACATGGACGAAGATTTAGTGGGGGCAAACATTGCGATGACGACCACCAACGGTACGTTATCCATCACTAAAGCCAAAACCTCGGCGGTGAAAGTATTGGTGGGCGCATTTTTGAATTTAGGAGCCATTGTTAACCACCTTAAATCGCAGCCGTACGACGTACTCGTGTTGTGTGCGGGCTGGAAAGGTCGGGTCAATTTGGAAGATACCTTGTTTGCGGGAGCATTGGTCGATGCCCTCAAAGACGAATACATCATTGGCGAAGACAGTGCTTTGATGGCCATGCGGGCGTACCAACAAGCCCAAAATGACTTGTTAGGATACGTCGCGAACTCGTCGCACGTGCGTCGTTTGCAGCGTTTAGGTATTCATAAAGACATTGCGTACTGCTTGCAGCGCGACTTGTACGACGTCGTGCCCGTACTTCGCGGAAGCACATTAGTGAATATGTAATATGGTGGTGTGGGTTGCAATGTCGTGGTGTGGGTTGCTTACAACCCACACACCATAACTCGGGTTGTGAGCAACCCCAACACACAATCCACACTTACTACCGCGTCAAATGCTGCCAACCTTGGGCTTGCACGGGAAAGCGGCCGCCTCCTTTGGTCACAATTTCTACGGCAGAGGGATCATTGGTCATAAAGCCAATGAAACTAATGTGCGGTGAGTTTTTGATTTTTTCGTAGTCGGTTTGTTTAATCGTAAACAACAACTCGTAATCTTCGCCACCGTTCAACGCTGCCGTTAAAGGACTTAATTTAAACTCATCGGCGGTGAGGAATGTCTCATCGGCGACAGGGATATGTTCTTCAAAAATTTGGGCACCCGTTCCCGATTGTTTGCACAAATGCAAAATTTCGGATGCCAATCCGTCGGATACGTCAATCATCGAAGTAGGCACCAAATCGGCATCGTTCAACTCATAAATGATGTTGGTACGCGCTTCGGGCTTGAGTTGACGGCCTATCAAATAAGCCTTGTCTTCAAGTTGGGGTTGCATGTTGGGGTTTTCTAAAAACTCCCTTTTTTCGCGTTCGAGCAATTGAAGTCCTAAGTACGCCGCGCCTAAGTCGCCCGTCACACAGATGACATCGTTGGGTTGGGCGCCGTTTCGGTACGCGATTTTATCTTTTTTGACCGTTCCGATGGCCGTCACTGATAGCACTAGCCCCGACCGCGATGCGCTCGTGTCACCCCCTACCAAGTCAACTTTGTAGGCTTCACACGCCGTTTGAATACCCGCATAAAGCTCATCAATGGCTTCCACCGAAAAACGGTTGCTTAGCCCAATGCTGACTGTAATTTGGCGAGGAGTGCCATTCATGGCAGCAATGTCAGAGACATTGACAGCCACGGCCTTAAAGCCTAAATGTTTTAGAGGGGCGTAGCTCAAATCGAAATGAACACCCTCGATGAGCATATCGGTCGAAACTAACGTATATTCATCACTACCCGTGTCGATGACGGCAGCGTCGTCACCAATTCCTTTGATGGTTTGGGGCAAAACAGGAGTAAATTGCTGATTGATGCGCTCAATTAGCCCAAATTCGCCTAAAGTGGAAAGCTCGGTTCTCGTCATTTTGGAAAAAGTGTCAGATGGCTGACATTCGCTTTGAATTAAAAGTCAGATAATTGTATCACAAAACTTTTCGCTGCAAAGTTCGTTAAAATTACGTCTTTTCTCGTATGTATTTGCGGGAAACACGCTAAGGCACTTTCACAACCCCTTTTTTGTTGATTAATTATGAAAACATTCCTCAAAAAATTGATTCTCGGAACGCTGACGTTGACGGCACTTTCGTCGTGTGGACAGTCGGCAAAAAAAATCGAACAAATGGAAGACAAAGCAAAAACGCTGACAGGATTGGCCACCGCAACTTTTGGTACGGGCTGTTTTTGGTGTACCGAAGCCGTCTATCACGAGATGGAAGGTGTGGAGTCGGTGGTGTCGGGGTACTCGGGTGGATTTATCGAAAATCCCACTTACGAACAAGTATGTAGCAAAGTAACGGGTCATGCCGAATGTGTGGAAATCAAATATGACCCTAAAAAGGTGAGTTACGTGGAATTGTTGGAGGTATTTTTCCGCGTCCATGACCCAACGACCAAAGACCGTCAAGGAAACGACGTGGGGCCGCAGTACCGCTCGGTGATTTTTTACCACAACGATGAGCAAAAACAGTTGGCCGAAAAAGCCATTAAAGAACTCAATGCTTCGGGTGCTTACAGTAAGCCCATCGTAACGGAAGTGGCGAAAGCGGAAAAGTTTTACGTGGCCGAAGCTTATCACCAAAATTATTTTGCCAACAACCCAAACCAAGGCTACTGTGCCTTCGTGGTAGCACCCAAAGTGGATAAATTCCGCAAGGTGTTTAAGGAGAAATTGAAGAAAAATTAGTGAAGCATCAAATTAAAAGCCCCACGTTCATCATTGAGCGTGGGGCTTTGTTTTAAGCATCGCTTAATTGCTTTCACATCGTGTTATTTTACTCTGCGCGCAAGTGCTTCACGGGATTGGTCACGACGGCTTTCATGGCGTGGCCTATGATGGTGGCGGCAGTAATGGCAACCATGAGCCCAAGTGTAGCCACCAAAAACCAGCCGCTCATTTGGATGCGATAGGCGTATTGCTGTAACCAGCCTGATGTAAGCCACCAACCTAGGGGGGCGGCAACGGCAAACCCTACCAACAATAAGCGACTAAATTCTCGCCCAAAAACCCATAGTAATTGTTCGGTTCGTGCGCCAAGCACCCGCCGAACGCCAATTTCTTTCGCCCGTTTTTCGGCCATAAACGTCACCAAGCCGTACAGTCCGAGGCAGTTCATGACGATGGCAATAAAGGCGAAAATCTGCACAAACCCAGCTAGAAGTTGCTCCATTTTTGTGAAAGAGTCGAGCAGTTCATTCAAGAAACTTCTTCTGTAAATATCTTCTGGAAAAGTGTTGTTCCAAATTGCTTCAACTGCTTTAGTAGCCGAGGACACTGCCGAGGGTGCAAAGGTGAGAACCGCCATCGAGCTGTGAGATAAGTCATGTACCAGCGCGATTGGGCGGATGGGCTCGTGCAAATTTCCCGTGCGAAAATCTTTAACAACACCCGCAATAACGTGCTCTGTACCTTTGATATGAATGGGTTTGCCGATGACTTCATTGGAGGAAGCGATGCCGAGCTGTTTTACAAAAGTTTCGTTTACCAGCACTTCGTGGCGAGAGGTATCCGTTTTGCTAAAATTCTGTCCTTTGACGAGCGCAAGCCCAAAAGCCGACAAGTAGTGTTCATCGGCGGTGCGGACGAGGATTTCAAACGATTCGGGTTCTGTAGAGGTATGATAACTGAACGGACTGGGACGGTTATAAGGAGAAACGGGTGGTTCGTTGGCAAATGTGACGGATTGTACCCCAGGCGTATCTAACCAACTTTTGCGTAACCGTTCGTAAGGAATAGGGCCTTGTTTGGGCAACCAAACCACCAATTTGTCGTTGGTTCTAAAGCCCCAATCGGCTTTTTGCATGTGTCGAAGTTGGCTGGTAATGACCAATACGACAATCAAAAAGAGCTGAGTGAGCAAAAATTGTCCCGTTATCAGTGTTCTCCGAATGGTGAGTCCGCCTTTGGCTCGGGTCAATCGCCCAGCGAGGGCTTTGATAGGATTAAAACCCGATAACACCCAAGAAGGGTAAAAACCCGCCAAAAAAACTACACCCAATACCAGTGGAACAAACCAAAGGAGGGCATTGGGGGTAAATACATCCAAAACAGAAATGTTGGGATGAAGCGTCTCATCTTGCTGAGTGAGGGTGTCATTGACCACGGGCAGCGCCAACTGGGTCAAAATTAAGGCAAGAAGCACAGCGGCGAAAGTCAGCAGGGCGGTTTCGGTCATAAATTGCTTTATCAATTGCCAGCGATTGCTACCCACCACTTTGCGAACGCCCGTTTCGTGGGCGCGTTGCAAGGCTTGGGCCGTGGCCAAGTTGATGTAATTGATACAAGCCGCCGCCACAAGCAACAGCCCAACGGCCATTAGAGCAAACAAAATAGGGCGAGGTGCCATGCCGCTCCGAGCGTGATTGAGCTCCGTCAGCGGAAGAACGTGGTACGAAAAGTTGCGAAGTTGAGCCGCTGGCAAATGCTTCTTCTGAACGGCTGCCAAGGCAGTGGTGAGTTGGTTGGGAGAAATGCCCTTGCGCAGTCGAACAAAACACATGCTTTGAAGCCCTAGCCAATCGTTGAGGGCAGTGGGCGGTTCTAAGTTTGTGAGGGTTGCGTAGGAGACGAGCCCGTCGTAACGAAGTTGGGTGTTTGAGGGTGGATTTTTAATGATACCCGTAACGGTCAGATTGACCCGATTGTCCAGTCGTACAGTTTTCCCAAGGGCGAGTGTGGTTTGAAAATATTTCTCGGCGTATCGCTCGCTGATGACGATGGCATTGGGCGTTGCCAAGGCTTTTTGAGGGTCACCACTGAGCCATTCCACCCCAAACAAATCAAAATACTGAGATTCGGTGAAGCACATGTTTCGCGATTCATTGAACTTCTTTTCCCAACCTCTTTGGCCATTAGGAATGCTGATGGTACGCCCAAAAAAGGTTTCTAATTTCACAGCACTTTCTACAAACGAATAATCGCGGCGGAGTACTTCGGCCAAAGGGCGAGGAGCCGCATCGGTTTGGAGCGTTGTTTCTTTTTTTAGGTCGGTCACTACCCAATACGAGCGTTCTACCTCAGGGTGATAACGGTCGAAGGTCAACATGTAGTTGACGACAAGAAAAATGACCAAGCCACTTGCCAGTCCGATACCTAAATTAGCGATGCGGATTAAGTTGATTTTTTTCTCACGCCGAATGCGGCGCCAAGCAAAGGTGAGGTAGTGCCAGTACATAAAATGAGTGTTTTGTCTATAAATAGAATATTAAAGAATATTATATATAAAAATATACTTTATTATTTTGTCTTAATTTCTTTCGTTGGCGTAGCGATGATGACCGTTTGATAAGTTTTTCGTGCGATTCTATCGGTATGTTGTTGGAAATGAAGTTTTAATCTGTTGATTTACAGTGTGTTATTCTACACGAATTTTCAACGTTTTAAAATCCTACGCCCATGAAACCTTTTTTCGATTTTCACACCCACACGTTTCTTAAAACCCATTTAAACCAAAAAGATATAGATAATGCTTCCACCCCTTTTCTGGAGATGGACGTGAAGATTCCTTTGGATATCGACGAATGGGGGTTTAATGATATTGTGGATTCTCAGGCCAGTTTTTCCCAAATTGCTCAGGGGGGAGGGCATTTAATCATTGTTGCATTGTACCCACTTGAACATGCTTACACCAAGTCAACGTTTATCAAGCTTATTAAAAAACTAACGCAAGATTTGAATGGGGTTTTGCTTGAAAGTGTTGAAAAGCAGAGGGTTAGTTATTGGGAGTTACTTCTAAGAGAATTGAGTCACGCGCTAAAATTTGAATCTAAACACCAAACCCTCAGAGACGAAAACGGCAACGATGTGGATGTGCATTACAAGATTATCAATTCGATGACTGAATATGACCCGCTCGCTCAAAATACCATCCATGTGGTGTTGTCTATCGAAGGAGGTCATGCTTTTTATGAAAATCCTGATATTCTAAATCAAGACATTGCGGACATTAAAGCGCGTATTACTGAATTTAAAACCCCTACCGCGCAGCGCCCAACGATATTTCATATCAACTTAGCACACCATGCCCAAAACCGCTTTACAAACCATGCCCACGCCATTCCGACGGATTGTGCAGGAAAGGGGGGAACGGACCGTTTTGGGGGGTACAATCCGATTGAGCATGGCCTCACAGAGGAGGGAAAAGAATTTGTTCGAAGATGCCTTCAACAGGAAAATGGTGAAAAACGGATTCTCATAGATTTGAAACATCTTAGTTTGAAAGCAAGACAAGATTATTACCAATTGGTCGAAGACGAGTTCCCTGGAACACCTTTGATTGCGACACACATGGGTGTAACGGGTTTTGCTTCCCAAAGCTTTCATTACGTGAAAGAGGGACAGTTGACGCCTATTGTGAGGGGAATTACTGAATATACCGACCGAAGGTGCTACAAGGTACATTATGAGCAATTGTTTGCGTTTGAGCTTAATCGCGACCGAATTTGCTTTAATCCTTGGAGTATCAATCTGTACGACGATGACATTGTAAAAATTGTAGAAACGGGTCCTACGGGTGGATTGATTGGTTTGGTGTTGGACGAACGAATTTTGGGTAAGACCAAATCTATCACCAATTACCACGCTCCTGAGCTTTTCAGCAAAACCAGAAGAGGGGCGTCGCCGTGGCTAGATGCACCTGCTTGTGTCAACGGGCACATTCAACAAATTGGATTGGACGACGATATGTTAGATATCAATACTGACCCGCGAAATGCGCACCCCAATGGGTTGTATTATTTTCTCAACAATTGGCTGCACATCGTCAAAATTGGGGGAGACAATGCTTGGCAGAACGTATGTTTGGGAAGTGATTACGATGGACTCATTAATGCGTTGGACGTAGCTCCTAAAGCGAACTTTATGGCTTCCTTTCGAACTCGACTCACGCAAGAACTTCCCCTAATTGCGGATCTCAAAGAGGTGCAGCTGCCTGCTTCGGCAGACGAATTGGTGGGGGCACTGCTGTTTGATAACGCGCTTAATTTTCTGAAAAACAACTGGCACTAAAAATCAACTTCTCATGAAACGGTACCTGATTTGTATTGCCCTTTTTTATTTCACCACGTATTCTTTTGGGCAAACGACCAAAAGAGCGACGTTAAAAAGAGATACGACGATTGTCCAAATTTCAGATTCGTTGCTGAAAGTAATCAATAAGAAAGGGCCTGATAAACAGCTACGAACGCGGAACGTTCCACCACTTGCTGACACTCTCTATTTGTCTGAAAAAGAAAAACGTGCCTTAAAAAAGGAACTCACCAAGGAGGCTCCCAATTTTAATGTTTTGACAAGTTCTCAACAGAAAAAGCTACTGTCAGAACTGATTCAGAAAATAAGCCACCTTGTGTTAACCGATAGCCTCATTGCCACCTTACAGCTTAACAATACTGATTTGCCAGCGTCTGACATCGAATACCGAGTCGAAAAAATTCCTCATTACAAAGTGGTATATGAAGTGTATGAGCGATTTCAATCGCAAATAGATTTTTTGCTATCTACCCAAATTCCTCCCCAAACGTACCTCAATGGGCTGCTTGCTAATTTGGAAATAGTAAGAAAGCACATGAACTTGTTGCTACAGCAGCAATTTGTTTTCTACCGATACACAAGCCTCTCCAAGCAGTTTATCAAGAGTGTTAATTTATACCATGACAACGATTTTCTACTTTTTTCAAAGATAAACCAAGATAGGGATTACACGGGTGGGTTTCGTTTTGAGTTTACGACCGATTACTTCAAAATGAGGCTTTTTCGGCCTTGGAACACCAACAACATCTTGAGTTATCAAAGTATTATGTTGGGAGGCGAGGGCTATACACCCTACATTCGGTTTCAGAAAGAAGAAGTAGAAGCTGCCACCCGCCAACAGTTAGTTGTCGATGCCAATACGGGCTATTTTACCCCGCAATCAATGGGGATTGTGAGCCGATACATGGATTCCATTCAAACCCGTACTGACAGACCCTTCGCGTCGTTTCAGTACATTGCGCGCGGAAAATACCGACTCAATCAACACGGGCATTGGCGCTCAAGAAGCTTTTTTAAACTCGGAATCATTGGAGGTAATATTGGCAAAAACCTACAAGCCATCATTCACCAAGACCTTACGGTAGGTTCTATTAGGGTGATGAACTGGGAAAAACAAATAGCTAATGGCGGACGATTGGGCTTTAATATTGACCATAATGTCGATTTGATGTTGTTGTCGCCCGAAAGTACCGTTTTCAAAAAAGAAAAATACTTAGACTCCACCTACAAAAGGAAGCCATATAGCCTGAATGTGTATTTGCCCGTTGAAATCCATACGGGTTCTGAGCTGGATGCTTGGGGAGTAGGAGTGGGGGTTTCTAACCGAAACTTTAAAGATAGAAGCGGAACAAACGACCTTAAATTGGATAATAACCGTAGCCAGCCTTGGTATCAGCGGTGGTATAATAATTGTACGATTTCTACTGAATTGCGTTACCGAAATGTCATCCACAATTCGATGCTCGAAGGGGTGGGGTGGTTTAAAACCTGGGAAGATGATGTGTTTGACAATGAGGCACCAACCGTTTATAAATTACGAGCGAATGAAGTAAATCGCCATTTATTGACGTGGGATTGTTTCATCGGCATTCGGTTCTATAAGGTATCGGTTTATTACATGCAGACGCGTACATTGAATGCAGAATTTAATAAAATGATTTTGAATCAAAAATCTCCTGAAAGCAAAGGGAAACCCTACGGATGGGCAAGGATAGGGTTTAATTTCTTGATTTAAGTTCGGGAAAAGGTTTTTCATTCCTCCAACAGCTCCGTCTCTACTTCCAGCGAGTGGAGGGTTGCATTGCCAAATTGCGTCACCATGGCGACGTCGGCGGCGTCGCGGCCATAGCCAAGGACAACGCGGTAGCCGTGGGTTTCTGACTGGACTGCGTCGAAAGTGTACCATTTGTCGCCTACGTAGGCTTCAAACCAGGCATGTAAGTCCATGAAATTGAGCTTGTCGAGGTAGCCGACTGTCATGCGGGCGGGGATAGACAGCGTGCGGCACAAGGCAATGCCCAAATGTGTAAAATCGCGACAAACACCTACTCGCTGATAAACTACGTCTAAGGCCGTGGTGGTCGAATAAGTGGTGTTGTATTCGTAGCGAACATGGTGGTAAATCCAACGCCTGATAGCTTCTACTTGTTCGTAACCCCACGAAGCATCGCCCACGATTTGGCTTGCCAAATTTTGAAGTTCGGGTAAGTCCGATTGGCAATAACGGCTGGGCGAAAGATATACCAACGTTTCCGTAGGCAAATTTTCCACCAAAATATAGGGAGGAAAAGGGGCACTTGGCGCCTCTTCTTCATCGACCAGCACTTCTATTTCGGTAGTAATCGTTAGCTGTCCGACGGGAAGAACAGCGCGCACGCAATGGTTTTCGTAAGAGTCGTTGTAGTTGCTAAAAGGAACAAAAGGGTCGGTGCTAAATTCTTCTTTGAGGACAATTTGTCCTTCTTGGCGTCGGGGACTAAGAAGCATTTGAACGGTTGTAGGGGTGTGTATTTGGTACGTAAATACACTTTTACCTCTTATCTTCATGGGTAAGGAAAGGCGAAATAGAATTTTGTGTAAAGTACCAAAAAAAACGCAGTTTTAGCATCATTTTCGCTGATTTTTGGTGTATAAAAAAGGCAGGTTCCTTTCGGGCCTGCCTTCTTCGTGATTGTACTCAGGTGCCAACGTAACCCCTTACATTGGTTTCTTTACGGACTTGCGTCCCATGGCGTATTCGATGCCGCCTAAAAGGTGTTGGACAAACAATGGTTCTACAAACGATTCGTCGGTGTGGCCGCCACCTGTGTAAAACGAGCGCCCTCCGTCAAATTCACGATACCATATAAACGGGTGATTGACCCCGTTTGCGCCCCCTTTGTAGGTGCTTTCATCGAGCGTGGCGAGGACCTTAATCCCCAACACAATTTTTTTATAGTTATACAATTCGTCAAAACGCTTCCAGCGGTCGGGGAGCATCGAGGTAGAAGGGTGATTTTGGCTGTGTACCACCACGTCCACGCTTTGCTGTTTGGGGTGGCTTAAAAAATACGCCCCTACCAACTGATTGTACCAAGGCCAATCGTATTCGGTATCGGCCGCCGCGTGAATCCCTACGTAACCGCCGCCTCCGCGAATGTATTGCTCAAAAGCAGTTTGCTGAGCGTCGTTGAGGACGTCACCTGTGGTACTCAAAAACACCACTGCTTTGTATTTTTTTAAGTTTTCGGACGTAAATGCGCTGGCATCTTCGGTCGTATCTACGGCGAATTTGTTTTGTTCACCAAGCAACATCAACGCGGCTTTTCCTTTGGGAATGGAAGCGTGACGGAATCCCTTGGTTTTGGCAAAAACTAAGATGGCATCTTTGGTCGTTGATGCAGCTTTTTTCTTTTTCTGGGCAAACGAACTTACCGTGAGCGCCAACAAGAAAGCGCAGCAGTAAAACAATCTTGTCATAATCTTCATCTGGTATTTTGGGAAAAAAGACGCACCCAAATGAAAACTACTATAAAAACTGAGAAGTAGTTGAGAGTTATTATTCGCCTTTCACGGATGCCTTCTCATATTTTTTTGGGGCATACAAAAAACCAAACGCCTCGGCACCGTCGCGCTCGTGGACTTTGTGGTGGATATAATGCGCCCGAATGATGCGGTTGAGGTAGCGATTGCTGGTTTTAAATTTGATTTTTACCCGACGGTGAACAATCACGTCGTGAAAAAGAAAATACCCAATGCCGTACAGGGTTATGCCAAAACCAACGTACATCAACCAACGAAGTGCTTCTACTTCTGAGCCCACTACGATGAGGCCCGTGGCCGATACGCCAAAAATGATTCCAAAGAGGTCATTGGTTTCCCACCAGCCTTTGTGGTGTACGTGGTGCGATTCGTGCCAGTTCCACATGATGCCGTGCATGATGTATTTGTGCGTGAACCAGGCAAAGCCTTCCATAAAAACAAACGTGCCGAGCACAAGGAGAAAATTGAGTAGCATGGGAAATAAATGTCCGATGTTTTCAGAAAAACCAATTTTTAGGTTCTTTTGTTAGACAACAAAATCAAAACATTGCAAATTTAGCTTTATGTCAGCACTTACCATACCGCAGCGCCCGCCCCGTCCGTTTTTGGGCGAGGAGTTTTCGTTAACGACTTGGGAGCAACTTCAACCTTTTTACGAAAACCTAAAAAACCGCGTCATTGAATCAACGGACGAACTTCGTCAGTGGTTTTTGGACAAAAGCGAACTGGAGTCGTATTTGTCAGAAAACTTTGCATGGCGATACATCCGCATGACCTGCGATACCAGCAGCGAACAATATCAACAGGAGTTTAACGATTTTGTGGAAAACTTTCAGCCACAGCTCAGTACGTACGGAAATGAGCTAGATAAGAAAGCATTGGATAGCCCTTTTTTGAGCGAACTCAAAGACCAAGGTTTTGAGGTGGCGCTGCGCGGAATGAAGAAAGCAATTGAGATTTTTAGGGAAGAAAATATTCCGCTACAAACTCAAATCCAAACCGAACAAGCCAAATACGGCGCGATTATCGGGGCGATGACGGTGACGATAAACGGGGAAGAAATGACGCTCCAAAAAGCGTCGGATATATTGCAATCAACCGACCGTGCGGTGCGTGAAGAAGCGTGGCAACAAATTCAAACGCGCCGCTTGGCCGACAAAGATACGCTGGATCAATTACTCAATTCCCTGCGTGATTTGCGTCACGAAGTAGCCACCAACGCAGGTTTTTCTAATTTTCGCGACTTTATGTTTGCCGCGTTGGGGCGTTTTGATTACACGCCTCAGGACTGTTTTAACTTCCACGAGTCGGTGGCGGAAGCAGTCGTGCCGATGCTCAACGACATGGCCCAAGAGCGTAAGGAAGCGTTGGCACTGGAAGCGCTTCGTCCGTGGGACTTTAAAGTCGATCCCCAAAACCGCCCGCCGCTCAAACCGTTTAGTACAGGAGAGGAGTTGTTGGAAAAAACGATTACTTGTTTTACCAATCTTGACCCGCAACTCGGTGATTATTTACGAATTATGAAAGCCATGGGGCACCTCGACCTCGAATCGCGGAAAGGGAAAGCGCCTGGTGGGTACAATTATCCGTTGGAAGAAATCGGGGTGCCGTTCATTTTTATGAATGCTACTTCCAACCTGCGCGATTTGGTGACGTTGTTGCACGAAGGTGGCCACGCCGTACACAATTTTGTGACGCGCGATTTGATGCTTAATTCGTTTAAAAATCCTCCTGCTGAAGTGGCGGAATTGGCCTCAATGAGCATGGAGTTGTTGACGATGGACTATTGGGATGTGTTCTTCGATAATGAAGATGACCTGCGCCGCGCCAAAATCCAGCACTTGGAGTCGATTATCGAAACTCTGCCTTGGGTAGCTACCATCGACAAATTCCAGCATTGGCTTTACGAAAATCCTACGCATACCGTGGAGCAGCGGCAAGCAGCGTGGTTGACGGTTTATGAACAATTTAGCGACTCCATAACCGACTGGAACGGACTCGATGACGCGAAAAAATACATTTGGCAAAAACAGCTCCATATTTACGAAGTGCCGTTTTACTACATCGAATACGGCATGGCGCAATTAGGAGCTGTAGGCGTGTGGCGCAATTACAAACAAAATCCACAAAAGGGACTCGAAGGGTATTTGAATGCCCTAAAATTGGGCTACACCGTACCGATTAGCCAGATTTACGCAGCAGCCAATATTCCCTTCGATTTCTCAAAAGGCTACATCACCGAGCTGATGAATTTTGTAAAAGAGGAATTGTTGAAGTTGAAATAAAACTGATATTTAGAGTGTCGAATGCAGAGTGCAGAATGTCGAATGAAATCCACTTACTCGACACTCTGCATTTGACATTGTGTCATGGAGATTCATCCCATTTTTAGCCCGATTTACCCCATTTTTGTATTTAACTTCCAATCGTTCAGTACTCTTGCGGTAAGAAATTAGTACAGAACTAACTAAACCTTGGGACATGATTGGAAGCTACATTAAAACATCACGACGCAATTTGCTGCGCAATAAATTATTCTCCTTCATCAACATTGTTGGCCTTGCCATCAGTATGTCGGTGGGGCTGCTTTTAATCGCTTTTGTGCTGGATCTCTATTCGTACGATAAGTTTCACGATAAAGGTGACAGAATCTACCGCCTCACCAACATGGCGACGGTCAATGGAGAACAAAGTGGTAAATACGCTGCTACCTCGATAAAGGTGGGAAAGCTCATTCAGGAAAAAGTGGCAGGAGCTGAAGAAGTGGCGATTGTTGGGAATGACTTTTCGCAAGATGCCAAAGTAGGAGATAATGTACTTCCAATCAAGGGTGTTTGGGCAACCCCGTCGTTTTTCAACGTATTTAGCTTCTCGATGCGGGAAGGTAGTGTCACAACTGCTCTGAAAGAACCCTACTCGATTGTGTTAACCGAAACCGCCGCCCGAAAGCTTTTTGGCCGAGAAGATGTGCTTGGGGAAGCCGTTCAGTTTGATACCCTCAATTACCGAGTGACGGGAGTCATGAAGGATGTTCCGTTTTTTTCGCACATTCATTTTGAGGCATTGGTGTCTCTATCAACGGCTGAACAGCTCAACAAAGGCAAAAATTGGGATCAATGGCTTAGCAAATGGGCTAATTACGTGTATCTTTTATTGCCCGAAAACGGCGATGTTGCGACGGTTGAATCGCAACTAGAAACGGTGGCAAGAGAAGAAAACCTCAGCAATAACAATACAAAGATAAAACTTGAACTTCTTCCCTTATACACTATTGTGGTGGGCGAAACGCTCCGTGGAACCGAGGGCGGGCCTGGTGCGGTGGGGCCTCACATGCCCCCAATGGTTTTGTGGATACTTGTGGGGCTTGCGTTGGTGGTGATTTTATCAGCCTGTTTCAACTATACCAACCTTTCGATTGCGCGTGCCATGCGCCGCTTCAAAGAGGTAGGGCTTCGCAAAGCGATTGGGGCAGGAAAAAGTGAAGTACGGCAACAGTTTTTGGTAGAAGCCATTATGATTTCACTGGCTGCACTGGTGTTGTCTTTTGTGCTGTTTCTCATTTTGCGGCCGATACTGATTAGTCTAGCTCCCGAAATGCAGCAAACGGTACAACTTGAACTCACGCCGTGGATGATACTAGCTTTTGTCGTTTTTTCGGTGACGGTCGGTGTTATGGCAGGTTTCATGCCTGCGTTGTTCTTTTCAAAAGTCAGTGCGATGAGTGCACTGCGAAACGTGTCGAACGTGAAGGTCTTCAAACACCTTACCCTAAGACGAGCCCTGGTGGTGGTTCAGTACACCCTCACATTGATATTTATTACAACGACGGCTGTTGGGTATGTGCAGTACAAAAACATCCTTTCCTTTGATTTGGGGTTCAGCACCGAAAACATTCTTAACATTGACATGCAGGGTAATAGACCCGATGCCTTTGTCAAACAACTGAGCGAAATGCCCGAAGTGACGGCCTTGTCGCGGTCGGTCATCGTGACAAGCGTAGGGAATGCCTGGGGAGGTTTTGTTAAATATAAAAACTCCCTCGACTCGGCCTTGGTAATGACCAATAACGTGGACGAAAACTACCTAACCTTGCATGAGTACCAACTTATTGTGGGGGGAAGTTTTAAGACGCATCCCACTACCTCAATGGCTGCCACCGAAATGATTGTAAACCAGCAATTCTTAAAACGATTTAACATTAGCCAAAACAACCCCGAAAAAGCAATAGGCCAAGTGGTGACATTCAGCAATTTTCAGGGGACTCGCCAAGTAGAAATTGTGGGGGTGATGAAAGACTTTCACTATGGCAAAGTCGATAATCTGATTGAACCCGTTGCTTTTATGCACTGGACGCCCGAGGATAGAGCCGTGGTGAATGTAAAAATAAAAAGCACCGATTTGCTGGCAACAAGGGTCAAAATAGAGGCAGCGTGGAAGGGGCTAGACCGAGTACACCCTTTAAACGCAAAATTTTATGACGAAGAAATCGAAGAGGCTTACAGCGAATTTTCTACACTGCTCAAAATTATTGGTTTTCTTGCGTTTTTGGCTATTTCAATCGCCTCTATGGGATTGTTTGGAATGGTGGCTTACACTACCGAAACACGGTTGAAAGAGGTAAGTATTCGCAAAGTAATGGGGGCTACGTCGAGCCATCTTATTTATGTGCTTAGCCGTGGATTTCTGTTTCAGTTGCTGCTTTCGGCGGGCATTGCTTTGCCCGTGACGTATCTTTTCTTTGAACGCTTTGTACTCACCAATTTTCCTTATCATACACCTGTGCAGGTGGTTGAGTTGTTGGCGGGTTTATTGGTAGTATTGTTGATTGCCTTTCTGATGATTGGCTCGCAAACGCTCAAAGCGGCAAGAAGTAACCCCGCTGAAGTGTTGAAAAATGAATAAAACGAAGGTAGATAATAAATAATGTCGAATGCAGAGTGCAGAATGTCGAATGAAATCCACTTACTCGACATTCTGCACTCTACCCTCGACACTCCAGCTAATTTTTAGGCTTTTCAATGGGTTTGAAGCGTATATCAGTTGAAATAATGGCTTCGTTGATGGCCTCCAAATAAGTGGAATTAGGGAAATCACGTTGAAAGCGCTCGAAAAGCCCTTGGAAATTTTTTATTCTTCCGTTGGGGCCGATACCCCCGCGGGTAAAAAGCGACCGATGCGTGAGTTGAGCTAGGGTCAACTCGCGCGTGTGCGGGAGGTGTTGTAGCCCTTCCGAAAGCGTATTGTAAGCCTTTTCCCATTGAGTGCTGTCTGGAATGACAAATGTTCCTCGTACCATACCCATATCTAAACTCGTTCCCAAAAAATGCTGCTGAACAGACGAGATATATGAGTCAGAGATTCGGGCATCGTCTGAAAGTAGTTTAAAAGGCGGCTTTTCGTTGATATACAATTCTCCCTGCGACCGAAGGTGGGCTTGTTTACGAATAAACTTTTGTCCTTCGATGGATGCCATTACGTAGGTGTTCATAAACGAATGGCTAGTATCACACGTTCGTTGAAAGCGTTCCCAATACTGATCAGCGAGGTCATTAATAATTGTACTGTAATTATCCAAAGACATGTGCCTCACCAGCGGTTTGTCGGCCAAAGAATCTTTCCCGAACAGCATACTTTCGTACAAAAACTGATGCAGTGCGGCCGTACGTCCCTGTACTTGTGGCGACTGCATACGGCTTGGGTTACAGAAAACGAGGGTGTCGTTGGGAGATAAAATAAAATCAACCCGATAGCCGAGGCAGTCGATAGAAACTTTTTGGGGTGTTTCTAAACGAATATCGGTTTCAAAGTTGCCATGATTATCAGTGTACCCTTTCGCAATCGAACTCGACGAATAGAAGGAGTTCGAGAGTTTTATTGAAATTTGGTATTTTGAGGACGGGAACCCCTCAAAATGCCCACGAATGTGAACATTGGGTTGCGCAAAGCACTGCATCGCTCCCAATAACAACGTACACAAAAATCGCATCTTCATTTGGTGTAAATAAATAGTGATTAAGGGTCAATTTTAACGCAAGGCATTCCACAAAATCTCAATCGGATGAAGGGCTTTTTTGCCCGTACCGTCTTTGATTTGGTGACGGCAACTGGTGCCTGGTGCGGCGATAAGTACATCGTCGGGCTGTTGTCGAACCGTAGGGAAAAGCACCAATTCGCCTACTTGCATCGAAAGTTCGTAATGTTCTGTTTCATATCCAAATGACCCCGCCATTCCGCAGCACCCCGACGGAATCAGCTGTACCTGATAGTTTTGCGGCAATGACAACATTTTCTTCGTAGGAGTCAGCGAACCAAGGGCTTTTTGGTGACAGTGTCCGTGTAGTTTTATGAGCTGACGGTCTTCCGTAAATTGATTACTACGGATGTTTTTGGCGTCGATTTCGCGAGCGATAAACTCATCAAACAACAAGGCATTTTGGGCCAATTTTTGCGCCTCTTCGCGGAGCGAGGCAGGTACCAAATCGAGGTATTCGTCGCGGAAGGTCAACAAAGCCGAAGGCTCGATGCCCACTAACGGCGTCTCGCTCGAAATCAAGTCTTTCAGCAACGTTACGTTTTGAATGGCAATTTTTTTGGCTTCTTTAACCAGTCCCTTCGAAAGGTACGTGCGCCCGCTTTCGAGGTGAGTAGGAATGAGCACTTCGTAGCCTAATTTCTCCAAAAGCTGAATGGCCTTTTGTCCAATTTCTACGTCATTAAAATTCGTAAACTCATCACAAAAAAGATAAACCTGCCCTTTGCCTTTTGCTTCTTGCTCCTTGCCTCTTGCCTCTTGCCCCTTGCCCACTGCCCACTGCTTCAACGTCGTGCTACTCAGCATCGGCATGGTGCGGTCGGGGTGAAAACCGACGATGCGGTTGGCGATTTTGCGTAAACTTTCGGTACCAAAAACGGCATTGTACGCCCAAGGAACGAGGCTCGCGAGCTTCATCTGTTGCGTAAAGTTGGCAATCAAACGCGCGCGGAACGGAACGCCATTTTTGTCATAATAGCTTTGTAAAAACTCGGCCTTCATTTTGGCAATGTCCACGCTCGACGGGCATTCTGACTTACAGCCTTTGCACGACAAGCACAAATCAAGAATTTCTTTGGTTTCTTCGGCGCTGGTAGGCGTAGGCGCCGCCTCGGTATAAAAGTGACGAAGCATATTGGCGCGGGCGCGGGTGGTATCGCGTTCGCGGCGACTGGCCATGTAGCTGGGGCACATCGTTCCCCCCGTGATTTGGGTTTTGCGGCAGTCGCCCGAACCGCTGCATTTTTCGGCCAACCGAAGGATGCTTTCTTGGTGGCTAAAATCAAAAACGGTTTCGGTTTTGGGCGCAACTTGGTCGGGTTGGTAGCGCAGAAATTCGTTCATGGGCGGCGTATCCACAATTTTGCCACGGTTAAATACGCCGTTCGGGTCAAAAATGGCTTTCACTTTTCTAAACAGCTCATACACCTGCTCGCCCATCATAAAAGGAATAAACTCGCCGCGCAGACGTCCGTCGCCGTGCTCGCCCGAGAGCGAGCCGTTGTATTTTTTGAGCAATACGGCCGTATCGGCCAAAATCGCCCGAAACGTAGCTTTTCCTTCGGAAGTTTTTAAGTTCACCATTGGCTCTACGTGCAACTCACCCGCTCCCGCGTGCGCATAGTATGAGGCATGAACCCCGTGTTTTTGAAGCACTTCACCAAGGTCTTGAATGTAATCGGGGAGGTCTTCTACTGCCACCGCACAGTCTTCAATGAGGTTCACGGGCTGGATGTCGCCAGGGAGGTTTCGGATAAGACCCAAACCTGCTTTACGAACATCCCACGCTTTTTTTGATTCGTCGCCAAACAAAAGCGGGTAAGCATAGCCCAAATTGGTGGCTTTTAGCTCAGCTACCAAGCGGCTTGCCATAGCTTCTACTTCGGGGCGGGTCGCAGCGCCAAATTCCACCATGAGCATGGCCGCGGGGTCGCCTTCGATAAAAAAGCGGTTGTGGCGGTATTCGTTGTGGCCTTTGGTAAAATCCATGATGTATTTATCGACCAGCTCCGACGCCAATGGCTGATGACGCATGGCGAGGCCGTTGGCCAGCAACGACTCGTGCAGCGACGTGCAATGAATGCACAACAAACCCAACTCAGCAGGCGGCAGCGGCAATAAATTTAGTTTTGCTTCGGTCACAAAACAGAGCGTTCCTTCCGAGCCTGCAATGAGTCGGCACAGATTAAAGGCTTCCGTTCCCCCAAAAGGCGCGGTATCCAGCAGGGCGTCGAGGGCGTAGCCTGTGTTGCGCCGAGTGACGGTTTTTTTGGGGAAGTTTTTATGAATTTCTTCTTGGTACGAAGGCGTTGAAAGCAGGGCAAAAATCTCGTTGTCGATTTTTTGCTTCAAGTCACCCTCGGTATTTTTTGGTGAATTAGTCTTTGAAACTTCGGGGCCAAAGTGAACTTCGATACCGTCGGAAAGCAGGGCTTTTACTTCCAACAAATGGTCGCGGGTGGTGCCCCAACTGATGGAGTGGAGCCCGCAGGAATTGTTCCCAATCATCCCGCCCACCATCGCGCGGCTCGCCGTGGACGTTTCGGGGCCAAACATCAAGCCGTAAGGTTTCAAAAAGGCGTTGAGGTCGTCGCGAATAACGCCAGGCTGAACCCGAACCCAACGTTCTTGTGGGTTGACTTCCAGAATTTTATCAAAATATTTAGAAATATCGACGACAATGCCATTGCCTACTACTTGCCCCGCGAGCGATGTACCCGCGGCCCTTGGAATCAGCGTCAGTTGGTGGCGGGTAGCAAACGCAATCAATTGTTGAATGTCCTTACTACTGCGCGGCAAAGCCACCGCCAAGGGCATTTCTTGATAGACCGAAGCATCGGTGGAGTACAATTTACGGATGGCTTGGTGCGACGTGGTGGTATCAAAATACAATTCTCCCTCAAAATCAGAGGTAAGTTGTTCAAAAGGAAGTTGGGTAGTGGTAACGTAAAACATCAGACATGAATGGTTTGT
This sequence comes from Runella sp. R5_40, assembly GCF_057652295.1. Lineage (NCBI taxonomy): Bacteria > Pseudomonadati > Bacteroidota > Cytophagia > Cytophagales > Spirosomataceae > Runella > Runella sp. R5_40. The sequence continues at coordinate 302,522 of NZ_JBYFCH010000001.1, read as the reverse complement.
GCAAATGTAGTTTAAAATCAGATTGGGCGTACCTTTGCAGCGAAACGGTAATTTATGAAACTATGCCTGCTACTTATTATGAAGCGCGTTTGACGCTTAATCCTGATTTTAACGAAATCGTCATGGCTGAATTAGGCCAAATTGGCTACGAGTCGTTTGTCGAAACCGACGAAGGGCTTTTGGCCTATATCATAGATGAACAATTTGACGCTGCCCAACTTCAGCAATTGGTTGACGACTACCAGTCGATGACGCCGATTACGGTGGAATACCAACAGCTCGAACCCAAAAACTGGAACGAAGAATGGGAGAAAAACTACCAGCCGATTGAAGTGGCGGGAAAAATCCGCGTGCGTGCGTCGTACCACGAGCCGAATCCTGCGTTTCAGTACGAAATTGTGATTGATCCCAAAATGTCGTTTGGAACGGGTCACCACGAAACCACTACCTTGGTCATGGAACAACAACTTTCGCTGGATCATCAGGGAAAATCGTTGCTCGACGTAGGAAGTGGCACGGGTATTTTGGCGATTTTGGGGGAACTATTGGGTGCGACTAAACTCACCGCCTTCGACATCGAAGAATGGGCGTACCTCAATGCCGTCGAAAACGCTGAGATGAATGGTTGTAAACACATGACCGTTTTTCAAGGAACCATCGAAGACTGTCCGCACGACACCTACGACATTGTGTTGGCCAACATCAACCGCAACATTTTGCTTCGCGAAATCCCTATCTATGAAACGTTCTTAAAAGCGGGTGGTACGATGATGGTGAGCGGTTTTTACGAGTTTGACATAGCGGATATTACGCAAAAAGCCGAAGAAGTTGGACTCAAGTTAGTAGCTCAAAAAACGCTGAACCAATGGGCCACTTTACGTTTTGAAAAACCATGAAAGTAAGCATTTTAGGATGTGGCTGGCTGGGCTTGCCTTTGGCCAAAAAACTCATAGAACAAGGACACGTGGTAAGAGGCTCAACAACCCGTGCCGAAAAACTGAGCGAACTGCGTCAGGCAGGGATTGAGCCGCTTTGGCTGCAATTGTCGCCCGAACCGAAAGGAATAGGCTGGGATTATTTGTTGGATACCGAAGTGTTGGTTGTAAATATCCCGCCGCGATTGGCGCACACGGGCGCGACGTTTCATCCTGCCCAAATCGAGCACTTGGCCACTTTGCTGAAAAATAGCTCGGTGCAGCGCGTGATTTACGTAAGTTCAACGTCGGTCTATGCCGATGACAATCGGACGGCGGTAGAAGACGACGTAACAACACCCGAGCAGTCGGCGGCACCTGCCTTGGTGGAAGCCGAGCGTATCATTCAGGAAGTAGGAAAAACGTGGCTCGTGCTTCGTTGCGGTGGCTTGATGGGCTACGAGCGTATTCCTGCAAAATACGTATCGGGTAAAAAAAATCTGACGACGGGGCATTTACCCGTCAATTATCTGCACCGCGACGACGCCATCGGAATCATTGAAACGTTTTTATCTTCGCCCAACGAAGCATGGAATCAAACCTATAACGTGGTTTCGCCCCAGCATCCTACCCGCCGCGAGGTTTATTTGGGGAGTTGCGAACCGTTTGGGTATATTCCTCCAACATTTGAGGATGATGCTTTAGCGCCTTACAAACTGATTTCGTCGGAGCGCCTGCAAACGCACCTTCCCTATTCGTTTTTGTACCCCAACCCTTTAGATTTTTATTACGCCCTCTAAAAGGTCTCTCATTTTGAGGTAAGTAGATATACCAAAAAAGCGCCATCGAAAGTGGCGCTTTTTTGGTTGTTTCCTTCGTGAATAGGGGGTTTTTGTTTAATATATTGTTTTTAATATTAAACAGACATTAGAATTTTTTATTTTGTTTAACTTGTTTTTCTATAAATTAAACAAAACTGAAAATTGTACTTTTTTGTGTAAAATACCCCTTTTTTGCTTCTTTTTGACTTGTTTTTTTGGAAAAAAGGCATTGTAAAAGACATTAAAATTAGTCGCTTAGAATAAAATTAGTAGGATTTTGTTCTATAATTTGCAAAATAGGTTTGGTATTGTAAAATGTTATTGTTTAACTTTGCTTCATAAAGATTAAACAAAAATCAACAATCCAAAGACCATGACCGCCATAGAATTCACCTACAATATTTCAAAAGTTTCAAAGTCATTGAAACCATTTGCCATGCGCCTCACCAAAGACCATGATGATGCCAATGATTTGCTTCAAGATACCTTGTTGAAGGCGTTTACCAACCGAGAAAAATATGCTGATGGAACTAACCTAAAAGCGTGGCTCTACACAATTATGAAAAACACGTTCATTACCAACTATCAGCGCATGGTAAGGAAGAATACTTTCATTGACGAATCTGAAAATTTGTACTACATCAATTCGCTTGAGAATAGCACGGATAATGAAGCGCCTTCAACGTTTATAATGAATGACATCAACCGCGCCGTAGATTCATTAGAAGAATCGTTCCGTACGCCGTTTATGATGCACTACCGAGGATTCAAATACCATGAAATTGCGGAGCGTTTGCGTATTCCGATTGGAACAGTCAAAAACAGGATTCACATTGCTCGAAAAGAATTGAAAGACAAATTATACGTGTACGAACACGCATTTTAGGGGAGAATAGACAGATTCGGGCAGTTGGCCGTTTAAAGGGAACTTTTCAGTTGTCTTTAGAACGATTTGGCGAAGGTTTTATGTTATAAAAAGCGCAGTGAGTGAATTAAGCTGCCATAAATAGGTTTTAACAACTCTCCAATAAATATAAACCAAAAAGACGAAAAAAGGAGAGTAAAAAGATATAGAGGTTTGTTTTTTAAGGAAACATCAAAAATTTTAATTTTTGGTTAAAAAAGAGGAAGGTTCCGAAAAGTTGGCTAGTTTCTGGCCAACTTTTTTTTATACGAAGTTTACCTCTGTATGCAACCGAATACCAAACTGCTCTTCGACTGAGTTTTGAATCTTATAGGCAAGTTGTTGTATGTCAGCACCTTTTCCTCCTCCGTAGTTGACCAGTACCAGCGCTTGTCGGGTATGAACGCCAATGCTTCCAAAACGTTTTCCTTTCCAGCCGTTTTGTTCAATTAACCAACCTGCGGGCACTTTCACGGTCGTGTCGTTGATTACATAGCCTGGAATGGCTGGGTATTGGATTTTAAGTGCTTCGTACTGCGAAGCAGGGATTTCGGGGTTTTTGAAAAAACTGCCTGCGTTTCCGATTTCGGCGGGGTCGGGGAGTTTGCTACGCCTAATTTTGATGACGGCCTCACTTACTGCTCGAATGCTCAATTCTTTGACGCCCATTTGCGTAAGGGTCGTTTGAATGTCGCCGTACGATACCTGAAAAGTGGGCTGTTTGGCCAGCTTAAACTGAACACTGCTGATGATATATTGGCCTTTCACTTCGTTTTTAAACACACTATCGCGGTAGCCAAAGCGGCAATCGGCATTAGTAAAAATGTGTTTTTCGCCCGTAGCTAACTGTACTGCTTCGAGGCGGTCGAAGGTGTCTTTGATTTCGACACCGTACGCACCAATATTTTGCATGGGAGCAGCTCCGACGGTACCAGGTATCAAAGATAAATTTTCGAGGCCAGCCCAGCCTTTTTCGACGCAGTGCATGACAAAACCATGCCAGTTTTCACCAGCCCCCGCTCGTACCCAGACGTGCTCTTGGTCTTCTTTCACAACTTGAATGCCTTTGAGATTGATTTTGACCGCCAACCCATTGAAGTCTTGCGTGAGGAGAAGATTGCTGCCACCGCCCAAAATGAGCATTGGTGACGTGTGTGCATTGGGAAGTTGAAGGAGTGTCTGAATGTCTTCTTCATTTTCTACTTCTACCAAGTAGCGTGCGGAGGCATCGATACCGAAGGTATTATACGGCTTGAGTGAAACGTTGCTTTGAATGGTAAGCATTATGGGTGAGTGGTTCCTTGGACAAATAACGTAAAAAAGGTGGTTTTTAACAAGGTTTTACCAACGATGCCATATAAAACCCGTCGAATCCGTCGCGGGCGGGAGAGGTGCGCGTTTCGGTTTCAAGCGTCCATTGTTGGCCTTGCTCTTTGAGAAAGCGCTGCACCTGATTTTCGCTTTCTGAGGGTAAAATGCTACAAGTGGCATAGACTAATTTGCCGCCAGGTTTAACCATTTGTGAGTAATGGCTTAAAATATCGTACTGCGTTTGACGAATTTGCGCCAAAAATTCGGGCATAATCTTCCATTTAGAATCTGGATTTCGTCGAAGCACTCCCAAACCTGAACAAGGCACGTCTAACAAAACGCGATCGGCCGTTTCGCGGAGGCGCTTGATGGTTTTGGCTTCGATGAGGCGCGTTTCGACGTTGCTTACCCCATTGCGACGTGCGCGGCGGCGAAGTTCGTCTAGTTTCCAGTTCTCTACGTCCATGGCAATCAATCGCCCTTGGTTTTGCATCAAAGCGGCCAAGTGCAAGGTTTTTCCGCCAGCGCCTGCGCAAGCATCAATGACCCGCATTCCAGGCTGAACGTCGAGCGTGGGGGCAATCACCTGCGAACCCGCGTCTTGAACCTCAAAAAAGCCGTTTTTGAACGCCTCCGTTTGAAATACATTTTTCTTTTCTGTCAATGCCAACGCAGAGGGCAACGAAGGAAGTGGGTTCGTTTGAATGCCATCTTTAGCCAACTCCTTTTGAAGTGCTTCGCGGTTGGTTTTGAGGGTATTGACGCGTAAAACAACGGGGGCAGTTTGGTTGAGCGCGTGCAGTTCATCGTCCCATTTCTCTCCTAATTCCAAAGCTCCCACTTCGTCGAGCCAATCGGGGATAGATTCGCGGACTTTTCGGATTTTCTTGGCTTCTTCGTAGGCTTGACGAATACGCTGCGGCTGAATGTGGTCAAATTCGGTCCAGGCGGGAAGTTCGTTGCCTTTGAGTGTCTGCCAAATGGCAAAAATATCGCTGTAAGCAGGTCGTTCTTCTTGACTTACAAACAATAACAACCGCCACCAGCGGACGATTTCGTAGGTATTTTCGGCAATAAAACCGCGGTCGCGAGCGCCCCATTTACGGTTTGATTTGAGGACTTGCTCAATCACTTTATCGGCTTGACGGCCTTTTTCAAAAATTTCGCCGAGCGAAAAAACAATCGCTTCGACCAACACACGGTGGTATCTCATTCGGGGAAGATGGACAAATATTCCTCAAAAGTACAAGGAATTCCGCGAATGTCGAAGGTAGAGTGCAGAGTGTCGAATAATTCTGCTGAAGGATGCTCATCACCTGATTATTTACAGAAGTAAGAATTTTAGAAGATAAACCATGCTCAGTGCGACCAGACCCATCAGAGTAGAGGCTGGCGAAAAGAGACGCAAGGTCTGAGATACGCTAAGATTGCCAAAGCGAGAAATGACCCAGAAGTAGGAATCGTTGGCGTGTGAAGTTACCATCGAGCCTGCCCCCGTAGCGAGTAGGGCGAGCACCGTGCCCGTTTCGGAAGCAAAACCCAACGAATCTAACAAAGGCGCAATTAACGAAGCAGTAGAGACAACGGCAACCGTCGAAGACCCTTGGGCGGTTTTGAAAATAGCGGCTAATCCAAAGGGAATAAGCAGTCCCCAACCACCCGAAGCAATGGCCGAACCATAGACTTTTCCGAGTTCAAGCCCTTTGATGATTTCTCCAAAAGCTCCCCCCGCCGCCGTTACAATCAAAATCGGTCCTGCTTTGGAGATGGCATCGTCGAACAGGGCATTGAGTTGCTCCTTTTGCAGCGGACGAAACAATGGTAAGGTCAGTAGTAAGCCAACAATAAGGGCAGGAATAGGCTCACCTAAAAACTTGACCATTGTAAGTACAACCGCAGGTAGCGCGTCGGGGCTAAGCAATACGACTGATTTGAGCGAAATGAGGGCAATGGGAACGATAATCGGTAGAAATGAGCGCAAAGGAGAAGGAAGATTTTCGGTCGGAATGGTTGGGGTAGGTAAGGCGTTTTGATCGGGCGTTTCTATTTCGGGAGTTGGTTGGGCAAGGCTGTACAGATACCCTACAATGGCAGCGGGTAATGCGACCACTACGCCTAATAACATGGCTTTTCCTAAATCGACATTGAGCACCCCAGCGGCGGCGGTGATTCCAGGGTGAGGCGGTACCAAGCAATGCACCGCATAAAGCGACGTTGCCAAACAGCCTATCAGCGATATTCGCTTTTGGGGCAATTGAAGCCCCAACGAAACGACAAGCCCACTCAATACGACGAAGCCTGAGTCGCAAAAAATCGGTAGTCCAATCAAAAAACCAATGATACTCACGGCCAACGGTGCGTAGCGTTCGCCTGTTTTGGCTAAAACAAAATGGGCAAGACTGAGGGTCGCGTTGGTTTTATCCAAAATAACGCCCAGCGTGGCTCCCAAAATAATCAGTAAACCAATTTTTTCAAGTGTACCTCCAAAACCTACTTTGAGGGCTTTGAGTACATTTTCTCCGTCCATGCCTGCGGCAAATCCTACGCCCATTGCTACGAGTACCAGCACAAAAAAGGTGTTGAACTTGTACCGCGAGCTCAAAATAATAATGGCTAAAATGCTGATAAACAGTAGAACGCTGACGAAGAAAGGGCTAAGCATTATGAATGGGATTTTTGTACATTATCATTGAAACTCAGCTAAGCCCTTTTTTTACTCTTATGATGGCGCGAGGCTGCGCCTCGTGTCGTTTATTTATAGGCTTCCAGCCAGATAGTGGGAGTTTCATGAAAAACGGCTAGAAGCCTTTGAATAGGAATCACGAGCAGTATGCTCGCGCTATCCCTGGTTTTCAAACCAAGCAAACTTTTCATGAATTAGGTTCTGTTTTTCTTGGGTCACGTAGTCTAAGTAAGCTTGGGCAACGGGCGAAAGCTTTTTGTCTTTCAACCAAATCAACGTCCAAGTAGAAGTGATGGGAAAACCTTCGACGGGAATAATGCGCAGTTGCTGATTGACCAGTTCGTTTTTGATACCAATGAGCGGCATGATGGAATACCCAAGTCCCGCAATGACGGCCTGTTTGACGGCTTCGTTGGAGGTCAATTCCATTTTTTTGCGGACGGGAAGGTTATTTTGAAGAATAAATTTTTCCATCACATGCCGTGTACCTGATCCTTGTTCTCGATAAATGAGCGGAATATTTTCAAAAATGGATTTATCATAAAGAGCTTCGTTGTACTGCGTTTCGGCATTTCCCACTACGAAAAGCTTGTTTTGCATAAGCTCAATTTTTTCAATTTTCAGGGTCTCGGGCAAGACACTTACCCACGAAAAATCAACCTCATTTTTTTCGAGACTCGTTACCACTTGGGTTTTGTTGGTAACGTCCATTTGGAGCTCTACGCCAGGGTGTTGCCTGATAAAATCGGCAATGAAGTAAGGGGCGATGTACTTGCCCGTCGATACCACCGAAAACTTGAGTTTGCCCGTAAGTTGACCTTTGTGGGCGTGCATTTTATAATTGATGGCATATACTTCGGTCAAAATCTTATCGGCAGCTTCGGCTATTTCTTGACCAAAATCAGTGACATAGATTCTCTTGTGGAGCACTTCAATCAACGGAATATCAAACTGCTCTTGGAAGTTTTTGAGCTGAATCGAAACCGCAGGCTGCGTCAAATGCAGCTCTTCAGCAGCTTTCGTAATGCTGCGTGTTTGTGCCACTTTGAGGAATATTCGTAATTGGTTAAGCGTATAATTCATAAAAAATATTTATGATAACTATTGTAAAGTTAAATAAAAATTTATAAATACTACTACAGACCTTTGCACCGTCAACCAAAAACAAATTCATTAATGAAAAGAATTACGGTAGCAAAGGGCGACGGCATCGGTCCCGAAATCATGGATGCCACTCTTTCCATTATCAAAGCCGCAGGGGCGCAAATTGAAGTAGATGAAATCGAGGTGGGTGAAAAAGTGTATTTAGCAGGTAACACCTCAGGGATTGCCAAAGAATCGTGGGACATTATCCGCCGCAACAAAGTATTCTTGAAAGCCCCCATTACGACTCCCCAAGGTGGTGGTTACAAAAGTTTGAACGTAACTACGCGTAAGTTTTTGGGTTTGTATGCCAACATCCGTCCGTGCATTAGTTTACATCCTTTTGTGAAAACAAAACACCCGCAAATGGACATCGTGATTGTGCGCGAAAACGAAGAAGATTTGTACGCAGGTATCGAACACCAACAAACCGACGAGGTGGTGCAGTGTTTGAAACTGATCAGCCGCCCGGGCTGTGAAAAAATCGTTCGCTATGCGTTTGAGTATGCCAAAAACTACGACCGTAAAAAAGTGACGTGTTTTACCAAAGACAACATCATGAAGCAAACCGACGGACTGTTTCACCAAGTCTTTGATGAAATTGCGAAAGAATACCCTACCATCGAAAATGAACACTGGATTATTGACATTGGAGCGGCCAAAATGGCGGATACACCCGAAGCGTTTGACGTCATTGTGATGCCGAATTTGTACGGAGACGTGCTTAGCGACGTGGCCGCTCAGATTGCGGGCTCAGTAGGTTTGGCGGGTTCGGCTAATATCGGCGAAGAGTGCGCTATGTTTGAGGCGATTCACGGTTCGGCACCCCGAAGAGCAGGCCAAAACATGGCTAATCCGTCGGGCTTATTGCAAGGAGCGGTGTTGATGCTCAACCACATTGGCCAAACCGACGTAGCCGAAAAAGTACAAAACGCCTGGCTCAAAACCATCGAAGAAGGCATCCATACCTACGATATTTACAAAGAAGGGGTTAGTAAGCAAAAAGTAGGGACGAAGGAGTTTGCCGAGGCAGTCATCAAAAATTTGGGTGAAAAACCGACTCAATTAAACGCCGTAAGTTATGCCGCAGGCACTTCGTTTAACTTGCCAAAATACCAACGCAAAGCTCCCAAGAAAAAAGAACTGCTAGGGGTGGATTTGTTTGTGCATTGGGACGGCGAAAGTGCCGATGAGTTGGCAGCGATGGTGCAGAAAATCAACACATCCGAGGCAACATTGAGCATGATTACCAACCGTGGTATCAAAGTTTGGCCAGAAGGTTTTCCCGAAACATTCTGCACCGACCACTGGCGTTGCCGCTTTAAACCTGTCGGAACAACCGAGTTAGACAAACAACAAATCGTAGGGCTGTTGGAGGCCGCAAGCGAGCACAACATCGACATCATCAAGACCGAAAATTTGTACGCCTTTGATGGCACACCTGCTTTTTCACTAGGACAAGGACAATAACTTTCTGAAAAAATGAATATACAACTTTTGAATGGTCATTTTTTGTCATTGGAGGCCATTGACCTCTTGGCGCAGTTTGTGCAAGTAAAAGTGCGGTTTCACGAAAATAAAATTGAAAAAAGCCAAAATGAAGAAGATATAAAAATGCGCGAAAAGCGGATCAAGCAACTTCAGCAGGATTTTTTTGAAGCCAAACAACAGCTTTTGAAGCAACCAACTACTGGGCTGAATGCGGAGATAAAAATCAACTAACCTACACTGTACTTTAAGAAAAGTACCATTACCAAAGGGCTGTTCCAATCACTGGAGCAGCCCACCTTCATCAACAACCAAATGCTATGAATTCCATTTCTTCAAATCAGTTATTTTTGGTATGTCCTTTCTGCCAAATGGAAGGATTTATTCGCAGGCATTTTGGCGACGTATTCTTTCTGACATCCCCTGCTTCGGTGTTTGATTTTGAGGATGATGCGTATTTGAAAGAGGTAAAAAAAACGATTTACAACGAAAATATTCAGGACATTTACTTGGTGGGAGACGTTTCCTGTCGATTTGTGAGAAATGCCTTGATTCCGAGAAAGTTGGGTTATTTATGGTGCGAGCAATTTATCAGTGAACTGTGTTCTGAAACTGATACGTCGATTTCCTTGACGGAGAAATTACTCAGAAAACAACTCTATGAGCTAAGTGCTGAACGTATATTCGGTAGCGAACTAAAAAAAGGGGAACTACGATTGCACGCGTTAATGACTTCCAAGGCGGAGAATTTGATTTCTCCTGTGTATTGTGAGTTCTTACAACGAATGCAGCTAGGTATTGAAAAAAAAGCTAACGGCACGCGTTCAAGGTTTGTGCCGTTAGATGAGGTAAGTGTTTAATTTGCAGTGTGTTATGTTGTAAATAATCTCAAAAATGGGCACTATATACAATTAAGGTTGGGCAAGACTTTTCAAAAATCATTTATTCGAGATTTGATTTTTAAGTGTCCATTACGGCAGCCTTCTGGGGTAAATTTTATCCAAAGATTTTGGGAATAATAATCCAACTTTTTATTGATAGAGACTTTTCCTTTATCTAATTTAAAGTGTAATTCTGAAGATGTAATGGCTCCGCTTGCCGAATGACTAAAGGTGACCGTTGCCCATCCATCCAATGCTCCTTCTATTACTAAATCGATGGTTTCTGGAGAAGTACCACTGCATTTTTGATAGCCAGTTAGCTGGTCCCTAAATACAATAGGTTTAGTAACGTTTGCTACCTCAAATTCAGCAAACTTATCAACATTTTCATCACACACTCTAAAAATGACAGGTGCTACCATTAGAAATACAATTCCCAGTATAACACTCAGATAGACAAGTAGATAGCTGAAAATAAATTTTAGAAATCCTTTCATCTAAATATTGGTTACTTTGTTTGATATGGAAAGAATGAGAAGCTAATGGGGAAGAGTGAATGTACTTCGCACATTTTAACAAAATACAATTAAGAACTAAAAAACAAAGACGGCACGCGCCTTGAACACGTGTCGTCTTTGGAGTTAATTCTCTAATTTATACCATTTTACATTACGCAATGCTTCGCGCCGCGAGTAGGCACTTTGGCTGGGGGCGTAGTGTTTTGCTAGGTAATCGAGGACGGTCTTTTCTGACTCCCCCAAATCCCACAATTTATGATTGCGCTGCATCCAGCGAATTTTACTCAACCATTCGTCGCGGGTAAAACGGTGTTGAAGAATGAGTTTTGGGGAATGGCAACTCGTACATTGCGCCTTCACAATCATGAAGTTAGGGTCGAGGGCCAATCCTGTTTCTTTATCGACACTGTCGGCTGCGGTCAGCGCCGCTGATGGATAGGCGGACGGTTCGCGGCGAATGGCCGCCAAACAAAACGCCACCACGGCCGCGCAAAGGAATATGATGTTCGTTTTCATTGGTATATCGGGTTAAACGACTTTAACAGCAATACGGTGACAAGCGTTGTTGAGGTAACCACCTGGATTCCACGCAGGAATCACCATCGGTTGCGATACCCCCTGCGAATCTACGGCGCGTACCCACACTTCGTAGTACCCTTTTTGAGGAAACTGGACTTGAGCGGCCCACTGCTGCCACGCCAAACGATTTTTGGGTGTTTGGAGCGTGGTTTTTTGCCAAGTAGCTCCGTAGTCAATGGACGTAAATACGTCTTTGACGGCTAAATCGCCCGCCCAAGCATGGCCACGAAGAGACAGCGATTTCCCAACGTCAATCATTGCCCCTGTTTTGGGGTAGGTGATAAGCGATTTTACGGGCATCGACTCAATGATGCGGAAGTTTTCGGGCGTTTCGGCTAGTTTTTCTCCTGGCATCACGGCTTGGCGCGGTACTCGGTAGCTGTGTCCGTCCATTTTGGCACCGTCGTGTTCTTTGTTGCGTACTGCAATCGTGTGCAGCCATTTGCCCGACACTGACGCAGGCCAGCCACCTACCACAAGGCGCAGCGGAAAGCCGTGCATCAGCGGGAGGTCTTTGCCGTTGAGCGCCCACGCAATGAGGGTTTCGTCTTCCAGGGCTTTTTTGATGGGAACCCCGCGCGAAATCACGACTTTGCTCGGGTCGCGGCTCGGATGAAGGTCTTTGCCATAATACCCAATATAAACGGCATCGTCTTTTAGACCCACATCGTTCAGAATATCTTTGAGGCGTACACCCGTCCATTCGGCACAGCTTACCGCCCCTTGATCCCACTGATTTCCAGAGGTTTGAGGAACATAGCCTGAACGGCCATTTCCGCCGCATTCCAACACCAGCTGGTAGGTGTAGGTTTTGAATTTGGCCTTTAAGTCGCTGATTTTATAAGTTTTGGTTTGCTTGACCGATTCACCTTTGATGGTGAGTGTCCAAGTCGAAGGGTCGATTTTTTCCTCGGGGACGAGGCCGTTATTACGAATAAACATCCGTTCGACGGGCGTAATGGCGTCGTCTAACAAGTGGGGCGGCGTTTCTACATTCCATGGTTTGTCACTCAGTACAACCATGTCGGGGTGCTTTCCTGCCAATCCTTCGTCGAAAGCCAACGGAACGTGGTGTGGAGGCATGTTTTTGGCAAAAACAATCTCCGTCCCCACCATGCCCGCAAGGGTAGTGAGGGCACTTTTCTTGAGAAAACCTCGGCGATTGTGAATGTGTGAGTTCATAGAGAAATCGAAATAGGTTAGATGGATACGTTGTTATTTTTTAGGATATTCACGAAAGGCAAACCGCATAAACGCTTCAGCCATAGGTTCTGGCTGACCTTGTAAGTGAATGAGCCAAAATTTCCGTAATAATTGTAATTCGTTGATTTTTATAATTTTAACTTGGCCCGTTGTGAGTTCTTTTTGGATAGAACGAATGGACAAAAAAGCCATGCAATTTGAATGCTCCAGAAACGATTTAATGCTTTCGGTTCCCCCCAAGTGCATTACGATTTGGAGCGACGATAGCTTGAGGTTGTGTTCTTTGAGGGCGCTTTCAATCACTTCTAACGTCCCTGAGCCTCGTTCGCGCAGTACTAGCGGAATTTTTGCTAACTCTTGTACCGAAATCTCGTTGAGGGTAGCTAGCTTACTTTTAACGTGCACCACCGCTACGAGCTCATCGTCCATAAAATCAACGTATTTAATACCCGATTGGTGCTTTTTGCCTTCTACCACCCCCAAATCAATGTGGTGAGAAAGAACAGCATTTTCAATCATTTCGGTGTTGCCGTTGAGGAGAGAAAGCTCCACTTGCGGGAATTTTTCGTAGTATTTCGCCAAAAGTGGCGCAATCAAATACTGACCTATGGTCGTACTCGCTCCCAGCCGAAGAACACCGTTATGCTTGTCTTGCAGCGTCCCCAATTCAAACGCGGCTTCTTGGTATAAATGCAAAATCTGTGACGAATAACGTTTCAAAATTTCGCCCGCTTCGGTTAATACGACCGAATTGCCTTTGCGCTCAAAAAGACGTGTGCCGTATTGCTGTTCGAGTTCTCGAATGTGCTTGGTAACGGCAGGTTGGGAAACAAACAATTCGCTTGCTGCCTTGGTAAAGCTAAGGTGTTGGGCTACACTACAAAAAACTCTTAATCGAAAATCGGACACAGTGCTTATAAATTCGGTTGATATACAAAGTAAATAGAATTGTGAAAATAATGCTCTAATACCTAACTTTACGCTTTGAGATTTTGAAAAAAAGCGACAAACCAAGATGTCACAAAAAAAAATAAAAGCGGTTTTTGAAGAAATGGGTAAGGTAGTGGTAGGGCAAGAAACCCTCATCAACCGCCTTTTAGTGGGGCTTTTTACGGGAGGCCATATTTTGTTGGAGGGAGTGCCTGGGTTGGCCAAAACACTGACAGTAAATACCTTAGCTCGCGTGCTAAGTCTCGATTTTCAACGCATCCAATTTACGCCCGACTTGTTGCCTGCCGACATTGTGGGGACGATGATTTATAGACCCAAATTGGGCGATTATGAAGTAAAAAAAGGGCCAATTTTTGCCAATTTGATTTTGGCCGATGAGGTCAACCGTTCGCCTGCCAAAGTGCAATCGGCGTTGCTTGAAGCTATGCAAGAAAAACAAGTGACCATTGGAGAAGAAACATTCCAATTGGATCAGCCGTTTTTTGTGTTGGCGACCCAAAACCCCGTAGAACAAGAAGGTACGTATCCGCTTCCTGAGGCGCAATTAGACCGTTTTATGATGAAGGTGTTCGTAGATTATCCTACCAAACCGCAAGAATTGGAGGTCATGCGTCGGATGTCGAATCTGGATTATAATTATGAGCCTAAGCCTATTTTGTCTAAAAAAGACATTGCCCAAATCCGTCAGGAAATCAACCAAATTACGTTGTCCGAAACCCTCGAAAACTACATCGTAGAGTTGGTGTTTGCCACGCGCCGCCCGTTGGATTATGCCCTTCGCGAAGAAGCACGCTATATTCAGTTTGGGGTGTCGCCGCGTGGAACTATCAAACTCAACCTTGCCGCCAAAGCCTTGGCGTACATGGATGGCCGAGACTATGTGCTGCCCGAAGACATCAAAGAAGTAGCTCCCGATGTGTTCAACCACCGCATCATGCTCAACTACGAAGCCGAAGCCGATGGCATAACAACCCGTTTTGTGATTGATTCTATCCTTCGGAAAGTGGCGATTGGACGGTAGTTCGTTTGTGCTTCCATCGTTTGTGGCTCCAGAGCCAAGTCGCAGGTTCTTGGCGGATGTCGGCTTCGAGCCACTTCATCATTTTCTCGGTGATTTCTCCGTAGGCCGTTTCGCGGGGAGCGTCGGTGAGTAATTCAAAATTGGCGTAGTAATAACCGCGCTTTTGGGCGTGAATGTGCCCAAAAACAACGGGAAGGTCGTATTCCTTGGCGTATTTTTCGGTGCCAAACAGAATGGGGGTGTCTTGGTTTAAAAACTGCATCCAGTAGGCGCTCTCTGGATTGGACGGCGATTGGTCCATGGCAAAGGCCGCCGCCACGGGTTGCTCGACGACTTGCTCCCCAAACTGCGATTTGATTTCGTAAATCGATGCTAAGTTTAAACCCAATTTGCTACGGCTCTGCTTGATTTTTTCGTCAAAAAAACGATTGTTCAAAGGACGGTACAAGGCCATTACTTTGTGTTTTACGAGTGGGTCGATGCCCGTCACGAGCCATTCATAGTTGTGGCAGTGCCCCGCGGCTATGATAATGCTTTTACCTTGTTTTGCATAATGGTCGAGCAGGTCTAAGCCCGTAAACGAAACGCGCTGCATAAATTCAGCACGGGTCATACTAAATGCCTTAACCGTCTCGATGATAAGCGTACACAAATGCGTGTAAAAGTCGCGGGCAATTTGCTGTATTTCAGCTTCTGATTTTTCGGGGAAAGAGTTGCGGATGTTTTCCACAACTACTTGTTTGCGGTAACCCACTACGTTGAAAAAAAGCCAACTCAGGCCATCGGCAATGGCATACAAGACGCCAAACGGAAGGCGAGAGATGGGAATAAGTAGGAAGTAGTAGAAGAAAGCAGATAAATAATACATTCGATTGGCATCGTTAACCAGACCTAGACCTATAAGGTTTCAAAAACCTTATAGGTCTAATAATGTCTATTTTTGCGAGCCACTACCAAGCTGCGAAGCCTTCTGAGAAGAAACGGGGCTAAGTCCTTGACGAATTCCCTTTTCGACCATTGGCAGGCCCTCCGACATCCACTCGGGAGCAGGCGCATCTTTGAGGTAGTGGTCAAAATATTGGTACAAACGTACGGCAAAATCTTTCATATTTTGTCGTTTTGTTAATCCATGTTTTTCTCCGTTGTAATTAAGCATCCAAACGGGCTTGTTGAGGCGCTTGAGTGCCATGTAAAATTCGATTCCTTGGTACCAAGGCACAGCGCCGTCGTCGTCGTTGTGCATCATCAACACAGGCGTTTCGATTTTGGGGGCGTGGAAAAGCGGCGAGTTTTCGAGGTATTGCATGGGCTTTTCCCAAAGTGTCCCACCAATACGGCTTTGGGTACGCTCGTACTGCGCTTGGCGCGACATTCCTGAATCCCAGCGAATTCCGCCGTAAGCACTCGTCATGTTTGAGACAGGAGCGCCTGCTTCGGCTGCACGGAATAGGTTGGTTTGGGTCACAAGGTAAGCCGTTTGGTAGCCGCCCCAGCTGTGGCCTGAGATACCAATTTTGTCTTTATCCACAAACCCTTTGTCAATCATACTCAACACGCCTGGCACGATGCAATTGTACGCACTTTGACCAGGATAGCCGTCTTTGTAAACAATATCAGGAACAAAAACCACGTACCCATTGCTGGTAAAATACGAGAAGTTTATATACGAACGAATGGGGCGAGGAGCGTAGTGGGTATGGATATTTTCGGAATTTTTCTCGTAGAAATACGTCATCATTGGGTACTTCTTCGTCGGGTCGAAGTTCTCAGGTTTGTAGAGTAACCCTTGCAATGGTGTACCATCACCCGCACGCCAGTTGACGATTTCGACGCTTCCCCACCAGTAGTTGGCTTGCTGGGCGTTGGCTTCGGTAACGCGTTTTACGTTTTTGAAACTCAAATCGGTCGCGTACCAATCGGGATATTCTTTGAACGTTTCTTTGGTGAAAAGAACACGGTCGGCGTCTTTGGCCTTCAACACGGCCATTCCTACTTTAAAATCGCCTTCGTACAAACGCTGGATAGCACTGCCCGTCAGCTGACTGAAACCTTCTTGGCGGGTAGTTTCGTTGACGGTACGCAACAAAAGAGACTTACCAAGATCGATGTTTCGCTCTTCGGCATCCAAACGTACGTAGCGGTACTGGTTTTTGGCGGCGCGGCCATCGGTTAATTTTACGAGCGATGTAGGCTTTTTTGGATCAATTTGCCAAATGTCAAAACGGTCATATACCAACAAATACTGGTCGTTTTTAGTCCAGCCCGCTATGCCGTACGGATTGGGGAAATCGGGATGGTCATCTTCTTCGTCGGCGTATTTAACGGTTTTATTATTGGTCAACTGAATGGTTTGATTGGCCGTAATATCGTGCGCAAACCAAGCCGTATCAGGGTTGGAAAACCAGTACAAATACTTGCCTTCTGGCGAGGTACGCGCACTGCCTTCTATCTTTTCTTTGGCCATTTTTTTAGAACCGTCGCGTAGGCTGATGATATAGGCATCCTCTACGGGATTCCAGTCCCAGTGCTGGTGCGAGTAGCGGCGGTCGGATTTGCCAACGGCAAAATCAGCATTGCCTTCATTGACAAGTGTGACATCAGGAACTTCTAATGTACCCAACTGCGTCAATTTTAGGTCATTGAGGTGAGCAACGGCCAAATACGACTGCTTTTTGTCGCGTTCGAGGCTTACTTTTTGCTGGGTTTGAAGGCGTTCGTCTTGCCAATGCCATACTTCTACGTTGACAATTTCTTCAGCAAGCAAGGTGGTATCTTGTACGATGGGCTTGGGGTTGGTACCAAAAAACAACTTAGAACCATCTTTGGCAAAACGAGGGGTGTATTCGGCACTCACAAGCCATCCTTGCGCCGCAGGTTGGTTAACCTCATCGGCTAGGCGAGCGGCAGTAGCTTGGCCCGCTTTCCAGTAGAATAATTTGGGCAAACGAATTTGCGCTTTGCTGTTGGTGTCCAAATCGGCAATGAAAGCCAATTGTTCGCCATTTTCGTCAAAAGACAGCTTTTTGAATTTGTGCTTTGAATGCCCTTCATAAACCTGCTGAAGTTGGTTTGACGTGGGTTCAAAGACATAAACCCCCGCTTTGGTAGAATCGCTACCTGAAGTTGCAAATGCCAAGCGCTTACCGTTTTTGCTTACTTCATAATCGGTCACAAACCCGAATGCGCGTTCGGTACTGGTTTTGAGCATACGCGTCACCAAGCGGTAGCCGTTTTCATCCGATTCGCGTTTGGCGCGTCTTGTGGGGGCTTTTTTGGTGGTGTCAGGCTTTACTTTGGGACTTTCGCCTAAGTACGCGACCCATTCGCTGCCTTTTTCGGGTAATTTGAATGACTGAATGGCAGGAAATTTGCTCAGTTTTTTGGTCGAAAGCGCGTAGATGCCCAGCGAGTCTTTGGGCATTTCGTCCTTTTTCTTTTTGGCCCGCTTGGCCGCTTTGGTAGCGCTCAATTGGGGCTTGATTTTGAAAACGGCAAATTCAGAATCGTTGGAAAAACGCAACTCACCGCCTCGTGCCACCGAGTCGGTTTGGTTCGTGACAAAATTTTGAAAAACGACTTTCCCGTCGCCTTCTTGTGGGTTAAGCGCATAACCAAACCATTGCCCGTTGTTGCTGACGACGCGCTCAGGAATGTCTTTCCAAAAGTCGTACACATCGTGGGTAAGGGCTTTTTTGGCAATCGGCGCGGGGGGCGGCGTTGTTTTTTTGGGTTTCTTTTGGGCGAAAGCAGTGTAGCAGCCCAAGAAACATAATGAAGTGTAAAGGAGAAGTTTTTTCATGAAAATGAACGTATTTGGTCTTCAAAAATACACTAATGGAGCGTTTTATTGGTAAATTATCCTCAATTTTGCGACATAATCTCAAACTTCTTAGTCGAAACTGATGAAAATTGCCATTGTAGGTTGCGGAAACATGGGAATGGCCTTTGCCAAGTCGTTTTTGCAATATGATTTAGTAAAAAAAGAGAACCTTCTTTTGATTGAAAAAAGCGCCAATCGCGCCGAAAACCTGCGAACTGAAAACACGGGGGTGGTGATCGAAACCATCAGCGCGCACGTGGGTGAGTACGACGTCGTGATTTTGTCGGTGAAGCCGCAAGATTTCGGGATGGTGCAGGACGCCTTGCGGGAGGTACTTCAACCGCAGCAAGTGGTGTTGTCAATCATGGCGGGGATTCCGATTTCTACCATTCAAGAAACACTAAATCACCGTTTGGTCATCAGGGCCATGCCTAATACCCCTGCCATGTTGGGAATGGGTATCACGGGCTTTTCGGCGGCGAAAGAGTTGAGTTTTGCCCAATTGCTAAAAGTTGATAATCTCATCAATGCCACGGGTCGTTCGGTGTTTTTGGAAGACGAGTCGATGCTTGATGCCGTAACGGCCTTGAGCGGTAGCGGCCCTGCGTACTTCTATTATTTGGTCAAAGCGATGGTGGAAGCAGGCAAGCAAATGGGCTTTGAGGAGTCGATGGCAACTTTGTTGGTAAAGCAAACCATGTTGGGGTCTTTCCATCTGATCAACAACGCCGATAAAAGCCTCGATGACCTGATTAAGGCCGTTGCTTCCAAAGGAGGAACGACCGAAGCCGCCCTTCGCGAGTTTGAAGGTGGTGGCTTAGCCCAGACCCTCCAAACGGGAATTTTGGCCGCCGAACGCCGTGCCAAAGAACTCTCAAAAGGGTAATAGGAGAGGCTAAACGCTGATTTTTAAAGAAAATAACGAGGCTTTCCAACGTTCCAGCGTTTTGGAAAGTCTTGCCTTTATAGGTTGCATAATTTCAACGAATTGTTTTCGTTTGTTTTAGTATGAAGCATTTTGTACGCATTTTAGTTGTATTGTTTTTGGTGTGGGGAGAGGGGCGTGCGCAAACCCCCTCGGCGGTTCGTTTTGTGCGTAACCAAGGTCAATGGGACGCCGACGTACGTTATCGCGCCGATATTCCAGGAGGCTATTTGTTCCTGAAAGAAAAATCGCTGATGTACGTTTTTTTTGAGGGAAATCCTCTTCGTAGTGCTCATGCTACGGGAGAGCGCTTGTCTAACGCCCGCATAAGTCCGCTGGTAAACGGGCACGCGGTGGAAGTGATGTTTGAGGGGGCGTCGTCGGCCATCAAAGTAAAAGAAGACCATTCAAACGCCGCGAAGTTTAACTATTTCTTGGGCAATGACCCCAAAAAATGGGCGCAAGATGTGCCTTCGTTTGGCGAGATTGTCTATGAAGATGTCTATCCTGGCATCGACTTTAAAATGTACGCCTTTCGCCAAACGCTCAAGTACGAATTTTTGGTAGATCCTCAGGCCGATGTCTCTAAAATTAAGCTTCGTTACGAGGGTAGTAAGTCGTTGAAGTTGGAGGATAATCAACTGGCGGTTGAAACTTCCATCAATACATTTCGGGAATTAAAACCTTATACCTACCAAGAAATCAACAATCGTACCCGCGAAGTAGCAGCTCATTATCAGTTAGATGGAAATCAGTTGTCGTTTAATTTTCCCAAAGGATACGACCGCAGCCAAGCGCTGACGATTGACCCTGAGCTGGTGTTTTCGACTTTCTCGGGTTCGTTTGCCAACAACTTTGGACACGCTGCTACATACGACGAACAAGGGAACTTGTATTCGATTGGTACATTGCACACACCAGGCGCTTTTCCAATTACTGCGGGAGCTTTTCAGCGGCAAACGAGTTCAAGTGTGGACATAGGACTACTAAAATTTAGTCCCGATGGCACTCGTCTTCTCTACGGAACCTACATAGGAGGCTCAGGTACCGACGTCCCGCACAGTATGATTGTGAATAACAAAGGAGAACTGGTGATTTTTGGAACAACATCGTCGCAAAATTTTCCGCTGTCAGCTGGTGCATACCAAACCCGATTTGGGGGAGGAACACTCACTGTACCTGTTGGGGGGTTTGAATACACTATTGGTAGCGACATTTTTGTGATGAAACTGAGTGCCGATGGGTCAACGTTAGCGGCAAGTACGCTGGTGGGAGGCAACGGCAATGATGGAATTTGCCGCACTTTTGATTTTAACTTGATCAACTACAGCGATGAGTTCAGGGGGGAAGTAGTGGTAGATGACAAAGACAATGTCTATGTGGCTACTTCGACCAATTCGACCAATTTCCCGACGGTCAATCCCACCACGGTGCAGTACGGAGGGGGGCGCCAAGACGCGGTGGTGTTTAAGCTAAGTTCAGACCTCAGAACAATGCTCATGAGTACGTACTTGGGAGGAACAGCTGCAGACGGAGCATACGGCGTAAAATGGGCACCGTCGGGGGCTTTGTACGTCGCAGGGTTGACCCGAAGCTCAAATTTACCCGCTAAAACAACCGCATTTAAGAGCACCAAAAGCGGGGAAGAAGATGGTTTTGTGGCCAAATTTGTCAACGATAAATTGGAACAATTGACCTACCTCGGGACGGATAGCTCAGACGTGGCGTATTTGTTGGATGTGGATGCGGAAGAAAATGTCCACGTTTTTGGACTCACGCGTGGCCGTTATCCCACCACTACAGGAGTTTATAGCAACACCAACGCAGGGCAGTTTATTCATGCTTTAGATAAAACACTTTCGCGAACGATATTTTCAACCACCATTGGTTCATCAAGAGCAAGGCCAGATATTGCACCGACCGCTTTTTTGGTCAACGAATGTGGGAATATTTATTTGTCGGGTTGGGGAGGAGTCGTTAATTCACGAAATGGCTATAACCCCACCAGTAGTACCATTGGCTTGCCAACAACGCCCGATGCGTTTCGGACGACGACCACAGGAAGCAATTTTTACATTGCCATTTTAGAAAAAGGGGCAAAATCGCTGCTCTACGGTACATTTATTGGAAGTACTTCACCACCAAGTACCGACGGTGATCACGTGGACGGTGGAACGAGCCGTTTTGCCAAAAATGGTGTGATTTATCAAGCCACGTGTGTATGTCGCCAAGCCAATTTCCCTTCTACGCCCAACGTGTGGGCGGTGAACCGTAACAGTGGGGATTGTAACAACGCGGCATTCAAGTTTGACATCGACCGCCTCAAGGCCGATTTTGATGTCTATCAAGGGACAACCAAAAATGTATTGTCGGGTTGTGCGCCTATGACGTTGGATTTCTTAAACACGAGTGAAGGAGGAAAGACTTATACCTGGGATGTGCAAGGAAACAACATCTCGCGTGATCCGCTGAAAGCAACTTACACATTTAATCAACCAGGTGAATACCGTGTGACGCTGCGGGCATCTAATCCCTTGGTTTGCCGTGGACAAGATGTTGTGACAAAAATTATCAAAGTAGGCGTAAGCAAAGCGGCTGCCAGTGGAGATACCACCGTTTGTAGCAACGTAGGTGTGCCACTCAAAGCGACTGGCGGATTGAAATATTCGTGGACGCCTGCGGCGGGTTTGAGCAATCCAACTATTGCTAATCCCATCGCGAAGGTAAATGCCACGACCAATTTTATTTGCACCATTACGGATTCGGCTTGCGTCGTGACGCGCACTGTAACGGTTAAAATCAACAACGATAAGCCTGACTTTGCAGCATTTAAAGATACCACGATTTGCGTAGGACAAAGTGCGGTTTTGAGCGCGCAAGGTAGTGCCACTCGTTATCGTTGGACACCTTCCTTGACGTTGAGTGATTCGGTCGGAACGCGGGTAACGGCCAAACCGTTGGTGACAACCGTCTATACCGTGACGGGGCAATATGCCGATGGTTGTTTGCCACAAAAAACCATTACTGTTCGAATTGATAACAATAAGCCTGATTTTAGAGTAACACCTGACACGACAGTTTGTGTGGGGCAAACGGCCATGTTGTTAGCGCAAGGTGCAGGGACAATTCGCTGGAAAGCGTCACCAACTTTGTCGGATACCACAATCAAAAACCCCGTTGCGAACCCTTTGCAAACTACTACCTACACCGTGACGGCTGTTTATCCTGATGGCTGTAAACCAAGTAAAACAGTAACGGTAAACGTGGAAAGTGGCCCACAAAACACCAGTTTTGATGTCGTACCCACCTACGCTTGCGGCAAACCGACGATGGTGCAATACGTGAATAAAACAACGGGAGCATCGCGTTATGAGTGGGATTTTGGGAATGGAACGAAGTCGGGCGTGGCGGCACCTGGGGCGTTGGATTATACCCAAAACGGAACGTATCAAGTAACACTCAAAGCGTATTCGCCGCGCGGTTGTGCAAGCACCGTGACGCAGTCGGTGTCGGTGTTGAATTTGGATAGAATTCCGAACGTCATCACCCCCAACGGCGATGGTAAAAACGATACCTTCGTGGTAGGCGCTCCAAGTACCCGCATTGAGATTTTTAACCGTTGGGGAAAACGCGTTTTCGCCAGCGACAACTACGCTGATGATTGGGGCAAAGATGTTATAAACGGCACGTATTATTACCAGCTCACGCTGCCAGGGAATTCAATCTGTAAAGGCTGGATTCAAGTAATTGAATAGAGGTGAATGACGAATTGAGGAGTGACGAATTGAGGAGTGACGAATTGAGGAGTGACGAATGACGAATTTTGAATAACGATAGTGCAACAAAAAAGCGGCCGAAAGCCGCTTTTTTGTTTGTATGTGCGTGTTTGAGGTTGCTGTTTGTGTGTTTGAGGTTGCTCACAACCTCAACACGCACTTTTAGTCATCGCTACGACGACCGAGCAATAAACTTGCGTAATATAGTAAGTTAGCTAACGCTCCCAACGCAGCTACTACGTAGGTGAGGGCAGCCCATTGGAGTGCATCTTTGGCCATTCCGTATTCGTTACGATTGACAACGCCACGTTGTTCAACCCACGCCAAGGCACGGCGGCTTGCATCAAATTCGACAGGAAGGGTAATCATGGCAAACAAGGTTACCCCTAAGTTGGCGGCTACCAAAACAGTTAGAATGGTGGTGCTAACCAGACCTTGATTGTAGAAAATAAACCCGCCAATGAACATCATCGCCATGTTGAAAAAGTTTAGGATGTTGCTACACACCTGCACCACAGGTACCAATGCTGAACGCATCTTCAGGGGGCCATAAGCTACTTTATGTTGTACGGCGTGTCCGCATTCGTGGGCAGCCACGGCCGCCGCCGAAACACTGCGTCCGTGATACACATCGGCGCTTAGGTTAACGGTTTTATCCGCGGGATTATAGTGGTCAGTAAGCATTCCTTCTACTTGCGTGATGCGCACATCGTAGATGCCATTATCGCGCAGCATTTGTGAAGCGATTTCTGCACCACTCATGCCGTTCATTAATCCTACCTGTGAATATTCGGTAAATTTGCTTTTTAAGCGCCATTGGACAATCATACCAATGACCATAAAGACAATTCCAATGAGAATTAAACCACCCATGTTTGTTTAAATTTTGCGCTGTCAATAACTATTTTTAATCTTCTCGATAAGCGAAGTCGTCGAATAACCTTTCACTAACGGAATGGTTTTCACGGCTCCTCCTCTATTAACGACAAAATCCGCACCAACGATGTTATCTACTGAATAATCGTCGCCTTTGACCAAAATATCAGGACAAATTGTCTGAATTAGCTCCAACGGCGTAGGTTCTCCGAACAAAATGACAGCATCCACAAACCCCAATGAGGCCATCAAGCGGGCGCGGGCGTATTCGTTGACCACAGGGCGAAGCGGGCCTTTGATGCTGCTTACCGAGGCGTCGGTGTTGAGGCCAAGCACCATTCTATCGCCTAAGTTACGGGCTTTTTCGAGGTAGTCGATGTGGCCCAAGTGAACGATGTCGAAACATCCGTTGGTAAATACAATTTTTTGACCTTCTGCTTGCCAAGCGCGGGCGGCTTGCGCACCTTCTTCCCACGATAAAATTTTAGCGGCGGAGTTAAACATGAGATTGTTACGTAAAAATTACACAAAAGTTGAAATTGTAACCGAAGAATAAGTTATCCGTTATCAATCACGATTAACAGTTAACGGATAACAGTTATACACATAACGTTATCCCACTGCGGTTTTTGGGCTTTTTACGAGGGTGATGATAAACGAAATTCCGCCTAGAATTAGCATCAGAATCATTTGGGTACCGTGGATGTATGTCGCGAGGGCAAGGCCGTCTTCTTTCGATAATCCGTAAAGTACCAATGCGCTACTTACCAAAATATGATAGGGGCCAATGCCTCCTTGCACGGGTGCCGACATTCCCAAACCACTCATGATAAGAATGGTTAGTCCTGCCAGAAGGGTGAGGTTTGATGACTCAGGCAGTACAAAAAAACAAACGTACGAACTGAGCAAGTACATAGTCCAGATGAGAATGGTATGGAACAAAAACAACCACGGATTCCGTAGTTTTCGGACGCTCAACAAACCATCAATTAGCCCCAATACAAATCCTTCGATTTTGGCAAAAAGCGAATTTTGACGCAAACGCTCGGCATTTTTTCGGTAAAACCACCACGCGGCTCCTAAAAAGCCTATTCCTAGTACCGCCAAACTTCCCAAAAGGGCTATTCGATTGCTACCACTTCCTTGGCCTATCCCTAACTTTTCACCAAACAACTCCATGAAGAAATTGCTCAAACGCCCAAATTCGAGCACAAACGCAAGTCCAATCAAAAACAAAAGCGTTACAACGTCAAAAACGCGTTCGGCTACTACGGTACCAAAGCCTACGTTGACGGGTACTTTTTCGAGGCGATTGAGCGTACCGCAGCGGGTCACTTCACCCGCGCGTGGAATGAGCTGGTTGGCAAAATATCCCGTAAAAACGGCCACCGTCGAGTCGAAGGCAGATGGACGGTACCCCAGTGGTTCGAGGAGCATATTCCAACGGTAGGCACGGCTCCAAGCGGCAACGATGGTAAAAATGGTGACCAAAATGAGCCAGCTATGGTTGGCGTGTTGGAATTTTGCCCACATGGAAGCCAAGTCCATGTCTTTAAAAACGTACCACATCAACCCACCCGCTACGGCAAGCGAAAGGCAGTATTTGATAATATTTTTCATCTGTATGTTTTTTGTAGTCCATAGTCCACGGTCGATAGTCCATAGTAGATTCGTTATTTTCTATGGACTGTGGACTATTAACTATCGACCATTAACTATAAAACTCTGTTATTTTCGTCGGGGAAAACGATTTTTGGTTTGAAGGTTTTGGCTTCTTCTTCGGTCATCATTCCGTACGAAATGATAATGACCACGTCGCCCACTTGGGCTTTGCGGGCGGCGGCACCATTGAGGCAAATAATGCCCGTATTGCGCTCTCCTTTGATGACATACGTGATGAGCCGTTCGCCGTTGTTGTTGTTGACTACGTGTACTTGTTCATTTTCCAAGATACCCGCCGCTTCCATGAGGGCTTCGTCGATGGTGATGCTTCCTACGTAGTTGAGCTCGGCTTGCGTTACTTTAACGCGGTGGATTTTTGACTTAAAAAGGGTAACAAACATTGTTGTTTGGATTGTTTTCGCGGCAAATTTCAGTCTAAAAAACTATATTATCAATCAGACGAACCTTTCCAAGGTGGGCTGCAATACAGAGTGCAGTTTGTCCTTCAGGTTGTAGCTCAGTAACATCTTGCAGACTGAAAGCATTCACAATTTCAAAATATTCTAAACGAAAAGCGGGTTGTTGGGCAAAGTGTGCATCCATCCACGCTTTGACATCGGCGGGAGTTTGCCCAGACAATAGCTGTGATTTGGCGGCACTCAAGCCCGCAAAAATGTGCGGAGCAATGGCGCGCTCGTCGGGGTTGAGGTTACGATTGCGGGATGACATCGCTAGCCCGTCGGCTTCGCGGAGGGTAGGGCGGGGGTGAAGCTCAATTTGGAAGCCTAAATCAATCATCATTCGACGGACAACGGCCACTTGTTGCAAGTCTTTTTGGCCAAAATACGTACGGTCGGGCTGAACGATGTTGAATAATTTCGAGACAACGACGCCCACACCGTTGAAATGGCCAGGGCGAAATTTGCCCTCCATCACACGTTCCAAATCGCCAAAATCGAAGGTTAAAAGGGACTTTTCAGGGTACATTTCTTGAACGGACGGCGCAAAAACGGCGTCGCAACCAACGGTTTGGAGCAATTCACAGTCGGTTTCCAGCGTACGAGGATACCGAGCGAGGTCGTCGGGGTTGTTAAACTGAATCGGGTTGACAAAAATACTGCAAACCGTCAGGTCATTTTGGGCGTTGGATGCCTCGATGAGCGACAAATGTCCTTCGTGAAGCGCCCCCATCGTGGGTACAAATCCGACAGATTTGCCTTGGGCACGTTGCGTACGTAAGTAGGCCCGCAAATCGGCTATGGTGGGAAAAATGTGCATTTTAGGTTTCTATTTCTTATAAATAAACCAAGCCCAAGCAATCAAAACAAATTGAATGGGTAAACGTACCAAGGCGACTTGGTGGCTACCAATGGCAGGGTTTTCTTTGAAAACATCAATAACGTGCAAAGGCAAAAATACCAGCATCATGACTAAGATGCCAAGTGCGGCAAGTGAACGAAAACGCGGAATAAACGTGCCGATTCCTACGGCAATTTCTAACAGTCCTGCCAAGTAATTAATCGCTGCTTGGGGGAGAAAATCAGGAATGAACGGAAAAAACATCGCTGGCTTTAAAAAGTGACTAACGCCTGCAAAAATCATTACAGCTCCGAAGAGAAATGTTAAAACCAGCTTTGCTCTTTTCATTGACTTTTAAGTTTATTGTTAACTAAATACGTTCAATTCTTTCGCCCGCAGAAGCCCGCTGACTAATAAAAACGCAGATTTTCGCTGAAAAAGGATTTAATGAGGCTATTCATCTGCGGTTCTCTCTGTGCTAATCTGTGGGTAAAAACGTTGGACAAGTCTAACTAACGCTGTATTGTTTTGCCTATTTATTGCTCCAGAGGAGCCAAATCTTCGTAGAACGAAATACCAGATTCTCCAAAAGCCCCATCGGGGTGACATATTTCACTTTTTCTACAAATAATCTGGGTAGGCACGTAGAAAGTTAATTTTTTAAAAATCCGTTATCAACTTTCCAGTTTTTCTTGTCCGAACGCAATTCAAAATTGACGCGGTCGCCTAGTTTTAATACCACAGGTTTGCCGCTCTTGGGGTCGAGCAGTTGCGCTCCTTGGGCGTCGATTTCTTCAATGCCATAAAACACCGACAAATCACCAAAATCTTCGACACTACTGCGGTAGCTAAAGCCCGTCGCGTCGGCATTATTGGACTCGTTGCGGTTAATGGCTACATCAACGGTATAGCTGACGCCGTTGAGTTCCGTGCGGGCGTTGCGGATGATAAGGTCAAAGTGGTTTTTCTCGTTTTGCGGAATTTTTTCGTAGTCGTTCCGATTCTGACGCGTATAGGTTCCGTCGGCAATGGCTTCAAGCGCGGTCAAAATAGCGATGAAATTCATCTTGCGTAAATACTGCTTCTCGGGGTCGTTTTTGTAGCCGCCCGACTCGATGAGTACCAAACTCGTTCCCCATTTGGCGATGTTATCGCCGAAAGCCCTGGGTTCAAACTCGTCCGAATACCGAGCGATTTGATTGGGGATATATTTCTGTAAATCGCGGTTCATGCCCACAATGAGCTGCATGGCTCGCTCGCGGACGGAGTTGATGGTACGTTCTTCGTTGTAAGCCGTTGCCAAAAACGAAATCGCGGCTACTTCTTTGGTATTCCCTACACTGTACCGAGGGCTTTGGTCGTGGAGGTTGAAGCCCACCAACGGCTTGAGGGTTTGCTGAAGGTTTTTAAGCAGTTTCGACTCTGGGCATTGAAGACGCACCGCATCGCGGTTCATGTCGATTTCTTGAGCCGTGCGGCGCTGCCAACGTTCGACGCCGTCAGGGTTAAGCATTGGCACAAAATACAATGTACTTTTCTCCAAAAGCTTTTTACGAAGGTCATCAAAACCATCGCCGCTGGCATTCAGGAAGTTGAAAATATCGAGGAGAGCCATCGTTGCGGTAGCTTCGTCGCCGTGCATTTGCGACCAAAGAAGCACAGGAGGCGCGCCTTTTCCGTATTTGATTTGATAAATGCCACGTCCTTCAAACGATTTTCCTGCTTCGCTTACCGCAAAATTAGGGCTCGTTTTGAGGCGTTCGATAAGCGGCACCAAGTGGCGGTGCTTAAATTCGCGACGTACGTTTACGCTTTTTTCTCGAAATAAATCGTGCGCGTCGAAAAGGCGCTGGGCGAGGTTACTTTGGGCAATAATGGTTTCAGACATACAAAAAAAAGAAACCACCAATAACAGGTGTTTCATGATCTTAAAGGAGATATTGTGAAAACTCCGCGAAAGTTCAGAACTTTCGCGCAGGTTCGCAAGTACGAACGCTAAATCAGCCATCAGCCCATGAAAATGAAATTGTTAATCATCGCTCTGCTGTTGATAGGGCTTGAACTCCGAAGTCAACGCCCCACCAGCTTTCTTAACCTTAAATTTGAAACGCCCAACCTCAAATACACCCCTCTAATAGATTGGGAAAACTACCAATTTACCGCCCGCGATGTACCCATCGATAGCAACCATTTTTTGCGCGTAGGCGTACCCATCGAGCGCTCGCAAGTGGTGTATGTTCATTACATGGATACCACCAACCGCACGTACATCCACCGTTTTTTCTTGCCCAAAGGCGATACCCTCAAAGGGCAGGAAGTCCACGGAAAGTTTGAATTTGAAGGCAAAAACAAAGCCGCAATCATCAACCGCTTTTTGTACCAGCAGGGGGTATTTGGGGGGGATTCGTTGATGAAGCGGCCGTTGATGCAAAAAGTCTCTACCGACATTTATACCAAATTAATGCAAGATTTGGCCGAAGAAAGCTGGGAACGCTACAAGGCGACACAAGACACCTCCGACACGGGCCAAAATGCGTTTGTAAGAGCGGCGTTAGAAGCGCAGTATTACGAGCGTACTAAGTTTTTTGTCGCTACTAAAAACTGGACGGAGGCTATGTTTGAGGAGTACCGCAAAGGGAATGAACCCTCGTTTTTTTCGTCGGAGGTATATCATCCGCCGTTGCGTATTTTGCCCTTTGACGATGCGGTGTTGTCATTGGACTACCAAGGGTGTTTGTTAGAACATATTCAAAAAGACATTACACCTCTGCCAGATTTGTACGAGGTAATGACAGAATTTTACAATGTACTAGACCGTCAATTGTCTCATTTGCCAGTTACGCGTGAAACGCTCTTGACGTCGTTGTTGCTGTGGAAAAGAGATTATCCCCGCAAATACGAGATTATCACCCGCTTTGAACGGGATTTTCCAAATTCGAAGCGCCTCAAAGAGTTGAAATACGAGTTTTGGAAAAATCAGAAGCCTGTTTCTGGAATCTCCATGCCTTCGTTGCCGCTTTTGACGGTGGACAGCAACCAAGTTTTTTTACCGACCCTTGCCAAAACCACCCATTCGCTGCTGTTGATTTGGAATACGTGGGAAGATGGCTGCGAACTTGCGTTGACTACTTGGGCAACTTTGGCAGAAAAATACACGTCTCCTAGCCTCAGCTTTGCTACCGTAGGGGTTCGGAATCATTTTGATACTTGGAAAGAAGCGTTGAAGAAAAATGGGGCTACTCCAAAAACAGGAACTCATTGGTATGCCCGTCATGCGGAGACCGAACTACTGGAAGCAATGTTTGGGGCAAAACGCCCGCTGGTGGTAGTGATGGACGCCCAAGCCAATTACGTGGAGCATTTTTCGCCGTTTGAAAAGGAGCGACTGGATAAGTGGCTGAAACGGTAGAAAATGCATTTTTATCGGATTTCGCCCACTTTTCTTAATTGGAACAAAAACCGTTGCAACAGTCGAAGGTCTTCTGTAACGATTTCGGCATTTGCTACCATACCCGTACGGTAACGTAGTTTTTGATGATAAGTAGTTACCAAACCATTAGGTAGTGTTACTTTGGCAGGAAAAACGCCGTCTTGAAGTGGTACTTCTGAAATTTCGGTAATGATTCCTTTGACGTATCCAAATTGCTCAAAAGGATAGCCTGCAAATTTAATCAATACCGATTGCCCCACTTTTACTTTTCCCAAATTCTGCTGCGGAACGGTCAGCAGGCCAATATAATCAGAACCTGTGGGTACAACTGAAAACAATTCAGTTCGGTTAGGGATAAACTGGTTTTCTTCCAACAAAGTCGGGAAAGAAACTCGCCCAGCGATGGAGGTTGTCAGTACGTAGCGGCTTTTCCACTCTTCTACGGCACTGCGAAGCGTATTTAATCGCTGTAAAAAATTGGCGCGGTATTCGCGTACTTGTTGGGCCAGTATCAATAAGTCACCTTGTTTATTTCGTTGAGCGGTTTGGTTTTGTAGAATTATCGTTTCCGTTTGACGATAGGGGAGGGTTCGAGCCAGTAACTTGCTTTCTTCTCGTTTCAAGTCTAGAGGAGCGATGAGACGTTCTTCGGCTAGTTTCTTTTGGACGGCGTATTCTTCTTGTGCCAGCCGACTGTCTTTTTGCTGAAGAAGCTGTTGCTGCCGTAGGTTGTCGGTCATGGCCTTTAAGTCTTCTATTTCTTTTAAAAGAAGTTCTTTTTTCTGGCTATAAAAATGTCCTGTTAAATAGGCTTGTAATCCAATTAGTGATTCTTCAAATACCTGAAATTGAGGCTGTAACTCGCCCAGATGGCGATAGTCAGTCAGTCGATGATTGGCCAATGTTTCCAGTCTGTCTGCATTTACCTCCTGCCACGCCCGATTCAATTCGTTGGATAATCGCAAAACTTCATCGTGGTGAGCCGTACTCTCTAGGTAGCCCATGACTTGATTTGCCTGTACATTTTGTCCATTTTGTACAAACAAACGAACCAACCGACCTTCACTGCGGGTGACAATGCTTTTGGGGGCATTGACCGAGGTAAGGCGGAAGGGGGCTGAAACAACGTCAGGGTAACGAATGAGCCATGTACCTATAAAAAAAGCAATGACCAACAGAAAGATAACCGTGGTACCCCACCGAACCAGCGAATGTGGAATACGGGTGATAAGTTCTTCGACTTCTTCAGAACGAACCGACGAGTAAGACGAATGATTTGGCATAGGTTTAAGAATCTAACTCCAATTGATTTTTAACTAATTCCCAATAAGCCCCGTGCTGAGCAATCAATTGATTATGAGAGCCTACTTCTACGATTCGACCCGCATCGAGCACCACAATTTGATCCGCATTTTTGACGGTACTCAGGCGGTGAGCCACCACCACAACGGTTCGGCCTTTAAAGAAATCATTGAGTGCGTGCATGACGGCAGCTTCGTTGTTGGCATCTAGGGCGTTGGTAGCCTCGTCGAAAAACAAAAATTGGGGGTTTTTGTAAATCGCTCGGGCAATGAGTAATCGTTGTTTTTGGCCTTGACTGAGACCGTTTCCTTCTGCTCCGATTTTGGTATTGTAACCCAAAGGCAGCGCATCGACGAAGTCGATGATGTTGGCTGCTCGCATGGCATTTCGTAAACGATTTTGGTCAAAATGTTCTTCACCCAAAGCGATATTGGCAGCGATGGTATCCGAAAAAATAAAGCCTTCTTGCATTACTACGCCACAGTTGTTACGCCACATCCCATGGCTCAGGTCACGAAGCCGCGATTCGCCTACTTGGATTGTGCCTTCGGTAGGTTCGTAAAATTTTAAGAGAAGCTTTAAAAGGGTGGTTTTTCCGCTGCCGCTCATGCCCACAATGGCGGTGGTTTTGTTGGCAGGAATGGTTAAGTTAATACCGTTTAAGACTTTGCGGTCGGCCATGCCAGGGTAGGAAAACGAAAGATTTTGTAATGCTAACGTGCGCTGTTCGGGTAAGTAGTTCATTTTTGGTCGTTCAACGGGATCTTCATCTTCAAGGGTATGAATTTCATTGAGTCGCTCCAAGCTGATTTTGGCATCTTGCCAACTATGGGCAAAACCTACCAACTGCCCGATGGGACCACTCAATTGACCCGTAATAGACTGAATGGCGAGCATGGTTCCGAAGGTAAGTTCTCCGTCGATAACTGCTTTTGCACTCATAAATAAGATAACCAAGCTGATTCCCTGAAGAATCGTAAAAGTACCGGTTTGCTGAAACTGCCCTAGTGACAATGTACGAACCTGTAGGTGAAATATCCGAGCCTGTAATCGTTCCCAATCCCAACGAAAAAAGCGTTCGGCACCTGCCAGTTTAATATCCTGAACGCCCGAAATCATTTGGACAACTTTATTGTGGTCTTTAGAGGCTAACTCAAACGATTTAAAATCTATTTTCCGACGTTGACGCATAAAGAGAAAAACCCAGCCGATATAGAATAGATTGCCAATCATGAAAATGGCGAAGATGCTCAGATGATAATAAGCCAATACACAGCTCAGGAGTAACAAATCAACCAAAGAAAACAGGATTGTTAGAGCTTGACCTGTTAGCAGGCTTTCGATGCGTTGGTGATCGCCAATGCGTTGAAGAATATCCCCAAGCCGTTTTGTTTCAAAAAACGAGCTGGGCAACCGCATTAATTTATTCAGGAAATCTGAAAGAATGGATAGGTTCAATCGGGTGCTGACATGTAACATGATTCGGCCTCGAATGGCCTCAATGATTTGCCGACTGACAAGCAAAAAAGCCATGGCTGCCAATAGCGTATATACAAAAGGTAAATTTCCAGTATTGACCCCAATATCAACCAACGACTGGGTCAGCATAGGATAAATTAGCTGAATGCCGCTGCTTACTAAAAGCCCCAGTAGCACTTGCGCAATGAGCCGACGGTATTGGATCAAGTAGCTACCCAATTGTCGTAAACCCAATGCCCTCGTTTTCTCGTCTTCCTGCTGGTAAAAAGCAGGGGTAGGTTCGAGCAGTAGCACAATACCATTTGAGGTGTCATTGGGTGAATTAGTGGCCCAGTTTTGGCAAAACTCCTCGACTGAATAATCAACTAATCCCTTGGCAGGATCGGCTACCCTAACAGTTTGGCGTCGCTTTCCCCAAAGCCATGCAGGATGATTTGATTTCCTCGCCCCCTTGATTTCGTAAACAATTACAAAATGGTTTTGCTGCCAATGTACGATACAGGGAAGGGGTATTTCCTGCGCCAGTACCTCAAACGGAAGTTGCGTAGCCATGGTGCGAAAGCCAATATTTTCGGCGGCTTCGGCAATACCCAACATCGACACGCCGTCTCGGTTGATTTGAGACTTTTCTCGAAGCGTTTGCAGTGAAAACGAGCGACCATAATGCTTGGCAACCATGCGGAGGCAAGTTGGGCCGCAATCCATTTGATCAAGTTGACGATAAACAGAGAAGCTCATTTTGGGCAAGGATTAGTGCTAGTTTGGCAGATTAGTTGAATTTCTCTCCCACGTTGGTAAGACGAAAAAGTGCCGAAGGATTTCCGTCAAGAATGGTATCTGCCATTGGAAATGGAGTACCACAAATGGGGGACTTTTCCTTGGGTAAAAAGGGCCTGTCGGGAAGGTAAGACAACAAGTCTGATTTCCGAATAGATAGTATCGTTTCGGATCCCCTGCCTCCAACAATGGACTGTTGTTGGTTGGCCGAAAGTGCGAATTTATTAAATTTGGTTAACATATTTCTCGAAGTGAAAGCTATAAAAAGGCCAGAGCTTAATGCGTTGAACTCTGGCCGAAAATTGAAATCGTTTAGCGTTTGGTCATTGCGCCAGCCATACTAAATATTCCTGCTGCTATTTGCATCGAACCACTTATGAGTGCCACATTAAATTGGTTTTGGGCTGAATTTTTTTTGGCTTCAGCCTGTCTTTCGGCTTCAGCCTGTTTTGCTTGGTTTAGTAGATCATAGAAGTCTGAATCAGAAGCGCCACCTTGTATGGTTTGTTGCTGATTTTTTGAGATGGCGAATTTTTCAAATTGTGCTAACATGATTTGTGAGTGCTTTGGCTACCCGTGCTTCTCCTTGAAGTACTTCGTCCTTGGCTGATTGATGATTCAAAAGTAGTTTGTCAAACAAGGTCGTGCTGAGAATAGGGTGTGAATGCCTGTTGTGAAGCTGCGAAACCTGCCAATGTTGTAGGTGAATCAGCAAGTGCTGATACTTGCTCATCGTGTTTGTGAAGTGGTAGTACTATATGGGCAACAGTTAAAAAACAAAGTGCCCGGATGAATTCACCCAAGCACTTCGGCAAGCGATTTTGTCTGTATTATCTGATATTGTTAACGATGCTGCTCAGCACGTTACCCATTTGTTTTACTATTGCCGTCTGAGTTTGAATAGTAAGATTATAAGTATTCATCACATTCTGAACTTCCAGTAGTGCTGCCGACGAACTGTTTTGTTGCAATTCTAGGGTTGAATTCAGAAGGTTGGCTCCTGTTTTGGCAACGTTTAATGCTACGTTCGTAACACTGGCGCCACCTTGTACGGCTTTTTGCTGATTTTTTGAGATGGCGAATTTTTCAAATTGTGCTAACATGATTTGTGAGTGCTTTGGCTACCCGTGCTTCGCCTTGAAGTACATCGTCCTTGGCTGATTGACGATTCAAAGGTAGTTTGTCAACCAAGGTCGTGCTGAAAATAGGGTGTGGATGCCTGTTGTGATGCTGTGAAACCTGTCAATGTTGTAGGTGAATCGCTTTCCTTAACGCAAACAAGATAATTCTATCGTCAGTAGAAAAGGTAGATTATAAAAAATAGAATGGATTTCGCATACAAAACCATTTGAGTTTTACTCACACAAAATCAGAGTTTACATACAATTCTCTGTTTGCACTTTTTTATCGGCTTAATCTTGTATCGGATTTACGGGGCGGTGAATAAAACACGACAGCCTGCTAAGTTCTGAATACATTACCAACAATTGGTTTTTACTCAATTTTTTAAACGATAAGAATACAATGAAAAAGCAACTTACGTACGGAAATAAGGCAGAGGCAACTATTGGGTCGTTAAGCTGAAATAATTAAACAAATAACGGCAAAAAGGCGGTCTCTAAATTGGGGGCCGCCTTTTTGCCGATGCAAGCGAGCTCTCATTCAACTAATGCACAACGCTCTGTAGATTAGGCCATTGCTGGTTCCGGTTCGGGAGTAAGTATTGCTTTCTTTTCAGGAACCGGCAGAATCAGCAGAAAACGAGTGCCGTTCTCGCCACTTATTTCCAGACGTCCACCAGCCTGTTTGGTCAGAGAGGTAATCAGTCGCTTTCCAAACGAACGACTCGGTTTTTGCCACTGACTCACATCTATGCCGGGGCCATTGTCTGTAATTTCGAGGTATAGCTGATCTTCCTTCCACAGGCTGATGCTCAGGCTTGGCACATCAATCCCTTTATAGGCATGTTTGAAAGCATTGGTGGTCAATTCGTTTAAAATCAAGCCCAACGGAACGGCCAGTTCTACATCCAAATCAATGGGAGCAATAGTTAAGCGCAGGTCAAAGTTGTCTTGGTGGTTAAACGATTGCATCAATCCGCGTACCAACTCGTCGATATAGGTCTGCATATTCACCCGAGTGACGTTATCAGTTTGGTACAATTGCTGATGAATCAACGACATGGCTTCCACCCGCTGCTGCCCTTCTCGTACGGCTCGTACAGCGTTTTCGTCTTCCAGCCGGTTGGATTGCAGGTATAACAGACTGGACACAATGGCCAAGTTGTTTTTGACCCGGTGGTGCAATTCCCGCATGAGTTCTTTCAATTGGCTGGATTGTTTATTGATCCGTTCGTTAGCAAGAGAAAGTGTTTGGTTTGTTACTGTCAATTTACCATTAACCCGTCGGATAGTACGGTATTGTAAAAGCATGATGCCGAGCAGAAAGGTCAGCAGTATGGCACCACCCGTCAACCAGGCCAATTGCTGTTTTTGGCGGTGGTTATCTTCGTCAAGGCGTTCAATATGCAGCTGTTTCTCACGGGTTTGAAACCGGGTTTCTGTTTCGATCAATTGGCGGCTTTTTTCGGCATTCATAACACTGTCCCGATACACCATACTCAGCTTTTGATACTGAAATGCCTGCTGAAATTGACCGCGTTTTTCGTAAATGGCAGTAAGGGTTTCGTAAATGTTTTGGTAAAAAGGTGGTGACTTTGACTGAGAATTCGCCCATGTTAAGGCCATTCGGATATACTTCTCGGCTTCGTTGAGTTGATTTAACAGCAAAAGTGTATTCGGCAGGTTAATGTAAACCATACCTTCTAATTCTACATCCTGTTTTTCTTTTGCCGCTTTTAAACATTGCTGATAAATATCTGCCGATTGCCGATATTGTCCCGAATTTTTCAGAATGATTGCCCGATTAAATAACGACACAGTGTAAGAACCTTCTTCCTTGAGCGATTGGTAGATGCGAAGGGCTAACTCATTATAGTGAAGAGCTTGGTTATATTTCTTACGGATATCTTCAATGGAGGCCAAGTCATTATAAATGTTGGCAATTTCTAACTCAAGCTTTTGTTGTCGGGCGATGGTCAGTGCCTGTTCGCAATACTGCTGTGCTTTTTCTAACTCACGGAGACTAATGTACACGCCCTCAATTCGTTGCAGCGCTCTGAGCTGCCGCCGATACTCACCAACCGAACTGAAAATGGATTGTGCTTTTAAGTAATGTGATATGGCATTTGTCGGGCTATTCTGATTGCGTTCCATATTTCCCATCGCCATATACGTTCTGCCTATCAGAAGCTGGTTATTGAGCTGTTGAGCAATTTGCAGCATTCCATTGGTGGCTAGGGCTGCTTCGGGATACTTACTTTGATTTAAAGCATTGACACTATAGTCGTAAAGCCGTTCAAAACGGGTAGAATCCGATAAGCTTGTAATCTGCTGTTGGAATACAGGAAAAGAAAGGAGTGTGTCGGGCTGGCTCATAAGTTTGTGGGTAAACAAACACAAACAGAGCGCCATTAATAAAGAGCGTTTCATAATATGAGCCTTATTTTTTGTACCAAGAATCAATAGTTGAAAGGTCAACGGGCTTGAAAGTGACGCATAAAATCTTCCTTGTACTGTTGTCCGAAAGGAATGGTCATTGTATCAATAAAAATCTCTCGCTCGTTGAATCCTTTCAATTGGTTTACATTAACTGCATACGAACGATGAACCCGTACCAATGAAGAATAATCGAGGCGTTCAAGCAAACTGCTCAGTGAAAGTCGAAGGGTGTATTTATGGCCTTTGGTTTGGATGGTCGTATAGGTATTGTCGGCCTCCAGCAACAGAATGTCATTCAGAGAAATTCCGACAAACTGATAATTATGTTTGATAAAGACTTGGTCACCACTGCGTAAAATAGATTCACGACTGGATGCTTCCTTTTCTGGTGTACCAGTTTTAGTGTCCTTCCCAGCCGCCGACGGCAACCGATTCGTGACATAATTATGAATTGCGAGGTCAACCGAGATTTGCAAATTATCGGGTCGAACAGGCTTGGCAAGGTAAGCAGCAGGGAAAGTTGCTTTGGCTCGTTCAATCGTTTCTTTGTCGGTTTGCGAGGTCAGATAAATAACAGGAACTGGTTTGAATTCTAAGATATGTCGGATGGTGTCTATTCCGTCCCAATCTCCTTTTAGGTTAATATCACATAAAATCAAGTCAACACGATTTTGTCGATAGAGCGATAATGCCTCGGGGCCGTTATCGGCAACACCTGCTATCTCATACCCCTGTGCTTCTAAAAGATCACTGACATACATCACCAAAATAGCTTCATCTTCAATAATTAAAATTTGAATTTTTTGATCAGACATAGTGAAGATAGGGGTTAATGAGCATACCACCAAATGTACAAAAAAAGCATATAGTTATGCTTGTTATCAGTATTTTTACCACGGATTTTAACTTGAATAATGCAGAAAAACGTTTTATAGCCAGAATCCGTCTTAAATACATGGGTGTATGGTGCTGAAATGGCACATGATATGGATATTTTACATGAATCAGGGAATTTTGGGAGTAATTTGCGACGGGAAATGGATTTGTATAATAATGAGTAATACAATTGATAATGGCAAAGGAAGGCGAAAAGCTTTATCAAATGATGGTTCAACTCTAAATTTTACATTTCCGACTGATGGTTCTAATAGATGTTGGTAGATTTTTTTTTGGGGTAGTTGTTCTACTTGCTTCTTTCACAGCTAGTTGTGTTTCCACTACGACTGATGTTTATCTTATTGAAAATGCAAGCGAAAAACGAAACTTTACTCCTTTTGTAATGAGTCCTCGTTCATCATTTTACTGCCTGCACGTAAAAGGGGAAATAAATGGCGCGGCCGAATTGCATTTTTTGTTACCCAATCATGATTTTAGTAAAGGGCCGACTTGCTCTGATTATCATCTAAAATTGGATTCTGGCAAAGTAGATAAATATTTGCAAGGGGATTATTTTGGAGGATTTGAGCGACCCAATATCTTTTATCTACCTTGCAACGTCACAAAAGGGCATTTGACCATTGATGTTGCGTTTAATAAAGATTTGAGAAACGTCAAGTAATTAACCTTCCCGAAAGTTCTAAAACTTTCGGGAAGGTAGTTCTAAACCTTCGGGAAGGTGTAGATTTATTACCAACGAACTTGTCCATCACCCACCACTACCCACTTCTCCGTCACGAGTTTTTCGAGGGCAAAGGGCCCACGGGCGTGGAGTTTTTGGGTGGAAATACCAATTTCAGCCCCCAGACCAAACACACCTCCGTCGGTAAAACGCGTGGAGGCATTGGCATAGACCGCCGCCGCATCCACTTCGGCCAAGAAGCGGTCGATGAGGGATTGATTTTGGGAAACAATAGCTTCGGAGTGGCGCGACGAATAATTCTGAATGTGAGAAAGCGCTTCGTCGAGGCCGTCAACTACTTTTACGGCTAGTTTATAATCCAAAAACTCGCGCCCAAAATCTTGGGGTTGAGCGTGTTGAAGTTTTGGGTAAGAGATGCCTTCAAAAATTGGATACGATTCTTCATCGGCATACACTTCGACGTTCCACTTGATAAAATCGTCGTTGAGCATGGGCAAAAACTCAGCCGCAATGGCACGGTCAACAATCACGCAGTCCATGGAGT
Organism: Runella sp. R5_40; assembly: GCF_057652295.1. Taxonomy (NCBI): domain Bacteria; kingdom Pseudomonadati; phylum Bacteroidota; class Cytophagia; order Cytophagales; family Spirosomataceae; genus Runella; species Runella sp. R5_40. The sequence goes on along the minus strand of NZ_JBYFCH010000001.1, from coordinate 263,076 downwards.
TGCAGACCGAAGGCCGCGAAACGCGCGCATTGACCACGATGTCACGAGCTTTGGTCAAATCGGCAGTAGCCTCAATATAGCCATGACAAACCCCCGCACCTGTTTCGATGGTAGGAATCAAGGAGTTTTTCCGTACAAACTGAATCAACGACTCCGAACCGCGCGGAATGATAATATCGACATAGCGGGTAGCCGTGAGCAATTCGGTCACAAACTGACGGTCGGTAGGAAGCAACATCACGGCGTTGGTATCCACTCCTGCTTCTTGCAGCGCTTGATGAATCAACCCTACCAAACAGCGGTTAGAAAAATCGGCTTCTTTGCCGCCCTTCAGCACACAGGCATTGCCCGAACGCAAACACAACGAGGCCACGTCCACCGTCACGTTGGGGCGTGATTCGTAGATGGCACCGACAACGCCAAGGGGAACCGCAATTTTTTTCAATGTAAGCCCTTGTTCAATCTCTCGTTCCAACAACACCTGCCCCGACGGGTCGGGCAACAGCGCTACGTCGCGAAGGCTGTCGGCTAGTCCCTGAATCCGTTTTTCGTTTAAAAACAAACGGTCTTTTTTGGGGTCGCCATCGGGCATTCGCTCCATGTCTTTCTGGTTTTCGGCCATAATCAGCGCTTGGTGCGCTAGCAGCAAATCGGCGAGGCGATTGAGCAAGGCCGTTTTTTGCTCGCTAGTCAAGCGACGCACTTGCGCAGCGGCTTGTTGCGTGGCTTGAAGTTGGGGTACGATGGTAGTTGTCATAATGAATAAATTGAGCCGCAAAGATAGCAACTTTGAGGGGTTATCGGCTCAAATTTATGCCCAACCAATACGCTTTTGCGTTGTTTTGCCAAAGTCCTGTGGGCGCAGGTGCGTACTGATACGCTACTCCCATGCCCGTACCTAGAAAAATGCTTCGAATCGGGATTCGCAAAAGGTCGCGCACTTCTAAGCCTGCTTCGGCGTGGAAAGGGTTGGATTGATAGTTCCACGAAAACGAATGTTTTTCGGGCGTGCGCAGTCCCCCGACCAATACATTGTTATAGACCAGTAATCGAGGTTGGCTGTATTTATTTTTGAGGCGAAGCAAAGTGCGACTAAAATCGTGGCTGTAATACAAGGCCGCGTATCGGTCGGCAATAAACGCATAAGAAGGCAAGGTGCGGAAAGTGGCCAGCGGAAAACTCGACGCATTGAGCCCCGAAATGTTGATGAGTTCCGTACTTCCCAGCGACCCGAACAAGTAGGAGTAGGGCAGGTTACCACTCGTGTAGCCACCCGCCAGTTTTACGTTACTAAACCCAAGGCGTTTGGTTCTGAATTGAAAATAAAGCTGCATTGCTAATCGCCAATAGTCAAACTGACTTCCCAAGGCGGGCAGCCCTTTGGAAACCTGAACGTTGATAATGGGAAAATAACGATTTACTACCGACTCCATACGCCCCGTGCGATAGACGGCTTCTCGAAAAGCAAAACGCCAGTCGAGGGTAAGTTCGGTGATTTCAAATGTGTTGTTGTCCTGATAAAAATACCGATAACTGGGTGTCCGCTGTTCGTGGTGGAGGTCTAACCGAAACCAATTCCACGAAAAAGGCTTAAAATGCAGCGATACACCGTACCGTTGGTAGTAGTCGGCCTGAAAGGGAATAGAGTCTTTTTGGGAGAAAAAAGGAAGCGACGGTTTGGAGTCGATGAGGTAGTTAGGCCCTAAAAATTCGGTCGTGCCTGGCTGGACAAGGTCGCGTTGGTGATACACACTAAGTCGATTGTAGCGGTCGCGGGTGATGTGCCAACTCGCCAATACTTTGTATTTCCAACGGTGGTCTCTCAATCCGTAGCCAGCATATCCGTATAGCCGAAACCGCGGGCGGTTGCCTTGGTTATTTTGAAGGCCCACCCCAAGCCGTATCAACTCGGCTGAATTACCCATCAATAAATCACTCGGCTGAAACTCAATGGGGCCTATCTCAAATACGTTGGACAGAAGGCTGCCTAAAATATGCCCATATGTGGAGTCGAGGCGGCTTGCCAGCCCATTGGGTTTTTTGAAATTGAAATACATTTTTCGTTCCCAGTCGGCCAGCGTATCGGGGCGGAGGGCTTTAAACGTCTCGTACGTATGGCGCGTGGCGGAAGGACGCATGGCGCGTTGGACTTCGTCAAACAGCTGGTCGTCAAGCGGAATGTTCAGTGCTACGTCGTGGAGTTGCGTCGTAAATTTCACCTGAAAAGCACCCGTGTACCCGCTGGAGGAATACCCCGCCAAAAGCCGCGTGGTAGCGGTTTGGGGAAACCAACGTCCCGAAATCCGCTGGTAGCGTTGTTGAATCCGAAAACCAAAATTTTGTAACGTATCAACGGGCGCGACGTTGATGTATTCAAGGGCATAGCCGTCGGTGTTGATGTGCATCACGCCTTTTAGGGCATCAAAATTGGTTTTGGGGTAGGGTCGAAAACTAATGATAAACGTGCTGTCGCGTTCGTGAAAGAGGGTGTCTTCGAGTGTAAAATCGTACTGGAAGAATGTTTTGGAATTGAGCGGATTGACATAAAATCGTTTGAGGAGGGGAAAGTTGTAGAGTTCGGAATAGAAATCAATTTTGTGCAAATCGAGCGGAAGGTAGTTGAGCATCTGACTGTACACCTGCGCGATGTTATTGACCGACGCCACGACTGTCTCCTTGTTTTTATTGGGCTTTTTGTGAATCAATTCACTGATGTTTTCTACGATGTAGATGGGCGCCGTTATTTTTTTAGAACCAATAACTTTCTTGGTCGAATCTTTCAACACTCGATTGAGGCTATCGACCACGACCAAGATTTTGGTGTAAGCACTTGCCTTGTAAGTATCGAGTTGGTTAGGGTCGTTTTGGGGACGGTTGGCCAACACGTTTCGAATAATGGCCCACGCGGGATTTTCGCCAGGACGCACACGTACTTCGGCCAACTCGTTGACTTTTTGACGGAGTTTGATGGTAACGGTTGTGCCTTTGGGTGTAACTAGTACCGTTTCGTAGCCAACCATGCTCACCAGTAGCGTGTCCGACGATGATTTGAGTCGCAGCGAAAACCGACCTTCCATGTCGGTGAGGGTTCCTGAAGTTTGGCCTTTGAGCCGTACACTGGCCTGAGGTAGCGGCACGTTGTCTTTGGCGTCAATGACGATGCCTTTGACTCGGATTTCTTGAGCAATTACAATTTGGCATACCAAGAGATAAAGTAAAAGCTGTTTTATCATGGCCAAAAGAGAATTTTCTACTAAACGATACAAGGTGAAATAGATTTTAATCGTGTCCTACGAAATATTTCGTATAAAAAATTTGGTAATACGAAACGCTTCGTATATGTTTGCTACGAAATTATTCGTACTTAGACCATGAAACCAACAGACTCCGAACTCGAAATCTTACAAGTGCTTTGGCAAGAAGGCCCTTGTACGGTACGGCAGGTCAACGAGCGTTTGACCGAAAATCGCGACGTGGGTTACACCACCACCCTCAAACTAATGCAAATCATGTACGAGAAAGGGCTACTGACGCGGGTAGAAGACGCCCGTTCGCACGTATATGAAGCCAACGTGAGCGAAGAAGAAACCCAAGCCACGCTGCTTGAGCGATTTGTGGGTACGGCCTTTCGGGGGTCGGCCAGCAAGCTGGTCATGCAAGCCCTTGGTTCGCACAAAACTACCCCTGCTGAACTGGATGAAATTCGTAAACTCTTAGACCAAATCGAACAACAGCCATGAAAACGACGACTTTTTTCTCCGAACCCATCACCTCGGCTTTGGGATGGACATTGCTTCACTCTCTTTGGCAAGGGGGAGTGGTAGTACTCCTTGCCTCAGTTGCGTTGTTTGCCTTGCGTAAGCGCTCAAGCGTGGTGAAGTATTGGGTAGGTATCAGCGGCTTGGTCGCCCAAGTTGTTGCTTCGGTGGCGACCTTTGTGCTTTATTATCAGCCAGTAAGCGCCGTTGCCACGTCTTCATTGACAACGCTTCAAACGCAACGTTACTGGGCCTCGGGCATGACTTACGCCAAAGTGGCGTTGCCTTGGTACAAAGAAGTGCTCCTGTTTCTCCAACTCCATTTGGATACCATTGTGCTATTTTGGGGCATTGGGGCTTCGGTACTATTGGTACGTTTGGTGGGAAGTTGGGTGTATGTGCAACAACTCAAAGCCGAAGGCATTCAACTGACGGAGCCTAGTGTACAGTCGTTGTTCCGTCGGGTGTTGGGGACATTGCGCATTCGTCAAAACGTGCATTTGTTTGAGTCCGTGCGCGTCAATACGCCCATGGTGATTGGGTTTGTAAAGCCTGTGGTGCTTTTGCCCGTTGGCTTGGTTACGGGGTTGAGCCCCAAGCAAATTGAGGCAGTTTTGGCCCACGAACTAGCCCACGTGAAGCGTTACGATTATTTGGTGAACCTACTCCAATCGTTGGTTGAAGTGGTTTATTTCTTTCATCCAGCCTTATGGTGGTTGTCGGGGCGCGTCCGTCAAGAGCGGGAACACTGCTGCGACGACATTGCCGTTGCCGTTTGTGGCGACAAAATGGCCATGGCCAAAGCCTTGGCCGAAGTAGCCGCTTACCGTTCCACCCCCGCGTTAGCGATGGCTTTTGCCAATAAAAAAGGAGCCATGCTACACCGCGTCAAAAGAGTATTGGGCGTGACTGAAAAGCCGCAGCAACGGTTGAACGCGAGTGGTTTGTTGTTGGTATTACTCTTGGTAGTAGGCGTTTCTGTGTATGCTTTTCAGCCGCAGGATAAGCCCAAAAAAGACGCCAAACTTAGAAACACCAGCCATACCTTGAAAGACATGCAATTTGTGATGGATGAACAGGGTAAGTTGACCAAAGTAAAATGGAAAAATCGTTTTTTGTCGTCAAAGCAAGTGGCGGAGTTACAGCATCTAAAGGAGCAGTTGGCAGAGGGAACGGTAACGCTTAGCGATATTAAACAAGCTGATTTTAGGGCTATATTGTCTCGGATTACGGAAGTTGAAGATGGGTTGTCAACAGGTTTGTCTGCTTTGGGCAACATTTCGCTGGATAACATAGAGCTCATGGACGCAGTAGAAGATGTGATTGAGCCTGTTGAGGAATTGTCAGAAGTTGAACTAGCCGACTCCATTCTAGTCAACGGAAAATGGGTAGAGGTAGGTAGTACATTTGAAGCTAAAATAGACGAGGCAAAAATGGCCTATTACCACCGCCAAATCGACAGCCTTCACCGATTGATGGAGCCTCAGATGCACAAAATGAACGAGCTGCGCCTAAAAATGGAGCAGTACGAATTTCAGGTAAACGAAGTGGAGCGCAAGCGGGAAGTACTCGAATGGAAAAAGAACAAAGCGTCCAACGAGCGCAGTCAAATTTTGGACAAACGCAGTCAGTTGCTTCACCAAGAAAATGCGGCCAAAAAGCTATCAGACGACCAGATTGAAAAGGCATTGGTGCAGTACGAAGAGCAGGTGAAACAATTTGAAAGTCAGATGCAGCAGTTTAATAAGCAGATGGCCGAATTGTCGGAACAAGAAAAGGCCGCCCGCAAGCCCATCGAGGAATTGGAAGAGCAACAACGTAAGTTGGAAGCGATAAACGAGAAGTTTTCGCAGGAAATGGAACGCTACTCAGATGAGTTGAATAATTTATTCCCGCCTCCGCCACCCCCGCCACCAGCCGAGTTTCGTGCGAAAGGGGCCCGCACTCTTCGTGCACCACGTGCCGTTCATACGCCCGCATCTGCGGTGAAGGCCGTGGCTCCCATTGCTCCCAAAGGTGCAGGAACACCGCCGCCACCACCTCCGCCACCCGCCAAAAAGAAGAAGTAATTGGCCTTAAAAATACCCTTGAAAGCGCTCGGTTTGCTACCGAGCGCTTTCTTTGTAAGAGGCCATTTGATAAAAACCCTAGTTTATTTTTGGGCGGCTGTCAAAAATGCGTTTATTTTGTCCACTTACTATGCACACTTGTGAAGAAGAAAACTACTCTATTTAACATAAAAGACCTCGTCGTATATTTTTTGATTGCAGGTACTGGGGCCGTTGTTCAGCTTGCTTCTGGGAGTTTTTTCCGTAACTACGTCGATTTTTACACTTCGGTTTCGTTGGGTTATATCGTATCGTTTTTTGTTGGTTTTGTGTTAACAAAACTTTTTGCCTTTGATGCCCGAAATACCAACCAAACCCGCCGTGAGATGGTCAAATTTGGCATCGTAGCGTGTTTGTCTTTTGGAATTACCGTTGGTTTGTCAGCTTTATCGTTGGAGCTTTTTCATGCATCAAGTCCTACGGATTTTATCTACCAAATCCCGTTTGATTTTATTCCCGCTAAGTCAAGAGAAATCAACGTGACCGAAGCTACTTCTACTTTGGTAGGAATGGGCTTTAGTTTTGTGAGCAACTTCATTTTGCACAAAACCTTTACTTTTCGCAGTACAGGTTTCTACGACCGCGCCAAGGCAGCGTTGAACTTAGGTAAAAACTAAGCTACGGCACTGACCCCGTTATTTCCCCCATTCGCGTACAAATTGGGCTGATTCACGTAATAGAATTGATGGAAAGCACTTGAACTTCGATTTTTGACATCGAAATTCAAAATGTTTATCTATCAACAGCCATGTATTGTATCGAAACCAGCGAGTTGTCGTACCAGTATTCCCGACAGGGCAACGAGCTTCATCGTGTCAACCTTCGGGTGAAAGAAGGGAGTATCTACGGATTTTTAGGTCCCAACGGCGCGGGAAAAACCACTACGCTCAAGCTCATTTTGGGCCTATTAAAAAAACAACAAGGGCAGATTAAGGTCTTTGGGGAGGAGTTTGCGTCCCATCGACTGTCTGTTTTGTCCAAAATCGGCTCGTTGATTGAGTCGCCTTCCCTCTATAGCCAACTCACGGCTACGGAAAACCTCAGCGTTTGGCAAAAACTCTATGGTTGCCCCAAAACGCGTATTCAGGAAGTATTGGAGTTGGTAGGATTGGGGCAAACGGGCACCAAAAAAGCAGGACAGTTTTCGCTCGGGATGAAACAGCGGCTGGGCATTGCCACGGCCTTGTTGCACAGTCCGTCGGTGTTGGTGCTCGACGAACCTACCAATGGCTTAGACCCGAGCGGAATGGTGGAAATGCGGGAGTTGCTCAAACGCCTCAACAAAGAACACGGAATTACGATTTTGATTTCGAGCCACTTGCTGTCCGAAATTGAAAAATTGGTGACGGAAGTTGGCATCATTAACCAAGGCAAAATGCTGTTTGAGGGGTCGTTGGGTGAATTGATGCAGCGGCAACGGAGTGCGGGAGGAATACGGCTCAATACCAGCAATAACGCAGCGGCCGTTGAGCGTCTGATAGCCCAAGGGCTGGACGCAAGGCAGGAGCAGGACAAAATCGTGCTGCCGTTGTTGGCGCGTTCGGAAATTGCCCAACTGAACCGCGAATTGGTACAGCATCAGCTCGATGTTTACGAAATCAGTACCGTCGAAAGCGATTTAGAAAGCATTTTTATGACCTTAACTCACTCCTAATCTTCCCCAAAACATGACAACGTTTGTAGCTAGTTATCAGAGCGAATGGCTCAAAACCAAGCGAAGTTTGGCGGCTTGGTTGGTGGTTCTCGGTGGTTTTTTTATTCCGTTTATTCTCTTTTGGGCGCGGGTTTTGTACCCCGACAAACTCCGCAAAGAGGTTGTTTCCCCGACTTATTGGGAAGGGATTTTGGGGCAAAGTTGGCAGTTTATGGCTATTTTTATGCTGCCAATGGGACTTGTACTGGCCACGAGCTTGCTTACCCAAATGGAGTTTCGCAACAATACGTGGAAGCAACTCCACACGACTCCACAAAGCTATACCACTATTTTTGTGGCAAAGCTGAGCGTTTTGCTAACCATGCTTTTTCAATTTTTTGTGTTATTCAACCTTGGCATGTATTTGTCGGGCATACTTCCGCCCTTGGTGCGGGGGATTTCGCTGCCCAAACAAGCGTTTCCGTGGGAAGTGTATCTAAAAACAAGCAGTCATTTTTGGGTAAATTGTTTGCCTATTGTGGGCTTTCAATACCTAGTTAGTCTTCAGTTTCGTAATTTTTTGGTGCCGCTCGGAGCGGGTATTGGGCTGCTGTTGGCGTCGTTGATAGGGCTGGAGTGGGAGCACGGGCATTGGCTGCCGTATAGTTATTGTCCGTATTATTTTTTCAGTCTTCGCGGGGCAAAACTGGGCACGTTGGCGGTCGATGTTTTTTTCAAATGGGCATTGGGGTATTTCGTTGGATTTACGCTTTTGAGTTACTTCTTTTACGTCCTAAAAAAGGACAAAAGCTAAAGATATATTTTTTAAAACCGATGCACAACACATGAAGCGAGGCGTAGTGATTTCATTGCATTTTGGGTACTGGGTGCTGTACTTTTTATTGCTGTCGCTGATACTGGTGTGTCTTCAATTGGGCTCGCCCATCAAGGGGCAGCCTTTTTTTTACCAGTGGCGGTTTCACGTTTTCTTCAGCACTTTTGCCATTTTTCCCGCGCTATTGGGGTTTTATACTTTCTATTTTCTGCTGTTCGACCTTTTTTTGATGCGTCGAAAAATCGTGTTGTTGTTTGTGGTAGGCTTACTCACCGCTATGGGCTGCGGGTTTATCAGTGAGGTGGTTATGTCGGTGTTGTACACGTTTAAAGTGGGGCCAGGAGTGTTTCATGAGGGAGCGAAAACCACGTTAGCGTTGTTGGTGGTCATTACCATTATCGCGGTGCTCAACGGAGCGGTGGCGTTGATTATGCGGGGGTTTATGCGCTGGTACTCCGAAATCAAACTGAAAGAGGCGCTGATGCAAAAGAATTTTGAAATGGAACTGGCGTTGGTCAAATCACAAATTAGCCCGCATTTTTTGTTCAATACCCTCAACAACATCGACGTACTTATTGCCAAAAATGCCTCGCAGGCATCGGCTTATCTTAATCAACTGTCTGACATCATGCGGTTTATGCTGTACGAAACCAAATCGGAAGAGATACCGTTGAGCCGAGAGCTGAGCTATTTGGAAAAATACGTTGCCCTGCAAAAAATCAGAACATCCAACCCTGATTTTGCTCGTTTTCGAGTAGAAGGAGCGGTAGGCGAGGCCACCATTGCCCCGATGGTGTTGATTCCTTTTGTGGAAAATGCCTTTAAACACGCCGATGCACGAAAGCAAGGCAATGTCATCGACGTTTCGGTGGAGGTGTCGCCCGAAGCCATTGTGTTTGACTGTGTTAACAAACGTCGATTACAGCCTAGTACGACCGAATACGGCGGTTTGGGCAACGAACTTATCAAAAGACGGTTATCTTTGCTGTACCCCGACCGCCACCAATTAGACATTGTCAGTTCTGAAGAAGATTATCGGGTAAGGTTACGAATCAGTCGCCATGAAGCATAGCTGTATTATTGTCGAAGACGAGCCTCTGGCGCTCGAACGTGCCCAAAGCTACGTACAAAAATTGCCTTTCCTAAGCCTAAAAGCAACGTTTGAGAGCGCGTTGGAGGCATTGAGTTTTTTGAAAAATAACCCGATTGATATTGTCTTTTTGGATATTCATTTGGGCGATTTTTCAGGTATTCAGCTCCTAGAAAGTGTGTCATTGAAAGGGCAAGTTATTCTGACGACGGCCTACCATGAGTATGCACTCAAAGGATTTGACCTCAAAATCGCCGACTATTTACTCAAACCTTACACCTTTGAGCGTTTTGTTCAGGCCGTTGACCGAGCGCAAAGTTTATTGCCCAAATCCGAGCCTCAAAATTCGAGGCCGTTTATTTTTGTCAAAACCGAATACCGCCTCGAAAAGCTCATGCTGGACGAAATCCTGTTTATCGAAGGCATGGGCAATTACCGAAGGATTCATACGGCCACCCAGAAAATCATGACGTTGCAGACCTTCGCTGAGTTTGAACAAGAGCTGCCACCGAGCCTTTTGTGTCGGGTGCATAAGTCGTACATGGTAGCGATTGCGAAGATTGATTCGATTGAAAAAGACCGTATTCGGCTGGGTGAAGCGGTCATTCCGATTTCGGATAGCTACCGACAAACGTTTTTTTCGCTCATCGGGCAAAGCTGAGTTTATCCCATTTGTAAGGAGGTTCGTCCCATATTTTTAGAACATCCGCGTAAAAAGCTGATTTTTGCGTCAAAAGTTGGGGTTGTGAGCAACCCCAGCCACTGTGAGTCAGGTTGCTCACAACCTGACCGACGGCTAAGAAATACAAAAGTTGTGCGTATGCTTGTTGGTTGTGAGCAACCCCAACCACTGTGAGTCAGGTTGCTCACAACCTGACCGAAGACCGAGTCACTCAAATTCAAAACCCATGATTGCCATTGCCATCGACGACGAGCCCAAAGCGCTAGACATAGTGCGCGTTTTTGCCCAAAAAGTGCCCTATTTGGAGCTACAAGCTACTTTTCAGGATGCGTTTGAGGCGTTGGATTTTCTGCAAAAACAATCGGTGGACTTGATTTTCTTGGACATAAAAATGCCCGATATTTCGGGGTTGGAGTTTTTGCGAGCTCTTCCGAGCCCACCGCTTGTGATTTTTACTACTGCTTACGCCGAACATGCTGTCCAGAGCTACGACTTTGATGCAGTTGATTATCTGTTGAAACCCTTTGCGTTGAGCCGTTTTTTGAAGGCGTGCAACAGAGCTCACGAAACGCTAAAAATGCGCGAATTGGCCTCGGAAGAAGCCAAAGTCCGCCCAGTGACGGTCGCGCCCACCGAGAGCATTTTTGTGAAAAATGGCTACGAGCAAGTGCGGGTGATGCTCGACGATATTTTGTATTTGGAAGCGGGTGGCAACTACGTTGTTTTTGTTACTAAAACCCAAAAAATTGCTTCTCGCATGACGATGAGCGAGGCAGAAGGCTTACTTCCAGGCGAGCAGTTTGTGCGGATTCATCGGTCGTATATTGTGGCAAAAAGTAAAGTTGAGCGGTTTGACCGTTATGAAGTGAGTGTGGCAGGACAATTATTGCCCATTGGGGCTAATTATAACACCGCAAAATTGGCATAAGAAGTTTTGGGAGCATATTTTTGCTATTATTGCAGAAAAACCATAACCTACATCCACTCAATGCCTAAATCTTCTAACCAAAATACCCTTTTTGGGCTTCCTGTTATTGTGGCCGCACTAGGCTACTTCGTTGATATTTACGATTTACTATTATTTGGAATTGTACGCGTACCTAGCCTCAAAGATTTGGGTTTGAGTGAGCAAGACGTGTCGGCGGTGGGGGCTTCCATCATCAACTGGCAAATGGGAGGTTTGTTGCTTGGCGGAATCATTTGGGGGGTATTGGGCGACAAACGCGGCCGCCTTTCGGTGTTGTTTGGTTCCATCATCACTTACTCCATTGCCAACGTACTTTGTGGATTTATCCAAGATACCTCGTTTTTGCCAGCTACTGAGTTGTATAAATACTTACGCTTTATTGCGGGGATTGGATTGGCGGGAGAATTGGGAGCAGGCATCACCCTCGTGTCCGAAATTTTACCCAAAGAACTTCGTGCCATCGGAACATCGTTGGTGGCTGGAATTGGCCTGTTAGGCGCGGTAGTGGCCTATTTTACGGTCGAGATATTTGGCGACTGGCGCATTGCTTATTTTGTGGGTGGTGGGCTAGGATTTGGCCTTCTTTTACTTCGCGTGGGCGTCATTGAATCAGGGATGTTTACCGAAGTCTCCAGCCAAAAACACGTCGCCAAAGGCGATTTTCTTTCGTTTTTTACCAACTGGGAACGCTTTGTACGCTACATGAAATGTATCGGAATCGGTCTTCCAACGTGGTTTGTGATTGGTATTTTGGCAACTTTCAGCAACGAATTTGGCAAAGCCTTGGGCATCACCGAACCCATCAAACCAGGGTTGGCCATTATGTGGTGCTACGTGGGCTTGGCAGGCGGCGACTTAGCCAGCGGATTTATTAGCCACTACTTCCACTCGCGCAAAAAAGCTGTGGCAGTGCTGATGGCGTTTTCGGGCGTATTTAGCATTGTGTATTTGTTTGCGGGCGTACAATCTTCGACCATGCTTTATACCCTTTGTTTGTTGATGGGCTTCGGGATTGGCTACTGGGCCATGTTTGTGACCATCGGTGCCGAGCAATTTGGTACAAACCTTCGGGCTACGGCTGCGACAACCGTTCCCAACATGGTACGCGGAATGGTGATTTTGATGACGACGCTCTTTGCGGGTTTCAAAACAGGCTCGTTGGACGTCTTTGGTTGGTTTTCGCTCACTGTTCCTCAGTTGGGCGTTATCGGAGCGGGTACGTTGGTAGGGATTTTGAGCTACGCTCTAGGGTTTTACTCGACCCTCACCGTTCCCGAAACCCACGGCAAAGACCTTGACTTTGTAGAAATCTAAGAGGATGAAATACCGTGCTCTTTTTGCCTTGCCCGTCATTGTGTCGGCGCTTGGTTTTTTTGTGGACGTGTACGATCTGCTTATTTTCAGCATTGTACGCGTTCCAAGTCTTCAATCGCTGGGCTATTCGGAAGCCGAAGTTTCTAAAATTGGAACGTTTATCTTCAACTGTCAGCAAGCGGGTTTGTTGGTAGGCGGAATAGTATGGGGAATTTGGGGCGATAAACGCGGTCGCTTATCGGTGTTGTTTGGGTCTATCATTACCTATTCGTTGGCCAACATTGCCTGTGGTTTTGTCGAAGACCCCAACCTGTACGCCTTACTGCGCTTTGTGGCGGGGGTAGGGTTGTCGGGAGAAATTGGCGCAGCCATGACCCTCGTAACCGAAATCGTCCCCAAAGAGATTCGCAGCCTTGGGCCGACGTTGGTGGCTGGGATTGGGTATTTGGGGGCGGGTGCTGCCTACCTGACCCAAGAATGGTTTACGTGGCGAACGGCCTACATGGTGGGCGGAGGCATGGGCTTGTTGCTGCTGCTCTTGCGAATTAGTGTGTTTGAGTCGGGACTGTTTTTGCAACTGAAAGAAACGAAGGTTTCCCGAGGTAATTATTTGTACTTTTTTAGCAGCTGGCCGAGGCTGGTCAAGTATTTTCGTTGCGTGCTCATCGGCGTCCCGACTTGGTTTGTGGTGGGAATATTGGGGACGTTTGGCAATGAGTTTGGGAAAGCGCTGGGCATCGACGAAGGGATTTCGCCTGGCAAGTGTGTGATGTTTATTTACTTTGGCCTAACCGCAGGCGACTTCTTTAGCGGGCCGCTGAGTCATTGGCTACAATCTCGACGAAAAGCCATCCTATTTTTGCTTTTCATTGGAGTTATTTTTGTCGGAATTTACCTCTTCGGAGGTGTTAAGTCGGCCAATATGCTCTATGTAGTGTGCTTTTTGACGGGAGTTTGCACGGGCTACATTGGCCTGTACCTGATGATGGTGGCCGAACTCTACGGCACCAATCTCCGTGCTACGGCGACCACTTCGGTGCCGAGCGTGGTGCGAGGAATGGCTATCCCGATGACGTTGGCTTTTCAAGGGTTAAAACCTTCGTTTGGAGCGCTGGGTGGCGCGGCGTTATTGGGAGTATTGTGCTATGGTTTAGCCCTATTAGCCATCTATAAAACCGACGAAACCTTTGGACGCAACTTGGATTTTGTGGAAGAGTAAGGGGATGAAAGGCAATTATACTCAAAATAAACCCCCGTGCTTGTCAAGCGCGGGGGTTTGTATTTTGAGACAGTTTACGATTATCGAAGGCTCACTTCACCGTATTTTGAGACAATTTTCACTCTAGTGCCTTTGCCCGTTCCAATTTTACCGACGTATTGTTTGGTCATTTTTGGGCCGCGGTGTTCGTTGTCTTTGCGTTCGTCGTCGTTTTGAGTGAATGATACTTTGCGGTCGTTGGGGTATTTGAACCCGCCGTAGCTCACCGTGACGTCGAAGTTGCATTCGTTGTTTTCCATTGGAATCACTACCGACGAATAATTGGCCAAAATATCAACATTATCAGCCGATTGCGTCAGTTGGTCGATGCGGAAGCCGCCCGAGAAACTGAGCTTAATTTTGCTCGAACCTTTGAGCGTACCGATACGTCCACCCGAGTAGCTAATTTGGCCATCGAGGGTTTCTACTTCGCCGATTTTCATTTTGCCAAACTTGTTGTTGAGCGTGATATTTTCGGCTTTTTCGAGTTCGAGGGTCGAATACGAAATATCGAGGTTGCCGTTGGTGATTTGCTGAATTTCCGCTTTACCGTACGATACGTCAATGTCATTTTTGCTACCTACCAAATCGTTAGCCATAAAAGTGCCGTACTTCGAAACAACGACCAACGGCGCTTTGAACGTGGGAATGTTGGTATTTCCAAAACGATTTTTAACCGTCAAAGGCGTGTTTTTCGGCATTGACACGTTATAGTCGATTTGCACAAAATTCTTTTCGTTGTTGTTATTTTTCCAGCTCCAACCGTTTGAGTTGTTCGATTTGTTGATAATCGTACGAACATTGATTTGGTTGCCTTCCCGTTTGTCTTCAATCACTACGCCGTCGAGGTATTCTTGGGCGCGGTCATCGCTGCTTGAGTTAGCCACAATGTGAATGTCAATCCGTATTTCGTTTTTGTCCCAAAGGTTCACTTTTACCTGCCCAAACTGATTGTCGAGCAATAAGTTGTCTTTAGACGAAGTATCGTAAATCTTAATCACCGATTTTTTCTTTTCGATGGTGCCCCATTCGTGAGCCGTTGCTCCAAAGGCCGAAAACAGACAGAAAGCTACCAAAAAGGTATTTACTAACTGCCAATTACATGATTTTATCGTTTGCATGGTTGTTCTTGTTTTTGATGCGCTGGATAATGTCCAACTGTTGGTTTAATAAATCAATCTGCCACTGTAGGTTCTGAATCATGGCCTGAATCACCACTTCTTGGTTGGGGTTCTTCGGAAGGTCGGATTTCAGGTTTTGGTATGAGCGCTCAAGCTGATCCAGTTCTACGGCAAATTCTTTATACAAATTAGGGTTACTTTCAGTCATTTGGCGAAGCTCATCCCGTTTGGTATCGATCAATTGGGTATATTGACTGACTTGTTTGGCAAACGTTGGATTGCTAAGGGCTACTTCGGGAGCTTCTGTAATACCGTAATTTTGATTAACACGGTATCCAACCCACCCAAGGCCAATTACCAAAGCAATGGAGGCCGCAATGCGCCAGTTGAGGTTTCGCCAAGCCTGTTTAAACGGACTAGGCGCACTCACGGCAGGGGTAACTTCTGGGACAACTTTGGGCGCTTCTTCGGCGGGTAGTTGTTGGTTCAACCGATTCCAAAGGTCGTCGGAAGGTTCATATACATCAAACGCCTCTCGGTTGTCTCTTACGAATCGTTGCAATTTGTCTTTCATCTTCTTTGGTATTTATCGCGGCTCTCTTTTCTCTAAAACGGTGTGTTTTTTTAAGAAACTCAAAGAGGGCGTAACATTTCTAATAATTTTTTCTTTCCCCGCATGTACTGCGTACGCGAGGTACTTTCGCTGATACCGAGGATTTCACCGATTTCTTCGTGGTCGTATCCCTCAAACAAATAGAGTGACAAAACGACACGGTAACCTTCGGGGAGCTGCTCAATGCACTTACGAACCCGTTCTACATCCATCTGAATTCCTTCTTCGTCGAACGGAACATCGTCGGCTATGTCTTGGTCGTCGCTGCCGTAGCCCTCAATATCAACCAGTTGCATTTTACGTTGTCGGAGGTGATTGATGGCTTTGTTGACCACAATCTGCTTCAGCCACGCCCCAAACGTGGACTGCCCTTTGAACGTATGTAAGTGGCAAAACGCATCCAAAAATGCCTCTTGCAGTACGTCTTCGGCCTCTCCTATGTGATTGACCACCCGCATACAGACGTTAAACATGGACTTTGAATACAACTTATAGAGTTCGTACTGCGCTTTGCGCTCGCCCTGTCTGCATCTTTCTACGAGTTCGACGTGTTTGTCTATGTATAGTTTAGATTCCAATTGGCTGTAATTTCGTAGTAATGACAAATCTGATTTAAAAGATGTTGCATCTCGTTGGAAAAAAAATCTTGCATTTGAGCAATTTCATCAAAACCTATGAAGTTTGCAAGTGTAAACCTTATAGGTTTCATCAACCAAATCACTAACTTTGGCGCAAATGCAGTGAGGTATGGTACGTATTTTTTATCGTGAAGGAAAGCACATCAAACGCGAAAACGACGTTCGCGAAATTGGACACATCAAGCAAATTTTGTGGATAGACTTGCAGTCACCCACGCAAGAAGAAGAAGAATGGGTCGAAACCAAGTGCGATATTAGTTTCCAGACACCCCAAGAAATTGTGGAAATTGAGAGCAGTTCGCGGTATTTTGAACAAAACGATACCATCAATGCTAACTCTAATTTTTTGAAAATCAATGCAGATGGCTACGCGATTTACCCCGTTTCGCTCCTGATTCGGGAAGGCGTGCTGTTTACCTATCGTGATGGCGACTCAAAAACATTTGCCGATACGGTTCGGAAAATGAAAGTGAGTCAAGAGACTTTTCAAAACGGGGTTGATATTCTTCTTCTTTTGCTCGAAACCCGCATCGAAAGCGACGCCGACGTGCTCGAAGGGCTCTCGCGTGACATCAGTACCATTAGCAAAGACCTCAATCGGGAACAAAAAGCAAAGCAAGAAATTCTGCTGAAAATCAATATGATGCAAGAAAATACCATGCTCTTGCGCGAAACTATTATTGATAAACAACGGGTTTTGTCGGGCATTCTACGAAGCCAATTTTTTCCCGATGATAGAAAAGAACGCTTACGCATTGTGTTGAAAGACATTAGCTCGCTTTTGGAATACAGTACCTTCAATTTTGAGCGATTGGAGTATCTGCAAAATACCTTTATGGGTCTTATTAATCTTGAACAAAACCAGATTATCAAGATTTTTACGGTCTTTACCATCATTTTTATGCCTCCTACGTTGATTGCGGGTATTTTTGGAATGAATTACACCATTTTGCCAAGCAGCACGCATCCCTTTGGATTTTGGTTCTCGTTATTGCTCATGATTTTTTCAATGGCCGCCATGTGGTTTTTCTTCAAACGCAAACACTGGATATAGAGTAAAAAGGAGGAGTTGTCTAGCAAAGTTGGTAAGCCATCTATCAAAATCAATAATTGGTATAGTTCTTTTTTGAATCATTCAGAAAAGGAATACTTTCGTTTCAGTGATTGTTAGCTACTTACTCTTTTTTTAATCAAACCTTTTAGTCCAATGATGAATGTAAGCGCATTTCTTCCGCTCGTGTTGGTAGGTGTATTGGGAAGTTTTTTCCCAACAGCCACGCCGACGCCCTCCGAAATGGTTATTTGTCACGGTGAAAGTACGCCCGAATTTACAACTTGGGTTCCTACCAATACCAACTTTGCTGTTTCCCCCATCGACCTTGACCCCACAAAAACGTACTCAATGCCTCTGTTGGCCGAAACGACCAAAGGAGAATTGATGCTATCGTGGACCGAAAAAGAGGCTTCAGGAATGACCTCTTTCTGCGTAGCGTTTTCAAAAGATAAAGGCAAAACGTTTGCCGAAAAGAAGACCATTTTTAGCGGTAACGGCATTGGCAATAGCCGCATGATGCGGGCGAAAGTGCTTTCTAAAAAGGATGGTAGTTTTGTGGCCGTGTTTTCAAATCGCGGAGAAGCTGGTGCCGCACCCGCTTCAGGACGCGGAGGAGGCCGTTCTTCTAACATTGTGTATTGTGTTTCCAAAGACGGAGGGGCTACGTGGACAGCGCCGCAGTCGGTGGATTCTGACCCTAAACAGGGAATTGTGCGTGGTTTCTTTGATGCGGTGGTTTTGCCAAACGATGAAATCGCCGTGGCGTATTTGAAAGACGTGGCCAATAGCACCAAACACGAAGAACGGGATTTGCGCATGGTCGTCTCAAAAGGTGGTGTAATGCAGCCCGAACGTTTATTAGATGCGGTGGTGTGCGATTGCTGCCCCATCAATTTGTCGGTGGATGCTAGCGGAGCACTGACGGTTGTGTATCGCGACAACAACGACGATATTCGCGATATGGCACGTTTGATTTCGACAGATAACGCGGCCACGTTTTCAAAGTCGGCGATTGTATATAACGACAACTGGAAAATCATGGGCTGCCCTCACAGTGGCGCTATTTCTACCCAATACGGTAAAAGCGAGCTTTTGGCGTGGTTTTCGGGCTCAGACCAAGAAAAAGGCATTCGCCTGACAACCAGAGAGGGTAAAAAATTCTTTGTCTTGACCGAGGCTTCCGCAAAAAATCCCGCCTTGACCAGCAATGGAAATGCAGCGGTGATGCTGTGGGAACAAAGTAAAGGTGAAGGTACGCCAACTCAAATAGCCTATCGTAAAATTGCGGAAGGGCAAGTGTCGGAAACTACGTGGATAGCAGACGCCACCAATGCGACCAATTCAACTGGGATTGTTCTTGGAAACCAATTGGTTGTGGCTTACGAAGCAAAGCAAGCTGACGGCAAAAACAGTTTAAAATTTAGCTACGTATCACTATGAAAAACAAAATTTTGATTGGTTTGGGAGCGGTTTTGATTCTCATCCAATTTATCCGACCTGAGAAAAATCTTTCTGACGACCGTACCTACGACGTTTCGACCAAATATGCCGTTCCTACGGACGTAAAAAGCCTGCTGAAAGTAGCGTGCGACGATTGTCACAGCAATAAAACGGAATATCCGTGGTATTCAAACATTCAGCCTGTCGCTTGGTTTTTGGACCACCACGTCACCGACGGAAAGCGGCATCTCAATTTTTCAAACTTTACGTCGCGCTCGGTGGCGTACCAAAACCATAAGTTTGAAGAAACCATCGAGATGATTAAAGAAGGAGAAATGCCGCTGGAGTCTTACACTTATTTTGGATTGCATTCGGGAGCTAAATTGACCGAAGCGCAAAAACAAACGCTTATCAACTGGGCGCAAACCAACATGGACTCGCTCAAAGCGCAGTACCCTGCCGATAGCCTCGTGTTGCGCCGCCCGCAAGGAAAATAGTGAGCGGCTCACCGTGCCGAGGGTTGCTTACGTGTGGAGGGGTGCTCACACCCCGACGCTGACGTGAAGAGGGTTGCTCACACCCCGACGCTAACATGTAGAAGGTTGCTCACAACCCAACGATAGCTAAAAAGCTTACAAAGCCTCGAAAATATGACTTTTCGGGGCTTTTGTATGAGTACAAAACCTTTGACCCTTTCTTTAGTACAGTATGATGAAAACGATTATCTCCACCCCCTTTTTTACAAAATTTGTTGTTTTAGTGAGCCTTTCGTTGTTAGGCTTTACTTCATTACAAGCCCAGAATGCCCAGAAATTGGCGAAAGTCAAGGGAATCGTGACGGACGCACAAACCAACGCACCGTTGTCGTATGCGACCATTAGAATCCTAAAAAGTACGGACAGTACGCTTATTTCGGGGGCTATTACCGACGATAAAGGCCAACTGACTGTGGATGTTCCCTATGGACAATTCTATGCGGTGGTCGAGTTTATTGGCTACAAGCCGTTTAAAACCAGCACATTTACGCTTTCCAAAGAACGGTCTGCACACGACTTAGGAACGCTGAAAATAGCCGCTTCGGCCCGAACGTTGGACGAGGTGGTGGTACAAGCCGAAAAGAGCTCGATGGAATTGGCGTTGGACAAAAAGATATTCAACGTTGGTAAAGACCTAGCCAACGCGGGCGGGACTGCCATTGATATTTTGAGCAACGTACCCTCAGTATCGGTGGATACGGAAGGTAACGTAAAGCTACGCGGAAGCGATGGTGTACGGATTTTGATTGATGGAAAACCCTCAGGATTAGTGAGTTTTAAGGGCGGAGCAGGTTTGCAGCAATTGCAAGGAAATCAGATTGAACGGATTGAAATTATTACCAACCCCTCGGCACGGTATGAGGCCGAAGGCTTGTCGGGGATTATCAATATTGTCCTCAAAAAAGAGCGTAAACAAGGTATCAATGGCTCCTTTGAAGTGGTGACGGGTTTCCGACCTAACTACGGGGTAGCGGCCAATATTAATTACCGCAAAAACAAGCTTAATTTATTCCTCAACTACGGCATTGCGTACCGTGTGCCGATTTCGGCAGGACGGTTGTACCAAGAGGTGTATGGCAAGGATACCACGGCGATTTTGCAACAAAACACCAGCGGACAGGTAAAAACCATTGCCAATACCATCCGTGGAGGATTGGATTATTTTTTCAACGAAAAGAATATTCTGACGGCTTCGTACCAATTCCGTCGGACGGACGTGCTGCGGATTACCGACAATACGTACAAAGATTACATCAATTCGTTGTCGAACCTACGTACCATCACCGACCGCCAACAGCGTGAAACCGAAGCCGAGCCTTATTCAGAGTATTCGGTGTCGTACAAAAAAACGTATAATCGTAAAAATCAGGAGTTGATTGCGGATGTGCGCTACTTGACGTACTGGGAGCGTTCCGACCAAACTTATACCCAAAACAGCAGATTTCCCGACGGAACGCCGAATACCAAAGGTTCGTTGCTTCAAAAGTCGCTGAACGATGAGTACGAAAATCAACTCATTGCGACCTTGGACTACGTGCAGCCCATCGGGAAAGATGGCAAATTTGAAACAGGGATTCGTTCTAGTTTTCGCGATATGGTCAACGACTACATCGTGACCCAGCAAAACGCCCAAGGCGGTTTTGACGCTTTGCCAGGCTTGGATAACTATTTCATTTACAAAGAAAATATCCACGGAGTTTACGGGATTTTGGGAAATAAAACCAAGAAATTTAGCTACCAAGCGGGTTTGCGGGCTGAGATTACGGACGTCACCACCATTCTCCGCGAGACGAATCAAACCAATCCTCGTAAGTACAGCAACTTATTTCCAAGTGCACACTTTACTTACAACCTCAATCCTGACAACGCCTTTCAGGTGAGCTATAGCCGTCGGGTGCGGCGGCCAACTTACAACGATTTGAGCCCGTACGTGACTTTGTCAGACCAACGTAACTTTTTCTCAGGAAATCCTGATTTGAATCCTGAATTTACCAATTCGTTTGATTTAGGACACATTTATTATTTTGAAAAAGGATCGTTTACGTCGTCGGTCTATTACCGTCATACCAACGGGAAAGTACTCCGTATTCGTCGGGTGGACGCGCAGGGAGTTTCAAATACGCGTCCCGAAAACTTGGCCACAGAAGATGCGTACGGGGCTGAATTTACGAGCAATTACACGCCGTTTAAGTGGTGGAAATTAGACCTCAACTTTAACTTTTTCCGCGCCATTACCAACGGCCAAAACCTCGACGCGACCTTCAAAGCCGATACTTACAGCTGGTTTGCCCGCCAAACGTCACGTTTTACGCTTGCTAAAGGTACCGATTTGCAAGTGCGGGCCAATTATGAAGCGCCTCAACAACTTCCGCAGGGAAGTCGTAAGTCGCGTACATTTGTTGACTTGGCGTTTAGCAAAGAAATTCTCAAAGGCAAAGGCACGCTTACTTGCAACGTCATCGATGTGTTTAACTCGCGCTACATGCGTACGATTACCGAAGGCTTAAACTTCTACTCAGAAGGAACGTTTGGGATGCGCGCTCGCCAAATCAACCTGACCGTTATGTACCGCCTCAACCAAGCCGCAGGTGCTAAAAAACAAAAAAGCTTGATTAGCGGAGAGGAAGGGTAGAAGGGGCGAAGGAAATTACGCCAAAAAAGAAAAAAGACCTGCGACGCGTGATGCCTTTTTGGTACGTATTTTTTTGGAATTAATGGCAATCTCTAAGCTGACCGAAAATTCCTTTTCCGTCTGGTGAATCAGTAAATGATGGCGATTGGGGTAAAGAAGCTCCAAGCGTTTGCGGACATTGACGAGCCCGATGCCCGAGGAGTATTTCTCAGGGTCTTGGTCGTTGCGCGGATGTAGGCTGTTGTTGACCGTAAAGTGGAGCTTTTCGGTATCGCAGTGGAGTTTTACAAAAATCCACGAATGATTGCGCAAACTTACGCCGTGTTTGAAGGCATTTTCCACAAAAGGAATGAGCATCATGGGCGCTACTGAGCGCAAACAAAGCGAGTCATCAAGCTCAATTTTTAACTCAAATTTATCGGATTCGCTGATGCGAAGGCGCTGTAAATCAACGTAGTTTCGCAAATATTGTACCTCTTGCCGAATGTCGATTTGGTCTTGGTTGTTTTCGTGCATCATAAACCGCATCATGTCAGACAGCTGCTGGATTCCCTGCGATGTGCGTTCGGCATTTTCTTCAATAGACGTGGCGTAAAGGGTATTCATGGCGTTAAATAAAAAGTGTGGGTTGATTTGCGCCCGTAACGCCGACAATTCTGCTTGGTTGCGATTGAGGCTGGTTTCCAATGGTTTTACCATCAACTGCCGCATAATGGTGACCACAATCGCCCCAATCCAAGCAACAAGACTTAACATAAAAACGCCCTCTACTTGCACAGGAAACACCACGTAAGGGTTGTAGATTTTGAATAAAGTATGGACAAGATTTCCAATAAAACTTACGACCAAACTGGCTCCAAACAGAAGTAATACTTTTTGGATTGCCGCTCGACTCTCGGGGTAGCGGTAAAAACGAAAACCTCTCCAACGGATAAAATGATGGTGGTACAAATAGGCGTGCAAAAACGACCCAAGCACCCACATAAAACCTGGAATAATAAACATATCGTTGGTCAAAATCTGAAAACTGGCAAAAGCCACAAATCCAACCAATGCCAGAATGCTTCCTTCTTTTATGATTTGATACGTGAGCGCATTTTCTTCCTCGGGTTGATGTTGCAACACCCACTGGTATAGCTGCGAAAGGACGGTGTAGATAGACGTAGAAAGGAAAAGTCCACTCGAAATCATGGCCACGTTGCGCAGACGAAACAGGTTGTAGAGTTTGGCCCCGATGATGTTGTAGTTTTTATCGTGACGAAATACCAATTCATCGTGCAAAAACAAGTAACTCCAAACCCCAGCCAGCAATAAAAAGCCTGCGGCAGTACAAGCCAAGAGCGCTTTAAGTTGTTCGTCTCGTTGCCATAGCCTGACGACGTACTGAGATTGGATAAACCAACAACTCCAGACTCCTAAACCAATATTCAGAAAGGGTAAGAAGCCGTTAGTCCACCAGTTATAACTCAAAAAAATGCGGTGTTCTTCGTCGGCGTTAATAATACGCAAGACGTTGATATACTGGCTGTAATCGGTAGAAACAGCAATAAGTAAATAAATAGCCGTTAAAAGGCTGATTCCCCAAAGCTCAAAAGTGCGAAAACGTTCGATGGTCATAGCGATGATTGGTTAAGAAAAATGGCTGTTAATTGGTTACGGTTTTTTGTCTATTTTTTCGGCCCACCCATCACTCCAGCTTAGATTGATGGATTGGAATTGCCCTCCCGACTCATTCATAAATTCTACCTGATAATCTTCGCCTACCTGAAATAATGTTAGCGAAATGGGAGTCATTTGAAAGGGTGTTTTATTGCTTTGATTTACATCCCTAAAGTAGAGATTAGCACCTTGTTTCGTAATTTCAAATTCGGCAAAACGCCCCGTAAACCTAGCAAGTTTGGCACTGTCCAGAACTATTGTAGCAGTTTTGGATTGATTGTAGTTGATAAGCCATTGTATCTTGCTTTTCTCATTTTCGTTGGCATTTTTTAGTTTGTTCTCCAACAGTTTGTTGTGGGCAAAAAGTAACGCATTCTTAGCCTCTGTACGTATTTCTGGAATAACCCCTGTGCCTTCCCAATCGGTATGCGTTTTTTCATTCTCACTTCGTAAATAAGGGATAAACCCTACCAACCCATTTCCTAAACTAAAACTTCGGGTTAGGTGAGCACCACCACTTGTAGGTTCTCCTACCACAACGGCATTGTGCTGGTTTTGTAAGATGTAAGCGAAGCCTTCTGCCGCAGAAAACGTTCTTTTACTTGTTAGGACGTAAACAGGTATATCAAGGAAAAAATCCGCAGGCGCAACAAAGTTTTCTGTCCAAGTGTTTGTTAGGCGATTGAAACTTCTGCCTGTTTTTGTTTTTTCTTTAAAAAAATACTCCAACAAATTGTTCGATTTTCCACTTCCTCCACGATTATTACGCAAATCAATAATTAAAGCATCGGTATGCGAAAGAAACTGGATTGCACTCCGAATGGTCCTTTGGGCTTCTTCGCTTGGTAAAGCGAAGTTTGTAAACTCGATATAGCCGATGTTTGATGGTAAAATTTCAAGTTTTCTAAAGAAAAAATTTTGTGATTTTTCGTTAGAAATATCTAGTTCAGTGATTTCTTTTTTGCCCTCTTGTGAATTGTTAAAATGGATAATATCTTGTTCCAATTTTATGTCGTACACTATGCGTAAATGCTTGTCATTTTGGATAGAATGGATGTCTTCGGTAAGGTTATCCGCCAACTCTTTAAGAGACGTCAGTTGACTATATTTTCCCAATTTATATTGGCTGGTTAGAAAATTGGTAATCAGTAACGCCTTATCAGGGTAAACGTACTTTTCTTGAATAGCCGTACGGATACTTTGAAGGGATGTCTGAATGACTAAACTGTCGAGTTGCTTCCCTTTTTCTTGGGCAAATAAGGTTTTCCCAAGTAGCGATAGAATTAATAAAGTCAAGATTTGGTGATTCATTTGACGGGGCATTGGTTTACTTTGCTTGATACGCCATAAAAAAGCTAATCAAAAGTAGAATCAGTAGCCACGCCTATGTAAAATCTGTGACGAATCCAGTCAAATTTGGGGCAGAAAGGGCAGAATAGATTGTTATCTATACGTGAAAAGATTTTGAAAATACGTCCGTCGGTGTGTAGCCAAAGTGTTTTTTAAAGGCAAACGAAAAATGCGAGAGGTTTTCAAACCCCGTTTCGTAACAGGCTTCAAGCGGCTTTAGTTTTCGTTCGGCAATTTGAAAATGGGCCAATTCTAGTCGTTTTTGCGTGAGCCATTTTTGGGGAGTAGTGTTGAACGCTCGCTTAAAATCGCGTTTGAAAGTCGTTAAACTTCTGCCTGTGAGGTAGCCAAATTTCTCAATTGGCATGTTGAACATGTAGTTTTTTTCCATAAAACCAATCAAATCGACTTTATACGGGTCGTCAAAATTGGCGAGTATGCTATCTACTTCTGGGTCAAGGGTTCTTAAAATACTGATGGCTTCGGTTAGTTTCAACGACGCCAGATAGTCGGGAAAGGGCTCTTTCATCTCAAAGTAAGGAATCAATGACGCCAGGCAGCTTTCCAACAAAGGATGATGCGTAAAACTGCGAATTTTGGGTACGGCCGTTATTTTGGCTTTTACGTCAATGTGTTTGTAAAAATCCCTTAGAATTTGAGTAGTCAAAAGCATCACGACTGTTTTGTGGGGCAAGCCGTCTTTGGGGTAGTTGATAATGGTGGCGGGTTTATTTCTCGGAATGAGAAAAATATCTCCCGTTTGAAAGCGGTGAGTGGCTTCGGCCTGCACAATCTTGGTTTCTCCCGAAATAAACCACACCAGCATGTGTTGGTCAAAGACAATTTCAGACTTAAAAAATTTGTCCTCGTAACACGAGAGTTTTATTTCGGGAGTTAAATGTTTCGATACGTGTTCCATTGCTCAACTGTTTTATGCGCTTACGAAATAGAAGCGTAAAGCCCCGACCCTTTAGGGCGGGGATATAAGCGACAACTTGCCAAAGGAAGTTTAGCCTGTGTGCAAGCCTATACGCCGCATTTAGGCTATCTTGTTTTTTGGTCTTCAATGTATTTTTTGATAATGTCTTCCGAAATATGTCCGATACTTTCCACATAGTAGGAACGCGTCCAAAGTGTAGGCAATCGAGATTTCAGCCATTGAAATTCATTTCTTAACACGAAAGATGTGTAACCTTTGAGTTGGCTGATTATAAAAACAGGAGAATCATTTGGGGTGGTTTTGATGAAAATATGTACATGGTCAGGCATAATTTCCATTTTCTCAATGGCCCATCCATGTTCGGTTGCTTTTTCAATAAGCAATTCTTTCAATCGAATATCAACGCCATTGATTAAAACTTTTCTTCGGTATTTAGGGCACCAAATGAAATGATAGGCGCAATTATAAGTAGCATGAGAACTTTTAGCCCAGCGAGTATCCATAAAATATTTAGTTAGATATATGACACAAAAATATTACTTTTTAAGTATATTTGTGTCATGGAAGTCACGCAAACCTATAAATACAAGTTAAAACTAACCAAAGGGCAGGTAAATCTGCTTAATAATTGGATAGGTACTTGCAGGTATGTCTATAACTTAGCCCTTGATACTAAAATCCAATCCTACCAAAAAGGTGTTAATGTTTCAAAATACGATTTGATGAAGCAATTAACCGACTTGAAAGATGTAGAATGGATTAAATCTGTACCTTCTCAAAGTTTGCAAAATGTTGTTGAAAGGCTTGATTTTGCCTACCAAAAGTTTTTTTCGGGTGGCGGCTTCCCAAAATGGGCGAAAAAGGGCGAATACAGTTCAATACTTTTAAAGTCAGTAAAGGCAACGGATACAGGTTTTATACTGCCAAAAATAGGAGAAGTACGCATATTCAAAGACCGTATGCCGAAGGGAAAACTGAAAACGGCAACAATAACAAAGGAAGGTAATGGCTTTTTCGTCTGTGTAACCTTTGGAAGTCAATCAAAAAATCTCTACCCTATCGACGAGAAACAAGTTGTAGGCTTAGATATGGGTATCACCTATTTTCTGACCGATTCCAATGGTTGTTTTGTTGAAAATCCAAAGCACACTAAAAAGTACGAGAAACAATTGAGGGTAAAAAATCGCGCCTTGGCAAGAAAGAAAAAAGGGAGTAGTGGGTTCAGAAAAACAAAAGCAGAACTCAAGAAGCTGCATTCAAAAATTGCCGATGTTCGCAAAGACTTTTTGCACAAAATCAGTTTTCAGTACGTCAGAGATAATTCTTTGATTGTGTGTGAAGATTTGAAGGTTAGCAACATGATTAAATTCGGGAGTCTTTCAAAGCATATTGCAGACGTTAGTTGGTCAATATTTTTTGACCAACTACGCTACAAAAGCAAGCAATACGAAAAGACGTTTGTACAGGTGAACCCTAAATACACTTCTCAAAAGTGTAATTCTTGCGGTCATACTGCAAAAGAAAACCGACTGAATCAGGCTAATTTTCATTGTGTCAGTTGCGGACACCAAC
The DNA here is from genome assembly GCF_057652295.1 of Runella sp. R5_40. Taxonomy (NCBI): domain Bacteria; kingdom Pseudomonadati; phylum Bacteroidota; class Cytophagia; order Cytophagales; family Spirosomataceae; genus Runella; species Runella sp. R5_40. Next base: position 235,876 of record NZ_JBYFCH010000001.1, on the reverse strand, counting down.
AAAACGCAGACTATAATGCCGCTAAAAACATATTAGGCGAGGGCATCGCCTTGAACCGTCAACGTGAGGCGTTAGCCTGTGCGTAGGTTTTAGAACCTCATTCCCTTTAGGGATGAGAGTATGTCAGTAATTCAAAGAGTGTGATTTCGGGAGGCATCCCGACTCGCCCAGGAAAGCCTAAATACCCAAATCCACGATTGACATACAACTGCTGATTGCCCTTTTGGTATAAACCTCCCCACTGTTTGTATTGCCACTGGGCGGGCGAATAGGTCTTATCGCCAATCGTTACACCCAATTGCAGCCCATGCGTATGGCCGCTAAACATGACATCAATATCGGGGTATTGGGTATTTACTTCCATGTCCCAGTGGGTAGGGTCGTGGCTCAGTAAGAGCTTGACCGCAGCCTCTTCTGTGCCTACAATTGCGCGTTGTAAGTTACCATTATTTGGGAAAATTGACTCGTTGGCCGAAATGTTTTCTACCCCAATGATGGCTAACTTTTCACTCCCTAGCTGGATGATTCGACGGTCGTCTGTTAGCAAGTCGTAGCCAAGTACTTTATGAGCTTTCTTGACGTCGTCTAGGTTTTGTTTTTTGGCTTGAGGGCTTGGCCAGCCAGCATAAGCTCCGTAGTCATGGTTGCCAAGCGTGCTATAAACACCCAGCGGGGCTTTTATTTTATCAAAGAGATGTACATAATCGTTTACTTCCGTGGCGCGGTCGTTTACCAAATCCCCCGTAAAAAACACCATATCGGGCTTTTCTTTGAGCAGTAGCTCTATGCCTCCTTTTACAGCGATTTTGTTAAAAAAAGACCCTGAATGAATGTCTGAGATTTGCCCTATCGTCATGCCTTCAAACGACCGAGGCAGGTTTTTGATGGCTAATTTTACCCGACGAACACGGTAGTCGTGCGCCCCTGACAAAATACCCCACGTCAGGGCTGCGGCAGGAACGGAGGCCGCGACCAAGGCTGTCTTCATCAAAAACTCCGAACGAGTGATTGTGTCAGGACTTTCGGAGAGGGCCTGTGGCAGTTCATTGTTTGGGAAGAACTGCCCTTTTACCCAAGTAAAAAAACGAGCAGCATCTCCTAAAAAAATGAGGGCAACGGATAGCAGTTTGGAACCATAAACGGCAAACAAACTGAATAAAATCGCGGTTCGCAAGCGGCGTCCCAAGGCGTCGGGAGGGGCAAAATTATAGAGCCATAAACCGAAAATAATGATTGCAGTAAGGCTCCAAAAAGCCCATTTAACAAACTGCTGTACTTGGGCGGTGTTGTGTTGAAAAACTATTTTTACGGCTTGCCATACGTACCAATCAATGAGTAGTAATAGGCAGCTGAGAATAGGGATAACGATGTATTTGCTGGCAGTCATGGTTCAAAATCAAGGGGTTGAATGGCCGTATTTGTCGATTAAGTCAGTTGAAATTTAATGCCTGTTAACGTCTCGCTTAACTCCCAAAGGCGTTTGGCATTGGCCTCGTCTAATGAGTAATGCTGAACGCCGCTGGGCATGGATGCATCATGGGATACATGGGCAATGTCTGCATCTTCGCAATACACGCCACCAATATCGTTGAGCATCGGACTGGTAGCGCACCAAACCGTGGTGGCGGCTCCTTGGGGAATCGTTTTTAGTGAGGCGATTATTTCGGGAAATAGATTTCCGTCTGCATCGCAAAAACCCATTTGTTGAAACAACTCTATGGGGGCTTCTCTGCCCAATTCTGTGCCATGGATAGAGCCTGGGTGGAGAGAGTATGCGCGTACCTTAGACGATTTGCCACGATGATCTAACTCAAGGGCAAAAAGATTGCTGGCCGTTTTGGATTGACCATAGCCTTGGAGGGTTTCATAATCTCGGTGGAGAAAATTGGGGTCGTCAAAATGAAAAGGGGCAAAGCGATGTCCGTCAGACGATACGTTGATGACCCTTGCTCCACGGGCAGCTACCAGCGCAGGCCACAGCCTTGCCGTAAGCTGAAACTGCGCCAGATAATTGGTCGCTAGTTGAGATTCAACTCCTCGACTGTCTCTGCGAAGTGGAACCCACATAATGCCTGCATTGTGGATAAGGAAATGAAGGGGGCGACCCGACGCGACGAATTTTTTGGCAAAGGCATCAATGGACTCAGGGTTTATCAAATCCATGGTTTCTAATTCGACACGCGGGATGCCTGCTAAATTTCGTTTTGCCTTTGTTACGTCTCTTGCGGGTACGATAACGGTGGCACCTGCGGCAGCGAGTGTTCTGACTGTTTCTAAGCCGATGCCCGTATTTCCTCCTGTCACTATGGCAATTTTTCCCGTAAGGTCAATCCCTTTGATGACGTCATTGGTTGTAGATGCGGCGTCAAATCCTGAACCTATCGGTTTCTGTAACGCTCCTTGATAATTGTTGTGTCCCATTTTTTTGTTGTTTTTGTTGGGACAAAGGTAGAGCAGTGATTTTTGGGAGACTTTGTTTAAAAGACCGAATATGCTTTGTTTAAAAGGCCGTTCCAACGAAAACGTTCTCTAAAACGTCCTACAATAAAAGAGACGAAGCCCGATGAAACCAGTTATTTTTTTGCTGTTGATTGTTGTGTTAGGAAGCTGTAAGCCAAAAACAGTTGTTCCCGAAACCATTGCGCCCTTGGTAGGCAAGTGGCGTTTGGAGGCGTATGAATCGACCGTCAATGGGAAGAAAGAATGGACGTTGACCAGTATCAACTCCTCAACGGTGAATTATATTCTTATTCGCGAAGATGGTGTACTGCTAACGGGCAATGGACAGGAATTGTGTTGCGCTCCTGCGGCATTGACCGTCAATGGAAAACGTTTTGAAATTATTCCCAAAAGCGCGATACCCAACAACCCAATGTGTGCGCTAGTAGATTGCATTGGTTGCGCTACTTGGGACATCGAGTGGTCGGAAGATACATTTATTCTCAATCTTTGTGTTAGTTCCAACCGCAGCAGGTACGTGCGGGAGGATTAGCCTAGGCCAGTGGGATTCCTGTTTCTTTGGCTATTTTCATGACAAACAACCGCGCTTCATCGTATTCTTCGGGCGTGCGTAGGTGTTCTAGCATGAGCGGAACAGCGCGCGGAAGCGCTGTGACGTTTCGCAGGTAAGTCACGTAGTCCATGCCACCGCGCCCAGGCATGGTTTCGGCAAAATGCACATCTTTTCCTACTACATCTTTGGCATGGCAAGACACGATCCATTTTCCCAGTTTTTTGAAGGTATCGTTGATCAATGCTTTATTTTGATAAAACCGTTCGGGAGAGTTGATGATGTTGGCGATGTCGATATGCGCCGCGAAAGCAGGTCGGTCAATGGCTTTGATGAATTTTAAGCAGGAATCAGCATCGTTGGGCAAGCTCCATCCCATCATTTCGAGGGCAAATTTTGCTTTTTTGGGCTTAACGGCGTCAATGACAGCACGGCAATTTTCGACCGTTGCTTCAAAATATTCTTTGGTAAGGTTGCGGGCGTCGGGGCCGTCCCATTGTTTGGGATTGTACGAACCTCCGATGTCGATGCAGGTCAACGCGCCAATTTCTTCGGCCAAAGCGAGGCGTTCGGTTACGTATTCCCTATTTTTTCTGCGTTTTTCGGCATCTTGGTCGAGCATGTTGACCCATGCCCCTACTTCGGCAATGAGGACATTCTGTTCAGCAAATGCTTTCCGTAAAGCCGCGATTCGGGCGCTATCTTTTAATTCTACTTTGGGAACATAGGCCGCACTATATCCCAACCGCCGATGTTCTTTGGCCAATTCGACGGGGTTTTCGCTTTTCAAAAAAATAGGGCCACCAAGGTACAACGGCCGTGCGGCTACCCGAAAGGAAGGCAGCAAAGCCATGCTGGCCAAACCACCAGCTGACTGTAAAAATCGGCGACGTGAAAGCAAAGACATACATCAAGAAGGCGGCCGAGACCCTAAACTACTATAAAAAAATCCCCCATTCGCCGTGGCGAACAGGGGAGGGTATGGTTGGTCCAAAGTAGGTTAGTAAGCTCTAACTACGCCGCGTCCTTCGTAGAAATTGACGTAGGCTTTGTTCACAACGCGGTTTCCGCCAGGGGTTGGATAATTTCCTGTGAAATACCAGTCACCGCTGTGGTTGGGGCAGGCTTTGTGCAGGTTTTCTACCGTTTGGAAAATAACCGACAATTCGGCCTTGAGGTCTTTAGGGCGAACAATCTCGGCTACTTTGCGTGACACTTCTTCGGCCGTAAATGGCTCAAAAAGTGCTTTGACGTAGTTTTGCTGTGAAGCATTGCCCGTTTCAAGTGCGGCTACACATTGGGCATATACTTCTTCGCGAAGGTTATCAAGGCCGCGTTCTTTGAGCAATTGCAAAGCGGCACGGAACGCCACAAAATCTTTCACCTTCGACATGTCGATACCGTAGCAGTCGGGGTAGCGGATTTGCGGCGCCGATGATACGATGACAATTTTCTTAGGGCCAAGGCGGTCGAGCAAACGCAAAATACTCTTTTCGAGGGTAGTTCCCCGCACGATAGAATCATCCACGACCACAATTGTATCGACGCCTTTTTTCACGACTTCGTAGGTCATGTCGTACACGTGCGATACCATCTCATCGCGGGCTTCGTCGCTGGTAATGAACGTTCGTTGTTTAACGTCTTTCGATACCAACTTCTCAATGCGCGGGCGGAAGGAAAGTATTTTGTCTAATTCTTCTGGAGAGAGATTGCCATCGGCAACGGCTTTTTTGCGTTGTTTGGCTAAATAATCTTCCAACCCTTCAATCAATCCAAAAAAGGCGGTTTCGGCCGTGTTCGGAATGTAAGAGAAGACGGTATTTTCGAGGTCGTAATCGACTTCTTGCAAAATCTGCGGAATCAGAAGCTGACCAAGTTGTTTACGTTCGTGGTAAATACCTGGATCAGAAGCTCTAGAAAAATAAATCCGCTCAAAACTACAAGAACGTTTTTCGAGCGGCTTTAAAATTTGGTGCTGATCGTACTCGCCATACTTGTCGATAATGAGCGCATGACCAGGCTTTATTTCTTGAATATCGGCGTAGTTGGCGTTGAAAGCGGCCTTGATGGCAGGTTTTTCGGAAGCAACTACCACGACTTCGTCGTCGGCATAATAATACGCAGGGCGGATACCCGATGGGTCACGAACCACAAACGCTTGTCCCGAGCCTGTCATGCCACACATGGCAAAGCCACCGTCGAAATCGCGACATGAGCGGTGCAATACGCGTACCATGTCCATGTTGTCTTCGATGACGTCCGAGAGATCTGGGTTTTCGTAGATTCCTTTAAAACGGTCAAAAACGCGTTGGTTTTCTTCGTCCAAGAAGTGCCCGATTTTTTCCATCACCGTCACCGTGTCCACGCGGTCTTTGGGGTGCTGTCCCAACGAAACAAGCTTGTTAAAGAGCGTGTCAACGTTGGTCATGTTGAAGTTTCCTGCTACCACCAAGTTGCGGCTACGCCAGCTATTTTGACGGAGCATGGGGTGGCAGTTCTCGATTTCGTTCGCCCCGTGGGTACCGTAGCGAAGGTGTCCGAGCCAAACCTCACCCGTAAATGCCACGTTTTCTTGTAGCCATTTAGCGTCGTAGCGAAGGTCTTTGTCGTCGCCTTTGAGTTCTTTGAAAGCCTTTTTGAATTTCTTCTGGACTTTCGTAAAAATCTCTGCTACAGGTTGTTGATCGACCGAACGGTAACGGCTAATGTAGCGGTGCCCAGGTGGAACTTCGATTTTGATGTTGGCCACGCCCGCGCCATCTTGACCGCGGTTGACCTGTTTTTCCATCAAAGTGTGTAATTTGTAAACTGCGTAGAGGGGTGTGCCGTATTTGTCAATATAATATTGAAACGGCTTCCGGAGGCGAATGAGGGCAATGCCACATTCGTGCTTGATTACGTCGCTCATCAGAGGGTATGAAGTGTGTGACGGATTGTTAACACAAAGTTAAGAAATCAGATTCCAAAACCTTGTGTTAAATTACAAGAAAGTTGAAAAATATAAAAAGGTAAATGATTAATGCAATTTAATACCTACAAATACGGAACAACGGTCTCCAATCCCATTCCTCTTGAGCCTTTGATAAGCACATGGGTGTTTTGTTGAGGATGATCAATAACCCAGTTGTGTAATGAGAATTTATCGGGGAAATAATAGGCTTTAGGCAAAGCAGACAAAGCATCTTGCATGAGCTTACCCGCCAAAATGACAACGTCAAATTTTTGTGCTGCCACCAATTTTCCCAGTGCTAAGTGTTCCGCAGGCGATTCGTCGCCTAGTTCGAGCATATCGCCCAAAATCACCATTTTACGCTCAGCTTTCAACTTTCCAAAGTTTTCAATAGCGGCTGCCATCGAGGAAGGGTTGGCGTTGTAGGCGTCCATAATCACCGTATTGCTTCCTTTTTGAAGGATTTGAGAGCGATTATTCGTCGGATTGTACTCCGCCACGGCGTTGTTGGCGTTTTGGTCCGAAACGCCAAAGTAAGCGCCAATTGCCAAGGCTGCGGCGATATTTTCAAAATTGTATCGGCCTGTCAGATGCGTATGAACGGTTTGTTGGTGGGCATCTTTGTAAATCACCAAAGGAGCATCTTCCAACAGTTGCGGGGCAGTGGCATCGGCTAGGTAAAGTACCTTTTCACTAAAATTACGCTCGTCGGCCATTTCTTGGAGGGTAGCATTGGCGCCGTTGACAAACACCGTACCGCCCGAAGTCGAAAGCCAGTCAAACAATTCTCCTTTGCCTTTACGCACCCCTTCGATTCCTCCAAAACCTTCCAAATGGGCTTTGCCAATGTTGGTAATCATGCCGTGGGTAGGCTCGGCGATGCTGCTTAGAAGCGCAATTTCTTGTTGGTGGTTTGCACCCATTTCTACGACAGCCATTTCGTAACTTTTGTCGATGGCCAACAGCGTGAGTGGTACCCCGATATGGTTATTGAGATTGCCTTTGGTCGCGTAGGTGCGAAATTTTTTACTTAAAACGGCCGCAATCAGCTCTTTTGTGGTGGTTTTACCGTTGGAACCCGTTAAGCCCACTACTGGGATATTGAGTTGACGACGGTGGTGGTTGGCCAATTGTTGAAGCGCTTCTAAACTATTTTCCACCAATAGGAAACGGTTATCCACAGCGTACTCAGAGTTATCCACAATGGCGTATTTGGCTCCTTTTTCTAACGCGTCTTTGGCATAGACATTTCCATCAAACTTATCGCCGCGCAGGGCTACAAACAAACAACCTTCAACAATTTGTCGAGTATCGGTTGAAACGCCATTACAGGCCAAAAAGCAATCGTATAATTGAGAAATCGTCATTTGCGTTTAACTTCATTTTATGTTTTTAAAAAGGGCTACTGCAGGAGAGGGTCGGGTTTTGAGAAACCCTCTTCACGAGAGGGTCGGGTTTTGAGAAACCCTCTTCACGAGAGGTCGGGTTGTGAGCAACCCTCTTCACGAAGGGGCGGATTGTGAGCAACCCTCTTCACGAAGGGGCGGGTTTTGAGCAACCCTTTGCACGGCACATTTGCCTCTTGCCCTTTTTGCCTTTTGTTCCTTGCCCCTTGCACTACTGCTCCTTACTCCAGACTTCATAAATTTTAGCTCCTGCACTGCTGAGGCCACTGTGGTGCCAATCTTTGCCGTCTTTGAGTTCGTAATCAAAGGTGAGGGATGCACCTACGCGGCTATTGTCGCGGCTAAAAAATTCAATCGTTTCGGTGTATTTACCATCTTTGATGACATAACTACCGCCTCCCGTACCCGAAAACTGCTTGGTTTCGGGGTTGATGGCCGCCCATTGAAAACGCGTTCCTGTGAGCATTTTGAGGGTTTTACGAGGGCCGCGTTGCATGGGAGAAATATTCCCGTCGTTGCCCATGCGTCCTGTGATGCGGTATAAGGCCGAGGCAGGCGTACTACCGTCGTCCATTTGCTGCCATTCTCCTACGTTTTCAACCGATAATTTTTTTCCCGAAATCGTTATTTTGAAAGTTAAGGTCTTGCCGACTCTGGAGGTATCCGCAGAATTGAACTCACTTTTGTAGGCAATGGTGCCGTTAGTGATTTTGTACGTTCCGCCTTCGGTATAAATAAACTCTTTTTCTTTGTATCGGGTCATCATTAAGTAGTCGTCCGAGCAAATGAGCGAAGTGATAACTCCATCGTCACCTTTTTGCTGCCAAGTGCCTTTTAATTGGGCAAAAGTGGGGGAGCTGAGCAAAAGCCCCATACCTAACATCCAGCAAGAGAAGCGAACTAGTGTTTTCATACGAGTGAAAGGGTTTTTTATTTTGAGCAAAGTTAATCCAAAACCTCCCAGAAACAATAAAGCAACTCTCACGAATGAAAGTTGCTTTATGGGGTAATTCATTTTTTCACTTGTATCGTCAGCGATGAAAACGCTATGAAAATTAGACGTTCATGAGCGATTCGCGGCGGCGCATTTTGCCCGCAGGAATGCCGAACATCATTTTGAAACGACGGCAGAAATAGGCCGTGTCTTTGTAACCAACTTCAGCACCGATGGCACGAATACTTTTCTTTGACGTACGAAGCAAGTTAACGGCTTCTTCCATGCGTTGGTATTCGATGTAGTCTTGTGGGTTGATTTGGGTCAACATTTTGAAATACTGTCCTACGTAATCTTCCGATACGTTGGCGACGTTGGCCAATACCTTGTTTGATAAATCGCCTCCCAAGTTGTCTTTGATGTAGGCAAAAATATCAATCAAACGAGGGTCTTTGAAGTAGGTACTGTTGGTGACCAATTGCTCCACAAACAGACGGTTTTTCAAAATGTAGCGAATAACTTCAATCGCAAGTTCTTCGGTTTTGATTTTGATGATACGTCCGCGACCAGCTACGTCGTTGAAATCTTCCTGCAAGATTTCACCAATCAACCGACCAAGGTAGGTGTTGTGCTTGATGATAAATGGCGGAATGTCCAATGAGGTAAAGAAGTTGACCGAGTCAAATACTTTGGCGTCAAAAGCCACAAGCCCAAACGAGTGAGGTATTTTACCCACCTGTGACGAATCGCGCAGTGTATCGAAATACAATTCGCGGCGGGTCAAGAACTCTTCGTTGCTTACTACCTTTGGTTGCACATTGTCACCGCTGCTGTAAGTAACAGTGGCGTGCTTTCCACCTGGTATAAAAAGCATGTCCCCAACGTCTATTTTTTCGTTGCCAAAAGACACTTCCCCGTCGTAAAGAATCATCAACGAGTTCTCTACGTCATAAAAGTTTTTAATGGTAATAGTTTGCAACATCCGGATGTGACGAGCCTTGATGAACTTCACTCCCAGCGATTCGATGATTTTATTATAATCTTCCATTTGAAAATGGGTTAAGTGCGTCCCGTTTAAGTAAATGCAAAATTAGCGTTTTTCTGAAAATTTGTACAAAACTAATAATTGTACAAATCTAATACAAGTGTGGAATTTTTTTCAATATAAAAAAAAGTGCGCGAATCCCGCAAGGAAACGCGCACTTTTTTTTTGAAAAACCCCCTAAAATTGGATTATTCAGGCTTTTTGCAATTCTCGGGCTATCACCAATTTTTGTATTTCTGAGGTACCTTCGTAGATCTGAGTTATTTTTGCATCCCGCATTAATCGCTCTACGTGGAATTCTTTCACGTATCCATAACCACCGTGAATCTGTACGGCTTCGGTGGCAGCCCACATTGCTACTTCCGAAGCAAAGAGCTTGGCCATCGCGGCGGCTTGTACGTAGTCTTTGTGCTCGTCTTTGAGGCGTGCTGCTTTATATACCAATAAGCGTGCTGCTTCGATTTTTGTGGCCATTTCGGCCAATTTAAACTGAATGGCTTGGTGTTCAAAAATAGCTTTTCCGAAGGCTTTGCGCTCGTTGGCGTATTTGAGAGATAGTTCCAACGCTCCTGCGGCAATACCGAGGGCTTGGGCGGCAATCCCGATACGGCCACCGTTGAGGGTACTCATGGCAAACTTAAATCCGAAACCATCGTTGCCAATGCGGTTTTCTTTGGGCACTTTCACGTCGGTAAACATCAACGAATGCGTATCCGACGCACGAATTCCCATTTTATCTTCTTTTTTACCCACCACAAATCCGTCCCAGCCTTTTTCGACAATCAGGCAGTTGATGCCTTTGTGTTTGAGTTCGGGGTGAGTTTGGGCCATCACCAAGCATACCGATGAAATATTTCCATTGGTAATCCAGTTTTTGGTACCGTTGAGCAGGTAATGGTCGCCTTTGTCTTCGCCAGTGGTATGTTGAGAGGTCGCATCCGAACCTGCTTCGGGTTCAGAAAGGCAAAACGCTCCAATGATTTCCCCCGACGCAAGTGGCGTAAGGTATTTTCGTTTTTGCTCTTCGGTACCGTAGGCTTCCAAACCATAGCATACCAATGAGTTATTGACCGATACCATCACCGAAGCCGACGCGTCCACTTTCGACAATTCCTCCATCGCCAGCACGTACGAAACCGTATCCATTCCACCTCCGCCGTATTCGGGCGAAACCATCATGCCCAAAAAGCCCAGCTCACCCATGCGTTTGAGGAGTTTTGGGTCAAATTTTTGTTCGTTGTCGCGTTCGATAATCCCAGGAAGAAGTTCGTTTTGGGCAAAATCGCGTGCCGCCTCCTTAACCGCCAAATGCTCTTCGGTCAAGTTGAAGTTGAGTCCTTCTAATACCATCGTGCTTTACTGTTTGTGAAGTGTAAGAGTTTGTTTTGACTTTGGGTCAAATGTACAATTTTGGAAAATAGTATGCAAGCATACTTTTAAGCAACTCCACCATTTACACTCAGGGTATGGCCATTGACGTAGCCCGCTTCTTCGGAGGCCAAATACAGGTACGCATTGGCAATGTCTTCGGGAAGTCCCATCCGTTTTACAGGGATGCCCGCTACGGTTTGGTTACGGACTTCTTCTGGAATCAAATCGGTCATTTCGGTTTTGATGAAACCAGGCGCTACGGCGTTGGCCGTAATGTTGTATTTACCGAGTTCTTTGGCCCAGGTTTTCACCATTCCGATGATGGCCGATTTGGTGGCTACGTAGTTGGTTTGGCCAAAATTTCCCGTTTGACCCACCACCGACGAAGTACAAATAATGCGGCCATATTTTTTCTCTACCATGTACGGAACAATGGTTTTGGTACAATTGAAGACCCCGTTGAGGTTGATGTCAATGACTTGTGCCCATTCTTGGTACGACATTTTGAGCAACGATTTGTCGCGGGTGATGCCTGCGTTGTTGACCAAAATATCAATTTGTCCGTAGCGTTCGTAAATATCGCGGGCGGCGGCTTCGATGGCAGGTACGTCGGTGACGCTGATTTTGGTAAATTCAGCTGAAAAGCCTTTGTCGCGGAGTTCTTGGGCGGTTTGTTCGCCCGCGTCGAGCATATCCCAGATAATGACTTTGGCGCCTTCGCGCGTAAAAATTTCGGCAGTGGCTTTCCCGATTCCTCGGGCTCCTCCCGTAATGATGGCAACTTTATCTTGTAAACGCATGGTTAAAAAAGGTTTTAGGGCTATTCAAAGGCTAAACTTATCATCTCGGCCACGCAGGCAGGTTTGGAATGTCCTTCTATTTCAAAGACAAGCGCCATGGTTGACTTTACGCCGTTGGGCTCTTGGTCTTCCACTTCTTTGAGGGTGGCGTGCATTCGTACGCGGCTACCTGTGGGTACGGGCGACGTAAACCGAACTTTGTTGGTGCCATAATTGAGCCCCATTTTTGCCGATTTTACTTGGTACAATTCATACATGAACTTGGGCGCTAAGGAAAGCGTCAAAAAACCGTGGGCAATGGTCGTTTTGAACGGGGAGTACTTCGCGGCCATGTCGGTATCTACGTGAATCCATTGGTGGTCGCCAGTGGCTTTGGCAAAATCATTGACCATTTCTTGGGTAATTGTCACCCATTCACTTGTGCCAATTTCTTGACCTACGTGGGCCCGAAATGCGGCGAGGTTTTCAAAAATGAGCATTTGTCTTTAAGGTTTATTGCTATCGACTTTGATACGTTCGTCGCGGTTGGCCAATTCCCACGCAGTGTGAAAAACAAGCTGAACAATTTTTGACTGCTTGTCAAACATAATTTTTTCGACGTCATCGCCAGGGCGGTGGTAGTCTTCGTGAACCCCCGTAAAATAGAAAATAACGGGTACTTTGTTTTTGGCAAAGTTGTAGTGGTCGGAGCGGTAATAAAAACGATTGGGGTCGGTAGGGTTGTTGTAGGTATAGTCTAGTTTGTAGTTGGTGTATTTTTCGTTGGCGGCTTCGCTAATGGTGTGAAGCTCCGACGAAAGTTTATCAGAACCAATCAAATACACGTATTTTGGGTCATTTTTGTGAGCAACGTCCACGCGGCCAATCATGTCGATATTGAGGTCACAAACGGTATTTGCCAACGGAATGACGGGGTTGGAAGTGTAATATTCGGAGCCCCAAAGCCCTTTTTCTTCGCCCGTTACGGTCATAAACAGAATGCTACGGCGGGGGCCATTTCCTGCGGCTTTGGCTTTAGAAAACGCCTCGGCCAATTCAAGAATAGACACCGTGCCAGAGCCGTCGTCGTCGGCACCGTTGTTGATTTGCCCATCCGAAGAAATGCCAATATGGTCTAAATGCGCCGAGATGACGATGACTTCGTCTTTCTTGTCGGTACCTTCCAAGAACCCAAGCACATTCTCGGTCATTATAATGTTGTCTTTGCGTTCAGCTTTGAGGCGAATGGTTCTTTCGGAAATGGCGTTGACAGGTGGTTTGCCCGTTTTCGTAATTCCCTGCTTGATTTTTGACCATTTTTTTTCTTTGATTCCCAATAAATCAAGCGCCATTTTTTTAGAAACAGTAAAGGTGGCGTAGCTGCTAGGCGTTTCGTTATAAGGCTTCATCGAAAGGCGGTTGAAGCGTTGGCTCATCAACATTCGGCGATTGAGTTCTTTGGTAAAATCGTCGCCCGTTAGTTCCGAAACAATCAAGACGTATTTGGCTCCTTTGCTGCTGGCGAGGTTAGCTTTGCGTTGCCAAGACATGTTGTCGTTACTCCATTTGGTGGCTTTATCGTCGCCCGAAAGCAAAAAATTGCCTTTGCTGTCTTTGGGTTCACCTTCCCAAATCAGCACGGCTTTGCCCGTGACGTTTAGGTTGGCGTAATCGTTGTACTTGTCTGACTCGATGCCGTAGCCCGCAAAAACAACAGGGATTTTTTCTTCCGAAAGCACATTAATGATGCCGTTCAGGTAAAAATCATGTTGGAGTTCGTAGCGCTCTTTTTCGGTGGCCAAATACACTTCGCCCCAGCTTTTTTGGTAGAGGGCATAAGGCTGAAAGTACGATTTTGAGCCATCGACGGCGGGAACAATCGGTTGTAGGCCGACCGATTTGAAGAAATTGGCGACGTAATTGGCCGCTTTTTTTTGCCCTGGCGAGCCCGTATCGCGTCCTTCGAGGCTATCGTGCGCAATGACGCGCAAATGGCGTTCGAGGTCTTGGGCCGTAATCGTTTGGGCAAATTGGGTAGAGGCGTCTTGGGCAATTGCCTGCGTAAAGCACAGCGCCAACAGTGGTACTGCTTTAAAAAAAAGTTTGGTCATGGTTTTGGTTTGGATGAATGAAAATATCAACTACCACAATCTCCAAGAGGCGATTTGGCTGATAAAATTAGGAATAGATTCGGGCAGAAGAAAGGCCATAAATACAATGCCGAAAAGCGCACCGTACAAGTGGGCGTCGTGGTTGACACGGCCGCGATTTTGGCGAGATTCATAAAACGAATAAGCCATGTAAATTCCCCCAAAAATGAAGCCCGGTACGCAAATCGCGAAATAGAGACACACTTTTTGGAGCGGAGCCAATAGAATAAACGCAAACAAAAGCGCCGATACGCCACCCGAAGCGCCAAGGGAATTGTAATTACTGTTGTTGCGGTGCTTCAAAAAAGTAGGAATGTCCGACACCACGATTCCTGCCAAAAAGAGAAGGAGGTAATAAATAGTGCCGTTGCTGCCAAAATACCCCCCCAAAAACATCTCCATCGCTTCCCCAAAAAAGTAAAGGCTGAACATGTTGAAAATGAGGTGTCCGACGTCGGCATGGATAAAGCCCGAAGTAAGAAAGCGGTAATATTCGTTGTATTTAGAAACACGAACGGGATTAAAAACCCACTTGTCGAGCAACGAAGGGTTTTGCCAAGCGTACCAGCTTAGACCAATAGAAACAAGAATGATGACGATAGTAAGCGACATTACAGCGAGGGTAGTTCAAAAAGGTGTTGAAATTGATACCATTACAACACAAACATAATGGAACTACCGTAAACCGCCAATGTTTCGTTATTTATTGCGACGTCGCCACAGATAGACCCTACTTTCGCTGCCGTTGAAGAGGCGAACGATGTTTTTTTGGTGGGTTAAGACTACAATCGCAAACAAAAGAAACCCAAAAACGATTAAAAGAGTACTGGCTTGTCCAAAGACCCCCAAGACCAACATCATGGGGAAGGCAAAAGCGGCGACAATGCTGCTCAAAGAAACGTAGTTGGAAGCCAATAAGACCAAGACAAATATGGCAATACAGACGGAAGCAACTTGCGGATCAATCGCAAGCACCATTCCCAACGAAGTCGCAACCCCTTTCCCGCCTTTAAAACGCGTGAAAACGGGGTATAAATGGCCCAAAACCGCCATTACACCGAGTAAAAGCTTGAATGTTAGAATTTGGGGGCCGTCGATTACCTCTAAGAAAAAAAGAATGTTGGCGAGCATCGTCGCTGTCCAACCCTTCAAGACGTCAATCAAAAGAACAATGGTCCCTGCGCGTTTCCCCAACACTCGAAATGTATTGGTGGCACCTGCATTTCCACTACCAAATTTCCGAACATCAATCCCAAAATACGCTTCACCGTACCAAATGGCAGAGGGAATAGATCCCAACAGGTAAGCGGTCACAAAGGCCGAACACACGTGCCAGAAATTCATGAAAGAAGTGTAAGTTTTTTAAGTTGAATCAAAATCGTATTTATGAGCTAAATATTGCTTTTTATTCTAAAAAAGCCAACAAAAGTAAAACTTTATCTTAACCTTTGTTTAACGAAAATAACATTTTTTTAAGATGACCCCTATTGTAATTGTCAGTGGAGGAACAAAAGGAATCGGAAAAGCGACCATCGAACGTTTTATGGAAGCTGGATTTGACGTCGCTACTTGTGCGCGCCGTGAAGCCGATTTGGTTCAGCTCCAGCAGGAACTTCAAACGACATTTCCCCAACAACAACTTTTTTATAAAACGACCGATATGGCCATAAAGTCTGAAGTAGAGGCATTTGTGGCATATATTCATAGTTTAGAGCGGCCCATTGCGGTTTTGGTTAACAACACGGGCTTGTTTGCACCTGGGCAAATTCACAACGAACCCGAAGGCACGCTCGAAAGCATGATTGATACCAATTTATACAGTGCGTATTACCTGACGCGTGGGGTGATTGAAAAGATGATTTTGGCCAAAAAAGGGCATATTTTTAATCTCTGTTCTACGGCAAGTATCACCGCCTACACCAACGGCGGGTCGTATTGTATTTCAAAGTTTGCGCTCTACGGCATGACCAAAGTTTTGCGGGAAGAACTCAAGCCGCACGGGCTCAAAGTAACGGCTATTTTGCCAGGAGCTACCCTAACGGCAAGTTGGGAAGGAGTAGAATTGCCCAAAGAACGCTTTATTCAAGCAAGAGACGTGGCTGAATCCATTTGGTCGGCCTATAACCTAACTCCTGGAGCGGTGGTAGAAGAGATTTTGATACGCCCGCAATTAGGAGATATTGGATGATTTTAGGAATTTTGGGTCGAAAATTGGTAACTTGCGCACTTAGTCTCCTTTTTTATTATCATTCACCGATAACGATTTACACGCACTGATGGAACAATACTTGGGTATAGACGTTGGTGGCACCAACGTTAAAATGGGCGTTGTTGACACCGAAACGGGTCGAATTTCTAATTTCTACAGCCACGATACGGCAAGCTGGAGAGAAATGGGACACTTCGAAAAACATTTAGGTGACGCTATTGCGATTCAATTGCACGAATACCCCAACATTAAAAAAGTAGGTATAGGTCTCCCTGGGATGATTAACCGCAAACGTACCGTACCGTTAGAAATTACCGCTATCCCCGAAATTGACAATGTTCCGTTGGTAGATTACCTTTCTGGCCGTTTTGAAGGTGTGCAGTTTTTCCTTGAAAACGATGCAAATGCGGCGGCACTTGGGGAGTTTTATTTTGCCGAAGAAAAAATCGACGAAAATTATATTTTCATCACTCTGGGAACAGGCGTAGGTGGAGCGGCAATCATCAACCGCAAGGTTTTTGTGGGCGGCGATGGCAACGCCATGGAGCCTGGGCACGTTCCGTCGAAAAACGGAAAAGTGTTGGAACGTAACATTGGTAAAAAAGAATTGCTCGATCTTGCCAATGACATGCGTAGCCGCTATACAAGCGAAACCCAATTGCCAGGCGATGGCTCAATTTCAACCACAGGTTTGGTGGCTGCCGCCGCAGAAGGCGACGAGTTGGCACTCAGCATTTGGAACGAAGTAGGCGAAATGCTAGGCGATGGCTTGGTAGCCATGATTCGCATTTTGGACATTAAATTAATCTTGATTGGTGGTGGTTTGTCCGCGTCGTTTGAGTACATCCTCCCAGCCGTTGATCGTCGTCTCAACTACTGGTTGACGCCCTATTATTTGAAAGACCTTACGATTAAGCGTGCTACGTTGGGCAACGATGCGGGCCTTCTGGGCGCGGCGTCTCTTTGCTTCGATTAAGCAAGCTTTAGCATTCAATAGCTTTATTGATAGCCGTAACAAGAGTCAGTCTGCTGATTTTTGTTACGGTTTTTTTTTGTTTAGGAGGGTAAAAACGCGAATGAAATAGGTTTGTGAAAATATCAGGTTGTGAGCAACCTGATGCACAACGGTGAGCAACCTGATGCACGAAAATTCGATACGTAAAACCATGAAACAACTAGTGCTTATTTTGGGCTTAACAAGCTCGGTGTCATTTGCCCAAAAGACACAACCGTGGATGATTGGCCCTTTCCAAAAAGCGGATGCCGCCAATCCTATTTTGGAGGCCAAAGCAGGTACGACTTTTAAATGCCCTGTGCGAAACGAAGTGGTTAACTGGGAAGAAAAGGACGTTTTCAACCCCGCAACGGTCGTGCGAAATGGCAAGGTGTATATGGTGTATCGTGCTGAAGATAAAGTGGGTAAATATGCGGGTACGTCGCGTTTGGGGTTGGCCGTTAGTGCCGATGGTATTCACTTTAAACGGATGCCCGAACCTGTCTTTTATCCCGACAACGATTTTATGAAAAAGTACGAATGGGAAGGGGGCTGCGAAGATCCGCGCATTGTCGAAACCGAAGACGGGCGCTATGTAATGACCTATACGTCTTACGATGGTAATTTGGCGCGTTTGTGCGTGGCGTCATCTGCTGATTTAATTCATTGGCAAAAACATGGATTAGCTTTTGGAAATTTTATCAAATCAACCCGCGATTTTTGGTCAAAATCAGGGGCGATTGTGTGTCGAAAAGTAGGAGATAAATTCATTGCAACCAAAATCAACGGTAGGTATTGGATGTATTGGGGCGACCAAGCGCGGTTGTACGTGGCTACTTCTGACGACTTGCTGAATTGGTACCCCGCCACTCGACCTACTCAAGCCGATTATAAACCGTTGGACGTCTCGGATGTCAATTGCGTGGCCGTGGCCACTACTCGCAATGGCAAGCACGATTCGCGTTTGTTGGAGTCGGGGCCGCCTGCATTTTTAACCAAAGATGGAATTGTGTTGATTTACAACGGCATGAATTACAACCAAACGGGAGACGGCAACTTGCCCGAAGGTACCTACGCCGCAGGACAGTTTTTGTTTGACCCCGAAAACCCAACGCAGTTGAAAGACCGTTCGGAAAACTATTTTTTAAAACCCGACAAACCATACGAAATTGCGGGGCAAATCAACCAAGTATGTTTTGTCGAAGGGTTGGCGTCGTTTAAAGGAAAATGGTTTTTATATTACGGCACGGCCGACTCTAAAATCGGGGTGGCAGTGAGCAAACAGAAATAAGCTATGTTCGTTTTCTGGATTTTTGCCTTCATTTTTGGGCTATTCGGCTGGCTGGTGTACGGCAGCAAAAAACTCATTGAAGGAGTAGAAAAAGAGTATGAGTTAGTGGAGCAAGTACAAACCTACGACATCTCGGATAAACAGTATTGGAGATGTTTTGATACGTTTGCTGGCGGCTTTTTTATTTTCATGGGGCTTATGTTTATCTGGAGGTTTCTGCGCAATTTTCCACGTACCAATAATGCTGAAACAATGTTAGCGGTGGGTTTGATAGCTTCAATGTTGTTTGGTGCAGCTATGTTGTTTATTTACCCCAACTACCATTATCGCGTATTGACCAAAAACCGTCCCGTGACTTTCGACCCCGTCCACAAAATGATGGGAGTGGGGGAGGCGGATGATGAGCGTGTTTTTTCGGTGAATGAAATCGAAAAAATAATCATTCATGCAACCGATTCACGCCTCGATATTAGGTATTGGGAAATGAAATTAAAAAGTGGCGAAACGCTTTTACTCGACCCCCGCTTTTGGATGGGAATGGCAACCGAAAAGTTCTTTGAAGGAGTTCCCCGAGAAAGAAAAACGTATTGGATTCCGTGGTTTCGGCATGAGTAAAAGAACTAACTTCAGATGGCGCGAGGTTGTGCCTCGTGCCGATGATAGGAAGGCTTCTAGCCTTTCGTGTTATTGAGGCTGGAAGCCTTACCATAGTGAGCACGAGCGTGGACGCTCGCGCAATCGGTGAAAGAAAAACGTATTGGATTCCGTGGTTTCGTCATAGAGAAGTATAGGAGTCAGCAAAAGATTTACGTTATTTACTATTTCTTACAGGTTAAACGCATTTTTTTAAAACAGCCTCGAAGAGGCGAAACATTTGTAGAAAATTAAAACCAATTTATACAAAAGATGAAAAAGAGTCGTATTGTATTATTCCTCTCGCTCCTGATTGTTGGGGGTACTGCGCAGGCGACGAAGCCAGGCCCTTGGAAAAATTTGTTTGATGGAAAAACAACCAAAGGGTGGCATACCTACGGGAAACAAGGAGTGACGGGCTGGATGGTCATGGACGGTTCGTTGATGACCCACGGAAAATCGGGTGATTTGGTCACCGATGAAGAATTTGAAAGTTTTGAGCTAGAGTTTGAGTTTAAAATTCCAGCGAAGATGAACAGCGGTGTGATGTACAAAGTCATTGAAGATCCCAAACATCCACCTTATTACTCAGGTCCTGAGTTTCAAGTGATTGACGATGAAGGGTATCCGCCATTTAACGATAACGGTAAAATGGTGAAAATCAACGATAAACAAAAAACAGGCGCGAATTACG
Source organism: Runella sp. R5_40 (assembly GCF_057652295.1). Lineage (NCBI taxonomy): Bacteria > Pseudomonadati > Bacteroidota > Cytophagia > Cytophagales > Spirosomataceae > Runella > Runella sp. R5_40. The sequence goes on along the minus strand of NZ_JBYFCH010000001.1, from coordinate 216,410 downwards.
ACATGCAAGCCCCAAGCAAGTGGGTAGCAAAACCTGCGGGTCAGTGGAATAAAGCTAAAATTGTTATCGATGGCAATCACATCGAACACTGGGTCAATGGCGTAAAAGTGGTTGAATACGAGTACGGTGGCGATGCGTGGAAGGCGCAATTGGCCAAAAGTAAATTTACGAAATGGGCCTACGCGACTCCGCACGCCAAAGGTAAAATCGCTCTCCAAGACCACGGGGATGAGGTTTGGTACAAAAATATGCGCATTAGAAAACTCTAAAAAATGATAGAAACCTTCTTACAACACCTGACCTTCGAAAAACGCTTGAGCCAGCATACCCTCACCGCGTATGCCAAAGACTTGGAGCAGTTTAAGGAGTTTTTGGAGAAAACCTACCAACTGCAAGACTTGGCCAAGGCCGATTTTCGAATGATTAGAGGGTGGGCAGTAAGCATGGTGGAAGCCGAATTGCACCACCGCAGCGTGAACCGAAAATTGGCCACGCTGCGGTCGTTTTATGGGTATTTGTTGCGTTGTAAAGCCATCACGATTAATCCGATGCTGCGGGTGTCGTCGCTCAAAACCGACAAACCATTGCCGCAGTTTGTGGAAGAAAAAAGCCTACAATTGCTTTTTGACGAAATTACGTTTCCGCTCGATTTTGAAGGCACGCGCGACCGTTTGGTGTTGGAGTTGTTGTACGGCACAGGAATGCGTTTGGCCGAGTTGATTACCCTCCGCGACGGCGACGTCAATGCCTATGACCAAACGTTGCGAGTCTTTGGAAAACGGAGCAAAGAGCGCGTGGTGCCAATTTATAAAGGCTTGGTTGAGATGATTAAGCAATACCAGCAATTTAGAAACGAGCAGTTTCCGAATCCTCCAGATCAAAGCCTGATTTTGACCAACAAAGGCGAACCCGCCTATCCCGTCCTGATTCAGCGCATTGTGAAAAAATACTTGTCGGCGGTGACGTCGCTCCAAAAACGTAGCCCTCACGTACTGCGCCACACCTTTGCGACGCATTTGCTCAACAACGGTGCCGACCTTAATTCGATTAAAGATTTGCTGGGACACAGTAGCTTGGCGGCGACGCAGGTTTATACCCACAATTCGATTGAAAAACTCAAAAAAATCTACAAACAAGCCCATCCCAAGGCATAAATCCCCGTTGCTATGCTTGCGCCTCCCCAAACCCTCTTTCAACGTTTTCGTTACCTTGGCCCTGGTTTTATTCTTTCGGCAGCCATTGTGGGGTCGGGCGAGCTGATTGCGACGACGGCGTTAGGAGCCAAAGCAGGTTTTGTGACTTTTTGGGTGGTGTTGGTGAGTTGCTTGGTCAAAGTAACCTTGCAATTGGAGTTTGGAAAAAATGCGATTTACACGGGTGTGCCTACCATGCAGTCACTCAACCGCCTCGATGGTAAAAAGTGGGGAAAGGCGCATTGGAGTATTTGGCTGTGGTTGTCGCTGCAAGGCTTAAAACTGCTACAAGTCGGTGGGATTGTGGGCGGCGTTGCCATTGTACTCAATATGGCGTTTCCGTTTTTAGGAACAAACCTTTGGGCAGCAATTGCAGCGCTCGTTACGGCTGTGTTGGTCTATCGTGGTTTTTACAAACCCGTCGAGCAAGGGTCGTTGATTATGATTATTCTGTTTACCGTTACGGTGCTCATTTCCCTTATTTTGTTGCAATTTACTCCTTACGCCATTAGCTGGGAGCAACTTAGCAGCGGGTTGTCTTTCTCACTTCCGCCTGCGGTGACAGGCGTGGCGATTGGGGCTTTTGGAATCACGGGCGTCGGCGGCGACGAAATCATGTTTTACAACTATTGGTGCATCGAAAAAGGCTACGCGGCCTACGCAGGCCCCAACGACGGCAGCCCCGAATGGGCCGACCGAGCCAAAGGTTGGATAAAAGTGATGTACTTGGATGCCGTGTGTTCGATGATTGTTTATACCCTCGTAACGGCGGCTTTTTATTTGTTGGGAGCGGCATTGCTGCACCAACACGGCGAAGTGCCCGAAGGCTACGCCATGATCGAAACCCTTTCAAAACTGTTTACCCAAACGCTGGGCGAATGGGCCAAAGTGATTTTTTTGATTGGTGCTTTTTTTGTGCTTTACTCTACCCTTTTTACCGCGACGGCCAGTTGGTCACGGATTTTTGGCGATGCGTTTGGACAACTCGGCTGGGTCAAATTCGACGACGAAGCCTCGCGCAAACGCGTGATAGGAATGCTTTCGTGGGCTTTTCCTATCATTTGGTGCGTGCTTTTTTTGGTTATTCAGATGCCCGTTACGATGATTCTTTTGGGCGGAATTGCAACTTCTATTTTGCTGCTATTGGTACTTTGGGTAGCGTTGGTGTTTCGCTACCGAGAGTTGCCCGTGTCTCTTTCACCCACACCTACCTACAACTTCTTCTTCTGGTTAAGCGTCGTGTCGATTTTAATGGTGAGTTTTTACGGAGTTTGGCAGGTGGTAAAATAAATCAAAATACTACTTCTAGTTCTTGCTGTTCTTTTCCCTCTAGTTGGCCTTGTAGTCAATCGGCTTCTACGAAGTGCTTTTGATTTTTCGACAAGTTGTGGATGCTCCAATCAATGTCTTTCTTGAAGGCTTTGCTTCGTACGGGGCAGCCTTCGAGGCGGCAGTACTTGCAGCAGTCGGGAAGGCAAGGGTCGGCATGGATAAAAAGCTCCACGTTGCCAACGTAATTGGCTTCAAGCGCGTCCTCAAATTCATGAACAGCTTGGTGGACTTGTTGCAAATCCCAATAATAAGGGAGCGTCAAATGGCAGTCGATGTGGAGGTCTGAGCCGTACTTTTGAATCCGCATGTTGTGCACATCCACCCAATAGTCTTGTTTGTGGTTGCGCAAAATATCAACAGCATGTTCAAACAACTCGGGGTCGGTTTCGTCCATCAATGCCCCTACTGAGGTACGAATAAGTTTAAAACCGTTGTAAAAAATCACTAACGACAACACCAACGATGCTGCGCTATCAATCCACTGAATTTTGGTAAGCATCAACAAGCCCAAGCCGACCAAAATCAAAACGCTGCTCAAGCTGTCGGTAACAAGGTGTTTGCCGTCGGCAATGAGTGCTTCCGAGCGAGTCGTTTTTCCTACTTTTTGTAAATAATAACCCAACGCTCCGTTGATAATAACGGTCAATAGAATCAGCAAAACGCCCCAGTCGAGGTGTTCAACGGGCTGAGGATGAAGTAGATGCTGAATAGCCTCAACGGCAATCCAGACCCCAGCTATGATGATAAGTGCTCCTTCAAAACCTGACGAAAAAAACTCAATTTTGCCGTGTCCATACGGGTGGTCATGGTCTTTCGGTTGCGAAGAAAGGTAAATGCTATAGAACGCAAAGGCACTAGCAATGACGTTAATGATGGATTCGAGAGCGTCGCTAAGAATGGCGTTGGAATGGGTCAAATAGAACGCGGCGAACTTGATACTCATCAAGATTATGCTCAACACAAGGGAGACGATAATCCAGCGAAATTTAGATTTTTGGCTAACTTGCACGACTTTTTTAAAAGTAATTGGCCGCAAAGGTACGAGTTTAGGGGGAAACAATTGCCCTGTACAACACTTATTCGACCATTAAAACTTGTCAATCGACCAAACGTATGTCTTTACCGAACGAAACAATAAACCCGTGGAAAACCCTTAAAAGTGAAGTGGTTTACGATAATAAATGGATTCAAGTACGGCACGAAGATGTCATAAATCCCAGCGGTGGTGAAGGGATTTATGGGGTAGTCCATTATAAAAATAAAGCCATTGGCGTGATTCCTATCGACAGCGAAGGCTACACGTACTTGGTCGGTCAGTATCGCTATCCGTTGAACGAATACTCGTGGGAAATTCCCGAAGGCGGTGGCCCGATGGACGAAGACCCGATTGAAGGCGCTAAACGAGAATTGTTGGAAGAAACGGGTTTAATAGCGGCCAAATGGACAAAAATTGCGCGCGTTCACCTTTCCAATTCCGTGGGTGACGAGGAGGGCTTTTTGTACATCGCCGAAGACCTTACCCAAGCCCAAGCCGAGCCAGAAGATACCGAACAACTGCACGTTCGGAAAATAGCATTGTCGGAGGCCATTGAAATGGTGATGCGCTCCGAAATTACAGATTCACTCAGCGTCATGGGCTTATTAAAAATAGCCCGACTGCGAGGGATTTAGAAAGTAGATATTCAACAACAACTAAAAACGAATGCTTATTGCTGCACTTTACGGCCTCATTACGGGGGTTTTACTCTGTCTTACTTTTGGAACTGTCTTTTTTTCATTGATTCAAACCAGCGTTGAGCGCGGCTACCGAAGCGGAATTCAAATCGTTTTGGGCGTGGTGGCGAGCGATGCTTTTTTTTGCTTTACAGCTATTTTCGGAACGTCATTTTTGCCCCAAATTGAACACTTTGACAAATGGGTAGGGGCCATTGGGATTATTTTTTTGGTGGTTTTGGGGGTTAAAAACTTCTTTCGCGTCCCGACCATTGCGTCGGAAGATAAAGAAGACGAACCTCGTAGTAAGCGTTCGATGGTAAAATTGTTTTTAAAAGGCGTGGCTCTCAATGCCCTCAACCCCGTCAATTTTATGTCGTGGGCGGCCATTGCTACGTACCTTCGCACCAAAGGCCGTTATGATTTGGCCGAAATGATTATTTTCTTCAGTATGAGCCTCGTAGGGGTGTTTGGCACTCAGACTGCTTTGGCCGTTTATGCCCAGCGCCTTCGCCAGTTTATCACGGTTAAGCGCATGAAGTACGTCAACGTCATTACGGGCGTGGTATTTTTGGGCGTAGCGGGAAAACTCCTTTGGGAGCAGTTTTTGAAATAACAGCACCTTCCCGAAAGTTTTAAACTTTCGGGAAGGTAAAGAACTTTCGGGAAGGTGTTTTATCTCTTCTTCACCCAATTAGTGACCAACTCAAGGGCTTCTACGGAGAATGTTTCCTCCAAAAGACCGTATTCGGCGGAGGTGCACTTAGTACATTTTTGGAACAAATGGTTCAGGCCAGGCAGTTCAACCGTCTCAAATTGTTTATTGCCAGCAGCCGTCAAACCGCTTTTAAAACCCTCTAAATTGGGTTGAGAAGCCACCTGAACGTCCTTACTGCCGTTGAGGGCAAGGACAGGAATCGTGATTTTTGACAAAACAGGCTGCGGGTCATATTTGATAAAATACCGATACCAAGAGGAGTTCATGGTTTCGATTTGTTTCAGAAAACCCTTGCGACCTTGTTCCGTTCGGTAGCCAAGTTGCCCCAACACGCTTTCGGGTTGGCTTTTTACCCATTGGTCAAAGGTAGCTTGAAGGCTATCTTTGATGTCGCCTTCCAGTGGTAACCTAGCTACCGTTGAGTAGATGACTTCGTTGAGGCTACGCACTTGATTTCGGTAGGTTTCATTGCTACCCATTTGTTTCAAAATATCGTCGCTTTGGCGGAGAAGTAACTCTTTGCCACTCATTCCCAAACCCGCCAAGGAGACAATAAACGCCACGTCTTTTGATTGTACCGCTGCAAGAGGTGCAATGACACCGCCTTCGCTGTGGCCGATTAAGCCTATTTTTTTTGGGTTAACTTCTTTTCGCGTTTTGAGGTAACGAATGGCATTTAAAACATCTTGGGCGTAGTCGGCCGACGTTCCTATCGAACCCGTCGTTTCACCTACCCCTCGGTCGTCAACGCGCAACACGGCGATGCCTTGTCGGGTTAAGTGGTCGGCGATGACCCAGAACGCTTTGTGCCCAAAAAGGCTTTCATCTCGGTCTTGCTGACCAGAACCTGAAATAAGCACCACTGTTTTGAACGGGCCTTTCCCTTCGGGCAAAGTGAGTGTTCCGCCAAAAGTAATCGAACCCTCATTGTTCGTAAATTTGACCTTTTCATCGCGGTAGGGAAAAGGCGCTTTAGGCATTTGGGGGCGTTTAAAAAACGATAATTCTGCCACTCGTTTTAGGCGCAACGGGGTAGGAAAACTATTTTGTTTCCACTGACCTTCAAACGACAAAGAATCTATTTTACCACTGAGCAAAACGTTGACACTTTTCAGCTCACCTCGCAAACTATCTCCCTGAAATACAGTGTTTTTTAAGGGTTGCTCAAACATTCCCTGCTCAGGAATAAAAACCTGGGCGGTTTGGGAAGTAGTAGTTATTTTGAGCCCAAATTTGAGCGTTGAGATTGTACCCTCGTACCACGTTTGCGAAAAACTCGTGTGTCCAATTCCTAAGCACAAGAGTACTTTTATCCACTTTTTCATTTTTTTTCTTGTTGATATACACGGTATGAATATGCCACAATCCAGATTGTTGAGCCAAAAATTAACCCTAGCGTCCAAAAAAGTTTCCACAATTCGGGCAACCAGATGACGACAAACGCTCCTAATAACCCCATTCCAAAGTACAATTTGGCGGCCAATTGGTGGGTTTTACGCCACACGGTTTCGCTTTCGAGTGTCCACGGAGTACGGAAGCCCACAAAATAATTGGACTTGATGTTGTTGAAGTAGTTCCCAATCCCTGCAAACAGTAAAAATACCCCGACCAGCAAAATCGTCGTAAAGTTCTCGCCTGCCATTTCCGAGAGAGAGGCGCGAATAACCAAGCAATGCACCAACGCTAGAAAGGTCACAATCAGCAGCACTAACTTGGGATAATGTTCTGATAAACTAGCTTTGTTGAGACGAGGATCAAGCTGTGGAACGTACCGCAACAAAAAATATACGCCAATGGAAACGGCGCTTAATATGGTAAGCGTCCATTTGGGGCCGTAGGCATCGGGTTTACCACTTGGGCCAAAGTGCGTTGGGACGATGTCGGGAAGTTGGTTCCACACCAAAAACAGATAAACAAGGGGAAGCACAATAGCGACCCAGGCGAGGTATTCTAAGGTCTTTTTCATTGGTTTTTAAGGGTGAAAATCCAGGATAATAATTCGTCTAAAACGGTAGTGTTGAGGGTGTAATAAATAAACTGACCTCGTTTGTCGGCACTGACAAGTTCGGCTTGCTTGAGCAAATCTAAGTGGTGAGAAATGCTCGGTTTGGTCATGTCAAACCGTTCGGCAATTTCTCCCGCAGTAAGGTCGCCTTCCCGCAAGATTTCTAAAATTTGCCGTCGAGTGGGGTCGTTAAGGGCACGGAAAAGGGTGTTCATAGTTGATTAAATAATTAGACAATTATCTAAATACTTTTTCATTTAAAAATATACATTGGTAGAAATGGTCAAAAAGTGGAGTTGAATGGCGGAGAATTAACGATTTTTAACAAACAAATAGCACTAATCTTTTTTCAGAGACGTTATTCGGGCGAGTAAAAAGAATCTTTGCTAAGACCATGAAACGACTACGCTACTCCTTTTTATTATTTTTATGGGTTTCATTTGGGGCGATGGCTCAGAAAATTACCACGTTAAGCCCCTACGTTGAAGAACAATCGCAGCCAGATGTGGCACTTACTAAAGTGGAGCTGACTGATGACTACACGATATTGCATTTTAGGTTTGAGTCTGCGCAACGTAATCCCACCCTTCGCGATTTTTTTGGCGAGCGTCAAGGAAATTTAGATAGAAACTATATTGAGGTTGACCCTAAAAGCCGTTTGTACGAACCTAAAAATACAACAAAAAAATACAGGTTTATCAAGGCAGTAGGGATTCCTGTAGCCCCAGAAACCCGCACGGTTTACCCTGGCGATGTGGTGAAATTTTCGGTTTACTACGAAAGACTCGACCCAGGCATCGAGGTATTTGATATGTTTGAGGGAAAAGATTACGGAACAAAGCGGTATTGGAACTACTTTGGCGTACACATTCGTAACCCAAGGAGAGTGCCGCCCAAACCCAAGCCTGAACCTAAAAAAGAAGAACCGCCCGTTATTGCCAATACACCCACACCCGTGCCGCCAATTGAGAGCAAATCAGAAGCGCCCGTAGCCAAAGTGGTGACATTGCGGGGAACGGTGATAGATGCTAAAACGAAAAAACCGATTGCCGCAAAAATAAGCTACGTCGTACCGAGTGAAGACAATGGACTGGACTCGATGCAGTTGTCTGCGTCGTCGGGGAAATTTAAAATTAGCTTGGATGCGGGCAACAAATACGCATACGTGGCCGCAGCGAAAGGGTATTTTCCTGTTAGTGGTGCGTTTGATTTGACAAATGCAAAGGCTGGAGAGGAAGTCGCCAATGAAATTACCCTAAATCCCGTAGCGGTGGGAGAAAGCATTACGCTCAACAATATTTATTTTGATACGGGTAAGTATGATTTGTTACCTGCTTCGTCATCTGAGCTTGACCGCCTTGTTCAACTCATGCGCGAAAATACCAACATGGAAATTCGAGTGGAAGGGCATACCGACAATCTGGGTGATTTTGATAAAAATGTAGAATTGTCGCAAAACCGCGCCAACGCCGTGAAAAAGTATTTGGTAGCCAAAGGAATTGACTCCGCGCGGGTGGGAGCAAAAGGCTTGGGTTCTACCCGCCCTGTTTCCAAAGGAACATCCGAAGCAGAGCGCCGTCGCAACCGTAGGGTTGAGTTCATCGTAGAGAAACTTTAAGCTACTATTGGTGCTCATTGGTACTGTTTGTAATAAATTCACACAATATTTTTGGAAACTTTAAATAACTTTTCTAAGTTTTCCAAAAAATACACATCAACATGCTCGCTGAAGAACTTATTAACTCTACGACGCCCGTTTTACGACCGTACGATTCGGTGGGGCAGGCGGTTGACTTAATGGACGAGTATGGCCTACGTCAGTTGGCCTTGGTGGAAGAGGAAGAATATAAAGGACTGCTCAGTGAGGACACGTTGTTGAGTTTACCTGACGACGAAAAGCAGCTTTCGGACTTAAACCTTCCGCCCAACCCAGTTCATGCAACATCATTTCAACACATTTTTGAAGTAATGGGAATTGCTAACCATTACCAATTAGATACGGTTCCCGTACTGGACGAAGACAATTTGTACGCAGGTACGATTTTGGTAAGCGATATGATTTCTAAGTTTGCCAACTTGCTTGGAGTTCAAGAAAAAGGGGCGGTGGTCGTGCTTAAAATGGCCAACCGAGATTATTCATTGACCGAAATTAGCCGATTGGTCGAATCCAATAGCACAAAAATTATTAGCAGCTTTTTTTCGGGAGCCGAGTACGGCGCGCTTGATGAAGCCACGCTGACTTTGAAGCTAAATCGTACAGAAGTGTCGGCCGTAGTAGCCACCCTAGAACGCTTCGGCTACACGGTAGAGAACGTCTTTGGCAATGCACCCGTGGAAAACCCTGACCGTCATCGCCTTGATTTATTGTTACGGTATTTAGAAACCTAATCGTAGAAAGTTCTACCTTTGCGTCCTTACTTATTTGAGAAGCGATACCCATGAAAATCGCCATTCACGGACGTATTTTTACCACAGAAACGCAGCCTCACGTACAGGCTTTATTTGATATACTTCAACAAAAAGGGGTAGATTTCTCAATTTCTGCGTCCTTTTATACGCATCTTCTTCAAGCAGGAGTAGAGCCACATACGCCCAAAACGTACCCCCATCCGCACGGGGCTCCCGATGCTGATTTTATTTTTAGCATAGGTGGCGATGGTACGTTGTTGGAGTCGGTCATGCAGTCGCGTTCGCGCCAAATACCCATTTTGGGGATAAATACGGGGCGTCTAGGTTTTTTAGCGACCGTTTCCCCTGAGTGTATTCCTACCCAATTAGCAGCGCTTTTTGAAGGAAATTACCAGATTGAAGAGCGTGCATTGGTTAGTGTAAATTCGGACAACGATTTATTTGAAGATTATAACTTTGCCCTGAACGATTTTACCATCACGAAAACCGATACTTCGTCGATGATTACCATTCATGCGTACTTAGACGGGGAGTTTTTAAATTCGTATTGGGCTGATGGACTTATCGTTTCTACTCCTACGGGCTCGACTGGTTATTCATTGAGCTGCGGAGGGCCTGTTGTATTACCAACCAACGACGTTTTTGTCATCACCCCCATTAGTCCGCATAACCTGAACGTTCGCCCCATGATTATTCCCGATGGAAGTCAGTTGACTTTTCGGGTAGAAAGCCGTAGTAATAATTTCCTTGTTTCGCTAGACTCGCGGTTTCGGATTGTGGATTCTACCATTGCGTTGACCGTAAAAAAAGCAGTTTTTAAAGCGCGACTTGTCAAGTTTAAACAAGATAATTTTGTACAAACCCTACGTACAAAACTACATTGGGGGTTAGACGCCCGCAATTAATCTTAGGCGCGATTTTTGCGGGGATATTCAATAAAAAGATTCATTTTTGCGTTGAACACAAAGTCACGCATCAATCCAGTAAAGCGAATGAATTATAAGATAATTGTCGGAATCGTGTTGTTTACGCTGTTTGTGACGCTCCAATCGGAAGCACAACGCCGTCGTCGAACGCCATTTGAGCAGTACTCTACCGTGAGTTTTGGGGCGGGGACGTCTAGCTATGCAGGTGATTTGGCCCCCTATCGAAGTCCAGTGAATACCTTGTTTAAAACCATGCGCTGGAACATTAATGCCGCTTATACGAAGCATTATACACCGCATTTGGCAGCCCGTTTTGGGTTTACGTGGGCACAAATTTTTAGTGACGATGAATACTATAACCGCGGAGGTACGCCGTTTTCAGGGGCGTATGTTCGAAACTTACATTTTCGTAATAACCTCAAAGAATTTAGCTTAGTAGGTATTTACAAATTTTGGGGAGATGGACGTAGCCCAAATCGTCGCGCAAAGTTTACCCCCTACATTTTTGCTGGAGTTGCGCTGCTTGCTCATAATCCGAAAGCAATGGTTCCTGATTCAACATCTTACGACAGGTATCCTAAAAACAAGCGCTGGATAGCCCTCCAACCACTAGGAACGGAAGGCCAAGGACAGCCAGGGTTTGAGAAACCTTACTCATTGGTAACCTATTCTATTCCTTTTGGATTGGGCTTTACTTGGAAAATCAATGACCAGTGGAACGTTGGGGTAGAAGGTGGCTTCCGTTTTTCGGGGTCAGATTTTTTGGATGATGCAAGTGGGTTTTATCCAAATCCTGACATTCTTAAAAATGACATGGCACGAGCGATGTCAAACCGTACGCTTGAGCAAATTGCAGCACGTACTGGACGTGATCGTACTGAAACTGTAGCCAGAATTGTCGATCCCAATAACCCAACAGCTAATCCGTTTGCAAATGGTCCTTTGGGAGGATGGCAACAGGGTGATTTTAGAGGAAATCCTGTTCGGAAAGATACCTACATGCTTTCCAGTATCACAGTAACCTATGTGTTACCAACTAAAATTAAATGCCCGCCGATTCGTTAAGTTATTGGACTTCGTTAAAAGTTAACAAGGGCAAAAACCAAGAATTCATCATACGTGGATAGCAAACTGCACACTTATTTTATCGGCTTCCTTTTGGGAGCCTTTTCTTTACAGGCCGAAGCCCAGCGGTGGAATATTGGCGCTGGACTAGGAGGGTTTAATTACAAAGGAGACTATGCTCCTTTTTTTAACCCTAAAAACTATTTGCCTGGAGGCCATGCTTTTGTGCGTTATAATGCGTCGCCAGCAGTTTCGTTGCGATTAGGCGGAAATATGGGCATTATTGGAGCAAAAGACAGTCGCTCGTCTGACCCTTTCAATCAGGCCCGTAATGGCTCGTTTCGTTCTAGGGTAGCTGAAGGAGATTTGATACTTGAGTATAACTTTCTGAATTACTCGCAACGCCGTAAAGACGTCAACTGGACGCCCTACCTGATGGGTGGATTGGGGTTTTATAAATTTAAACCGCGCACAAAAACGGCCGAATATAAAACAACCCAAATGAATATTCCTTTTGGAGCGGGAGTGAAGTGGGAGTTTAAACGCCCTTGGAGCTTAGAGTTTGAATTTGGTACTAGGGTTCTTTTTACCGATTACTTAGACGATTTGGGAGATAACGTGCCATTGGGTCAAAAACTCCAGCTTGGCAATCCAACTACCCGCGATAAATACTACTACACGTCAATTACCCTGAGTTATACATTTTATAGTATTATTTGTCCGCCAGGATTTTCGACGGATTAAGCAACGCAAAGAGGAGAGAAAAGATGTACTTTTGTCTCCTCTTTTGTTTTTAGACGTATGCAATTATACTTTCATCGCTTCGACTTACGGCTTCGCCACACCTTTACCATCGCTCACGATTCACGCGATGTGCAACCTACGCTCATTGTAGAACTCCGAGAAGGGAGCTTTCGGGGCTTTGGAGAGGCTACTTCCAACAAATACTACGGTATTACGATTGAAGGAATGATAGGCCGCCTTGAGCAAATACGAAATGTGATTGAAAACGATACCCTAACATCTCCCGAGGAGTTTTGGCAGTTGACCAACCAATACTTGCACGATATGCCGTTTGCGCAGTGCGCTTTGGATGAAGCTGCCAACGACCTTTGGGCCAAAAAACAAGGGAAAAAGCTCTACGATGCCTGGGGGCTTTCAGCCGATGCAATACCAATTACTGATTACACCATCGGAATTGATAGCATTGATAAAATGGTGGCAAAAATGAAGGAGTTTCCGTGGCCATTGTACAAAATTAAATTGGGTACAGCAGAGGATTTGGAGATTGTCCGAACCCTACGTAGCCATACTGATGCGGTGTTTCGAGTAGATGCGAACTGCGCTTGGACGGCGACGCAAGCCATTGAGTATAGCCATGAATTAAAAAAATTAGGCGTTGAATTTATCGAACAACCCCTGCGTGCGGACGATTGGGCGGGGATGAAACAAGTTTATGCGGAAAGTGCGTTGCCCTGCATTGCCGACGAAAGTTGCATTGTAGAAGCAGATGTGGCCAAATGCGCAGGTTACTTTCACGGAGTCAATGTGAAGTTGACCAAATGCGGTGGCCTTACGCCCGCACGACGAATGTTGGCCGAAGCCAAAACCCTTGGCCTGAAAACGATGGTAGGCTGTATGAACGAAAGCAGCGTGGGTATTTCGGCGATTGCGCACTTGCTTCCCATGCTCGACTACGTGGACATGGACGGTACGTTGCTTATTGCCAATGACCCTGCAACGGGAGTTCAGTTTGATTTTGGAAAAATTATTTTTGCCACCGAAAACGGTACAGGTGCACAATTGCATTAGTACCAACGTTGACCTGTTTTGAATTCTGCTAGTTATCACCAAATCACCCACTTGCCTAATCGGACGATTGAGCTCGATGGAAAAACGTACTTGTATTTTAGCGGTACGGCGTACCTAGGTCTGCCGCAACATCCTGCTTTTCAAGCCTTGATTCAAGAAGGGTTGCAGGTGTACGGAAGTGTATATGGGAGTTCGCGTAATGGAAATCTCCAGTTACGTATCTATGAACAAGCGGAGGCTAAATTAGCGGCTTGGACGGGTTCGGAGGCGGCGCTGACGTTATCGTCGGGGATGTTGGCAGGACAGGCCGCAATTCGGCAGTTGATGTTAGATGGGTACGAGTTTGTGTATTCTCCCGATGTCCACCCTGCGGTGTGGCATTTGCCTCAAGTGTCGATTCCAGCCGTGAGTTTTGAGGAGTGGGTTGAAAACTTAGTGAAACCATCGTCTTTTCAGGATACAGCTAAAGTATGCTTAGTCACTAATTCCGTGGATGCTTTACGCGGAAAATTATACGCGTTTGATTGGATAACACGCCTTCCCGACGACCGAGAATGGGTCTTGCTCGTTGACGATTCGCACGGATTGGGGGTGATTGGCGAGGAAGGAAAAGGTATTTGGGGGCAAATTCCGTCGTTACCTCACGTTCGGATCATCGTTACGGCGTCTTTGGCCAAAGCGATGGGGTTGCCTGGCGGGGTCATTTTTTCGGACAAAATCACACTCCAAAAAATTCGTTCGACGGCTTACTTTGGCGGTTGCTCACCCATTGCCCCTGATCACCTGTACGCGTATTTACACGCTACCGACTTGTATGCTGAGGCATACCAGCGTTTGGCGTATAATGTTCGTCAATGCGCTACGCAACTTGCTTCTTTGGGGCTTTTTAATGCTTCCAACGCGTTATTTCCAGTATTTTACACTCCTCACGACGACTTGTATCCATTTTTGCTTCAGCGGGGTATTTTTGTGTATAGTTTTGCTTATCCCAAGCCAACGGACAGGGCCAATACCCGCATTGTATTGAGCGCTTGGCATACCGACGAAGACATTGAAAATTTGGTAGAAGCGTGTCGTGTATTTGCAGAGACTAAGCGCTAATTTCTCCACTCTCTCGGGGCGACACTTCACGCCAAAGATGCGACGCTTCGTCGTGTTTTGCTATCCTTGTGCCTGATTTTGTACGAGTTTTGGTTCATCAATCAACCAATAACCAGTCAGGCCATGAAAACTTTTTTCCTTATCACGCACATTGTTTTTGGGTTTTTAGCCCTTGGAGTAGGAATTGTTCCGATGCTTTCCAAAAAAGGCAATACCCTTCACAACCGAACAGGGTTGGTGTATTACTGGTCGATGGTGGTTGTGGCGTTTTCTTCGGTAGGTTTGGTGTTAGTAAGCCCTTTTACAGATGGACGCTTGTTTTTGACAGGCATCGCTGTTTTTAGTTTTTACATGTGTTTTACGGGAAAACGAGCCTTGCAACAACGTGGAAGTGAGCCAGTTCGCTGGTATGATTGGGCGATTTCGTCTGTCATGGGGGCGGCGTCAGTGATAATGATGGCCTATGGTTTGTATTTTGTGCAGCGTTCATTTCAAACGGGGCACTTTTCATCGATGAGTATATTATTTTTGGCTTTTGGTTTTTTTAGCGGCACCAATGCGTTGTACGATATTCGAAAGTACCTTGCTCCCGAAAAAGCAAAGTATGGTGCGAAAGAATGGTTTTTTATCCACATTGAGCGGATGGGTGGGTCGTACATTGCTACGTTTACCGCGTTTGCGTTAGTAAACATCCGTTATATTTTTCCCGAAGCGCCTCAAGCAGTCTATATTGCCACTTGGATTATGCCAGGTCTGATGGGTGGGTTATTTATTGGCCGTGCCGTTCGTAAGTACGCTACTAAATTTCGTTTGGCAGTATAATAAAAATAGTATGCAAGCCTACCAAGTTAAAGATTAACTTCTATATTTGCCTAAACTGATACCAACTCACAATAGGCAATGCGCAAGGAAAAAACGGTGGATTTTCATATTAAATGGGCTTGGCACGCCATTTCGAGAATGTACAATACCTATGCGTCTCGTCGCTACGACATGACGATGGCCATTGGATATGTGCTACTAAATATTGACCTCGATTACGGGACGCCTGCTACCAAGATTGGGCCGTCAATCGGGATGGAGCCCCGCAGTCTGACCCGAACACTGAAAGCACTCGAAGAACGCGGCTGGATACGTCGAGAAACGGACGAAACAGATAAACGTTTTGTCAAAGTGTTTTTGACCGACGTGGGTAAGCGCAAACGCGAACAAGCCCGCGAAGGAGTCATCTCGTTTAATACGATGTTGCGTGATCAAATTCCTTTGGATAAGTTGGTTGTGTTTTTTGATGTAATTAAAGAAATCAATCGGTTGGTTGAAGAAGAAAATAACAAGCTCAAGGCGGAAAATCTCCTAAACGAAGAATTGTAAATATAGGTTTATCCTCCTTTTCTTCCCTTTCGTCCCTGTTTTTACCCACTTTACGTAGTTTTTGTACGCTACCGTAAAGTGGGTTTTTACTTTTGTAGCGGTTGATTTTTCAGGACATCGTCCAATTTTTGAAAAACAGCTATGGTTAAATTTATTATTTGAAAAGTACAAAATTTATTTTTTGTGTACCACCTCAAAATTTCATAAAAAAAAGTTAACCCTACTGACATAGGGTTGTCACTAGCGCCCATTTATTTTGTATTATAGATAATAATCAACTTACTAGATACTTAGAGCCTAAAACACAGCCATGACTTTTTTTAAAAAAACTTCGGAAACTTTGAACTTTCATTAAGTTTCCTAAGTTTCGTATAAAAAAAGTGAAAAACTAAGTACAGTAAGAGTGAGAGAAAGAATCTTAGATAAAGCCCAAGAATTGTTTTTTCGGTACGGAGTGAAAAGCGTAACGATGGACGACATTGCAAGGGAATTGGGCATTTCTAAAAAAACCATTTATCAGCATTTTGAAGACAAAAACGCAATAGTGTATGCAGGAGTTGAGCACCATTTTGCTTGTGACCGCACCATTGCCGAACAGATGCAAAATGAAGCACCCGACCCGATTGCAGAGATGGTAATGACTTCTGAAATGATGCGCCAAACGATGGCGGGCATGAACCCAACGGCCATTTTTGACATCAAGAAGTATTACCCACAAGCGTGGGATTTGTTCTCTAAGTATAAAAAAGAATTTATTCTTGAGATGGTCAAGAAGAACCTTTTGAAAGGCATCGAAATGGGCTTGTACCGCTCCACTGTCAACGTAGATATACTATCGCGTTTGAGACTCGAACAGGTAGAAATGGGGTTAGACCCGTATCTCTTTCCACTTGGACAGTTTAACCCATTGGATACTCAATTGGAACTGCTCGATCACTTTTTACGCGGAATTGTGACCATTGAAGGACTAAATCTGTATGAAAAATATATAACCAAACAGCTTTCAACGCCTATATCCACCATGGCTTTTTTTAGCCAAAAGAATACCTATTAACAGCTCATTTTTTTTAACAACCCCACAATTTTATAATCAACACTTTACTATATGCCACAATTTCGACCGCAATGGAAATGGCTGGTACTGCTTATGCTGCCACTGTTTCCGACGTACAGCCAAACGCGTTATTCTCTTCAAGAAGCCATTCAATACGGATTAACGCACAACATCAATGTAAAAAATACCCAAACTGACGCGCAAAGTGCCGAGTCGCGCATTGGAGAAATTAGAGCTGTAGGGCTTCCGCAAGTTAGTGCTTCGGTCAGTCTTATGGATAACCTAATTATCCAACGTGCTTTTTTACCAGCGGTCTTTTTTGACCAAAATGCTCCTGCTGATGCTCCTCCAATTGCAGTTCAATTTGGGGTAAAATATTCGGGTAATGCGGCATTACAACTTTCTCAAATCTTGTTCAATGCACAGTGGTTGTTGGGTTTAAAAGCAGCCCAAGCGTACCGCGAATTGGCAGTTAAAAACGTGACTCAGTCTAAAATTCAGGTGGCTGAAAGCGTTTCTAAAGCGTACTACAGCGTGTTGGTTGCCGAAGAGAGAGCCAAAGTGCTCGATTTAAACATCCAACGGTTGGACAGCTTGACCCGCGAAATGAGTGCCATGAACCAAAAAGGGTTTGTTGAAAAACTCGACGTTGACCGTTTGGAAGTGTCACTTAATAATCTCAAAACAGAACGGACGAAAGTACAAAACCTAGTGGATTTGAGTTACTACATGCTCAAGTTCCAAATGGGAATGAAACTTGACGAACAAATCATCTTAGCTGACCGAATCAGCGAAAGTGATGTAGAACGAATTGGACGAGAAATCAAAGCCGATGATGGTAGCGGTTTTAGCTATGACCAACGCGTTGATTATTCTATTCTGAAAAGCAACTTGTTGCTTTCTGAAATGGACGTTGAAAACAACAAGCGCGGCTATTATCCAACGGTAGCTTTGTTTGGTGGCTACGGCTACAACACAGGTCGTAATAGCATTGGAGATGTTTTTGGTTCACCTTGGTTTAACAATGCTAATATCGGTTTGAGCGTGAACATCCCTGTCTTTGATGGTTTTACGAAGAAGTACAAAATCCAACAAGCCAAGTTTACGGTGGATAAAGTAAAACAAAGTTTGAGTTTGGTAGAGCAGTCGATTGATTTGCAGATTCGGAGTGCCAACATTACCATCATCAATGGCCTCGAAACGCTGAAAAACCAAAAGCGTAACTTGGATTTGGCCCAAGAAGTAGTACGGGTTTCTAAAATCAAATACCAATCAGGAACAGGTTCAAACATTGAGGTTATCAACGCCGAGTCGGCCTTGAAAGAAGCTCAAACCAACTATTTCGCTTCGTTGTATGATTTGCTACTTGCCAAAATCGACCTCGACAAAGCAAAAGGAAAATTATCCTTCTAATCTTTAAAAACTTTATTATGAGCACATTGACAACATATACTACCAATAAAAAAACTCCTTTTAATACAGGGCTTCGCGCGGGTGTAGCGGTGCTGTTCCTCTCGGTTTTTGTGACTGCCTGTGGTGGCGGAAAAACAGATAATTCGTTGGCGGGTAAAAAAGAAGAACTTGCCAAATTGAAAGCGGAGTCAAAGACATTGACCGAAAAAATTGCCAAGTTGGATGCCGAAATCAAGGCAGCTGACCCAAGCATGAAAGCGGCAGAGAAAGTATTCCCTGTACTAACAGAAGCCTTGCAGGCGCGTAGCTTCAAAAGCTTTATCGAAATTCAAGGAACGGTTGAAACCAAAAATACGGCAACAGCAACGCCTCGTATGGCGGGTACTTATACCACTGTTTACGTAAAAGAGGGCCAAACGGTGAAAGCGGGCCAGTTGTTGGCTAAAATCGACAACGCTATTTTGCGCGACCAGATTGCGGCGTTGAAACAGCAAATGGAATTGGCGAATGTTGTTTTTGAAAAACAAAAAGGACTTTGGGATCAAAAAATTGGAACAGAAATCCAGTATTTGCAAGCCAAAAACAACAAAGAAGCGTTGGAGAAAAACTTGGCCGTTCTCGAAACACAAGTGGATTTGTACAACGTGTATGCGCCTATCAGTGGTGCCGTGGAGCGTGTGATGGCCAAAACGGGTGAAGTTGCTGCGCCAGGAATGCCGTTGGCAAGCATCGTGAACTTGGGAAGCCTCAAAGCAACCGCCAACGTGCCTGATGTTTATATCAGCCACATCAAAATGGGCGATGCTGTAAAGGTTGTTTTGCCTGATTTGAACCGTGAAATCAACGCCCGCGTGACGTTCATTAGCAAGTTGGTAAACCCAGCTAACCGTACCTTCAAAATCGAAGTAGCGATTCCGACCAGTTCAGACATTAAGCCAAACATGCTTTCGGTGTTGAATATTGCCGATATCAATAAGTCTAATGTGTTGGTAATTAAGCAAAATTACATTCAGAGTACTGAGTTTGGAGATGTGGTGTACGTAGCAACTACCGAAGGCAACAAAAAAGTAGCCAAAGGGCGTAAGGTGAAAATGGGGGTAGCTTACAACGGTGACGTCGAAATTTTGGATGGACTCCAAGCAGGCGATTTAATCATCACAGACGGCTATCAAGACTTGGTCGATGGTCAGGCAATCAGTTTCTAAAAACTGTTAATTGTTATTCGTTAATGGTTAACCGTACTGATGTTGGTAACCAATTAATTGACAACGATTAACCTAAACCGTAAGGTTATGACAACCCTAAAAGACTTCAAAGTGACGCGTTGGTGTTTAGAAAATAAAACCACCGTCTATCTTTTTACAGCTATAATTTCACTAGCGGGTTTGTTCGTGTATTTCACGATGCCCAAAGAACAGTTTCCCGAAATCGCCGTTCCGACGGTGATTGTCTCGACGATTTATCCTGGCGCGAGCCCCTCGGATATTGAAACTGTCATTACAAAACCCATCGAAAAGCAAATCAAAGCGGCGAGTGGGGTAACAAAAATTAAATCAAACTCGATTCAAGACTTCTCGTTGATTACGGTGGAGTTTTCGACGGGAATCAAGGCGCAAGAAGCCAAACAACGCGTAGCGGATGCCGTTGACAAAGCGTTGGTGGACCTCCCGTCTGACCGCAAACAAGACCCTTCGGTGCAGGAGGTAAACTTCTCGGAGTTTCCGATTATGAACATCAACTTGGCGGGGAATTACTCGTTGAAAAAGTTGAAAGATTATGCCGAACAACTCAAAGACGAAATCGAGTCGTTGCCCGAAATCACGCGGGTGGACATCGTAGGGGCGCTTGACCGTGAAATCCAAATCAACCTCGACTTGTACAAAATGCAAGCGGCGGGGGTATCGTTTTACGAAATTCAAAACGCGATTCAGGGTGAAAACATCAACGTATCGGGTGGTGAGCTAAACGTGGACAACGTTCGCCGTAACTTACGCGTAGTGGGAGAGTTCAAAGATGTGCGCCAATTGGAAAACATCATTGTTCGTTCTTCGACAGGTGCTACGCTTCGTTTGGCCGAAATTGCGGAAGTGAAAGACGGTTTTGCCGAAAAACAAAGCTATGCAAGTTTGGATGGAAAAACGGTAATTACGCTCAACGTCATCAAGCGGGGAGGGGAAAACCTTATTTCGGCGGCAGATGAAATCAAGGCAATTTTGAAAAAATACGAAGAAACGAAGTTCCCTGACGGCTTGAAAGTAAGTTTGACCAACGATAGTTCGGAGCGTACCAAAGTAGAGTTGAACGACCTACTCAACACCGTTATCTTGGGCTTTATCTTCGTAGTATTGGTACTGATGTTCTTTATGGGGGTTCAAGATGCGATTTTCGTAGGACTTTCGGTGCCTTTGTCCACGCTAGTAGCGTTTGTGTTGTTTCCCGTTATTGCTTCGGCAACGGGTATTACGTTTACGCTTAACACGATTGTACTCTTTGCGTTTTTATTGGGACTTGGGATTGTGGTGGACGACGCGATTGTGGTGATTGAAAACGCCCACCGCGTTTATAACGACGACAAAAAACTGACCCGTACCGAAGCCATTTCGTATGCGGCTGGTGAGGTATTTATCCCCGTATTGTCGGGTACACTGACGACTATCGCGCCGTTTTTGCCATTGTTGTTTTGGCCAGGTATTGTGGGTGAATTTATGAAATTTTTGCCATTGACGCTGATTATTACCTTGTTTGCGTCGTTGTTTGTGGCTTACGTGATGAACCCTGTTTTTGCCGCGTCTTCACTAAAACGCGTTGAAGAACATGCCAACGAGGACAAATCATTCAAGTCGATTCGCACCCCATTGTTTGTGTTGCTAGGACTTGCGGCAGTAGGATATTTAATCAACTTTGGGATTGGTAACTTGCTTTTATTTATTGCCATTCTATATGTATTTAACCACTACATTCTGACCCCAAAAATCATTGTTCCTTTCCAAGAAAACGTGTTTCCGCGTCTTAAAAATGGCTACCGTAAAGTGATTGCGTGGGTAATTACGGGTCGCCGCCCTTACGGTGTATTTGCGGGAGTGATTGGTATATTGGTTGGAACGTTTGTGTTGATGGGAGCTTTTCCTCCAAAATCAGTTTTCTTCCCAAGCGGTGACCCTGATTTTGTGTATGTGTATTGCGTGATGCCACAAGGAACGGACGCTTCTAAAACCAACGAGGTAATGAAGCAATTGGAAGACCGAGTGTATAGCGTAATCGGGAAAAATAGCCCAGCAGTAGCCTCGGTCATTACGAACGTTGGTATCAATGCGGGTGACCCTTTCAACCCTGACCGTACGGTAGTCCCGCACAAAGGGAAAATTACGGTGGCTTTCAAGAGCGTAGAAGAACGCCTTCACCACGGAGTATCGACTTCCGACATTTTGGCGAAAGTGCGTGAAAAAGTAAAAGGAATTCCAGGCGCACAAGTAACAGCTGAACCCGAAAGTAACGGCCCTCCAACGGGGAAACCAGTGACGATTGAGATTGCGGGCGAAGATTTTGGCCAGTTGGTAGAAGTAACCGCAAAAGTAAAAAATGCCATCGTCAAATCAGGAATTCAAGGAATTGAAGAATTGAAATCGGATTTGGTGTTGAACAAACCTGAAATTGTGATTGACATCAACCGCGAGCAAGCAGCCCGTGAAGGTATCAGCACGGCGCAGATTGCGTTGCAAATTCGTGGGGCATTGTTCGGAACTGAAGTATCTAAATTCCGAGATGACAAGGATGATTATCCGATTATGGTGCGATTGAAAGAAGGCGACCGCAACCAGATTGAGAAATTGTTGAGCATGAACGTGGTATATCGCGATATGAACCTTGGTGGTGTATTGCGCCAAGTTCCTTTGAGTACATTGACCAACATTCGTTACGCAACTACTTACAGTGGTATCAACCGAAAAGACCAAGAGCGCGTAGTGACGTTGTCGTCGGATGTACTTGGTGGATTCAACGCCAACGAAGTAAACGTACAAGTGCAAGAAGTAGTGGATGGCCTAGACCTTCCACAAGGTTATACGATTCGTTTGGGGGGTGAACAAGAAGAACAAATGAAGTCAATGCAGTTCTTAGGAGCAGCCTTTTTGGGAGCTATCTTGTTGATTTTCTTGATTCTAGTGACACAGTTTAACTCCACCAGTAAGCCACTTATCATCTTCTTTACGGTACTGTTTAGCTTGATTGGGGTGTTCCTTGGATTCATGCTTACGGGCAAAACCATGTCTATCATTATGACAGGGGTGGGTATCTTTGCCTTGGCGGGGATTGTGATTAAGAACGGTATCTTGTTGATTGAGTTTACGGACGAATTGAAAACCCGTGGCTACCCAACCCGTCAAGCGTTGATTGAAGCAGGAGCCGCTCGTTTGACGCCCGTATTATTGACGGCCTCAGCTTGTATTTTGGGTTTGATTCCGCTGGCATTGGGGATGAACATCAACTTTGTGACGTTGTTTACCGAATTTAATCCACAAATTTTCATCGGAGGTTTCAGTGCCTTGTTCTGGGGGCCATTGGCTTATACCATTATCTACGGGTTGTTGTTCAGTACTACCCTTACGTTGATTGTAGTTCCAACCATGTACTGGATTGTGGAGCGTTTGAAGTTTCGTTTGGGCAAAAAGTCAGCAGCTGAAGCAGTGTATGTTTTCAACAATGGTACCTCAAACGGCAACGGCCACCACGTTGAAGAAGAAGTAGAACATTAATTATTTTGAAGGTTTAGAGAAGCTTGTTAAGAAAAAAGCCGTTCCACTGGAGCGGCTTTTTTTGTGGAGTTTTTGGAAATTATCAATGGTTATTTGAAGCTATTTTTACAAACTTCAACGCCAACGAGTTCATACAATACCGTTGACGAGTAGGAGCGGGACCGTCGTAAAAAAGGTGGCCTAAGTGCCCATTACACCGCCTACAGCGTACTTCAATGCGTTCTTCGCGTTCTGAATAGTCCTTGCGAAACAACAGACAATGGGGAGTAGCGGGTTGCCAAAAACTGGGCCAACCTGTGCCACTGTCGTATTTTTGGGCTGAGTGAAACAGCAAATTTCCACAGGCGGCGCAGTGATAGTTGCCTTCGCCTTTAAAATCATGGTATTCGTTGGTAAAAGGAGCTTCGGTTGAACCCTCCCGTGTGACAGTATAAACGCCGTCGTCCAGAACTTCTTCCCAAACACCGTTCGGTACTCGTATTTCCATGGTATCAGTCAATGAAAAGTACGGGTTTTGTTTGGGTACTTTGCTGGCTCGCTGACAGCCAGCTACCATCAATAATCCTACTAATCCTCCCCAAAGTAGTTTCATACGATTTAGGAACTGTTAGAGATTTGGTAGTTTGTATATATTGGTACCGTGCCCTAATTCAATATAGAAGGAACCTTCTTGGTGTAACTTGCTTATTAGAAGTAAATTCTGTTCAAATAAAGTGAGTAATTCTTGATTAGAGATGTTACCTAAAATTACACGAACCAATTTGCGCGGGCTATGCCTAAGAAAAAAGGAATTTCGGAAGTCTTCGTCTTTTGTAACAACAATCAAATCGTTTTTATCCGCAAATTGACAAATTTCTGAATCTTTGGTGTACCACTTATTTTCTAATGAGTTGACATGAAATGCTTCAAAGCCGCTGTTCGACAAAAATTTGACGAGCTTAAAGGAAATATGAACATCGCAAAGAAATTTCATTTAGGCAGCTTCTTTCAATGAAAATCCAGAAACCAATAGTTTTGCGTAACTCAGGCAAGCAAGAATATCTTCACGTTCCAGTTCTGGATGATCGCTCAAAATATCATCAAAAGACATTCCTGACCCTATCATATCTATCATAACTTCTACTGGCCAACGCATCCCACGGATGACAGGCTTCCCATGGCATATTTCTGGGTCGATCGTAATTCTTTCAAGGTGCTGCATTGTATTAGTCTATTGGTTATGCAAGTTACTAACAACTGGCTGGATAAACAATCGTTTGCCTAGCACTTCTACCGTTATAAAAGCCAATAGAAGTGCTAGATAATATCAATACCGCCAACTCTTTAAATCGGCTCCTGCGGGGGCACCAGCTTCGATACGCTTCAGGATTTTAGGAATGTACATGGTATTATAACGAAGCCGCGACACGTAATTCGGCACGTTGGGGTCGCCGTTCCAGCAGTGTTCAAAACGGTCGCCGTATTTTACTTCGCCGTCGTAATGCGGGTTCTTGGTTGTTTTCAAGAAATCCTCCATTAAATAGACCGCATTGTTGAGGTAATAATTGTCCATATCGCCGCAGTAGATGTGGATTTTTCCTTGCAATTTTTTCCCAACAGTGGCCCATTGGCGTTTGAGAATGTGCATCAAATCGTAGTTTTCTGACCAGTATTTTGCTACACTATGGTCGATTTTACCCGTTTCTTTGTCCCAAATGGGCTTAGGATACCCATTTTCGCCCATTGGTGAGTAGGTTGCTTGCCAAATGTCCCATTGGTCGCCCGAACGTGAGTTGTCACCAATGGCCAGTTCGCGTTGGTTGATTTCTTCAATGGTGCACTTTACCTGACCTAGATAACTGCGCATCCCTGGGCGTGCAGTTTTCTTGAAGTCGCTAGGCAAAAAGTACGCGTTTTCGTCTTTGTAAATATTAACAACCGTGTAGGCTTCAAACGTAATGGGGTCAGGACAAGCCGCAAAACAGCCGTTAAACTCATCGGGATAAAACACTTGGGCTGCAAGAGCCTCCCAGCCTCCTGTGCTGCCGCCGTAGAGAAAACGTGCCCAACCTTGCCCAATGCCTCTGAATTGTTTCTCAATTGCGGGAATCAACTCGTACATGATGGCGTCGCCATAAGGCCCCATATTGGCCGAGTTGACGGCGTATGAATCGTCATAGTAAGGCGTAGCGTGTTGGATTTCGACGATGAGCATTCGAGGGAAATCTTTGCTCGTCCATTGTTTGTAAAAATTGTAGGCTTCTTGCCAAACGAATTTTTTATACCCATAAATCCCAAAACGAGCGATGTAATCCGTCGTGTCCATGTCGGCGGGAGGAGGTGTTTCTTTGAAGCCATCAAAGTCGGCGGGAAAGTGGCCGTGGTTGATACAAATGGGGTATTTTGCTTCTGGGTGTTCATCAAAGCCATGCGGCAATAGTACGTGAGCCCCCAAATACATAGGCCGCCCCCAAAATTCAGTCAAGAGTTTGCTCTGAATTTTGATGTGTTTGATGTACTTCGTGTCTTTGGGCTCGGGCAGAAGCGGGTTTTCTTGGTCAAGTACAATTTTTACTACCTGCTTGGCCTTGGGGTCGTACTTGATTTTGAAGGGTTTTGAAAACAAATTACCAGGAGCTGTGCGGTAGTTTTGGCCTTCACCGCGGTCCATCGGTAGTTTTACGGTATGTCCCGTTTTTAGCTTAAACGTTTCGTATTTGTGCAAAAGGGCCTGTACCCAATACTCACCCGCAGGAAAATCTTTGAGGGCTTTGACAGGGTAGCCATAAGCGCTGGCGCTTACCAATGCAGGTTTGTCGGCTTGCCAAGCGTCCACATTTTGTCCAAAAAGCTGTTGGGAGTTGGCTTCATCGCTCACTTGGAAGCGCGGCTCAGATTTGTTGTCTTTGGCCAAAAAAAGCATCAAGCGCCCGTCGAAGGTATTTCCTTTTGATTTGGGAAAACTGACCGAAAATTGCGTTTGAGCTACGGTAATGTAGGCACAGAAAAGTAGTAGAAATAAAGGTACGGTTCTCATAAGTTTACTTTTTAAATACCCAGTGATAAAAACGTTTGTGAAATGAACGCTGGAGTTGAAGAAGCTTTACTGTCCACGTTGGCGGTAAGGCAAAAAGTAAAACACTCCACCCGAGTAAAATACTACTTTTTCGTTCAATAGACAAGTAAAATGCTTCGCGTATCGCAGCCTTACGCCCTTCACGTTCGAGGGTTAAGATACATTTTTCAACAAAATCATTATTTAATAACGTTTCGTTGAGCTTGACTAGCTGAGGGGTGGGTAAAATGGGGCGTAACCGTTGCCGAACTTCAATAAAACTGTTGACCATAACGATGCGGTTACGAGTCATGCTGGTATGATGCAAGCGCATGAGCGGCAAGGTATTAGGTAAGTCTAGGTACTTAAATTGGATGTTTTTATAACAACACCGAATCCAAAACTCCCAATCTTCACAAGAAGGTAAATCTTCCGTAAAAAGCCCCGTTACTTTTTCTATCGTCGTTCGCCGCATCACGGGCATGGGAGGCATAATGACGCAGGAAATCACTAAAAATGGCAAAAGAGCTATTCCTTCGCCCGACTTATCGAGGGTCCAAGGGGTGTTTTTATGTTGGGGAGAAAAAATAAGTTCTGAGGTGCCGTCATAAAAATAGCGTAGCCCGCCATAAACAAGCTCAACCTCAGCATGTTTTTCCAAATACGCCGCATGGTGTTGGAGCTTGTCGGGTTGTAATAAATCATCAGAATCCAAAAACTGAATATATTTCCCTGTTGTGGCCCTAATCCCCGTATTGCGAGCGGCAGGAAGTCCCTGATTTTGCTGATAAACGTAACGAATACGGGGGTCGCTTTCTACAAATTTTTGTACAACCTCAGCACTATCGTCGGTAGAACCGTCATCGACAACGACGCACTCCCAATTTTGAAGTGTTTGATTTTGAAGACTTTCTAGCGTTTCGGCAATAAACCGACCGTAATTATAACAAGGGACAATGACTGAAACCAATGGTTGATTCATTGGGCATTAAGTTTGAGATGGATACGACAAATAAGTGACATTTTCGAGGTAAAAACTCGGCAACAAATGACCAAAATCCTGAAAAACGGGCTGGTCTTGGCAACAGATTTTGTAGATACTCACAACCTCCGAACCAGCCAAATGAGCATAAAGCCCAACGCTACTTATACAAACATAAATAACAGGGCGCTGACTGAGGGAAATTTGTTCGATAGAGTCAGAGGCGCCTAGCGTGTAGAGACTGGCCTTCCCAGCGACTTTTTGCTGCATAAACGCTTCAATGGCTTGCAATGAAGCTTGTCCTTGAGCGGGGTGAAATTTTTGATGAATACTGGTAAAACCACGTTTGAGGGCATCGGTTACAATCACGTCAATCCATCGAAGGTAGGTAGTTGGCGTCAAACCATGGTGGTCATAGATATTGTCATGAACAATAACGCACTGGTACTTTTCCTCAGATTCAATCTTAGGAAAAGGTAAACCAACTATTTGGAGGTTGGTAAGCGTAGGAAAAGAGTGTTGTGATACGCCAAATGCACCCAAATAACGTCCCAATTTTGTCGTAAAAAAACTACGGTTTGGAAGGTTCCTTTGACCGAAATTAAGATAATAAAGTACCGAACGAAGCGGATTAAAGGGCTTCTGAATGTCCCAATCGGCGGGAGGTCGATAAGCCACTAACCCTTCTTCAATATAATAATAGCCCTGACACATCGGATGCGTCACCATGAGGTGAAAAATACTGCTGTAAGCATGGGCAGCGTAGAGAACAAAGGGCTGCTGTTGCGTTATTTTTTCAAGCCATTGGTCAAATTCTCTCACCTTCTTCCAAGATTTCCAAAAAGTGATTTGAACAGCAAACGAATCTATCGGATAGTGCGAAAAAGGCAGTGGTATAGCTTGGTAGGTGCCGTCTGGAGGCAAGAAATTACGGCTAACGAGAAGGGTAACTGCTTCGAGGGGAATCTTTTCGATGCGAATCACTTCCAGTGCCATAAAGTACGTGATTGGACTGTGGACGTTGAATAAATGTCGAGTCATGAAAATGATGTCGCTTAGTCACAAAATAGGGATTCACTAATTGTCAAAGGTAGGAATAAATGTAGCCTAGGCCAAAAAGGACTGCTATTTGCTTTATCTTTGTACCTTCTTTCAACTATTCACTTAAAGAAATATTATGTCGCTTATCGGGAAGATATATCGCCAATTAGAACCAATTATCGAGGTCTTTTTTCGAACAACACGTCAATCTAAAACGGCTGCCGACCCTAGTAAATGGAAAGCAGAGGCCCAAAAAGGAGAGTTCGCTTTTCATAAAAACGACACATGGCGCCAAACGGAAGGCTTCTTACAACAAACAAGCGTCTTGTTTAAAGCATGGGGTTTTGAAGCAGATGAATTTGCGGGCAAGGTAGTTTTGGATGTGGGAGCAGGGAGTATGCTGCGTGGTAAATACTTTAAAAATGCCAAATTGGTGGCGTTGGAACCAATGGCTGACGACGTATTGCGCGAAATTCCGTGGACGGATTTACGTGACGCGTGGAAAGTTTTTTCTACGCCCGCCGAAGAGTCTATTCCTGAATTGGTAGGGCAAGTTGACTTTATCTTTAGTATCAACGTGCTTGACCACTGTTATAATTTTGACGAAATCATCGCCAATTTATATACCTATCTAAAACCTGGTGCAAGGGCATTTTTGTCGTTTGATGAGCATTACGTGACCAACAAAATGCACCCGTTGATTCTAACTGAAACCATTTGCCCTCCGATTTTTGAAAAGGCTGGCTTTAAAATTGAAAAATTTAACAAAGGTTTTGAAGGAAAAGCAGCGGAGGTAATGAAAGTGTCAACCTACGGTCACGGACAAACTTGCCTCAATTATTGGTTAAGAAAACCATAAGTTAGGGCCAAATAGACTTTCCAAGTTTTTAATTTAAACCTGGAAAGTCTTATTTTATTATTCCCCAGATTTTTTGATAGATAGTCTTGCACTGTTGGTTAAACTCTGGGGAGTAGCCACTCATATAAAAACCACCGACAAACAGCAACGTAATGGTAACGGAACGGTAAGCCATGTCTCCTAGTATGGCAATCGGGCTGCCTGTTAAACTTGGTAGTAAACTTACTAGCCCAAAAGAAGCAATTCCCATCCCAATAACAATGGCATTTTTGGAATTAAAAGGTTGAAAACCAAACAAGTACCAAAGGAGCCCATAACGGCAAAGGTTGTAGATGAATACCGAAACAACCGCTCCAATCGCCGCCCCTTCAATCCCGAACGTAGGAATCAATTGGTGGTTTAATAATACGGTACAAAAAATAAGGACGATAAAGAAAATCGTATCGAGGTAGTAATACTTTGAGGTATTAAGAATCGTACCGTTAATGCCCGTTGCCATGTCCAACACTTTTGAAAGACCAATCCAGACGATTACCCAGCGGCCTGCTTCGTAGGCGGGAGGTAGAAACTCGAAAATGTTGTCGAGGTTGACGCAGATTCCGAGAAATACCCACAGCCCTACGAAAAGTTGAACCAAACAGCTCTTTTGGTAAATTTTGGCAATATTTTCGTGGTCGTTATTTTTCCAGGCTTCTGCTACTATCGTGCCCGCAATAAGCTGCATCGCAATCATTGGCATGGCTATGACTGTTCCAAAAAACGACGCTGTGCTATAAACTCCCACTGCATTCAAGTCAATCATATCGGTAATCATGATTTTGTCGATGTAGAGGACAATTTGCGAAGAAAGTGAGGCGATAATGGAGAGCGCGCAAAATTTAAGAATGGGAATCAATAAATGGGATTGTTTCAAAAAACCAAAATCAGGGCGTAACGAAAACCGCCCTTCTCGAATGGTTTTGAGCACAATAAGTACCATTGGTAACGAAATTCCCGCGCACCAAATCATCATAAACTGGTCGAAGTTTATCCATCGAAAGGCGTA
The DNA here is from genome assembly GCF_057652295.1 of Runella sp. R5_40. NCBI lineage: Bacteria > Pseudomonadati > Bacteroidota > Cytophagia > Cytophagales > Spirosomataceae > Runella > Runella sp. R5_40. The sequence goes on along the minus strand of NZ_JBYFCH010000001.1, from coordinate 186,586 downwards.
CAGAAGTGCAACCACGAGGTTGTTGAGACGTAATACAAATTGGCTTAAAAACGTACCCGTCACGGAGTCGTAATGCAAGCGAGAATAAACATCAAATACGTTGAATATCAACATAAAAGCCACGATAGGTAGCAAATACGGGTAATATTTGACTAACAGAATGGACTTCTTTTGGTATTCTTCGATAAGCCCTTCTTTGAAAAACCAGAGCGCAACAACGACGATAATAAAACCAATAAAGGAAAACAACAGGGCTAAAAATAGGTAGCCATGGTCGTTGGTTTTAGCATCACGAAAATAGGGGAAGTAGCGTGTTCCCGCTCCGTTGAATCCAAGGTTAGCAAATAAGGGCAGCAGTAGCATCAACGACAAAAACAGGCTGATGAGCCCATTTTGGTCAGTTGCAAAGAAATTAGGGATAACATACCCCTGAGTTACCAAGCCAACTGCTGCGCTTAAGTAAGAATAGATGGTACTTTGAAAGGTCTGTTTTTTGATTTGGGCCATTCCTATGACGAGGCAATTAGCCCCCATTCTAATGCAGTACCAGCTTCAATGTCGCGCGAAGCATGGCTTTCTAAAATTTGATCATAATAACGTGTATGCAATCCATTAGCAGGACGAATACTGCGAACATTCTCGGCCGTAAAAGCCTCACCTGCTTTGATGTCTTTGACTACGTACAGCGAGCGTTTGAATTGTAGGCTTTTTTGTTCTTTGGCCGATAATTCGTAGTTGACTCGCCCCATTGCTAAAAACGCCCGTTCTGATTCAACCACCAAAGCGTTGATTTCCTCAGGTTCAAGGGAAAATGCGGAGTCCACGCCCCCATCAGCTCTACGTAACGTGAAGTGTTTTTCAATCACCCGTGCGCCCAACGCTACTGAAGCTACTGCCGCACCAATACCCATGGTGTGGTCTGAAAGACCGACAGGGCATCTGAAAAGCTCGCGCATGTGCGGAATGGTCAGTAAGTGGGTATTTTCGGGGGTTGCAGGGTAAGTGCTGGTACATTTTAGGAGTACTAATTGAGTACAACCATTGGTTTTTAGCACTTGTACGGACTCTTGGATATCAGCAATACTCGCTACACCTGTACTCATAATGACAGGCTTACCCGTTTTGGCCACTTTTTTGAGAAGCGTATGGTCGGTATTCTCAAACGAGGCAATTTTGTAACAAGGCACTTCCAACGACTCTAAAAAATCAACGGCCGAAAGATCGAATGGGCTACTGAAAGCAATCATCCCGAGGGATTTAGCACGGTCAAAAATAGGCTTGTGCCATTCCCAAGGGGTATATGCTTGTTGGTACAGTTGGTGTAAGTTTTGATTCTTCCAGAGTGAATTATCGTCGCGGATGTAAAATTCGTCCGATTTACCATTAAATGTGATGGTATCGGCCGTGTAGGTTTGAAGTTTAAGTGCATGAGCACCAGCTTTGGCCGCAGCATCCACCAGCTCAAACGCTCGTTCGAGCGATTGATTGTGGTTGCCCGACATTTCAGCGATAATAAACGGCCGATGATCAGGGCTAATAGTTACATGACCGATTTGAATTTCGTTGGCAAACATTATCGTTTTTTTAATTTCTCAATCTCTTTTTGAAGCTCTTTTATTTGGGCAGCTTGCAGTTGGAGAAGTTGTTGTTGCTCTTTAATAGCTTCTACTAGAACGGGGGTAAGGCCGTCATAGTTCAGAAACTTAGTACCGCTTTCGTTGTGCGATACTAACTCAGGTAATACATTCTCAACTTCTTGAGCGATTAACCCTACTTGTTTTTCGTCGGAAGTATTCCAGTTGTAGTAGTAACCATTCAATTGGTTCACCATTTGTAACGCATTACCTATTGGGGCAATATTACGTTTGGTACGAGCGTCAGAGAGCGCATTTATGGTGCCATAGACGGTCACTTTGGCGTTTGGAACAGGAACGCCGCCAATGCCTATATTGGTACCATTGTCGTACAATTGACTATTAACCAGTACGTTCGATTGATTAAATCTTGGCAGACTATTGATAGCAGGAGAGGTAGTAGCTATCGCAACGGTTGAATTGTTTGGCAAGAAGTTTCTCAACAAAGTTCCTTGAGCATCAGTCGTAAGAAGTACACTTCCTAGTCCTACCTGTACACCTTCAAACCGAACAGAACCTGTGGTATGTAATTGGGCTTGAGGAGTGATGGTACCAATGCCTAGTGAACCATTGGCTGATAAAATCATTTTTATCACGTTTAGGTTTGTCCACGAAAATAAAGGTCGGTTCGTAACAAAACCGGGTCCTAAGAGCGCTTCTCCATTGGTGTATGTTCGAGCATCAAACTTGACAATAGGCTCATTACCAAAATCATTTTCAGGGGTTGTTGAAACGCTGAAAGACATAGAAAAACGTCTGTCTGTTTCATTATGTGCAAGAATAGAGGGCATAAAGCGCCCGTTTAAAACCGTAGAATTGGTAAATGCCAAGAAATCTTTGGGTGCATCAGCAACCTTGATTTTAAGAATTTGCTCCAATGTAGAATCACTAGGTGTTTTAAGAATAGATATTAACCCTCTTAAATTGCTACCTACCCCCAAGTTTGGAGGTAAAGTAATAGCCGTATTTGAATTGTCTTCCACCCAAGCGTCTGGGGTAGGGTCTTGTCCTTTACCAGTTAGGTGCAGAACTATAAAGACGAAAAAAAAGAACACTTTTCTCATGGCTGACGATTGGTTTGTAGTTTGTAATAATCGGCGGTGCTTTCTAATTCATGAAATCCTGCCCGTTCAAAAGCTTTTTTGGAAGCAAGATTAGCGAGCTTGATGTAAGCAATGACACTACTTTCGGTTTCAAACGTTTCAAAAAATGCTTGAATACTTTGCGCTATCATGGAAGTGGCAAAGCCATTACCTCGAAAATGGTTAGCAATTGAGATGCCAATGACAGATTCATCGTTGTTTTTGTCAATTCTAACTTGTCCAACTGGCTGTTTTAAATGGTTCTCAAATACCAACATCAGGCTATTAGGTGCCTGTATTTTTTTTACAAACCAGTCAACATGCTTATCGTACGGAATCGGGTCGGAATTGAAAGAGTTTTGTCGAGTTCCCTCATCATTGGCCCATTCAAAATACAAATCAACATCGGAGACTATTGCCTTTCGGAAGCTGAGCGTTCGATTCAATTTTGAATGAATGAGTACGTCAATAAATCGCCCATCAAAAAAACAATGTTCCTTGAGGCGAGCCTCAAGCGGAAAACCTGCCTTTTCAAGAACTGGATATAAATGAGGTCTTACATCAAAAGCATAGGTAAATAGCTTGTGAAAGTTGGCTTCGCTAAAACCTACTTTTTCAATTAATTGTAGATAATTTAGCCAAAACTCCTCGAAATAGTCTTTTTCAAGACTCGTATTCATCAGAAAAGAAATTTCGGCATATTTATCAACCCAGTTAATATGAACCAAACCACCATAAGCAACAAGTTGCCCGTCTTTGAGAAAGGAAAAAAGCAGCTGAGAAGGTTGATTTTGTTCAAACAATGAACTCACCACCGTTGAAAAATAGGCTTCCTGCGCTTCAAGGGTAAGGGGCTTTGATTGACGTAAATGATAAATTTGCTCATTTCGCCATTGCCTGATTAAATATTTGTCTTCGTCTCTTAGAGGTACTAGCTGATACGATTCATTCTCAAAAATTTGACGAGATAAACATTTATAATTTCTCATATAATAGCATGTATTTCAACTCCGCCAATTTCCAATCTTGTTCATTATCAATGTCTTGAGCTTCTAGTTCTGAAATTTCAATGCAGCTCGTATTGTCGGTCATGAGGCGCTGATTGATGAAAAAACGAGCAACGTCAAAGAAATAAAACTGCCCTGCATCGTGGTAGCATGGTTCTAAATCTTGCGAACGGGCACTAAAATACTGTGGCTCACGGAGTACGAACCGCTGGTCAGTTTTTTGGACGAGGCATCGTTGTATAGGATACGAAAACCGCATGACAGGAAACACCGCATCGAATTCTCCCTCTTTTAGTGTTTGAGAAGCCTTTTGCAATAGCTCTTTTGTGACAAAAGGCGCTGTTGGGTAAAGGCAACAAGCTGTGCTAAAATGTTGCCCGATTTGTTGATAGGCTTCCAGAACTTCATTGATTACATCTGCCGTTGTTGCAAAATCATCAGATGCTTTTTCTGACCGCTGAAAAGGAACTTTTGCGCCGTATTCTTGGGCAATTTGGGCAATTTCAGCGTCGTCTGTCGATACCATTACTTCGTCAAAAAGATTACTAGCAAGCGCTGCTTCAATGCTGTACGCAATGATTGGCTTCCCCAAAAAATCTTTGATGTTTTTACGGGGAATGCGCTTGCTGCCTCCTCGGGCCGTAATGATGGCAATACAACTCATCGGCTATTGTTTTTCCAAAAGATACATATAGTCCACATTTCCTTGCTGTGAAGCAGAGACGTATGGGTACATTTTGCGATATATTTCTTGGAGCTGAGGGAAATTTTCTTGGAAAATTTTGCTGTAGTCTGCCTTCCAAAGAAACCCTTCGTTGCCGCGGTAGTTTATGTTAACCAAAGAGCTGGCGAAGTACTCAAAACCCCAAACGTATTTTTTGCTACAACGCACCATTTCTGACATGATTCGTGGTAGGTCGTCGGGAGCAATGTGAATAAGCACGCCGTTTGTTACTACCACATCAAAGTAGCTGTCTTTGAAAGGAATATCAAACCCTGACCCTTGAATGATGTTTACGTTTTTGACGATTTCTTTAGCTTTTTCTACCGCGTAGTGCTGTAGCTCAATTCCGTATAAATTGGTGAAACCCATTTCTTGGAGACACCGTAATTGTAGCCCAATGTTACAGCCCACTTCTAAGATTTTGGCATCTTTGGGGAGGTCACGAAGGCAATCCTCGTTCATTTGAGTCTTTGTAATCCCCCATTCGTGTCGATAAAAGTCGTCATATTGAGCTGACGTCCAGTTGTTTCTATCGGAATAGGCTTTGCCAAACTCTCCGCTCCAAAACGCTTCCTGTGTGGTGGTTGACATGATGTATTTATGAGTGATAAAAATCAATAATTGTTTGAATAACGAACGCTTGTTGGGCTTCTGTGAGGGTAGGGTACATCGGCAAACTCAAGCAGTGGCGGTAATAGTTCTCGGCAGCAGGGAAATCACCTTCTTTCCAGCCTTGAGCGCGGTAATACGGCATCAAATGGCACGGAATGTAATGAACTTGGGCAAAAATCTGCTGTTCGCGTAAGTGGGTATAAAGCCCCAAACGGTTCTCGACTTCTACCACATAAAGGTGGTACGCATGGCCCTCAACCACGCCCGATTGTCCTTTGATAAACGATAATCCCTCAAAAGCTGCGTTGTAAACTTGCGCAATTTCGCGTCGTCGAGCGAGCCCTTCGTCGGCCCTAGCCAGCTGAGAAATTCCCAATGCTGCCTGAAAATCGGTAAGTCGGTAATTATAGCCTAGCGTTTGCATTTCCATGTACCAGCCTGGGTAGTTGGTGGCTTGCTCGTCGCCTGCGGCAAACGCAATGGAGTTTTGGAAACCATTGGCATCGCGACTGATGCCGTGGGTACGAAGTGTCAGCAGCTTTTGGTAAAGGGAAGCATCATTGGTAGTAATCATTCCTCCTTCACCGCAAGCAATGTGCTTTACGGGGTGAAATGAGAAAATGGCTAAATCGGCAAATTGACCATTTCCGCAACGTTGTAGGTGCCCTTGGCTATCGTTGAAATAGCCCCCTGGCGCGTGACAAGCATCTTCAATAATCCACAGGCCGTATTCATCAGCTAGGGCTCGAAAAGCCTCTAAATCAACTGCGCGTCCTGCAAAATCAACGGGGACAATTCCCTGATAGGTTCCTTTAGGAGCGGAAGCAAGCAGGTTGCGCACCGCCTTGATGTCCAATAAATAGGTGTCGGGGTCAATGTCGGCAAAAACAACCTCCCCGCCGCAGTAGCGAACACAGTTGGCTGATGCCGCAAACGTAATGGGCGTGGTAATCACTTTTTGGCCTTCGGTTACGTCCAACGCTAGCGCACACAAGTGCAACGCGGCTGTTCCGTTGGCCACAGCCACGGCATATTTTGCGCCGACATATTCCGCAAATGCGACTTCAAATTGATGAATAGTGGGGCCTTGCGTCAGAAAATCAGCGCGTAAAGCCTTGGTCACTACTTCAATATCGTCGTCGGTAATATTTTGTCTTCCGTAAGGAATCATACTTCAAAATTGGGGTCAACGTGCTGCTTGATTTGTTGGCGTAAATCATCGACTGTAAGCCATTCGTCGTTAGTGCCCGAGTTATACTCAAACCCGTACGGGACTTTGCGGCCGTTGAAGGCGTTGACGTAATCGTCCATGCTCCAAATCGGTGTACTTGGGCAAATAACGTAGTACTTGTCAAGTTCGATGGTATTGAGCGAATCGGTTTCGGTAATCATTTCCTCGTGGAGTTTTTCCCCAGGACGAATCCCCACCACTTCTTGACGTGCGTTAGGCGCAATGGCTTCGGCTACGTCAGTAATGCGGTAAGAAGGAATTTTTGGGACAAATATTTCGCCTCCCCAAGCATTTTCGAGGGCAAACAGGACCATTTTTACCCCGTCTTCGAGCGAAATATTAAAACGAGTCATGTCGGGGTGAGTAATGGGCAAAACTCCTTCTTTGCGTTTCTGCAAGAAAAAAGGAATCACCGAACCGCGCGAGCCAATGACGTTTCCGTAACGCACGACTGAAAAACGAATATCACGAGCGCCTTTAATGTTGTTGGCCGCCACAAACAATTTGTCGGAACAAAGTTTGGTTGCGCCATACAGGTTGATAGGAGCCGCCGCTTTATCGGTCGAAAGGGCTACTACTTTTTGGACACCCGTAGCCAAGGCCGCCGTGATGACATTTTGACCGCCTAAAATGTTGGTCTTGATGCACTCCATCGGGTTGTACTCCGCCGCAGGAACTTGCTTGAGGGCTGCCGCATGAATGATAATGTCGATGCCTTCGCACGCCATCGTGAGGCGGGCTTCGTCGCGAACGTCCCCAATAAAATACCGTATGACGGGGTATTTGCTGTGGCTAAATTCTTGTGACATTTCAAACTGCTTCAATTCATCGCGCGAATACACCACCAAACGCTTAACGTCAGGGTATAGCTTGAGAATCGTTCTAATAAATTCCTTGCCAAATGAGCCCGTTGCTCCAGTTACAAGGATTGATTTTCCATTTAACATTATTTAATCAAGAGGATTATTCGGTGGTTGATACCTGCACGCGAACTGCGTTAGGCTTGTTTTTTGGTACGAAAATCTAGGAACAAAGCCCCGCCGATGAGCAGTAGCCATGCTATAGAAGCGTACAAATCTATTTTTTGACCTTGGCTAACCGTTTTTGCATCAAATTTGAATTCGATGGTGTGCTTTCCTGCTGGAATAACCATGGCTCTAAGCACGTAGTCAGCTCTAAAATGAGGGGTTTCTTTTCCATCAATGTACGATTTCCAATCTTCGTTCCCTTTGTAGTACATTTCTGAGAAAACAGCTATTTGAGGGCTCGATGTGTTGGATTCGTACGCCAATTTTGTGGGGTGATAACTCGTCAAACGAATCGTCCCTGTGCTGTCAGCCGACGGCTGTGCTCCTTTTAGAATATCCGCAAAACGCTTATCTACAACGGCGGTTTTACCTGGGTTGAAATTATCTAACGCGGCCATTTCTTCGTCGGGATTGTTGACCATTTTCAACTCGCGAACAAACCAAGCGTTTCCAAGCGCCCCAGGGTTTTGTTGTACTACAGGTTGTTTTTTCTCGTCAGGTACAATGAAGTATTTTGTATTGAGCATGTTGAAAACAGCCATGTTGTTTTTAACCATCTGGCGCTCAATCAGGTCTTGGGTACGGCGCAGTTTTGAAGCACTGTAACCTCCCACCGACTTGTGGAATGCCGATGCCCGAGGGTCGGCAAAAGGATTGCTGGTAACATCTAATACGCGGTAGTCAGGGTCGGTATCTCTCAAAATTTGCTGATCTGCAGCGTTAGGTTCTACGTTTTGAGCCGATTCAAATTTAGGACGGAAATCGTCGTTGTTGAGGTAACGCTTGTTGACACTCCACATGTCTATCAACGTCAGCGCCGAGATGATTCCGACAACGGCCGTCGTATTTTTAAGTTTATTGGTAACAAAAGCCCAAAGAACTGCCGCCGCCAACAGAATGAAAAGCACGGTGCGTAAGGCATCCGAACGAAGCATAGAAGCGCGGTCTTCGACAAGCGCATTGTAAAGGTCATTAGCGGCGGCTTTGTTGTTGCCAAAGCTTTGGGTCATTTGCTCCACAAACGCGGCATCGTTGTCGCTTCGTAAACCGACCAAACTTGGAACAATGGCCAAGATAAGCGCAAGACCTGCCGTTGAGCCTAAACTAATAAAGAACGGCTTTTTGAATTCTTCCCATGAAGGACGGTTTTCAATGAGTTGCTTTACCCCGAGCGAAGCGATGATAATCATACAGAACTGCGTCAATGAGAGAATCATGCTTACTGAACGGAACTTATTGAAGCCTGGAATGTAGTCAAACAAGAAGTAGTTGAGGGCGGTGAAATTGCCTCCCCAGCCGAGCATTAAGGTAAAAACACCCGCGATTAGGAACGGAATGCGGTAGCGTTTTTCGGCATAAAATAACCCCAGTACAAACAAGAAACAGATAATCGCTCCTGAATATACCCCGCCGCCAACGAAGGTCTGGTCGCCCCAGTAAGTGGGTAATTGATAGGCAAACTGAGCGGCATTTTGCCCATCTACGCCGTAGCGAGTAAGGGTTTTGTACGATTCTGATTTGGTATCTAATTCACCGCCCGAACTACCTCCCGAAAAGTCAGGAATCAAAAGCGTTAGTGATTCAAGCTTACCATAACTCCATGCAAAAGCATAGTCTTTGGTGAGCCCTTTACTATCGTTATTGCCTGCACTTGCGGCTTCGCCTTTTACAGGGGTAAGTTCTGACCCACCGCGAATGGTCTCTTTGGAGTGATCATAAAGTGTCCAAAGCCGTGAGGTATTGGTCGCCAATGCTAATGCACAGAAAATAGCCGAAGCACCAAAAAAGATAATGAGCGATTTTACTGCTCCATTTTTTACCGCTCTAATGGTTTCAAAAATGGCTAAAATGCCTAAAACGATGGCAGAATAATACGTAATCTGAGGGTGATTGGCGTGAATCTGCAAGCCAAGCCCCAAACTAAGCAGGACGGCTCCCAACCAAGGTCGCTGATTAAACCCAAAGATAACCCCTGCGGCCATCAGAGGAAGGTAAGCAACGGCATATACCTTGGCGGTGTGCCCTGCTTCAATAATTTGAAAGTTATACGTAAAAAATGCGTACCCAATGGCGCCCAAAATGCTGGTCCAAAGGTCACAGCGAAAGCCTCTCAGCATCAAATAGGCACCAATCAAATACATCCCAATGAAGGTCGCTTTGATATTGAATAGGGTATAAATCAGTCCGTGAATTTTGATAAAAATACCGTTTGAATAATCGCCTCCTACCAAAAAAGTAGGCATTCCTCCAAATAAACTATTGGTCCAGCCAATGTATTCGCTGGCGTATTTGCGTATCTCGCTTTGAAGCGCTATGAAACGATCAACATCGCCCATCGCCAATTGCTGCCCTTTCAAAACAGGGCTCATGTACATAATGGCAAGTGCTAAAAAGCCAATAATGGCAAGTAGGTGTGGTAAAAGACGACGGAAGTCAAACTGGTTTCTCATATAAAGGTTTTATAGATTGCACAAAATTATAAAAAAACTCCAAAGGTGGTTGTTTCAAGGCTTGGATGGCTGAAATTGGGAATGATTCTCTATCTTTGCTCAACGAATGAGAGATTCCTAATTGATAGCAACCCATGCTGATTCCATTGCATCTTCCTTCTCGCGAGCAATTTACTGATGATGAATTGGTAAACTTCTGCCTTTCAAACCCCGATTTGATGGTAGAACGTAACGAGTTTGGACAAATTTTTATCAATATATCTCCCACCTATCTGCTAACCAGTTCAAACAATAGCGAACTGAATGGTGAAATAGGTATTTGGAATCGCCGTACAAAAGCTGGAAAAGTGATTGATTCTAACGGCGGTTTTTTCTTGCCCGATCGCTCCATGCGCGCTCCTGACGTGGCGTGGATTCGGAAAGAACGCTGGGCTGAGTTATCAACGGCCGAAAAAAAATCGTTTCCGTATTTAGCCCCTGATTTTGTGCTTGAGTTGGAATCTGACACGGATAATTTGGAGGATTTGAAACAAAAAATGCAAAAATGGATTGACAATGGCGTGCGATTAGGTTGGCTAGTAGCCATGAGTGAACAACGAACATACATCTATCGGCCGTATGCGGCTATTGAAACTAAATTGTTTAGTGAAACCCTAACAGGCGACAACGTTCTCGTCGATTTTGAAGTAGTATTGACCAATATCTTAGAAATACCGTAGTAATGAAAAAACAAGTTATCTGCACAATCACCTCCCTTTTACTGAGTTTAGGCGTATCCTTTGCGCAAGAGTCCCCTTCAGAAGAAGATTTTTACAAAATTGTTACGCCACCTGTCCCTGAGGGTATTTTGCTCGAAGTAGGAGGGATGACCACCCTTCCTGATGGTCGTTTGGCCATTGGAACGCGCCGAGGCGATGTTTGGTTGCTCGAAAACCCTACTGGTTCGAAGCCGTACTACAAAAAATTTGCCTCTGGCTTACACGAAATCTTAGGGCTTGTTTACCAAAACGGCGCGATGGTTTGTGCGCAACGTGGAGAATTGACAAAATTGATTGACAAAGACCACGATGGCAAAGCCGATGTTTATGAAACAATCTACGCTTGGCCGTTGTCTTCGCACTACCACGAGTACAGTTTCGGCCCCAAAATTGCTCCAGATGGTTCGTATTTTGTATCGGGTAACGTCGCTTTTGGGGACGAAGAGTGGTGGGCAGGTGAAAGCCGTCGCCCGTTGCGTGGTTGGATTTTTAAAATTACGCCTGATGGCCAAATGGAACCGTGGGCAACGGGCGTTCGCTCTCCTTGCGGTTTAGGAATGGTGGATGGGGAGTTGTTTTATGACGACAACCAAGGAGACTGGATGGGTTCAGGCGGTATTTGGCACGTGAAAAAAGGGGCTTTTATGGGCCACCCTGCGGGCTTGAAGTGGGCTAACAGCCTTACTAATTCTCCCATCAAAATTACCCAAGAAGAAGTATATGCGATGGTAGATCCGCGCAAAACGCGTGACAAAAACGGTAACGCCATCAAGCCTGAAAACGTACAAAATGAGAAATTTTTGACGTTGGCCGATATGAAGAAAAAATATCCTGAAACCCAACTTCCAGCAGTGTGGCTGCCACACGGTATCTTAGGGGTTTCAAATGCTGAAATTTTAGCGGATCAAACGGGTGGTAAATTTGGCCCTTTTAGTAACCAACTTTTTGTGGGCGACCAAGGACAAAGTAAAGTGATGCGCGTTTTCTTAGAAAAAGTAAAAGGCGAGTACCAAGGAGCCGCGTTTGATTTCCGTTCGGGTTTCCAGTCGGGGGTGTTGCGTATGGCGTGGGCTAACGACGGCGGCTCACTTTACATCGGAGAAACCAACCGTGGTTGGGGCTCGTCGGGTGATGCTAACCAAGGCTTGCAGCGTTTGGTGTGGAATGGCAAGACACCGTTTGAAATGAAGGCGGTTCGTGCCATGCCTGATGGTTTTGAAGTTGAATTTACGCTTCCAGTGGATAAAAAATCAGCTGAGAACTTAGCTTCTTATGCCGTTCGTAGCTTTACTTATAAGTACCATCCTGTCTATGGAAGCCCGACGGTGAACGAAGCTAAATGTGCTATCAAAGGGGTAAAAGTATCGGAAGATGGCTTGAAAGCGCGTATCGTAGTGGACAACTTGCGTGAGCACTACATCCACGAATTGAAACTTGACGGCGTGCGTGCTTCTACGTCGTATTGGTCTTTGGTACACCCAACGGCTTTCTATACATTGCATAATTTGCCCGACGGCGAGAAGCTGAAAGCGGCTGACATGAGTACAAAATCGTCGGCTACTACAACGACAGCCACTGCCAAAGTAACGGAGAAAAAAGCAACGACAACCGCATCGGGCAAAGCACCAACGTTTGAGGAAGTTAAGCCTTTATTGGCCAAAAATACGTGTTTGGCTTGCCACGCGGTTGACAAACGCCAAGTGGGTCCTGCTTACACAGAGGTGGCAAAACGTAAGTATTCCAACGAAAAAATTGTAGAGCTTATTTATAATCCTAAGCCTCAAAACTGGCCTGATTATGCTACACCAATGGCTCCTATGCCGCAGGTACCGCGTGATGAAGCGCTCAAAATTGCCGCTTGGATCAACTCACTAGCACCTAAGTCGGCTCCAAAGCCGTAAGTGAAATAGATTTTAAATAAAAAGTGCGTAACCCACCTAAATTCAGGGTTACGCACTTTTTATTTTTAGGCTTATTTGGATAAAATTATGCTTTCGTAGGCTGCATCACTACGTGAACCTCGGCAGGAGCAGGCGCTAAAATGGTATCGGTTGCAAATTGCTTGCTAATGTGTTCGTGAATAAAGTAATAAACATCCCAGTAACGGTCTGGGTGTGTCCAAACGCGAACGTCGAAGAAAATAGCATTTTCGGTTAATTTTGTTACCAAAACATCATGTTCGATGTCTTTGAGCGCACTAGGGCAACTAGCAATAACTTTTTGAATCGAAGCCCTAATCTTGTCAACCCCATTGGGAGCACCTGCTGCAAAAACCATGTCCACGCGAATTTTACCTTTGCCAGAAATATTTGTAATGGCTCCTGTAGAAAGTCCGCCGTTAGGTAGGGTAATGGTTTTGTTATCGGGAGTAAGTAAAACGGTATCAAAAATACGAATGGCTTCTACGTGCCCAGTAAAGCCTTGGGCAGAAACTAAATCTCCGACACGGAATGGTTTAAAAATCAGAATTAATACGCCACCAGCAAAATTGGCCAAACTACCCTGAAGTGCTAAGCCAACGGCTAATCCAGCGGCACCTAAAATAGCCACAAATGAAGTAGTTTGAACACCCAGGACGCCTGCACAACTTAGCAACAACATGATGTTGAATGTGACACTGGTGAGAGAAAGTAAAAAAGGCTGAACATCGCGGTCAATTTTTGCACTGTTCATCCGCGTGCTTAAAAAGCGCATGATAGTGCCAATTAGCATTCGCCCAATAATGAAGGCAAAAATAGCCAGTAATACTTTGCCTCCGTACTGCGTGACGGCTGCCATAAGTTGATTTTTAAACGTAGTTAAGTCTAGCATTGTCGTACGATGTTTGGTGTAAAATGGAGAATTTGCCTTTTGACCACGTCACTTTCTATTAGTCACGTTAAATTTGCGTAATTATAGAATTAACAGAATTGAACTTATGCTTCTTTCCTTGATTGTAGCCGTTGCCCAAAACGGCGTTATCGGGCGCGATAACCAGTTGATTTGGCATTTGCCCAATGATTTAAAACAATTTAAACGCCTTACTACGGGCCATCCCATCATCATGGGGCGCAAAACGTTTGACTCTATTGGAAAACCGTTGCCAAATCGTACCTCCATTGTTATTACTCGCAGTAAAGAATGGCAGCATGAAGGGGTAGTGGTGGTACATTCCGTGGAAGAGGCCATCGCAGCGGCACAACAGACCCAAACCGACGAATCTTTTGTCATTGGTGGGGCGGAGATTTATCGTAAAATGTTGCCTTTGGCAGATAAAATTTATTTGACCGAGGTCAAAGCAGATTTTGAAGGAGATGCGTATTTTGAAGCCATTTCTAACAACGAATGGAAAGAGGTAAGTCGGGTTGCTCATTCGGTCGATGAAAAGCATTCGATCCCGTTTGATTTTGTGGAATTAGTTCGTAAATAGCGCTGAATACGCTTTATTTTCAACTAATTACCCCTAACGCCCGATGAAAAAGATTTTCCTTTCGCTTGCCGTATTGTTGTTGGCGCTGATTTCTGTGTTGGTTTTTAATACGTTTCGACTAAGCTCCAAACAGATGCAAGGAGTTGCGCCTTTGCCCGTGCTTACGCTCAACGATTCGGTCGTGAGTCACTTATCGGAAGCGATTCAATTTCGGACGGTTTCGTACGAAGACTTGTCGTTGATGGATAGTACGCAATTTGAAAAATTTGTGGGGTATTTGGCAAAAACGTATCCCTTGGTACATAGCCGTTTGAAGTTAGAGCGAGTGAATTCGTATGGGTTGTTGTACGAGTGGAAAGGGAAAAGTACTAGTCTAAAACCTGCCCTTTTGATGGGGCACTACGACGTAGTTCCTGTAGTGCAAGGCACCGAAAAAATGTGGAAACATCAGCCTTTTGCGGGCGATATTGCAGAAGGATTTGTGTATGGACGCGGAACGCTCGACGATAAAGTAACGGTAATGGGCGTGCTGGAAGCGGTCGAATACCTTTTAAAGTCAAACTTTACTCCCGAAAGAAGTTTTTACTTGGCATTTGGGCACGACGAAGAAATTTCGGGAAGAAATGGCGCGCAGCAAATCGCGGCTTTATTGGAAAGCCGTAAAGTGGAGTTAGAATATGTAGTTGACGAAGGGGGAGTGATAAAAATCGACGGTGTTTCGGGAATTAACCAACCTATCGCGCTGATTGGTGTGGCGGAAAAAGGTTATACAACCTTGCAGTTGAGCGCGACAGGTGACGGTGGACATTCGTCTATGCCTCCCGCCCAAACCAGTATTGGAATGCTCGCGGAGGCGATTGATAAACTTCAAAAACATCCGTTTCCTGCGCGATTGGAAGGCGCCGCAGGGTACATGCAAGATTATTTAGCCCCAGAAATGCCCTTTTCAACCAAGTTGGCGATGGCAAACCGCTGGTTGTTAAACTCGGTCATTATTGGCATTTTGGAAAAAACAAATGCGGGAAATGCCATGGTACGAACCAGCATTGCCCCGACGGTTATCCATGCGGGTGTTAAAGACAATGTTTTGCCCGTAGAAGCAATTGCCAAAATTAATTTTCGGATTTTGCCAGGTGATTCGGTCAAAACAGTGATTGATTATGTGAAGAAGGTTGTTGGAAACGAACGAATTACGGTAGAGTCGCTCAAACAGTTTGACTCAGAACCTTCGCCCGTTTCGGACACTGCAACGGTAGGTTTTCGCGCCCTTCACCGAACTATCAAAGCCTGTTTTCCTACGTCTATTGTAGCGCCTTACTTAGTGGTTGGAGCTACGGATGCGCGTTACTACAAAAATGTCTCTAAAAATTTATACCGTTTTATGCCCGTACGCATGAACGACGAAGACCTAAAGCGCCCGCACGGCACCAACGAACGTATCAGCATCGAAGACTTCAAAAATGTAGTGCGTTTTTATGTTGAGTTGGTGAAGGGAAGTTAGATAAAATTTGCTTTTAACCATGAAAATTGAAAATCAAACTTTCAATTTTCATGGTTGATGATGAACACGCTCTACATTTAATTCATCTTACTGTTTCACCTCCACCTTCGGCGGAATCAACCGATACAAAACAGGCGTCACAATCCGTGATAACAGCGTCGAGCTAATCAAGCCCCCAATCAACACCCAAGCCAGCGGCGAATAGAGCGGGTTGCCTTCGATGGCCAATGGAATCAATCCACCAATGGCCGTGAGCGACGTCAGTACAATAGGAACAAAGCGTATTTCGCCCGCTTCTTGAATTGCTTCTAACAACGGCCTGCCTTCTTCTCGAAGCTGATTGGTAAAATCCACCAGCAAAATGGAATTTTTTACCTCAATCCCAATCAAAGCAATAAGACCAATCACCGCTACAAACGAAAGCGGATAGCCCACAATCCAGAGCATTGTAAAAGCCCCAATAATCCCTAATGGAATGACAGAAAGCACAATTAATGAGCTTTTGAACGTGCCAAATTCAAGAATTAACACCCCTAAAAAACCAAAAGCAGTAATCAAAATGATGGTGCCGAGACCGCCAAAGGATTTTTCACGGGCTTCGAGTTCTCCCGCTGCCTTGTAGCTAAAGTCTTTCGGAAACGGATGTTTTTCAAGTTTGGCCAAAATATCGTTATAGACGTTGTCCACCAAAAAACCGCTTTTCACAAAGGCCGAAATTGTCACAAAACGGTCGCGGTCAAAGTGGCGAATTTGGTTGGTTGAGGTTTCAAATTGCACATCTGCAATTTGGCGAAGTGGTACAGCCGAGCCCGTCAATGTGTTGATATATAGGCTGTTTAAAACGTCAGGCGTGGTGGTTTTTCCTTTGGGAAGTGTAACATTGATGGCGTAGTCGTCGCCGTCACTATCTTTGAACGTTCCAATGTTTAAACCTGCAATGGCCAAACGAACCGTGCGGTTAATATCGGCAATCGACATTCCCAACAAACCTGCTTTTTCTTTGTTGATTTTTACCCGCAAATCGGTTCGGCGAGTGGTGAGTGGATTTTTTACGTAAATGGTGCCTTGCGTATCTTTCAAGATTTTTTCTACGTCTGCCGCTACCGTGCGCAATTGCTCCAGGTCGTCGCCCAAAACGCGAATGGCGATAGGCGCTTCGGTGTTAGGCCCTTGCTCAAAATCAACTACTTCGACGTTGGCATTGGGAATGTAACGCAGCTTTTCGCGGAGTTTGTCAATGATTTTCTCTTTTTGAGGTGGATGAATTTCATCTTGAAGTTGGACAAATACCTCCGCATAATTGCTTGCCTCAGAGCGCTCGATGACGTTGTAGTACATCCGAGGGTTGCCTCGTCCAACGCTGGTTGAAAAGTACTTAACCTCAGGGACTTGTTTCAGTTCGTTCTCGACCAAACGAGCTACGCGGTTGGTTTCGTTCAAGCTACTTCCTTCAGGGGTTTCAAACGTCACCCTAAACATGGGTTTTTCTGACTTTGGAAACAGTGCAAAACCAATTTGTTTTGGAATCATTAACGAGGCACCAAAAATGACGCCTGCAAATAAAAGAGAAGGCAGTGGATGACGTAATGCCCAGTTGAGCAAACGACTGTACGAACCAGAAATTACTTTTTTCAATGCTCTCAAGAAGATATTACCTTCGGACGGTCCGCCGCCGCGGGTGTGGCTATTTTCTAACAAACGACTGCTCAAAAATGGTACAATCGTGAGCGATACAATCATGGACGCAATGATGGTCATGGTGACAGCGGTAGGAAGACTTCGAATAAAATCGCCTGACGCCTCGGGCAAAAACATCAAAGGTAAAAAGGCCAACACAAGCGTAACCGTACAACCAATGACGGCCAGGGTAATTTGTCGGGTGGCTTTGATAGCGGCTTCACGTTTGCTAAATCCATCCCGAATCCAACGCTCGATATTTTCAACTACGACAATGGAGTCGTCCACCAAAATTCCTAAGGCAACGATTAAACCTACGACACTCAACTGGTTGATGCTGTAACCCAAATAGTTGACGGCGGTAAGCCCAATTGCCAGTGAAAGCGGAATCGAAATCATCACCACCAACGCGGCCCTGAAACCGAGTGGTAGGAGAGTGAGTGCCACCAGCAAAATGGCAATGCCGAAGTCTTTGGCAAAGCGTTCGAGGCGTCGGTCCACACTCACCGATTGGTCAAAGTACTTCACCATTTTGATGTGCTTTGGCATCGTTTTTTCAAATTCGGTCAGGCTTTGGTTTAGTTTCTTACCCGTTTCTGAAATGTTTTTACCCGATTTTTGAGCGGCCACCACCAACACCGCCCGACGGCCGTTGAGTCGGGTCAAATTGGTTTCTTCTTCGTAATTGAAATCAACGTCGGCTACGTCGCGGAGGTAAATGATTTTTTGGCCATTGGTAGCTACAACTGTATTTCGTATTTGGTCAAGAGATTCGTAGTCACCGCTGGTTTTTACGTTAAAACGCCGCGCACCTTCCTGAACACTTCCTGCGGGGATATTGAGGTTTTCACTTTGCAATGCTCCTAGTACTCGGTTGACCGCAATGCCTTCTTGCGCCATTTTTTCAACATTGAGCGAAATCCGAACGTTTTCTTTGGGAAAACCGTAGTCTTTCACTCCGCGTAAATCTTTATTTTTCTCAAGTACTTTTCTCAAACGTTCGGAGTACTGAGCCATTTCTTTGTACGAGGCTACCTCCGATACCAAAGCGACTTGTACGATGTTGACCAAACCAGGGTCAAATTGAAAATAACGAATATCGAAAATATCATTAGGCAAAATACCCCGCATCGAATTGACTTCACGAGCGATTTCTTGCTTCTTTTCGTCGTTGTCAACTGCATAGTCGTATTCCAGCATAAACACCGCCAAACCGTCGTCGATGGTGGTACGGATATTGCGAACATCTTTTAGCTCATTGAGGCGTTTTTCGACGGGGTCCACCACCAGTTCCTCCATGTCTTTGGGGTCAGTACCAGGGTAAATTACCGATATAATAAATGTAGGAGCCTCGAAAGTCGGGTCTTCGGAGCGAGGCATGGTGAAAAGTGAGTTGAGCCCCAGCGCGACCACTCCCACAAACATCACCAGCATAAACTGCCAGTTTTTGACGGAAAATTCGGATAGATTCATTGTTTTTAGCGTCTTTGCGTGATTAAAAATTGGTTCATCAATGCGTTATTTTACAATCACGGTAGAGGACTCAGTTAGGAAAGCGCTACCCGAAGTGATTACTTCTGAGATGCCTTCTAAGCCATTTGTAATCAAAACTTTATCCCCGTCCACAAAGCCGATTTGTACAGGCAAGCGCTTCACTTTTTTGCGGGTTTCATCCAATACATAAATGAAAGCTTCTTTGCCATTTCCTTCTACAATTGCCTCTAGGGGCACAACGGTGTAAGTGCGGCTTTGGACGGGTTTTAATTCAACTTTGGCAAAAAGTCCTGTTGCAAGGCGCTTTCCTTTGGGCGCAATCCGTACTTCAATGTCGTACAACTTATTCATGGGGTCGGCGGCAGGGGCGAGTTTGGTAATTCGACCTTCAAAAGCTTCTGTGGGGTAAGCATCAAGCTGCACATTGGCTTTGTCGCCTACTTTTAAGCGCGCCCAATCTTTGTCCGAAACTCCCACACGCACCACCCAGTCGCCTTGACGATTGGACGTAATGTAAAAAATAGGCGTCCCAGGCCCCGTCAATTCACCTTCGTTGCCCATTTTTTTGACAACTGCGCCGTCGATGGGCGAAATAATTTGGGCGTACGAACGGTTAAACTGAGCGATTTGTAGATTTTGCTTGGCAATGTCCAGTGCGGTTGTCACGTTTTGCATTTGCTCTAGCGTCGCGGCGGTGTCCTTTAGCATATTTTCGACGCGTTTAAAATCTCGTTCAGATTTTTCAACGCCGTATTTGGCCTGATTCACTTGCGCGTCGATTTCAGTCGTATTAAGCGACGCAAGAAGTTGGCCTTTGCTGACTTTTTGGCCTTCGGTCACATAGACTTTTTGGATTATTCCGCCAATTTTAAATGATAACCTCGCTTCTTCTGACGAGGCTACCAACCCAGACGCAACGATACTTTCAGAACGGGTAGCTTGGTCAACTTTGGTGAGTGAAACGGGCACCAATACCTCATCAGTTTCGGCGGTTTTTTGCTGGGTTTCGTCTTTTTTATTACAACCAATAAGAAGCAAACTCAATAATAATGAGCTACTTATCAAGCGGAATGTGTTATATAAAGAGTTCATAGTCAGAGAAGTAGATTAGTTGACGGCTGTGATTTTATTGAGAGTTGCTTGTTTAGAAAGTATATCAAACTGTGCCAAAGATTCTTGCAATTGAGCATTTAGCACTTCGTTTTGCGCCTTGACATACTCAATTAGAAGAACATTGCCATTACGATAGCGACTGTCGATGACCTTGAAATACTGCTCGGCTTTACGGACACCGTCGGCCAATGATTTCATTGATTCTTTGGCGGCTTGAAGCTCAAAATAAGCCTGCGTCGTTTGGAGTTCAATCTGTTTTTCAACTTCCGATTGCTTCGTTTTTAGCAACTCCGTTTGAATTTTAGCCTGTTGAATTTTTGATTTTCGCTCGTATCCCTTAAAAATATCCCATTGTAACCCTATTTGAGTAACAAGGTAGGCTTGTCCCGAAAATTTATAGCCATATCCCTGAAAACCAGTATTCCCACCAATGAAAACAGAAGGCCGTTTTGCAGCTTTTTCATGGAGCGTAATGGCAGTTTGCGAAGCTAAAATGGATTGAGCAAGCTGTTTTAATTCTTGACGATTTTGAGTGGCTAAGCTAGTCAAGGAATTTAAAGCGGGCGAGGGGGCAATGAATTGCTTTTGATTAGAAGCTAAAAGCAAAGAATCGGTTTTAATGTCGCTTCCGAGCTCGCGATTGAGCAAAAAATTAAAATAAGCTTTGGCTACGTTTGAGTTTTTTGCGGCCACAATCGCTTGTTGTTCGAGTTTACTTAGCTCATATTCAGCACCTACCACGGCATCTTTGGTAACCACATTGTTAGAAACAAGCTTTTGGTTGAGCCGTACAAGTTCATGCAGGGTTTTCTTGGCGTTTTCAAAAATCTGTAAAGCCTCCTGCGATTGTAAATACTGAAAATAGGCCGTTTCGATGGTATATCTTAATTCATTCTCAACCACTCGCTTGCGAGCCTCTTGGGCTGATAACAACGTTTTCTGAATCAGATAATTGTACTGAATTTCAGGGTTATAAACGGAATATTGGAAGCTGAGCTTTGTATCATGAAAATGATTGGGTGCCAATAGTTCATTGACGTTTTCCACTTGGGGAAAATTGTTGGTCTGAGTGAGTTTGTTGAGCGTCGTATATACTGGATTCAACAAATCCCCGACGGGAAACGCCAACCGACGCCCACCTGCGGCCAAGGAGTAGGTGGGGTTGAAGCTAACTTTTGGATAAAAAAGTGATTTTGCTTGTACGATGGCTTCATTCACTTTTTGAATTTCAAGCCCTTCTTGTTTGAGGGAAAGGTTGTTTTGCAAACCTTCTTGTACGTACGTTTCCAAAATGGCCGATTGTTGGGCTACTGCTCCTAAACTACAAAGAATCAGTAACCACAGGTAGATAGTTCTAATCATATATTATTTAATAAACAGTGTTCAGATAGTAAGCAAAAAAAACGAATTTAATCGAGTGCCAATCGTAGGTAATTAAAGGGTTTCCTTAATCATTTTGGTAAACAGGACAAACGACTGCTGCATTCGTTGCAATTGTTGGTTGTCTTGAAACATACTCATGCGATTTTTTAAGTAAATAGATACCAAACCGTGCATATAAGACCAAATAGTAATGGCCGAAACCTCAATATCCGTATTTTTAAAATAGCCTGCATTGACACATTCTTGGATTGCCCATTTGAGTAATCCGAACGATTTTAGCCCATCTTCCCACACTTCATCGCGACAGGCTAAGGCTTCAATGGGGGCTTTCATAATAAACATAAGATCGTATAACTCAGGATTTTCGACTGCAAACTTGATGTACCGATGCCCCATTTCAATCAAGCGAGCAAAGGAGTCTTGGATGGTTTGTAGCGAACTCAGTTCCTCCATCAGTTTTAAGAACGCTTCTTCATGGAGGGCAAAAAATAATTCGTTTTTGTCTTTATAGTATAGATAAATGGTGGCTGGACTGTATTCTATGACGTCTGCGATGTTCCGAATACTTGTTTTTTCATACCCTTGCTCCAAAAAAAGCTCCCGTGCGGCGTTCAAAATGAGCCGTCGCATGTCTTCTCTCTCTCGTTCTTTTCGCTCTAGTATTCCCATGAAATAGAATAAATTGTTGATTGATAGTGCAAATTTACTGAACAGTGTTTAGTAAACAATAGATGTTTATTTTTTTGTTCCAAAGCCAGCCCAAAAATTTCCTAGCAAGAAGATTATGTTAAGATATTGACTGAGGGAGAGGATATTACCTCAGAATTTTATAAATTGCAAAAACCTAAAAAACTTGATGTCGGTATGGGTAGGAAAGTCTTAATTTTGAATCAAGATTACTCCGCTTTAGGCATTTGTTCGGTTCCTAAAGCCTTTTTACTCGTCTATTTAGACAAGGCCGAATTGGTTGCTGCGTCTTCGGCGTTTCAATTACACACCGTAAGCACTTCATTTCCGCTGCCAACTGTTATTCGCCTGAACCGTTACATTAATCTTCCCTACAAAGGCGTGATGCTCACGCGGCAAAATATTTTCAAACGAGACGGGCATCGGTGTGTGTATTGTAGTTCGACGGAAGACCTTACGTTAGACCATGTGATGCCAAAATCCAGGGGAGGGCGAACAAGCTGGGAAAATCTGGCTACGGCCTGCAAGCGCTGTAATGCCAAAAAAGGGGATTGCACCCCCGAAGAAGCCTCCATGCCCATGCGTCATCGACCCTTTAAACCTTCATTTGTGCTATTTTTGCGCGATTATTCTGGGGCTGTAGAAGAATCATGGATGCCTTTCCTAACAAAGAGAGAAAAGGTGTATTAAAAATTGCATTTTTTTTGGAAAACATCTACCTTTGCACTCCGTTTTGCGAAAGGCGGAGGTTTGTTTCACCAAATTTCAACCTAAATGCCGATAGGTTGATGTATAAAAGGCAATTTTAAAACTTATCATGAGTAAAGCTCAATTAGCTGATTTTGATTGGGATAGAATTGATAACCGTGGCTTTGGTAGCGGTTACTCAGTAGCTGAAAAAGCCCAGCTAGAACAATTGATTAACGGGACTCTTGCACCCGTCGCCGAAAAAGAAGTAGTTAAAGGTGTCGTGGTCGGTATGAATGACCGCGAAGTGATTTTGAATATTGGTTCAAAATCGGACGGTATCGTACCGCGTTCAGAATTCCGCGATTTGTCGGATTTGAAAATCGGCGACGAAATTGAAGTATATATCGAAAACCAAGAAGACCCTAACGGTCAGTTGGTTCTTTCTCGCAAAAAAGCACGCGTTATTACAGCTTGGGATAACATCCAAAAGTCATTCGACGAGGATTTGGTTATCGATGGTTTTGTGAAGCGTCGTACAAAAGGTGGTCTTATCGTGGATATCTACGGTATCGAAGCCTTCTTGCCAGGTTCACAAATTGACGTTAAGCCAATTCGTGACTTCGACATCTTCGTAGGTAAGAAAATGGAAGTGAAAGTTGTGAAAATCAACCACGCTAACAACAACGTGGTCGTGTCTCACAAAGTTCTTATCGAGAAAGACCTTGAAGCACAACGTCAACTTATCCTTACAAACCTTGAGCGCGGTCAAGTACTTGAGGGTGTAATTAAAAACATGACTAAGTTCGGTGTGTTCATCGACTTGGGTGGTGTTGATGGTTTGTTGCACATTACAGATATTTCTTGGGGACGTATCAACGATCCTTCGGATTTGTTGAGCCTTGACCAAAAAATCAACGTAGTAGTACTTGACTTCGACGAAGATAAGAAGCGTATTTCACTTGGTATGAAGCAACTCCAGCCTCATCCTTGGGAAGCACTTTCTACCGAGGTTGAAGTTGGCTCGAAAGTAAAAGGTAAAGTAGTAAACGTAGCTGACTACGGTGCTTTCCTTGAAATCATGCCAGGCGTAGAAGGTTTGATTCACGTTTCAGAAATGTCGTGGTCACAACACCTACGTAACCCACAAGATTTCTTGAAAATCGGTGACGAAGTAGAAGCAGTTGTATTGACATTGGATCGCAACGAGCGTAAAATGTCTCTTGGCTTGAAACAATTGACCGCTGATCCTTGGACACGCCAAGAAATCATCGAAAAATATGCAGTTGGTTCAAAACACAAAGGTGTAGTTCGTAACTTGACTAACTTTGGTCTTTTCCTTGAATTGGAAGAGGGTATCGACGGTCTAGTTCACGTATCTGACCTTTCATGGACAAAGAAAATCAAGCACCCAAGTGATTTCATCAAAGTTGGTGAAGAACTTGAAGTAATGGTACTTGAACTTGACGCTGATAACCGTCGTTTGTCTTTGAGCCACAAACACCTTGAAGAAAACCCATGGGATACTTTTGAATCAGTATTCGCAGTAGGTTCAGTTCACAAGTGTACTGTCGTTGGTAAAGGTGACAAAGTAGCTACGCTCGAATTACCTTACGGTATCGAAGGCGTTGCAGTGTTGAAAAACCTTGCTAAAGAAGATGGTTCGGTTGCGGAAGTAGGCGAGTCACTTGATTTCAAAGTAACTGAGTTCTTGAAAGAAGAAAAACGCATCGTTCTTTCTCACGCCAAAACTTGGCAAGATAAAGAAGAGCCTAAAGTAGAAGAGAAAGCGGCGAAACCTGCTAAGGTTGAAAAAGCAAAAGACGCAGAGAAAGCTACACTAGGTGACCTTGAGGCACTTTCGGCATTGAAAGAACAATTAGAAGAAGGCGAAAAAAAGAAAAAATCGACTACTTCTAAGAAAGTTTCAAACGAAACAGACGCTGAATAGTGAATTATTCAAAATAAAACACTATATTTGCACTTGGATATGAGTTAGCGATTTCGCTAACACTTTTAACAAAGTTTAGTATTTATCTAACACATTATCCAAGTGTTTTTGGTCCTGTGGCCGAGTGGCTAGGCAGAGCTCTGCAAAAGCTCGTACAGCGGTTCGAATCCGCTCGGGACCTCACTAAAATACATATTTCTAAAAAAAGTACCATTCAGCTATGATAACCATTTCACAAGCTGAATGGTATTTTTGTTTTTAATTCTACCTGTTTTTCCTCAAATACAGAATAAAATTAGGTTTTAGGTGGGTTCTGCTCTTTAATTAGAAGAAGTCTAAATAATTAAATTATTGCAAATTAAGAATAGAAATACTTTGGCACGTACCTATTAGTGCATTACTTTTGTAGGGTCAAGAAGTATCATGTTTTTGTTAATTCATACACGAATGAAGAGTAGTTTATTTTTCAAAAAAATGCGCAACATCAGTCGGCTATTAGTAGTAGCAATGTTGACTACTGTTGGATTCAGTGCAGTAGCTCAAGATGGTGATGCAGCCAATGGCGAATCACTATTTAATAACAACTGTAAAGCTTGTCACTCAGCAAAAGACGAAGTAGTCGTCGGGCCAGGATTGAAAGACATTCAGAAACGTCGGGACTTAGCTTGGCTTGTTAAGTGGGTAAAAAACCCGAACGGAGTAATCCAGTCAGGTGACGAATATGCAGTTGCTTTGTACAACAAATTCAACAAAGCGCAGATGACTGCCTTCCCAGCATTTGGTGAAACGGAAGTAAAAGACATCGTAGCTTACATTGAAAAAGCAAATACAGCAGTGGCGGCAGCTCCTGCAGCGGCGGGTGCTACTGCGGCAGCGGGTGGAGCAGCAGCTGAGTCGTCTGATTTGTTTACGTACATTTTGGTTGCATTATTATTAGTGATGCTACTTGTTCTTGGAGTATTGCTGGCAATTGTATCTATTCTCTCAAAAGCAGTGAGCGGAGAAGTAGGTGCTGGTGATGGCGGTTCTTTTGGCGACAAACTTCGTAACGGTTTGGTAGCCATGAGCAAAAACTCAGCTATCCGCAGTGCAACAGTATGGTTCTTTGTATTGATGGTGACGAAAGCTACCCTTGATGGCTTGTATGGCGTAGGTATCCAACAAGGATACGCTCCAAAGCAACCAATCGCTTTCTCGCACAAACTGCACGCAGGTCAATATAAAATTGATTGTAACTACTGCCACACAGGGGTTAACCGTGGTAAGTCTGCGACAATTCCTTCGGCAAACATTTGTATGAACTGCCACGGAGTTATCAAAAAAGAATCTCCAGAAATTCAAAAAATTTACTCGGCTATCGAGGAAAACAAGCCAATCCAGTGGGTACGTGTTCACAACTTACCTGATTTGGCGTATTTTAACCACGCCCAACACGTAAACGTGGGTGGTCTTCAGTGTCAGCAGTGCCACGGTGAAATCCAAACGATGGAGGTTGTTCAACAACGTTCAACCTTGACAATGGGTTGGTGTATCGACTGTCACCGCAAGACAGACGTTAACACAAAAGAAAACGCCTATTATGACAAGCTAGTTCAGCTTCATGCTGAGAAAAGCGATAAGCCATTGAAAGTGGCTGATATTGGCGGCTTGGAATGTTCAAAGTGTCACTACTAGAACTAGAAAATATAAGAATCCAGAATCTACATTCATAAATATATGGAAAACCAAACGAAGAGGTATTGGAAAGGACTAGAGGAGCTTCGGAATGATGAGACTTTTGTAAAAAACGCCCATAACGAATTTGGTAGCTTTGAACCTACTAATTCCAGTGAAAACAAGAGCATCGTCGATGGTATTGGTTCAGACCGTCGCGATTTCTTGAAAGTGCTGGGATTTGGCGTTGCTGCCGTGTCGTTGGCTGCGTGTGAAGCTCCCATAAGAAAAGCTGTTCCTTATCTCAACAAGCCAGTAGATACCTTCCCGACTATCGCAGATTGGTACGCATCGACGTACGCTGAGGGCGGAGATTATGCTAGTATTCTAGTAAAAACTCGCGAAGGACGTCCAGTCAAAATTGAAGGGAACAAACAATCGAGTGTAAGCAGAGGAGGGGTTAGTGCTCGCGCACATGCCTCTTTGTTGGCGTTATACGATATTGAAAAATTGAAAGGCCCTAAAAAAGGGGATGCTGATGCTGACTGGGATGTAATTGACAAAGAAATCTCAGCTCAATTGGCAAAAGGCGGACAGATTCGTATCGTTTCTTCTACCATTTTAAGCCCTTCAACAAAAGCTGTTATCGGCGACTTTGCTGCAAAATATCCTACAACAAAACACATTTCTTACGATGTAAATTCAGCATCTGGCTTAATCAAAGCGAATGCTGAGTCTTTTGGCAAAGCAATATTGCCATCGTATGATTTTAGTAAAGCAAAAGTAATTGTAGGTTTAAGTTGCGACTTTTTAGGTACTTGGGTTGCTCCAGATGCGTTCTCAACCCAATATGCCAAAGGCCGTAAAATAAGCAGTGCAAAAGGCGGAAATAAATCAATGTCGCGTCACTTCCAGTTTGAGACAACATTGTCACTTACTGGTTCAAACGCTGACTATCGCACAGCCATCAAACCTTCACAAGAAGGTCTTGTAGCGTTGGCGTTATATAATAAGATTACTGGCAACGGAAGCGCTTCGTTAGGTGCTGAGGTTGACAAAATGCTTGATAAAGCAGCGAAAGAATTAAAAGCTGCTCAAGGGGCTTCGTTGGTCGTATCTGGCTCAAACGATGCGAGTGTTCAAGTTGTAGTAAATGCTATTAACCAAACACTTGGTTCGTATGGCGCTACGATTGATTTGGGCACACCAGCGTACTTCCGTCAAGGAGATGACGCTGCCATGAACACGTTGATTGATGAAGTAAAAGGTGGTTCAGTAAGCGCCGTGATTTTCTACGGTTGCAACCCTGTCTATGATCATCCACGTGGAGCTGAATTGAAAGAAGGACTTTCTAAAGTAGCGCTTTCGGTTTCATTTGCTGATCGTGCCGATGAAACATCTTCACTTTGCAAATACATTGCACCTGCTCCTCATTATTTAGAAAGCTGGGGTGATGCACAACCAGTTGCTGGATTCTACAGCTTACAGCAACCTGCCATTTCACTGATTTATAAAACGCGCCAAGCACAATCAAGCTTATTGAAATGGGCTGGTTTGAATCCTGACTTTTACGCTTATTTGCGTAACTACTGGAAAGCCAACGTAATTGGTGGGGCAGATTTTGAAAATGCTTGGACAAAAGCATTGCATGACGGTGTTTATGAAAAAGGAGCCGTAGCAGCTAGTGGTGCTGGAACAGTGGCAGGTGTAGAAGCCGCAGTCGCTGCAATCAACGGTGCCTACAAAGCAAATGCTTCTGGCCTTGAAGTGGTTCTTTATGAAAAGGTAGGAATGGGAACAGGTGCATTAGCCAACAACCCTTGGTTGCAAGAGTTCCCAGATCCAATCACAAAAGCTTGCTGGGATAACTACGCATGTGTTTCTCAAAAAACAGCAAAAGAACTAGGAATAGCGCAAGACGACGTTGTTAAGGTAGAAATAAAAGGTAAATCTGTTGAATTACCAGTCGTAATTCAGCCAGGTCAAGCCAACGGAACCGTCGCTATTGCGATTGGGTACGGTCGCGAGAAAGCTGGAAAAGCAGGTAATGGTGTAGGGGTAAATGTATATCCTCTGGCTCAACTGAAAGGCGGAGCTGTTAGCTTCAGTGCAGGTGAAGGTACCCTAACTAAAACTGGAAATACACACAAAGTTGCGCAAACACAGACTCACGACACCGTAATGGCGCGTAAGTCGGTGCTTCAAGAAGCTCGTCTTGCTGAGTATCAAAAAGATAGCAAAGCAGGTCGTTACTTCCCGCACGTTGTTACTTCAGAAGGGGTGAAAGCACCAGGAGAAATTTCATTGTGGAATGGTTATGAAAAACCAAACCATTCTTGGGGATTGGCGATTGACCTTAACTCATGTACAGGTTGTGGTGCGTGCGTAATTAGCTGCCAAGCAGAAAATAACGTTTCGGTAGTTGGCCGCCAAGAAGTAATCAACCGCCGTGAAATGCACTGGATTCGTATCGACCGCTATTACAGCAGCGATGCACCAGTGGATGATTTGAGTGGTTTGGAAGTTGCCTCTGAAAACCCAGAAGTAACATTCCAGCCGTTGATGTGTCAGCACTGTGGAAACGCTCCTTGTGAGACGGTTTGTCCAGTATTGGCCACAACCCACAGCACAGAAGGTTTGAACCAAATGGCTTATAACCGTTGTGTAGGTACACGTTATTGTGCAAACAACTGCCCATACAAAGTACGTCGCTTCAACTGGTTTAAGTACTTCGATAACGATAAATTCGATTATCACTTCAATAACGACCTTGGTAAAATGGTCATCAACCCAGACGTAACTGTACGTTCGCGCGGGGTTATTGAAAAATGCTCAATGTGTGTGCAACGTATCCAAGAAGGTAAGTTGAATGCGAAGAAAGAGCGTCGTCGCCCAATTGACGGAGAAATTGAAGTAGCATGTTCGCAATCATGCCCAACAGAAGCGATTGTGTTTGGTGATATGAATGATCCAAGCAGCCGTATCTCTAAGTTGTTGGCAGAAGAGAAAGAAGGACGTGCATTCCAAATGTTGGATGAAATCAACGTCAAACCGCAGATTTCTTACTTGACTAAGATTCGTAACAAAGATGTGGATACTTCTAAAGCTACGGCTCACGAAGGGCACCAACATGCTGAGCACGGAGGTCACTAATAAATCAAAGCCCCTGCTTTTCGGAGCAGTGGCTCTCGATAAAATAGTCGAGCTATTTTGTCAAAATACATAGAGAAAAATCAATAAAATAACTATTAACTCTTAAAAATATGCACGTTACTTCACCCGTAAGAACCCCTCTTGTAACAGGTGGCAAGACGTACGCTGACGTAACAGAGGATATCTGCAAGCAGGTGGAAGGTAAACCAACCAAAGAGTGGAAAATAGCATTTGCCATTTCTGTTGTGGTTTTACTGTATGGTACTTGCTGTCTCTTCTGGACTTGGTGGGAAGGTTTGGGCGTTTGGGGCCTTAATAAAACTGTAGGTTGGGCATGGGACATTACCAACTTCGTATGGTGGGTAGGTATCGGTCACGCTGGTACACTTATCTCCGCAATCTTGTTGTTGTTCCGTCAAAAATGGAGAACTTCTATCAACCGTGCTGCTGAAGCGATGACGATTTTCGCCGTTATTTGTGCGGCTTCGTTTATCTTGATGCACATGGGCCGTCCGTGGATGGCGCACTGGGCTTTGCCTTTGCCAAACACATTCGGATCATTGTGGGTTAACTTCAACTCTCCATTGGTTTGGGACGTATTCGCGATTTCAACGTATTTTTCAGTATCTTGTTTGTTCTGGTATGTAGGTCTTGTGCCTGATTTGGCTACTATCCGTGACCGCGCTCAAAACAAAGTATCTAAATTTATTTATGGTACATTGGCAATGGGCTGGAATGGTTCAGCCAAAACTTGGGCACGTTACGAGTACATCAGCTTA
Source organism: Runella sp. R5_40 (assembly GCF_057652295.1). NCBI lineage: Bacteria > Pseudomonadati > Bacteroidota > Cytophagia > Cytophagales > Spirosomataceae > Runella > Runella sp. R5_40. The sequence continues at coordinate 156,573 of NZ_JBYFCH010000001.1, read as the reverse complement.
ATCTTGGCTGGTTTGTCAACACCACTCGTACTTTCAGTACACACGATTGTATCCATGGACTTTGCAACCTCGGTTATTCCTGGTTGGCACACGACCATCTTCCCTCCTTACTTCGTAGCAGGTGCGATTTTCTCTGGTTTTGCCATGGTACAAAACTTGATGCTTATCGCTCGTGTCGTATATAAGTTGGAAGATTATATCACATTTGAGCACATCGAAATGATGAACAAAATCATCACGTTGACAGGTTCGATTGTGGGGGTAGCTTATTTGACTGAGTTCTTTATCGCTTGGTATTCAGGCGTTGAGTACGAAAGCTACGCATTTATCAACCGTGCTACGGGGCCATACTGGTGGGCATACTGGGCGATGATGACGTGTAACGTAATCTCTCCACAGCTTTTCTGGTCACGTTCCCTTCGTCGTAGTGTTAAATGGACGTTCTTCATTTCCGTTATTGTAAACATCGGTATGTGGTTTGAGCGTTTCGTAATTATTGTGACGTCACTTCACCGCGACTATATTCCGTCGAGCTGGGCAATGTTTTCACCAACAATGTTTGACATCGGTGACTATATCTTCTCATTTGGTTTGTTTGGCACTCTTTTCTTATTGTTCTCTAAGTATTTGCCAGTAATCAACATGGCAGAGGTGAAGGGTGTATTGCGGACAACTTCTGAGCAATTGCCCAAAAAAATCGCAGGCGTTTCTAAAGCAGACAGATTAGCTTCTCCTGCCTACAAAAAAGATGCAGAATAAGAGAGTAAGGGAAGTTAAAATTGAGTTTTCAAAAAATAATTGAGACAACAATGACGGACGCAAATAAGAAGTTTTTGGTAGGTGTTTATGACGATGATGACGTAGCACTCGCCGCAGTAAATAAAATTAAAAGCGCTGGGGTGAAAATCTACGAAGTGTATTCACCTTTTGCTATTCACGGAATGGACATAGCAATTGGCCACCCACGGACTCGTATCGGTATTGCGGCATTTTGCTTTGGTTTGACTGGGTTTTTATGCGCAATTACGTTGACTACTTGGACAATGGGAATCGATTGGCCGATGGTTATTGGTGGAAAGGATCCCCTTTCTTTTCCAAACTACATTCCAATTATGTTTGAGCTTACGGTACTTTTTACGGCTTTTGGTATGACAATTACCTTTTTCCTGTCAAATGGATTAGGGCCAACCGTTGAGCCACTTTTGTTTGACCCACGTTGTACTGACAATAAATTTGTGATGGCGATTGACCTAAGCAAAAACAAAATGTCAGAAGCTGAAATCGCTAGTTTGGTAAAAGCTTCAGGAGCAGAAGAGGTGAGTGTTAAACAGGTTTAATGTTTTTAAATGAAGATGAAAAAAATTAATACATTAATTGCTGGTACGTTTGCTGTCGTCGCTGCTTTGAGTTCTTGCCAACGTGGTCACGATGATGCAGGTTTAGAATATGCTCCTAACATGTACAACTCGGTTGGTTATGAGCCATATACCCAAATTGAGAAAAACCCTATCAATGCTGATGGTAAAAACATGCGTGAGCCTGTAGCAGGAACGGTATCTCGCCGTAACTACAAAACTCAATTTGACAGCTCAAGCGTGGACTTGATGATTTACCACATAGGTAAAGATGAGCTCGCTACTGCGGAAGCCGTTTTGAAAAACCCTGTTCCAAATACTGCAAAAACACTTGCAGAAGGAAAAGCACTATATGGAAGATATTGCCAACACTGCCATGGTGAAACAGGGGCAGGGGATGGCCCAGTAGCTGACATGTACAAAGGGGTACCTAATTACAAAGCAGATGCTTACCTCAATATGAATGATGGACATATTTTCCACGTAATTACGCACGGAAAAGGTCGCATGTGGGCACATGGTTCACAAGTGACTCCCGAAGAGCGTTGGAAAATTGCTCACTATATTCATAAATTACAGAAAGGCTAGTACTAAGTTACTGTAATAAACCGAAGCGGCAAACCGCTAATTACGAACAAGTTAGCGGTTCGCCGCTGCGATAACCAACAACAACTTAAAGATAAAGATTTATAATGGGCGCACATCATCACGAAGTTGTTTCTGTCGAAGAACAATTTGAATTTACCGCCGAATCAAAACGCAATTTGCTCATTGGGATGGGTATTGGCGCTGCGCTGGTATTGATCGGAGCATATATGTTATCTCAAGGTGGTGGACATGGGCACGAAGCTCATGGGGCTGCGGGTCATGCTGCTGAACATGCACACGACCATGCCGAACACGCTTACCACTGGTCACAACGTATCATTTCTAACCTTTGGGTAAATAGCGTCTATTTTGCTGGTATTTCTGTCATTGGCTTATTCTTCTTAGCTTATAATAACCTTGCTCAGGCGGGTTGGTCGGCCGTATTTAGAAGAATCCCAGAGGCAATGCCTGCATTTTTGCCAGTACCAGCTATTATTATTTTGGTGCTTGCTGTAGGCTTTGGAGATAAATTATTCCACTGGATGCACGAAGGTATTATGGATCCCAATAGTCCACACTACGATGCCATCATCGCAGGTAAAAAAGGATTTTTGAACAAGCCATTTTATTTCATTCGTCTCGTATTGTATTTCGGTTTGTGGTATGGCTTGTGGAAAGTATTGAGAAATTTGTCGCTTCAAGAAGACGAAATTGGTGGAACTGAGAATTACGAAAAAGCCATCAAATTCGGAACGGCATTTTTGTTAGTTTTTGGCGTAACTTCATCTACTTCAGCTTGGGATTTTGTGATGGCAATCGATACTCACTGGTTCTCAACCATGTTTGGATGGTACACACTCGCTAGTTGGCACGTAGCAGGTTTGGCAACAATGACGCTTACCATTGTTATGTTGAAAGAGCGTGGCTATTTGAAAGCAGTAAACGAAAGCCACCTACACGACTTAGGTAAATTCTGTTTTGCCTTCTCAATTTTCTGGACATACGTTTGGTTTGCGCAGTTCTTGCTTATCTACTATGCTAACCTTCCAGAAGAAGCTATCTACTACCGTGAGCGTTTTAGTGGTTATGGTGGTATTTTTAAAGCACCATTTTTCATCAATCTTTTCTTAAACTTTGTTACCCCTTTCCTAGTTTTAATGACAAGGGATTCGAAGCGTACGCCATTGATTTTGAAAATCGCTTGTTGGTCAATCCTTGTAGGTCACTACTTCGATTTTTATACCAACATCATGCCAGGTACGGTAGGCGAACATGCTGGTTTTGGGCCTGTTGAGTTTGGCTTTATTTTATTGTTTGCTTGTGCGTTTATTTGGTCAGTTTCAACTCAGTTGACGAAAGGCAATCTAATCCCTCGCAACCATCCAATGTTAGAGGAGTCTCTTCACCATGATGTTGCGTAATTTGTAGAAATTGATTTTGTCGTAACTAGCAAAATCTCTAAATCAATATAAAACGACACAATAACAATGATTTATTTAGTTGGATTACTACTGGTTGTGCTGCTTGGAATTGCAATAGCCGTAGCAGCAAAATTGCAAAAGGTAATGGGTAGTACTCAATCAGAAAGTGATGCTCCTGTACCAAACAACAAAGTCAATGCCGCACTTTGGATGGTGTTTTTGGTTGCAGGTTCAGTAGCAATGGTATGGTCTTACCTCGCATCGAGAGATGCTTTTTTGCCAGAAGCGTCTTCCCCACATGGTCGGGAAACAGATAGCCAATTTTGGCTTGATATGGGTTTGTTAACGATTGCGTTCTTTATCGTAAACTTTTTGCTTTTCTTCTTCTCTTGGAAATATCAGTACAAAAAAGGCTATAAAGCTACTTTTTACCCTGAAAACCACAAGTTGGAGTTGATTTGGACTGCGATTCCTGCCGTAATCATGGCATCATTGGTATTTTTAGGATTCCGTTCATGGACTAAAATTATGGCCGATGCTCCAGCTGATTCTCAGGTGGTCGAAATTATGGGAAAACAGTTTGGTTGGATTGTTCGTTATGGAGGTGTTCAGGACAATAAGCTTGGAGCCTATAACTACAAGTTAATCACTTCAGATAACGAAATGGGCGTTGATTATTCAGACGAAGCATCAATGGACGACTTTATCAATCCAAGTGAAATGCACGTGGAAGTAGGTAAGCCTGTCTTGTTGAAAATCCGTGCTCGTGACGTTTTGCACAGTGTGTATATTCCTCACATGCGTGTTAAAATGGATGCAGTTCCTGGTATGCCAACAAAATTTTGGTTTATTCCAGATAAGTCAACGGAGCAAATGCGTGCAGAATTAAACAATCCTAATTTCGATTACGAAGTTGCATGTACAGAGGTATGTGGACGTGGTCACTTTGCAATGCGCTTGCGCCTGATTGTTGAAGACAAGGCTTCTGCTGATGCTTGGAAACAACAACAAAAACCTTTGCTATCGACTATTTTGGAGGCAAACCCTAAGTTTATCTCTAAAATCCCTGAAAAATTGCGTGCAAAGGCAATGAATTATGCTCCTTACGTAGAAGAAGCTGATAGTACCACTGCTTCTACAGGTTCGGCTGCGGCTGCAAGTGCATCGATGCGTTAATAGAAATTATAACTTTAAAATCTAAATAAAAATGTCAGTAGTAGAGGCTAACTTGGGACATGATGTCCACTCTCACGATGAACATGAGCACCACGAGTTAAACTTCTGGCGCCAATATATCTTCTCTGAAGATCACAAAGTGATAGCCAAACAGTACATGATAACTGGTATTTTTTGGGCTATCATTGGAGCTGCGATGTCGGTTATCTTCCGTTTGCAACTAGGGTTTCCTGGCGCAGACTTGAGCTGGCTAAAGCCATTTCTAGGTGATTGGATTACTGAAACAGGCGCATTAGACCCTAACTTTTACCTTGCCCTTGTAACCATGCATGGTACCATCATGGTATTCTTTGTATTGACGGCAGGTTTGAGTGGAACTTTCAGTAACTTCTTGATTCCATTGCAAGTTGGAGCTCGTGATATGGCATCAGGGTTCTTGAACATGCTTTCGTTTTGGTTGTTCTTTGTTTCAGGTTTATTGATGTTTATCTCTATCTTCCTTGAAACAGGGCCAGCAGCAGGTGGTTGGGTAATTTACCCGCCATTAAGTGCATTACCACAAGCCCACATGGGTTCTGAAATGGGGATGACGCTTTGGTTGTCAAGTATGGCGATTTTTATCATGTCTTCGTTGTTAGGAAGTTTGAACTACGTTACAACCGTAATCAACCTTCGTACACGTGGTATGACTTTCACTCGTCTTCCATTGACAATTTGGGCGTTCTTAATCACGGCCGTATTGGGAATTATCTCTTTCCCTGTATTGCTTTCAGCAGCTTTGTTGTTGATTTTTGACCGTCACTTCGGAACAAGTTTCTACTTGTCAGAAATTTATATCAACGGTGAAGCTTTGCCAAACGTTGGTGGTAGCCCAATCTTGTTCCAACACTTGTTCTGGTTCTTAGGACACCCAGAAGTATATATCGTATTGTTGCCAGCCCTTGGTATCACGTCAGAAGTAATTGCAACAAATGCCCGTAAGCCAATCTTTGGTTACCGTGCGATGATTGCCTCTATCATGGCGATTGCATTCCTTGCCTTTATCGTATGGGCGCACCACATGTTCGTAACAGGTATGAATCCATTCTTGGGCTCAATCTTTATGTTCTTGACGTTGATTATTGCGGTTCCATCGGCGGTAAAAGCGTTTAACTACATCACAACTTTGTGGCGTGGAAACATCGTCTTTACGCCAGGTATGTTGTTCTCAATCGGTCTGGTATCGTTGTTCGTATCAGGTGGTTTGACGGGTATCATTCTTGGAAACTCGGCATTGGATATTCAATTGCACGATACTTATTTTGTAGTAGCTCACTTCCACATTGTAATGGGTGCTGCTTCTGCCTTTGGGTTCTTCGCGGGTATTTACCACTGGTATCCAAAAATGTTTGGCCGTATGCTTAACAGTACACTTGGTCAAATTCACTTCTGGCTTACTTTTGCTGGGGTATATTTGGTATTTATGCCAATGCACTACATCGGTATTGCAGGTTTCCCACGTCGTTATTACCAATTCACAAGCTTTGACTTTGGTAAGTCGTTCACTGATTTGAACATGTTTGTTTCGATAGCTGCCATCTTTACTTTCTTTGCTCAGTTTATATTCCTTTGGAATTTCTTCTACAGCATGTTTAAAGGTAAAGTAGCACCTCAAAACCCTTGGAATTCAAATACTTTGGAGTGGACAACACCAGTAAACGTAGGTCACGGAAACTGGGTAGGAGAAATTCCTGCGGTATATCGTTGGCCATACGATTATAGCAAGCCAGGATCTGACGTTGATTTTATTCCTCAAAATATTCCTCACTCTCAAACGCTCGAATCTAACTTCCCGCATGAGAATGAGTATATAGCGCAGGAAAAAGAAATTGAGGCTCAAAATTATAATGACCAGTTTGCGTCACACTAATTCTGATACAAATAATCGCTTATTTCAGAAGCTAGCACTTCTAACAGTAGTTGTCGTTTATGTTTTGATAATAATCGGCGGGATTGTTAGAAGTACTGGCTCTGGGATGGGTTGCCCCGATTGGCCAAAATGTTTTGGCTCTTGGGTTCCTCCAACGGAAGTTTCTGAACTACCTGCCAACTACCAAGAAATTTTTGGTGCCAAATTAAAAGGAGAGGTAGAATTTAATGTAGTTAAGACGTGGACAGAATACCTTAATCGGCTTTTTGGGGTATTTACCGGGCTCTTAATTTTTGCTACTCTTCTCGCTTCTATTCCTTTTTTTAAACGCGACCGACCTATTTTTTACATGAGCTTACTGGCATTTTTGCTAGTAGGGTTTCAAGGTTGGTTGGGTGCAAAAGTGGTATCTTCGGAGCTTGCGCCCGTTATGGTCACTTTGCACATGTTGCTGGCGATTGTCATCGTATTTGTACTGATTTATACCATGGCAAGGTCGTACGTTGGGGATGTGCAACTCGCTGAAATCAAAAAGAAAACGTTCATAAATAAGTGGCTTATTTGGACGTTGATTTTATCACTTGTACAGGTCTTACTAGGAACACAAGTGAGAGAGGTAATGGATGTGGCGATAAAAGAACTTGGAGAAGCTGGCAGAAATCAGTGGATAGAGCATTTGGGCGTGAAATTTTACATTCACCGATCTTACTCCATTTTGCTTTTTGGGTTGCACGTAGGTTTACTTTATTGGCTACGAAAAGCGGTCTCTCAAAGCGGTATCATTTATAAGTTGACGCTGGCGTTGTTGGTGATGGTTATCATTGAAATAGCTACTGGGATTATCATGGCATATTGGTCAGTCCCTGCATTTGCGCAACCTCTTCACTTGACACTCGCTACAATTGCACTGGGATTACAGTTTGTTCTTTTGTTGTTAATTAATGCCGAAGTAGTCTTCAACAAAAGACAATTATTCACTACTGAAAATATTAACGCCTAACAATGACATTGGCAATCAATTTATTTTTTGAAAAAGTACGCAGCTATTTGGAGTTGATGAAACTTCGCTTGGCGTGGTTAGTGGCTTTTTCGGGGGCGTTTGGATATAGCCTAGCGGTCGAAAAAGTAAACTGGCCTAGCCTATTACTTTTTATTTTGGCGGCTTTTTCAATCACTGGTGCGGCAAATATCATCAACCAAATCATTGAGAAAGATTTGGATAAATTGATGAAAAGAACCCAAAATCGACCACTTCCTAGTGGCCGTGTTTCGGTGAATGAAGCTACTATGTTTGCCTTAGTCTTATTCGCTTTTGCGACGTTCATATTTTTGACAGAGTTCAATGTAAGAGCGTGTGCTTTGGCCATCCTTTCCACGATTTTATACGGCTTTGTTTACACACCTCTCAAACGCGTGGGGACGATAGCAGTTTTCGTAGGAGCCATTCCTGGGGCATTTCCGCCAATGATTGGCTGGGTAGCTGCCACAAATCAGTTTGGACTAGAACCAGGCATTTTGTTCGCGATTCAATTTTTCTGGCAATTCCCACACTTCTGGGCCATTGCTTGGGTGTTGGATGAAGATTACAAAAAAGCAGGCTTTAATCTTTTACCTTCAAAAGGAGGAAAAGACCTAAATACGGCGATTCAAATGATGATTTATACCTTATTTCTCTTGCCAGTAGGGTGGTTGCCGTACGAGCTTGGAATGACAGGAATTAACTCAGCGCTGGTCGCTATGCTGTTTGGCGTGTTGTTTTTGGCTCAAACGTTTCATTTGATGCGGAAGTGCTCAGACAAAACAGCCCTACAGCTTATGTTTGGCTCATTTGCGTATTTGCCCATTGTACAAATCGCTTATTTGTTGGATAAGGCTTAGTTGTTGAAAACTAAGTTAATGACTTAAAATAATTTTTAAAACTATGGCAAAGGTTGAAAAACTAAGGATAGAGGAAGCGCCAGAAACCTTGTCGATGGATCCCAAGAAGTTTATCTTGTGGGGTTTTATCGTAACAATTATCATGCTTTTTGCCTCGCAGACAAGTGCCTATTTGGTGCGTAGAGCAGAAGGAAACTGGGTTGAATTTGAGGTTCCTCAAATTTTTTGGACAAGTTCTGTTGTCTTGATTATTAGCAGTATTGCCATGCACTGGGCATATTTAGCTGCAAAAAAAGACAATTTCAATACGCTCAAAATCGCAATTTCTATTACTTTTGTGCTTGGACTGGCGTTTTTGTGGATGCAAGTAGAAGGATGGAAAGACCTAGTGGCCCAAAACATTTATTTTGTTGGTAACCCCTCAGGTTCGTTCTTTTACGTTTTTACGCTTCTTCACGGCGTTCACTTGGTAACAGGTCTGATTGTGTTGTGTGTTACTTTTATCTCAGCAATGCGCCTAAAAGTTCACGCAAAAAACTTGAGAAGAATCGAGATTTGTACCACATATTGGCATTTTCTTGATATTCTTTGGCTTTATTTATTTGCATTTCTTTTGTATTTCCGTTGATTAAACATTTTACTTAAAACCTGAATTTTTAATAGAATAACGATGGCTGCTACTGCACAACCGAATGTGAAAAATGTATGGCTAGGTGGAGTTGAGCCCATGAAGGCTAGCTACGGGAAGTTGATGATGTGGTTCTTTTTAGTATCAGATACATTTACTTTCTCGGCCTTGTTGGTTTCTTATGGCTTAGTTCGCTTCAGTTATCCTGCCTATGCGGGTAAGGTCGCTGATTTTGTATCATCACCTGCCTATTGGCCAATTCCTGAAAAGGTATTTGATGCCCTGCCATTTATGCACGGCCTTCATGCCCCACTCGTTTTTGTAGGGATTATGACCTTCATTTTGATTCTTAGCTCGGTTACAATGGTACTTGCAGTAGAAGCAGGTCACCGTATGGATCGCGCTGCGGTTGAAAAATATATGTTGTGGACAATCCTCGGTGGCGCTACTTTCTTGGGTTGCCAAGCATGGGAGTGGACGCACTTTATCCACGGTACAGACAATGGCACTGTGATCAAAGAATTGGTGGATGGCTCATGGGTGTCTAAAACAGTTTTTGGCGCTAACTTGACCCAAAACCAATACGGCCCTCCAGCGTTTGCTGATTTGTTTTTCTTCATTACAGGATTCCACGGTACACACGTATTCTCAGGAGTAGTGCTTAATTACTTGATTTTCTACAGAACCTCAACTGGTTTTTATGATCGCCGTGGGTCGTATGAAATGGTAGAAAAAGTAGGTCTTTACTGGCACTTTGTTGACTTGGTGTGGGTATTCGTATTTACATTCTTTTACTTGGTATAAAATGCTGTTGGGAAGGCTTTATTTCCTACTACCTAATTTCTAATCTCCTTTAATTAAGAAAAAATATGGCACACGTTCACGAACACGACGAAAACGCTGGCGCAGAACAACGCAAAGCAATTTGGCGTACATTTTGGATCTTACTTATCCTTACGGCTTTAGAGTTCTTGATTGCATTCACATTGACCGCAGGTACGCTTAAAACAGCTATCTTCGTTGGAATGACGATTGTAAAGGCGTTCTATATCGTAGGTGAATTTATGCACCTTAAACACGAAGTAAAGTCGTTGATTTGGGCAACTTTACTTCCTTGTATTTTCGTCGTTTGGTTGCTAATAGCATTAATGACAGAAGGCGGTTCTATTTTTGATTTGAGATAGTACGATGCAAAAGTATATAAAAGCCGGAATGCTGACCTTGGTGTTGGCATTACCGGCTTTCATTGTTTTATTCTTACATAGCTTTGGTGAAAATCACTTTGAGCTACCCTATTTTGTCCCCGCAGTTGATGCTGCTGGAAAGCCAATTTTAAACGGAAAAGATACCGTTTTTTATCAGGTTCCATCGGCTGCCCAAGGGACGATAAAAGTTGTTGGATTCTTCCATCCAGATAGTGATGCGGTAGTAAGACAGCATTTTGACAGGGCAAAAAAGCTATTTGACAAAGAAGCAAGCTTTAGTGTGGAGAAAGGAACTCCCGAACTACTGATAGATACGTACAAGCTTGGTAATTTAAAAAATGGGAAATCAAAACAAACCATTCCCTACAACGAACAGTTGGTGTTAGTGGATAAACAAGGCTATATTCGAGGTTTTTACAATGGTAAAGATGAGAAGGATGTAGAACGTTTGGTGACCGAAATAAGCGTACTGTTAGATATCTATCAAAAAAAGGAAAAATAAGTATGTCAACTATCACTGTTCCGCAAAATAAAAAATTCAATCAGTGGATCAACATAATCGCCGTTGCGATTCCCGTTGTGGTCGCTATTTTGTTGAATCCAAGTATCCCAAAAGTGAACTTGGGCGAGTGGACAAAAATATTACCTCACGTCAATGGAGTGATTAATTCTCTCACGAGCGTGTCGTTACTTGCTGGGTTTTATTTCATCAAGCGTAAAAATATCGCCGCGCATCGGGTTATGATGACCATTTCCTTTTGTTTAGGGGCACTTTTCTTGGTGAGCTACGTCTTATATCATTTATCGAACGAATCTACCGTCTTCGGAGGCGAAGGAATCATTCGTCCAATTTATTATTTCTTGCTCATTACGCATATCACGCTTTCGATTGGGGTCGTGTGGTTTGTGCTACGCGCAGTATATTATGCGTTTAGCAATCAGATAGACCTGCACAAGAAAGCTGTCAAATGGGCGTTTCCTATTTGGCTCTATGTCAGTATAACGGGCGTAATCGTTTATTTAATGATTTCGCCTTACTATCAATAACCGATATTAATCAACAACACTATGAAAAAGTATGGTATTCTTTTAGTGGTGATGCTCCTGTTTGTGGTAAGCACTGACGGGGCGTTTGCTCAATGTGCCATGTGTAAAGGGGCGGTTGAAACCAATATGAGCACTGGAAAAAACGTGATTGGAAATGGCATCAACATAGGCATCGCTTATCTGTTTGTTTTTCCCTATCTAACGGTGGCTGTGATTGCTTATTTGTGGTACCGAAATAGTCGTAAAGCCTTAGAACAAAAAATGGCGCTACAGGCACGTATGCGCGAAGTGCTTAAATAAAACCAACACGTGTCGAAGAGCTCTATGTATTCCTCAGCCAAACCTCTTTTTGATTATATCGTTCAAAACATAACTGCGTATCCTCACAAGGAAGCGAGGGCCATGGCATTTATGCTGATGGAACATTTCTTACGGCTTCGCAACGTGGATGTGCTCGTAGATAAGCCTATCCCCGCCAATGCTTCGCAGCCTGACTGGGATACCATCGTCAAACGTTTAAACCAAAGTGAGCCAGTACAACACATCATCGGTTCGACGTATTTCTGCAATTTGGAGTTTAAAGTATCGCCGTCGGTGCTTATTCCTCGTCCAGAAACCGAAGAATTGGTGCGGTTGATTGTCAAGGATTGTTATTGGGAGGAAAACCCCGTTAAAATCGTTGATATTGGCACAGGAAGCGGCTGTATTGCAATTGCGCTCGACCGATTTATGTCGTTTGCCAAAGTGTGGGGTTGGGATGTGTCGGAAGATGCCTTGGCGATTGCGCAAGAAAATGCCCACCGTTTGTTGTCAGAAGTAACGTTTGAAAAATACGATATTTTAAGAGAAGACACTTTCGCGGGTGAGTTTGATTGTGTGGTGAGTAATCCGCCCTACGTGACTTATTCCGAACAGTCGAGCATGGAGCCTAATGTATTGCGTTTTGAGCCGCATTTGGCGTTGTTTGTGGAAGATACCGATCCCTTACTTTTTTATCGTGCCATCGCCGATTTTTGCCTCAAACACCTGAAAAAAACGGGTGCTTGCTACGTCGAAATCAACGAACATTTTGGACAGGCAACCAAGCAACTTTTCTTAGAAAAAGGCTTTGTTAAGGTTGATGTCATTCAGGATATGTACGGAAAAGACCGCATCGTGAAAGCAAAGTTGTCGATAGAGGGTCTGTAATACTACATCGGTTTTTGTTTAAAAATGAGTATCCCAGTGAGTTATTGGAAATTATTTGTAGCGTTTTTCGTTGTAAATCAGCTTGTTGCTCAAAGCGTACGTAAAGTTAGTGCAACGATGACAATGCGCACGGCCCACAAAGGAAAAACCATCAATACCCGTGCTGAATTGTGTTACGCAACTTCTGGGCGGATGGTCACGCTTTTTCCTAAACCTGCTGAATTGTACGTCTTTAACAACTCCAACGGCGAAATTAAGGTTTTTGACCCCACTAAAAATACGGTATTGCAGCAGCAAAACGCGACTTATAGTACCGAAACAACCCAGTTTTTCTATTTTCTACATAATCGGAAAGCAGATTTGGGGTTGTCGAGCATGGGGTTTTCGTTGAGCCAAACAAAGTTTGAAGATGGCCTTATGATTTCGACTTGGAAATCACCTACGCCGATGGCAAAAAGTATCAAACGCGTTGAATTGGTACACAAAGGGCAGAACCCTATTTTTATGAAATACATAGACCCCTCCGAACGGACGATAAAAAAGGTCTATTACTACGAATATACCAAACTAGGAAGCGTTGATTTTCCGCAGACAATCACGCAGATTGACTACGTAACTGCCAGGGATTCGATTATCACCAAAACGGCCTATGGCGCATTAAAAATCAATGAGCAAGTAACTTCTACCTTGCTTGATTTTGTGATTCCTGCTAACGCGAAGATTCTCAAATAACGTTGTTGGATGGCTAACAAGACCAGAAATATACTCCTGTGCGGAATGCTGTTGTTGGCTTGTACAATGGGCCAATTGCGGGCGCAGGTGTCAGACCTAGAGCTGCTGGCTGAATCTGGATCGGCCCCAACGGTTTCGTTTGGGAAGGTAGAAAAGCCCAAGCTATCCCCTTTCTTGCGTTATAATCCTGTTTATTGGTTGCTCAATGGCGCATTGACAGGCTATCAAAAAGTAATTTCACCCCAAATATCAGCCGATTGCCTTTACGAATTATCTTGCTCGCGTTTTAGCAGGGTGGCGATACAAGAATTTGGCGTTTTTAAAGGCATTGCCCTCACTGCCGACCGAATTTCACGCTGCAACCGTGTGGCTGCCACAAGCATTGAATTGCTCCGAATCAATATGCAGACAGGGAAAGTGGTGGATACGCCCGCTATGTATCGGATAACCCCCAAAAAGACTCCATGAGGTATTTGAAAGAATGGATATGTATTGGGTTGGTAGTAGGGCTAGGCTTGGCAACGATGGCGCAGCAAACCCAATCGTCGGATTCACTTTTTTTGGAATATTTGCTGGAAAAAAAAGCGTATAACGATGTCCTCAACTGGACAAAATACCGAAAAGCATTTCCCTATTATCGGGGTTTGGCTTATTACAATCAGCTTCAGCTTGATTCCGCTATTTCTTGCTTCCGTCAGCTTCCTGTCATACATCCCCATTTTGAAAAAGCTCGCTTTTTGGAAGGAATTGGGCATACGTTTTTAAAACGTTATGACAAAGCACAAGTGGCATTGACGGATTTTGTCCCCAAAGATTCGTTGTTTATTGCTTTGCAAAATTTCCAGTTGGCGGGAGTTGCATTGCTGAAAAGAGACACAGCAGGCTTTGTAAGGCGCCAAAAGTCCTTCACAGGGCATTATTTCGCATTTAGTCAAGAGGAAGACAACCTCGAAAAAAACTACCGTCAGATTCGGACACATCGACGCAAATCTCCTTGGGTGGCGGGGATGATGTCGGTGGTGATTCCTGGAAGTGGGAAAATATACGCTGGAAAAACGGGGCAGGGAATTATTACATTCATTCAAAATGTAGCGCTAGGGGTTCAAGCCTACGAGGCATATCGCCGCGATGGATGGAAAAGTCCTCGCTTTTTGATTTATGGAGGATTGTTTTCTTTCTTCTACGTGGGCAATGTGTGGGGAAGTGCGTTAAGCGTGCATGTACGACGACAAGAATTTAATGATAAGGTGAATGAACAGATTCTATTCAATATGCAAATTCCTATTCGTACTGTGTTTAATCAGTAGGGAAGGACTTACGCAGTCGCCTGATAGTCTGATGGCCCAACAAAACTATGGGCTGGCGGCGGTGTTGTATGAGAAACAAATTTTTGAATTGACCCAATCAGCCTTGTCGGAAGATTCACTTCGGCAAACGTATAATCAATTGCTTACCCGAAAGATTCAGGCGCAAAAATCTGAGCGCAGTTTTGAAGATGCTTGGCAAACCGCCCAACGTTTTGATTTGAGCGAACCAGATAATTCCATTGCTTTTCGGATGCGGTATGAAACTATTTTGTGCGGGTATTTGGCCCAGCACTACAACGAGACGTACGGGCTGTTGCAACAAACCAAGTTTTATACCCAAGATTCACTGCTTTCAGAATCGCTGCAGGTAATAGAAATCTTCACGTTGAATGAACTAGAGCGCTGGACAGAGTCTAAAGCCGTATTTCAGCAATATGCCGCGCGTAAGGGCCTAAACATAAATGCGGACGAGCTGTATAAGTTTTTGAAGAAAAAGCCTAAGAATCCAGATAAAGCCCAATTGCTGTCGTTCTTGATGCCAGGGCTGGGGCAGGTGTATGCAGGGTATCCTAAGGAAGGAATAGTTTCGTTAGGCTTACAAGCCATTGCCCTCGGATTTGGGGTGTATCACGTCTGGCACAAGTATTATTTTATTGGCTTTTTTACGGGTGCAGGAATGTTTCAAACGTTCTATTTTGGAGGAGGGCGCAGGGCGGCCATCATGGCAGAAACAACCAATAAAAAGCGAAAAGCCGCTAATAACCAGCGAATACGAACGGTGGTGATTGGGGCAGAAACAAAAAAGGGAAGTGAGTAACTCACTTCCCTTTTTTGTTAACTTGTTCTGTTTTGCTTAGTTGGCAAACATGAAGAACTTCTTGTTGTTGACGTACTTGTCAAAATTCTTCTCTTCAATTACTTCTAAGAGAAGAACAATCCAGTCAATCAAAGCAACAATACCCAAACCACCGCAGGTAAGGATATAGCCAACGATAACCCCACCAGCAGTTCCAAGGTAAGCACGGTGGATACCTAAGAAACCAACTACCCATGCCAAAATAAATGCAACAACTGGTTTTTTGTCACCTGCCATTACTTTTGTCATTTCGTTTCCTTGGCCCATTAGGCTTTCAAGCGCTGTGGCAGCTTGTTCAACGTTTGCTACGTCCAACTGATCGCCTGAGTTAAGCGTTTGTTCAACAGAAACTGCATCAACATAATACTCAGCAGTAGTAGCGTGGCTCTTTGTAACAAGAAGTACAGCAAAGCAAAAAACAAGTGCAAATAGTTTTTTCATAAAATTACTTGGAGGTTTAAAGTTCGATTACGTCCCAAAAATAACCTATGAGACGTAATCAACAAATGGACAATGAAAGATTTTTTAAAATTTAAACGAAATACCTGCTTGAAGCGATGAACCACCCGAGCCCAATTCAGCAAAACCAGATAGATTATTCGTGAATTGGAAGCCAGCGCCTACACGTGCCAACAATCGAATAGAACCATAAGACGAGTCAATGCCACTGCCGTACCAGTAGTCATAAGGATAAGTAACGTGGCGGTAAAGAACTCCACCAGCTACGTAAAGATCAAATTTGTCGTCTTTCATGTTAAGAACGCGATTCAAGTGATACGCAGCACGTGGGCCGATGTTGATTTCGTTATAGCTGTAACGCACACCCAAAGCAGCACCGATAAGACCAGTATTAGGGCGTTCATAAGAGGCAAACAAACCTACGCCGAGGTCGTCCATGATACCGTATTCTACCGATGCGTTGGCACCAATAGAACCAAGGCCAACGCCAATGTTGACTTTCTTATCACCTTTTGAGAATTGGGCTAATGAAGATGTGGAGGCACAAAAGAAAGCTGTGAGTGCCAATAATGAAGATAATAACACCTTTTTCATGGTAAATTGTAATTTATGGTTGTAAAACGCTTCAAAGAAAACACAAAAAAAGTTTGCTTGCATAAATAGGATACCGAAAATTATTATTCGGTATTTTTTTATGCTTTTTACCGAGCATGGAACGTAAATGTACAAAAATGAAATACGTAAATACAATGACTTTTGTAATTTTAATGTACAGAAAACTAGCCAATATGCGTAAAAATGTACCGATGAAAAGAAAAGGAAACTGACAAAATTCATTTTACCACAAAACGGTGGAGTGGGATAGGGCATTCTGCGTATCTTTGCCCCAACTATATTAATCTGTTTCATGCCAAAAATTATTATTGCTGTTGACGGCTATTCGAGCTGTGGAAAAAGCACTACGGCCAAAGGGGTAGCCGCCTATCTGGGCTATGCGTACATTGATACGGGGGCGATGTACCGCGCCGTTACGCTTTATTTTATGACGCAACATGTCACATTGACCAACCCCAAGGAAGTCGCCAAAGCACTGGAAAATATCAAAATAGATTTTAGACGAAACCCCGAAACAGGCCGCAATGAAACTTATCTGAACGGACTGAATGTGGAAGACGAAATTCGTAAATTGTACATTGCCAACTGGGTAAGTGAAGTGAGTGCGGTGTCGGAGGTGCGCCGTGCGATGGTGGCCCAGCAGCAACGAATGGGTAAAGCCCGTGGTGTAGTCATGGACGGGCGTGACATAGGCACCGTGGTGTTTCCTGATGCTGAGCTGAAAGTATTTATGACCGCCGAGCCCGAAATCAGGGCGGAGCGTCGTCAAATTGAATTATTGGCCAAAGGAGAAATGTTGGACCTTGACGATATTCTTCAAAATATAAAAAAACGAGACCACATTGATACCACGCGTAGCGATAGCCCACTCCGTCAGGCGTCGGATGCCGTAAGTGTTGATACGTCGTTTATGACGCTTGACGAACAAATAGATTTGGTAACACAATTGGCAGATGAACGCATAAGCCGTTCGATGCGAAAAAGAACAAACGCTTCATGAAAGCCGATTACTTAATTGTAGGGCAGGGGATAGCTGGTTCGGTCTTGGCTTGGACGTTGGAGCAACGAGGCTATCGAGTCGTCATTATTTCAAGTGCTGATTTGCCAACGGCGTCCAAAGTTTCAGGAGGAATCTTTAATCCGATTACTGGGAAGAAATTGGCACGTACTTGGAAGGTCGAGGAGATTTTTCCGTATGCACGTACATTTTACCAGGAAATGGAAGAAACGTTCCAAACGGAGTTAGTTCACTTGTGTGATGTATATCGCCCGTTTCGCTCCATTGAAGAACAAAATACGTATTTGGCCCAAACCGCCGATCCCAACTTGGCGAAGTATGTAGCTGCGGAGGCAAATGACGAAAAATTTGCTCCATTTATCGAAAATCAGTACGGAGGACTCCAAATTACGCATTCGGGCTGGGTCGATTGTCCTGAGATGCTTGAAAAAATAAAAGCGTATTTTGTTGAAAAAAGTCAATATTTGGTCGAAAATTTCGATTACAATAGCATTGTTTTTCAGGAAAATAGCGTGATTTACAAAGAATGGGAGATTAAAAAAATACTATTTTGTGAAGGCTATGAAGCGCTTCAGAATCCATTTTTTAATTGGCTGCCGTTCAATCCTGTAAAAGGACAGACGCTGATAACGCACGTAGAGGGCTATTCGATTGAAGAAATTGTGAACCAAGGAACGTTTATTCTGCCCATCGACAAAAAAGGAAAATGTCGATTTGGGGCAACTTATACCTGGCATGATTTGAATTGGGAAACAACTGAGGACGCTCGTCAGTTTCTAATAGATAAGATAGGTGTATATTTCAAAAAACCATATACCATTCTTGAACAGCAAGTCGGGATTCGTCCGTCCACCAAAGACCGTCGGCCATTGGTAGGGATACATCCAGAGCATCCTCAATTGGGGATTTTCAACGGGCTTGGAACAAAAGGCGTAACACTCGCTCCCTTTTTTGCCTCCCAATTTGTGAATTTTTTAGAATTAGGTGAAGAATTGGACCCAGAGGTGAATATTACGCGCGTTTTTTCGTTATATTTTCGTTCTAAATCAAGTCAATAATTGACTCACCCTGAAAGTTATTGGCAGACAACAGTTTCGATTCTATGAAAAGGTGTTCTATTTTTCGGATTTTTTGGATTGGACTTATCCTTTGTGGAGCAATCGCACAAGGCCATGCCCAAAACTATCCTTCGCAAGAGCAATTTGGTAAAAACCGAGTTCAGTATCAGAGATTTGATTGGAAAATCCTCAAAACCAATAACTTTGAGATTTACCACTACGGAAATGGAACGCCCTTGGCGACCTTGGCTGCCCAATATGCGGAGTCAGAAATAGATCGTATCACGGAGGTATTGGGTTATACGCTCTATAACCGCATCAAAATCTTCTTGTATAATTCTCCTCAAGAGCTTTTGCAAAGCAATATGGGGATGGCCAATAGCTCCGATTTAAGTGAAACAGAGCTAAATCTCGCCAAATCTCGCTTAGAAATTGCATTTACGGGCGACCAAATCAGTTTTAAAAAACAGCTCATTAGAGAAGTTTCGAGGCTAGTCGTATATGATATGTTGTACGGCGGAAGCCTTAAAGATGCCCTACAAAGCTCGCTGTTATTGACCCTGCCAGATTGGTTCATGTCAGGAATCGCTGCCTATATCGCCGATGGTTGGAGTACCGAATTGGACGATTATATGCGCGATGCTATTGTGAATCGCCAGATGAAAAAACCTTCTTTATTGACTGGAACGGAGGCAACGATTGTTGGACAATCCATCTGGAACTACATTGCTGAACGATACGGGAAAGACAATATTTCTAACATTTTAAACCTTACCCGTATTATTCGTACCGAGCAAACAAGTGTAGCCAGTACCCTTGGGGTATCGTTTACCAAGTTTCTGAAAGATTGGCGTGATTTTTATTCCAACATGGCCACGACAGTGAGTGCAACCAACAAAGAACCGACGGGCGATTGGCGGGAAGAATTGGATTTGCCGCTGGGAGGGTTAGCAAACTCTGTACGATTAAGCCTTGATAATCAGTATGTAGCGGTTACAAATCGGAAAGAAGGAAAATACACAGTAGAGGTTATCAATGTCGAAACAAAAGCAAAAACGACCATTCTCAAAGGGAAATATTCACTGGAGAAAAAATCATATTTGAGCCGTGTTCCGCTCGTTGCTTGGAGTCGAAACAATGGGTTAGCAATTATTACGGAAGAAAATGGACGCGTATTTTTGGAGATTTTTGACATCCTAGAAAAAGGAAAATACAAGCTTCGGATGAGCCGCGAAATTAGGGGCATTAACCAAGTCACGGACTTTGATATTTCTAACGATGGCTCAACATTAGCCCTCAGTGCAGATAGCCGTGGACAAAACGACTTGTATTTGTTTAGCGTGGGTAGGGCTTCATTGTTACCGCTTACCAGCGACCTGTACGACGACAGAACGCCTCATTTTGTAGCAGGTTCTTCAACAAGAGTGGTATTTACGTCTAACCGAATCAAGGACTCTCTTTTAATTTCAGATAAAGGCTCATACAAAACGGTAAAGGATAAAATGGCATTGTTTGTTCATGACGGGAACCCGCGTGCGCAAACAGTATCCCGTATTGTTGATTCTTTGGGGATAATTTCTAGTCCACGTACATCAGATGAGAATACTTTTTATTTCTTGTCTGATTATAAAGGTATCACAAATTTGTATCGCTATGAGTCAGATATAAAGAAATTGACTCCCCTCACCAACTTCAATCAAAACATTCGGGATTACGATTATTTGCTTACATCGGGGGCGTTTACAAGTTTAAATTGGACCAAAGACCACGAATCGGTCATCTACCAAAAAACACTGTCGTCGTTGTCAAATGACTCAGCACCAACACCTCGAATGCAGAGTATGGCGGGGATGTCGGTGTATAAAACTGAACTGCGTAACAACCCCGCGGCGGATGCTAGCTTGATTGCTCAAATGGCTAACCCTCGTAAAATGCAACTAGACTCAGGAGAGGTTGATACGGATAATTATGAGTTTGATGCAGATGTATTAAAAACCTTTGAGTATCGTCAACGTAGAGGGACTGCCGTGACGAGTGCTGCCAACTTACCCGTGCGCAATAGAAGACGTGAGAACATTACCATCAAAGGTCCCATTACGTACAAGAGTTTGTTTATCAGTAACGATGCTACCTCCGATTGGCGAATAGATCCCATCCGTGGTTTTGGGTTTTCACAATCCCTAACGATGAACGATTTGCTTGAAAACCACATCGTTAAGGCTGGGTTTTTCTTAGGATTACTCAATTTTAGAACCAATAATCTTTGGGCAGAATACAGTAATTTAGCGCACCGAATTGATTTCACCGCTCGGGTGGATCGGCAAAGTTTGTACGTACAACCGCCCGCAAGTCAGAAGTATAGATACAATCGTGTGGCTGTAACGGCCGCTTACCCGTTCAATAATTTTGCCAGAGTAGCAGTGACTCCTTTCTTTGCTGAGTCTCGATTATTGGATGTGAGTAATATTGCAGCAGCGGATGTTACTTCTACTTACTTAGGAGCAAGGGCTGAGTTTGTGTATGATAACTCTCGCATCAATGGCATGAACATGATGGAAGGCACGCGCTTTAAAGTACGCTACGATTGGTTTGGCGGAGTTTCGGGTACGAAAGGTTTTAATCGCTTGGCCATTGATTTACGGCATTATCAGAAAATTCACCGTGACCTCATTTTTGCGACCCGCCTTTCATTTGCCCATTCGGGTGGGCGCTCACCCAAACAAAGTGTCATGGGTGGAATGGAAAACTGGACGGGAAATAATCAAGAAGGAAGGTCGGTAAATCCGCTGGCAGTGGGGCTAAGTAGCTCGTTGATTCCAATTGATAATAGGGATATATTTTTTGTAGAATTGGCTACAAATTTAAGAGGGTTTAATTTTAATAAAGTATCAGGGACTACCCATGTACTCTTTAACGGCGAGCTACGGATGCCGCTTGTGAAATACTTTTACCGCGGGCCAATTACGTCCAATTTCCTTCGTAATTTCCAACTTGTCGGATTTACCGATGTGGGTACTGCATGGACGGGAAAATGGCCGTTTAATCGTCAAAATAGTTTAAATACGGAGATAGTTCGCTTAGATTTCTTTAGTGCTACTGTCAACAATTTCCGTAATCCTTTTATGGTCGGATATGGTTTAGGGGCAAGAACGATGTTGTTTGGTTTCTATGTTAAGTTCGACTACGCATGGGGGTTAGACAACGGAGAAGTAAACAAAGCGATTCCTTATCTGACACTTGGTTATGATTTTTAGGATAGTAATTCTACCAACAAAAAAGCCGGGCGAGAAGCCCGGCTTTTTTGTTGGTAGGGAGGTACTTAAACGGCATATTTTTATGGTTAAATAAGCCAAATTAGCACATTTGAGCCGTTTTGGAGTAGTAAAAAAATGGTTTTGTTGGCACGGTTTTAGCTAAACTCAGTGTATAGTTTCAAACTTGAAATAGTTATTTAAAATATTAAAAAAATTAAATATTGTAGTGTTTGCTTTTTTTTGTAATATTTATTGTTAAGTGCCTGTAAAACAAACACTTATTGCGGTAGTTTAAAACTCTTCTGTGCGATTGTTGACTTTGGCATAATTTTAGATACTTTCTGAGTGGGATAAACCCCCAATTGTAGTTAGTTCAGAGGAGTTATTTTCTGGCGGTAGTATTCTACTGGAATACCACTTACTTCTGACTAAATATAATATACCGAAATCACATAATCACCGTGACCGATGAGTGCAACATTTACTAAAGTCCAGCACCTAGCTACGCTTCCCATTCAGGTGGGAATGAGTCGCATTCTGAGTACTTTTTTGGGCAACACAATGGTTTGCTTGGAGATGCTTACTTTTAGAAGAAAAAAGGAGGATGGGCATAAAGTGACAGATTGGAGGACTTACCGTCCTAAACTCTCAGCGGGAGGACAAGGTGCTGTATGGGTTAATTCTGTAAGGATAGACCAATACTACCATTTACCAGGCGCGTCGCCACCACCCTAAAGTATTTTCATTAAGTTAATAGTAAATACCCCAAAATTTTTATACTTTCAATCAATTATTTTGCAGACTATGAGTCAGTTATCCATTTCTCCTCCTCAGAATAAGCAGCGTGTTCTGGGGACGCGTTTCGACGAAAAGTCGAGACGATGGGTATCTACCTCCCCGCCATTGACGGAGGAGGAGGTAAAAGGCTATGAACCAATAGGATATGTTGGTTCGGCTGTCCCGAAAAATCGCATGCTGAAGCCCATTAAGTCATTGATGGGAATGCTTATGTTAGTGCTAGTTACTGCCATTTCAGCAGTAGCTCAGGTAGCACAAAAAACAGTAGATGTTAAACTTACCAAGCAGGTTAGTGTTTCTCAACCTACCATTGGTCAATCTATCAAGTTTACGATCTACGCCAAAAACGACGGACCAGACGCTGCTACGGCTGTCGTGGTGAAGGACATCTTCCCATCGGGAGGTGCAACCCTCACTGGAAACTCTCCTGCTGCAGGAACAACATTCGACGCTGTAACAGGGTTGTGGAGTATTCCCACCATCAGTGCTGGAGATTCTGTTAAACTTGAGTTAACAGGAACAGTTACTGGTCGAGGTGTTTACTTCAACATCGCGGAAGTGATGTCAATGGGTGCGAATCAGGAAGATGCTGATTCAGACCCGGGCAACGGTGTTTTAGGGGAAGATGATTACGCAACGGCCTGTTTCTCAGTGCCGCTTTTGTGGTATCCGGGCGATGAGTACACAGTTGCTCTCGCTGTGCCAGGGTATTCAAACCTAACATGGACAAAAGTAGGCAAAGGCCCAATTACTGGTGCCGCGGCTGATAGTGCCTCTGTAAGTGGTGATACCTTAATTATTAAAGGTACAGGACGTTTTTCATTTACGGCACAGGTCAATACTTGTCCCGCTACTGGATGTTGTGAAATTATCGTGATTCCAGGGCCACTTGGAAGCATTGGTGATTTTGTATGGAAAGATGTGAATGATAATGGTATTCAAGATTCGGGCGAAGCTGGTGTAAACGGCGTTCGTGTGATTCTTTGGAGCGCCGTAAATGGTGTGCCAACAACACCACTTGATTCAACCCTGACAACGACAAACCCTGCCGATAATACAAAAGGCGGGTATTATAGTTTCACAGGATTGGTAGCTGGTGATTACATTGTTCAAATTGACAAGTCAACGTTGCCAACAGGTTGTATTTTAAGTACTAAAGTCAATCAAGGTGGTGATGATACCAAAGACAATGATTTTAACGCAACGACAGGCATTAGCCAAGTTATTACGTTAGATCCAGAACAAGGTGGCATATTAAAGGATAACCCAACTGTTGATGGTGCATTGTTTAGCCCACTTGGTAGCATTGGGGATTACGTTTGGAAAGATACCAATAACAATGGTATCCAAGATGACGGCAATACAGGTGTAAATGGTGTTAAAGTAGTTCTATTCCAAAGAAATCAAGGAGGAACTTTAGTAGCAGTAGATACAACTACCACTGCAAACAACCCATCGGGAGGAAATCCTGGTTGGTATTCGTTTGAAGGGTTGTCAAAAGGAGATTATCAATTGAAAGTATTGGTGGGTACGTTGCCAGCAGGTTGTGTGTTGAGCGACTCTACTAATAAAGGAAGTGATGATACCAAAGACAACGACTTTAGCCCAACGACTGGACTTAGCCCAATCATTGCACTTGACCCAACGTTAGGTGGAATTAATAAGGATAATCCAACGGTCGATGCCGCATTGCGCAACTTGTTGGGTAGCATTGGAGACTATGTTTGGAAAGACACAAACAATGACGGTATCCAAGATGCTTCTGAAACAGGAGTCAATGGGGTGAAAGTGATTTTGTGGAGTGCCAACTCAAGCGGTTTGCCAGTTTCTAAATTAGATTCAATGGTGACTGTAACAAACGCTGGCAAGATGGGTTATTATACATTTAATAACTTAGTCAAAGGTGATTACATCGTTCAGATTGTAACAAGCACCTTGCCTGAAGGTTGTGTGTTGAGCACGAAAGTGAATCAAGGTGGTGATGATACTAAAGATAGCGATTTCAATCCAACATCAGGCTTGAGCCCAGTTGTGAAGATTGATCCTGCTTTGGGTGGCATCAGCAAAGACAATCCTACAATTGACGGTGCATTGTTTAGCCCACTTGGCAGCATCGGCGACTTTGTATGGAAAGACTTGAACGACAATGGTCAGCAAGACAGCGGTGAACCAGGAGTGAAAAATGTACGCGTTATATTATATAAAGGTAGCGGCAACACATTCTCTCCAATTGATACGGTTTACACAGGCATTAGCGGAGACTATCTCTTTACTAACCTAGCAGGTGGTTCTTATCAAGTAGTGTTTGACCCAACTAGCTTGCCTGATACTTGTCAGTTGAGCTTGAATCAGAATGTGGGTTCAGATGTAACGGATAATGATGCCAACCCTGTAACAGGACGCACAGCAACCATTGTGATTGATCCAACCAAAGGTGGTATCGATAAAGACAATCCAACGGTTGACGCCGCAGTTACATCGTTCGACCTAGCGTTGACGAAGTCATTGGCAGCGGGTCAAAGTGCAAACGTAACGCCAGGCGATTTGGTAACGTTTACGTTGACAGTGAAGAACGAAGGTTCGATGATTGCGACAAATGTCGTATTGTCAGATTCATTGCCAGTAGGCATGACGTTGGCAGATGCAGATTGGACAGCAGCGGGTCAGATTGCGACGTTAAACACAGCGATTGCAGGCCCATTGGCACCAGGTGCAACAGCTTCGGTTGACATCACAGTACGCGTAAATGCAAACTTCACAGGAACAAGCCTAACGAACTACGCGCAGATTAAAGACGCGAAAGATAAGAATGGCAATACTGTGAAAGATAAGGATTCGACGCCAGGCAACGGCTTCACCCGTGGTGAAGACGATGATGACGACGAGCCAATTCAAGTGACACCACTTGGAAGCATTGGAGACTTTGTATGGAAAGATCGCAATGACAATGGTCAGCAGGATGCAGGAGAGCCAGGCGTGCAAAACGTGAAGGTGATTTTGTGGACAGGCAACGCGAACGGCCCAGTATCGAAGAGAGATTCAGTGTTGACAGGTGTAAATGGACAATATTTGTTCAGCAACTTGCCAGTAGGAACGTACTATGTACAGTTTGACACGAAGAGCTTGCCAGACACATGTCAGCTGAGCTTGCGTCCAAACACTGGTTCAGATGTAACAGATAGTGATGCAAATCCTACAACTGGCTTTACAGGCGCAGTAGTATTGACACCTGAGAAACGCAGTGATTTGACAGTAGATGCAGGTTTGACATCGTTCGACCTAGCGTTGACGAAGTCATTGGCAGCGGGCCAAAGTGCAAACGTAACGCCAGGCGATTTGGTGACGTTTACGTTGACAGTGAAGAACGAAGGTTCGATGACAGCGACAAACATCGTATTGTCAGATTCATTGCCAGTAGGCATGACGTTGGCAGATGCAGATTGGACAGCAGCGGGTCAGATTGCGACGTTGAACACGGCGATTGCAGGCCCATTGGCACCAGGTGCAACAGCTTCGGTTGACATCACGGTACGTGTAAATGCAAACTTCACAGGAACAAGCCTAACGAACTACGCGCAGATTAAAGACGCGAAAGATAGAAATGGCAATACTGTGAAAGATAAGGATTCGACGCCAGGCAACGGCTTCACCCGTGGTGAAGACGATGATGACGACGAGCCAATTCAAGTGACACCACTTGGAAGCATTGGAGACTTTGTATGGAAAGATCGCAATGACAATGGTCAGCAGGATGCAGGAGAGCCAGGCGTGCAAAACGTGAAGGTGATTTTGTGGACAGGCAACGCGAACGGCCCAGTATCGAAGAGAGATTCAGTGTTGACAGGTGTAAATGGACAATATTTGTTCAGCAACTTGCCAGTAGGAACGTACTATGTACAGTTTGACACGAAGAGCTTGCCAGACACATGTCAGTTGAGCTTGCGTCCAAACACTGGTTCAGATGTAACAGATAGTGATGCAAATCCTACAACTGGCTTTACAGGCGCAGTAGTATTGACACCTGAGAAACGCAGTGATTTGACAGTAGATGCAGGTTTGACAACGTTCGACCTAGCATTGGCTAAGTCATTAGCAGCGGGTCAGAGCGCAAACGTAGCTCCAGGCGATTTGGTAACGTTTACGTTGACAGTGAAGAACGAAGGTTCAATGACAGCGACAAACATCGTATTGTCAGATTCATTGCCAGTAGGCATGACGTTGGCAGATGCGGATTGGACAGCAGCGGGTCAGATTGCGACGTTGAACACGGCGATTGCAGGCCCATTGGCACCAGGTGCAACAGCTTCGGTTGACATCACGGTACGTGTAAATGCAAACTTCACAGGAACAAGCCTAACGAACTACGCGCAGATTAAAGACGCGAAAGATAGAAATGGCAACACTGTGAAGGATAAGGATTCGACGCCAGGCAACGGCTTCACACGTGGTGAAGACGATGATGACGACGAGCCAGTATTCTTGGCACCTTGTCCAATTCCGCCAACTCCAACATGTACGGGTACAATTACGAATGACTGCCCAGAGGTTTGTGTGAACTTAATGGCACATATCTCAAGCGATATTCGTACGCCTGGTGGTAAGTTTGAGTGGCGCACAGGCCCACGCCCAACTGATCCATTGGTTGCTGATCCAAC
Source organism: Runella sp. R5_40 (assembly GCF_057652295.1). Lineage (NCBI taxonomy): Bacteria > Pseudomonadati > Bacteroidota > Cytophagia > Cytophagales > Spirosomataceae > Runella > Runella sp. R5_40. The sequence goes on along the minus strand of NZ_JBYFCH010000001.1, from coordinate 129,426 downwards.
AAAAGTATGTGCTTCTGGTAAATACTATTTGTTTGAAGTAGCTGCTTGTGGTGTATATAGCAATGGTGCGTTGGCTGAGGTAACGATTAAGAGATGTCCAGCTGATTTGAGTTTGGCTAAAACAGTTAGCAACAAAACGCCAAATCAGAACGATAACGTTACTTATACTATTAAAGTAACTAACAGTGGGCCGTCAAAAGCTACCAATGTAGAAGTAACAGATACATTGAAAGCTGGATTGCAGTACGTATCAGGTGATGCTGCATTTACATTGACAGGTTCAGTATTGACTGGAAAAATTGCTCAAATTGATTCTGGTGCAACTGTTTCACTTTCGTTTGTAGTAAAAGTAACTGGTTCAGGAACCATTAAGAACTTTGCTCAAGTAAGCAAGTCTGACCAACCTGATCCTGACTCAACTCCAGGCAACGGTACAGGTACACCGAAAGAAGATGATGAAGATGATGAGGTTATCACCGTGAAAGTACCATGTGTCATTCCTCCAACACCAACTTGTGGTGGCATGGGCGAAAATACATGTCCTAACGAGTGTGTTGACTTGACTAGCTTCATCCACAGTGAAATTCGCACTGAAGGTGGACGTTTCGAATGGTACACTACTTTTGACCACAAACCTGGTACACAAGTAGCTGATCCAACGAAAGTATGTACATCAGGCGAGTACTTCTTGTTTGAAGTAGCTAAATGCGGTGAGTATAGCAATGGTGCATTGTTGAAACTTACAATCAAGCCTTGTATTAAATTCACTGACTTAGCAGTGGCAAAATCAGTAGTAGAAGCAGGTCCTTATACAGTTGGTCAAACAATTACGTACAACGTGGTTGCTTCTAACAATGGCCCAGTAAACGCTACAAGTGTAACAGTAAGCGATGTATTACCAGCGTCATTGACGTTTGTAAGTGCAGATCCAGCTGCTGAGTACAATGCTGCTTCTGGTGTTTGGACAATCGGAAACTTGGCAAATGCTGCAAACCGTACGTTGAAAATCCGTGCAACAATCAACGCTGTTGGTACAATTACTAACACGGCGATTGTGAAGAGCCCAGACAACGACCCAAGCAAAACGTCTAATGACACGTCAAGTGTGACGATTAAAGTGGATTGCGTGAAACCAGAACCACCAATCTTGGCATGTGCTACTACGAATATCTGTCCAAGTGAAAGCGTAGAAATTCATGCAGTAGGTTGTGCAGGTGGAACCATCCTATGGTCAAACGGCGCAACAGGTTCTAGCATCACTGTTAGTCCAGTAACTACTACTACTTACACGGCAACATGTAAGAAAAATGGTTGCGAAAGCGTGCCATCAAACGTAATCACGATTTATGTAAATACACCAACGACGCCAACAATCACAGTAAGTCCTTCGACGACTATCTGTGCTGGAAGCTCGGTTGTATTGACAGCTGCTAATTGTGCAGGTACACTTTACTGGAATACAGGTGCAACAGGCGCTCAAATCACAGTAACACCAGGCACGACGACAACTTACACTGCTTATTGCAAAATCGGTAAGTGTGAAAGTCCAAAAGCAAGTGTAACAATCACTGTAACACCAGGCGGTCCAACACCAGAGGTTATTTGTAGCACAGACAAAGTTTGTCCAGGCGAAAGCGTAACACTCGAAGTGAAAAACTGCACGGGAGTTGTAGAATGGTCAACGGGCGAAACTGGTCCAGCGATTGTAGTAACACCATCTACAACAACTGCTTACTGGGCAGTATGTAACAATGGTGGATGTAAGTCACGCTCGAAAGACTACGTGATTACTGTAACTCCAATTTCGGCACCGACAGTAACAGCTAGTTCAAGTGCAGTTTGTAACGGCTCAAGCGTAACCTTGACTGCCGCAGGTTGTGCAGGAACTGTATTGTGGTCAAATGGCGCATCAGGTGCAAGCATCGTGGTGACACCAGCTTCTACAACTACTTACACTGCCACTTGTACAGTAGGTAAGTGCGTAAGCGCTCCATCTGCTCCAGCAACAATCACAGTAGGTAACCCAACTGCACCAACAATTGCAGCGGAACCAACGTTGATTTGCGCAGGCCAGAGCACAACGCTTACAACAAGCAGCACTTGTGAAGGTACAATCGTTTGGTCAAACGGTTTGACTGGAAGCTCAATCGTAGTAAGCCCAGCTTCTACAACAGAGTACACAGCGGTATGTAAAGTAGGTACTTGCGAAAGTGCTAAATCAAATAAAGTGAAGGTAACTGTAACAACAGCGGGTGCAGCACCAACCGTAGTTGCTTCTAACACAAGCATCTGCGCAGGTGAAAGCTCAGTACTCACAGCTTCAGGATGCTCAGGCACATATGTGTGGAGCACAGGAGCAACGGGTGTAGCAAGCATTACAGTATCTCCAGCAACGACAACGACTTACACAGTTTCTTGCCGCGTAAATGGTAAGTGCGATAGCGCACCAGCAAGCGTAACAGTAACAGTAGGTCAAAACGCAACGGCGCCAACAATCACCGTAAGCCCATCATCAACAGTATGTGCGGGTACGAAAGTGAAGTTGACAGCAGCAGGATGTAACGGTGGAACAATCACTTGGAACACAGGAGCTACAGGTTCAAGCATCGAACCAGTAGTAACAACGACAACTACTTACACAGCAATCTGTAAAGTAGGTAAGTGTGAAAGCGCTCCAGCTACGGCTACTGTAACAGTAGTACCTGCGCCAGAGAAACCAGTGGTAATTTGTAGCACTGACAAGCTCTGCCCAGGTGAAAGCGTAACACTTGAAGTGAAAAACTGTGCAGGCATAGTTCAGTGGTCAACAGGTCAAACAGGCCCAGCTATCGTAGCTACACCTACTGTAACTACTACTTATACTGCCATCTGTAAAGTAGGTGAGTGCTCAAGCCCAGTATCGGCTGATTACACCATCAAGGTGATTCCAGTAACACCTCCAACCGTGACAGTAGCACCATCAAGCATCAAGCTAGGTGAGTCTTCAGTGTTGACTGCAACAGGTTGCGAAGGCGAAATCACTTGGTCGAATGGTCAGACGGGAGCAAGCATCGTGGTATCACCAACTTCTACAACTTCTTACACAGCAGTATGTAAAGTAGGCGTATGCGTAAGCTCGGCATCAGTTCCTGTAACAGTAACTGTGAAGACTTGCACAGCACCAGTAATTGCTGCAAATGCTGCGGTTGTTTGTGAAGGTACGCCAGTATCGCTTACTGCAACTGGTTGTGAAGGTGGTACAATCAACTGGTCAAACGGTGCAACTGGAAGCAGCATCACTGTTAATCCAGTAGGTACAACTACATACACAGCTGTATGTCAGAAAGGTGATTGCACAAGCGAAGCATCGAATGCCTTGACTGTGGTCGTTACAAAAGTATATGCACCAACAATCTTGGTATCGAATACATTGATTTGCAAAGGCGAATCAGTAAGCTTGAAAGCGTCAGGTTGTGAAGGAACAGTAGTATGGTCAAATGGAGCTACAGGTAGCGCAATTACCGTAACGCCAGAAACAACTACTACTTACACGGCCACATGCAAAGTAGGTAACTGTACTAGCTCGGCTTCTACACCAATCACAATTACGGTTGGCAAACCAGAAGCTCCAGTGATTACAGCATCGAAAACAAGCTTGTGCTTCGGTGAGTCAGTAACGCTCTCAACAACGAGCCAGTGTAATGGATACATCCAATGGTCAAATGGCCAAATTGGAAGTTCAATCACGATTGTTCCAGCGGCAAGCACCATTTATGTAGCATACTGCTGCAACAATGAAGCTTGTAAGAGTGTAGCATCGAACCCAGTGAACGTCTCAGTAGCGCCGAAAGTAACAACTCCAGTGGTCGTAAACATCGCCAATGTTTGCCCAGTGAAGACGGTTGATTTGGCAACGGCTGTTAAGAACTACACGGCAGGTTCGGGTCTAGTACTTGAATTCCGTAAAGGAAATACACCAAGCTCACCGTTGGTAGAAACCCCATCGGCAGTAGGTGTAGCAGGTACTTACTACGCATTCTTCCGCTCAACAACAGGCTGTTATAGCGAAGGTGTGGCGATTTACGTACAGATTTCATCTTGCGAAACAACGCCATGCGAAACTAATCCAGCTACGGCGGATGCAGGTGCAGATGCTTCAATCTGTGCGGCTCTTGAATACAAACTCGATGGTAAGATTGGTGGTGTAGCGACAAGCGCGGTTTGGACAACAAACGGTACGGGTCGTTTCAGCAACGCTCTTGCACTTGATGCAACTTATTATCCATCGTTGGAAGACTTGATTAAGGGTGACGTAATACTCACCCTTACCACCAACGATCCAGACGGTGACGGTAAGTGTGTTGCAGGTAAAGATGCCTTGAAGTTGGTGTTTGAAGGTATCAAATTCAGACCTCAAATCATCGTAAACGGTACGCTTAAAGCAGATACATTGCCACAAACAATTACTATCTGCCAAGGCGACACCGTGAAATTGAAAGCAAGCGAAGAAGGCTATCAAGTGAAATGGTTTAAGGATGGTAAAGTGTTGTTCCCTGCCTCTGATGGTATCAGACAGTGGAATGTGACTGAGCCAGGTACTTACTCTTACGCCTTGGTGGACGCTAAACGTTGCTGCTCAGTGAACTCCGCTTACATTACAGTAGTAGTGAAGTCGGTACCAACGCCAATCGTGAAAAACATGCGTAATACTTGCCCAAGTACTACCGTGGATTTGACAAAAGCGATTGAAGGTGGTTCAAACTACACGACGGAATTCCGTTCGGCAGCCGAACGCCTTTGCACTTGCTTGGTCGGAACACCAGAAGCAGTTGGAGCTGGCACTTACTACATCTACTACAAGAAAGATGGATGCTACAGTGCACCAGCCGCAGTTGAAGTGAAAATCTTTGACTGTGCTACTGACACGCTTCGTTCAGATGTAAGCATTGCAAAAACGGCTAACAAGTCGGTTGTAAGCTTAGGTGAGCAAGTAACGTATAAAATTGTAGTGAAAAACGGTGGCCCTCATACAGCAACTAACGTGGATGTACGTGACGTGATGCCAGCTGAACTTGAAGTGGTTTCTACTTCAGGAATGACAGCATCAAACGGTACACTTACAACACGCATTGCAACGTTGGCATCGGGAGATTCGGCTACATTGACTGTCGTAGCGAAAGCAATCAAAGCAGGTAACCAAGTGACCAACAAAGCCTTGATTACGTATGCTGACCAAGTTGACCCAGCTACTTCAAACAACCAATCTTCAGTAAGTATCGTAGTAAGCGATGGTACAGTTAGCCCAGCTATCGGTGTTGCGCTTGCGGTTGATAAAATCACGAAGAAAGGTGAAGGAAGCGATGAAAGCTACGACGTAACGTACAAGATTACAGTTAAAAACGTAGGAAATGTGCCACTTACGAATGTAGCAATTGCGGATAGCTTAACTAGTAAGATTGGCGCACCAGCTACGTTTACCGTAGTGGGCGCACCAGCAGTAGCTAGTGGAAGCACGTTGGTTCCAAATGCCAACTACAACGGAACGACTGATAAGAACATCTTAGGTACTGGAAGCGCACTTGCAGTAGGTGCAGAAGAGGTGATTACAGTAGTTGTAAATATCAAGCCTAACGGCAACTACGGACCGTTTGCTGGTAATGTAGTAGCAAGTGGTGATGGAAGCGGAACACCAGTATCTGATGTGTCAAACAAAGGTACAGTGGTGGATGCCCCAGCGAGCACTTCTACAGCAGTACGTTTCGATTTGCCAAGTACCTTGATTGGTTTGTCTAAGTCAGCAGGTTCACCAGTATTGCTTGAAAATGGAACTTTCAAAATTCCATACACAATCACTGTGACGAACTTGGGTACAAATGACCTTGCAAAGGTTCAAGTAAAAGACGACTTAGGTCTTACATTTGGAAACAAAGCGGCGATTATTGGTAAGCCACTTGTAACTGCCGACGAAGGATTCGCAGTAGAATCTAACTACACAGGTCAAGGGCTTCTTACAAACATGTTGGTAGATTCGTTGAGCTCATTGCCAAAAGGTGCGTCTCGCAAAATCAACCTTGCAGTAATTGTATCGTTGTTCAACCCTGATTCGGTAACAACGTTCAATAACATTGCGATTGGTTCGGCACTCACCCAAGCAGGGGTTGCAACGTCGGATACGTCAACGGTAGGTTCAAATGCTGACCCTGACAATGACCTTGATCCACGTAACAACAGCGAATCGACACCAGTATCGCTTAACTCGACTCCAGGTAAAGGATTGCTTGGTTTGGCGATGTCAATCAAAGATACCTTGCGCAAAGGCGACGGTAGCTTGAACATCACTTACCGTGTCATCCTCAAAAACTACGGAACGGGTACATTGACGAACGTTCAGGTATCAGACTCATTGTCGAAAGTATATGGCTCATTGACTGGCGCAAGCTATCAATTGGTTGGTACACCAACGGCAAATGATTCAAGCACACTACGTATCAACCCTGACTTTGATGGTCTTCGTGATGTTAATCTCTTGATTGCAGAACAAAGCCGTTTGGCAGGTGGACGTACTGACTCGTTGTTCTTCACAATCAATGTGACAACGGATGGACGTTTGACTCCTTACCAAAACCGTGCTCTTGGAACGGCCCTCGCTGGTCAAACTACGGTAACAGACTTGTCAACAAACGGTCTGAACCCAGATTTGAACAACGACAACGACCCAACAGGGGCAGCAGAGTCTGAGTTTACTCCAATTGTGATTCCTTCGGATGGCGGTATGTTTATCCCAGAAGGTTTCTCACCAAACGGCGACGGTATCAATGATAAATTTGTCATTCGTCACCCATCTGGCACGAAGATTGTATTAGAAATCTATAACCGCTGGATGAATTTGGTGTATCGTAACAACGATTATAACAACGATTGGGAAGGTACATCAAACGTAGGTATTGGAACAAGTAATCAGAGCATCCCTGCTGGAACTTACTTCTACAACGTAGTTCTGATTGACCAAAACGGCGGCGAGATTAAGAAGTCAAGTCGATTTATGACCATTAACCGCTAATAACGATGATCAACCTCATCAAACAAAAGTATGCGTTCTTACTGCTGCTAATCGCTCTGATTAGCAGCAGTAAAACCTGGGCCCAGCAGGACAAGTTGTTCTCGCAGTACATGTTTAACATGATGGCCTTGAACCCCGCGTATGCTGGGAGTCGTGACGTGCTAAGTGCAACTGCACTATACCGTAACCAATGGGGCGGAATGACAGGAGCACCCCAAACCGCAACTTTCAGTATTGATATGCCCGTAAACCGCGAAAGAGTAGGGTTGGGCTTGCAGTTGTTCAACGACCAAATTGGTCTCGAAAACTGGACAGGTGCGATGCTTTCTTACGCTTTCCGAATTAAAGTTGGCGAACGTACAACTTTGGCATTAGGTTTGCAGGGTGGTGCCATGAATTTTCGCTGGGATTTGGCCAAGGCAGATTTAGGAAATAACTTATCCGATCCTGCTTTTGCTAGTAACATCTCGAAAATTCTGCCAAACTTCGGTACGGGTATTTACCTGAGCAACGACCGCTCATACCTCGGGGTGTCAGTACCTTATTTGATTGAGAACAATTTGAATGATTATGACAACGACCAACGTGCGAAAGTACGTCGCCACTTGTACGCAATGGGTGGGTTTGTCGTAGGCCGTAACTCGGTTAAACTCAAACCCTCAATGATGGTTCGCTACGTAAATGGCGCGGGTCTATCGTTGGATGGAAACATGAACTTGTGGTTCAACGACCGCATCGCTTTTGGGGTGTCGTATCGTCACAATCGCTTTTCAACTTATGCGGGCAAAATTCAACAACTTCCTGATGGTAGCATCATGAAAGGCGACGCACTCGTAGGAATGATTGAGCTTCAGCTTTCTGATCAATTCCGATTGGGATACTCGTACGACTGGACTCGTAACAACCTCAATCAAAGTCGTAAGTTTTTGAACATCCCAACCCACGAAATCATGCTGCGTTACGAATTCGGATTCAGCAAGAGTAAGATTCTTACTCCACGTTATTTCTAAGGGTTTAATAGTAAAATCTAGTTAAGGGTATATTCTTCATGAAGGGGTATTGCAACGCCAACAGGGGAATATACCTTTTTCTTTACCCAAATTTTGGAATTATGAAGACGTCTATCTTATCGACTCTATTGGTAGTTGCGCTTGCATGTGTTGAAGTGAAGGCCCAGACGACGTTGAGTCACGCAAATCGCCAATACGAAATGATGGCCTATTCAAAGGCTATCGAGCTTTATGAGCAGTCATTAAAAGACAACCTAAAAGACTCTACCAAAGTAAATACACTCGTCAAACTAGGGCATAGCTATCACCAAATTAGAGATACCCAAAATGCCGAACGTGTGTATCGACTTTTGTTTGGAGAAACAAAAAGTATTCCTAAAAGTCAAGCAAGTAGCTATTTGTACTACGCCCAGGCATTGGCAAGCAATGGCAAATACGATGAGGCAAAGGACATGTATGAGCGCTACAGCCAAGCACAACAAGACGACAACCGTGGCAAAGAATTTACAAAGCTTTACGGCGACGTAAATAAGCTTAAAAAGAATAAAACAAGTTATAAGATTGAGGCACTCGATAATATAAATACCAATAGAGCAGAATTTAGCCCTACCTATTATAAAAAAGGCTTGGTGTTTGTGTCTTCAAGAAATGAAGGTGTAAACATCAAACGAACCTACGGTTGGAACCAAACCGCGTTTTTGGATTTGTACGAAATCCCTGATTTGTCGGTGGTCAACTCGGCTAAAACAAGCCGTGTGGGTGGTTCTGAAACCACCGCAAGAGCGGCCAAAGGTAAAGGCGTGTATTTGCTTGGCGCGGATGAATACACCGAAAGAACAGCCAACGATTCGAATACGCCAGGGAATTTCAAAGTAACGAGCAATGGTAAACCTGACCCTCTTCAAAATGCGAAAATTGAATCGCAAAACATGGGGAAAGCCATCAACTCAAAATACCACGAAGGCCCCGTGGCTTTCTTTAAAGATGGAAGTAAAATGCTCTTTACTCGTAATAATTACTTGGATGGCAAGTACAAAACGAGCAAAGACGGTGTGAATAAATTGAAACTGTACATCGCCGATAAAACAGGCAGCGACTGGGGAAAAATTAAAGAACTACCCTTCAACAGCGATGAATATTCGGTAGGGCATCCTGCCTTGTCGAAGGACGATAAGTTGTTGTATTTTGTCTCCGATATGCCAGGTGGCTTTGGGGGAACGGATATTTATGTAAGTAAGTACGAAAACAACAACTGGTCTGTGCCCGTCAATCTAGGCCCAGCAGTAAATACCAAAGGCAACGAAATGTTCCCGTTTGCCGATGAGCAAGGAAACTTGTATTTCTCCTCAGATGGCCACGCAGGACTTGGTGGATTAGACATGTTTTATGCCAAACTCATCGAAGGCGTAATGGCCAAAAAGCCAAAGAACCTTGGTGAGCCTATCAACTCAACCAAAGACGACTTTGGACTGATTACCGACGGCGAGCGTAAAAGTGGCTTTTTCAGCAGCAACCGCCGTAACGGTGGAGCCGACGATGATTTGTACCGTTTTGAGCGTTCGGGGCCACTAGACCCTTGCCAAGACATCATCGTAAATGTGTTTGACGCTGAAACCAAGAACGCCTTGGCCAACGTGGACGTAGAAGTCATTAGCAAAGACGAAAGCGCGCCAGAGTCAAAAACCATGACGACCGACAGCGAAGGAAACCTTCGTTTGTGCTTGGATAGCGATATTGATTTTGTGTTTAAAGCGTCGAGCGAAGGCTATTTGAACAATACCCGCAATTTTACCACCAAAGACTTGGATATTTCGGAGCTGGTAAAATTGGAAATCCCGCTCGACAAAGCAAAACCTAAAAATACGGGGCCTAAGACCTTTACGTTGCGCGGGTTGGTAACAACGCAAAAAGAACGTAAACCCATTCCTGGCGTAAAAGTATTGCTCCACAACGAATGCGATGGCTCGACCCAAGAGTCGGTGACGGACGAAAACGGAAGCTATAAATTTGAGGTGCCTATTGGCTGTGATTACTCGATTGAAGCCATGAAAGATAACTTGGGTACGATGGGTAGCAAAGTCAAAGGGGGCGAAACGACCGAGGCCAACATTACGATGTTTGAAAAAGGGGATGTCATCAAAATTGATAATATCTACTATGACCTCAACAAATGGGATATTCGTTCAGACGCAACGGTAGAGCTCAATAAGCTGGTTGACCTAATGAAAAAATACCCGAAAATGAAGATTGAGTTTGGGTCACATACCGACAGCCGTGCCTCGGCCAAGTACAACAAAACGCTCTCAACGCAGCGGGCAAAATCGGCCGTGGCGTACATCGTAAAACAAGGTGTCAATTCAAAGCGGATTATTGCGGCGGGTTACGGTGAAAGCAAACTCGTCAACAAATGCAAAGACGGCATTGGCTGTACCGAAGAAGAGCACCAACAAAACCGCCGTACCGAAATCAAGATTTTGAGTTTGTAGAAATAGATGTTTTGAAGGTGAGTTAGTAGAAAAGCAGAGGTTCGCGAGAGCCTCTGCTTTTTTGTTAGGTATGGGGCTCTCTGGAGTAAAAAAACAGTTGCTAGTTACTGCATAATTCACTAACTTTCTTGGAATAATGGCACCATTCGCCCAAATCGTATGCTCAAATTCTGGACAAGAAAGTTTATCGTCGGTTTACTGTTGGGTATCTTCGTCAAAACGACTGCCCAAACGCAGGTGTTGGTTGGTAAGGTAATAGATGCCCACACTTCGGCGCCTGTTCCTTTTGCCGTTGTGTTTATTAGCAATACTTCCAAAGCCACCGAAACCGATACGCTGGGGAATTATACCCTAAAAAATGTCTTTCAACACCTGCGCGGTGGTAGCGTAGAAGTCGTGGTTTCGTTGTTGGGTTACACTACTTTTCGCCAGAAAATTACGTACAGTCAACGAGACACGCTTTTGCTGCCCATTTCGCTGGTTCCTTCCCAACAAACCATCGCCGAAATAGCCGTTAAAGGTACGCGCGACCAAACGTGGCTCAAGCAGTACAAAAAATTTGAGAAGGCGTTTATCGGGACGGGTGAAAATGTTCGCCATACCAAAATTCTGAACGCTTGGGTCGTTGACTTTGATGGCGACGGCAATACGTTTTCGGCTTCGGCCAAACAGCCCATTGCCATCGAAAACAAAGCGTTGGGGTACAACATCTATTTTGAACTTCAACGGGCAACGGTTTCGCCTATACGCAGTAGCTTTGCGGGCTTGGCGCGGTTTGAAGAACTGAAATTGACAGACCCCAAACAACAAAAGAAAGTCGCCGAAAACCGCCAACGGGCGTATGAAGGCTCGGAGCGGCACTTCCTGAAAGCACTGGCCCAAAACAAACTCAAGCAAGAAGGGTTTGTGGTGTATGAAGTCAGTCCTACCTACCACGAAAAAACCACATTTACGCATTTGAACCCGCAGTTGGGCAAGCGTCTGTTTCCTTTCAACGATACGGCGGCCGTACGAATGGGCAAGTTTCCGACGTCGAGGGAATTGTACATTCGGAATGAAATTGAGGTACTCAATGTCAACCAAGTGGCGCGAATCGGGACGTACCAAGATGCCCCTTTTCCCGTGTCGTGGCTGCGTATAAAAGGCGGCAAAGCCGAAGTGACAACCTCGGGCTTGCTTTTTGACGCTAACAGCAGCGAATGGGCGGGGGACATTGCCGAACGGCGAGTCGCCGATTTGTTGCCGCTGGACTTTGACCCTGAGCCGCTGCCCGAATCCGCTAATTGGCAGTTGTTATTGCCTAAAACGGAAGCCGAAGCTCCCATTTTGAGTGCGTTAGAGGCACTTCCCGCACCGCTGGTGTCGGTCAAACATTCGTTTGAAGGAGATTCGACGGTTTTTCGCATCCAAGTGAAAAAAACAGACGGAACGCCCGTGCAGGGAAAAGTGTCGATTGCGGTTATCGAAGACCTGCAAGCGAGCGCGGCCGATACGTCGTTGCCCGTCGTGGCCATTACCGATACGTCGTCGATGGCTGTCGCTCCCAACAATGGCATTACGTTGGAAGAGGTAAAAGTGAAGGTCAAACAAAACAAACGCGCTACCCAAACTTTGTTGGGAAAAATAGACTACGTGGTGGAAAGTAAAGACCTCCGAGACATTATTTCGGGGAACGCCATCACGGCGTTGCAAAGCAAAGTGCCTGGCGTTGATATTTTCGAAACGACCGATAATGGCGGTTTTAGCCGAAAAGGGGCAAGAATCCGAGGCGGAGGGTACAGCCTACGGGCGACATCGTCGGGGGAAGAGGAACCGCTTTTTTTGTTGGATGGCATTCCGTACGGAACTCTGCAAAGCCTCAGCGCCATTCCCGTAAGCGAAGTAGAACGCATTGAAGTCATCAAACGCGCGAATCCGCTGTTGGGGTTGCGCGGTAAAAACGGAGCCATCAACGTCGTGACCAAGCGGGCGGTGAGCCACTCCGCTGCGCCTACGGCCTCCGTCAACGAAGGAAAACTGTTTTATTGGCAGCCAACCACGGAGTTGTCGAAAGAAGGAGAGGTGTTGGTTCGATTTCTTTTGCCCAGAGGTGTTACCTATTACGTCACCATCAACGGCCTAACGCTCGAAAACCAGCCTTTTACGCACGAGCTTCGGGTACGTTAAAACCAAAAATTAGCACAATCTATTTTTATAAATCCCTCAACAAACGTTACGATGAAACTTTGGACATTGCTAGTAGGCACATTGGGGGCTGTGTGTAGCCTGACTGCCGTCGCACAAAACCTCACCATTCAAAACACAACAGAGAAGCCAATAACGGTTCAGGTGGAAGTAATGGGAGGATACAAATCAATGCAGCCATTTGACTCACTCACAATCGCTGCCAAAGGAACAGCGACACTAAATCGCAAAAATGCACCTTTGACGTTTTACAGAATTGTTGCAAATAACGTAATAGAAACCTTCAGAGATTTTGTTTGGGAGCGCGATGTGGAACTGGTCTTTGATGAATCCAGTAAGTTTGCTGTCAAAGGCAGCACGTTAACAACCGAATGGGATGATTTTATTAAAAATATGGTATCGCCAGTGCACGGCAAATTAGTAGCAAATACAATTGAGTACAATAAATTACTAGCAGCAGGGGATACATTAGGGGCAGAAAAATACATGTTAAAGTCTAACCAAGCGATTGGAGAGCTAAACAAACAGTTGGATAGCATCATTTTTGCGCCCCGCAGGAATTTTATAGACTTTTATTTGTTGGCAGGCCGATGGGAAGCTTGGTCTAAAAGTGTGCGCAATGAGCAGCTGCAAGCGTATGCAGCCGCTTGGGGAAACCATCCGTTTCACAAAGCGATTGTGGATGAAATCAAGAAAATAGAGAGTGTGGGCGAAGGGGTTCGCATTCGGCCGTTTAAGACGACGAGTATTGAGGACAAAGAAGTCAACTTGTCGGAAATAAAATCGGATTACATTTTGCTGGATTTTTGGGGGAGTTGGTGCGGGCCGTGCATTAAGGCGATACCTGAGTTACAAAACTTATACACGACTTTTGACGCGTCATGTCTTCAAATCATAGGGATTGCGGGAGAAAATGAAGTGCCCAGTGCGCAGCTTCGCGCGCTTCTCAAGAAGAAGGACATTGGTTGGACGCAAATAGAGGAGTTACGTCTGGGGGACAAAACGTTAGCGAAACAGTTGAATATCACCTTTTATCCAACGTACTTTTTGCTGGACAAAAATCTTAAAATCATCAAGAGAGGTGATTCGAGAATTTTGAAAGAAGTAGAAGAGATATTGCGCAAAAAATAAACCTCTCAATTTTTATGCATCTCAAAAAGACCTGGACTATCCTCCTTTTGTCTTACAGCTATTTATTGGTTTTTCCACTAAAGGTTTTCTCCCAGAACGTAACTATTTCTGGAGAAATCAAAAACCCGCTTGATTCGTCTATGTCTTTTATTTTGCTTCGGCATGGTTTAGTAGGAGAGCGTGAAATCATAGAAGCGAAGCTAGACAAATCGAATAAGTTTACGTTGAAACTGGTTTTAGATGACTTAGCTTACATTCATTTTTATCACAGTAATGAATCGTCGGTTGTGTTGAGAAACTGGCTTATCGAAAAGGGGGACAGTGTGACCATGTATTTTGATGCCACAAAAATTTTGGAAACAATGTCGTTTAAAGGAGTAAATGCTGCCAAGTATAATTATTACGTGGAAGATGCCCGCAATTGGGGTTCTTGGGGCGAGAAGTTTATGCAAAATTTGGGTAAGCCTATTGAATTTCAGTTTAAATACATTGATTCTGTTGAGGCGGGAAGGATAAATTTGTTAGCCAAATTTGAGAGAACAATGTCGCCTCTGTTTGCAAAGGTCAGGTATGCTGACATCAAAGGAGAGGTAAATAGTTACCGTTTTACGCCATTATTGCCCGAAAACAAGCCTCCAATCCCATTCTATGATTTGCCAAACGAACTGAAGAAGTTTACGCGAGCAATGCCTTTACAAAGTGATACTACGGCAAAATCATTGTATTACGTTGGCTATTTAGATGCCTTATCCTCCTTTCTGTACAACGACATGAAGGTGATGTTTAAAAGTTCGACGATGAGCTTGATGGATTTTCAGCGGAGTTTATACCATCCAAAGGTGGCAGAAAACCAGTTTGCGTACCAAATTTTTGATAAGCTCAGAACAGAAGGCTGGAATCCCACGAACCAAAAACTTTACGATAAATACGTTGAAGATTATCCAAATAGTCCATACATCCCTTTTTTGAAAGGTAGGCAAATCAAAGCAAAAGTAGTGGCCGAAGGACAAAAAGCATTTGATTTGGGAGTTGAGGCATTGGCGAAGTTAGAAAGCTACAAAGGCAAAGTAATTGTGTTGGATTTTTGGGCAAGTTGGTGTAGTTCTTGCATTGCGGAGGCCAAAAACGTCAAAAAGATAAAAGAATCCTTGAGTACGCCTGACAAAGTAGTGTTTTTGAGCATTTCTTTGGACGACAAAGAGAGTGATTGGAAGAAAGCCATTGCTAAATGGGGGATAGTGGGGCATCATATACGGTTAAAAAATGGCTTTAAAGACACAGTTGCAAAGCAATACGGTGTCATGGGGTTGCCAAGTTACTTTATCATCGACAAAGAAGGTAAGTTTGCGGATACCAATCCACCGAGACCTAAATACAATGAAGGAAAGGATTTTTTAAAGACGATTGAGCGAGTTTTACTTGAGCCTACTCACTAAAATAATAACCTCCATCCGTTATGAAAACGTTTCAGCTTATTTGTCTGGTGGTTTTTTGTGCGACCATCGAACTCTTGGCACAGGAAAAGCCCAACGTCTATATCAAAGGAAAAATTACTGCGACCAAGCTCTCAAAACTAAGGGTGCGCCACTTTGACTTTGTTCTACAAAAAAGTACGATTGTGGCAGAAGCAGCCCTCGACAGTACGAATCGGTTTGAGCTTGCTTTCTTTTTGCCAAAACCACAGTACTTGCAACTAGGGAATGCTTACGTCTGGATTAGCCCCAATGATACAATCGCTGTAGTGATGAGTGACGAAAACTATGTAACCGAGGCGAAGGGTAAAAACAAGTACAACTACTTGATGAAGAGCAAGCTAAAAAGCTTGAATTATACCGTGATTGATAGAAATCTGAGTGATTGGTCACTTTATTACAAAGATTTGTCAAGTGAGTATGACGAAAAAATGATAATGATTGCCAAGTACGCAGACAGTATGGCGGTTGACTACAAAAAGTACGTGGAAATAGATACCAAATACAACATAGTCCATCGAAAACTTGTCCCCATCAAAGCGGGTTTTGTGCCACGTTCGGTGGCCGATGAGTTTATCAAAGACGTTGATTTGTCCCTTTTCAATAGAAATGAGGTTGACAATTACGGTTATGCAGTGGCGCTAAAAGAGTTTTATGATTTTAAGCTAGGGAATAACAAAGAGGACTATAACCGAGAGAATTTGGCCTTCAAATACGAGTTAATCAATGCGCTTTTTCGAGAAGAAGACCGAGAAGCGCTCATTTTGTTGATGTTAAAACCATTTGCTTCGCAAACGATAGAGCCTTATGCTGAGCTCATCAAGCAGTTATTTGCCAAGGAAAAAGCGGCGTTTCAAGATTCAATCCGCTTGAATCAATTAAAACACATTGAATCAATTACGACGACGACCAACCAGTATTTCAGTAAGGAGGTATTATCGACCAAATTTAAAGATGCTTCCAACAATGACATTACCCTGTCTGCCATTATTGAGGCCAATAAAAACAAAGTAATCGTGGTTGATTTTTGGGCAACGTGGTGCGGGGCTTGCATCGAAGCTTTTCCTGCGCTTTCGGCCGTACAACAACAAACGGAGAACAGCGAAGTAGTGTATATGTTTGTCTCCTTTGATAGAAAATATGAAGACTGGATGAGGGGTAAAAGTCGTTGGCCGAAGAGTAATTTACATTATTTTTTGCCTGAAGGTTTTAATTCGTTGCTGTGTCGCAATCTCTATTTTACAGGTATTCCAAGAACGATTATCATCAACAAAAAAGGGAATTTAGCGATATACAATGCGCCAAGCCCAATGAATGGCAGCCGACTGTATGATTTAATAAAGGAAATTGAAAGCCAGCCTTAATACAGGCTTCAGCAGGTTGAACGCATTAAAACCAAAAGCTAAGATTTCCTCCCTCTGAGGCTACGTTGTTTTTAATACATTTTTACTAATATTGAGCTTAAAAGAAAGTAGCCTCAAAACCTCCAATATGCGTTTCTTCCTATTCTCGTTGTTGGGTACTTTATTAACGCATCACTTATTCGCTTGGCAAGATACCGCCACGCTAGTGTATAAAGATACAACCAAGTACGTGGAAACGAGTGCTTTTGCGGCCGTGTTGGAAGATACAAAAAGTGAATGGACTATTCAGCAGGTAATGAAAATGCCTGATAGTGTTTTTAAACGTGCTCAAACGAGTAGGCTTAATTTAGGTAATTCGGCATCGCGTTTTTGGGTGCGATTTCGGATTGATAACCAAACCGATAAAGATTTATACTTCCTCAATGTTGTTCCCATTATTCAATACTTGGATTTGTACATAGTCAATGCCAATGGAGCGATACAAGCCCATTTGCCAAGTGGTATTTTACGCCCTTTTGAGAACCGTACGCTTCCCAATCATAAAATTAACTTCCTCCTTGGGAAGAACCCCCATACGTTATATTTTTCTGTAAAAGGTAATCGTACGCTTTACTTTTCCAATTACATCGGGACAAGGGAGGTCATTGATGGCTTTGTGAGCCGCGACGAGCGAATTTTTCTTTTTTGTTTTGGAATCTACTTTATTTTAATTGTCTATAATCTAGTTATTTATCTCTACGACCGAGATTCCCCTTTTTTGTGGTATAGTATCTTCCAATTGGGGTCACTTTATTATTTTTTATATTTCTCGGGCTTGGGTTTCGCTTACGTATGGAAGGATTTCCTTTTTATGAACAAAGACTCCAACATTCACGTGGGGGCTTCACTCATTCCTGCTTGTATTTTTACCATGTATTTTTTGAATACCCGCAATTTACTACCTCGTTTTCATGTCTATTTAAAAGCGTTGGTTGTAGGTTATGTAGGCGTTTTGGGAGTGCAAGTACTTGGGGTTAATGTGCTCGACAACAAGTTAGCCCAGTTTTTTAACTTTACTACCTATTTGAGTCTTTGGGTGGTGGCTTGGGCGGCCTATTTCAAAAAACACAAAACCGCTCGTTTTTATCTCATGGGTTGGACTGTCTATTTATGTACTGTTATCATGACGGTTCTCTTTGCAACCAATGTCATTCCAGCTTTTGCCTCTTTTTCTATTGATAATTATGCCATCAATTTTGGGTCCATAGTCGAAGCAATTTTTCTAGCTTTTGCCTTGGCAGACCGAGTACATGAAATTCGCCAACAAGCGCGTTCAGCCCAAGATTTACTTGTTAAACAGTCCTCAGACTATGAGGTGTTGGTCGAAAAGCATAATCAATTATTAAACATCAAACCCAATTCAACGGCTATCGAAAGCCCTGCCGAAGTTGCATATCGTTTGGAAACGCTCATTCAATCCATCCAAACAGAGAGAGATTTGATTCGGAAAGTATCCATTCCAACCATTGAAGGAGTTATTCTCTTACCATTATCTGACATTATATACGTGGAGGCCATGCGCAGTTATGCTCAATTTCATCTTTCTAATGGGAAAAAGATTATTGCTTCTCGCCCAATCGGTGATTTTGAAGATGTTTTGCCCGACCCAACGTTTTTTCGTATTCACAAGTCACACACCGTCAACCTCAATTATGTAGAGCGATACATTAGAGGCGAAGGAGGCTCGGTCGTCCTGCAAGATGGCTCCGAGATTGGCGTATCCAGAACGGCCAAAGCAGAATTGCTCCGTCGATTGCAGATTTCATAAAGTTGAATTGTCGCATTTGGGAAACTCATTGTCGCATTTGGGGAAAAAAGACAGATGAAACGTTTTTTTGAGGTGAGATTTGCCTCACTCTAAAGAGAGAAAACGAATTTTTTATCACTTTTAAACACAATTGTACAATGAAAAATCGAAACCTTATTTTACTACTGATGCTGGTTAACTTCACTGCTTTTGCACAAGGGTTTAACGAAAAAACATTTGCGGCCTTTACAGAATCCTTTGACAAAAATCCAGTTAAATGCCTTCAAACAGAAACGGATCCGAATTTTGTGTTTGTAGGCACAACGGGCGAAATACTTGATTTAAAAGGTGCCATTGCTATTTGTGAAAATGCAGTAATGGAAAATCGTACCAATTCTGATATGAAAATCAGACAATATGGCAATATCGCTATTGTGACTGGGCACTCTAAAAGGCTTGCAAAAAGAATTACAAGTGGCCATACTCGAATATATGACGAACTGATCACGTATGTGTTTGTCGAACGGGATGGCAAATGGCTGTGGGCATCGGCGCAGCATAGCGACTTGCCGAAAAAATAAAACAATAAAAAATGAAGGGAAAGCAGAAGCTCTTAAGGACTTCTGCTTTTTTTGTTGTGTTTGGCAAGATTCCTGCTTTCTTTTGCGTTGATGAATGAATCAACTCGTGTAATGATGAAAAAACGATATTTACGAAAAACGGCCAATTTTCTGCTAACAGCTTCCTGCTTACTACTAACCGCTTACCACGCCCAAGCCCAGCGCGAAGTGCAGTATGCCCAGTATTTGGTCAATCCACTGGCGATTAACCCCGCAGCGACAGGAGTGCGTGAAACCTTTCACTTCAATGCCGTATTGCGGCGTCAATTTGTGGCGGGTGTGCAAGGGCTGCCCATTACCCAATCGTTTGCCATGGACGGAACCGTAGCGAATGGAAAAATTGGCTTAGGACTCCAAGGGCTAAACGACCGCGTGTCGGCCAATACGGCCGTGTTTGGGAGCATTAGCTACATTCACAAAATATCGGAAGAGCAAAAATTGTCGATTGGGGCATTGGGTGGAATCAACGTTTTGCCTGCCCGCGATGTGCTCAATACGGGCGGAAACATCAATAAAGCTTTGCCAAGTGCAGGGGTTGGAATTTATTACGAAGATGAAACGTTTTTTGGAGGAGTGTCGATGCCCGAAATCCTCAAACAGCAGTACGGATACAACAGCACGAGCGGATTAATCAATTACCAACGACCCATTTTTGTCCAACTAGGTATGAAGTCAGAAGTAAGCGACGGAATCATTGTTAAGCCATCTCTACTTCTTACCAAGCCCGAAAAGTCAAAAATGCGCCTTGATTTAAACGCCATTGCTACGGTACAGGACCGCTTTACGGGCGGGTTATCGGTTCGATTTGGCAGTACGACTTATTGGCAAGCACTGCTTGCGTACGACATATCGAAGAACATTCGGATTGGTTATGCGTATAGTTCGCGCCGAGTAGAGGATTTTAACGCCCAAACCAATAACATCGCAGGAGTAGGAAAGGGAATCCACGAAATTGTTTTTACCCTTCAACCGAATCCTCAAAGAGATTAGATTTTTGCTAAAACTATACGATTTTTGCAATTAATTACAAATTCAAAGCTAACTTTGCGCCCCTGAAACTAAGTGGTTTTTAAATGGAAAAATACTCATATATAGCGAATTCAGAAGCTGCGTACATTGAAGAGTTGTACCAAAAATACCAACAACAACCTGACTCCGTTGATTTAAGCTGGCAACGTTTCTTTGAAGGGTTTGAATTTTCACTCAAATACGGTGATTCAAAGCCTACTCTAAACGGAAACGGAACGGCTACGACCGAAAAGCCCGTCTCGGCTAGTCATACCCGTAAAGAGATGGAGGTAGTACACCTTATCAGAGGGTACCGCCAACGGGGACATTTGGCCTCGCAAACCAACCCACTCGGGCCTCGTAAAAATCGCTATCCAGAACTCGATTTATCGGATTTTAACCTCGCAGAAGCAGATTTAGATACTGTTTTTGAAGCAGGTATTGAGGTGTTTGGCCGTGCCGCTACCCTCCGCGAAATTGTTACGGCTCTCCAAAAAGTTTATACGGGTAAAATTGGTTTTGAATACCAATACATCCGCGACCGTAAAGTGAAGAGCTGGTTGCGTAAAAAGATTGAAAATGAGTTTCTAAACTTCAATCCGACGATTGAACAGAAGAAGCGCATTCTCGAAAAATTGAACGATGCTGTTACGTTTGAAAACTTTTTGCATACCAAGTTTTTGGGTAAAAAGCGTTTTTCACTCGAAGGTGGTGAAGCTACGATTCCAGCGTTGGATGTGGCCATCAACCGTGGAGCTGAATTAGGTGTGGAAGAAGTGGTAGTGGGGATGGCTCACCGTGGTCGCCTCAACGTATTGACCAACATCATGCACAAGCCCTACGAGCAAGTATTCAATGAGTTTGAAGAAAACGTAGTATTGGACGAGTTCAGCGATGGTGACGTAAAATACCACATGGGCTACGAAAGCCAAATCGAGACGCCTGAAGGTAAACGCGTAAGCCTCAAGCTGATGCCGAATCCGTCGCACTTGGAGGCGGTCAATCCTGTCGTAGTTGGATACGTGCGTGCCCGTGCGGATGAGCACTACAACCACATTCCGGGTCAAGATAAATATGATCCTGTATTACCTATCTTGATTCACGGTGACGCCGCCGTGGCTGGACAAGGTATTGTCTATGAAGTAACACAAATGTCGAACCTTCCTGCGTATTATACAGGAGGAACGTTGCATTTTGTCATCAATAACCAAATTGGTTTTACGACCGACCACGAAGACGACCGTTCGTCGATTTATTGTTCGGATATTGCCAGAATTGTGGACGCGCCTATTTTCCACGTCAATGGAAATGACCCAGAAGCAGTGGCGTTTGTGATGAAAGTAGCGGTAGAATTCCGTCAGGAATTTAACCGTGATGTGTTTGTGGATATGGTTTGTTACCGCAAATACGGCCACAACGAATCGGACGAGCCGCGCTTTACGCAACCGACGATGTACGCTAAAATTTCACAGCAACTCAACGGCCGTGATTTGTATTTGAAAGAACTGACCGAACGCGGTGAGTTGGATGCGCAAATTGCCGACCAAATGCGCGCTGAGTTGGAGGGAGAGTTGCAAGAGTTATTGCAAAAAGTGAAACAAAAGCAATTGCTGTACGAGCGTCCAAAACTCGAACGTGATTGGGCAGAATTACGCCGTTCAGTACCTGAGGATTTTGAGCAATCGCCCGAAACAGGTATTTCTAAAGAAGTAATTGAGAAAGTGGGTAAAGCCCTTTCAAGCCTTCCTGCCGATTTCAAGGTGTTGAAACAAATTGAAAAAGTGTTGGAAGAACGCAAGCAGATTTTTGCGGGCGAAAAACCTTTCAACTGGTCAGCAGGTGAGTTGCTGGCTTACGGTTCGCTTTTGGCCGAAGGCAGAACGGTTCGTATGACAGGACAGGACGTGCAACGTGGGACCTTCTCGCACCGCCACGCGGTATTGCACGAAAGCGAAACCAATGCTACGCACAACAGCTTGGCCTACATTGGCGAAGGACAAGGTAAATTTGAAATCTATAACTCATTGCTTTCAGAGTACGGAGTAATGGGTTACGAATACGGGTATGCGATGGCAAACCCCCACGCATTGGTGATTTGGGAAGCACAGTTTGGAGATTTTGCCAACGGTGCCCAAATCATGATTGACCAGTTTATTGCGGCTACCGAATCAAAATGGAATGCCATGAACGGCTTGGTGATGCTTCTGCCACACGGCTACGAAGGCCAAGGCCCTGAGCACTCAAGTGCCCGTCCAGAGCGTTTCTTGATTCTTTCGGCTGAGTACAATATGTACGTGTGTAACATCACGACCCCTGCCAACTTGTTCCACATGATGCGCCGCCAGCTAACGACGCCGTTCCGCAAGCCGTGTATTTTGATGTCGCCTAAGTCGATGTTGCGTAGCCCAATGGCAGTTTCTCCAATGAGCGATTTCTTAGAAGGAAGTCGTTTCCAAGAAACCATCGGCGATACGTATGCGGATCCTAAAAAGGTGAAAAAAGTGTTGTTGTGTACTGGTAAAATTTATTGGGAGTTGTACGACAAACAACAAAAAGACCAGCGCAAAGACGTGGCCATCATTCGGGTTGAGCAATTGCATCCGTTCCCTAAAAAGCAGATTGAAGCGCATTTGGCTCAGTACAAAAAAGCCGAAGTTGTATGGGTGCAAGAAGAGCCAGAAAACATGGGTTACTGGTCGTTTATTCTTCGTGAATTCCCAGAAATTGGTTTGGGAAGTGTGATTGCCCGCAAAGCAAGTGCATCACCTGCGACGGGTTACATGAAAATTCACACGGTGGAACAAGCCGACCTCATCGAACAAGCTTTTGCTGGAAAATAACAATTAACGATTAACTTGTGCCTCAGCACGTAAAGGATAATAAGAAGGATGTCACAAATTGAAATAAAAGTCCCAACCGTTGGGGAATCTATCACCGAAGTAACCATTGGTTCTTGGGTGAAAAAAGACGGGGAAAGCGTCAAGCGTGATGAAGTAATATGCAGCTTAGACTCTGATAAAGCATCTTTTGAAGTAGTGTCAGAAGCCGATGGCGTATTGCGTATCAAAGCACAAGAAGGAGATGTTCTGCCGATTGGTGGTTTGATTTGTATTATCGAAGCGTCTGCTGCGGCACCCGCACCCGCTCCTACACCCGCTCCTGTAGCCGCGGCACCTGCTCCTGCTGCTCCCGCAGCATCGGCACCCGTAGCCGCTAAAGTGGTAGAAATGAAAGTGCCAACGGTGGGCGAGTCAGTTACGGAAGTGACGATTGCGAACTGGAACAAAAAAGACGGCGATGTAGTACAATTAGACGAGGTTTTGTGCGAACTTGAATCGGACAAAGCAACGTTTGAACTTCCTGCTGAAGCCGCAGGAACGCTCCGTATTGTTGCCGAAGCAGGTGCTACCTTGCCTATTGGTGCGACTATCTGCCGCATCGAAGTAGGAGGAGGGGTTAGCCAATCCGCTGCTCCAGCCCCCGCTCCCGTAGAAACCCCAGCTGCTGCGCCAGTGGCATCGGCAAGTGGTTATGCCTCGGGTCATCCATCGCCAGCCGCTGCCAAAATCCTTTCGGAAAAAGGAGTGAATGCAGCAGACGTACAGGGCTCAGGTGTTGGTGGACGTATTACCAAAGAAGACGCTGAAAAAGCGCAAGTGGCAGCGCCAGCGGCAGCTACGCCTGCTCCTGCCCCTGCCCCTGCCCCTAAAGCAGCCCCTGCGGCACCAGCAACTCCGAAAGCGGCTGACCCGCGCGGACAGCGTCGCGTAAAAATGACTTCGTTGCGTAAAACCATTGCTCGCCGTTTGGTAGCAGTGAAAAATGAAACGGCCATGTTGACAACCTTCAACGAGGTGGACATGAAGCCTGTCATGGAGTTACGCGCCAAATACAAAGATAAATTCAAAGAAAAACACGGTGTTGGCCTCGGCTTTATGTCGTTCTTTACCAAAGCGTGTGCGATTGCGTTGCAGGAGTTTCCTGTCGTAAACTCGTTCATCGACGGGGAAGAAGTGGTGTATAACGACTACTCAGACATTTCAATCGCCGTTTCTACTGACCGTGGTTTGGTGGTGCCTGTGGTTCGCAATGCTGAAAAAATGACCTTTGCCGAAATCGAGAAGGAAATCATTCGTTTGGCAGGCTTAGCGCGTGACAACAAATTGACCATCGACCAAATGCAAGGTGGAACGTTCACCATCACCAACGGTGGTATCTTTGGCTCGATGCTTTCAACTCCGATTATCAACGCACCACAATCGGCGATTTTGGGGATGCACAACATCGTAGAACGCCCAGTCGTCGTAAATGGCGAAATCGTGGTACGTCCTATCATGTACGTGGCACTTAGCTATGACCACCGAACCATCGACGGTCGTGACTCAGTGAGCTTCTTGGTACGTGTGAAGCAAATCCTTGAAGACCCAACACGTTTGTTGTTGGAAGTCTAAAAAAATAATGCAAAGACGCTTTTTCAAGGCGTCTTTGCTGTTTTATAGAGAGTTCTGGTTATGCAAAAGTGAGACTAAAAATAGCTAATAACTCGTGCTTCGGCACATAAATTCATAACTAACCAATGCAATACGACGTTATCGTTATCGGTTCAGGGCCAGGAGGCTATATCTGCGCCATTCGTTGTGCTCAATTAGGCTTGAAAACGGCCATCATCGAAAAATATAAAACGCTTGGAGGAACTTGCCTTAACGTAGGTTGTATTCCTTCAAAAGCATTGCTTGATTCGTCGGAACATTACCACAATGCGGCGCACAGCTTTGCTGAACATGGCATCAAACTCGAAAACCTACAAGTGGATTTGGCACAGATGATTGCCCGCAAAAGCGAGGTAGTTAGCCAAGTATGCAAAGGCGTAGAGTTTTTGATGAAGAAAAACAAAATCGACGTTTACCAAGGGAAAGGCTCTTTCGTGGATAAAAACACGGTGAAGGTGACCAAAGATTCGGGCGAAATTGAAATGGTAACGTCAAAAAACATCGTTATCGCCACAGGCTCGAAACCTTCGTCACTGCCTGGTATCACCATCGACAAACAACGCATCATTACTTCTACCGAAGCTCTTCAAATGAAAGAAGTGCCTAAGCACCTTATCGTGATTGGCGCAGGGGTGATTGGGGCAGAATTGGGCTCAGTCTATGCACGTATCGGTGCCAAAGTGAGCTTTGTAGAGTATGCTTCGGCCATGATTCCTACCATGGACAGTACGATGGGCAAGGAGCTTCAACGTAGCATGAAAAAGCTTGGTGCTGATTTTTATTTGAGCCACAAAGTAAAAACGGTAGAAAATACGGGAGATGAAGTGGTCGTAACGGCCGAAAATCCGAAAGGAGAAACGGTTACTTTCACAGGCGACTACTGCTTAATGAGCGTAGGACGCCGTCCATTTACCGATGGATTGGCCCTCGAAAATGCAGGCTTGACAACCGACGCACGTGGGAAAATTGAGGTGGACGAACATACACTTCAAACCAAAGTGTCTAACATTTATGCCATCGGTGACGTGATTCGCGGGGCAATGCTCGCCCACAAAGCCGAAGAAGAAGGTGTATTTGTGGCGGAAACCATCGTGGGTCAAAAACCACACATTAACTATTCGCTCATTCCAGGTGTTGTTTATACTTGGCCAGAGGTAGCAAGTGTCGGAAGCACCGAAGAAGAACTCAAAGCCAAAGGTGTGCCTTACAAGTCTGGTTCGTTTCCGTTCAAAGCCTTGGGACGTGCCCGCGCTAGTATGGACATCGACGGTACGGTAAAGGTATTGGCCCACAAAGAAACGGACGAAATTTTGGGCGCTCATATCATTGGCCCACGCGCTGCCGACATGATTGCGGAAGCCGTGGTAGCGATGGAATACCGTGCATCGGCTGAGGACATTAGCCGCATGTCGCACGCGCACCCGACTTATACCGAAGCGTTTAAAGAAGCGTGTTTAGCCGCCACTGGCAACCGCGCCTTGAATGCGTAGTAATTGACTTAATAACAACAGTATGGATACCCCGATGAGCTAGCTTGTCGGGGTGTTTTTTTGATGGTCAATAATTGCCCGAACTGTTCCGATGGCGGTCGATAAAGGTTGGGTAATGTCAAAGGGCAGAATAATTAGCTGAAGCGCATCATCAAAGCGGAAAGCGGGGAGGGGAGTTGTAAAACTTTCGTGAGCAGGATAGAGCAAATACAACTCGGTTGCGCGGTATTTCTGGCCGTAGGCGTAAAGCTGGTACAAATCTGCTTGGTCGATGCCATAATTGGGAGCCTCGGGAGAGATGCGTTTCCATTTTATATCAATCACAATCACATGTTTGTGGAGTCGCAAAACCAAGTCGGGGCGTAGTTTAAATTGGGGTTTCCCGTCGTGGCGTTGAAGTAAGTAGTGGGCTGTTTCTTGATAAACAACTTCGTATTCTTGACAATAGCGTTTAAAGCCTTGTGCTACGTATCGTTCAAACAATTGTTCGGTAGGAAATAAAAGCGACTCGTTGGTGTTTTTGCCGAAGGCACTCCACGATTGATTCATCAGCAGGATTTTAGCCCATTTTAACGCTTGTGTGTAGCGGTCAAAACTTCGCGCTAAGTGCTGAGCTTTCTGAAAGTCTTCCGTCAGCGTAGAAGAGGGCTGTATTTCGTCCCAAATAAAACGTAGCTTTCGTAGTTTGGCCTGATTAGGTAGATAGTGGCTTCGTTTGGCCAAAAACTCAATGCAGGTTTTGAGCAGCCGATTGGGTAAAATATCGGCGATAAACTGGTCGTGTTCAATGGCCAATAATTCGGGATGAGCGTGGTTTTGGCGATGATACTGCCATTTCCCCTTCAAAAAACGACTTTGCTCCTCTACCGTCTCGTATGCTTTTTGAATCCCTTGTCGGGTCAATTGTTCAATTTCAGCAATAAACGCAGAAATAAAAATCTCCCAAACTGGTAAGTTTGCCTGCTGTAATTGCGCTTGCGAAAGCCGATGAAAGGGTAAATCAGGTACTGTTCGCAGCATTCTAAGCAGCGCCAATCGCATCTCTGCCACCTGAGCAAAGTCAGAGATTTTAGGTAAAATTTCAATGTGGGTTCCGTCGGGTAGTTGTAGCAATCCTACGTAGTTTTTGAGCCGAATAAACTCTTGCCCTTTCTGAACCCCATAACTTAGAATCGGTTCGGCATTGCCCCGAAAAGAAAGTTGTTTCATTAGTTCAAAAACTCGGTCAGGAACAAAAACAACGGACTGTGTTTCTCTTTGTTCGTTATGAAGTGCAATAGATGCTTTTCGGATGTGCCCGTATTCGGGAAGGGTAAAGTGCTGTGGCATAGCATAAGTTAGAGTCACACTTGCTAAATTAGTAAAAATCAATTACCTTTGTCCCTAATTATATGATGATTGATTACAGAGGGGAACGAAATTCCCCTTTTTTGTTGGCAAAAAATGAACCTAAAAGAAAGAATAATCGCTTTGCTGTCAACGCTTTTGGAAGAGGATAAATTCTTCATTGTGGAGGTACAAGTTTCCCCTTCAAAAGTTCGACAAAAGGTGACGATATTGATGGATAGTGACGCGGGAATTAGCATCGACGAATGTGCCGAAATAAGCCGCAAACTAGATGATATGATTGAAGCGGAGGAGCTTATTCCGCACGCTTATACCCTTGAGATTTCCTCGCCAGGCGTAGATTATCCCTTAGCTTTTCCTCGTCAGTTTCAGAAAAACATTGGCCGTACGCTAAAAGTGATTCTGAAAGATGGAATCGAAAAAAGGGGAGAGTTAATCGCTGTTTCGGACGAAGGTTTTACCGTCAAGGAAGAATTGAAGAAAAAGAAGAAAGACCAAGTCCCTGCGGAGTTGACTTTTGCCTATGGTGATATTGCCAGAGCAGAAGTACAAATCAAATTTTAATACGAATAAAAACTAACGAATAATCATAAACTGTGGCTTGCCACTTAACTCTTTCGAAAGAAAATGGATAGTGCAGTATTGATAGAATCATTTGCGGAGTTTGCGCGTTCCAAAAACATCGATCGTCCTACGATTATCAAAGTATTGGAAGATGTGTTTCGTACAATGATTCGTAAGAAATATGGAACCGATACCAATTTTGACGTAATCATCAACCCAGACAGTGGAGACCTCGAAATGTGGCGTACCCGCGAAATCGTGGACGATAACTCGGAAGATATTTGGGAACCGGATAAAATTCCATTGGCAGAAGCCCGTAAAATCCAAGATGACTTTGAAGTAGGTGAAGAAGTAGCCGAAGAAGTGAAATTGGAGGACTTTGGCCGCCGCATGGTACAAACAGCTCGCCAAACATTGATTCAAAAAATCAAGGATTTGGAGAAAGAATTGTTGTACTACAAATACAAAGACATGGTGGGCGATTTGCTCAACGTGGAAGTGTATCAAATTTTGAAAAATGAGCTTATTTGTTTGGATTCGGAAGGAAACGAACTCGTATTGCCCAAACAAGAGCAGATTTTCAAAGACAAGTACCGCAAAGGGGAGCCTGTAAAAGTGGTAATTCACAAAGTAGAGTTAAACAACGGCACGCCACGCATCACCTTGTCGCGTACGTCGCCAGTGTTCTTGGAGCGTTTGTTTGAAAACGAAATCCCTGAAATCTACGATGGCCTTATTCATATCCGTAAGATTGTCCGCGAACCAGGCGAAAGAGCCAAAGTCGCAGTGGAATCATACGACGACCGCATCGACCCCGTAGGAGCTTGCGTGGGTATGAAAGGTTCACGTATTCACACGATTGTACGTGAATTGAACAACGAAAACATCGACGTCATCAACTACACTGAAAACTTAGAGTTGTTGATTCAGCGTGCGTTGAGTCCTGCAAAAATCACCTCGATGGTGATCGACCGCGAAGCCAAACGAGTATCGGTGTATTTGAAACCAGACCAAGTGTCGTTGGCAATTGGTAAAGGAGGACAAAACATCAAGCTGGCAGGCCGCTTAGTGAGCATGGAAATCGACGTATTCCGTGATGTAGAAGGTCAGGAAGACGAAGAAGACGTTGACTTGAACGAATTTACGGACGAAATCGACGAGTGGATGATCGAAGAATTCCGTAAGATAGGTTTGGATACTGCGAAACAAGTAATCAGCATCAGCAAAGAAGAATTGATTCGCCGTACCGATCTTGAAGAAGAAACCGTTGATGAAATCTTAGAAATTTTGCGCCGAGAGTTTGAATAATTCGGGACTTTTAGATTTAAAATGTCCATTACAAACGGTTTTTAGGCGTTGTTAGTACGAGAGATACTAAGACTTGACAAATAAATCTGTATCTTTGGACTAATTTTCAGGGTTTTTCCAGAAAAACGAATAAACAATAACCCGTACTTTAGTACGAAAATTTCCAATATGTCGGAAGAAAAAAGTATGCGCCTTAGCCAAGCGGCCCGAATTCTCAACCGTAATCACGCAGCGGTTGCGAGTATTTTGGCTGCAAAAGGGTATAAGGTGGACAACAATCCTAATACAAAGCTAAACGCAGAACAACTTGAGTTTTTGGCGAAAGAATTCAAGGCTGAGTCGTTGTTGGGGGGAAGTGCACCCAAAAAAGAAGAAGTAGTAACCACGCCACCAGCAAAGGGAGAAGATAGCCCCGTGCTGTATTTCCGTAGCTCACAAGCAGCAGGTAACAACAAACCTGCCAGTGAATCAGCCTCTGAATCAACGTCGCCAAAAGAACCAGAGATTTTACGTGCCGAGACATCTCAAATTGGATTGAAAGTAGTAGGTAAAATTGATTTAGACGCGCCTAAATCATCGGTTACACCTCCTCAGCCAGCTCCCAAGCCAGTTGAAGAGCCGAAACCTGTGGTGGTAGTTCCTCCTGTTGAGGAGAAAAAACCAGAACCACCTGTGGCGCCTAAGGTAGAAGAACCAGTAGTAGTTGTGAAACCACCAGTGGTTGAAGAAAAACCAGCACCAGCACCAGTACCAACTCCAGCCCCTGCTCCTGTAGTAGTGGAAGTAGTGGAGACAAAACCAGCTCCTGCTCCAGAGCCAATAAAACCACCTGTGGAAACCCCGAAAGTGGAGGAGAAAAAAGAAGAACCAGTGCAAGAGGTGAAGCCAACTCCAGCTCCACCAAAAGTTCAAGAGCCACCAGTGAAGGTAGAAGTAAGCCAACCGCAACCTAAACAGGAGGTTGAGAAACCAGCTCCACGAGTTGAAAAACCTCAGCCGCCAGTAACTCCTCCCCAGCCAGCCAAAGAAGAGCCGGCCGCTGCCCCCGAAGTGGAGGCACAACCTGTACTTATCGAAGCGAAAGCTGATCCACTAAAAGGTTTGACCATTTTAGGGAAAATTGAGCTTCCAACGGATCGCCGTAGTGGTGATGCGGGAGGAAATCGCGATAAGGACAAGGATAAAAAACGCAAGCGTAAGCGTGTACGCAAAGGGGAAAAGGTGGTTGAAAATGCGCCTGCTAACCGTAACAACAACAATAATAATAACAACGGTAACAATACTACTGGAAATAACAACGGTAACAACAACACAAACGCCAACAATAGTGGCAACAGCGGAAGAACGGGAGATCGACCTGCAAGGGACGGTCAGAACAGACCGCAGCAAGCCTCTGGAGGAAATGCGCAAGGTGGAGGTAACAACAATAATTCCAACAATAACAACAACCGCAGAGGTCCAAACTCGGGTCAAGGACAAGGTGGGAATACAAATACTAACAATACCAACACCAGTAACAATACCAACAATAACAACAACAGTAATAATAACAATAAAAAGGGCGGAAACACGTCCAATAACAACCGCCGCGAACGCAAAGAGGAAATCTCTGACAAAGAAGTATCAGACTCAATCAAGGCAACAAATGCTCGTTTGACTGGTACTACGCGTGGTAAAAACTTTGGAGCTGACAAACGCCGTGAGCGTCGTCGGGTTCGTGCAGTAGCAGAAGAAGATCGCTTGATGCAAGAACAAGAAGATGCAAAAGTACTCAAGGTGACAGAGTTTGTCTCGGCCAATGAGCTTTCGTCTTTGATGGACGTGTCGGTGCAAGAGGTTATTTCTGTGTGTTTGAGCATGGGTATGTTCGTCTCAATCAACCAGCGTTTGGATGCAGAAAGTATTACCTTGATTGCAGATGAGTTTGGTTATGACGTTTCTTTCATCTCTGCCGAAGAAGAAATTCAGGGCGATGTACAGGAAATTGAAGACGATGAGGCTGATTTGCAAGAACGCGCCCCTATCGTAACCATCATGGGTCACGTTGACCACGGTAAAACCTCGTTGCTTGACTACATTCGCCGTACTCGCGTAGCAGCGGGTGAAGCAGGGGGAATCACGCAGCACATTGGTGCCTACAGTGTAAAAACAGATGGCGGTCGCCGAATTACCTTCCTCGATACACCAGGTCACGAAGCCTTTACGGCGATGCGTGCGCGGGGTGCGAAAGTAACCGACGTCGTTATCATTGTAATTGCTGCGGACGACTCTATCATGCCTCAAACGCGGGAAGCGATTAACCACGCACAAAACGCGGGAAGCCCGATTGTGTTTGCTTTTAGTAAGATTGACAAGCCTGGAGCTAATACGGAAAAAATCCGTGAAGCATTGGCAAATATGAATATTTTGGTGGAAGAGTGGGGTGGAAAGTACCAAACACAAGAAATCTCGTCAAAATCAGGGGTTGGTATTCCTGATTTGCTCGAAAAAGTATTGTTGGAAGCCGACTTGCTCGAACTCAAAGCCAACCCAGAACGCCGCGCTTCGGGTACTGTGATTGAAGCATCGCTGGACAAAGGCCGTGGCTATTTGGCAACGGTATTGGTTCAAACGGGAACCCTTAAAGTAGGAGATCCTATTTTGGCAGGTTCACACCATGGACGTGTGAAGGCCATGTTTGATGCGTCAGGAACGCGCCTAAAAACTGCGGGGCCATCTACACCAGTGCAGTTGCTTGGTTTGAACGGGGCGCCTCAAGCGGGGGATAAGTTCAATGCGATGGAATCAGAACGTGAAGCACGGGAGATTGCCAACAAGCGCGAACAAATCATGCGTGAGCAAACAATCCGTACTCGTAAGCACATTACGCTCGAAGAAATCGGTCGTCGTAAGGCCATCGGAACTTTCAAAGAGTTGAACATCATCATCAAAGGTGACGTGGACGGTTCGGTAGAAGCCTTGTCGGATTCATTGTTGAAACTTTCGACAGAAGAGGTACAAGTGAATATCGTCAACAAAGCGGTGGGTCAAATCGCTGAGTCGGATGTCAACTTGGCGATTGCGTCGGATGCCATCATCGTTGGTTTCCAAGTACGACCTTCTATCAATGCCAAGAAACTTGCAGAACAAGAACAAATCGAAATCCGCCTCTATTCGGTCATTTATGACGCTATCAACGAAGTAAAAGACGCGATGTTGGGTATGTTGGAGCCAACAATGGAAGAAGTCATTGTGGGTAATGCTGAGATTCGCGAAGTGTTCAAGATTAGCAAAGTGGGTACTGTAGCAGGATGTTACGTAACCGATGGGCATCTTAAACGTAATAACAAAGTGCGCGTTATCCGTGACTTTATTGTGGTTCACGAAGGTGAAATTTCACAACTTAAACGTTACAAAGACGATGTAAACGAAGTTAAATCAGGGTTTGAATTTGGTCTTAGCATCAAAGGGCTTAATGATATTCAAGTAGGGGATATTGTAGAAAGCTTCGAAATGAAAGAAGTAAAACGGACGCTGTAAACATACAAATACATTGATTGCGACGGGCTTTTGGTATCACCAAAGGCCCGTTTCGTTTTAAGGAAGGCAGAGAACGTCGCACAAACGTTGCCTGAGTGTGGGACAAAGTATCATAATTTGGTAGGGAATGTTATATTTGTGTAAGTTTATTTAGTTAATCCGTGGAAGAAATACAATCAGATATTTTTCATAGTGTCCCCCAAAGACCCCCTTGGCGTAACGTCATGTTACTTTTTGGGTTGGTTTTGCTGGGCTCTTCGCTAGGTAATCTCCTTGCGATGGCGGCGATTATGGCCTTGAGTATGACGCATGGTGGGTTGGGGCTCGAAGACATCGCTCAAATGCTGCAAAAGCCTGAGACTTACCCGCACTCATGGTGGTATTTGATGTTGATACAAGCCGTATCACATTCGTTTACATTTCTTATTCCTAGCGTTATCTATTGGCGCTGGTCAGAACAACATCGGGTCGAAGAGTTCGTGCGTCGTCCGTTACCTTCTTTTTTACTGCTAGGAGTGGCTTGTCTGGCCGTGCTGGCTTTTATGCCGTTGAATAGCCTAATTATTGAATGGAATAACAGTGTACATTTACCTCAGGGGCTATTTAGGGTTGAAAGCTGGATGAGACGCAAAGAGCAAGAATTGGCGACAATGACCCAGTTTTTGACCGAATTTAAGTCATTGACCAAGCTATTAGTAGCCATGACGGTGATGGCTATTATTCCAGCCATTGGCGAAGAAGTGCTGTTTAGGGGAATTATTCAGCGGAAAATATTTCATAAAATTGGAGACATGCACATCTCCATTTGGTTGACGGCGGCGATATTTAGTGCTACCCATTTGCAGTTCTTGGGCTTTATACCCCGAATGCTCCTAGGCGCCATGTTTGGCTATATGTATGCGTGGAGTCGAAATTTATGGACACCTATTTTTGCTCACTTCGTCAATAATGCAGCTACACTGCTAATGGTTTACCTGTCGAACCAGCAGCTAATTTCAATGAATGTTGAGAATCCCGAATCTACTATTTCATGGACGGGGGCATTCGTATCATTAGTACTAACGGTAGGTTTGCTTTTAAACTTAAAAATGATTTCTCACCGTAGAGTGGCCCAGTTGTAGATTGTTTAGCACTATCTGCATAGCACGGAGGCGCTTACATTTACAATAAATCAAATGACTGTTGATAATTGGGAAAAAATCTTTGAGACAAGTTTCCAGCATCGTGCCGAAATCGTGCGGGAATACTTAGAGCAACAATCTATTTCGGGAGTTGTTATTAATAAACAGGATAGCAGTTACCACTTTGGCAAGTACGAGTTGTATGTTCCTTTGAAAGATGCTATCATTGCCAAAACTATCGTAGAGAATGAAATCTCCTTTGAATAACCTATCTAATCTTCAACAACGTATTATTGCCGCAATTGTAGGGGTAGCCATCATTTTATCCGCTATTTTATACAGTGATTGGACGTTTTTATTGCTTTTTTGTGCCATCAGTATTCTTACGCAATTAGAGTTTTACAAGCTACTAGGGCTTGACGGAAATCAACCCTTAACCTATTATGGCACGTTATGCGGGGTATTTATCAACCTTCTGACATTTTTGATTGAAAAAGAAGTAATTGATTTCCAAAATTACTTCCTGATTAGCCCGATGGTGACCATGATTTTCTTTATAAAATTATACAAGAAAAAAGACCTAAAGCCCTTTCAAAACATCGCTTTTACGTTTTTGGGTATTATTTACGTCGCCATCCCTTTTTCGTTACTAAGTGTCTTGGCGATGCGTGGTGGAGTATATAATTACGAAATCGTACTCGGAAGCTTATTTCTATTGTGGGCAACCGACGTAGGTGCGTATTTTGCGGGTACTTATTTCGGAAAAAGAAAGCTTTTTGAACGTGTTTCTCCCAAAAAATCATGGGAAGGGGCCGTTGGTGGGGCTTTTTTTGCAGCCATTGTAGCTTTTATCCTTGGGATTTACTTCCGCTCGTACGAAGAATGGGCCTGGTATTGTATCGGAGCAGTGATTGTGGTGGCAGGTACATTAGGAGATTTAGTGGAATCTCTTTTTAAAAGAAGCATCGCCATCAAAGATTCGGGTAGTACAATCCCAGGACACGGTGGCTTTTTAGACCGTTTTGATGGCTTGCTGCTTTCGGCACCGTTTATTGTGACATTCGTTAAAATTTTTTCATAGGTAAAAACGTTACTCATTATAAGGACACACCTTTGCGTTCATTTTTGACCAGAAACTATGCTACAAAAACATACATACAGCTACTTCCTTGTTGGGGTTATTTTTTTACTTTCATTGCTGAACACAGTAGAAGGACGTGCCCAAGGGCAGGTAAAAAGCATTATGTTTACGGGGCGTGTAGTCGGAGTAAAAGGGACACAAACGCTCGCGAAAGCCTATATTTTTATTCCAAAAGCAGGGCGAGGAACTTTGGCGGACGAAGCAGGATATTTTGCCTTGCCCGTATTTCCTGGGGATAGTGTGGTGTTTAGTTATTTGGGATACCAAAAACAATACCACGTGGTTCCAAAACGCCACATGGAAGAATCGTATTCGGCCATCATTTTGATGAAAGAAGACATAAAAACGCTGGCTGAAGTGAAGGTCTATCCGTATGCAACGGAAGAAGACTTTAAAAAAGCGTTTATCGCCATGAAATTGCCTGACGAATTTGAACGCGAAAACCTCGAACGAAATACGCGCCAAGAGCTCTTGATGCAAATGGCGGCCGCCACACCGATGAGCGCTGCTTCTAATTACCGAAGTTTTATGGACCAACAAATTTTTGGTCGTGATAATGCCGCCAACCGAAGTTTCTCAAACACCCTGCCTTTCTTGAATCCCTTTGCTTGGGCAAGCTTTATTAAGTCAGTCAAAAACGGTGACTTGAAAAAGAAAGAATACCGAGATATTCTTAAACAAGCCCCGCGCGAAAATATCTCCCGCCAAGATATTTTGAAGAAAGACAATTAATTACGCTTTTTGGGGTTCGTCGTAATCGACGAGCTGGGTTTCTTGGCCGTCAAAAACGGCGTAAGAATTATATACAATCCAATCTCCCAAAATGAGGGTTCGACTGCGCTGATTGATGGGCAAATCGAGCTTGATGTGTCGGTGTCCAAAAACGTAAAAATCGTGATGGTGTAGTTTTTCTTGTTCCTTTGCATACAGAACAAGCCACTCTTTGTCTTCGCCCCAATACGACGGCTGCCCTTCTTTTTCGTGTTTGCGCCAGCTATGCAACGCCCACGATTGCCCCATCCAGAGTGCAACATTGGGGTGCAAAAGGTTGCCAAAAGCCCAACTCGCCAGTTTACTTTCAAAAACAATGCGCAGTAATTTGTAAAAATGGTCGCCTGGGCCAAGCCCGTCGCCGTGCGCAACGTGAAACGACCGAATGGGCGCATTGGGTGTGGTTTCGACCAGTAAATCAAGCGGGCGGCGGTAGGTTTTGATGTTTAATTCTTTTTCAAAATAATCGGTCATCCACATGTCGTGATTGCCAGGGAATGCGATAATCTGGATGCCTGCATCCGTCAGTTCCCCGAGTTTTCCCAACAACCGAACAAAACCACGCGGTACGACGCGTTTGTGTTCGTACCAAAAATCAAACAAATCGCCAACCAAGCAGATAAGTTGGGCATCGTGACGGATACTTTCTAGCCACCGCACAATGCGCTTTTCGCGGACGAGGCTATCGGCATGAGTGGGGGCACCAAGGTGAAAATCAGAGGCAAAATAGATTTTCTTTGCGGGCGAAAGGCTAACTTTTAAAGATTGAAAAGACATGTGACTTTGAAACATTCGGGCAAAAATACGGAGATTACTTTACAAGATTTTTTCTAATTTTACGACTTACCCAAGCAAATGTTCATGGAAACACCCATCCCCACTAAGTTAGAAGTAGTTGAAACCATCGCTGTGCAGTTGGCCGAGCAAGGTTTTAGCATTGTTAAGCAAGATCAAACCCGCCCATGGGGAGGTTTTTTTGTGATTAACGAAGACCAAACGCCGCAGTTTGCCGCCACCTATTTCCCGACAGTTGAGCTGTCAAGCATTCAAATTACGCAAAAACTAAGCCCTAAAATACTACTCGTTGCACCCGAGAAACGATTGTCGTGGCAATACCACCACCGCCGTGCGGAGATTTGGCGCGTTGTGTCAGGCACAGTAGGGGTTGTGAAAAGCGATACCGACGAGGAAACCGAGGTGCAGTCGTACCAGCCAGGTGATTTGATTACCTTGCGTCAAGGAGAGCGTCACCGTTTGGTGGGGCTGTCAGAATGGGGCGTCTTGGCCGAAATTTGGCAACATACCGACCCCGAACACCCTTCAGACGAAGATGACATCGTGCGTGTACAAGATGATTTTGGAAGATAATGGAAAAGCTAAAATACCCCATTGGTCGTTTTGAGTTTGGAAAAACCTATTCGGCGGCTGAAACGCAAGCGCATATTCAGGAAATCAGTGCGCTGCCTTCAAAGTTATTTAACGTGGTGAATGTACTTAATGAGGCACAATTAGAAACACCCTACCGCCCCGAAGGCTGGACGGTACGCCAAACGGTCCATCACGTTGTTGATAGCCACATGAATGCTTACATTCGCTTTAAGCTGGCGTTGACCGAGGACAATCCCGCAATTAAGCCCTACGAAGAAGCCTTGTGGGCTGAATTGGCCGATGGCAAAGGCGCGCCTGTGGAGTGGTCGTTGCAGTTGCTGAAATACGTGCATTTGCGTTGGGTAATGTTGCTCAACTCGCTGACCGATGCCGATTGGGAACGTACCTATTTTCACCCAGAAACAAAACGGGTATTCCCGCTGCGCGAAGTAGCAGCGCTGTACGCTTGGCACAGCGAGCACCATTATGAGCATATCAACCAGCTTTGTATCAAACAAGGTTGGAAATAAGATACGCGCCTAGCAAATCTTTTCAACCATTTTTACGTTTATGAGGGTGTAAACAAATTAACACCCAATTAATAGTACCGAAATGCCTTCCGCGTCCACTTCTGACAATATCTTAGTTCGGGTATTGAAGTCTGTATTTTTTAAAAGCGCCACTGGTAAAGCAGGGCGTTATGCCCGCAATGCGGGCAGCCTTTTAGAGCTTTTGGGAAAAGTATTGAACAAAACCAACGCGTTAAAAGGGGCGACCTACGATTCCCTCAGGGAAAAAGTGATGTTATTGGTACGTTTGCTCAAAGCCTACGTTAAGGGAGAATACAAAGCCGTACCATGGAAAACGCTGACCCGCATTATTGCGGTTTTGCTGTATTTTTTGTCACCAATTGATGTCATTCCTGATATACTACCAATTGTAGGATTGACCGATGACATTGCCTTGGTTGTTTGGTTGTTTAATGCCATTGGCGACGACCTTGATGCTTTTCGTGAGTGGGAGTCAAAACGAAATACTATCACGATTGGCTGATAATCTGCGAAATAGTTGTTAATTTTGCCAAAAGATTCCTTAAAATAGGGTTAAAAATCGAAAATCAACGGTAAATAAACAGTCCTATTTCGTTTTATTACTGTAATCAATACATTGCTTGAATGTACAGCGATGTATAAAAGCAACAATTTAGAGAAATCACTAACCGCATTTTCAAAATGAATACGCTTTCAATTTTTTTAATCATGGGCTTGGGTGGACAGGAACTCATTTTTATCGCCCTTATCGTGTTGTTACTTTTCGGCGCAAAGAAAATTCCTGAGTTGATGAAAGGGTTAGGAAAAGGCATTCGTGAATTCAAAGAAGCTTCTAAGGAAGTGAAAGAAAACATCGAAAAAGGACTTGACGAAAGTCGCTAAGGTCTGCCCGCTAATTTTCGGGGAAATGTTGCCGAAAAGAGGCTTTTTTACGACAATTTAGCTAAAAATCAGCAGTAGCCTTCGGACTACTGCCGATTTTTGTTTTGTACCAATCCCAATTTAATGCCAATTTCGTTGGCGGTAATCTATTGATTGTGAGCTATCATTATACCTCTCTTAGTGAAATTCAAACCGACCTCCGTTCGGGTGTTGTATCGTGCCGTGAGCTAGTGGCGTATTATTTGAAAAACATAGAGGAAAAGAATCCAGTCTTGAATGCGTTTGTGGCGGTGTATGATCAAGAAGCAACGCAAAGAGCAGAAGAAATTGACCAAAAAATTGCGGCAGGAACGGCAGGACGCCTAGCGGGAATGGTACTCGGAATCAAGGATGTCCTTTGCTATCAAAATCACGGATTACAAGCAGGAAGTGCCATTTTAAATGGTTTTGTGTCACAGTTCACTGCCACTGCTGTGCAGCGGGTATTGGCCGAAGATGCAATCATCATTGGCCGTCAAAACTGCGATGAATTTGCGATGGGTTCTTCCAACGAAAGCTGTGCGTTTGGGGTGGTGCGCAACGCTGCGGATACATCCCGCGTTCCTGGAGGTTCGTCGGGAGGCTCGGCAGTGGCAGTCCAAGCAGACATGTGCTTGGCATCATTAGGCTCAGATACGGGTGGTTCGGTGCGTCAGCCTGCGGCTTTTTGCGGGCTTGTTGGCCTAAAACCTACCTATGGACGTGTATCGCGTTGGGGGCTGATTGCCTACGGCTCGTCGTTTGATTGCATAGGGCCAATCACCAAAAGTATAGATGATGCTGCTCTTTTGCTAGAAATCATGGCTGGAGCGGATGATTTTGATAGTACGGTATCTCAGCAGCCTGTGCCTTCATTTACGCAAGCGGTAGCCAAAACGACGGTTCAAAAACAAAAAGTAGCGTATTTGCGAGAAGGCGTAGAAAGCGAGGCATTACAACCCGAAATTCGCCAAGCCATGCAAGCAAAACTTGACTGGTTACGTGAGCAAGGGCATGAAGTAGAGCCGATAGATTTTGCGCTACTTTCGTATATTTTGCCTACCTACTACATTCTTACCACGGCAGAAGCGAGTTCTAATTTATCTCGTTTTGACGGCGTGCGCTACGGTCACCGTACGGCGAGTCCCGTGGATTTGATGGAACTTTACAAAAAATCGCGCAGTGAGGGTTTTGGTAAGGAAGTAAAAAAACGCATCATGCTTGGTACGTTTGTGCTCAGTGCGAGTTATTATGATGCGTATTATACCAAAGCTCAAAAAGTACGTCGTTTGGTAAAAAATCAGACCGATGAGCTTTTTAAGAAATATGACTTTTTAATAATGCCAACTACGCCAACAACGGCCTTCCCGATTGGAGACAAAACCGAAGATCCGTTACAGATGTACTTGGCCGATATTTTTACGGTACAGGCAAACGTGATTGGGTATCCTGCCATTTCGATTCCTGCAGGAACCGACGCGCAGGGCCTTCCCATGGGGCTTCAAGTACTAGGAAAACCCTTCGGAGAAGCTGACTTGCTGGCTTTTTCAAAATACATAGTAGCCAAAGAACCAGCAAGTTCTTTGGCCTAATACTCAACATAAGCGATAAAATAGCCATTGAAAAACGAACAAAAAAGATGTAAAACCTAACGAGAAAACAACGGAACGATGATGGAATTGAAGCGAATTGTGGGCATGGGATTGGTAGCGGGGATGTGTTGGCTTGGAACAAGCGTGGGTGCCTGTGCACAAGAAGTAGAGACTGACACCAACGTAGTGGAAGAACAAATTCAAGTAGAAGCAATGGCCGACTCAACGGTGTCTGAAGCGCTTGTACGCGAACGTCTTGCTAAGTTGGAAAACATCATTCCACTCCGTTATCATAAGGTAACGCATCAGTTTGTGGAGTATTTTATCTACCGCAAGCCGAGCTTTGTGAAGCGAATGTTAGAGCAAATGCACTTGTACTTTCCGTTGTACGAGCAGATGCTTGAAAAACACGGAATGCCGCGTGAGTTGAAGTTTTTGTCACTGATTGAATCGGGGCTAAACCCGCGCATTATTTCGTACGCAGGAGCAGGAGGGTTGTGGCAATTTATGCCTGCAACGGGTCGTGAGTATGGGATGAAGCAAAACGACTACATCGACGAGCGTTTTGATCCCGTAAAATCAACCGAAGCCGCTTGTGTGTATTTGAAACGTCTTCACCGTGCTTTTGGTGATTGGGAAATGGCTTTGGCCGCTTATAACGTAGGGCCAGGCAATGTAAAAAGGGCGATGCGCCGCTCAGGTTCAAGTACTTTCTGGGGAATCTATAATTTCTTGCCCAAACAAACGCGCCATTATGTGCCTCAATTTGTGGCCATGACCTATTTGATGCACTACCACGCCGACCACGGTATTTTTGCAGAAACCCCCGATTATCCCATGCTTTTTGACACGATTCAAGTGTCGGGATATGTCAATTTGCATACGTTTGCCAAACTAAGCAATATTTCGTTGGATGAGTTTTATAAACTTAATCCACAAGTTATCAACACCGAACTCCCCGCGACGACCAAAGAATACGTGCTCCGTGTTCCGAGTCATAATTTTGACTTTTTTCAAGAAAATCGCTTAGCGATTTGGGATTCAGCAACGAAATCACCCTTCCAAAGCCGTATGTTATTGGCAACGAACGGGGAGGAAACGACCGATAGTGCTGGCGCTATCAAAAAAGTAGGTGGATTGGTTGCGGCGGGCGACGAAAATGAAGATCCAGAAACCATCATTA
Source organism: Runella sp. R5_40 (assembly GCF_057652295.1). Classification (NCBI taxonomy): domain Bacteria; kingdom Pseudomonadati; phylum Bacteroidota; class Cytophagia; order Cytophagales; family Spirosomataceae; genus Runella; species Runella sp. R5_40. The sequence goes on along the minus strand of NZ_JBYFCH010000001.1, from coordinate 87,981 downwards.
CGCGCCAGACGCGGAAAATGTACCACACGGTGCGTCGAGGGGAGACACTCGGGAAAATAGCAAGCCGTTATGGGGTAGATACGTACGACCTAAAACGCTGGAACCATTTGCGAGGCAATAGTATCATGCGTGGTAAGCGATTGGTTGTCTTCAAAGAGACCGCCAAAAACGCCAGTGCGCCAGCGCAGTTGGCATCGGATACAAAGACGAAAATTAAGATTCGTTATCACCGCGTTCAGCCAGGCGACACGCTTTCGACCATTGCCGAACGTTATGGAATCAATATCAGTCGCTTGAAAAAAATCAACCGCTTAAAAGGCAATACTGTTCGTAAAGGACAGAAACTTATTGTAGGGTAACAGCATCATACATGGCACTTTTTTATTTTAAAGCTTTCCACATTGTGGGGGCAGTTGCGTGGTTTGCGGGCTTGTTTTACTTGGTACGAATGTTTGTGTATCACGTAGAAGCCGAACAAAAGCCTACTCCTGAGCTTCGAGAAGCGTTTAAAGCGCAGTTTAACCTTATGGAATGGCGGGCGTATAAAATCATCTGCAACCCCGCCATGATGCTTACATGGACGTGCGGCCTCACGATGACCTTACTCAATCCAGGCTATTGGCAAATGGGTTGGTTTCACGTTAAGTTGGCCATTTTGATTTTACTAACGGTTTATCACCTTTGGTGCAAACGTATTATTGTGCAGTTGGAACAAGGTAAAAATCCGTTTGATTCCTTCCAATTTAGGCTTCTTAACGAGCTTCCTACGCTCTTTTTGGTGAGTATTGCGTTGTTGGCGGTTTTGCGCGACACGCTCAATTTCCTGTACGCTTTTGGCGGCGTTTTGGCCTTTGGCGTACTGCTGTTTATGTTTGCCAAAGTGTACAAGAAACGGCGAGAAGGGTAGAAGTTATTCCGTCACCTCATAGCTATAATTTTCATCGAGGGCGTATTCGAGGCAAAGCTCGTCGAGGGCTTCTAAAAACGATTCGTAATCTTCGGTGAGGATTTCGAAGCTAGACATTTCAATGTAAATACAGTCGTCTTCTTCAGTTTCTTCGTATTCAAAATAGAAATCTTCTTCCGATTCTACGTATTCGAGGCAAAGCTCTTCGAGCGCAGACGCAAAGTCTTCTACGTCGTCGGAAGATTCTAATTCGACCCAAAATTCTTCCAAGTACGTTAAACCCTCTTCTGCAAAATACGATTCTTCGTCATCAGAGGCAATGTCTTCGCTGAAGTCTAAGTTTTCGACTGCTTTGATAATCCAAGAATCATGGGCATTCAAATCTTGGTGGATGATGTAGTCGTAAGGAATGTAGCAGTAGCCGCTGTCTCCCCACTCTTCACCCCATGAGTTGCGGACAATAAATCGCTGGTCAGGGTCTGAATAGCCCACGCACAACATAGCGTGCCAGCCGTGCGTTTCGCGTTCGGTTTCGCGCGCACGAGGCAGGGGCACTCGGCCTTTGTTGGTCGTGGCGGAGTCAAATGAGTTAAAAGTATTGAGGGCAAAAGCAATGGGATAGCCTTGGGCGAGGGTTTGTTTCCACAGTTCGAGGTCGGTTTCGAGGTATTCTTCCTCCACTACTTTAAACAAACTCGCTTGGTTGTAAGAGTCTTCATCGGGTTCTTCGAGAATCATTTCTTCGTCGTTTGCCCAGTAGTCTTCGGAGCAAGCTCCGTATTCTTTTAGGGCTTCAATTGCTGCTGTCATGGTGGTACCTTCGTCTTCGCTTTCCATTCCTTCCACGGAGCGGGCATTGTAATAAATAAAAAGCCTACTTACATCGCCTGCTTCACCGAGCGTTCTTTTGGCGAGGTACTCGTAGGCGCCCGCAAAGGCATTGGCCACGCAGCTGTTTCCTACTTGGTATTCGATAGAAGTTAGGAAATTTCGTAGGTCAACTTTGGGAGGAAGGGATTGTTTTTTAGCCACTTTTCGATACGTGGTATTGTCAGGGACACTACCTGCTCGGTAGCCGCCAATCTTCGGTTTGGGCATAGTTGGGTAAAGGTTAGTTGAAAAACCAAAGTTAAATAATTCAGCAGATATTCATAGGTAGCATCCTCCGTACCAGTCATTTTGTTACGTTAAAAGGATATTTCAATATAAAAACTGAGCAAAATGTGATTTTACAAGCATCGAAATGCCTTTTTTTGCGTATCTATACGAAAAGATTAACAAAAACAGACTAAAAGAAAGGTTATGATACGTTGGGGAATAATCGGGCCTGGGCGGATTGCTCATAAATTTGCTCAAGATTTAAAGCATGTCGAAGGAGCGGTTCTGATGGCGGTTGCATCGCGCGACAAAGGACGGGCGGAAACATTTGCCAATGAATACGGAGCTAAATATGCCTATGGTAGCTACGACGAAATAGTGGCTTGCCCTGAGTTAGATGTGGTTTATATTGCGTCGCCGCACGTATTTCATTTTGAACATACGCTACTTTGTCTAAGCGCAAATATTCCTGTACTGTGCGAAAAGCCGTTTGCGATGAATAGGTTGCAGGTGGAGACGATGGTGGAATCGGCGCGAATGAGAAATACTTTTTTGATGGAAGCCTTTTGGACGCGCTTTTTGCCATGGACCCATAAAATGCTCGAAATCATTGAGTCGGGGGCCATTGGGAAAGTGATGGGCTTAAAAGCGGATTTTGGTTTTCGGGCAAACCAAGATTTGACGCAACGTGCCTACAACAAAGACCTTGGTGGAGGAGCACTGCTTGACATTGGTATTTATCCTGTATTTTTGGCATACTTAGTTTTTGGGATGCCTTACGAAATTGCGTCGCATTGTACGTTTGCCGAAACAAAAGTGGATGAGTCCACTGGAATGACATTGACCTATCGCGATGGTAGTTTTGCTTTTTTGAGCTGTACTTTTAGGGCTGAAACTACTTCTGATGCGGTTATTTATGGTGAGAAAGGCATGATTTTTATTGAACCTCGTTGGCACGAAAGCAAGGCATTTACGGTCAAGTACCAAGATGGAACGACCGAGCGCTTCACTTTTGATCGTCCGACGTGGGGCTACCAATACGGAATAGAAGAAGTAAATATTTGTTTGAGGGAAGGAAGAAAAGAAAGTGATTGGTGGACATTGAGGGATAGTCTGAACCTAATCCAAATTTTGGACGCTGTTCGTAATACCATGGAGTTGGTTTATGAAGACCACGATGATGTACCCACAAGACCGTTTAAGCTTTGATTTGTGAGCAGAAAGGTAGTATCGAGGTGGCAAGACTGGATGGCAAGGGGTATTTTTGTGCCTATTGCTGCTTTTGTGGCATCTCATGTGGTATTTACCAAGCGCTTCCCCTGGCAAGAAGATTATGCTTTTCCATGGCCTTATTTCCTGACAGTTGCTACGGTGATGCTGTCATGTTGGGAAATAAATCTACGTTTGTATTGGTGGTTAGATGCATCTCTTCCATTTTATATCAACCCATTGAAGCGAATTGCTCGGCAATTAGCTTTTAATGGGGGGGCAACATTGCTGACGTTTCTGCTTGTTTTTCCACTGGCTCAGCGGGTGTATGTGGGGCATTGGCCTGCATTTGCGTTGCTGTTTACGGGGGTAATCGTTTGTTTTACCATTGCAATTGTTGTGAACGGGGCTTATATCTCGCTTTATTTACTCCAAACGATTTATTGGCAAAAAACGAATTCTTCCCCCGAAAAACTACCTGTGGCATCGCAAAAATCGTTGATTCGAGTAGCGACGCCTTACGGGCAGTTGATGGTACAACCCGCAGAAATAGCCTATTTTTATTCTTCAGGCGGGGTGATTTTATTAGTGAAAGCGGATGGCAGCAAACACACAACAAGTTATGCCTCTTTGATAACATTGTCCGAGGAATTGGGCGTTTATTCGTGTTTTTTTGTCATTAGTCGCCAATTCGTAGTTTATGTCAATGCCATAAAAGCGGTAAAGGAGGAAGCCAATCGAAAGCTAATAATTTCATTAGTACCTGCATTGCGACAAGTGGATGCCACCGAAGAGGTGGTGGTGAGTCGCTATCGAAGTGGTGAGTTTAAAAAATGGCTAGAAAAAGCGACTTCCACCTGACCATTCATCCCCAAAATCGCTACCATTCGTTTTTTAAAGGATAAATCTGCTCTACACTTCGCCAAAAACTACGGTTACTTTGGCTGGGTAATAACGCCCAAACTTTGACCGTTGAATAATGCAGGCTAATCTTGATTTTCTTCCTATTCCCATTTCTGATGGGCTTTCTTGGGCCTTTGGGAGTGTAGTTATCTGTTTTGGATGGTTTCTTTGGCGCTTGTTGCGCACCGTTTCACGGCGTATTGCCTCCTACTTTTTGGGGGTTGGCTTGGCGTGGTTAGGTATGCTTTGGGGGCTTGCTCAAACCCCCTTTTTTACTCAGTTGGATGCCAAGCCTCCGCGCTTTTTGGTGGTCTTAGTCCCGCCAATGGCATTCGTTGCCTCCTTGTTTTTAACCCGCCAAGGGCGGTATTTTCTTGACCAACTTCCGCTGAAACCGTTGACTTGGCTGCATACCGTTCGAGTGGCGGTTGAGGTATCACTTTGGTATTTGTTTTTGGAACATCAAATCCCACAAATGATGACGTTTGAAGGTTATAATTGGGATATTTTGGCGGGGATTACTGCACCACTACTCGTATGGTATCTTCAACGTGGCACATTGTCTCGGTGGGTTGTGTTGGCATGGAACCTAGTGGCGTTGGGCTTGCTAGTAAACATTGTAGGCATGGCGCTTCTGTCGGCCCCGTTACCATTTCAGCAATTAAACTTTGCTCAGCCCAATGTGGGGGTATTCAAATCAACGTTCATTTGGTTGCCAGGGTTTGTAGTTCCTGTGGTACTTTGGGCGCATTTGGTGGCTATTCGGCGGATTTATGCCACAGGCAATTGAAACCAAAAGCGGCTTCCCAGACCAATTTCACTTTCGACCCCAATGTTTCCTTTTTGGGCTTCGATAAACTCTTTCGAAATGGCCAACCCGAGCCCCGTACCTGCTTTGCTTTGGCCGTTGGAGGGCACTTGAAAATAGCGTTCAAAGACCCGTTGTTGGTATTTGGGGTCGATGCCTTTACCCAAGTCTTTGACCGAAAATTCAATGCAATTAGTTTTTGAACTGGGTTTTACTTCTACTTCAATGATTGATTTTTCGGGGCTGTGACGGATGGCGTTGGAAAGAAAGTTTAACAATACCCAAGTGGTTTTGTCCGAATCGGCTTGAACCAAAGGTAGCGTCGATGGTATGTGTACTTGAATGTCGATTTGTTTTTGGGAAGCAAAAAACTGAAGGGCTTCCACGGCGGGAGTCACGATTTCGGTGGGTGAAACGCTCCTAAAATTGAGTTGAAGATTGCCCGTCTCTACCTGCGATAAATCCAGCAATTCGCCCGTAATCTTGAGTAATCGTTGGCTGTCTTCTTGAATCTGGGTGACAAGTAGTTTTTGTTCGTCGTTAAGGTTGCCAATGCGGTCGTTTTCGAGCAATTTTAAGCTCATTTTTATACTAGCAATGGGCGTTTTAAGCTCGTGCGAAATGGTGGCAATAAAATTGGTTTTGGCTTGGTCGAGGTCATGAAAAGGCGTAATGTTTTTGAGAACGATGACTTTACCCAAACGTTTTTCTTCATTGGTGACCTCCAACGTTTCTTTTGAAAAGTAGCTTTCGCGTTCATTGGCGAAAATCTTGAGTGGTTTGGCCGTCGGTTCGTTGTTGAGAAGGCTACGAAGCAAGTCATTTTTGAGGGCAATATCGGGGGCGTATCTTCCTACAATTTGAACGGCATCAAGCCCGAGCATGGTGGCTGCGACTGAGTTGATAAACAACAAATGATTGTGCTCATCAAGCCCGATGATGGCGTCGTTCATTTGGTTGATGATGGTTTCGGTACGGCGTTTTTCAAACAAAACCCTCGCCAAACTGCTGTGTTCGTATTCATCGAGCTTTTGCGCCATTTGATTGAACGCTTTGGCCATTTCGCCTAGTTCATCGTTGCGTTCTACACCTAGGCGAGGTTCGTAATTTTTGCGGGTAATTTCGCGTAAACCTTCGGTAAGCTGCTGTATTGGGTCAGAAATGTACCGAGGGAAGTTAATAATAAACGAAAAGGCAATGAGTGCACAAAACGTGGCGATGAAAACCAAGTAGGAATAGATTTCGTCAGCCATTTTTTTGACCTGTTCGTTTTTTTGAAAAATGGATTGCATGTTGAGTTGAACAATCGTATTCAGCTGTTTGTTGATAAGTCCAATGCGGCTGCTGTCTCGGGTAGTCCGAAACGCATTAAAATGGTTGCGAACTTGTCGAGTGCTTTCTCCTTCCCCGAGCTCTGTAATGTTGCGTTCTTGTTGAAGGAGGGCTTCATTAAACGATTGAAAATCTTCGGATTTCCAGTTGTTTTCGTCGATGATTCCACGCATCGCGCGAGCGTACTCAAGCGAAATATAATTGTCTTTTAAAATCCCTTGGGCTTCTTGGGAAAGTTTTTGCAGATACCAAGCGCCTAACCCGCCAAGGAGAAGTATCACGACGAATAAAAAGCCAAGTGCTAGGCGTAATTTTACTTTGAGTTTCATGGAGAGGGTTCTATTAGGGTCAGACGGTAGTCAGACCAACGGTTTCGGTCTGACTACCGTCTGACCTTTTTTGCGATTTCGGTCTGACTACCGTCTGACCTTTTTTGCGATTTCGGTCTGACTATCGTCTGACCTTTTTTGCGATTTCGGTCTGACTGTCGTCTGACCTTTTAGCTGATAACAATTAAGTCAATGTCTTTGTCGGCTACTTTTTGGAGCAATTTATGAAAGAGCGAGTTTCCCGTTACGCTTCTCCAAAAACCTTCGTGTGGTTTGCCGATGCAAATGTTCGTGCTGTTTTGTTTTTGGGCCATGTCAAAAATAGCTTGCACTACGTCGTCGCTTTTTATACGTACGACTTCGCCGCCTAGTTCGGTGGCTAATTTAAAATTATTTATCAGGTGCCGTTGCGCTGCTAACCCAATTTTATCGGCATCTTCTTTGGAGGTTTGCACGTAAAGAACGCACCATTTCCCTTGGTAATAACTGGCCAAACGGGCTGTTTTGCGTAAAATCTTGCGGGCAATTTCGTGGTTAGAACTGATGCAGGCCAGAAATCGTTCGGAACGAAGCCCCACTTTTTGAACGACTTCCGTTTCCACTTTTCGCTCCACTTGGGAGGCTACTTCTTTGAGGGCCAATTCGCGCAACTGCAAGATTTTTTCGGCCTGAAAAAAGTGGTTTAGCGCCGTCTCTACCTTCGATTTGTCGTAGATTTTGCCTTCTTTGAGCCGAGTGATAAGTTCATCGGCGGTGAGGTCAATGTTTACGACTTCGTTGGCCTGCTGCAAAAGGCTGTCGGGCACGGTCTCTTTTACTTCAATGCCCGTAATGTTAAACACCTCTTCGTTGAGACTTTCTAAATGCTGAATATTAACCGCCGAGATAACATTAATGCCCGCGTTGAGAATATCGAGTACGTCTTGCCAGCGCTTTTCATTTTTTGACCCTTGAATATTGGTATGTGCCAACTCATCCACCACTACCACTTCGGGATGCAGGTTAAGAATGGCCTGCACGTCCATTTCTTCTAATTCTTTTCCACGGTAAAAAACGGTACGGTGCGGAACCATCGGCAGCCCTTCTAGCAACGCGTGGGTTTCGGCGCGGCGGTGGGTTTCGATAAATCCGATTTTAACATTGACGCCGTGCCGCAAAAGCGTGTGTGCTTCTTGCAACATGCGGTAGGTTTTGCCTACGCCCGCACTCATGCCAATATACACTTTGAACTTACCCCGCTTTGATTTTTGAATCAGGTCGAGGAAATACGCTGCGTTGGGTTCGGGTGGTTGAGCGGGCATAAGGTTAAAAGGAAAGGGCTATAGAGGTGGTCAATGTAAAATTTTGACGAGTGGTCGTTCCGCGTTTTTCAAAAATCGCATCTTTACTTTGTAGGTTTCTAGCTTCTATCCGCCACGCAACGTTGGGAAGTGGTACAAAGTCAAGGTTGCACGAAAAACCATTAGTGACAAACCCATTAGGTGTTCCTGTCGCAATAACGACCCCCGTTTTATCGGTGTAGTTTTCGATTCTTCCCGCGATGACCCATTTGGGGTGTGCTTGGTATTTGAGAACAACCGCCCAACTACTCCATGGGTCGTACTGTGAGGAACCCGTTTGCCGTTGTTCCATCCCGTAATCAATGTCTGCGATAATGCCCCATTGGGGAGTTAACTGAACAATCCCGTAAAAATTATGAAAGAAACGGTTTCGGTTAGAATCATCGGGGCGACCTCCCAAAAAAGTACTAGAGTTGAGCGTGACGTTTGCGGTGGGTTTGAACGTTACTTGCGTGCCTATGGCTAGGCGTGTACTGCCGTCGGGGCGACGTATTTGTTGCCATCCGTTGAGAATTAATCCTGACACCAACCATTTTTCATTGGGGGAAGTGTAGCCAATTTTTGCCCCTGTTTCGTAGTAAGGCGTATTGTCGGCCATGAGGCTGCGGGTTAGAGCCCAACAATCTTTCGAAACGGCACTTTCAAAACCGATGTGCGATGAAAATACGCCCATATCGAGCCAAAGTTGTCGGTTTTTGGAAAGCTTAATCCCCACATTGGCTTCGTAAATGTTGCGTAAAGTGGCAGGTTCGGCCGCTAAGTTAGCGTTGGAATATGTCCCTGCCATGAGTGCCAGGTTTGCGCGCAATTGTTGCGACGTATAAGCCGCTTTTACAAAACCTAAATTGATGTTAAACTCATTGTGACGGTTGTGACTATAGATAAACGATGGACGTTCATTGCGGACAGGCTGATTGAAGTCATAACTGTAATAGGCTTCTACGTAGCCACTTATGCTAAGTTTGGACGTAGAGTCATGTTGCGCAAAAAGAGAAAATAGGGGTAAGCCTGCGAGGAGAGCAATTAAGAACGATTTCATCTTGATTTTTGGAAAAATGACCTATTTCAATTGGTCTAATGCGATATTAAGTGCTAAAATATTGACTTTGTCGGGGCCAAACAATCCTAGCCAAGGGGATTCGGTATGGGTCTGAACAAGGTCTTTTACTTGAGTTTCTGATAAATGACGGATGTTAGCAATACGAGGTACTTGAACATAGGCTGCTTGGGGCGACAAATGAGGGTCAAGCCCGCTGCCCGAAGCGGTAACCAATTCAGCAGGAATGTTAGCCTTTTTGACAGCAGGGTTGTGTACTAAAAATGTATCGATACGTGCCTGCACTTGTGCAAGGTATTCGGGATTGGAAGGACCTTTGTTGGAGCCTCCCGAGCCAGCGGCATTGTACTCAACCGCCGAAGGACGCGACCAAAAATAGGCATCATGAGTGAATTTTTGACCTACTTTGGCAAAACCAACCACCCGACCGCTGGCAGAAATTGTCTCGCCACGGCCTTGGGCAGGAGCTACCAACGCAGCTCCCCAAACGAGTAAAGGATAAATAACGACCAAAAGCACAAAGGTGGTGAGGGTCATCAGAAGAGCAGGAACAATGTGTGTTTTCATTTTTGTATTTTTGAAAAAAATCTTTGTTATGAGTCGTTCTAAAAAGAAAGTACCTATTTTTGGTCATTGTGCAAATAGCGACAAAATTGGAAAACAGCAAGCCAATCGAAAGTTTCGTCTAGGTATAAAAACACGTCTTCGTAAGAATTTTGAGTCAGAAATGCCGCTTTTAAGAGAGATTACAAGTGTGTGGGATATGCCTAAAGATGGCAAGTATTTTTGGGCAAAGGCAACGCCGAAAGATTTAAGAAAATAACCCATTTCCTGAGACTAGAATATACTCCCCACCAATAAATCAATGAGTTTGATGCCGATAAAAGGAATAATAAGCCCTCCCAAACCGTAAACTAGCAGGTTTCGACGAAGTAGCGCGCTTGCCCCAATCGGCTTGTAAGCTACCCCTTTCAATGCCAACGGAATAAGCATTGGGATGATGATTGCGTTGAAAATAACCGCCGATAAAATGGCACTTTCAGGACTACTGAGGTGCATGATGTTGAGCGATTGCAAGGCAGGAATGGACGTCATAAACAAGGCAGGCACGATGGCAAAGTACTTGGCGACGTCGTTGGCGATGGAGAACGTAGTGAGTGTGCCGCGCGTCATCAAGAGTTGTTTGCCAATCTCCACAATTTCAATGAGTTTCGTTGGGTCATTGTCCAAATCCACCATATTTCCTGCTTCTTTGGCGGCTTGGGTGCCGCTGTTCATGGCTACACCTACGTCGGCTTGAGCAAGGGCGGGTGCATCGTTGGTACCGTCGCCCATCATGGCTACCAGTTTGCCGTTGGCTTGCTCGGCGCGGATGTAGTTCATCTTATCTTCGGGTTTTGCTTCGGCAATAAAATCATCTACCCCTGCGACTTGCGCAATGTACTTGGCCGTAAGCGGGTTGTCGCCCGTTACCATCACGGTTTTTACCCCCATTTTGCGCAATCGTTCAAAACGCTCTTGAATGCCAGGTTTAATCACATCTTGCAGCTCAATGACGCCTAGCACGCGCTCGTTTTCGGAAACCACCAGCGGAGTTCCTCCGTTGGATGCAATTTCGCGAACCTTCGCTGCCGTATCTTCAGGAAAAGTATTGCCAGCTTGTTCTACCAATCGGCGAATGGCATCCTGCGCACCTTTCCGAATACGAACACCGTTAGGCAAGTTTACCCCCGAACAACGAGTTTCGGCCGTAAACGGGATAAATTCCCCCGTAGCCCCGCGCTGGGTTAGGGACGGTACGCCGCGCGGGCCAGCCAACTCAACAATGGATTTACCTTCAGGAGTGTCGTCGGACTGAGAGGCATAAAGAGCAGACGTGACAAAATGTTCACTTTGAATGCCTGTGGTTGGCCAAAAATGGGTGGCCTTACGGTTGCCAATGGTGATGGTTCCTGTTTTGTCCAATAAGAGCGTATCCACGTCGCCAGCCGTTTCAACGGCTTTTCCCGATTTGGTAATGACATTAGCGCGGAGGGCGCGATCCATTCCTGCAATGCCAATCGCGGAGAGCAAACCGCCGATTGTAGTGGGAATCAGGCAGACAAACAACGAAATAAAAGCCGAGATGGGAATGGGTGTATTGGCGTAATCCGCAAAAGGTTTGAGGGTGACACACACAATCACAAAAATGAGCGTGAAGCCTGCCAAAAGAATCGTAAGCGCAATTTCATTGGGCGTTTTTTGACGGGACGCTCCCTCCACCAACGCAATCATTTTGTCCAAAAAGCTTTCGCCTGGTTGGGTGGTGACTTTGACCTTGATTTGGTCGGAAAGAACTTTTGTCCCACCCGTCACCGACGATTTATCGCCACCTGCTTCCCGAATAACAGGAGCCGACTCGCCCGTGATGGCCGATTCATCGATGGTTGCGAGTCCTTCGATAATCTCGCCGTCAGAAGGAATGATATCGCCTGCTTCGCAGACAAAAATATCACCTTTGTTCAGCTGTGAAGAAGGGATGATTTGTAGTTCATTGACCTTCATATTTCCTACAGGACGAATGACTTTCGCAGGCGTTTCTTCGCGGGTTTTGCGGAGGCTATCGGCTTGGGCTTTTCCACGGGCTTCGGCCAAAGCTTCGGCGAAATTGGCAAAAAGAAGGGTAAGCAATAAGATGACAAACACCAGGAAGTTGTACGTCAGACTACCTTGGGTGGTATCGCCTCCGAAGGCTACTTGGAGGCAAACAAAAAACATCACCACCGTTCCTAACTCTACTGCAAACATGACGGGATTCCGAAACATCACAGTAGGGTTAAGTTTGATAAAGGATTCTATCAGAGCGGTTTTAGCCATTCCTCCTTGCAAGAGAGAGGAAGATTGAGAACGTTTCATATTTTTTGTAATTTTGAATAAAAAATTATTTAGCTATGTCTATTCAGCAGACCGAAGCATTAGTGACCACAGTAAATGAATTGGGGTATGATTCCGTAGAAATGTTTGCCTTGGAGAAAGCCAAGGAAGTTTTGTGCGCCGAAATGGCAATATATCAGCAGGAAGTAACTGAGTTTGAACATAAGTACGGAATGGATTTTCAGTCATTTTTAGAAAAATTTGACTCAATCAGCCAGTTTGGTTTGTTTGAGAAAGAAGATGACGAAATGGAGTGGAGGGCATGTTTAAAAGCAATTGAATTGGTAGAGCGCAAATTGAAAACTTTGGAATAACAATGCCGTTACCTGATTTAGCTGCTTTTGAGGCTGTTCTTACAAACTCCACTCTAATCAAAGAACTGTTAACTCCGCGCATTTACATTTTGAAATACAGGCTTAATTTGATAGATAGTAGCACACTTTACGTTAAAGAAGTTAGTGTCTTTGAAGAAAATAAAATCGATTATGGTTACCAATGGCAAAGACCTGATGCTTCTCTAATTGTGCGTTGGGACAATGCGCATGAGTATCCTAATCTTTCAACTTCCCCTTTTCATAAACATGTCGGTTCTGAAACTAACGTGTTACCCTCCGAGCCGATGACCATTCAAAAAGTACTGACTTATATTTCCAATCAACTTAGCGCAACGTAAAATACTCTGCCAAAGGCCCAAGTGCCAACGCTGGGAAAAACGACAACGCAGCGACAATGAAGATGACGGCCAATACCATAAAACCAAAGGTCGCGGTGTCGGTTTGGAGCGTTCCTGAGGATTCGGGAATGTACTTCTTGTTGGCCAAGATACCTGCTATCGCTACTGGGCCTATAATGGGCAAATAACGACTTAACAGTAAGACAATTCCGCACGTAATGTTCCAAAAAGGGTTGTTGTCGGCAAGTCCTTCAAAGCCTGAACCATTGTTGGCCGAAGACGAGGTGTATTCGTACAGCATTTCTGAAAACCCGTGAAAGCTAGGGTTGTTGAGCCATCCAATGTTGGGGTTTTGAACAAAAACAAAGCTAGATAAAGCCGTAAACGCCAAAATCAAGAGCGTATGGAGCAAGGCGACCAGCGTGGCAATTTTCATTTCTTTTGCTTCTATTTTTTTGCCCAAAAATTCGGGTGTACGCCCTACCATCAGCCCCGAAATAAACACAGCAATGATGATAAAAATGTAGAAATTGAGAAAACCAACGCCAACCCCACCGTAGAGCGCGTTGATCATCATGTCGAGCATCTGTAAAGCACCCGACAGTGGAGTCATGCTGTCGTGCATGGCATTGACCGAACCGTTGGAAGTGGCAGTCGTGGCCATTCCCCAAAACGCTGACGCGGCTGCTCCAAAACGAACTTCCTTGCCCTCCATACTTCCATGCGATTGGTCAATCCCCAATGCTGAAATAGCAGGGTTGCCTTGCATTTCGACGTAAACCGAAGCTCCCGCCATCAATAAAAAACCGAAGGTCATTACGCCAAAAATCATCCAAGCTAGTTTTTTGCGGTTGAGGTAGAAGCCTAACGCAAACACAAATGCAATAGGAATGAGAAGTATCAGGATGTTTTCGACGGCATTAGTGAAGTAGCTGGGGTTTTCTAAGGGGTGAGCTGAATTTACCCCAAACCAGCCACCTCCATTGGTTCCGATTTGCTTGATGGCAATCATGGCGGCGGCAGGCCCGCGCGATACTTGTACGGAATCGCCTTGCATCGTAACAATCGAGGCTTTCCCTTCCCAATTCATAGGAACACCATTAAATACAAGTAATAGTGCCGATACCAACGATAATGGAAGTAAAATACGGGTGCAAGATTTTAGGAAATACACGTAGAAATTTCCTAAACCCCTCTCCAAACCTCTCCTTTCTGAGGGAGAGGCTTTTTGACTTGAGAGGGATTGAGGGCTGGTTTTCATTGCTTTAAACACGATGGCGCCCGCAGCCATGCCCGTACCAGCGGTCACAAATTGCATAAACATTAACCCTGCAAGTTGCGAAAGATACGTGACCCCCGTTTCGCCTGAATAGTGCTGTAAATTACAGTTGACCAAAAATGAAACGGCGGTGTTAAAGGCTAAATCGGGGCTCATGGAGGGGTTCCCATCAGGGTTCAGTGGTAACCAGCCTTGGTTCATCAAAATAAACATCATCCAGAAAAACCAGAGGGAGTTGATGGTAAGCAGCGCGACGAGATGTTCTTGCCACGTCATTTCTTTCTTGGGATTGATGCGGCAGAGTTTATAAATCCATTCTTCGAGCGGAGACAAAAAGTCCAACCATGTGGGCTGACCTAAATAGACGTTGGCAATGTAGCGCCCGAGGGGCAATGCTAGCAGGACAGTCAAACCAAAAATAAGTGTGATACCGAGAAGTTCGTACAACATAGGAGTAAGATTAAAATTTTTCAGGCTTGAGCAGAACGTACAGGAGGTAGCCAAAGACGGCCAAAGCGAGGATGAATAATAGAAGAAACATGAGGCTATCGTTTTGTTAAGTCAAAACCGCTTATGCGGACATAGCCATAGGTGCCAAAGCCGTGCCACAGCTTTTGGTGTTTTTATAAACGGCTTGTAATTAGGAAGTTGTCTGTTTAGTGGCGTTGAAAGGAGATAGGGGATTTTTTCAAAATGGAAAAAGAGTTTTTCATTTTGAAATTTTCAAGCGTATGTTAACAGGCTGAAGTGCGTTTCAGATTGGTACCAATTTGATTGATGAAGAAGAAAAAATGTATGATTGTTGGTACTATTATGAATAGTTTACGAACCTATTTCAGGAAAATTTTTAACTATCCAATTGGGCAGGATGTGGTGGCTAAATTCATGTACTTGATTGGGATAGTAACCCGAATAAACTAATTCAAGAGAATTGTAAGTGACATTGATAAGGGTGATATGTTTAAATTGAGCAATATTCTTTCTGAGTAAGCCAATAGTATTATAGCACATATCCCTAATAACGGCAGGCTCAACCTCATGTCCTCCTGAATTGGCCCGAATTGCGGCTCTATTCAAGCAAATCTGGTAAAAGTCAGTAAAAAAGAGAAGAACATGAATTTCGTAATGAGGGCAATATCCGTGAATCCTTTTGAGTAATCCATATTGATTATTTGTCCCTAGATTAAGCTCAATACCAAATCCAGTATTAAGAGCGATGTTATCATGGATAAGCTCCCATATCCTTTGATTGGCACGTTCCTCATAATTGAGGATGCCCATTTTTTTAAACTCAGCTTCTATTTCGTCATGATTGAGTACCTTTATCTGATAAGGAATAAAGAATTGCCCATTGGTACTTTTGCCGATTCCTGGAGGACCTGCGATTATATAGAGGATTGGAGTTTCTTTAATCATAAGTGATTGACAAAATAGACGTATATTTATACCTATTTAGTCAATGATTTCAATTCTTCCATCGGCATATTCTGCTAGAACTTGCCCGTTTTTTTCATACACCCAAGGCTGACCTATTGCAAATAGGTGCTCTTTAGCTTTGAGTGCGACAGCTTTGTAATAGACTTCCCGTTCTTGGGGAGTCATGTCGATAATACGCTTAACCATTGTACCTTCGTGGATACCTAAATTGAGCGGTGGTTCTACTGCTGCTGCCATCTTAAATAAGGATTGATTCACTTAATAAACAAATATAAAACCAAAAAAGAAAAAAGGAAGACATTTCCTACAACTTATACTCCTCAATCTTACGATAAAGCGTAGTAAGGCCGATGCCTAACAAGCGGGCTGCTTCGGGTTTTTGCTGTTGGGTGTGGTGAAGAATGCGGCGGATGTGCTGTTTTTCGAGTTCGGTGAGGGTCATCATGCCCTGAAACGAAGAATCATTGCCCCCCTGAATATCATAAGGCAGTTCATTAGGCGTCAACTCCGACTGAGGAGGGAGTAGGATAATGGCTCGTTCA
Organism: Runella sp. R5_40; assembly: GCF_057652295.1. Classification (NCBI taxonomy): domain Bacteria; kingdom Pseudomonadati; phylum Bacteroidota; class Cytophagia; order Cytophagales; family Spirosomataceae; genus Runella; species Runella sp. R5_40. The sequence continues at coordinate 72,154 of NZ_JBYFCH010000001.1, read as the reverse complement.
ATCACGTTTTTCAATTCACGGATGTTGCCTTTCCACGAATGTTGTGCTAGTTTTTGAAGAAATTCAGGCGAAATTGAAGGAGCCGAACGGTTCATTTTTTTTGCGTACAACTGCACAAAATAAGCAGCTAAGAGCGGAATATCGCTCGGACGCTCGCGAAGAGCAGGAAGCGGAATTTCAAATACCGATAACCGAAAGTACAAATCGAGGCGGAAGTGTTGCTGCTCGGCTTCTTGGCGCAGGTTACGGTTAGTCGCGGCTACAAAACGGACATTGACGTTCGTAGGCTTGGTATCGCCCACTTTATAAAACGAGCTAGTTTCGAGTACGCGTAGGAGTTTTGCTTGGAGGTCGAGGCTCATTTCGCCGATTTCATCCAAAAACAATGTCCCGCCGTGAGCTTCTTCGAGCAATCCTTTTTTATCTTTCAAAGCACCCGTAAATGCTCCCGCTCGGTGCCCAAAAAGCTCACTTTCGAGGATTTCTCGGCTAAAGGCGCTGCAATTGAGTGCGACAAAGGCTTTATCTCGCCGTGGACTTTCGTGGTGAATGGCTTGGGCAAATACTTCTTTTCCCGTTCCCGTTTCTCCTAAAAGTAAAACAGTTGTGTCGGTTTGGGCTACTTTTTGAGCGAGTAAAATGGCTTGTTGTACTACGGCCGAAGTGCCTACAATGCTTTCAAACCCTACTTTTTGGCGAACCTTCTCTTCGAGTCGTTTTACTTTTTGCTGAAGCTCGGCTTTTTCTACCGCCCGTGCCACTAGGGGAACGATACGGTCGTTGTCGTCACCTTTGGTGAGGTAGTCAAAAGCGCCATTTTTTACGGCTTGTACTCCGTCAGCAATCGTTCCGTAGGCCGTCAAAAGAATAAATTCGACGAGTGGGAAGCTTGCTTTGAGTTGCTTTGTCAATTCTACCCCGTGGGCGTCGGGTAGTTTGACGTCGCAAATAACTGCTTGAATGTCTTGTTTTTCTAAAATAGAAAAGGCCGAACGCGCATCACCTGCCTCGCTGACGTGGTATCCTTCCAGTTCTAAGATGCGTTTGAGCAACCCACGTAGTTTGACTTCATCGTCGATGAGGAGAAGATTTGCCATAAGTAAGAATGCTATCCGTTAACTGTTATTGCTAGTCGGTTAATCGCCTGGACTCCTGATAACAGTTAACGGATAACAATTAACATTTTATTTACCTTCGTACTCCGCCAACGTCTCACGCAAGAACTTCAAGAAAGGAGCTGAAAATTCTTTGCGTTTGAGGGCAAATTTGACGGTGGTTTTCAAGAAATCAAGTTTGTTGCCAATGTCGTGGCGCTCGCCTTCGATGCGGTGCGCGTAGATATTTTCACGACGAAGTAAGATTTGGAACGAATCGGTCAACTGAATTTCGCCGCCTTTTCCTTTGCCTGTTTGCTCAATCGCCGTAAAAATTTCGGGAGAAAGAATATAACGTCCCGCAATCGCAAGGTTCGATGGCGCTGCTTCGATAGAAGGTTTTTCGACGAGGCTATCGAGCTTCATGATGGTTTCGCTCAAAGCGTCGCCACCCACAATTCCGTAACGATTTACTTTTTCGCGAGGAACGGTTTCTACTGCAATGACCGTGCTTTGGTACTGCTCGTAGGTATCGATGAGTTGTTGGGTAACAGGAATCACTGAATCCATGATGGTATCACCCAGTAGTACCGCAAATGGTTCGTTTCCAACATGTTGCTTAGCGTAATAAATGGCATCTCCGAGGCCGTTGGTTTCACGCTGACGGACGTAATGGATGTTGGCCATGTCGGACAAGCGGCGCATTTCGTTCCAAAGTAGCTCATCTTGTTTTTCTTCCAACTTCGCCTCCAACTCTACGTTGCGGTCAAAGTGGTCTTCGATGGCGCGTTTGCCACGGCCTGTGATGATAAGAATATCTTCAATTCCCGAATCGACGGCTTCTTGCACCACGTACTGAATGGTCGGCGTGTCGATGATAGGAAGCATTTCCTTGGGTTGGGACTTGGTAGCAGGTAAGAATCGAGTACCTAGACCTGCGGCGGGTATAACGGCTTTACGAATCATTGTGGGGGGAGAGCACTAAGGCCAATTGATTATTTTTTTAAATTCTTTTGGTTTAACAACTTTAAGTTTTGGAAAAGTAAGTTCGTTGAAGACATTAAAGTGGCGGTCGAAACTGACTAAACAGAAGGCATTTGTTGAAATAGCTAAGTCGGAAAACTTATTATCATCAGGGTCATCAGCAATAAGATTCCAGCGAAAGGCAGGTTCTGAAAAAAGTACATTTGGTGCAGCCATGAGGATATTTAGAACCAAATCTGCTGTTTCTTATGAATAAAATTCAGTTAATTTTTCGTGATATTCATTTAAAATCTCCGTACTTACTACCCATTCAAAGACCTCTGCTTTGAAAGCATCATAGATAAATCGTTCAAAATTGCCCTTTTTAATGGTAGTGCGCAGAACATTCGTATCAATAACAACTCTCATTTTTTAGGAGTACGTTGGTGTTGTTTACGAAGCTGCTCAAAGTCGTTGCCTGTGATATTTTTTTGTTTGACGACTTTCTCAATTTCGTTGTCTAATTCATCAGATAAGAACTGAACAAGTGCTCGCTTTATTTTTAATGTTTGATCCTCTGACATGGGGCGTGCAAACATCCTAAGTAAGCTAAGTTGCACTTCATTAAGTGGCAATTGGTCAACTGTTTTCATGAATGAACATAGTTTTTAACAAAATTAACAAAAAACAACTACTTACTTTCCATACAATGCTTTAGCGGCTGGTTCGTATTTGTCGCCTGCGGTCCAGTAAGGCTTTACGGGTTTGTTGCCAATGAGGCGAGCCGTGTAGGCAAACGATTGGCAGAATTTTAATAAATAATCGAAATCGACCGAGTCAGGATTGTCGGCAGCTTGGTGGTAATACTTGGCAATTTCCCCGTCAAAACTCTTAAAACCTGGGGCAAAATCGGGAGCGGGGACACCTTTGGCGGCCAAACTAACGTTGTCTGAGCGATCAAATAACCCTTGCTCGGGCGATGGGTCTCCAAAAACGCCTAGCCCAAACGCTTTGCAACCTGCTTCGATTTCGGCTTTGCAGTTGGTGCGGTCAAGCCCAATGACTGACACAAGGGTTTTGTCGGCGTAGCCTGCACCGTCGCTGTTGAGGTTAAAAACGCATTGATTGAGTGGAACAAGTGGATGGTCGGCGTAATATTTACTTCCCAACAAACCTACTTCTTCGCCCGTGTAAGCGATGACTAAAATCGAACGTTTGGTGGGTTTGAGCGAAAGGGTTTTAGCCGCCGTAAGCATGGCTACCGTTCCGAAGGCGTTGTCGCGCGCACCGTTGAAAATGCTATCAGCAGCTGTGTAGGTATTACCCCCTTTTTTGCCCATCCCTACGTGGTCGAAGTGCGCGGTTACGACCACATATTCGTTTTTAAGGACAGGGTCGGTACCCTCAATTACTCCCACTACGTTGTGCGATTTGACGGAAGTTTGCTCACGGCCAGTGGTTCTGAAAGTAGCCTGCGTAGCGCCACTTTTAAATAAATCGGCGTATTTTTTCTGTTGTCCATTGACCCACACGTGTGCGACGGCATCGCCTAAGCCATTGTCTAAGCTTGTTTTTTCTCCCCCAAAATAGCGAGAAGCAAACGACCACGGGATTTGGGCCGTAAACAGTTCTATCAATAATGCCGCTCCTTTTTGCGTGGCGAGTTTTCGTTTTTCGTTGGAGGCTGTAAATAGCTCTTGAGGCGTTTTGGATTCGGGAGTGCCAATTTGAGCTACTACAATTTTTCCCTTTACGTCGGTTTTATAATCATCAGCCAATCCGTACCCTACAAAGACGATATCGGCGGTGAGGTTGGCTGCACCACTTCCCAAAATTACAAATTCTTTGTTGACCCGCAGCGTATCGTTGTTAGCGATAAGAACGCCTTCTTTGGCCGACTTTTGGATGGCAAAAGGGACCAATTGTAAATAATCAGTTTGGCCTGGCGCGGGCTTAATGCCTAACACGCGGAATTGCTCGGCGATGTAGCGCGACGCCACCAAATTCCCCTGTTCACCCGTGCGGCGTCCCTGCAATTCGTCCGATGCTAAAAAACGCATGTGCATTTCTACTTCGGCACGAGGGTGTTGGGTTTCGGGTAATTTTTTAGGGGCTTGCCCTATCGCAAATTGCGATGCGAGGACGAAAGCAATGGCTGTTTTTTGGACGATAGAACGCATGAAAATGTTGATGATTGGTTAGGATTTGTGAATACTTGTACTTTCTTGAAGCCTATTAATAAGCTAAAAGAATTTCGGCAGGAATACCCAAATGTTTGTGGATTTGCCTTATCATTTTCAAGGTAAGATTCCTTTTTTTGTTCAAAACTTCTGACACCCGATTTTCTCCTCCAAAGTATGGCGCAACCTCTTTTTGAGTAAGTTGAAGCTGCTCAATTCGTTCTTTTATGGCCTCAATGGGGTCTGGTTTAGGTATAGGATAATGTTTTTTCTCATATTCGCTGGCCAAAATGGTGATGGCCTCCAAAATATCCAACGCCTTTTTACGCTCATCTTCATCTTGGATAAGGTCAGCATCAATTAATGAATCAATAATAGAAGCAGCATTAGCAAACTGCTCTTCGTTTGTAATTGGCTCAATTTTTATACTTGATAAGTCCATTTTGTCCACAATGTTGGATAGTTAGCCCACCGTATCCGCGCCTCATAACAAAGGCATATAAACTTTAATTCCCAAAATGGGAAGTGTTAAGCACTTTCCAAAATCTTGGGGCCGTCTTGGTTAATTTGTGAAACATAGCTCTTGGTGGTAATCCCCACACTGCCAAAGGCTTCACTCATGGCTTTGGCGACGCGGTCGGCGGTTTCGCGGCCACGGCTCAAGGCAAACATTGAAGGCCCTGCTCCCGAAATGCTGCAACCCAAAGCGCCGTTGTCGAGGGCGGCTTGTTTTACGTGGTCAAACTCAGGAATCAAAATCGAACGTACAGGTTCGATGATGACATCGACCATGGAGCGACTGACCAAATCGTAATCTTCTTGCATCAAGCCCGCAATCAGTCCCGCTACGTTGCCCATTTGGGAAATGGTGTTTTTGAGCGATACCTCGTTGCGAAGGATATAGCGCGCGTCTTTGGTATTGACCTCTACATCGGGATGGACGAGGGTGCAGTAAAGCTCGTTGGGAACTTTTACCTTGAATACATCCAAAGGGTTATAACTACGAATAACGACAAACCCTCCCAAAAGCGAAGGTCCGACGTTGTCGGCGTGGGCGGCTCCGCAGGCGATGCGCTCCCCTTCCATGGCAAACGGTAGGAGTTCTTGGCGAGAAAGCGGGCTTCCCAAGAGTTCATTGATGGCAAACACACCGACCACCGAACTTGCTGAACTGGAGCCCATTCCGCTACCCAATGGCATGTTTTTGTGTAAAACTACTTCTACGCCTTGGTTAGACCCGATGTGTTGTAAAAACTTGAGCATGACCACCGTTACGGCGTTGCGTTCGGGGTTGCGGGGGAGGCGGCCGTTGTCGCCGATAATATCTTTGATAACCACCCCTGGCTCGTCGCGTTTGCGAAGTTCGACGATGTCGCCAGGCTGGTCGAGGGCAAATCCAAAAATATCAAACCCGCAGGCTACGTTGGCAACAGTAGCTGGGGCAAAAGCTTTAATGTAATCCATCTTGAGGTGGGGTGATTAATAAGGGTACTATATAATTTGAACAAATTTCGATAAATAAAGCCGCTTCTTCTACTGCTGACTGCGCAATGTCTTCAGACACGTCCTCTAGCTCATAATCTCCAAACTGGCGTTTTTCAAAACAATTGAGCATGAGTTTTGACGCATTTGAGGGCAGGATATTTGTTTTTACAAAATACTCGCTAAACTTGTTGTGTGCTCCTTGATGGGTTTTTGGATAAACTTCTACGGTCATTAACAGCGTTTGTGCAGCATGAAAAACAGCGTAATAAGCACGATTTGTTGCCGCTTCTAGGAATTTGAGTTTGAATAATTCTTGAGAATCATTCAAACAGTCTAATGCTTTTTGCCAGCTAAGGTGTAGTTCGGATGCCTGATTCATAGGAGAATGCCCTCATTTCTTATGTTTTGATAAAGAGGGAGTTTTAAATTGAATCTTGATAAAGAGGCTGCTTTGGCAGATACAAGCAAGTTATACTTCCAATAAAGAGCATCCGCCAAATCAACTAATTTCGGAACTTCACTAATTCCGTTAATTTTCTCGTCATTCAGAACTACTAAAACATCTACATCGGACTCCTCATGTTGCTCGCCACGAGCATAAGAACCAAACAAAATTACTTGATACAAACTACCTCCATATAAATCTGTTAGCCCTCTTTTAAGGTCAGTTAAGAGGAGTTTGAGTTCAGCGGGTATGATTCGTTGGCTCATAAAAATATCTTTTTTGACAAAAGTACATAAAAACCTAAAAAAACAGCACGACTTCAAAAGCCGTGCTGTGAGGAGTAAAACAGAGTAAAATGTTAATCAGAGGGCAAAGCCGAGTTTGAGGTCAAGAAGGAAGTTATTAATACCCAAAACGTAGGGTTTTCTGTCCAATAATCCCTTTGTAAGGTTGAGGTCAACAAAGCCATTTTTGAATAATTTTCGTTGGTAGCCTAGCAGTAACCCAGTATTGATAAACGCAGGAGTAAAGGTGAATGAATTTTTGTAAAGCTCGGTTTTGGCAGAGCTATGTGAACCGAAAAAAATGGTATTCAGCCCCGTATAAAGCCCTGACAGGTTATTGCCAGATTTACCCAAACGCATTTGGCGGTTCATGAGCAAATACCAACGCGGTTGAATAGCCAACTTCGCCGTCAAAATCACTCCTTGAGTATTTACTCTGAAAGACGTTCCTGTTTCAGGGTTATAGAATGATACGTTTTTTTGGAAAGAATTGGATGCTGATAAGTCCAAATACGAGTTGATGGATAGCGGCGATTGGGCGATTTTGTGTTCATACCCGATGCTTCCATGAAATAGTTGAGTAGAGGCGCTTAGGTGGATTATGGGCCAGTTGAACTTCCACAAACTACGTTCGTTTTCAAGGCACTGAAATACGTCACGGGGCACTTTTGCCGTCTTTTTAAAATCAGCTAGTGCTATCCCTATTTTGAAGCGGGTGGTGATTGACCAATTGTGATGAGGTTCTGAAGTAATACTTTCTTGAATGTTGTTCCAATCAACGGGCTGTATCATAGAATTATCTCCGTCCAAAAAGGTCAGTTGTCGGTGGACTTGTTGGTCAGTTCTTCGGTTCAATGACAGAGACATGTCAATGAGTCCATATCTAAATAAACGCCGTTGTATCCCGTAACTCAGACTTAGTTGGGAATTGTAATAGTTACTGAAATAATCGGTATCCCATTTCCCATTGAATCCAGAGAGAGTAGTTCCAATAGATCCGTTATTTTGCCAAACCTTTTCATATTTAAAAGATACATAATTGCCAGAGAAGTTGTTGCTGCTTTTGCCTTCTCTAATGCGAGAAGCCATATTATAGTACCACCGCGCTTCTGCTGATGTTGCCCAGTTTTTGTTAGAGCCAGATGAATACAAGTCAGAGTAATCAACGAACCCGCTTGGAGTAATTGGCATTTTAGGGAGCCGAGTTACATCAATGCCTACCGAAAAAGATGGGCTGATTTTGTATTCTACGCCTAATCTAAAGTCAACTACTCGCTTCAAGTAACCTTTTTGAGAGAGGCTAGAGGTAAGCAAGTTATTGATGTTTCCATAGCCTTTCAGCATCCACTTCGTCGGCTCTTTGGTCATAAAGACATAATCGTAACGGTCGATAAATCGCTGTTTTTCGAGCGTACCTGTTTCCTGCGTGTGGGTAATGCGGACGGAATCAGCGCTTCCTTGCCCCCAAAGAGGGATAAACAATGTCGAATGCAGAAGGCAGAGTGTCGAATAGAGGAGGGTGAATGCTTTTTTCATGGCGCTGGGAGGTTAGAGAGCGAAGCCGATGTTGAAAGTAGGTCTGATATTCCATTGATAGCCTGGACGTACCTTTTGCGGGGTGCTAAGAATGGCAGTATTGGCAGAAAGCCCTAAATCTATGTAGCCTCGATTGAAAAGCTTTTGCTGAAAACCAACTTTTAAGCCTACGTCTGAGTACACACTGTGGTATTTCCCAGAGGTAGATGTTGTATTCGCCACGATTTGGTCTTGAGTATGGATTAGGAAAATGCTGATAGGTGTACTTAAATACAAGCCTGATAAATTATTCCCTTTATTAACTCGTCTGATGCGGGCGGCTTGAAGCATGTAATACCTTACTTCTGATACAAGTGCCAGATTGCTACTTTTATAATTTCGAGTATGCAGTGTTCCGTCAGGGAGGGGGCGGCGTGACTTAGTGGAGTTGAAAGCATAATTCACCTGATTGTTTATAGAAAAAGCTGATTTGCCAAGTTTATGCTCATAAGCCAAAGACAGTAATGCTGATTGGTTATTTTGTCCTATTTGAATGGATGGCCAACTTAATTTAATGATTGACGATTCATCTTCAAAGCAGTGTAAAACTTCGCACAACGGCGCTTTTTGTCTCTTTTTAAAGTCGCCAATTGCTATGCCTAACCTAAAATTACTATTTACATACCATTCATGCCGATTAGGACGGCGGTCCAGATTGACGGACTCAACTCGTTCAAAGGCACTGCCATTTGAATAGATGGTATTGTCTCCATTTTTGAAAGCCAAAGTTTGAGTTGCTCTTTCAAAAGAAGAAATACCTAAGTTAATTCCAAAATCAATTAGGCCGTGTTTTAAAAAGCGTCTTTGAACTCCATACCTGAATTCGGTACTTTGTTTAAATCTCTCCAAATAATACTCTGTATTCCATTTGTTGTCGTTACCACCCCCATAAAGTATTCGAAGGGTTTCTAACTCATTTTCAGTTAGATTAATGTTACTACTGAATCGAACCCCGATATAATTTCCAGAGAAGTTGTTCGCACTTAGATTTTGCTTTATACGTCTAGGTAAGTGATAAAACCAACGAAGTTCTCCGAAGGCAATTAATTTTTGTTTACCTACCGAAGAAAAACTTGTATTTATTGTGCTAAAGTCATGGTAGGTTCGCATTCGATACCCATTCTTTGCCCCGACACTTAAAGAAAGTGCTGGACTTAACTTGTATTCTGCTGCAAGCTCAATTGGTGGAAATAGTTTGCCAATTAAATTGTCGTAGGAAATACGATAAAAAAGCTCTTGGGTAAAATTGAAGTCGTTGTTATATAACTTCAGCATCCACTTCGTCGGTTCTTTGGTCATAAAGACATAATCGTAACGGTCGATAAATCGCTGTTTTTCGAGCGTACCTGTTTCTTCGGAGTGGGAGAGACGGATGGAATCTGCGCCCTCTTGCCCCCAAAGAGGGATAAACAATGTCGAATGCAGAAGGCAGAGTGTCGAATAGAGGAGGGAGAATGCTTTTTTCATGGCGCTGGGAGGTTAGAGGGCAAAGCCGAGTTTGAAACTGCTGTAAGGTTCAAAAATAGGTTGATGATGGGTGGTGGAGCGCTCCTTGTAAACTAATCCGAGCTGAAAATCAAAAAAGCCTTTCTCAAATATCCTTCTTTGCATTCCCCAAGTCGCGTAGGCCGCTCTGGTGTTGCTCCAATGTGTTTCTCGGTTCACTTGAAAAATAGGATTATAATCCATGTCGCTGAAAGACAACAGTTGACTGCCCATAACAGCAAAGTAGTTGCCCGAAAGGTTATTGGCCGATTTCCCTTCACGTATTCGTTTCTTTAAGTTGTAATAGTACCTAGGCTGTACTAAGAAGGCCCCGCCAGCTACCAGAAATTGCGAGCCAAATGATTGGAGTGCCTTGCGGCTCAAGTATGAAAAAGAGAGATTTAACTCTGTATTGATTGACCAAGCAGATTTGGCAATTTTTCTTTCATACGAAATGGGTAGCGAGAAGTTAAATTGGCGATTGGTAAGGGTGAAAGGTGAGGCGATATTGATTTTAAAAAGTTGATTTTCTTCTTTAAAGCACTTCCAAACGTTGCAATCGCTGGGATTAAGAGCGGCTGTTTTTGGGGCAGAAGTAAACCCTAAACCAAATTTTACATCCGAAAATAGAAACCATTCATCTTTGGGGAGGGGAATATTGATACTAGATTGATTAGGTAGGGTCAAATCGTAGGTAGTGCGCCCGATATTAAGAGAGAAGTCGGCAAATCCTCGCTCGAAAAATCTTTTTTGAGCACCTAATTTTAAAACAAAAATTTGAGAATTCTTATACCACCCATTGAATTGGTTTCCGATAAATGGTACTTGTAGTAACGTGCTTACAAACTTAATAGAAGGGATTTCAAACGCTTGTCCGTATTTAAAACCTACATACGAACCTGTTAGGTTGTTGGCTTGTAAACCTTTTTGTAAGCGTTTTTTCATATCATAAAACCAGCGAATTTCGGCGCTGGCAAAATGTGATGACCATTGAAAATCATTAATGTAGCCCCCGCTTAAACCTACATCAATGGAGAAGGAGGAGCCAATTTTATGTTCATAGCCAAAAGCATAGGATAACGAACTAGGTAAGCTTCCTGAGATTTCATTGCTTGGCCCTCGTAATTGCAAATGAGGAACAGGACTGGCTGATAAATACCCTTTCAGCATCCACTTCGTCGGCTCCTTCGTCATAAACACATAATCGTAACGGTCGATAAATCGCTGTTTTTCGAGCGTACCTGTTTCCTGCGTGTGGGTAATGCGTACAGAGTCAGAGCCCTCTTGTCCCCAAAGGGGGATAAACAATGTCGAATGCAGAAGGCAGAGTGTCGAATAGAGAAGGGTGAATGCTTTTTTCATGGCTTGGGGTGGTTAGAGGGCAAAGCCGAGTTTGAAATCAAGAATAAAATTGTTTCGTCCCAGTATGTAGGGAGTTTTTTCCAATAGTCCCTTTGTAAGGTTGAGGTCAACAAAGCCATTCTTAAATAATTTTCGTTGGTAGCCTAGCATCAATCCTGTATTAACGAAAAAAGCACTGTTGCCGAATGAGTTTTTGTATCGGTCGTTTTTGGTGTATCCGTATGAACTCAAAAAAACATTATTCAACCCAGTGTAAAGCCCTGATAGGTTATTGCCAGCTTTTCCTATGCGCATTTGACGATTCATGAACAGGTACCATCGTGGTTGAATATGTAACTGCGCGGCTAAACTCAAGCTTTGGATATTACTTGTAAAATGAGTTTCTGTTGAAAGGTCATACTGTGCTACATTTTCTTGGGAGCGATTGGAAGCATACAGGTTCAGGTACGTATTGATTGAGAAGGGCGATTGGGCGATTTTTTGTTCATACCCAATGCTGCTTATACCTATTTGCGTGGATGGGCTTAGGTGGATTTGTGGCCAGCTAAATTTCCATAGACTGCTTTCGTTTTCAAGGCATTGAAATACGTCACAGGCAGGCACTTTCGTCGTTTTTTTGAAATCAGCTAGTGCGACTCCTACTTTGAAGTTGGTGTTAATTGACCAATTGTGTTGAGAACCAGAAGTAATACTTTCTTGAATGTTGTTCCAATCAACGGGTTGTTTTACCGAGTTATCCCCGTCCAAGAAGGTCAATTTTCGGTGGATTTGTTCGTCAGTTCGTCTGTTCAAGGACAAAGACATGTCAATGAGTCCGTACCTAAAAAAGCGCCGTTGTATCCCATAACTCAGACTTAGTTGGGATTGGTATTGTTGTTTAAAATAATCAGTGTCCCATTTGTTGTTAGAACTAGAAAGCCCATTTGAGGGTAATAGTTCTTTTTGCCACGCTTTCTCTATGTTAAAGGAAATATAATTTCCCGAAAAATTATTGCTGCTTTTGCCTTCTTTGATACGAGAAGCCATGTCGTAGTACCACCGTATTTCCGCCGATGTACCCCAAATTCTACCAACACTAAGTGAATAAAAGTCTGAGTAGTCAATGAGCCCTATTGGCAGCAAAGGGCGACTTGGGAGACCAGTTACGTCAACACCGATCGAAAAAGAAGGACTTATCTTGTATTCTGCACCTAGTCGAAAATCAACTACTCGCTTCACATAGCCTTTTTGGAAGAGGTTATAGGCAAGCAAGTTATTGATGTTTCCATACCCTTTCAGCATCCACTTCGTCGGTTCTTTAGTCATAAACACATAATCGTAACGGTCGATAAATCGCTGTTTTTCGAGTGTACCTGTTTCTTCGGAGTGGGAGAGACGGATGGAATCTGCGCCCTCTTGTCCCCAAAGAGGGATAAACAATGTCGAGTGCAGAAGGCAGAGTGTCGAATAGAGGAGGATGAATGTTTTTTTCATGGCGCTGGGAGGTTAAAAAGTAAAACCAATTTTGAAACTAGGACGAAAACCATGAATACCGTCAGAGGTGCCGTTTTTATCAAACCGATAAATTGTTTTTCCGACTGTGAGCCCAAAGTCGAAATAATTATTCTTAAAAACTTTCATTTGGATTCCGATGGTGGGGCCGACTTCTATTCCGTGGTATCTGGTGAGTTTAACTCTTTCATTTCCATGGGTATAGTTTATTCTTTCATACACGTGCATGAGAGATGCGCCGACATAAAATCCTGAAAGTGAAGATTTCGGATGTAGAGTTCGTCTGAGTTTACTCAAATAATAGCGAGCCTGAAGGTACGTAGTTGAAAGAAAACGCATATCGTTCACATTCTTTAATGTATTAGTAGAGTCTATAGGTAAGCCATTCCAAGTCCATCTTTGCCAAAGCAAATTGTTTTGGAAATTGATAGAAAAAGGAGATTTTCCAAGCTGCCTTTCAAAAGCCAAAGACGTTAAAAGTGTTTGATTTCTTGTTCCAATCGATAAATTAGGCCAAGCTATTTTCCATAGGCTTTGAGAGGTTTCGTAACATTTGAGGACATCGCAGGGAGGAGGAAGTGTTTTTGATTTGAAGTCACCAAAGGCAAGTGATGTATTCCAAAATGTTTGAACAAATACCTCTGATTGAGACAAGTTTGTAGCACCTATTCGATTAGCGTTCTTTATTCCAGCTCCAACTCCAAAATCCACTAACCCATGATTAAAAAATCGACGTTGCATTCCCCAACGAAGTTCTGTAGCACTTGTCATTCCAACAACGGGAATATACTCACCAATGCCTGTGCCAGTGAATCCGCCCGTACTCCCTTGAGAAAAAGCTTTTGTGTAGGTTAGCGCAAAATAATTTCCAGTAAAATTATTGGCGTTTTTACCCTCTCTCATGCGTTTTCGCATATCATAATAATAACGAACCTCGCCAAAAATACCAGCATCAGTACCTAAATAAGATGCTGCTGAGCGAAAATATGCCCCTGCCCCCAAAGAAATAGAAGGTGAGAGCTTGTATTCGTAACTTCCAACTAAACCCCCGTATGTTTGGCTTGAAGTTCCTGCTAATTTCAGCATCCACTTCGTCGGCTCTTTGGTCATAAACACATAATCGTAACGGTCGATAAATCGCTGTTTTTCGAGCGTACCTGTTTCCTCGGAGTGGGAAATGCGTACAGAGTCAGAGCCCTCTTGCCCCCAAAGGGGGATAAACAATGTCGAATGCAGAAGGCAGAGGGTCGAATAGAGGAGGGTGAATGCTTTTTTCATGGCTTTATTGTTTGGCAACGGTGCCGTTGCGGAGTTCGGTGTTTTTGGTTTCTACGTCGAGTTTTACTTGTGCTTTATCCGTCTGAATATCAAGGCTCCCATATTGTGCACGTACGCGACATTCGCCTTTGATTTGTTGCAAAATCAGGTCGGTTCGTTCGGAGAAAATGCTCAATAACCCATTGAAATTCTCGGTTCGTAAGGCGCCAAACTGCGTTCTGGCCGTCAATGTTCCACGCAAATCGTTGAGTTCGATGGTGCAAAATTCCGTTTGCAATTGCATGGTTTGAGTTTGCAGCCCTTTGATGGAAATTTTCCCAAAACTGTTTTGAATTTCTACGGCGCAATTGGCAGGTACAAACAACGTAAAACGTGCTTTGAGGTTGGATTGTGGCTTACTTCCGTTTTTGGCCAGCACCACAAAATTGTGCAGACTCACCGTTTTCCCTTTTTGGTCGGCGGTATAATGTAAAGCTTCCAAATCTTTCTCCGCCGTGCTGCGTGTGGGGTGTTTTGCGGTAAGCTCGATGGTCGCTTTTATCTCATTTTTATTCCAAGTCACTATCTCTATATCGCTCCGCTCTCCCCATACCTGCACCTTTGCGTATTGTGGCACTTCAAAGGTTTTTTCTATTGTTTTGGTAATCACCTGCAAGGTTTGAGCAGAGGAAATAAAGGGCAAAAGGCAAAGGGCAAGGGGCAAAGGGGCGAACCGCAAAATTGAAATGGGCAAAGGGCGAGGGGCAAGGGGCAAAGGGGTGAACCGCAAAATGTTAAATGGAAAACTGAAAAACCGCAAAATTGAAATGGGCAAAGGGCGAGGGGCAAAGGGCAAAGGGGCGAACCGCAAAATGTTAAACGGAAAACTGAAAAACCGCAAAATTGAAATGGGCAAAGGGCGAGGGGCAAGGGGCAAAGGGCAAAACCCGAAACCGAAAACCCGAAACCGAAAACCCAAAACCGAAAACCCAAAACCGTAAACTCGAAACCCCAAACGGATAAAGAGAGGTGGGGAAAAGTTGTGGATAAAGTGCAAAATATTCTTCATGGCTATTTTTGGTGTAATGTTATTAAATCCGTTCCGATAGTTTTTTTAATAACTCCGCTCGTTCGTGTTCAATATCAGAGAGTTGCGACGAAAGCGAAGCGTCCGTATTGTACTCGCCCAATGCTTCTTTGAGCTGTCGGCTGGCGATGGTAAGTTCGTCGAGTTGGTGTTTTAAGTCCTTAAATTCTGGTTTTTCACACACGGGTGTTTTGGTTTCGCAGAACGCCTGCAACTTCTCGTATTGTTGGTCGAGGGCTTCATTTTGAGTTGGCAGGGCGCTGGGGAATGCTTTTTCTTGGGAATAGGTCAGTTTGGCATCCTCCGATTGAGAGTGCAGAAAAATATACCCAACAAAACACAGCAAGCCCGTTATTGCCGCTGCCGCCGCGTATCGCCACCACCGCAGCGGACGAGCCGCGGGCAGTGTTTCGTCTAGCTCCAACCACACCTGTGCGGGAGGTTCGTGCGTGGGCAAGTGCTGGAGCGCTTCTTTCAACGGAGCCTCATTTAAGCCCTGCTCCACCGCCTCCCAAACCGATTCGGGTGGGGTGTAGGTAGGTAGTTTATGTTTGAGTAGGTCTGACATAATGCGCTTTGTATTATTTTAACAACTCCCTCAGCCGCTTTTTGGCATAGTTTAATTGCGACTTCGACGTTCCTTCCGAAACGCCCAACAACTCAGCTACTTCTCGATGGGTGTAGCCTTCTACCTCTATGAGCACAAATACTGCCCGTGCGCCTTCGGGTAGGCTCAAAATAGCTTTTTCGAGGTGGGCGGCGTCAATGGCATCGTTGCCCCAATCGACCGACGAGGTGTCGGTGGGAAGCGTTTCCATCAATAAATAAGCAGGTGTTTGCTGCGAACTTCGGTGCGCTTTACGCACCAAAATCGCTTTTATCCACGCTCCTAACGTCGCTTCACTACGGTACTGACTCAAGTTCTGAAAAACGGCTAAAAACGTATCTTGCAACACACTATTGGCTTGGTCAAAGTCGCCCGTCATCCGATACGCGAGGGTGTACATGGCCGTTTTGTAGCGGTCATAAAGCAGCCGTTGCGCAGAGCGGTCGTGTTGGAGGCAGCGTTGAATCAGTTCGTTTTCAGTCATGAGTGGCACGTTCAACTACAAAGAGGAGCCGAACAACCCAGAAGGTTGGAATGAGAGAAAAAAAATAAAAGAGAAACGTTGAGCGATAAGGGATGTGAGGGTTAAAAACCCGAGGTGGTAAGCCAGTGCAAACAGCGACCAAACCACTCGTCGAACGACGGTGTTTTGAGATAACCGTGTTCGCCTTTGGCATAAATGTGGAGGTCGCTCAAGATGCGGTTTTTCTGCAAGGCTTCGTAAAAAAGTAGGCTATTTTTGACAGGCACCACGGTATCGTCGCTGGCGTGGGTGATAAAAGCAGGAGGCGTATTTTGCGTCACTTGGAGGTCGTTGGAGTAACGGGTCAACTGCTCAGCGGAGGCATTTTTGCCCAAAAGATTCACGCCCGAACCCTTGTGCCCGACTCCATCGGCAAAACTAATGACGGGATAAACCAGCACCAAAAAATCAGGACGGAGGCTAGTGCCCTGAGGGTTAGGTAAAACGGTGCGCTCAAAATGAGTGCCAGCCGTAGAGGCCAAGTGCCCTCCTGCCGAAAAACCCATGATCCCGATTTTTTGGGGATTAATATTCCATTCGGCAGCTCGTTCCCGTACGGTTTTAATCGCCTGTTGGGCGTCTTGGAGGGGGCCAATCGACGGGTCAATCATGGTGCGTTCGCTGGGAAGTCGGTACTTCAACACAAAAGCCGCAATGCCGCGTTTGGTAAATTCCTCGGCTACATCGTAGCCTTCGCGTTTGATGACCAATACGCCGTACCCGCCGCCTGGACAAATAACCACTGCCGTGCCCGTTGCTTTGTCTTTTGGGGGAAGAAACACGCTTAATGTTGGTACCGAAACAGTAGAAACGATCTGCGACGCGGTGCGTTTTTCTTCGTTGGTGGCTTCTTTGGCATTGGGAATGGCACCAGCATACAATGGTATTTCTTGTTGGGCAATGCTTACAAAGGCCGAAATACAAAAAAACAGAGACAGAAAAACGGAGCGTAGCATGGTTATTAGGTTTAAAATGGAGGATTAAAGTCGTTTTCCTATAAAGACAAAAGTAGGTCTTTTCTGCTGAGTCTGACATTTTACATTTTTCGGCGTATTATTATTCCGTTCCTTACCTACCTTTGTGGCATGAATCAGTACCCTGTTTTTTTGTTGTTGGGAGCCAACTTGGGCGACCGCGAAGCAACACTCTCAAAGGCGATTACGCTGATTTCGGAGCGAATTGCTCCTGTCATTTCAGCATCATCGTTGTACGAAACCGCGCCTTGGGGCGTTGAAGAGCAGCCCGCTTACCTCAATCAGGTCATTTCACTGACCACCGAAAAAGAAGCAAAGCGCGTATTGCAAGCAGCCCTTGCCATTGAAAAAGAGCTGGGACGAGAGCGGAGATTGCGCTGGGGCGCACGGGTTATCGACATTGATGTGTTGTTTTATGGAAATAAAATACTGACATCGGAGGAGTTAGAAGTACCCCATCCACGGCTGCATCAGCGTAAGTTTACGCTGGTTCCACTGGCAGAAATTGCCCCCGAGTTTGTTCATCCTTTATTAAAAAAAACAATCCAACAACTGCTCAATGAATGCACGGACGAGGGGATTGTGAGCTTGTTTAAACGTTTTAAAACCAATTGATTGTCACTATGCAACGTCGCGATTTTATCAAACATACTTTGCTCGCCACTGGAGCCGTAGCGTTGGAAAATTGCCAACCCAAAGATCCCTACGCCCCCCGCAAATACGAAGGCCAAATCGCCATCATTGGAGCAGGAGCGGCGGGATTGTACGCGGGCTATTTGCTAGAACAACAGGGCGCGAACTATACCATCTACGAAGCTGCCGAACAAATCGGGGGGCGGATTCGTCCGTTGAAAGGTTTGGCTGATTTTGACGTGGAATTGGGCGCTGAAAAAATTCGTGGCAGTAGATCGACATTGTACGATTGGGCCAAAGAATCAGGGGCATCGTTGTTGCCTACTTCTGGCACCGATTATTATCAAATAGGAACGTTGCTTCGCACTGAAGCACAATGGAATACCGACCTTGATTTTCGTTTGGCCATGTTACTTTCTCAGCAGGCACGGTCATATTCGGGCAACGAAACAACCCTGGCGCAATTGATGGAAAGCACAAAACTGGTGTCGAGAGTTCGACATATTCCTGATGCGCTCATTGCCAACAATTATGGCACCTCGGCCAACCGTTTGGGGCTTTTGGGCGTAGCCGAGACCGAAGCAATTTGGAGTGCGGGAAGGGACAATTATTTGTTGGGTAATCGTTCGTTGCTTTCGGTACTTGAGGAAAAATGCAAAAGTGTTATTCCAAAAGTAGTGCTCAATAAACAAATCAAACGCATTGATTTTACCAATAGCCCCATTGTTTTGGAAGATGCGCAAGCCCAGCGGCGTTTTGCAGATAAGGTGATTGTGACGGTACCACTGTCGATTTTACAAGCCAATGACATTCAATTTACCCCCTCACTGCCCGAAGCCAAACTCACGGCCATCCGCAACATCGGCATGGGCGCGGGCATCAAGGTTGCTTTGGTCTTTAATCGTCGGTTTTGGGAGGCCAATACGGGTTCTATTTATACCTCTGGCTCGGTGCCCGAATATTGGGTGAGTTCCGCAGGACGAAGCACATCTTCGTTTGTACTGTCAGGGTTTGTGACGGGAGAACGAGCCGAAGTTCTCAGTGGACAGACCTCTACGGTCATTATTCAGAATTTGCTAAAAGAATTGGATACCATTTACGGAAAAGGAACGGCGACGGCTGCCTTGACCAACGCCAAAGTGATGGATTGGGGCAAAGAACCTTTTATCAAAGGCGCGTACTCTTTCCCAATCCCCAACGGTGGCGGCTTACTGACGCGCCAAACGTTGTCGCAGCCTATTCAGCGCAAAGTCTATTTTGCGGGAGAAGCTACCCACTACGGCGGGCATAGCGGAACGGTACATGGCGCCATGGAATCGGGCCGCCGCGCGGTGGAGGAGTTGCTGAGGGATGTGGTATAATTCTAACGGTCGGGTTGTGAGCAACCCGATTCACAGAGACCTTCCCGAAAGTTCTAAAACTTTCGGGAAGGTGAAACGTTTACCCCGCCCAATTCTCACGGTCTAAACTTCGGTATTGAATAGCTTCATCCAACAGAGACCTTCCCGAAAGTTCTGAAACTTTCGGGAAGGTGAAACGTTTACCCAGCCCAATTCTCACGGTCTAAACTTCGGTATTTAATAGCTTCATCCAACAGAGACCTTCCCGAAAGTTCTAAAACTTTCGGGAAGGTGAAACGTTTACCCCGCCCAATTCTCACGGTCTAAACTTCGGTACTGAATAGCTTCAGCCAACAGAGACCTTCCCGAAAGTTCTAAAACTTTCGGGAAGGTGAAACGTTTACCCCGCCCAATTCTCGCGGTCTAAACTTCGGTACTGAATAGCTTCAGCCAAGTGTTCAATCTTAATGTCGGGACTGGCGGCAAGGTCGGCGATGGTGCGAGCTACTTTTAGAATACGGTCATACGCCCGAGCCGACAACCCAAGCCGTTCCATGGCGGCCTTGAGTAGGGCTTTGCCTGCGGGGTTGATTTCACACACCTCTTTCACCATCGGTGAGGGCATCATGGCGTTACAATAAATCCCTTCTTTGTCTTTGAAACGCTCCGTCTGAATTTCGCGGGCGGTAATCACACGCTGACGAATGTCTTCACTTTTTTCGGCTTTACGGTTCGACGAAATTTGGTCGAACGACACGGGCGTGACTTCTACATGCAAGTCGATGCGGTCGAGGAGTGGCCCGCTGATTTTATTCAAATAGCGCTGAACGGTTCCAGGTGGACAAACACATTCCTTTTCGGGGTGATTGTAGTAGCCACACGGGCAGGGGTTCATGCTGGCAATGAGCATAAAGTTGGCAGGAAACTCAATCGCCCATTTGGTGCGAGAAATCGTTACGCGGCGTTCTTCGAGCGGTTGGCGCATCACTTCAAGTACTGTTCGCTTAAATTCGGGCAATTCGTCTAAAAACAACACGCCGTTGTGCGCCAACGAGATTTCGCCTGGCTGCGGGAACGTGCCACCCCCAACCAGCGCGGCGTCGCTGATGGTATGGTGAGGTGCGCGAAAAGGTCGCCGTGCAATGAGTGATGCTTTGGTGCCAAGCTTTCCTGCGACGGAATGGATTTTGGTCGTTTCGAGCGATTCGTGCAGCGTCAACGGGGGTAAAATGGAAGGTAATCGTTTGGCTAACATCGTTTTACCTGCCCCTGGAGGCCCAATCATAATCACATTGTGCCCGCCCGAAGCGGCGATTTCGAGGGCTCGTTTGATATTTTCTTGGCCTTGAACGTGTTCAAAATCAGCATCATAATCGTTCAGGGTATTGAAAAATAAATCGCGCGTGTCCACCTTCAACGGGGTGATTTCTTTGGTTTCCTCAAAAAAGCCGATGGCGTCTTGTAGTGTTTCCACAGGAATAACGTCGAGGCTATTGACGATGGCGGCTTCATGGGCATTGGCCGCAGGCAAAATAAATCCTTTGTAGCCAAGTTTCCGAGCTTCCACGGCGATGGGAAGGACGCCTTTGATGGGGCGGAGTTTGCCATCCAACGACAACTCGCCCATGATGATGTAGTCTTCGAGGCTTTTCTTGGTTACGATTTGGTCCGACGCCTGCAACACACATAGGGCAATGGGCAAATCGTAGGCCGAGCCTTCCTTGCGAATGTCGGCGGGGGCAAGGTTTACCACTACTTTTTGACGTGGCATTCGGTAGTCAAAAAACTTGAGAGAGGCTTCTACGCGCTGCTCACTTTCTTTTACGGCGCTGTCGGGCAAGCCTACCATAAAAAAGCGCATTCCTTGCCCCACTGTTACTTCAATGGTTATCATTGTGGCATTGACACCATAGACCGCACTACCGAACGTTTTAGAAAGCATGTTATCCTTAATTTTAAAGCTACGAAGTTGTAAAAATAACGGTTCTGCCCCAAATCAGCGCGTTAGGCCGAGTAATTGCCTTAGGTACTGTATTCTCTTGGAAGACTGTTCCAAAATCATCATCAAATGATTACCTTTGCCGTCCATTTTTGGCAGAACTTATTTTTCTATACACCCAAAAGACGAAAAAAATGAAGTTTGGTAACTTACTTCGACTCGTCAACTTATAATTTTTCGTACCATTATGTTACAACGTATTCAAACACTCTTTTTAGCCGTAGTGGCCGTTGGTATCGTCGGGCTGTTGGCTTTGCCCGTTTGGGACAAGACCGCCGTTGATGGCACCCAATCGGTTCACCTTACTGCCCTTCGATTGGTTCACGAACAAGGAACAAGTTCGTTTATTACCCCTGTTTGGTACATCGCGCTTGTCGGCGGGATAGTGGCTGGAGTGGCGATTTTTGCCATTTCTCAGTACAAAAACCGCTTACTTCAGTCGGGGCTGTGTGCCGCAAACTCTATCCTGATGACCATCATTATGGGGCTAATCATGTATTTTATTTTTGGGAAAGCCAAAGATTTGTTCGAGCCCAATGTCACAGGCAGCTTTGGTTTTGGCTTCTACGCACTCGTGACGTCAATGCTGGCGAATGTTTTGGCCAATCGTTTTATCCGTCGTGACGAAAAACTGGTTCGTTCGCAAGACCGTATGCGTTAAAATCAAGCTTGTATTATGCTAATTTTAGGGTAAAAAAGCACCTTTTTTGAAATGCTCTTTATAGGTTAAGTGCTTGATTGTAAGCTGATTTGTGAGAGCGTGTGAGCCTGTTCTAAAAAAAAGTTAACCTTTTGCTCTCAAAAATTTGTTGCGTCAAATTTGATTATTTTTACTAATTTCAAACGTAGTTAGTGACTTTGCCCACTTTGCCACTTCTCAGCAGGAGCAATCTTCAGTAACTTCCCATTGATTTCCAATTAACTCACTAAAAAAGCTGTTTAAGTACCTGTTAACCAAGGGTATAAAGGCAAAAAATACAACGAAAGAGGATGATTCAGGTAGATACGAGCGTACAGCATACGCTAAAGGAGCGACTCAAAGAAATTTTTGGTTACAGTCAGTTTAGAGGCGAACAAGAGTCGATTATTCATAGCATCATGGGAGGCAATAACACCTTCGTTATCATGCCTACAGGTGCGGGGAAATCGCTTTGTTATCAGTTGCCTGCTATTACCACTGAAGGCGTTGCCATCGTTATTTCTCCGTTGATTGCCTTGATGAAAAATCAAGTGGATCAACTGAACGCTTTCGGCATTAATGCGCAGTTTTTGAATTCTACTCTCAACAAGGCTGAAATCACAAAGGTTAAAAAAGATGCCCTCGATGGCACCTTGAAACTATTGTACATTGCGCCAGAATCGCTAACGAAAGAAGAAAATCTTGACTTTTTACAGCGAGCTAACATTTCTTTTGTGGCAGTTGACGAGGCACACTGTATCTCGGAGTGGGGGCACGATTTCCGCCCAGAATACCGCCGTATTCGAGGAATTATTGACAACATCAACCCCAACCTGCCACTGATTGCGCTGACAGCTACAGCCACCCCGAAAGTGCAGCAAGACATTGCGAAAAACTTGCGGATGGAAGAGGCTGCCTTGTATAAGTCGTCGTTTAACCGCAAAAACTTGTACTACGAAGTGCGCCCGAAATTGGGGGACGTCAATAAGCAGCTGATTAAATACATCAAAAACAACAAAGGAAAGTCGGGTATCATCTATTGCTTAAGCCGTAAGACCGTAGAAGAGGTGGCTAATTTGTTGGCAGTGAATGATATAAAAGCACTCCCTTACCATGCGGGCTTGGACGGACAAACGCGGATGAACAACCAAGATGCGTTTTTGAACGAAGAAGCGGATGTCATTGTCGCGACCATTGCATTTGGAATGGGTATCGACAAACCCGACGTTCGTTTTGTCATTCACTACGATGCGCCTAAGTCGTTGGAGGGTTATTACCAAGAAACAGGTCGCGCGGGTCGTGATGGCTTGGAGGGGAATTGCGTGATGTTTTATAGCCTAGATGACATCCAAAAGCTAGAGAAGTTTAACAAAGATAAGTCGGTAACGGAGCGCGACAATGCCCGCCATTTATTGAACGAAATGGTGGCCTATGCCAACCTTGGCGCGTGCCGCCGTCGTCAGTTGCTGAGTTATTTTGGCGAATACATGGAGAAGGACTGCGGTTTCTGCGACAACTGTATCAAGCCAACGCCAAAATTCAAAGTGCAAGAAGAAGCAGTTATCGTTTTGAAAGCGATTCAACTGACCGATCAGCGTTTTGATGGCGATCACATTGCAGATTTGATTACCGCCACCGATAACATGTATGTGACGAGCTATGAACATAACAAACTCGAAATGTATGGAGCAGGTAAATTTAAGGATGAAGAAGAAGGGGAAGAATATGGCGTAGAGTATTGGCGCTCAATGATTCGTCAGTTGGTGATTTTGGGGTATTTGGGAAAAGATGCTGAAAATTTTGGTGTGTTGAAAATCACCGAAAAAGGCGTCAAATACATCAATGACCCGTATCCGATTACGATTTCAAAAGACCATACTTTCGACGAAAACGACACGCAGAAGTCAAACGACGACGAAGATGTGACGGATTTGGCACCGTCGGGCGGCGGAAATGCCTACGATGAAGCGCTTTTGGGGCTTTTGAAGGCACTCCGCAAAAAAATAGCGAAAGAGAAAAACCTTCCTCCGTATGTTATTTTCCAAGACCCGTCGTTAGAAGAAATGGCGACGACTTATCCCACTACTTCCCAAGAAATGGCCCAAATCAACGGGGTAGGAATGGGGAAAGTGCAGAAATTTGGTCGTCCGTTCATTGACCTCATCACGCGTTATGTGGAGGAAAACGAAATCGAAACGGCCAAAGATGTGGTGGTAAAATCGGCGGCTAATAAGTCGAAAGTGAAGATTTTTATCATTCAACAAATCGACCGAAAAGTAGATTTGGACGAAATAGCCGAAGCCAAAGGGTTAGCAATGGACGAGCTGATTGAGGAGATTGAACACATTTGCTACTCGGGTACGAAGCTTAACTTGGATTATTATATCAACCAGATCATGGACAAAGACCGCCAGTACGATATTTACGATTACTTTATGGCGGCTGAAACCGATAGTATCAAAGTTGCGTTAGATGAATTGGCCAAGGACGATGTCACCGAAGATGAGCTTCGTTTGATGCGTATCAAGTTTATGTCCGAAGTGGCCAACTAAGTAAGTGAAAAACTCCTAGTAAGGCGCGAAACAATTGAAAGGGATTTCGCGCCCTACTCTATACACTTTAACCTCAAAAAATGAATATTTTAATTCTGGGTTCGGGCGGACGCGAACACGCGTTTGCTTGGAAAATAGCCCAAAGCCCACATTGTGACGAGTTGTACGTAGCGCCTGGAAATGCGGGAACCGCACAAGTGGCTACCAACTTGCCCGTTGGGTTCAATGACTTTGAAGGCATTGCAAAAGCTATTGTTGATTTTAAAATTAAATTAGTAATTGTCGGCCCCGAAGAACCACTGGTCAACGGAGTTGTTGATTACTTAAAAGCTCAACCAGCGTTGGCAAGGGTCAAAATTGTGGGCCCTGATCGCCTGGGGGCACAGCTGGAAGGAAGCAAAGATTTTTCCAAAAACTTCATGGCTAAGTACGGAATCCCTACGGCAGCGTCGCAGACATTTACGTCTGAAACACTAGACCAAGGGCTGAACTACTTGAGCACACACGCACTCCCAATCGTGTTGAAAGCCGACGGACTGGCGGCTGGCAAGGGAGTAATCATTGCCGAAACACTCGATACAGCCAAAGCGGCCATGACAGACATGCTTGTGGGTGCTAAATTTGGCGAAGCGGGTAATAAAGTGGTGGTAGAGCAGTTTTTGCGCGGTATTGAGTTGTCGGTATTTGTGCTTTCGGATGGTGTCAATTACAAAATCCTTCCCGAAGCCAAAGACTACAAACGCATTGGCGAAAAAGATACAGGCCCCAACACGGGAGGAATGGGAGCGGTGTCGCCCGTGATTTTTGCGGACGAAAACTTCCTGAGAAAAGTAGAACAGAAAGTTGTAAAACCAACCCTCGCGGGCTTGCAAGCCGAAGGGATTACGTACGTTGGTTTTATTTTTATTGGATTGATGAACGTGAAAGGCGAACCGTACGTGATTGAGTACAACGCACGCATGGGCGACCCCGAAACGGAGGTTGTTTTGCCACGTATTCAGTCGGATTTAGTGACGCTTTTGCTGGCCGCCGCCGATCAAAAATTGGCCGACAGCGATTTCGTTATTTCGCCCCAAACGGCCGTCACAACGGTGATTGTGTCGGGTGGGTACCCAGATGCCTACGAAAAAGGCAAGGTAATTGCTGAATTAGAAAAAATGGAAGACATTACGGTGTTTCATGCAGGAACTACCACCAATGACAAAGGAGAAGTCGTAACCAATGGCGGACGAGTACTGGCACTGACAGCACTCGCAAACTCCCTCGAAGGGGCTGTAAATAAGTCGCAAAAAGCAGCGACAGCAGTGCAGTTTGAAGGGAAATACTACCGCAAAGACATTGGTTTAGATTTGATTCGTTATACGGATTAGTTTGACGCAAAGCGGGTCGTAACGTAGTTGAAACCGTAACGCGCTCGTATAAACGTCAGGCTGTAAACTAAACAGAAATGAGTTGTAAATCATGTTCAACGGGCGGATGCGGAACGAAAGGAAGCAACGGAAAAACCGCTGGTTGTCAAAATAATGGCGCGTGCAACACAGGTGGTTGCAATAAAATGAACGTTTTCGATTGGCTCAGTGATATGGATGTGCCCATCGCAAAACGTTTTGACGTGGTAGAAGTGAAGTTTAAAGGAGGGCGGAAAGAATATTTTCGCAATATCAACCAGCTTGAACTCCTCACGGGCGACTACGTCGTGTGTGAGATGGCTTCGGGCTATCATATTGGAGCGGTATCGTTGCAGGGTGACTTGGTGCGTTTGCAAATGACCAAGAAGAAAGTAGCCGACGACGAAAACATCAAGAGCATTTATCGGGTGGGGAATCCACGCGATATGGAAAAACACGAGCAGAGTGTTGCGCGTGACCTGCCAACGATGTACCGCGCTCGCGAATTGGTCAAAGAGCTAAAACTGAACATGAAATTGTCGGATGTGGAGTTTCAGTCCGACAATACCAAAGCGACGTTTTACTATTCGGCCGACGAACGGGTTGATTTCCGTGAACTGATCAAGGTTTTGGCGGGTGAGTTTAAGGTGCGCATCGAAATGCGTCAAATTAGCCTACGCCAAGAAGCAGGGCGTTTGGGTGGTTTGGGCGCATGTGGCCGTGAATTGTGTTGTTCAACTTGGTTGAGCGACTTTAAAAACATCACGACCTCAGCTGCTCGTTACCAAAACCTATCGCTGAACCCAACGAAGCTTTCGGGCCAATGCGGACGTTTGAAGTGCTGCCTCAACTACGAGCTGGAAACCTACATCGACGCCCTCAAGGACATTCCGCACGTGGATGCACCCCTTCAAACCCAAAAAGGGAAGGCGCACTTGCAGAAAACCGATATTTTCAAGAAAATCATGTGGTTTGGCTACGAAAACGATAGCACGACCTGGCACCCAATCACGATGGAGCAGGTGAGCAAAATCTTGCAAATGAACGCAAGAGGCGAAAAACCTGTGTCGTTGGATGTGTTGGATATCGAAGAGGCAGTGTTGGCATTGCCTGCGGCAGGTATCAATAGCGACTTGGCCAAAATGGACAAGAAGTTTAGCCACCGCGACCAACAAAATGGTGGTGCAAATCGCCGTCCTAAGAAGAAAAAAGGGGGTGGTACTACCAATACCAACGCGGCCAAAGAAACGGCGCAGCCAGCGGCAGCCACTACGCCTTCAGCTCCTGCGCCGAAGCCACAGGCATCAGCTCCCAAGGCACCTACTGCCCAGGCTCCTGCGAAAGTGCCCAGTGCCCCAGTGGGAAATCCTGCTCAGAAAGGAAATAATGCCAACAGTAACAACAACGACGCAACAAAGCCTGCCAAACAACACTCAAATAGAGGAAATCATCACCGCAGAAATCATAATCAACCCAAAGGTGGTGGTGGCAATAGTGGCAACAGCGGCGGAGGCAACGAGAAGAAGCAATAGTAAGCACTAAAGGTGCATAGGAGGGAATCATCGAGAGGTGATTCCCTTTTTTTGTGGCCTAAAGGATGAAAAAAACTATTTTTTCTAAAAAAAATCTAAATTTATTTGTTTTTACTAGATTTTTAAATATTTTTATCAAATCATTAGTAAATAACACTTTTATTATAGTCAATAAGTAGTGATTTATGTTCAGGTTAATACGTTGTGAAAAAATAATTTTCTTACTCATTTTTATATATGCTTCTGCTTGTTTTGGACAATCAAGTACAGTTATTGTAAACTTAGCACCTACCAAGAGTATATTTTTTTACGAGAGAACAAAATATCTATATCCTAATCGTAAATATCACCACTATCTTCAGTCGGAATCAAAATTTAAAACGGATACAATTAATGTGTTAAATAATTCTCCATCTGTACTTATATTTCAAGAAAATAATGAGGCTATTATTCCTGTAATTTTATTTCCAAATGATACATTAAACGTTAGTATAGACATTTTTGGTAAATTAGTTTTTGAAGGAACTAATGTAAACGAATGGAAAATAATGAAAAAACTGGTAAGTTCTCAGTCATTTATTGAGCCATACTTGTTTAATATAAATTTTAAAATATGGAAAGATGTGCAAAATAACTTAGATTTAATTAGAGAAAATGAAATGAATTTAATTAAAGAACTCAGAGGGAAATATGCTCTTTCGGAAAAATATGTATCATACCTAGAAAAAGAACGTAATTATCAATGGATGGCATCTTTACTAATCCATCGAAATAAATCATTTAAGGGTATTCCATTACCGCCTCAAGTGACAAGTATGAAAAATGAATTAATGAATGATACACTTAATTACAGTTCTTTATTTAGAATACCAGCTTTGTATAGTATCATTCAGGCGGAGTGTAGTTGCTACAGTAATTATACTTTTCCGAGCCCACAAGAGTTTACGGTTTTGTTTGATTACATATGTGAAAGATATTCTGGTATGTTAAGGTCTCAACTTTTACTAAATCTGCTTTATGAACAAATTGTAATAACTCAAAACTACGCAGCTAATGAGTTGTTTTACGAGAAGTTTTTAAATAAGTTTTATCAATTATGTACTGATGAAGATTATGTTGACTTTATAAGAAGTTCCTTGAAAAAATAAAAATCTATTTAAATACTTGAAAACATGAAAACAACACTACTTCGATTATTAATGTTAAAAATGGCATTTTTGTGTCATATAAATGTGTTTTCAAACGACACGGAAGGTGTTGTTCACGTTTCCTTTAAAAATACTCAAAAGATTGATAATTATTTTTATTATACAAAAACAGCATGGACTCAAAATAAGCACTTGTTACGATTTGTGTACGATGATGAGATGAAATGGATTGAAGTTGAAAGTAACATTAAAAATAAAGATATTCGGCTGAAAATGAAAAATGATCATTGTATTCTTCGGCACTGGGTTAACTACTTTGACTATAACGACTACATTTTGCAAAAGGGAGACTCCATTGTCATTGAATATAATAAAAATATTCCCGTCGTAACGGTTATAAACCGAAAGGCTCCTAAAAATGATTATCAGGTGGATGACCTAGTAAGGAGCCAGTGTGAGTTTGTGAACTATTCGCCAATTGGGGAATATTTTGGTGCCGTTAGCTTGCACGGGAAAAAGATATTGAATGACGAAAGTGCACGTGCTCTGTCAAAAAATATGACAGGAGAGCAAATAATGAATAGAAACAAAAAAGGGATTTTGTTAATGAAAAATGAATTATACCCAAAGTATATGAGGTATCTTGATATAAATAGAAGGGTTATTGATTCACTCAGTAAGCAAGGTTTTGTATCTGAAAATGTGTATAAATTTCAAAAAAATAAAATCGAAAATTTAAAAAAATTAATAGAGGTTGAAACAGAACGACTTTCGATTGATGACGTCTATCATTGGTGCAATTCTCAAGAAAACATCCTAGAGAATTATGAAGGAATCTATTTTAAAGATTTTGTTGATGCAGTAGAGCATAGATTTGTCGTGGAAAAAGCACCTTATTTGGATTTAACAGATGGAATTAATAGGGATTATAAGGTGATTTATGATAAAATAAATACAGAATTTAATTTTCCAGAAACAATCAAAAATTATTTGCTGATAAAAAATATTGGCAGAATTTCGGAGTCACTTTCAAAAAATGACTTTTTGAGCTACTTTAACAAGTTAGAGAAAGATGTAAAAGATTCTTCGCTCGTTGAGAAACTTAAAGTAAAGTATGTCCTTGAACTTGATACAACGCGCTACGTACCTACATCACTTACGTTGATGGATAACAATAAAGGGAAAACCTCGCTTGATGCAATTATTAAACAAGCGCAAGGCAAAGTGATTTATGTAGATTTTTGGGCAAGCTGGTGCGGGCCTTGTAGAGCCGCTTTTCCACATTCTGTAAAGCTAAGGGAATCATTAAAAGACAAAAATATTGTATTTGTTTATTTGTCGATTGATAAATCTATGGAAGCATGGTTAAAAGCCTCAGAAAAAGAAGAATTGAATGAATATCCAAACAATTTCTTGGTTTTAAACTCACAAGATGCTGATTTCTTGAAGCAGCAAAAAGTTAATTCGATACCCCGTTATATGATTGTTGACAAACGCGGTAAACTGATATATCCAAACGCACCTAGAGTAGAAAGCAAAGAACTTACGCAACTTTTGACAGAGCTGTCGAAATAATAAGATGTTTTATATAAACCTCACCAATAAATAATTAAAAATATGCTTGCCTATGTACTGTCCATTCTCCTTTGTATTTGTAGTAATGGATTTAATCAATTATTGCCAATTCAAGATAAAAACACCGTTAAAATAGGTGGATTTTGTTATGACCCAGCAAATGGCTTCGATTTGAAAGTACATGTTTATGCATTTGAAGGTGAGAAAAAAATAAGCTTAGGAGAAAGTAAAGTAAATAATCGTATTAATAAATTTAAAATACAATTGCCGAACTCAGCAGAATTTTTATTGTTTGAATCAGAAGGTTATCGAGCCACTAAAATGCCAATAAGGCGTATCGGAAATATCGAAGAAAACTTTGAATTTGAAATGAACGTGCCGATGGCATCCAAGAATTCACCACCACTTCCGTCAGAAAACCAACTTCATTGGCATTTTACATTTCCCGAGAATAAAAATGTAGAATTTAAAGTAAACAATATATTGGTTTTAAATCCCTTGATAAGAAATAATTATTTATACTTAATTCCTATGCAACCTGGTAAACATTTAATTCAGGCACGCTCTAACGAAGGGGAATTGTTGCTTAATCAGGAGTTTGTACTTGAATCAGGATTGACACTTATGGACGTTCGAATTGATGCTACCAATCCTTCTTTGGTTTCTAGACCTGTAAATGTGGGTATTGCTAAGAAGCCATTTGATACCAGAACATTATATTTTGACCAAAGTAATTATGATTTAAAAACGGAAGTGAAAGCTACCTTAGATTCAATTGCCACGTTCTTAATAGAAGACTTTAAGCTAAAAGCTCACGTGACAGGATATACTGATAATGTAGGTGATAGAGATAAAAATATGACTTTGTCTGAGTACAGAGCACGTGCGATTGGGGGATACCTTATTCAAAAAGGGGTTTCTGCTGAAAGAATAAAAATGAATTGGAGAGGCGATGAAGGTTTAAGTGCTAACGATAAATCTGAACAAAAAAGGGAGAAAAACAGAAAAGCGGTCATTCAAATAGTAACCAACTAGGGTACAACTGTATTCGTTATGAAAAAAATATTTTGCTATTCATTCTTGCTTTCTCTGATAATAAGCTGTGCTGATTTGACGGTAGTATTCCAACCACTTTGTTTGTGGATAACAAAGGGCAAATTGTGGAAAAGTTTGTGGGGTACGATGATAACAGTTTAGAGAAATTTGAACATTTGATAAAAAATCGCCTTAACGACACGAAGTAGTAATTTCAAAATCCCTGCGTTTTTCCAGACAGGTGGAAAAACGCAGGGGGCAACCTATTTTTACAAGGCCAATTTAATCGTTTCGCGGTCGTATAAAGCTTCGTCTAATTTGCTGGAATAGCTATTGAGCGCAATAGCGATACTGACTTTTTGTTCGGGGAAATAATAAGCAACTGCGTTGAAACAATGCACATTGCCCCCGTGCCCAACTCCCTTCTTTCCCTCAATATCAAGCAAAAAAAGCCCTAGTCCGTAATCCTTGATGTATGAAAGGTTTTCGGGAATGCCTTTGACTTGGATGTTGGTGGGAGATTCCATCAGGGCAATTGACGCCGCCGAAAGGAGTTTGCCCGTTTTGAGGGCTTCCATAAAAAGGGCCAAATCGTAGGAATTCGAAACCATTCCGCCGTCCAGTATGTCTTGTCCTCCCACGGCGAAGCCATCAAATTTGGTTAGGTCACGCATCATGCCGTTGTTAAACGAATCGTAGTAACCCCTCGACAAACTCGCGGGGCGGGTCGTGGAGGCGTAGGTGTTTTGGAGTTTGAGGGGCTGTAGCACTTTTTCCATTACCGTTTCAAAGGCGTTTTTGTTGCCAACTTTCTCGATGATTAAGGCCAAAATCAGGTAATTAGAGTTGGAGTAACTCCAGTCGGTACCCACTTCAAACAGGGCTTTTTTTCCAAAAATTGTTTTTAAATTTTCGTGAGCTGACTGAGCTTTGACCGATTGGTTGTGGATGTTGAGCAAGCCTACAAGCCCCAAATAATCGCGGATGCCCGAGGTGTGCTGAAGCAACTGCTTGATGGTGGCTTTGTTGAGGTTGTGGATGTTTTTGACGTATTCGTCGGGAAGGTATTTACTCGCTAAATCATTGATATTGAGTTTACCTTCTTCCTGTAATTTTAAAACTGTGGCCGCCGTAAATGTCTTTGAAATACTCCCAATGCCAAGCGTATGGCAAGGGCTAAGGTCGATGTGGTTGGCAAGGTCGGCTTTGCCAGCGGTGGCGCTCCAAGTGCCTTCGGGCGTGCGAACGGTGACGCTCACTCCCACCGCGCCCGCTGCCATAAACTTGTCGATAATTTTTTGGTAATTAGCGGCTTTGGGGTGGGTGGTGTTGGTCAATGGGCAATTGGGCAAAGGCTGCGCCGAGCCAAGTTCCTCGCGGCATGAACCAAGCGAAAACAACGCAATAACGAGGATGAATGAGATACGTTTCATGGACTGTTGTGAAGTTTATGGTTGTAAATGAATGTTGAGACCTACCCCTAAGAAGGTATGGATAGAAAAAGGAAGAATGCGGTCGCCAAACGGTGCGGCGACCATTGTTTTGTAGTCAACCGCGACGGAGTAGCGCTTCGAAAGCGGGTATTCCAGCCCTAGTCCGAGTTTGAGGTTGGCTTGGGCTTTGCCAAAATGCGAGGTAGGTTGGTATTCGCCGTTTTTTAGGGCATACTTTTGACCTGCCAAAATCGCGTGTTTGTAGCCAAGCGCGGTGTGTAGGTTGGTTTGCAACCCAAAATTGAACCGATACCCAAGTCGATACGAAGCATCGAGCATGAGGGCGTGTTCCAACGACTGTTGGTAATAATAGTACAGGTCAACCCCAAAGGCTTTTTGCCAGTGGTGGCCCGAACGTACCCGTAGGTCGGTGCCAATACTTACTGCTGGGTGAATGGGAAGTTTGGTTAGTTTGGCGGAGGGGACACCCAACGTTTCGTTGTAGAGCGAGAACCGCAGCGTTTTAAGCGACGTCTGGGCGGTGGCGTCGGAAGCGATAAACCCCGCCACGAGCAAGCAGGCATAGCGGAGCGTTTTTGTGTTGAAAAGGGACATGTGTGCTAAAAGTTTGATTTCGGCACAAACATCCCCTTCAAATCGCTGCCATGCGCCCTTGCTTGTAAGGTGAGCCTCTTTTTTTGTTGACCCAAAACGCAATTCCCAAGTTGAATAGCCAACTCAACCACGCCACCACGTTGTACACCGATGTGTATTCATAAGGAAGCAAAACCGAGAGCGGTATAAAAATTCTCAGGCTCACCGCACCCAGACAAGCCGCGTAGCTATAGGTCATCATAGCTTGGTGTTTGACTACGTTTTTGGCCCGAATCAATACATAACCTCGAAGGGTTGTGTAAAAGTAAACGCAGCCTCCGCAGACAAAACCCGCCATTGCGATGGGGCCGCCGTGGGCATAAAAACCAATGAAAATTCCTGCTCCAGAGCAGAGCAAACCCGTGATGACGTAGGTTTTGCCAATGATCCGATGCCATTTGGGGAAGTTGGTCAACAGTTTATGGCTGAATTGTAGCCAGCCGACCATAATGGCTACCGCCCCAAACGCAATATGCGTGACAAAACCTATTTGCCAGAACGTATTTTGACGTGTTTCGGGAGATTTTAGTTCTAAATACCCTTGCTTGACATCGGTTAGGTACGAAATCGGGATCATTCCGACAAGTAGAGCCAGCACAACGACGAGAATCCAAGCTATTTTTTTCATGGCGATAGTGGTTAAAAGTGATGCCACAAAAGTGACTACTTCCCACTTTCTTAGCGCCCTTGCTTGTAAGGTGAGCCTCTTTTCACATAGCTATTCGTACACCGCTTTCAACTGCTTTGCGTACTCAGAAGGAGAGAGCCCCGTGGTTTTCTTAAAACAGCGATTGAAGGCCGATTTGGAGTTAAAACCGCAGTCATAAGCAAGGGCAAGGAGCGTAAATCGTTGGTTTTCGGGGAGTGACAGCAGGCGCTTAAATTCTTCGACCCGCAGCCGATTAACGTAATCATAAAAATTAATACCTTCTACTTCGTTGATGACCTGTGATAGGTAATTGGGGTGGGTATCCAAACGATTGGCCAAATCGGTCAGTGTCAACTCGGGTTCGATGAACAACCGCTCAATGAGCATCAGTTCTTCCAAACGCTCGCGAAGTTCTTGGGCGCGTTCTTCGTTTAAGCCCGATTTTGCGTATTTTTTGCGTTGAAGGTCTGAGGTAGTTTCTTCTACTTCAGCAAGTTGTAAAGCCGATTCGGGGTGTGTGGAAGGCGATTCGAGAGGGGCGGTGAAAATGCCCGTTTGCTTGATGCCAAAGTAGCCGATAAGCACCACAAACACGCTACTGCTTGAGAAAATGAGCGGGTCGTTTTGAAGGAAAATGATAAAAAACCAGATAATCCCCATGGCATAAAAAAGAAACCGTAGCCAGTTGAGGTTGATTTTTTCTTGGTTAGAAAACTGGTTTAAAATTCGTTTACGGTGCTTTTGAAGGAGGTAATGGGTGGCCAAAATGTAAAAAATCCCCGAACTCGTCAGCAGTAGGCTACTGATTTCCATCACGTCTTCGTAGCCTTTGCCTTCTTGTTTGAAAACCTCCACTTTTTGTTCTGCCGATAAACGCCAAAAAGGAGCATAGATGGCAATGATAATGAGCGGTAAAACTCCGTGCAGTAGCCACTTTTTCGATTGAAACTGTTCGGGGCGAGTAAGGGCAAGGGTATATAAATACAGCAGTGGCCCGTGCAGAAAAGGCAAAGGAAAATTGGAACCCAAAAAAGCAGGATAGGTATAAATGAGCTGGGTCAGGTAGCTATAAAACGAAAATACGTGTAAACCAACGACTACCATCCAAATACCCAAAAGGAGGTCGGCGGTGGTGCGGCCTTTTTTCGTGAGGGCTATGGCGGCAAGAAACAGCGCAATGAATGTTCCGACGAGGTAAATCATAGAGGCGGTAGCGAGGGTTTTCTTCTATGACAACTCAAATGAGAATTACCCTATACGAAAGAAATGCTGTGCGTTATTTTTCGCCATAATGCCCCCAAGAGGCCAAAACTAGCACAATAATTTTTTCTTCTTGAACCCTGTAAATCAGTCTGTGCTTATCGGTGATTCTTCTTGACCAGGTCGGGACAGAGTAATGCTTTAGTTTTTCTGGTTTTCCTGTTCCTGTAGTTGGGTGGGCTCGAAGCTCGTCCAAGAGTTTGTCGATTTTTATTAATACTTTTTTATCTCCAGCCCTTTTGTGTTTCTCAATGTCATCAATGGCTTCTTCGGTAAATTCTATGGAATAACTCATAAGCCCAAAAACTTTTTCTGTTCATCCTTAGAAATATGTTTTGTTTTTCCAGCTTCAGCTTGCTGTATCGATTTATCTATTTTAGCAATAAACTCTGATTCGGATAAAGCAGTTGTTGGGTCGTCATTTCCTATCTCAAAACGCACTTTCATCTCTTTCAAGAGTGATTTGAGTAAAGACGTTTGTTGTTCATTTTTGGGATAAACAATGATACTTTCCATTTTTGTAGGTTTAAAGTTCTATACTAACAAAGTTACCACAAAATAGCTAACAGCGAACAAGCAAACCAAAATGCCGAAAGTTTTGTTGCAAAGGGGACGGTCTTTTCAGGATTGTCTATTTATTTTGATGAATCAAACAACGAGTCATACTTTTTCTATGCAACCCGTATTTATTTATACCGAGGCAAGCCCCAATCCAAACTCGATGAAGTTTGTCTTCAATTTTGAACTTGTTCCCCAAGGCTTATCGTTCGATTATCCCGATTTGGCTGCTACACAGGCCGAAGGAAAGTCGTCGCCTTTGGCGGGAGATTTGTTCCAATTTCCTTTCGTGCAGCGCGTATTTTTGGCGTCCAACTTCGTGACCCTCACCAAAGATGACACGACTGACTGGGGTTCAGTAATTTTGGATACCAAGCAGTTTTTGAAGATTTACTTCGAGGAAAACCACCCTGTATTTGAGCAAAAAACAGTCGAGCGTAACACCACGATTGTGGATACTGATAGCCCAACGGTGCGCCAAATCAAAACTGTTTTGGACGATTACGTGCGTCCAGCGGTGGAGTCAGACGGGGGCGCTATTTCGTTTCATTCGTTTGAGGAAGAAACGGGCGTCGTAAAAGTACTTTTACAAGGTTCGTGCAGCGGCTGCCCGTCTTCAACCCTGACCCTCAAAGCAGGTATCCAAAACCTGTTGACGCAGATGGTTCCGACCGTCAAAGAGGTAGTTGCGGAAGGAGTATAGGCGCTTCCGTGTGCGATTTACCGTATTTTTGAGTTTCTTTGTGAAAAATATCCTCCAAAACCTTCTAAGTTTGTCAATTAGACAAAAATTTAGAAGGTTTTGGAGCGTTTATTTATGGTCGAATACCTCTCTTACTCATTCACAATAAGCCATAAACTTAAAGAACCACTCATGTTGAACACGTTCAAAATAGGATTACTGCTTGGTTGGATCACTTTTTGTAGTTTTACTTTCAAATCGGACTCCGATGGGAGTATCGATCTTATCGTGTTGGATGCGGGGCATGGAGGAAAGGATACGGGTGCCAAAGGAAAAATTTCAAAAGAAAAAGACATTGTTTTAGACATAACAATGCGACTGGCGCGAAAAATAAAGCTCGAAATGCCAGAAGTGAAAATAATTCTGACGCGGGCTTCGGATAAGTTTGTTGATTTGAGTGAACGTTCCAATATCGCTAATCGTCGCAAGGCCGATTTGTTTATTTCGATTCACTGTAACTCTTTGCCCAAAAACAAAAAGAGTCCAGCTGGAACGGAGACCTTCGTGATGGGATTGCACAAGTCGGATGAAAACTTAGAAGTAGCAAAACGCGAAAACTCCAGTATTTTGTTGGAGCAAAATTACGAAGAGCGCTATAAAGGCTTTAATCCCAATTCTCCATTGGCGTATATTATGTTGGCCAACCGCCAAAACGCCTACATTGCGAGCAGTTTGAGTTTTGCGGGTAAAATCGAACGCCAATTTCAAAAATATGCCGATCGCAACAGCCGTGGCGTAAAACAAGCGGGGTTTATGGTACTTTGGCAAACGGCCATGCCGAGTGTGTTGGTGGAAGCAGGGTTTATTAGCCACGCACAGGAAGAAAAATACCTCAATTCAGACGACGGCCAAGACGAAATAGCGGAAGCTATTTTTCGGGCGTTTAAGCAATACAAGCAAGAAGTAGAAGATCGGTAGTCATTAAAACAATCAACGATTCACATTCATGAAAATTTCTAAGGAAGCAAAAGTAGGGTTGATGGCAATCGTTGCGTTGTCTATGCTCTATTTTGGGTTTAATTTTTTAAAAGGAGCTGATTTCTTTTCGAGCAAATACAAGTATTTTGTAGTATATGACAACGTGGGCTCACTTCAGCCATCGAACCCCATCAAACTCAACGGGGTGCAAGTGGGGCAGGTCAAAAGCACAGAACTGCTGACCGACCGTGGAAACAAGGTGTTGGTGACACTAGAAATTCAAAAAAATGTATTGTTGACCCAAGGGTCTAAAGTAATGCTGACGTCGGAGTTGTTGGGGGGAAGTGCTCTAATGCTCCAAGTTGCGACGGGCGGTAAACAACTTCAGCAAGGCGACACGCTAGTGGCTGATTCAGAAAAGGGGATTCAGGCGTTGCTCCAAGAACAAGCCTTGCCCGTGGTAAAAAATGCCGATTCGCTCATTATTAATTTGAACCGTATTGTAAAGCAGTTTGACCAAACGGGGTATGTGTTGAATAAATTACTTACGACAACCGACCAAACGGCTTCGGGTATCAACGCCACCGTTGCCCAAAATCGTCAAGCCATTGCGGCGACTTTGGCGAATGTCAATGCCCTTTCTGCTTCTTTGATTGAAACCGAAAAGAGTTTTAAACCTATTTTGGGAAATCTGAAAACCGCCACTGATTCGTTGAAAGCGCTTCGTTTGGGCGAGACATTGGCACAGGCCAATTCGGCAGTAGCGACGCTTCAAAAATCACTGACTGCTCTCGAACAAGGCCAAGGAACGGCAGGGAAGTTGTTGAAAGACCAAACTTTGTACGATAATATCAACCGTACGATTGTGAGTGTAAACAAACTGATGACCAATTTCCGTCAATATCCTAAACGCTACGTCAATGTGTCGGTCTTTGGCAAAAAAGACAAAGGCCCCGCCGACAGCCCCGCCGATACGACGTTGAAGTTCTAGTGGAGCCTTTAGGGGTATAAAAGATGTATTGCTAGGCACTAGCGAAGCGCCAATTTGATGAGCTGTTCGACGGTGATTTGGTCGCCTTCGCGTTTTAGAATGGTATCGACACTCTTCTCGGCGGTAGGCTTTGGAATCCCCAACATAACCAAAGCCGCCAGCGCTTCGCTGCGCACTTGGCTATTGGCTGCCATAAAGACATTGGGCTGAGGCGCGATTAAGCCCTCTTTCTTGATTTTATCCTTCAAATCAATGATAACGCGTTGAGCTGTTTTCCCGCCAATTCCTTTGATGGTCTGAATCAGCTTCACGTCTTCGTTGACAATCGCCTGCTTGATTTCGGGTGCCGACAATGACGAAAGCATAATCAGCGCCGTTGCTGACCCTACGCCCGATACGCTCACCAAGTCCAAAAATAAGGTCTTTTCGGTAGGCTCGGCAAAGCCATACAGCGTGTGGGCGTCTTCGCGGATTTGCTGGTAGGTATAAATTTTGCAGGAATCTCCTACATTGGGCAGCGCCCCGAAGGTTTGTAAAGATACTTTTACTTCATAACCAACGCCGCCTACGTCGATGATTACGTAGGCGGGGTCTTTATGAGCAAGTTTACCGTGTAAGTAAGCTATCATGGTTTATTTTTGAGTCCAATAATCAACCACCAATACTTTATCGAGGTAAGGTCCTAAGACTTTACCGAAAGCTTTGTGGTCGGGGTGAGGCAAATAGACCGCACGGTCGGCTTCCGACGCAAACGTCAAGAAGAAGCAATGGGTAAAACCTTGGTCGTGGCCTTCTGGGCTATTGTTGGTTCCCCACTCAAATCCTTTGATTTCTTTGATTTGGGTAGGAAGTTTACGAAAGGCAGCTTCTACTTTCTTTACTTGCTCGGCCGTGGTGCCGTCTTTAAATTTAAACAAAACGACGTGACGAAGTACTTTGTCGGAAGAAGATTGAGCCATAGCGCCAAAAGTGAATAATGCCAGAAATAGGGCTAAAAATGTTTTTTTCATGTGTAAATATCTGTTCTGTGTTTAGTAGGGAAGTTTCAAAACCTCAAAATCTACCCAGAGCAGTTGATACACTCGCCTGTGTTATCAAAAACACTGCGCTCAAAATCGCCAAGTTGTTCTTTTAACTCCAAAATCTCGTCCTCAATTTCGCAACGGTCAAACAGCGATAATTCGCCCGAAGCAACTTGATTTTCAAGGTTTTTGAGCTTGAGTCTCATTTCTGAAACTTCCATTAGGGTTAATGTTGCCATGGTAATAGTAGGAGTATAAATGGATAATGTGGTTAAATGTCAATCAGAATCAGGCGGAAAAAGTTCGATACCTTTATTGAATTGTGGGGGTGTCGTGCCACCATTCGTCGTTTTCCCAGTAATTGTCCCAGCCGAGGTGGCGGTATTTTTTATTGATTTCAACGTCGCGTTCACCAATAGAAAAATCGGTTAGAATATCGTTGGCAAAAATGAACAAGTCTTTGGCCCACACCACGGGTTTTGTTTGGTTTGTTTTATAGTTTCGCCAATTTCCGTCAAATTTAAAGCCACTTCCCTGCGCAGGTGCGTTTTGAGAATAGTACCAAAGGTCAATTGTTCCGTCTTTGCGTTCGTAAAAATCGAGGAACATTTTTCCCGAAAATACACCAGAGCCTTTAAAAATGGCGTTTTCTTTTAGCTCAAACGTAGCTTGGGCCGAGTACGACTCTTTCAAAGCAAACTCATCGTTGTCGTAGTGTTCTTCGTTATGGTTAGGGTCTTTGAAGGTCGCCAGTTTATCAAACGTTACGGTACCTTCAAAAGGCGTAATGTTCTTTTTATAGCGGTTTTTCCCTTTTACATAATAGACCGTTGGGTTCAACGAATCGCGGCGAACTTCCGAGAAATAAAACTCAATTCGGTAGTGGTCGGCTCCGTAAAAACCATCAAAACGGTTGGCATATCCGCCTTCGGCATCAGCCATAAATAACAAGGGCGTAATATCGTGTTCTCCAAAAAAACTTGCCAATTGTTTCTCCGAAAGCGGGCTAACAATCAACGCTTTCAACGGGGCCGTGGTATCTTTCCGCAGCGAGTCCACGGCTTCTTTATGCGTCACGAGTTTGACGGGTACGGCCGTAGGTTTTGAGTTCTCGTTGGTATTGCGGGCACACCCATACCAAGTAAGAGCAGCGAAGCCCAGGAAAAAAGCTTTGTTTAAAAAGAAGCGCATCAACGAATTTTATGGATTAGGTATGTACCAAGGTTGTTATAAATCAAAACTTCTGCAATTATCAAATTGACGACCCACGATGCCCACGTGACCGTTAGATAGGTTTCGATGGGTTTAGTACTTAAAAAATACACCATCACGTAGCTTCCCACTCTCAAACTCATCGCGGCCAACGTCACGGCATAGCTGCGCATCATCCATTCTACGTGTCTTTGCCACTGGTTTTTACGGATTTCGTACCAAGCAACGAGGGTAGTTAGCCACCATACAAGGCATTGCAACGAAAACCCTACTTTGGCAGGCAAGCCGCCGTTGGCGTACCATGCCAGTACAAAACCCGACGGGGCGGCCAAAAACAGTATCGAAAATACGTAAACTTTTCCAAGGGTTTGGTGCAAACGGCGATATTTTTTTACAAAACTTGGAATGAATTGAAACAAGCCAATTCCCATCACCCACCAGCTACTTAGGATATGGACGTAGAACCCCACTTGAAAGTCTTTTTTTGCCAAAACTCGGTCGGTTTTGGTCGTCAAGAAGTCTATTTCTGGTTCAAAACTTAGGTAAGGAATTACCTTCGTGAGCATCAGGATGGTGAATGCCGCAACGGAGAGGAAGAAAAGGGTAGCAGAAAATCGAGAAAAGCGCATATTCAACTACCCTTTCATTTTCTATAAATACTTCATGTACGTAGCCAAGTCTTTGTCGCCACGACCTGAGAGGTTAATCACTACTGTTTCGTTGGAAGCCGCTTTTAAGTAGGGAAGTACGGCTAAAGCGTGTGAGCTTTCGAGGGCAGGGATAATACCTTCTAACTTAGCAAGCTCCATGGCTGATACCACCGATTCGTCGTCGGTGATGGCGTAGAACTGCGCCCGCTTGCTGTCGTGCAAATGCGCGTGCAACGGCCCAATGCCTGGATAGTCCAAGCCTGCGGAAATAGAGTGAGGTTCAACCACTTGGCCGTCTTCGGTTTGCATCAGAATGCTTTTACTGCCGTGCAATACCCCGATTTTACCCAAAAACGTGGTTGCGGCCGACAAGCCAGACTGAATACCGTGGCCGCCAGCTTCTGCCGCCACCAATTGTACCGAAGCATCGTCTAAGAAATGATAAAATGCTCCTGCGGCGTTGGAACCTCCACCTACGCAAGCAATGACGTAGTCGGGGAGTTCGCTGCCCGTTTTTTCTAGCAACTGTTTTTTAATTTCTTCCGAAATCACCGACTGAAAACGCGCCACCATGTCGGGGTATGGGTGTGGCCCCACGACAGAGCCAATGATGTAGTGCGTATCGGTCGGATTATTAATCCAATGGCGCATGGCTTCGTTGGTCGCGTCTTTGAGGGTTTTAGAGCCACTCGTTGCTGGGCGTACTTCGGCGCCGAGCATTTTCATCCGAGCCACGTTTGGTGCTTGGCGCTGAATGTCAATTTCTCCCATGTAAACAATGCACTCCATGCCCATCAAGGCACATACCGTAGCTGTTGCCACGCCGTGCTGGCCTGCGCCCGTTTCAGCCACAATCTTTTTCTTCCCCAAGCGACGTGCCAACAGAATTTGACCAATCGTATTATTTACCTTGTGCGCTCCCGTGTGGCACAGGTCTTCGCGTTTGAGGTAAATAGTTGTGTTGTATTTTTCGGAGAGGCGTTGGGCCAAATACAGCGGAGTAGGACGCCCTACGTAATCGCGGAGAAGCGCCTGAAACTCTTCTTGAAAATCGGGTTGAGCGATGATGTGGAGGTAATTTTCACGAAGCTCTTCCACGTTTGGATAAAGCATTTCGGGAATGTATGCCCCGCCAAACTGGCCATAATAACCGCGTTCGTTGACTTGGAAGGGGGAATTTACGGACGTTATTGCCATTGTGATGTTATTAAAGTTCGATTTCTTCTTCGGCGGGTCGAACCAAGTCGAAGAGTTGTCTTAGTTTTTCAATGTCTTTAAACGCAGGTTCAGTTTCAAATTTACTGTTGACATCCAATCCAAAAATTTTGATGCCTAGTTCTGCAACCTGCTCTATATTTTCTAATGATAAACCACCGCTTAGAAAGAATGGTTTATCGTTTTGATAGCGTTTTAATGTGTTCCAATCAAATGTCACTCCGTTTCCACCTGGTTGTGAACCTTTTGCGTCAAACAAGAAATACTCGCAATGCGGGGTGTAATTATTAAGGCTGTTGAAGTTAAACGCTTCGTCGATTGAAAAAGCTTTAATGATATTGACACCTCGGCTTTTGAGGGTTCGGCAAGCGTCGGGCGTTTCGTTTCCGTGGAGCTGCACAAATTGTAAATCGTAGCGTTTTACTTGCCTAAGGATAAAGTCAGGGTTGGCATTGACAAAAACTCCTACCTTTTTACTGGTCTTGGGAATATTTTTGATAAATTCCTCATCGAGGCTTTCCCCTACGAAGCGAGGTGATTTGTCGTAAAAAATAAATCCGATAAAATCAGGTTTCAACTCCAGCAATTCGGCCAAATTAGCCGTGTCACGCATTCCACAAACTTTAATTTTCATCATAAGGCAAAAAGTGCGCAGGCACCATTAAAAAAGTTAACTAATACGTCGGCTATTAAGCAAATTGTGTTTTTGACGTAATCTCAGCGACCAAACCGCGCAAGGCAGCGGCGGGGTCTTCGGTTTTCATAAACGTTTCTCCAATGAGAAAGCCTTGATAACCAGCCGCTCGCAATTGCACGATTGTATCGGCATCTTTGAGACTACTTTCGGATATTTTGACGAAATTATCGGGAATAAGTTGCGCTAATTCCAACGATGTTTCGACTGATGTAACAAATGTTTTAAGGTTTCGGTTATTAACCCCGACCATGTCCACGTGCTCGCACAAGCTCTGTTCCAATTCCTCGCGGTCGTGTACCTCTAGCAGCACTTCCAAACCAAGGCTGTGCGCCTTTTGTCCTAAGTAGCTAATCTCGTCAGGAGTTAAGCAAGCCGCAATGAGCAAAATCACATCGGCGCCGATGGCTTTGGCTTCCCATAACTGATATTCGTCAATCATAAAATCTTTGCGAAGCATGGGCGTTGTTGGATTGGCAGCGCGTGCTTTGCCAAAATCTTCAAACGTACCACCAAAGAAATCCGTATCGGTCAATACCGATAGGCCATTTGCACCTGCTGCCACGTATCCTTGGGTCACGATGTCGGGCTGAACGCGGTCGTTGATGATGCCTTTGGAAGGAGACTTACGCTTAAATTCGGAGATAATGCCCGAAGCACCGTTGGCGGTAAGGGCGTTTTTGAGCGAGAGAGTGGGGCGACCAAAAAGTGGCGCTTGTTCAAGTTGGGCAAGGCTCACCCGACTTTTGGCGTCGGCTACTTCGGTACGTTTGTGGGCTACTATTTTGTCGAGAATATTCATTAGGGTTCAAAAATTTTGGCGACTGATATTTCAAGCTCAGGCAAGATACTTGTCGTTATCACGTCGTCTTCTGTAAAAGGCCGTAAGCCAATGTATTTTCCTTCGTCATTGAGTACATACACAAAGATAGCGTTATCGTTGGGTTCTACCAACCAGTATTCTTTCACGCCATTTTCTTCATAAACTTCGTATTTATCGCGCATTTCTTTTTTGGTGTTTCCTGGCGATAAAATTTCTATGATTAAATCGGGAGCACCAATACAACCACGGTCGTCGAGTTTATCACTATCACAAATCACACAAATATCAGGCTGAACCACCGTGTAAATTTGATTATCCGCGCGTTTTTTACCTTTCAATGGCGTGAGACGTACATCAAAAGGAGCTGTGTACATTTCACAACGTTTTCCATCGAGATAGTTACCGATGGGTAAAGACAATTGCCGTGAAATCTTCTGATGTCGTCGTGCTGGTGCAGGCGACATGTTAAAAATCTTTCCTTTGATGAGCTCCAAACGTTCCTCAAACGTCCACGTTAAATAATCAGCGTAGGTGTAGGTACCATTAAGGTCTAATTCTTCAAATGTCATCACACTCATAAGAAATACAAGTTTTCTTTGGGTTATAAGTAACCCAAAGCACGCTACCTACTCTTCAATCAACGTTTTGAACGCCGCCAGCGCTCGCTTGCTTTCCAATGACTCTCGGGCCATGGCTACGGCGTCAGTGAGTGACAAAGTAGAATCAGCAGCAAAAAGCGCCAAACCTGCGTTGGCCAATACAGCTTCTTTTTGGGCGGCTGTTGCCTCATCATTCAGTACATTCAGAAATATCGTTGCCGAATCTGCTAATGTTTCTCCTCCAAATAGCTCTTCTGGTTTCAGCGTCTTTAATCCTAAGTCGGCAGGTACGAGAATCTGCTCATTGTGTGCCGTAATAATCTTAAAATCACCCGTCAGTGATACTTCATCGTAGCCATCCAACGAATGAACAATCAAGTATTTCATGTCCGACTGCTGATAAAGATAGGCGTAAAGGCGCGCTAATTCAAGGCTAAAAACCCCCACCATTTGTTTAGGCGTAAAACTCGGGTTAATCATCGGCCCCAGCATGTTGAAAAATGTTTTTATCCCCAACTCTTTACGAATGGGAGCGACGTTTTTCATGGCAGGATGAAAGA
This sequence comes from Runella sp. R5_40, assembly GCF_057652295.1. Taxonomy (NCBI): domain Bacteria; kingdom Pseudomonadati; phylum Bacteroidota; class Cytophagia; order Cytophagales; family Spirosomataceae; genus Runella; species Runella sp. R5_40. The sequence goes on along the minus strand of NZ_JBYFCH010000001.1, from coordinate 27,481 downwards.
GCGGCGCGTGTAAATAACAAATGCCCGCTGTTTCCATTTTCCGACGGAGATAATCAACGTCGTTGGTGAACTTGATGCCCAAATACTCCAATACTGTCGATGACCCTACTGCGGACGACACGCCGTGATTACCCTGTTTAGCCACTTTCTGCCCCGTTCCTGCGACAACAAAAGCCGAAAGCGTCGAGACATTGAACGTATCCTTTCCATCCCCCCCCGTACCGCAAACGTCCATGGCATCAAACTCCGAGAAATCGACGGGAAGAAGTAAATCGAGCATGGCCTTACGAAAACCCGTGAGTTCTTCTACCGTAATGCCTCTAAGCGCAAAAACGGTTAGAAAACTAGCGATTTGAGAAGCATTATATTCGCCACGGCCAATGCCCAAAAGCGTCTGGTAAGCCGTTGGTTCGTCGAGCGTTTGGTAGTTCAGTAGGTGGTTGAGGGTTGCTTTCATATCGGTTTGGTGCCAGACCCTCCAAGTTTTTTTCTATTTAGACCCTCCAAGTTTCAAAAACTTGGAAGGTCTTCTTGCGACTTGGAAGGTCTAAACCTCATTTTCTGTTTACAAATTCTGTTTTATTTGGGCTAAAATCTCAGCCGCCCCTTCGGCCAATAGTTTTTCGGCTAATTCGCTGCCTATTGCTTCTGGGGCTGAAGTATCTCCCGTTACGGTATGTTTCAGCAAGGTTTGCCCATCCAGACTCACGACTCCTCCTGTGATACTCAAACCTTCTGCTTGGTGCGTTGCTAGTCCAAATACAGGCACACTACAACCGCCTTGCAAACGTCTCAAAAAGGCACGTTCGGCCAAGAGACAGGCTTCGGTCGCGGGGTGGTTGAGTAGCGCTCGTAGTTTTTCTTTTTTTTCTGGGGCAATGGTAGAGCTGCATTCGATAGCCACGCTTCCTTGTCCCACCGCAGGTGTAAATTCATCAAGCTGCAAGTGTTCACAAATCAACGAGTCGTATTCCATACGGTGTACGCCTGCATAGGCGAGCAAAATGGCATCACACTGCCCTTCTTCCAGCTTACGAAGACGCGTTTGGAGGTTTCCACGCATATCCACCGTTTTGATGTGGGGATAAAAATGTTTCAACATCGCCACTCGACGCGTCGAAGAAGTACCCACCACAAATGCCTCTCCGCTTTTTAATGAAAGCGTTGTGTTGTGGCTTACGAGCACATCGTTTACGCGTTCACGCTCGGTAAAAGCAATCAGTTCCAGGTCTTCGTCCAGCTCTGACTGCAAGTCTTTGGCACTATGAACGGCAATGTCAATGCGACCGTCGCGAAGCTGGTCTTCAAGTTCTTGGGTAAAAACCCCTTTACTTCCGATTTTGGAAAGCGAGCGGTCAAGGATTTGGTCTCCTTTGGTTTCAATGATGACAATCTCCGTCGAAAGCCCTCCCTGTTGAAGTGATTTTTCGACGTAATACGCTTGCCAAAGAGCCAAACGGCTTCCACGTGTTCCGATTTTTATGTGCATGAATAACTTCCGTTCTGAGTATATTAAACTTTACTGTTTTCTCAATTTTTACCCGCAGAGATTCGCAGATTAGAAAAACGCTGATTTTCGCTGAAGTTGACTATCTGCGTTCATCTGCGCCTTTAAATTCTGCGTTAATCAGCGGGTAACACTTTCTCTACCCTAAACTCTTCTTCGCCTCCGCTTTCAGTATTTCTTTATCAATCGGTACTACCCCCACGTGTTCGCAAACGAGCCCGCCGCCTAGGTTGGAAAGTTCCGCCACTGTCGCTGGAGCAACCCCCAATGCTACCGCACAAGCTGCAATACTAATTACGGTATCTCCTGCCCCCGACACGTCCGCGATTTCGCGTTGGTGTGCTGGGCTGCGGTGTTGTTTATCCAAATAATCAATATACACGCCTCGCTCCGAGAGGGTTACAAATGCTCCTTTGGCGTTGAGTTCGTAGCGGAGTTTTTTTACGACAGCTTTCAGTTCGTCTTCGTTGCGTACATCAAACTCTACTTTCAGCCCTTCTTTCAGCTCCTTTAGATTCGGTTTGAACAAAGTGACGTTTTGGTAGGCCAAGAAATTGCGCTTTTTAGGGTCAACCACCGTTGGAATCCCTAATAAGTTGGCCGCATCCGTAATTTCTTTGATGACATTGGGGCACAAAACTCCTTTGTCGTAATCTTCAAAAAGCACAACGTGGCATTCGGGCAATAACGCTTTGGCTTTCTCAATCAGCTGCGCTTGTTCTTCCAGTGTAATCACCTTGTCGGTTTCGGTGTCCACCCGAACCACCTGCTGCGAACCCGCAATGATACGTTCTTTGATGGTCGTGATGCGGTCGGGGCTTTGTAAGATTCCGTCGGTACGCAACTGACGTTTTGTCAATTCGCCCACTAAATTTTGCCCTTCCGTATCTTGACCCACTACTGAGCAAATAATGGGCTCAGCGCCGAGTGCGTGTATATTCAAAATTACATTCCCTGCTCCTCCCAAGCGGTATTCGCGGCGTTGGGCCACGACCACAGGAACGGGTGCTTCGGGCGAGATTCGTTCTACTTTTCCCCACACGTAGGCATCCAACATCACATCTCCTACAATCAGTACGCGTAGTTGGTTAAAAGAATCGAACAGTTGATCAATAGTCATACGATTAAATAGCAAGCCAATTTTGTAGCATTTGTTTTCCGTGCTCTGTTAGCACCGACTCAGGGTGAAACTGTACCCCACGCACATCGTACGTATTGTGACGAAGTGCCATCACTTGGCCATTTTCATCCACGGCCGTGATGGTCATGGTATCAGGTACGGTTTCGCCCACCACCGTCCATGAGTGGTAGCGCCCTACTTGAAACGACGATGGAAGCCCCTTGAACAAAGGCTCATTGGCATCTGTGACAATGGCTTTATCACTAATGCCGTGAAGGACATCCGACATATTGTTAAGGCTTGCCCCAAATACCTCCCCAATGCCTTGATGCCCTAAGCATACCCCCATGATGCTCTTTGTAGGGGCATAAGTGCGCACTAAATCTTGTAAAATTCCTGCTTCTGACGGAATGCCAGGGCCAGGTGAAAGAAGAATTTTATCATAGTTGGCTACATCTTCCAGCGCAATTTTATCATTGCGGTGTACTTCCACGTCATCGTGCAACTCACGAAGGATATACACCAAGTTGTAGGTGAAAGAGTCGTAATTATCAAGAACCAAAATTTTCATAGTAATAGCTATTTGTGGCAAAAGTACCCAATTCCGTCCGTACCTCAAACCTTACGTTTAAGATAGGAGTCGTAGTCGGGCAAGTTGGTTTCATATTCTTGGTACATAAGAGGAGAGGTAAGAACGTAGTCGGCCGTGATGCGGTCGCAAGCCATGGGAATGTTCCAAAGTACTCCTAAACGCAAAAGCGCTTTGATGTCGGGGTCGTGCGGCTGAGCCGACATAGGATCCCAGAAAAAAATAAGCACATCCAAGCGACCTTCGGCAATCATTGCCCCAATCTGCTGGTCACCGCCAAGCGGGCCACTAAGTAGGCGCGTTACGTGGACATCGAGGGCATCTTCGAGCAGGCGACCCGTCGTGCCCGTACCAAATAACTGATGGCGTGCTAGCGTGGCTTTGTTGTACACCGCCCATTCAATGAGTTCGGCTTTTTTGTTATCGTGTGCCACAAGCGCAATTCGCTTTCGGGCTGGAGTAAGGCGGGTTTGCATATTGTAGTTAAATATTCGCTGTAAGGTTGGTATTTAGGATACAAAAAATATCATCAACTTCTTTGATAAATCGGCCAAAATCACCGACATTTGTGACAGAAAAGCTTTTAAAATTCCGAAGACTTACGTGCTACGTGAGCGTTTTAGGTAGGATTTTAGGGGCTTTTCTTCGTTTATACTCCTTCATATTCATACTCGCTGGGTACAAAAAGCCAATGGCGATACGAGTGTATAAATCTATTTGTTACATTCCCGTCTATTCCCGTCGTCATTCCAATATTAAAGTTAGGTCTCACTTCACGTATAAGTTTATTAATGTGCTGATAGACCTTCTCTTTCGCTATCGTACGTTTTCCGCGCTTTAACTGTCCAATAGGTTTTTCTTTGTGCATGTCGTTAAGTCTAAAAGCCATAGCTCCCAAAACTACATCTAAACATTGCATCAAAATATGGTTTTTGGAGTCCACTTCGTAAATAGAATCTTCCTTTATCTGAATTTTAGCCTCTTGGAAGTCAGGAAGGAATTGCAATCCAAAAACGTACCTCTTAAATTCTCTGTTTTTCTCTTCTTTATCTGGAATGTTATCAAAAAATATTTCAAGGTCTGTGATAGACCCTGAAGGTATATATTTGAGGCCAAAAGCATGTTTGAGAAAATGATAATATAGAATATGGTACTGCTTGTTTTTATGATTTTCTGTAAGCTTTGTTGGCTTTAAACGGTTATCTGTAAACATAATTCTTACCTTGACGATGTCTTGTTTCACTAATTCAAAAAAAACATCCATCATGATTTTGTAAGGTTCAAGTCGTAAGACATTAATGTTCTGCCATTTTAGCTCGCTATCCTCAAGGTTCAAATCTTGCATTTTACTCAAAAGGGCATTTTTGACCCATTCAAAATCACTTTTACTTATGAGTACACCACCATAGAAATTCGAGTACTTTTTACCCGATTTTAGTGATTCGTCGCAAAAAATATAAAAACCCATATCTGACTGTACTTTCTAAAATTTAACCTAAAACCCAATTTTCCCCTTACGAGCTTTGGCATTCTTCCCTTCAAAATAGGTTTTAAGCTCTTCGAGTTCTTTCTCAAACCCTCCCGAAAGAATCGGGAAGCGGCACCAAGCGCGCGGGTCGAGGTTGTAATCGTCGAGGTGGAATCCTGGGGCATAGCGTTCTCGTTTCCATTGATTTCGACTCCATAATTTGAAGAAACGGTCCACCGACGCATACAACGTTTCGCGAGAATACTTTTCGGCAAAACGAACTTCCATGCTACGGAAACAGTCAACGGGTGACTTCTTGTCTCGAATCGCTACTTCCTCAATTGCATCTAACACCTCGTAAGGCATCAGGTCTTTCTCGTCGGTTTGCATTCGCTCTTTCGGACGCAATTCGGCCGTGGGTTGCAAGCTGTTTACTTTTTGCAAACCTTCCACTTTAATATGATGCCCTTTGACGTGGCAACCAATGGTTTCGAGCCACACTAACCACTGACGAAGCCAGTATTTATCAATCCCCGCAATAGGGCTAATGCTCCCCGCCGTGTCCCCATCCATGGTGCAATACCCCACGGCAACTTCAGAACGGTTGGAAGTTGCTAACAACAAGTGTCCGTATAAATTGGCCAACAGCCACACGCTCGGGGCACGTACCCTCGCTTGGATATTTTGCAACGGAATATCGTCTTGCTCCCACGTAAGGTCACGACCTATTTGCTCTTCAATAAGCCCTTTGTACGTTTCTACAAGTCCATTTATATTAATGTTGTGGAAAGTCGCGCCTATTGATTGGGCCAAACTTGCCGCCGATTCGTAGGTATCGGTAGAACTGTTTTCTGTTCCTTGATAAATACTATGAATCAACTGTTTGGCAATACCCTCGACGGTTGTTTCTTGTTGAATTTTTTTGATATGCCCCAGTTTTTGTTTGAACGCTTCAAGACCAATACTTTCATCCGCCAAACGAATCATTAAACCACACAATGCCACGCAAGCACAAGAATCGGCCCCTCCTGAAAGCGATACTGTAAAGCCATACGAACGGGATTTGCGCAAATAATCGAACAACGCCAAGCATACTGCCCGCGCAAACTCCTCTTCCTTTAAATACCCGCCTCGCTCAAATGGCTCTAACTCCGCTGTTTGATACGCGGGCGCTACTTCGTGCCACTGGAAGGTGTCAGTCACTTTCCAATTGCCGCCAGCAACGGGCGATTTTATTTGCGAATGAGAAAGTCGGGTGACATCCGTATCAATGACCGCCGAAGTAATGTAATAATCGGCATAGCCAAACCGTGGGCTAGAAGCCAACAACGTACCATCGCTGGCAATCATGGCATCGCCGTCAAAAAGAAGGCGGCCAGCTTCGTTGCCCAGTAAGTTGGTATAAACATAACTACACGAAAACGAGCGAGAGCCGTCAATAACGAGCCGCTCGCGGGTCATGAATTTTTGGAAAGCAAAGGGGCTGGCACTAGGGTTGAGGATGATGTCAACGCCTCGGTCAAAGTGCAAACGGCCTGGGCGCTGAGCTACCCACGCATCTTCACAAATTTCAAAACCTACCCGAATTCCCGATAAGTCAAAAATCAAATCGCCAATAGGGTATTGAAAATCACCGACTTTGACCTCGTCGCGTAAGCCCGCAGGCCAACGATGAAACCAACGGTCTTCGTAAAAAAGCCCGTAGTTGGGCAAGTGTTGTTTTGCCGCAAAACCAAGAATACGTTTGTTGACAATCAAACAAGCCGTGTTATATAATTTGTTATTAAACCGCAAAGGAAGTCCCACTGCCACGGCGATACCAGCCGTATGCGCAACGATTTCGTGCAAACTTTCGATGGCCTGCGTGAGGGTATTTGCACTGTAAAAAGCATCGTCGCAGCCGTAGCCTGTAATACATAATTCGGGCAAGCAAAGCAAGCTAATCTCTTGTCGGCGAGCGTCTTCAATCGCACTTACGATGTGTTTACGATTCGATTCCCACGCTAAAGGAGTGGTGTTGATGGTGCCTGCGGCTACTTTAATGATAGACATAGCAGAAAGAATGGTTTATAAAATCCCTGCAAAGGTGCAAAGTTGTCCCTTTTTATCAGCGTATCGGGGGCTAAAACTTTCAGCTACTTTTTTTACGGTTAATGAGGCAGCCTACGGCTTCGGTGCGAGGAGGTACGATAGGTTTTCCTGAAACAAGCGCTTCAAGTGCATTTTGGAGATAAAATTCGGTGGTTTTAGGACGGTATTTCCCAAGTCCAAAAAATTGGTTGTCAACCGCCCCGCGATACACTTCTTGGCCTTGTGCATTTAGTAATACAACCTCGGGGGTGGTGCGTGCGTCATACCGTTCGACCAGCTTATGTTTTCGGTCTATTACGAAGGGCAATGTAAATTGGTATTCGTTGGCAAAAGCTTTTACTTCCGACTTTTTAAGAGACTTGGTGGAAAAAACGGCCGTAAACGCAACGTTTTGGCCATATTTATCGTACATTTCTTGTAATCGTTTGGTCGTTTTTTGGCAAATTGGACACTCGGTATCATAAAAAACGAACAAACGTCCCTGAGAATGAGCTGCTAACCCACAAAGATAGAACGATATGAATAAAAGCAACTTTGACCAAACCATCTTAAAGCCGTCGTTAATTATCCCAAAATTAGATACAGTACTTTGCAAAACATTCAGTAGAATCTTTCGTTCTTAAAAGTACAAATAATTTGGATAAGCCTGTTTTTGCCTGACTTTTTTGTCTAACTTTTCGCCAGCAACTAAGCCACGTAGCGAAGATGGTGCTTGTTTTTAGATAAACTTTGTTGATTATCAATTGTTTACTGAAAGTGACTTTGTTTGTCTAGTCGCAAAAACGCCGACAATTAGCCCAATTCGTATATTTTTTCTAACCTAATAGCTAATTTTTTTCCGAAACGCCTGATTTATAAAATACGTTTACATGAATCAATTGTTACGCAAGTCTTTCTTCATTTTAAGCATGACCTTGGGCTTCTATGGAGCACTCTGGGCCCAAAATCGTACGATAACGGGTAAGGTCACTTCTGCTACCGACGCGCAGCCTTTGCCAGGCGTAAACGTTACCCTCAAAGGCGCTACCACGGGGGTTTCGACAGATGCCGAGGGTAGTTATCGGATTGTAGTGCCCGACGGTAAAGTAACGTTAGCTTTTTCGTTTGTCGGAATGCTCAGTCAAGAGGTGGTGGTCACGAACCGAACCATCATCAACGTCGAACTTCTCGAAAGCCCTACCCAACTTAACGAAGTCGTGGTGACAGGTTACACAACCACCCAACAAAAGGATGTCATTAGTGCCATGACAACCGTAAAAGGAGATCGCCTCAAAAACTTGCCTGTTTCGGGGATTGACCAAGCCTTACAAGGACAAGCGGCGGGGGTTCGCGTATCGGCCGCGTCTGGAACACCTGGGGGCGGGGTCAAGGTTGTCATCCGTGGGAATACCTCAATTAATGCTTCCAACCGCCCGTTGATGATTGTCGATGGCATTCCAGTGTATGACGGAGCCGTATCACAATTTAGCTATGGAGGCCAGCAAGACAACGCGATTTCGGCTTTTAACACCAGTGATGTTGAGTCCATTCAAGTTCTTAAAGACGCCTCAGCTAAGGCAATTTATGGCGCAAGAGGAGCCAATGGCGTGGTATTAATTACGACAAAACGCGGCAAGGCCAACCAAAAAACCAATATTACATTTGATGTACAGCGTGGGGTTTCGGACGTGGTTAAGCGGCTAGATTTGTTAAGCTCCAGCGAAATTTTGACCCTTCAACGTGAAGCGGTAGCCAATTTTAACGCCAAACAAACGCGCTTTCAGGACATGGTTGATCCCGATGCCCTTGGCTTGATTCCTGGCGTAACGGATGCGGTTAATACCAATTGGGTCGATGAAGTACTTCGTAAAGGGATTTATCAACAATACCAACTTTCTACTTCGGGAGGCAACGACCGTACCCGCTTTTATTTGAGTGGTAGCTACCGCGACGAAGAAGGGGTGCAGCTCAACAACCGCTTTGCGCGTTACACGGGTTCTTTTAACCTTGATCATAAGGCGTCTCCTAAACTTTCGTTTGGACTGAACCTAAGCATTGGGAGTACCAAAAACCGCCGTGTGTTTAGCGACAATGCCGTGGATGGGGTCTATGGTTCGGCACTTCGTAGCTTACCATATTATGCACCTTTCAACGAGCAATCAAAACTTTATACCCCCAACGACCCCAACTACCAAGGCTTCCCTAACGGTAATCCCGTCGCCGAGGCATTGTTGCCGCGTCAGTTGACGTACGGGATTAAGTTTTTGGGTGGTGTAAATGCCGAATATGCTTTCATGCCAAACCTTCGCCTTCGTACCAAGTTTAGCATGGATTACAACGGTTCGCAAGAAGATACCTACAACCCGACTGGCACCTTTTACGGAAGCTTACCTTCTGTAGGTGGACAAGGATACGGGGCGTATGGAACGTCTTCGTTAGCAACCTTCTTAAATTCAACCATTTTGACCTACAACACCAGCATTTCGGAAGATCACCACATTAGTGGATTGGTGGGAGGGGAGCTTCTGCATTCGCAAGGTCTTACCTCGGGAGTGCAAGGACGTGTTTTCCCTCGCGATGAGTTTACCTATATTTCATCCGCTGGGGTAGTAGATGCAGGTAGTTCGTTTTTTGCTCAAAATGGTTTAGTATCTGGTTTTGGAGAAATAAAATACGATTACAAAAACAAATATTTGTTTAGCGCCACCGCTCGCTACGATGGTTCGTCTCGTTTTGGACAAGACCGCAAATTTGGTTTCTTCCCATCGGCTTCGGTAGGATGGCGTTTGAAAGAGGAAAACTTTTTGAAAGATGTGGACTTTATCGAAGACATTAAACTTCGGGCGAGTTATGGATATACAGGGAACGAACGCATCGGAAACTACCAATTTTTAGGAACATGGGACGCCACTACTTACAACGGTTCCTCAGGAGTAGGGCCTAACAGCCTTAGTAATCCTAATTTGCAATGGGAACGAACGCGAGAAGCCAACATTGGTTTGGACGTGGCGTTTTGGAAAGGCCGCTTGAGTTTCACGGCCGAAGTGTATGACAACCTGACCGATGCGCTTTTGTTTGCCGAACCACTACCTGCAACTACGGGCTTTGGCTCGCTTCAAGGGAACATCGGTAGCATCTCAAACCGAGGGCTTGAGTTTACCTTACGTTCGGTCAATTTTGATGGTGCATTTCGTTGGACAACTGATTTGAACGTTTCGCGAAATGATAACAAGGTGGTATCACTGGCTTCAGAACAACCGCTATACCGTGGTTTCTCAGCGGCGGGCGTAGGAGCTACCAATGTCATCAAAGTAGGTGAGCCACTTGGTACGTTTTGGGGGCTTAAATACCTTGGGGTGGACGTGGCTACTGGTGATGCCTTGTACGAAGATTTTAATGGCGATGGCCGAATTACAACCGACGACGCCCAAGTGATTGGAAACGCCCAGCCAAAACTGATAGGTGGTTTGACAAACACATTCTCTTGGAATGGCTTTGATGTCAGTGCTTTCCTTCAATTTTCGTACGGAAATAGTGTGATGAACTACGGAAATTCGTTTTTGCTTAACCCAGGCACAGACCTACGGGTGAACCAAACGCGGGCATCGTTGCGCCGTTGGCAGAAAGCAGGTGACATTACAGACGTGCCTCGTTATGAGTATAACAATACTTACAACAGTTACTCAAGTAGCCGCCTTGTGGAAGATGGCTCGTATTTGCGTCTTAAGAACGTGGCCATTGGTTACACGGTTCCAGCCAAGTGGACAAGCAAAATTAAGCTTGGCACGGTACGCTTGTACGCCACGGGTACAAACCTCTGGACGTTGACGCGCTACACGGGCGCCGACCCAGAAGTAAGTACGCTCGATGGCTCGACGGCCGCCCAAGGTATCGACTTCTTTACGTTACCGCAAGTGAAAACGATTGTGGGTGGGGTAACCGTAAATTTCTAACCAGCTTTAATCTTCCGAATTTTATGAAACGTTTATCATACGCATTCCTTCTAACAGCTTTGATGTCGGCCTGTAACACGGTGGTTCTTGACCCACCTGCCGTTGATTTGCTGATTGACGACATTGTATTTACTACCGCCAGCGATTTGCCTTCGGTACGAATTGGGTTGTATTCGGCGGCACGGAGCATTGGAAGTCCTACGGTGCAAGCGGGCGATTTTACGGCCGATAACATTATTCACCTAGGAACTTTTACGGATTACCGAGAACTGGGTACCAAACAAATTACCCCTTCCAACGGGGTTGTTGGGGCTTTGTGGGGGAGTGTGTTTCGCTCGATTTATTTGGCCAATTTTGTGCTTGAGCGCCTTCCAACCATTGCGAGTGTGCGAGCGGCTGATGCGAAGGCACTGACGGCAGAAGCAAAATTCTTACGAGGCTATGCCAATTTTATTGGTGCGCATACTTTCGGAGGTATTCCCAAAGTCACTTCAACGACATTAGCTACCAACCGTACCATCCCACGCGCTTCCAAAGAGGAGATTTTGACTTGGGCGCTGGAAGATTTTCAAGCGGCGCTTGCTGATTTGCCCGATGGCGACCCGCAAGACCGTAACGTGTTTGCAGGATACGCCACCAAAAACGCCGCCCGTGCTGCATTGGCTCGTTATTATCTCTACCAAAAAAACTGGGCGCAAGCAGAAGCGTATGCGACACTTCTCATTAATTCAACCAATTATTCGCTGGTATCGTACAATGACGTGGTAACAAAGGATTTTACCCAAGAGTCTATCTTTGAATTTGGATATACCCTCAACGATTATTCGGGAGATATTAATAATTATTTTGTAGGTCGTCGAGAAGTGGTTCCTTCCAATCAGGTGGTGGTTTCGTTGTTGTCAAGGGAATCGGGGAACCGCAGCCAAACCCTTGTATTTGATTTTACCAAACAAAAAGGCAATGACAATGGTTGGACACTCCGTAAGTATGGAACTGCCGATGAAAGCAACCGCAATTTTGTCATATTCCGTTTGGGAGAAATGTACTTGATTCGGGCTGAAGCTCGTGCGCAGCAGGGGAAAATTACGGGTACAACGGGGGCCATCGCCGACATTAACAGGTTACGTACCCGCGCTGGTGACGGGTTGGCCGACAGTGCAAAACCTCCGTTGATTACGACGGCTACGCAAAGCGAGATGCTGAGTATTATCGAGCGTGAACGGGTTTATGAGTTGTCTTTTGAAGGTCACCGTTGGTACGACCTTGTGCGTACTGGGCGGGCGCAGGCTGTGATGTCGGCTTTTTCAACCAATTGGAACGTCAAGTATGAATTATGGCCAATACCACAAACTGAAATTCAACGAAACCCCTCTTTGGCGGGTCAGCAGAATCCTGGTTATTAGGTTTGATGTTTCCTGTTTGAGGTTAGAAGTTTAGAATATTAATACCTTGTTTGAAAAGTAGTATGATATTTTTTATCCCGCAGATAAACGCAGATTAAAATTCAACGCGGATTGGCGCAGATAAGCTCATTAGCCGAATTAATCACCCAAAATCTGCGGGTAAATTATAAAGAAACTTAATAAACAACATATTAACGATAAACCCGAAACTGAAATTGGCAAAATAGCAAAGGGCAAACCCGAAACTGAAATTGGCAAAACAGCAAACCGCAAACCCGAAACAGCAAACGATAAACCCGAAACAGTAAACCGTAAAACCGAAAAAAGTAAATTAAAAATCTGAAAATGAAATCTAACTATTCAATCATAAAATCAGTCATTTTTGTTTTTCTGATGGTATCGGCGGGGCTATGGCTGGCGAGCTGTGAAGAAGAACGGATCACCTACCAAGGAGGGAATTTTGTGGTTTTTAATGACACTGCCCTCAGTTTCAAGGAAAGTTATTCCAAAGCCATCAAAATCAAAGTACACAATGGCGGGGCAGTACTCAATGAGTCAATTAACATCAGTTATACCGTAGGTGGTACTGCCCGTGAAGGCAGAGATTACCGCATCGAGGGCACGAAAGGAACAGTGATTATTCCTGTAGGCCAGAGTTTTGGTGAAATTACCCTGTATCTGCTCAACAATGCCAATAACATTCTCGAATCGAGTACCATTGAGTTTGCTTTGACGGCCGTAAAGCCTGCCGACAAAGTACAAGTTGGTTTTGGAAAAGGAGGTATGGGCAACAAAATGGTGTTCACCATTCGGGATGCTTGTTTGATGGACGGGCTTTATACGGGGCAATTGCCCGTCAACGCTACCCAATCATATCAGTTGGCCGATATTGAAATTTCAAGCACGGATTGCAAACGTTATACTATCTCCAACATTAACGTTGGATTGATAGGTTTTCAACAGTTTTTTAACTGGGAGGCACCCGTAGGTTTCCAAGCCGAAAAACCAACCCTCGATTTTATTGACAACGGAAATAATACCCTGACCATTCCGCAGCAGGTGATTCCGCAATTTGCCAGTGGGTATGATACTTTGTCAGGAACAGGGGTTTGGAATCCTGTCAATAAGCGAATCTCGCTGAATATTAAGATGAAGGTATATAGTTATGCCACTAAAAAAGATACAAACGTCATTATTCCATTAAACTACGTCCCACAATAACCACCTTATAGAGATGAAAAAAAGTATGCTTATTACCTTCGTCGGTATAATCATAGGTGCGCTAAGTGGGTGTACCGAAAAGTTAGATCCTAAGCCGTTGACTTACTCTCAGTTACTCACGGGTACTGAAAAGAAAACGTGGGTGCTGAGTGGGGTTACGATTGTTGATGAAAAAGACCCGTTCGATTTGGCAGGAAGCGATGTCCTTGAGGCTTGTCAACTCGACGACCAGTTTGTGTTTTATGCAAACGCAGAAAAGAAAATGGAATACACCAACGGGGCAACCAAATGCCGTACCACGGAGCCAGATATTCTCATCACAGATGTGTGGCAATTGACGAGCGCCAATGCAACGCTCGAAATGGGCATTCCTCGGTTGTTTGGCAGCTTTAAGTTGCCGTTTATCGTAAAGACATTGACCGAAAACACAATGGTTCTTGAGTATTATTTCGGAGATGTTGATGCGAGCTATCGTTTTAAATTTACATCCACAGGGAAATAATTTAGTGCCTCGTCTCAATTTTGTACAATTACTATGCGCCAGTTACTATACATTTTTGCCCTTTCTATTCTAACGAATTTTGCCGCCCACGCACAGCGGCGCCCCGAACCCTGTGCCACCATGGAAATGGACAGCCTACGCCGACTTCGATTCCCTAGCGAAGGTAGCCTTGATGATTTTGAGCGTGATTTACAGCGCAAAATGGTCGAGCTAAAGTCCAAAATGGCATCTAGCAGAGGGGCGGCAGATATTATCACCATCCCCGTTGTTGTACACGTGATTCACAACGGAGAAGCAGTAGGAGTGGGGAGAAACATCAGCCAAGCGCAAATTCAGTCGCAGATAGAGACGCTTAATGAAGATTTTAGACGAAGAGTAAATACCAACGGTTTTAATAATGACGCCCGCGGAGCCGACATCGAAATTGAGTTTTGTATGGCCCAATTTAACCCCAACGGCCAACGAATGACGGAGGCTGGTATTGATCGGGTCAATGGAAATCGTACAAGTTGGGCACGTACTGACATTGAAGGTTCGCTCAAACCAACTACTTCGTGGGATCCCAACAAATATTACAATATCTGGGTGCTTGATTTTGCCGCACAAGATGATAACCTGTTGGGATATGCCCAGTTTCCAAGTAGTTCGGGACTGTCGGGGATTCCATCGGGTGGTGGGGCGGCCAGTACCGATGGGGTTGTGATTAACTACGCCAATTTTGGAAATTCTCAAAAAGGTAGCTTTTCTCTATTGAGAGCACCTTATAACCTCGGCAGAACACTTACGCACGAAACAGGTCACTGGCTGGGCCTTCGCCACATTTGGGGAGATGCCGCTTGTGGAGATGACTTTTGTGCCGATACCCCAACCCAAGCGTCAGAAAGCCGTGGCTGTCAAAAAGGACGTATCAGTTGCGGAGGAGCAAACATGGTCGAAAACTACATGGATTATTCGGACGACGGTTGTTTTAATATTTTTACAAAAGACCAAAAGACACGGATGCGAACGGTCATGGAGGTTAGTCCGCGTCGGGCAAGTTTGCTTACTTCTAACGTCTGTGGTCAACTCATATCGGGGAGCCCAATTCCCAATTTTGTGGCTGAAAACCGTACGGTATTGCTAGGTGGGCAAGTACGTTTCACGGATCTTTCTACCAATTTTCCAAACGCCTGGAAATGGGAGTTTGAAGGAGGTGACCCCGCTACTTCGACGAGCCAAAATCCGACGGTAACGTACACGACTGCGGGTAAGTTTAAGGTAACACTCACTGTGTCAAACACCGCAGGAACGTCAGCCCCACTTGTACGAACAGAATATGTTGAAGTAATAAACGCGGGATTATGCGCTACCGTCACCAATTTTTCTGGAACAGGCACTGTCTTACGTCAAACGGGTGGTACGGGATACATTGCAGGACAAAATAGCCGTCGAACCCAAGCAGTGGCAGAGTTGTACTCAAACCCGCTTGGATACACCAACTTACGAGGTGCGACCCTGAAATTTGGCGTAGCCAAGGCCGCAAAAAGTACCGAAACGGAAAGCGTCGTACGGGTTAAAGTATGGAATGCCCGCGGTTTTCAAGGAGGGCCAGGTTCGGAGTTGACAGTTAAAGAAATTCCGTTGCGTAAAATTTTGGACGATGTGAAAAACAACCGAGAAACCAAGGTAGTTTTTGACCAAAATATCAACCTTTTAAGCCAAAATAACCTCGCATTCTTGATTGGAGTAGAGTTTGATTACGTGGCGGGAGATACCGTAGCCCTTGTCACTACCCGCGATGGCGAATCGCTTAACGCCACTTCTTGGGAGCGAAATTCAAGTGGTAGTTGGGATCGTTATATTGTGCGTACAGGTTTGAATATTGCTCATTCTATCACTGCCGATGTAGGGATGAAACCTTCGGTGCAGATACAAGCATCGGCACAATTTATTAACCCTGGTGAAGCTGTTATTTTACAAGCACGGGGAGCAGGGGTAATCAATTGGTCGCCGTCGGAAGGACTCAGCTCAACGCTGGGGCCTCAAGTAACCGCCCGCCCAACCCGTACACTGACGTATTTAGTGAAAGGCTCAGGCTCGGATGTGTGTCGTGACTCGGCAAGTGCCACAATTTATGTTCGTAATGTTCAAATTTTGGGCAGTGAAACCTTGCCAGACAAAGAACTAACGCTGAGTCCTAACCCAACCGATGGCATGGTAGAAGTGAAATTTACCAATTCATTGCGCGGAAAAGTGCTCTTGCGCTTGCGAAGTATCACGGGTGCGGAAGTGTGGCGAGCCGAGTTTGAAAAGAACACCGATGCGTTTGTGCAGCCAATCAACGTTCGGACTTACCCTGCGGGCGATTATTTCATTGATTTGCAATTGGGAGATTATGCCGACCGAAAACGCCTCGTGAAGTTTTAATCATAACCTTTGGTTATTGCCTATTCGTTGTTTTTGGGCTTATTATTAGGAAATTAACACGGCAAGCCCGTACTTTGTATCACCAATAAAGGGAAACCTTATTTTAAAGGGAGTAAAATCCCTTTAAAAATTTATAAATTAAAATATTAACTCGATAGAGTTTAAGTGTTAATAGATATGTCAAACATCCAATTCACATCAAACATAAGCGAAGCCGCGCGCCGCGATATTCTTGAGTTAGAAAGCAAAATCAGCTTTTTTAGCGGCGGAAACGTACCCGAAGAGGCTTTTCGTAAATTCCGCCTTGCAAGAGGGGTGTATGGTCAACGCCAAGCGGGGGTACAAATGATTCGTATCAAACTTCCTTATGGTCGTATTACTGCCGATCAGTTGGTGCGAATTGCCGATTGTTCTGACAAATATGCCACAGGAAATCTCCACGCCACTACGCGTCAAGATATTCAGTTGCACTTTGTAAAGTTGGCCGACTCGCCAGCTTTGTGGGCCGATTTGGAAGATGCGCAAATAACCCTACGCGAAGCTTGTGGTAACACTGTTCGTAACGTAACAGGTTCTGCGCGTGCGGGAATTGATCCGTTGGAACCGTTTGACATTACCCCGATTACCCACGGCATTTTTGAATATTTTCTGCGCAACCCAATCTGCCAAGACATGGGGCGTAAGTTTAAAATTGCGGTGTCATCTTCCGAAAAAGACTCGGCCTATGCTTTTATGCACGATGTGGGTTTGATTCCACTCGTACGTCTCAATGAGCAAGGCGAGGAAGTCAAAGGCTTTCGGGTGTTGATTGGTGGTGGCCTAGGCGCACAGCCGCTTTTGGCAAAACCTGCGCACGAGTTTTTGGAAGAAAAATTCGTTATACCGTTCATTGAGGCCGTTATTCGCGTATTCGACCGTTACGGAGAGCGCGTGCGCCGTCACAAAGCGCGGATGAAATTCCTTTTGGCTGACATCGGTTTAGAGGAGTTTTTGAAGCGGGTAAATGAAGAATGGACATCCATCAAAAACAAAGAATACCTTCCAGAAGGGCTCGACTTTGCGAGTTCGGACTTATACACTTCGACGCGTGAAGGTGGAGTGACAAAAGAAGAACTAATCGCGGCTTCGACCTATGATACCTATACAAAATGGCTTCAAACCAACGTTTTTGAACAAAAACAAAAAGGCTGGTACGCCGTGCAGCTCCGCGTTTTGTTGGGTGATATGCACTCGTCAACAGCGCGTAAATTGGCCGACATTGTGCGCCAATACGCCGCTGACGATATTCGCGTTACCGTAAATCAAGGCTATTTGCTTCGTTTTGTAAAAGCAGAAGATTTGGCCACGGTTTATCAACAATTGAGTGATTTGGGATTGGCCGAGCCTGGTTTTGATACCACCGCCGACATCACCACTTGTCCAGGAACGGATACCTGTAACTTGGCGATTTCGAGCAGCTATGGTATTACTCGTGCGCTCGAAATTATGATGAAAGAAGAATTCCCTGACATCATTTACAACAACGACATCAAAATCAAAATCAGCGGTTGTATGAACGGCTGCGGTCAGCACAGCGCTGCCAATATCGGTTTTCACGGAAGTTCCATCAAAAATGGTAAACTCGTATTGCCAGCCTTGCAAGTGTTGTTGGGTGGTGGATTCAACGGATTGAACGAAGGCATGATTGGCGATAAAGTGGTGAAAGTGCCGACCAAGCGTGGCCCTGCGGCACTGCGTTTGTTGTTGCAAGACTACGAAGCCAATTCGTTTGAAGGCGAGTATTACAATGATTACTACCTCCGCCAAGGAAACAAATATTTCTACGCGATGTTGAAGCCGTTGGCCGATTTGACAACCGCTACGCCAAGCGACTACATTGATTGGGACCACGAAGAGCCTTTCCAAACGGAAGTCGGAGTAGGAGAATGTGCCAGTGTGTTGGTGGACTTGGTGGGGACGACGCTCATCGAAGCCCAAGAAAAACTTGGTTGGGCTTACGAAAACCTTGAAAAAGCCGTTTGGGCCGACGCTATTTATCATTCATACAACGTGTTTGTAACGGGTGCGAAAGCCATGCTTGTGAGCAAAGGCGTGCCTACCAATACACAGTACGGCATTATCCGCGACTTTGACGAGCACTTTGGCGCAGAATTTGGTCATTTGACGGAAGGTGGTTTCAAAGAGCTGGTATTTAGCATCAACAAAAACGAACCAAGCGAAGCCTTTGCTCGTCAGTTTGTGGAAGCTGCTGGTCAGTTTTTGAACAAAGTAAACGAATTGCGTCAAGCACAATTGGAAGAAGTAGAAGAGCCAGCGTTATCGTTGGTAGAATTTGGAAAAGACAGCTAGTTTTATGAAAGTCACCCTCATTGGAGCAGGCCCAGGTGATCCCGAATTAATCACCTTAAAAGGCATCAAAGCCCTCAAAAGCGCTGATGTAGTGTTACACGACGCTTTAGCCAGTACCGAACTGCTGGAGTATTGTAAACCCGATTGCGTGATTGTCAACGTGGGTAAGCGTTTTGCCCAACACAGCTGTAACCAAGACGTTATTAATCACCTGATTGTCGAATACGCCCAACAATACGGCCATGTGGTACGCCTCAAAGGTGGTGATTCGTTCATTTTTGGTCGTGGCTACGAAGAACTCGAATATGCGGAGCGTCATGGCATTACTGTAGAGGTAGTGCCAGGGATTTCGAGTAGCTATGCAGTGCCTGCTTTGGCGGGGATTCCGCTCACGACCCGAGGTATGAGTGAGAGTTTTTGGGTGATTACAGGCACGACCAAAGACCACAGCCTATCCAACGACTTGTCGTTGGCGGCGCGTTCGTCGGCTACGGTGGTGGTATTGATGGGTATGCACAAACTTCCCGAAATCGTAGAGACGTTTGCACAGTTAGGAAAGATAAATTTGCCCGTAGCTATCATCCAAAATGGCAGCCGTCCCGACGAAAAAATTGTCACGGGGAAAGTCGGAAATATACTTCAACTAGCCCAAGCCGAGGGAATCGGCTCGCCCGCCATCATTGTGATTGGCAAAGTAGCGCAACTCGCCGACAAAGTAAAAGAAATTTCTCAATTAGCTGATTATTAGCCCACCCTTCATTTATTTGACAAGTCCCCCATCGTCGATGGGGGCTTTTTTTTAGTACCCCAAGCAACTTTACCCGCTCAAATTGGGTTGAGTTTTTGAGTACGTTTCTTAATCAACCAAAAAATTTACGTTGAAAACTATCTCCACCGATCCTTACGCCGCGCTGCGTTATCCAGAGTTTGTCAACCTGATAACCACCAATAGCCTCATTACGGCAGCGCTTTTGATTCAGGAAGTGGTGATTGGGTATGAATTGTACAAAATTACCCACGACCCACTCTCATTAGGTTTTATTGGGCTGGCCGAAGCCATTCCTTACATTTCGTTGGCCTTGTTTGGTGGCCATTATGCCGACCGCAAAGACAAGCGCACCATCATGCAAATCAGCCAATCAGTGATTTTGGTTTGCTCTTTGGGGCTCATTGCGTTGATGAACCCCGAAAACCGCAACCACCTTTCGCAGACGTCGTTGTTACTGACAGTTTATGGTATTTTGGCGGTTATTGGTTTTGCCAAAGGGTTTTATTCACCCGCCGTGTCGTCGATGAAAGCCTTTTTAACCCCTCGCGAAGTATATTCAAACGCTGCTACGTGGAGCGGGACTTTTTGGCAAGTAGGCGCCATTGCAGGCCCAGGCGTAGCTGGATTTTTATACGCTTATTTGGGATTGATAAATACATTGTGGGTTGTGGTCGTGATTTTGGCCATCACGCAGGGAATGCTACTTTTGATTTCCAAGAAGCCCATTCCGCGGGCTGCCGAAGAAGAAACGGTCAGTTTGTGGCAAAGCATCAAAGAAGGAATTCAATTTGTATATCAACAAAAAATTCTCCTCTACTCCATTTCGCTCGATTTAGCAGCCGTGCTTTTTGGGGGAGTAATTGCGATATTGCCCGTTTTTGCCGAAGACATTTTAAAAGTAGGCGCCGAAGGGCTCGGAATCTTACGTGCTGCGCCGTCGGTAGGGGCAGTCTTGACGATTTTTATGACGGCGTACTTTCCTCCCGCTCGGCATGCATGGCGCAATATGCTTATTTCGGTAGCAGGTTTTGGGGTAGCTACGCTTGTTTTTGCAGTTTCAACCCACTTTTGGTTATCGGTCGTGATGTTGTTTTTCACGGGAGCGTTTGATGCCATTAGCGTCGTCATTCGCCAAACAATTTTGCAAGTTGTCCCGCCCGATCACATGCGGGGACGCGTTATTTCGGTCAATAGTGTCTTTGTGAGTTCGTCCAACGAGATTGGGGCGTTTGAATCAGGAGTGCTTGCCAAAGTAATGGGAACCGTACCGTCGGTGCTTTTGGGCGGAAGTCTGACGATGGTTATCGTCATCTGGGTGTGGATTAAATCCAAGGAATTGTTTAAAGTTGAATTAATGTAAAAAACATTTTTGGGCACAATTGGTTACATACCTACTGTGCCCAAAAATCTATAAAAGTGCGCGAACCTTCCTCTTCACAAAAATCAACAGTTACCTCTGGCCGTCATGGGTTAGAGAAAGAAGATTATTATACCGACGAAAACGGTTTCATTGTATTCACGGCGGCGTATCATCTCAAGCGGGGTTACTGCTGCAAAAACGGCTGCCGCCATTGCCCTTATGGGTTTAAGAAATCCCAAGGGTAGTAGGCTTTTAACCTGATTTTTTGAGAATCGACCAAATTATGGGTTATAATTGTAATATGTAGTTAAGAAAAACTATATTGGAAAACGAGTTCAGGGGAGTTAGGCATGGCTAATGATGAGGCTGCTCTAACCAAGCACTTGGACTTGTTTTTATATGCGCATCGTTTTACTCATTTTCTTTAGTGCTGTTGTATCAATGTGCATTGCGCAGCACTATCCTATTCTCCATTATACCCCCCAAGACGGCCTGTCGCAGCTGCAAGTGATGGCGACTCTTCGCGATAGTAGAGGGTACCTTTGGATTGGGACAAAATACGGTTTGTGTAAATTTGATGGAGAACGTTTTGAGCGATTTGCCCCCAATGGTAAAACGATAGGAAATATCGTTCAAAAATTGGTAGAAACGAAGGATGGTTACCTCTATATAGAATCCAATGCGATGATTTCGCGATTTGATGGCAGAACTTTTGTTGCGCTTAAACAAGACGAGGCTAGCTATTCGAATGTATGTATTGACAACGCAAATCACCTTTTTTGCTTGAATACCGCCACGGGAGAGTTATATACCAACATCAACGATTCGCTGGTTGCTGCCAATTGGCCTTCACTTAAAAACAAAAGGCTATCTCGACTTATCTATGATGCTCCCAAAAAGGCACTAATCGCCAATATTGATTCTTTGGGTTTGGTAGCAATTACTTCCCAGCAGCTTACTCCCATTTACCAATTGCCTCAAAAAGTGAGTATTGTAGATTCGTGGTTGCGTTCTCGCGGAGGGCAAGCAGTGATTCATCGTCAATTCGGTGGACAAAACGAGCAGTTTTTAACCGAATTTGGATCTAATAATTGGCAAGCATTTTTGCAAATAGTTGATAAAAAATGGAAAGTACTTCACATTGTTCCGTTTGATTGGTTATTTACGTTTGAAGGTAAGACGTATTTGCTGGAGGCTAAAAGCCAAAAAGTAACACAGGTGTTTCCCAATGAATTTAATCACAATACTATTACCTATTCTACGTACGGAACTTGGATAGGTACCGAAAAAGGGCTTGTGTTTATTGTCCAAAATGGCATTAAGTATTTCCCAGAAAGTGAGGTGCCTTACGCATGGTCGGTGGTAGAAGATGCCCAAAAAAGAATGTGGTTTTTGAACTTTGCTAACCCCATTCAGCAGTTTGATGGAAACCGACTTGAAAACGTCAAAGGGTATTCAGAAAAAATCATTAGCCAATTAAAAGCAGCGAAAGTGACCAATAGTCCGTCTTCACAAGATGGGTGGTATTATGCGGCATTACGGGATAAATTAGGGCATTTATGGTTGCCAAATAGCAGTGGTGCCGTTTGGTACGATGGAAAAAAGTGGGAGCTTCTTTTACGACCCACCCTAACGAATAAGACTTCGATTGCGTTTGGGTTGCTGGAAGATGCCGACCGAAACGTAGTTTTACAAGGGGGGGAAGGAACGGTTCAAATTTTTGAAAATAAACCTCCCTTTCGTACGAAGACACTCAATGCTACAAACGGGATGAATATCAAACCATACGTACTCAGTATGGCACTTGAAAAAGCAGGGGTGTATTGGTTTGGAGGGGGAAGAATACTCAGCAGGTACGATAGCGACAAGGAAAAATGGACAGAATACTCATTCGACAATCAAAAATTAGCAGCTCGTGGGATTTTTGATTTGAAATTTGATCGTAAAAAAACGCTTTGGGTCGCTACTTTTACCAAGGGGCTTTGTTATTTGGATAACCGACGCGATACCGTTAGGTGCTTATCTACGCCCGAATTAAAAGAGCCTGTACATGCCATTTATCCAGTCAATGACGATTATTTACTGATTGGGTCGTTACGAAATTTGTACATCCTGAATTTAAAAAAATGGTATGCTTCTCGAAAAGTAGAGCTGCGATGTTTTAATCATCATAACGGTTTTGTCGCGATTGAGCCAGGACAAAATGGGTTTTACCGCGACTCGAAGGGCCAAATCTGGCTCACTGGAGGAGCGGCTTTGTCGGTGATTGACCCCGAAAAAATCAATTTTAAACCAGAACCACTTCGTACCTACATCAGTAAACTGAATGGTCGGCGGTTGCCATTTCTACAGTTCTTATCGGATAGCGTTTTTGCACTGCCGTTTGGCGAAGGAAATGTACGCTTAGAGTTCGAATCGGTAGGGGAGGATAAGCCTTTTGTGTCTCAGTACAGTTACCTCGTAGAAGGGCTCATGGACGAGTGGTCGGCTTGGCAAGAAGAGCCCGTCGCAACGCTCGTGCATTTGGCTTCGGGAACATACAAAGTACGAGTGAAGTCGCGTACGGGAGGGACTGGTACGAATAAAAGCCAAGAAGCCACGCTGCGTTTTTCGGTACGGGTATGGCCTTGGGATTCGCCGTATTTTCCGTATTATGCTTCTTTGGCAATGATTGGTTTATTGGCTGTGGGTGGGGTGATTTATCGGAAAAATCAACAGCAAGTACGTCGCGAAAAGCGGGCGGCGCGAGAGCAAGCCGAGAAAGCCGCCAAAACGGAGCAACTGGTCAAAGTGCTTGAAGTACAGACCGCTCAAGCCCAAATGCACCCGCATTTTATCTTTAATGTACTCAATACGTTGCAGGGATTGGTCTATAAACAAGAGACTGCCCGTGCCAACGAACACATCGTAAAGTTAGGGGATTTGATGCGAAATTATTTGTCGGCTTCTTTGTCGTTGGATGGAACGCGCGAATCGCTGGAACGAGGAATGATTACCCTTGAGCAAGAGATTAAGTTGTTGCAGATGTACGTCGATTTTGAGCAGTTGCAATACCGCGACCGTTTTGATGTTTTCATTGAAGTTCCATCATCACTCAGCCCTGATTTTTATCGTATTCCTCCGCTATTGATTCAGCCATTTGTCGAAAACGCTATCAAGCACGGGGTGTTGGGTGAGCTTTCAAGAAAAGGAAACGTATGGATACGGTTCTGGTTGGATGCCGACGAAACGTTGGTCTGCGAAGTCGAAGACGATGGAATTGGTCGCAAAGCGGCCGAGCAAAAAAGACGCAATGCGTACCAGACGCACCGTTCGGAAGGAACAAATTTGGTAAAAAATCGCGTCCAATTACTCAACCAACTTGGTTTTTACATTGAGATACACACCATTGACCGTCCCGAAGGGGGAACACACGTAACAATACGAATGAACGACCGATTATGAAAAAACTAACCACTCTCATTGCCGAAGATAGCCAAGAACAGCTGGAACTCATTCGTCACCTCGTGGAAGACCATTGCCCGCAGGTTGCGGTCGTAGCCGAAGCGTTGACGTTGGAAGACGCCTACATTGCAATCAAGCAGTTTCAGCCCGATTTGGTATTGCTTGACGTAGAGTTTCATGCCCACGAAACCAGCTTCAATTTATTGGATCGCTTAAAACAAGAAAACGAGCTTTCTTTTCAGGTGGTTTTTTTTTCGGGTCATGCCAAAGAGAAAAATTATGCGTATTCGGCCCTGCAGTACGCCGCCTTGCAATGCCTCCAAAAGCCCATTGACTACCGTCTTTTGGTAGAGGCGGTGGAAAGGGCTGCGCTTTTTGCCGAGGCCAAAAATGTGGTTCAGCTACGTGCTCAATACGAAGTACTCATGAACCTTGTCAAGACCCGAAATTTTAGCGATACGCCCCTTTTTATCCGTACGTCAAAGGGGAAATGGGAAAATGTGAATCCCGATGATATTCTGTATTTAAAGTCGGCGGCTACCGTTACGATGATTTATCTCAAAGGAGGCAAAGAAATTATTGGAATGGAACTGATAGGCTATTATGAATTTTTGACGGAAAATCCTCAATTTTTTCGGGTTCATCAAAGCCACATTGTGAACCTAAAGCACGTCAATAGCTATGACCCCAAAGAGCGTATGTTGTTTCTCACCAATGGCGAAACACTGGAGGTAGCTCGCCAACCCGACCGAGAATTGCGAAAAAGACTAGGAATGAGGCTATAAAGCGACCGAATTATGCCTAATACTACCAAATTCTGGTTTTGAATTGCTCGCCGTTGGTGGTTGATGTAGTTTAGCTACATACTCAACCGCCAGCCTTATGCGATTTCTTCAATTTGACAAAGACAAACTTGCCGACGTTTTTTTGTTTGAAGCCGAGCGTAATTATACGATGGTGTACTACCACAATGGCCATCGCGACGTATATAGCTTCCCGCTCAAGCGCTTTCATGAGTTCTTGCTCAACGAACCCAGTTTTGTACGCATCCACAAGTCGTACTTAGTCAATCGCCGTTACATCAAGGCTGTTGCCCGCGACCACATCCAGCTTCACAATGGGCAGTTTTTACCACTGGCTAGAAGAAGGATAATGTGAAGAGATTTAGCATTTATATGTTATTCTGAACAGAGGCTTTGTTGCATGAATTGAGTAATGTGCTGTAAATTAGTTAGTTATCAAATAATATCAGATTTTTAACTACATAAAAATATTCATACAACAAAGTCCTGAATGGAACGTAAATTTAAACTATTCACAAAATGAAAAAAAATAAGTTAAGCATATTGATTTTACTGGCAATTTTAGGAGGTAGAATTAAGGTATATTCTCAGAAATCTATTCCACTGTGCGGAACAGATATAGTAATGAAAAATGACATAGTATTACAGAGAAAATTGTTGGAATTTGACCAAGAATACTTTCATGATAAAAGAGCCAGAATAGCTTCCGCTGATACAACAACTATTTATACAATTCCTGTTGTTTTTCATATATATCATTTAGGGGAACCAGTTGGTACAGGTTCTAATGTGTCAATTGAAAGTATTCAAGCCACTTTAGCTTCTATCAATGATGTGTTTCGTGCTAAAGGTTCACATAAAGGTATAACTCCTGATACTAAGATACAATTTGTTTTAGCTTCACGTACTCCTGATTGTCAGGCAACCAATGGTATTATTCGCATAGATACCCGAACTATATCAGAATACGAATCTAATGGGTTATCTATTGGCAGTAGTATTGTATATTCGCTTAGAAATTTGAGTAGTTGGCCCAAAAGCCATTATATTAATATAAGAGTAGTGCATAAAATCAATGGAGATGGTGGATTTGCTTTTTATTTTGATGATATGTTTATGCCCAGCAATTCAGTGAATGGGAATGATGGTACTTTTTGGGCTCATGAAATGGGTCATATTATGAATCTTTATCACACCTTCCAAGGTGATGGAGGCGGCCAATTTTGTCCTGAAAATTCAGACCCTGAAAATCAAGGTGATCAAGTAAGTGATACTGAACCTCATAAAAGGGATGACGACTGTAATCAAAGTGCCATTAATCCTTGTACAGGTCGTTTTTTTGGTCCTGTATTGAAAAATATTATGAGCTACTCTTGCAATGAACTTTTCTCACCTAAGCAAGTAGAACGAATGCGATATTCGCTAATAAATTCAAATAAGGGTCTTGTCAATTCTTTGGGTAAATATCCTCCTTCAGCAGGTTCTCCTGCATCTGCGTGTTTAGTCCAAGCTACAAAAGGCCCCAGTTATGATTGCACTATCAAGAAATTTAGTTTAGGGGAGTTTACTTATAAGGGTATACTTCCTTCTGAGGGTTCATCGGCTATAAACTATGAAGATGCTAGTTGCGTATCAAAAACTAATTTGAGAGCAGGAAATTCATATGAATTTACCTTGACTGCAACATGGACTAATTCTGTTTACGCTAAAATTTATATTGACTATAATAATGATGGTGATTTTGATGATAACAAAGAAATTGCATTTAGTGGAAACAATGATTTGTCGACTTTTAATGGAAATATTACAATACCAACTAATACCATTAAAAATACGCTTATAAGAGCACGCGTAATGCTTGACCCTAGTCCTAATATTGATGCTTGTAATTTGCCAGGTGATTACAGAGGTTCGGGGCTGGCAGTTGATTTTGCTATTAATATTTTATCTGATAATTGTATTGAACCACCTGCTCCAACTACTACTAATGCCAGTCGATGTGGGTTAGGAAGTGTTAATCTAACAGCATCTGGTTGTTCAGGTACTTATAATTGGTATACGGCTCAGGAAGGGGGAGTTCATTTAGGAAGTGGAAAAGATTTTACTACCCCATCATTTGATATTACGACGATTTATTATGTTGATTGTACAATAGGAGAGTGTATAAGTTATAGATCTTCCGCTATCGCAGCAAATTCAGGCCCTTTAGTACCCATAATAGGGGACATAGTTACTGGAAGCGACCAGTCGGTGACATTATCAGTGGCTAATTGTAGAGGTAATGTATCTTGGTATGATGCTGTAGTTAATGGCAATAAATTGGCTTCAGGGCCTACCTTTATAACCCCTGTTTTGACTGCTACCACTACTTATTATGCCAGTTGTGAAATTAATGGATGTGTGAGTTCCAGAGGAAGTAGTGTCATTAAAATAGTGCAGCTGGAGTGGTCCTATTTAGACGGACAGTCGAAAAGCGTAACTTTACAAAGTTATGTCATCAAAAACAACCAAGCAACC